>CAWKMC010000040.1:0-354482 GCA_963850535.1 uncultured Alphaproteobacteria bacterium | reverse complement strand
TCTCGATCGCCGCGACTTCATGATGGCGTCTATTGCCACGGTCGGCGCGTCTGCTGTTCTCGCCAGCAGCACTGGTCCTGTGAAAGCCCAGGACACGGCGGCATCTTCGGGCGACGCGGCATCAGGCGCACCGCGGGGGACGCTCTATACCGGCGATTTGGTCGACGGGAAGAAAGTCGTCAGCAAGCTCGACGTTAACGACCTCGAGCCCGGCCAGAAGCGCCTTCTGTATTTCCAAGGCGTTGAGATGCCTACCGGACAGCATTGGTATGTCTCCGTGACGGTCGCCAGGGGAGCAAAGCCGGGCAAACGCGCCGTCCTGGTCAGTGGCGTTCATGGCGACGAAATGAGTTCCATGCATACGGTCCAAACCGTGATGAACCAGCTCGATCCAGCGGAGATGTCGGGCACGGTGATGGCGGTCACGGACGTATCCCGCCCAGCCATGGAAAGCATGCAGCGCAGGTGGCCCAACGCGGGCAGAGGCATTGATCTGATCGATATGAAATCGGGAATGGCCCGGGAACGAGAACGGCATCACCGCACCCAGCCGGCACGCGGGGCTCCTGTTCAACCGGCTGCTCCGGCCGAACGCCGACTTCGCGATCGACTTCCACACCGGGACAACCGGATTCGAGGTCACCGCATTCAATATTGCCGGCATGGATGTGCCCGAGGTCAGGGCGATGGTGGAGCTTTATCCCGTCGGCCAGATTTTCGACAATCATGTCTATCCCGGCGTCCTGCATAATGCGTTCATGGACGTGGGCATCCCGTCCTTTACGCCGGAGGTCGGCGCTGCGCGCGTGCTGGACCTCGAGATGATCTCCCTGTTCGTGGAAGGCACAATGAACGTCCTCAAGCATCATGGCATCGTTGCCGGGCCGATGGGACGTACGGGCAAGGACGTGAGTGTCTTTGTCGGTAACAGTTCGTTCCCGATCCTGGCCACGGCGGGCGGGCTTGTCGAGCATCTAGTCAAGCTCAACGACAAGGTCGAGGCCGGACAGAAGGTGGCCATCCAGCGCAACAGCTTCGGCGAAGTGGTCGCGGAGTACAAAAGCGGGGTGGCCGGAGAGATAACCGGCCAGCGCAGCGATGCAATGTCCGAGCCCGGCAACCCTTTGGTATTCATCCTTTTCAATAAGGCGACGCAAGAAGACGTTGAAACCTATCCCGAGTAGGTCATCTGCGCGAGCGACATTCTTAGAAGAATGCGTCGGATGCGGCGCCGCGGTGTGATTGAAGGGTGACATTCCGTCGGATCGCCGACCGGAATGGCGGCGGGCCAGATTGTACCAGCCTTTGGTGTAGCTGAAGGCCGGCATCCTCGCCTCTGCCTGCGAGACGAACCCACGTACTCGCAACTCGCATTCAAGCGCGGCGAAGAAGCCCTCGCACATGGCGTTGTCGTAAGCGTCGCCGACCGATCTCATAGATGGGCGGGCGCCGGCCTCGCGACAGCGACCACCCAGCTCGTGTGATGGCATTTGCGGCCGTCGGTCGAGGATCTATCAGGTTTGCGAGGTTCATTGCAGTACATCATACTCTTCACCTCCCGCGCCGTCGCGGCGCACTATAGCCATGGAAGAACCGGCCTTCCTGCGCTCCGTGCAATGGGATGTCGGTATTATCAAGATCCAGGCCGATCTCGCGCGGCACAGGCGCATGCGCTTCGAGGAGCAGATCGACCAGCAGCGCATCGACCTGCGCTCCGTCGCAATCGATCTTGTGATACTTCGACGCATGGCGCCGGGGCGTGTGCTCCAGGCGATTGAGCGTACTCTTGCCAGCCAACGCATCACAGTCACTCCACAGCAGCGGGCTCAACTTGCCCGCCACTACTGCAAGGTTGGGTCCTTGCGCAGTTCGTCATGACGTTGAGATCCTCATATCCCAACGCCAGGCGGAGATGCGCTGTCCCACCAGCGTGTCGACCTGATGCTCACATAGCGTCGGTCGCGCCGATCGTGAATCGGCGAAGCGACGCAATAGCCCAAGGTCCATTCAACCTGGCCCAGAGCAGCGCCCCTCCATTCGAGGTAAGGGTCCCACCATCGAGACCGGCCACAACCGAAGGCCCTTCACATCGCTTAAATTCAAAGAAGTTTGCAGCACCTGCGCCGGCTCCTAGGATCGCTTGCCGAGCATCGACTTCTCAATCAACAGCACCGTAATGTATGACTATTCATCGGCCGTCACCTGAGATCTGCTCGCCCTACATCATCGAGACCTTGCCCGTGGCAAGGTCATAGACACCACCAACCACGCGCAGTTCATTCTTCGCGATCAGTCCTGGCAGGATCGGACCTGCCTTCTCCAGCCGCTCGACATTGTAGCTCACATTCGCAATTGTCGCCCGCTCCACAAGATCGGTGCCACCTTTCCTCAGCGCTTGTTCGATTCCCGGCTTCATCGCAGTAACCAGCCCGGCGATATGGCCGGGCAGATGATTACCCTTCTGCAGGGCCTCCACAGTGGCCTTGACCGCACCACATTCGGTGTGCCCCAGCACGATGATGAGCTTCGTTCCCAGAACTGCGGAGCCAAACTCAAGGCTACCAAGCCCTTCATTTGTCACAAAGTTACCCGCGACGCGGACCACGAAGAGGTCACCGGGTGCTTGATCAAAGGCCAGCTCTGGCGCAACTCGCGAGTCAGCGCATCCAAGTACCGCAGCGAACGGAGCCTGCCCGATAGCAGTGTTGGCCCGGTTCGCGGAGAAATCCCGCTGGCGCGGCTGGTTGGCAACGTAGCGGGCGTTACCATCCAACAGCAACTTCAGTGCCGCGTCCGGGGTATCCGCGGCGCGCGCCGGCTGAGCGTTAGCGTTGTGTCCAAGGAACGTATTGCCTATCAGGGAAGTTCCGGCCAGCGCCAGACCGCCTCGCATTACTCCGCGCCGCCCGACGGATGTTGCTATACACGAATTACACATATTTTCTTACCTCCGGAACACTTTCATAGGCTGTTACAGCTCCCAGGCCGACGCCACCGCTATTTGAACTCCTTCGCAGAAGTGGATTAGTCGGGAGAGCATCCAGAGCGGTGGAGCCCGATCTCGCACCCGACTACCAGTTCAGGTCCAAACACCAATAACGTGGCTGTCAGAACGATCCAAAAACCGAGCCAAGTATCAGGACAGCAACGAGTGCAATGATGCAACTGACGATCACGGTCATCACCATGTGCAGATAGCTCTCACCGTGGGTGAGACCGCTGATTTGTAGTAACAGCAACACGGTGCCATTATGGGGCAGCGCGTCCAGAGTACCGGCGCTCATCGTTGTTATACGATGCATCAGTTCGAGATTGATGTGATACTCAGTAGCAAGGCGAATGAATTGGTCGCCAAATGCATTGAGTACGATCGCCATACCTCCAGAGGCAGTACCGGTCAGCCCCGCCAGCACATTCATAGCGACAGCCAATGAGATCAGCGGTCCTCCCTGAATCGAGAATACCGCATCACGAACAGCTGTGAATGCGGGCAAGGAAGCAACGACCGCGCCGAAGCCGACGAGGCTGGCGATCATCAGCATCGGCAAGGCAACAGAATTCGCACCGGCGTCGAGACTTTCGCGGGCAGATGGCAAGCGGCGAAAATTGATGAGAATGACAGTCAAGTTTGCCGCCGCAAGAGCCACTATCACTGACCAGACACCGGACACAGCTCCGATCGTGGTGCCGCCCCATTGGTCTTTTGCCAGGAAAGAAAAATCGAGTCGCGGGAATACGATAAGCGACATCAGGAAATTCGTAGCGATAACGACGACGAGCGGCAGCACCGCCAGTGCGAAGGAAGGCCCGCTCGCCGCCGGCTTGCCATGCGGCAACTCGGCCGGATCGAAATCGCCCGCCGGCGCCGCCTGCTCGCGAACCAACTCGCTGATAACCGGAGCGGTTGCAGCCTCCCCAGCGTAACCTTCTCCAGCCTTGCGCGCGGCCGCCTCCGCACGGCCGAGCCACCACATGCCGAAGACGAAAATGATGGCCGACGCAATAAGACTTAGTCCGGGGGCCGCGAAGGTGGTGGTGCCGAAGTACGGCATCGGAATGGCATTGTTGATCGAGGGGGTCCCTGGCATCACTGACATAGTGAAGGTGAACGCCCCGAGGCCGACGGTCGCCGGTATCAACCGGCGCGGGATGTCTGCGGCCCGGAACATCTCGTGAGCCAGGGGCACCAGCACAAAAAAAGCGACGAATACGCTCACGCCGCCGTAGGTTACAACAGCCGAGGCGGCCACCACCGCGAGTGTCGTGCGGCTGGTTCCTAACTTTTTGGTCAAATATTGCGCGATAGCACTGACCGAACCGGTGTCACCCATAAGTTTGCCGAACAGCCCGCCCAGCAGGAACATGGGGAACCATTGCGCGATGAACCGCGCCGCCCCGCTCATAAACGTCTGCGTCCAATGGGCGAGCAGCGGTTCGCCCGAGAAAGCGGCCGCGATGAGTGCCGCGATTGGAGAGACAAGCAGGATACTCCACCCCCGGTACGCGAGCCACATGAGCAGGGCTAGCCCGAGCAGTATCCCAATGAGTCCCATGGTTTCGCTTCTCTCGTAAATCTAAGGTTGGTGATCGAGGTATTATTGTATCCCTCACAACCCGAACGCTTACGCCGGTCATCACGTCAAGACAGCGCGTCGACGGGCTGGGACCACGTCAAGCCACGGCGGTACGCTGTTCGTTATCGGGCGTTGTGGCTGGCACCTCTTCCAGCCGTTGCCGCGGCAGCAGGAAGAGCCAGGTCACCAACACGAATGGCGCTGTGAGTGCCGGTATGGCGAACGGTGTCAGCGCAACGTTCAGGGCTGACTGGACGATTACTGTGAACACCGTGGCAAGGGCCGTGTAAACCACGACGCGCCAACTCGGCTGATAAAAAACGGTGCCAAGGGCGATCGCTGTCAGGACCGGGCTGAATCCCAGCAGACCGCCGGTAATCAAGTCACTCTCAGCGCCGAAAAGATGCGCCGTCAGCACAGCCAAGATCGAACCCGTGATAGCGAATGCGGCTGCGGCGAGCGAATTTACGGCGAGCCCCGCAAGCAGCAGAAATGCGGCGATACTGCTGGCTTTCAGGAAGACCTGCGAGATGCTCAGCACCACGCCCTGGACAAGGTCAATCACCTGAAGCGGGCTTCCTCGGTAGCTCTGGAATGCAGTGACAACCTTGCCCGACGGGAGTGCCGTTCCCGCAAGGCCGGAGAATCCGTACGTAGCCAATAAGAGCAGCCATGTCGTTAGCACGAACGGGAACGTAAGAGAGCCCCCCCACGGCTTGACGACGTTGGTCGTGGCGAGCATCGCGACGACGGATACCGCCGCACCTAATATCACATACGCCCATAGCAGTGGACCGGGAGCCAAGAAAGTTGCCAGGGCGAGTCCAACGAGGACGGCATTGAAGCCAGAGAGCCCGGAGTTCAGCGATTCGTCGGCGACCCGAAGCCACTGCGCGGTCAGAGTTGCAACGATGACCGCGACCACCCCGGCAATCGCAACATGCGGCGTCGCCGGCTGTGTACGAGCCCCAGGCGATCGCAATCAGGAAGAGTGCGCCGCTCAGCGGATTGTTTTGAAACATCACCTGCCCGATACCGCGCAGATTGATGTCGATAAACCGCAAGACTCCTGATGACCGACAGTAGCTTTCCCACTTTGCCAAGAATTCTTCCATTGCTGCCTCCACCAAGTCTTGCACCTGCAATTGGAGACCCTGCTGATCCGTCGTTCTGTTAGCGCCAGAGAAACGGCGAAGGGAGGCCGGCGCCGGTGACCTCGCTACGCACCACGCTCCAGAACTCGCGTACCTTGGCTTTTACCTGTGCAGTCTCGCGGCCCAGGACCTTGTAGACCAGCCCGGCATCGTTTGGCAGACGGCAGGCGCCAAACGCTATGCCGTCCTCAAGGTCGACATCGGCCTCCACGCGATCATAGACACGGTCAGCTTTGTCTTGCGGCGTGCACAGGATCACGTTGGCGAATACATCAAAGGAACTCATCACGCCCGCCTGCCGCATTGCGTATCGCTGCGGCTCGATGAGCAGCTTCTCGGTGAACATGCTCCGGTGATCAGGGCGGGCAGCGGACGTCGATATCGATATCACGGTGGCGCCGAAACATTCGTCAGGGCGGTGATGTTTACGGCCGGGTTGGATAATCTCCGAAAACAGCAGCGTGGCCGATGGAGCGATCGAGATCTGCGTGTTGCTGACGAACCGCGCCTGCCGATGCGGAATCAAGGACTCAGGAAGAAATTCCAGGTAGGCATCATCGGCGAGCGTGATGATCTGTGTCTGTGCCGCATAGTTGGCATCCATCGCATGAATCTTGGTTGCCGACTGTGTGGTAATGTGAGCTTCCGCGCGTGGGCCAAGCGTGATGTTCAGCGCAAGGCGATCGCCCTGCAGCAAGCATCCGGTGGTGGTGATCAAGAACACGCAGGCGAGACCGGGCATTTCCGAATCGTAATATAGCGCACGCTGAACCATATACGGTGCCCGGCGCTCAAGGTCGGTCAGGATTGTTTGGTTGCCCCGACGCTCGAAGCCGAGGCGCAGGAAACCTGTCTTGCCGACCGTGCCGCTCTTCATCTGAAGCGGCTCGTCCTGAAACGAAGCCAGTTCCGGAGCCGAAGCGCCGAGCTCTTCCGCGTGCGCCCAAGGAGTGGGGGTGGCAGGTCTCACATCGACCTCTGGCCTCGGGGATCGATGTCGAATAGAAACTCCCGTTGGATCACGTCGACCAGCTCCGCAATACCCTCCCCGGTCCTGCAATTAGTGAACAAGAACGGCTTGCTACCGCGCATCAACCGTGAATCCTCTCGCATCACTTCAAGGCTGGCGCCGACGTAGGGCGCCAGGTCGGTCTTGTTGATGACCAGAATGTCCGAATGCGTGATCCCGGGCCCGTTCTTGCGAGGGATCTTGTCGCCGGCGGCGACGTCGATGACATAGATGAAATAGTCAACCAGCGCCGGCGAAAACGTGAGAGTCAGATTGTCGCCACCGCTTTCGATGAGCACGACGTCGCTGTCAGGGAAGCGTCGCTCCATGTCCTCGACCGCTGCAAGGTTCATGCTCGGATCTTCGCGCACCGCTGTGTGAGGGCAGGCACCTGTCTCCACTCCGAGGATGCGTTCCTGCAGCAGAACGCCCTTGAGAGTGCGCTGGACGTGCTTGGCGTCTTCGGTCGTCACCACATCGTTGGTGATAATGAGCACCTTGATGCCAAGATCGAGCAGGCGCGGCGTGATGGATTCGACGATCGCGGTCTTTCCCGAGCCGACCGGACCGCCTATGCCGATGCGCGTGATTTTCTTCGACATTCGACGCTCCAATCAAACGGTCAATTCATGAACAGACGCACGTGCGCCTTGGTGTGGACCGCTGCAAGGATTTCAGTCAGCGGCGCATAGCCCGCCATGTCTGACAGGCGGCTCGCGGCGGCTTTTGTGTAGGCAGCTTCCACGAGCCCGCTGAGCTCGTAGAGGATCTTCTGCGTCTCGACGTGGCTGACTCTCATCAACCGCAGGGCCGCGCCTAGGATCGTCGCCGCGACGCCATTCTGGTGGACGACGAACGCCTGGCGCGCTGTCAGATGCTGCACAGCAAAGTTGATCGCCAGCGCCACCGGATAACACCCGGGAGCGATCGACGTTCCAATACAGTCGCGCCACTTGGCAAGCAGCGGTGCGCCAATCACTTCCACACCCATTTCCGTGAACTTCTTGCCCATACGGACCGACATGGTTCGGGTCTCGTCGGAGAGCTTGCGCGCGTACACCTGGGCGTCGATCCGGATGAGCGCATCGACGTCGCCCACCGCTGCCGCGCCGTGCGCAGCCATCAACGCGATGCCGTCACCGCGCGCCGCCTGTTCCACCGCCGTGCGCGTGAACGCACGCAGCGTGGCTGCGTCGGCAACGACGCCCTTCTGGATGGCGGACTCCAAACCGGTAGAAAACGAGAACCCCCCAATAGGGAACATCGAGATCGCCAAACTGGAGCATTCGGGAAAGGTATGCAGCGCCTGTTGGCTCTTCGACGCAGTCATCCCCCATGCCTGTGCCTGAAACCAGGTCCAGTCGACGGTCCATGCGCATGAGAGTCGGTCTCCGGATGCTGATGGACGCGCGCTGGTGGGCGTCCATACACTTGTCCTGTCTCGGCGTCGGTAGCGGCATAGGTTTCGTGCGTGTGCGAATGCACCGGGCCTTCCGCCGCGCCGAAGAGCCGACGTGATTCATGTGGTGCGAGGTAGGGTACGACCTCTCGGCCTGACACAAATTCGTAGCGAATGCCGTCGAAGTGATGCGTATCCATGACCGAGGCCATCACCTTACGGTCCACTGTCAGTGGAACATAGACGAGGTTGCCCTTGACCAGCGCTGGCCAGTGCTGGTTGCCCATCGCATGTCCCAGCTCCACGCATGTACGCAGCGCCACTTCCGGTGCAACGTGCACCAGCTCGTCCAGATGGACGATCATCACGTCGCGCACCTCGATCCGCGCGACAAGGGCCGAACGCGCTTGCCGCATCCCAAAGCAGCACGTCCCCATCCCGGAGGTAAGTGCCGCGGTCGACGGAGATCGCGACATCGGCGCCCTTTGCGGTCATCTTGCGGAAGCGGCTCTTTTGCGCCTCCCACTGGTCGATCTCCAGCACGTCGACCTCGGACGCAGCCAGTCTATCGGCCCATTCCCGGGTCACTGATGTTGCCGAGAATAGTTTCGATGATAACCACGACAGGCTCCTCAGCTGAAGAAGTACTTCTGGTTGAGCGAGACTGTCGTCAAAGGTGCCACGGTCGCGTGCTTGCCGTCGACGGTCACGGCGAAGGTCTCCGGACTTACGTCGATTTTCGGTGTCCCGGAATTTCGCACCATGTCCCGTTTGCCGATCTTGCGGACGTTCCTTACCGGCATCACCTGCCGGCGAAGCCCCAGCCGATCCTTGATCCCAGCAGCATGCGCGGCGCCGGAGACGAACGTGATGCAGTTGGCCGGCAGCGCATCACCAAAAGCACCGAACATCGGCCGATAATACGTGGGCTGCGGCGTCGGCAACGACGCGTTGGGATCGCCCATCACCGCCCAGCTGATGAAGCCGTTCTTGATAATGATCTTGGGCTTGGCGCCGAAGAACGCCGGTTCCCACAGGACGAGATCAGCGATTTTGCCAACCTCGACGGAGCCTAGTACGTCGGCAATACCATGCGTGATCGCCGGGTTGATCGTAATCTTCGCCACGTAGCGCAAAACCCGGAAATTGTCGTTGCCCGGTGCATCCTCCGGCAGCTTGCCGCGTCCGGTCTTCATCGCGTCGGCGGTCTGGATGCAACGCAGCCAGCATTCGCCGATGCGCCCCATGGCCTGCGAATCGCTGGAAAACATCGAGATCACGCCGAGATCCTGCAGTACGTTTTCCGCGGCGATGGTTTCGGCGCGAATGCGGCTCTCGGTGAATGCAACGTCGGATGGAATGTCGGGACTGAGGTGGTGACACACCATGATCATGTCGTAGAGCTCCGCCTGCGAATTGATGCCGTAAGGGAGCGTGGGGTTGGTCGAGGATGGCAGGACGTTGGGAAGGCCGGCGATCTTGATGATATCCGGCGCATGGCCACCGCCTGACCCTTCGGTATGGAACGAGTGGACCGCCCGACCCTCGAACGCGTCGATCGAATCGTCGACGAAGCCGGATTCGTTCAGCGTGTCGGTGTGGATGCACACCTGGATATCCATTTCGTCGGCGACAGTGAGCGCGGAGCGAAGCACCGCCGGCGTGGTGCCCCAGTCTTCGTGACATTTCACGCCGACCGCGCCCGCCTCGATCTGTTCGATCAGAGCCGCTTTGCCGTGCCCATGACCCTTGCCCAGAATGCCGACGTTGATCGGCCAGTTCTCGAACGCCCGCAACATCATGCTGATGTTTCCGGGACCCGACGTGACCGTCGTCGCGTACGAACCGTCGGAAGGACCGGTACCGCCACCGATCAATGTCGTCGTGCCGTTTGAGAGTGCGGCCTGTGCCTGCTGCGGAGAAATGAAAGTGGATGTGCGTGTCGATACCAGCCGCCGTCAGGATCAAATGTGAGCCTGAGATAGCATCAGTGGCCAACCCGAGCTCCAGGCCTGGCGTGACGCGTTCCATCGTCTGCGGATTGCCGGCCTTGCCGATCGCGCAGATGCGGCCATCCTTGATGCCCACATCCGCTTTCACAACTCCCAGCACCGCGTCGATCACGGTCACGTTGGTGATGACGAGGTCGGGTGCGCCGCCCGCACGCGTCACCTGATTGTCCATGCCCATGCCTTCGCGCATGCTCTTGCCGCCACCGAACACGATCTCGTCGCCGTAGCCGCCGCGCAAGTCTCGCTCGATTTCAACAAATAGGCCCGTATCGCCCAAGCGGATACGGTCCCCTGTCGTCGGGCCGAAGAGACCCACATATTCTTGCCGAGATATGGTAGCCATCGTGACCCTCGTTCAGAAGAGTTCCGCTTAAACCCGAATCCTGCGCCTCGCTATGATGAGCGAAAGCCTCGCTGCGCTGCCTGCGCTACCGCCGTGGCTTTGGTTATGGCCGCGCGCTGACCCGCAGTGGGACCATCGACAAGATTGTTGAAACCATAAACGGCGCGTTTACCCCCATAGGGGACGAGTTGAACCTCACGCTCGTCGCCGGGCTCAAACCGGGTTGCTGTCGATGAAGGGATATTCAGGTGTAACCCGAAGGCCGCTGGACGATCGAATTCCAGCGCTGGATTGACCTCGAAAAAATGGAAATGCGATCCAACCTGTACCGGGCGATCTCCCGTATTGCGCACCTTGAGCGTCGTCACCGGACGATCGGCATCGAATGTGATCGCTGCTGAGCCGCAAATGTAACCACCAACAGGAACCTCTACTGTCGCCGGGTCAATATTGGCTGCGACAGCGGGCCCGACCTTCGGCCCGGCCATGTTAACCTCCTATCAGTTGTTCATTGAATGGGCGTGTGCACGGTAACCAAACGGCTTCCGTCGGTGAACACCGCCTCGATCTGCACCATCGGAACAAGATCGGCGACGCCGTCCATGACGTCTCTCTTGGTCAGCGCGACCCGGGCATCGGTGGTGACCTCTTCAATCGTCTTTCCCGCGCGCGCGCCATCGAGAGCAGTCGCTGATATGATGGCGACCGCTTCTGGATAGTTCAGCTTGAGGCCCTTCGCTTTCCTTTTCAGGGCAACGTCGGCCATCATGTAGATTAACAGCTTATCAAACTCCCTCGGGGTCAGCTGCATGCCTATTCCTTTTCCCTTGAGCCGGAAACCCAAACCGCGGTCGGTGCCCGACCGGACTTACAAGCGCCTTTGCACCGACTCTAATAGCGGGCTTCAGGGTGTCATCGGCTGGGAGTCCACAATCCCTGCATAGCATCCCAAAAGATGCAGTAGATGCGGTGACACGCTACTCGGAAGTTGCATCGATAGACGTCTTCCCTCACACACGAGGTATGCGCGCGATAGGGGTCGTTTGCCATGGCTCTCGCTTTGAAAGTGGGTGGAGTTTTGCGCGCCCAAATCTTTACAACGCATCTAGCGACCCTTACTGGCACGCGGATACTCGCCGACGGCCAGACCTGGATTGCGTGCTACTACTGGCGGCCGGACGAGCCGGGCGACTTGAGCCCTCCGCACACTTTGTGGCTAAGGTTCGCAACGTAAAGCCTAACGGCGACGTAGTGCTTGGCTCGTTCCCGCAGTACGCTGCCCCGACGGGTTTTTCTCCACTGGTCCAACACGACCGGGCGTGTGGCAGAGGGGCATAGGTATGCTGTTGACGGTATTCGATGACCAAGCTTCCCGCGTGAAGGCCAAGACCTTTGTGATCTATACCTTCTTGCTCACAGCAAATGGGTCAGCGTGGGCCTGGGCGTGGACAGCGTTCGCGGAGCGGCCGGCACTTCTGGGCACGGCCCTTCTGGCCTACCTGTTCGGTCTCCGCCACGCCTTCGATGCCGACCACATCGCAGCCATCGACAACGTGGTTCGCAAGCTGACGCAAGAGGGAAAGGCTCCCTGCTCGGCCGGCTTCTTCTTCTCCCTCGGCCACTCTACGGTCGTCTTTGTTGCCTCCGTTGCCATCGCCGCAACCGCAGCGGCCATGCAGCGCCAATTGGATGCCGTGCATGACTGGGGGGCACAGTCGGGACAACTGTGTCCGCCATCTTCCTTCTGGCGATCGGCGTTGCCAACCTTCTCGTCCTTCGGAGTGTCTGGTCCGCCTTCAAAGTGCGCACGGGCCGAAACATCAGCAATGAAGACCTCAATGCTCCGTTAGCCGCTCGAGGTTTCTTTGCGCACATCTTTCGACCACTGTTCCGGGTCGTCTCACGCTCCTGGCATATGTATCCGGTCGGTTTCTTGTTCGGCCTCAGCTTCGATACTGCCACGGAGATCGGCGTTCTCGGGGTCTCTGCAACCCAGGCAGTGCAAGGCCTGTCGATGTGGTCAATTCTTGTGTTTCCGGCTCTGTTTACCGCCGGTATGTCGCTCATGGACACGATCGACAGTGTGTTGATGACCCGAGCGTACGGGTGGGCTTTCATCAATCCGGTCCGCAAGCTTTGGTATAACCTGACTATCACAGCCGCATCTATTCTTGTTGCTCTCTTTGTGGGGGGCGTCCAGGCACTCGTCCTGCTCGGGGATAAACTCTGCCTCGAAGGGACATTTTGGAGTGTGATCGGCAGTTTGAATGAGAACCTTGAGAATTTCGGTTTCGTCGTTGTCGGTATCTTCATTGCAAGTTGGCTGGTTTCAACACTGATTTATCGTGCGAAGGGCTACGACAGTCTCCAAATAGAGCGATTATAACTGCGCCTCTTCCAGCGGATCGATGTCTTCATGAGCCTCTTCCTTGGCACGTGCATCGGCTTGGCGGCCTGAGCTTCGTCTTCTCCTGAAAAAAGCCGGGTGCACAGCGGTCTGGAGTGCGAACCTTTAAACACTGTCAGTACCCAATGTGCAAAAGGCCGGCGGGCGCCAAGTGGCAGTGCACCCATCAGGGCAGACTCTGTCCATGGGAAAGTGAGGACGAACATGCCGCGCACTGCGCCATACCTGATGCCCATCCTATCTGCTGCACCAGTCGCGTGCGAAGCCGCGAGTATTCTTGCTCCGTGATCGACTTCAGCTTATCAAGTTTGACAATCTCGTCGGCGACGCCGTAGCCCACAAACTGACGCAGTTCGTCCCGAGATCGCCTAGCCTGCTCTTCATTACGCTGTGCCATGCTGCCGCCCTGTGTGAGCAGATAGGCAAAGATGCCAATGTATGGCAATACGATCAAAAATGTCACCAACAGGATCTTTCCAAGTCCCGACACGAGCGTCGGAACAGATCGCCCGCCACGGTTATTCGCAGCCAGAACCATAGAATGAACAGAAAGATCGTAAGTAGGTCAGTCGCAAAATTCGTGAACGTGAAACCGCCGTCGAAGAGCATTGCTTCCTGCACCTTAGCTGTAAAGCGTCTGGATCTACATCCAGCCTTGAATCCTGGGCGAGCAATTCATTGTGTGTAGGTGGCTCGCGGAATATTTGCTCAATTCCGCTCATGGCTGACCAGGAAATCAATGGACGGTCGTCCAGACCAACGTGCAGTCTCTGCCCCGCCCAGCCACCGGTTTGGCAGGACGTATTCAATAGCCCCGATCGGCTCCACGGTGAGTTCGTGCTCGGCACTGGCATCATACCAGCACTGCGTGACGTCTAGAGTAAACTCGGCATTCCGCTGTTCGCTGATCACGTGAGACGGAAGGGAAAGTTGCCGTCAAGGCCACGGGGCTTCCTTCCTCGGTTGCAGTGCTACAGGACCTGATCACTTCGGCATTCGATCAAAAAGATCGGGGCAAGCAGATTGATAGTCATCTGCGGCCTAGGCCATCTGTTGCTCTAGGCCGGGAGCAGTTGCGATTGCGTTTTTCTGCGGCACTGTGTTTGCTTGTTTGGCGTCGCCGCCAGCGCGTCGAGTCGTACCGATTGAGCGTCAGTCGCCGAGTCATTCGCCGCCCCTGCGCCACGGCCGGAAGTGGCGAGATGAGAAGGGCAACCGGCCAGTGTCAGGACGGCAAAGGCGTCGAAGTTTGTCAGGAGCGAGTGTCTCCCGGACACACGGTCCCTCGTCATCTCCTGGTTCCTCCGGATCACCCGGGACTTTATTTTATGCCAGTACTCCGATAGTACCCGAGCGGGCTTGAAGGAAAATAGAACGGAATGTCCCATTTCCCTGTAGTGCGTCCCAATCTTGCCCAAATGCTGGTCGGCAATTGAGAGTGCGCCTAGGTGCATTTCTCCAATAGACGGGAGCAGGGAATGGTGCGTCACGGGCGAACTGGTCGTGTCCGCTTTATCTGCGTCGGTGCCGCAGTGCTTGCGTTGGCCGGATGCAGTGAGACAGTCTGGGTCAGGACGGGTGCAACGTCGTCGGACTCTGAGGCGACGATGGAACAGTGCCTGTCCGACGCGTATCTCCAGGCACCATCAGCGCCGGCGGCCCGCTCTGTTGGCAGTGATGTTGCTCCACCGTCCTTTACAACCTGCTCCGGGCTGGGCCGCAGCGGCGTCTGCGTCACGTCGCGCGGCCAGTACACGCGACCGCTAACGATCCGATACGACGCCAATGCCAGGACACGCTCGCAGATATTTCGACAATGCATGCTGGCGGCGGGTTGGTCCGAGCAAACGCGGATGGATGGGATTGCCCCTCAGACGATCGACGACGACTGGACGAGAGGTTTTGGTGTCGGAATTAGAGATGGGGCTGCCGCACAATGTACGCCTCCACCACCGGGTGTTGCCGATTCTCGAAGCTGGTCCTTAGGCTGTCAGAGCGGTCAGGCAGCGAAATGATGATCCCCACTGGCCTGACGCGCCAGACGCTCAGGTATCTGCGGGGTGGGCATTTTTGGTCGGACAACGGGGGCAGACAGACCCCGCCCTGGCTTGCGCAGCAGATCGCCGAAGTTACTGCAGGGTCGCGTCGGGCAAGTGGGCGGCACATGAAGTTGCGAGCCCGGCTTTATGGAAGCAGCCCGCACCTCTCGTGGGCTGACTCCGAACACGGCCCGAAATGCTCGGCTGAAGCTCGATGAATCGGTGAAGCACAGATCCTGCGCCATCGAATTTATAGACTGGGTATTCCTGCTGTTGGACAATCGGCTGCGCGCCTCGGTCAACCGTTGCCGTTGAATGTAGGCCGTCACGCCTCCTTCGCAATCCAAGAGACGGTACAGGTTGGAACGCGACATCCCAACCTGGCGGCACAGCATCAGCGGTCCAAGTCGCGGCGATTGCAGGTGGGCGCGCACTGTCTGGCGGACCCGCTCCATGCGGCCAACGCTGATCAATTCTCGCGCCTCCTCGACGCGCTCCGCCGACGGGGCCACACAGGCGGCGACCAACTTGCCGACGGCGACGTTCAGAAGCGGCGCGTCGCTGTCTGGGAGATGCTGCAGCCGCCGCAGCAACGTTAGTAGGAAGTCGCCGAGAAATTGCCCCAGCGGCGCATCCAGCACCAAGCCGGTGGCTGTGTCCAGTAGCGGCGCGATGTCACGAAACGTGTCGCGAGAGAGCAGAAGATCCACACGGTCGATCTGCAACCACTTGCTCGTCGAAATCTGGCCGAGTGACCAGATGTACGTCTGACGTGGCTGCATCTCCGCGGTTCCCCTCGGGGTCTCAACAGAGGTCGTGCCATGCAGCAGATACGTGACGACCCAATGGTCTACAGGCAGGTGCCGGATCAGCCGCGGTGATCGGACCGCACACGCGGGCGGCGTGGAGAACTGCGACAGAAGCAGCCCATCCGCTAGCCTCCAGACCTGGTTCGTTGCGGGGAAGCCATCGCTCACCGCTTGCTGCGAGCTCACGTCAAGCAACGGCAGGTTCCAGGCGCGCCAGCCATCGTACTGGTCGTCCACGGGCAGCAGATGGGTGTCAAATACCTCGGGCGTCATCGCGTTTCTCCTACCCGCACCTTGGATGCGCTTACGAAGGCATGCCTGTAGCGCCTCCACCGTCCAATGAGCCTGCGCGGCGTTTACGCTGCCCCCATCGCTGCAGCCATGGCAACTCCGGCTAATTGCGACGTAGAGCAAAGCATTGGGACGCCCAGCCAATCTCGACCCATGAAGGACCGCTATACTGAGAAAGAACGTTGTGCATTTCGGCAGTCGTGGTGGTCTAAGGCCAGCTCTGGCTGTTGGTTTCGTAGACCGAACGGAGATGAAAGCAACATGAAATTCTGGATTGGCGCGATTGTTGTAGCCGGGTGTACAGCACTGATGGCTGGGCCACAGCATGCCTATGCTCAGGCGTCACCTACGTTCCAGACAGCCCTGGGACACGCGGAGCTTGCCGAACTCAGTGCCGAGAAGCGTGCTGAGGTCGAAGCACGCATGAAGCAACCCAGCCAGACGGTGCCAGGGATCTTGCAGACCATCCTACTCAACAGCATCAAGTCGAAATACCCTGCCAATCGGATCGTCGCGCTCGATTTCGGTCGTGGCACCGCTGTCGTCGAGCTGCCAAGCAAGGAAATGAGAACAGTGGAATTCGACACCCGGACGCTGGCGATCAAGGCGTGACGTCGGCCCCTCATCGCTCGCGCCAGCACCTTGCGCGCTGGCAGGATCGGATCGTTGGAAAGAGCTTTTTGCGTGACCATCAGGCTGTCTATGGGAGACTGGAGAATGTCTGATCTGCTGGTGATTGAATTCCCTACCGAGGCAAAGGCTGAAGAGGTTCGCCAGACCCTGCTGGGGATGCAAAAAGAGTATCTCATCGAACTTGGCGACGCAGTGATCGCCACGAAGTGCGCGGCTGGGCAAGTTAAGCTCAATCAGCTGTATCAGCCGGTCAAGGCTGGGGCGGTGTCGGGCATGTTCTGGGGTTCCCTTATCGGGCTTCTGTTCATGATGCCGCTGGTTGGCGCCGCGGTCGGTGCAGCCTCAGGCGCCCTCAGTGGTCGTTTCACCGATGTTGGCATCAACGACAGCTTCATGAAGGAGGCTGGCGAGGCCCTGCAATCCGGAAATGCCGCGCTGTTTCTGCTGATCCGCAAGATGACCACCGACAAGGTGCTGGCGGCATTGCAAGGTTCCGGAGGCAAGGTACTGCGAAGCTCATTCGACGAAACGAAGGAAGAGGCGTTGCGTGCGGCACTCACAAGTATTCAGGCCACGAATGCCGTCGCCGCGTAGGTGGCTGAGTAGCACAAGAATGGGCCGTAACCACCAGCTGGCCTGATTGGTTGCCGGCCGGCGTCTTCGCCACGACGGAGGATCGGTGGCGGGCCTCACGGAGGTGGCAAATGAGTTCAGGCGGCGGCCCAGCGCTCCTTTCTGCAGCAGCTCCTGAACGCGGTCGAACGGACCGGCAACAAGGCACCGCATCCGGCCATCATCTTCCTGTCGATGTCCGCTATTGTCATCGTCCTGTCACACCTCTTCTTCATCATCGTGGCGATGGGCGTGCTGTCGTCGGTCGCATCCGACGCCGGTTATCTGGTGCTCATTCCGGTGGGAGCGGCAGCCTTTTTGAGTATTTGGACGCCATCCGATCGCTGGCTTGGCGGCGGCCTTCTCTGGCGTCGCCGGTGTATTCGGTGTCAGTTTGATGATCGCACCCGTTGACGGTGTACTGACCGAAATAACCAATGATGCGATCCACCTGCTCAATCTAGGTCACTCGGTCTACCTGACGGCAAACCTCTACTTTTCCGTCCTGTCGAGGATCGTGCTCTGCATCGGCTGCACAATAGTCACCGAGCGAATAGTCGAGCCTCGTCTTGGCCCCTACCATTCCAACGAGCAGACCGGTGGAACGACGACGCAGTTCGCATCGCCGTCCATGTACAGTCTGATTGTGCTGATCACGCTGATATTCCTGGTGACAGGTCTGGCCTATGGCCGTGGCGCGAGGACCGTCGCCGCTCTGCCACAGGTTATGGCAGCAATCACCAAGACGTTCTCCGGCCTGGGGGGCCTCATCTTTCTATTTCTGGTCATCAGCCAGTTCCTTGCACACTTCAACTACAGCAACCTTGCGATGGTCGCTGCGGTCAATCTGGCCGACGCGGTCGAGCATTTGAATATGGGCTCGATGCTCTTGCTTATCGCCATTGTGGTAGTCACGATTATCGTCGGCCTGATCATCCCGGCCGCCATCGCCAAGTGGGCGATTTTGGCGCCGATCTTCATTCCTCTGTTCCCCAAGTTTAACGTGGCGCCGGAGCTAGTACCTCGCGGCAAACCGCGTGGGCGACTCGCCGATCAATGTACTGACGCCGCTGACGCCATACTTCGGCATGATTGTCGCGTGTTCGCGCAGCGCTATCAGAAGGACGCTGGCGTTGGCACGGTCGTGGCGATGATGCTGCCGTACATAGTGATCCTGTATCTTGTGTGGACCGTGCTGCTGGTCCTCTGGTATCTGCTTGCCCTACCCCTCAATGTGTAGCGCGGCGACATCGCCTAGGGACTTTCATTTCCGACACGATCATCCGGAGAGCTGCGTTAGCCATACGGCCGTCATCTTCGCAATTTTAGTGGCAATCGCCGCACTATTCGTCTCCAACCGAGTGCCGGTGGTGCTCGTCGCGCTCGGCACGGCGCTTGCGCTGTACCTTAGCCGGCGTCACCAATCTGTCGCAAACGCTCAGCGGCCTCGGCGATCCTGCGGTCATCCTCGTCGCCGCATTGTTCGTGGTGTGCGCTGGACTCGAGGCGGCCGGCGTCACCGCCTGGATCGGTCAGGCGCTGATCGCCCACGTTGGCGAGAGTCGCGTCAGGCTGTTGGTGCTGATGATGGCGCTGGTCGCCATGCTTAGCCCGTTGATCACCATAAATGGAGCAGTCGCTGCGTTGCTTCCGATGATTGTCGCGATGGCAGTCAGGCTAAAACGGGCAACCTCGCAATTGCTGTAGTTTTCGCAGCTCACTCGGGATCGTTGCTCGCGCTCACCGGCACACCCGTCAATGTGCTGGTGGTGGAGGCTGCCGCCAATGCCGGATCGCCGCCCTTCCACTTTTTCGCCTTCGCAGTCGCCGGCGTACCGCTGCTCACCGGCACTATCGTCATCGTCATCGCCTTTGGTCACCGGCTGCTACCAGATCGCAGCGCACGCGCGCTCCCGGCTGATCTGAGCCAACATGCAAGAACTCTGGTCGAATAGTACCCGACTGGACGATGGTCTGTTACAGCTGCGGGTCCGGCCCAATTCGCCTGTATCGGCGCCGCGCCGAGCGCAATCGACCTGCAGGGCTATAATGGCCTTACCCTGGTCTCGACCCAGTCCGCCGACAGCACCGGCCGGCAATCGCGCCCGGCGCTGGCCGAGGATGACCTTTTCGTCGTGCGCGGCGATGCAGCGACAATCGGCACCTTTTGCGGTCGATCAGCATCTGTCGCCCCGCACCGAGGAGACTGCCGCGACCATCGCAGATGCACTGTTCAACCGGCGCTCCCGCCTGGCCGAGGTGGTGATCCCTCCGCGGTCGGGCACGATTGGACAGTCGGCGTTTCCCGGGATGGTCACACCGAGTGGGAACCTGATGGTTCTCGCGGTGCAGCGCGGAGGTGAGGATCAGGGGCCGGGCTGTTCGATTCTGGCCGCGGGCGACACGCTGCTGTTGCAAGGCACGTGGGGAGCGCTGGACGAGCATCTCGGTGACCCAAACGTGCTGGTCGTCAACTCGCCGAAGATGGTTCGGCGGCAGGCGGTCCCGATGGGGCCGCCCTTGGCCTGCGATCGTCATTCCGCTGGCAATGGTCGCGCTGATGGCAACCAATGTAGTGTCCTCGGTCATCGCCGCACTGCTCGCAGCCTGCGCGTCCGTGCTGTTCAAGCTGCTCACCGTCGAGCAGGCCTATCGATCGATCAACTGGACCACAGTGATCTTGATGGGCGCGATGATCCCGCTATCGACTGCGATGACCAACAGTGGGGCGGCAAGCCTGCCGGCGGATAGCCTTGTGGAACTCGTCGGCCATCAAAGTCCGTATGCACTGCTTGCCGGCCCGTTCCTGTTGACCGCCCTGCTCGGTCAACTCATCAGCAACGCCGCGACGGCACTCATCATCATTCCGATAGGACTGGCGAGTGCAAACGAACTGAGCATCTCCCCATTGCCGGTCCTTATGAACACCGCTGTGGCATCGGCGGCCGCATTCCTCACGCCGGTCGCAACCCCCGTCAATCTCATGGTGATGGGCCCGGGGGATTATCGGTTCGGCGACTACTGGAAGCTCGGATTGCCGCTACTGCTGCTGTTCTTCCTGGTCGCCACCTTCGTTGTGCCGTTGGTCTGGCCATTCCACAACTGAACGCAACTACCGGGGGTCCGGGGTCGTCGGCCGCTCGACAGTATGCGGTCGGTCGCGCTCAAGGCATTGCAACACCAGCAACCCCGGTCTCGTCCCCCAGGCATCTGGAACTGTTGGTCCGATCATGGGACGCGCTGCTCATCGGCACAATGACGCCGCTTGCTAAACTTGGTCCAATCGGAGGAGTGATCACATGGAACGACGGAAGGTTTTAGCGGGTGCCGCAGCGGGCGCTGCGGGCATCCTTTCGGGCTCTGCGTCTGCGGCGAATGCCGCGGCGACCGGTCCTCAGTCACCGGATCTCGCTGCGGCCCTCGCCAGGTTCCGAGCGTCCATCCCGGCGCACTTTGACCGGACCTACGTGGAGAACGTTGTGGTCCCGTTCTTCCTCACCAGCATTTATGAGGGCGAGCGTCCCGCCCTGCCAATGATCGATGTGACACTCAGCAAAGAAAACGCCCTGCCCCACGACCTCTGGGGACTGATATACCCGGATTGGCAGCCGACGCTGGAGGAGGGCGTCACGGTGTTTCTCCAGGCCTTGGACAAGCGCGGAGACAACAACCTTCGAAAGCGGATCTACATGTCCGCTGTCACGCCTGATCTCTACCGGCCCATGTATGGCGCCAAAGTGGTCGCATTCTTCGACGAGCTGCTCTCTCCCAAGTTCGCCGGCATCCCTTTTATGCGGCACTATCTCGACTACTATTGGAATATCTATTGGGACCTGCACCTCGGGGTGAAGGGGGACGCTATCCCGCCGCAAGTCCGAACCATTGGGGAAAGCTTCAATAGCGTCCTCGCCTTTCGCGATCCGACGAAGCCCACCGTGTACGACAATTACATGACGGTGCGCGCATTGCTGGCCTTCCTAAAGGAATGGATCGACGAGCGGCTGGACGATATCACCAACGCGCGCATTGCCAACCCAGAGCGAACAATCGCCTGGTACTGGCTGAAGAATGCCGGTGACGGCACGCACTTCAGCAAGAAGGATGTTGTTTTCGAGTGCTTCCATAACTTCGTCGCATTCAGCCAATGGGGCAACACGATCTTCGGTATCATGTCGCGCCTCAGCCAGGATGGCGGTGATCCCACGATCCGCGCCGCATTCGAGAAGATGATGTCGGGGAACCCGGACGCAGCGAACGGCGCACCGTACACGCCGCTCGAGATGTTCGTAATGGAGCTGTTTCGCACGATCTCGCCCAATGGCGGAAGCATTTCGTCGATTTCGGATGCACGTCAGTCGGGATCGAGCGACAACTACGGCGACAGCAGCTCACCGTTCGTACGCTTCGGCCTTCCCTATGAGCGCAACAGCTATATCTTGTCGCCGCACACCTCGACCAGCTTCGATCCCATGCACTGGACCAATCCACAGCAATTCGACCCGAATCGCTACCGTGATGTGCCGACCAGCGCTCAGGTGGATGAGGCTCGGAGCAAGCAGATCGGCTTCGCCAAGTGCCCATTTGACCTCACAACGATGAAAGTCAGCGATGGCCGCAATGCGGCGATGGCCAACAGCGCCTTCGGCACCGTTTTCGGGGTGGTAGACGGCAAGCCGTTGCCAGTTTGCGACTACGCCGGATTCGCGCCATTCGGGTTTGGATATCGCCGCTGCCCCGGCGAGCAGCTCACTATCCAGGTGTTTGAGGACTTCCTTCGCAAGGTCTGGCGCGACAAGATCACCTTCCGCAGCCTGAACCTACCGAAGCCTCATCAAGTGCCGATCGGCCCAAACGCCGTAATCGACGACAACATTACCTTCGCACGGCCATCGTGATCGGTCGATAGCAGCATTCATTACCAGAATTGTCGCAAGGTAAGCCGTACGCCCCAGGCATACGGCTCACTTTGCGGCTTGGCGACTACAAAATCAGCGTTCAGCACCAAGTCGGCGCCCCGCCAGAGCCCCGCACCCATACCGGCGCCAAGTCGCAGAGTGTCGCCGGCGTTGCCTTGCGGCGCGCCGTCGATGCTCGTTTCCCCTCCAACGTTGTAGTATGCGTCAGCCGAGAGCCAAATACGAGGCGAGATGTTACGGCTTGCATGTCCTTCAAGGACGACCAACGGGCGCTGCGTCAGGCGGCTGGCTCCGCCCGCCTGGAATGCGTTGTTCGGGGTGAAAGCCACAACTGAAATATAGGTCTCGAGCCAAGTCCAGCCGCGGTCTGGGGTGTAGCTGAAGTTTACGGTCGGACGGACCGTCCACCGGTTCGCCGACGGGTTGAGGCCGCGACTTGGTTGATATTCCCCGAGCGGCGTTCCCACATACAGATGAAAGCTGGCGAAGGTCATTGGCACGAAAGTGGCAAATTCCTCGCGCGTCAGGGCAGGGCCGCCAAAGATATTCATTTGCCAGAGGAAGCCAACGTCGGACACGCCGCTGACAGCGTTACTATTAGAGCCCGAGCTGGATTGAACGTATAAGTACGGCAGCACGATAGATAAGCCGCCCGTACGGCCCCAGTAATCCATGGTGCGCGTCAGCACGAGGGATTGAGAAACTACGTTTGTGCGAGTTCGTGCCGTAATATCGAACCCCTCTTCCGGTGTGACCGAAGCAGCGTGGCCGGTGTTGTAGAAGCCGAACCAGCTGTCGATTGGTGCGTTCAGATAGTCCCGTGCCGAGCCCGCCCTGGTCGGGTTTGGTGTGCACAGAATGACCCCCAGAACGTAAAGTCCGACAATCCCTAGATCCGCCCGCGATGAACACATGTTCGGGTCCCCGACTTATTTCCGGATGTCCCGGCAACTCTCTCTACGCTCATTTTCTGCACCAGATGAGCGTAGTGCGGCGGGAATGAACAGGACGGTCGCGCACGCAGTCTATGTCAAATGCTGCGATGTGGGGGGCGGCTGCCGCACGAAATGATGCCTACCGGTCAGTTCGGCACCGAGAACATGATTTGTGGACACGCTGCTCATTCGCTCCGGCTGGCAATGGCGTTCTGTCGCACCGATCCAATCCCTTCTCGAGCCTCCGAGATGATTGCAAACCTGTATATCTTGCGCGCGCGCCAGGAGTCGCACTTGGTGGGCAAGCGCTTTGGCGAATTGTCATTGCGAGGTGCCGGCAGCAATCTGCTCGCAGTTGAACGTAGTTCCCGGCTCGCAGCCGAGACCATCCGTCCCATGGCGCAGACTCAACTGCTCGCCAACGACATACTTTTGGTTGACGTCGTCGCGACCGTGGCCGAAAAGCAGACGCTGCTGGATTGCCATAAGGTCGGCATCCCGCCTCTCGGCGATGACCCAGCTTATCGCACCGGCGCACATCAAGTCGCACTTGTGGGCGAGACATTGATCGATCGAGGCACGGGCAAATGAAATGGGCGGGTCGATGGCTTCGCCGCCTACTTTTGTTGTTAGCGGTAATCGTCATCACGCTGCTGGTTGGACGGGCTGTGCAGAGCCAGATGGGACCGCCGCTTGAGCTCTGGCACACTTTTATCCCCGCGGAGCCGCATGCAGCCGAGATCGATCGTCTCGACTGGGACGGCTATATGGCAGCCGAGGCCAAGATTTTCGCGGCGATACGGACCGAGATCACGGAGCGGCTCCAGGAGGATGAGCGCCGGCCGGACGACCGCTATTTCGCTGGCAGCCCAGTGTATCCGGGGGCATTCGCACAGGACTGGAACCGCTCCTACGTGCTGGAGCCCGCCGGCCATCCGGTTGGCGCCGTGGTGCTGCTGCATGGTCTGACCAACTCACCATACAGCCTACGCCACGTCGCGAAGCTCTATCAGGCGCGCGGCTTTCTTGCGATTGGATTGCGATTCCCTGGCCACGGGACCGTGCCGGCGGCACTTACCAATGTCTCCTGGGAAGATTGGCTGGCGGCAACCCGGCTATCGGTTCGCGAAGCGCGTCGCCGGGTGCCGTCCGGAGTTCCGCTCCATCTCGTGGGTTACTCGGCAGGCGGCGCGGCCGCGCTGAAATACGCCCTCGACGCGCTGGAAGACCCGCGCCTGTCGCGCCCAGACCGACTGGTGTTGATCTCGCCGATGATCGGGGTCAGCACCTTCGCTCGCTTCGCCGGTCTTGCGGCATTGCCCGCATCATTGCCACCCTTCGCGAAGGCTGCGTGGCTCACAGTCGTGCCCGAATTCAATCCATTCAAATATAACTCGTTTCCAGTGAACGCGGCACGGCAGGCGCACCGGCTGACGGCTGAGATTCAGCAGCAATTGGACCGTCTGACTGCTTCGCGCAGTCTCGGTGTGCTGGCGCCGATCCTGACATTTCAGTCATCGGTAGACTTCACCGTCAGCGCGCGTGCAGTGATTAAATCACTTTACGCACGCCTCCCACGCAATGGCAGCGAGCTTGTGCTGTTCGATCTCAATCGGAATACGAAGTTTGGCCCGCTATTGCAGGCTGTGTTCGCTACCAGCATAGAGCGAATTTTGCCGCCACCCCCGCGCGAATGGAAGCTGACAATCATCGCCAACACCGAGGATGACGCCGAGGTGAATGAGCGCACCACGGCAGTGGGCGAAACGGTTGAAAACGTGCGTGCCCTGGGTGTCTCCTATCCGCGCGACGTGTTCTCGCTGTCGCATGTCGCGCTTCCGTTTCCCGCCGACGATCCACTATATGGCTCTCGGCCCAATGGGGAGGAAAATTTCGGTGTTGCTCTCGGTTCACTGGCGGCTCATGGCGAAGTCGGCGTGCTGATCGTCAGTCTCGACACGCTGGCACGACTTACCTGGAACCCGTTCTTTCCGTACATGCTTGCGCGCATCGGCGAAACGATCGGTCCTGCAATGGTCCGCTAGGCGACCCCAAGAGGGAAGCCACGTTAGTCCGACGCTCTGTTGCTGCGCTCGCTCACCGCGACCGCCGTATTGGGGGTCGGTGCGAAGTCAGCGAGCAATTCAAGCAGCGTTGGGTTGCTCGTGATCAAAGTCCGTCCCTCATGGACCAATGCGTCCACGTCAGCATCCGGGATCGTCAGACTGGTCGGAACGGCCATCAGCCGCCGGCGCGTTGCTTCATCAGGAATGCTTGAAAGCGATATCTGGATCATAGCCCCCCGGACGTCGTCACAGTCGTGACCAGCGAGCTTGCTAGCGTCCGCACACCGGATGCGGCCCATTTCCTCGGTCAGTTCTTTCACCTGCTGATCGACTAGTAGAAGCGTTTCGAAACTGTAGGCATCGATTTGAGTGCTCGACACTGCCGATATGATCTGTCCGAGCCCAGTGACCACTCGCCGCCGGCCAATGGTGGGGTCGCGGCTGCCGCTCCCATCGATGCTGACCACGATTATGCGCCGCGTGGCCCTGGCGAGGCGGCGGAACTCGGCAGCATCGCGATCCAGCAGAACCAGCGCGTTCGACAGCGAGCGCAGCCCAAGGTTGTCGGCGATCCCTCCATCCATCAGGTGTACATATCTGGTCTGTTGCGGATCCATCTGTCGGGCCGCGTTCGCTGCCAACACCGACGCGCGTGACAGTGTGGGGGCGCCATTCCGTGGGTCGTTCGGTGGCGCAGTCGGAGGTGGATATGCCAGGCAGACGGCTCGATAGCTTGTCAGAGTAATCGGGCTGAAAAGGATGGGAAACGCCGCCGACGCCGCAACCGCGCGCGAGACCGGAAAGCTATTGAGGTCTGAGCAGAGCAGGTCGAAGCTACGCTGATTGAATGGGAATGCGATGCCGCCAGCAATATCCGTGGCCTCCACCGAAATCATCGGCAGCCCCTGCTTCGCTAAAGCAGTATAGGTTGCGCCATGGAACATCAGCCGGTCGTAAATTGCGGCCATCGCGTCGTTGGTGCCGAACAGTGGATTAATCAGCCACTCCCAGTTCCACGGCAGAAGGTAGATGCCGTAAACGAAGGCATTCACGTCACGCTTGAGGAAATCCCTCTCGAAGGTGTTGAAGCTCTGTTCGCGATACAGGCCGTAATGGACGGCAGGGAAACTTCCGCCGGACACCGCCGAAATATAGTCGACGTCGTCCAACAGTTGGTGACGGCGACCGCTCTCCTGAATAGTCAGCGAGCGCAGGCCGAGCAGTGCGCCGTATGCGAGCGCTGCTGACCGCTTACCGCCACCCGAGAAGGCAAGCACGAGCAGAATTTCTCCTCGGGGAGCATGCAGCAAGTCACTCAACGTATACCCAAGCGCATAGATCGGCGCACCCGCAGCATCCTTGGGCAGGGGCTGGTTCATGACCACCTGCGATGTCTGGCAGGCGCCAAGAACGAGTAGCAGCAGCGATAGGAACACGCGTTTCGTCATTGCATCACGTCGTCATCAGGTTCTGCTTGCAATGACAGACAAAATTCTGCACTGCAACCGTAGAAAGCCACACTGAAAGCTGCCACGACGGCATTCGGAGGTGAAACCATGGAATTTTCGGAAAAGGGGCCGACCGCGGTGGCACAGCGTGGCGAGGTGCTGGTGGATCTGGGACTGCAGGGAGGCGGGTCACACGGTGCATTTACGTGGGGTGTGCTGGACCGGCTGCTTGAAGAACCATGGCTGCGGATTGACGGGATCTCCGGGACATCCGCCGGAGCGATGAATGCCGCGGTACTGGTGAGCGGCCACGCTGCGAACGGCCCGCAAGGTGCGCGTGACGCCCTGGCGGAGTTCTGGCGCAAGGTCGGCCTGGCAGCCACGCTGAGCCCACTCCAGCGTTCGCCGCTCGATATTCTGCTCGGCCGCTGGTCGCTGGATTACTCGCCGGCGTATGTCGCCATGGATCTCGCTGGCCGGATGTTTTCTCCGTATGACCTCAATCCCTCTGGGACCAACCCGCTCACCGCAATCCTCGGTAGTAGCATCGACTTCGCCCGGCTGAAGCAAGCGCCTATCAAGTTGTTTATTACTGCCACCAATGTGCATACCGGCAAGGGACGCATTTTCCGCAATGCCGAGATAACCCCAAGCGCGCTATTGGCCTCTGCTTGCCTGCCAACCATGTTCCAGGCTGTCGAAATCGACGGCGAGAGTTACTGGGATGGCGGATACTCCGGCAACCCGACGATGACGCCATTGGTGCGCGAATGCCGCTCACAAGACACGATCTTGGTACAAATCAATCCGATCGAGCGCAAAGAGACGCCGCGCAGCGCACGGGCTATCTTGAACCGGCTTAACGAGGTGGCGTTCAACTCGGTCCTGCTGAAGGAACTGCGTCTCATGGCGCTGTTGCGGCAGGTCTCTGAACCCGCGTCGCCGGAGATTGCGATGCTCGGTGCGATGCGCATCCATCGCATCGCTAGCGACACGCTGGCCGAGCTCGGTTCGTCGTCCAAGCTTAATGCCGAGACGGCATTCCTTACCATGCTCCACGACGAGGGTCGCCGTTCGGCGGAACAGTTCCTGACCACTCACGGCGCCGACATCGGCGTGCGTTCGACATTCGATCTTGCACCACTACTCCAGGGGTTTTGATCGGCACCGGATGCTCGGCCGAACTCATCGAAATGTGGCCAAGGCACCGCGTCACCTGCGTTGAGGCAGCGTTATGCCACCCAGATGGTTGCCGCCTAAAAGCTAAAGCTTGCCGTCAATATCGGACCGCCCATCGCAAGTTTTTGGATCATTGCGCTGCTGCCCTGGTGCAACGCGAGATAACGATAGCCGAGCGATACACCGAGGTTCTTGTTCTGGTAGCCCACCCCACTGAACGCCTGCCAAGTCAGCTTTGAGCCCCCCGCCCCGACATCGAAGTAGTACGGCAAAAAAATGCGGCCGCCACCAAACCAGCCGACGTCGGCGAGATACACGCGACCACGAATGCCGCCGATGCCGTTCCAGATATCGCGGCTGGCCGGCAGAGTGCCGCTTTGCCCCAGCGCAACCGAGCCGTCGGGCCGCGTGACCTCGGCCGCAAGCAGGAAATTTGTCGTGACCCCGACGTAAAGCATCCTGAACCCGGCCAGCAGGTCCATTTGTCCCCAGCTGCCTTCAGCCACCGCATACCCGCCGGCGAGCGTCCAGACGGCACTTTCGAGCCGAGCACTGACACTGGAGCGGATGGATGCCTCCACTGGGACGTGAACTAACCCCTGGTCGAACGACCTGACCCGGTCCCTCGTCGGGTTTAGATTCAAGGTACATGAAGTCCATCAGCACAGAGAACCGGTCGTAGCGGACCTCACCCTCCAGCATCGCGGCGAAGTTGAGATGCGGGAAGTAGTCCCCTGGCGTGGCGGTCGTTGAGGTCGTCGCGGCGCCGCCCCCAGGTACCGGCACCTTCGCGGTCAGATCAATCGAAGGCATCCAGAGGTAAGGCGTAATCGTTACAGCCAGCCGGGATGAACTGGCAGGGTCCTCAGCGCGGGCTGGCAACCAAATGCTGAAGGTGAGCAGCACGATAGCGACGACTGCTGCCAGATCGCTTGGACGAGATGTCATAACCCCCTCGGCCGATGGCACTGTCCGGAAGCGCTATTCGGCGATTGGCTGACGCGGATCTGCTTCGTAAGGGTCTTCCTTCGCTACAACTGTTCTGCTCTTCGTGCCGGGCATGATCTCAAAGCGCGGATCGAAGTCCACCATTGTCGAAGCAAGCTGCTTCAAAATGCGGGCGTCGCCTTCCACCTTTGCGGTCCCGTCCGCAATCTGGGCTTCGAGTGTTTTTGCCCCCACCATTCGTCTGCTCCAGATCCGAGCGGTTGATTGTGAGCGTCAGGTCGGGGTTCTCGGCGAGGAAGCCCTTGATGTTTGTCAGCGTGGCGTTCTCCATCTCGACGATGAACTTCTCGCCGTTGTCCGGCGTGAGCAGGTTGATCGTGAACCGCATCCCCTCGGCCTTGCGGCTGTCCATGCGAATGCCAAGGAAGTTGAGGAACAACTCGGTCGACATCGCCCGGATCACGTCGGGGCTGCTTGAACTGGCCGTTTCCCCTTCCGGAATCCCCGACCGCAGTTCGTAGGCGGCCGCGAGGAAGCTGTTCCGCAGGCCTGGATTTTCCTGCTGGTACCCGATCTGCTCGAAGATGTCCGCCAGCAGATCCTTGGCAGCCTGGTTCTGCGGTTCGGCCTGAACCAGCTTGTTCACGATCTCTGAGCGAGGAGATATTTCCCTTCGTCATGCAATTTCTGGCCGCGAGCCATGATCTTCTCGGCGCCGCCCATCATCTCCACGTAGAGCGGCGCGGAATCGCCCGGCGACAGCGGAATGAGGGTCGTCGGGTTGCAGTCCCAGAAGCCGAGGTAGCGCTGGATGACACCACGGCTGTTGTGTTGGGGAGAGCCGTGATAGCCGCGGCAGAACCACTTGTCCTGCAGGCCCTTCGGCACCTCATAGACGTTGTGGATCTCGTTGATGGTCACGCCCTGGTTGGCGAGGTGCAGCACCTGGTTGTTCATGTGGGCATAGAGATCGCGCTGGCCGCGGAGCACCTCCTGAATCCGCCCGTTGCCCCAGCGCGGCCAATGGTGAGAGGCGAACATCACCTCGGCCTCCAGGCCGAAGCGATACAGCGCTTCGCCGATGTACTTCGACCAATTCAGCGGATCGCGCACCGGCGCGCCGCGCAGCGTGTAGATGTTGTGCAGCGAGGCGATGACGTTCTCGGCCATCCACAGCGCCTTCATGTCGGGGATGTAGGTGTTCATCTCCCGTGGCGCCTCGGTGTTCGGCGTGTTCTGGAAAATCATCCTCACGCCGTCGACCTCGAACTCTTCGATAGGCTTTTTCGACGCAGCGGGTGGGCGCGATCAGACCCGTTGCACCGGCTGACACTGCCTGACCCAGGCCCTGACCGACATAACCATACGGGCTGGCGGGCAGCAGTAGGCCGTATTGGTAGAACAGTCGCCGGTTCATGGCATTGCCGGCGTAGACGTTCTCGGAGACCGTGAATTCCATGAAATCGGCGGGTGCGATGACCGGAACCTTGCCGGACCTCACGTCGGCTTCGTCGACGATGCCGCGCACGCCGCCCCAATGATCGCCATGCGTGTGAGAATAGATCACGGCCGAGACGGGGAGGCCCTCACCGACATGCTGCTGAAACAGTTTCCACGCCGCACGAACGACTTCCCCGCTCACCAGCGGGTCGAAGACGATCCAGCCGGTCTTGCCACGGACGAAGGTAATGTCGGAAAGGTCGAAGCCGCGAACCTGATAAATGCTCCGGGATTACCTCGTAGAGACCATAATTGTTGTTCAACCTGGATTGGCGCAGCAGTGAGGGGTGAATGCTGTCGTATTGTTGCTGGCTATCGAGGAACTGAAACCGCTCCATGTCCCAGGCAACGTGGCCGGCGTCTGACGTGATCTTGAGATCCGGCATACGGGCGATGAGCCCTTTTTCTGCTCCTCGAAATCCATAGTGTCGTCGAACGGCAGGCCGGCGTGTGCTTGCCTGAGTGCTTGCAGGGTGAATTGCGATGGCGCTTTGCCTTTGGGATGAAAATGCCCTGATGTGGGAGCTGCTGCGCTCGCAGCTTGCGCGGGGGTGCCTTCCAGGACCATACGAGCAGCGATCGCAAAAGCTGCCCCTGCTGGAATTGTCCGCACGAACTCTCGTCTAGTTGTCATCGCCCTCTTCCACACAAGCGATCCTTGGCACTGCCGAAATTACCTGAAGGGCCTGGTCGCCCACAAGGTTGGTATCAGCCCCTCCAGTCGGCGCGAGGCGATCAATGTTGGACTGTTATCGCCGCGTATTCCTGACCTCGAGCAACGCGTGAAATCCAGGCAAAGGTTTCGCCTGCACTACAGGCCCTCCGTCCAGGTCCAGGCACTACATCCCAAATCTGAATTAGCGGCTATTCGCTGATTATTGGCATGCCGTCAAATGTATGGCCGGCGTGCGCGACACCGCAAACGAAGATTCTGAACGATCGTGCCCCCTTACTGCCATGGTTGGCATGAGCCCCGCCATTGGATCTTACCAGCTGCTAAATCAGACGGCGCAGCAGCGAGTTCAGACTGCCGCCAGCAAAGCCGTTGCCTGGAGCGGACGCAATGCTCGCGTCGGCGGTGCGCGAAGTGGCTCGGACATCGCTGGGGCTGACACCGAATTCCCGCCGAAAGGCACGGCTAAAACCCGACGTGTCTGCAAAGCAAAGCTCTTCCGCAATGGCGTTGATCGTTCGATTCATGGATTGGTCGGACAACAGGGTATAGGCTTCAAGCAGGCGCTGACGTTGGATGTAGTGTGCTACGCCGCCCTCGGCATCCATCAACCGATAGAGCTTCGACCGCGACATCGACAAGCTGCGGCACAGCAGTCGTGTGCCAAGCGCTGGTGACCGCAAATACCTGCGTACGATGCGGCGTATCTTTCTGACCCTACGAGATCGATCTGCGGACCAGCGGAGCCGGCCCGATCCTGTTCTGGTGCCAGGCAGGCAGCAACCATCGCACCTATCGCGTCGCTCACTCGTGGTTGATCGTCCGGAGCAACGTCGGGCAAAACCTGCTCCAGCAGTGCAAGGTAGTCGCCAAGCAGAGAACCAAGTGGGGTGTCGACGGCCGTGCCACACGCTCGCTCCAGCGCCGGCGCCAAGTCGGCGAACTTGTCGCGCGAGATATATAGCTGCAACCTCTGGTCCTCAGACCGTTCGCTCGTCAGCTCATCCGCCAGCGACAGGACGAAGGGAGTCCCCGGGGGAATAGTCAACGTCTTATTGCGACTGCTGATGAGACTCGTCGTATGGCGACTCAGTGTAATCACCCAGTGATCCAGCGGGTTCCGACGCGTATGCGTGGTGTTGCGCTCGACCCGAATGGCCGGCGCCTGGACACGACTGACCATGCATCCACCGATCTGCCAGGACTGGCTCCGCGCGTGGAAGCCATGGCGAGGCGAATCATGCGGCCAAACGTCGAAGACACCATCGAACCAGGCCATCCAAGCGTCGAATTGCTGAGGTGCAGGTAGATCGCTTGTCGCGAACGCTTCCGCCTTCATGTCGACCCACCCTCTATTTGTATGGATAAGTCCCCTCGATATCGAGACATAGAATACAGTCGGTGATCAGTATACGAGCACGAATGCACGTAGCGTCCCAATCTGATGCACAGCGTCCCAGGGTGCGGTGAGTTGCCGTCAGCTCGCCATCAGCAAGAGCGCAGCCAGCAAGGCGGTAAGGTTCAGCAGCAGAGTAACCGCGACAGGCCATCGCCGGAGTTGCAGATCCAGCTTTTCTGTGGCTTCGCCGATAGCAGAGGCACGGCGCGCGGTCCTGTCGGCGATACTTAGCACGATGGCGTCCGTGCCAGCACGACCCATCAGCCAGTGTCGCAAGGGCGAAAGTCCCACGGCGACTGCCCCGCCCAGCAGGATCGGCCAGCTGGCCTCCACCAGCGAGCCAAGCGAGCCGACATCGTCCATTACGCCCGGCATTAGCCTCACGACCATGATCCAGGGAATTGCAATAGATGCGAGAGCCAAACCCAGCCATGCCCAGTGCGATGCCGCCCGCAGGGTTGCGGTCTGGCCGACTATCTGCACTGTCCTCAGGCGAGCAACGAAGTGGATCATCAGCAGCGTGGTTCCGGCTGATGACAGATTGGCCAAAAGGCCGATGATCCCACCACCCAGCACCGGTTTCACTGCTAACTTGGCCAGCCAGCCTCCAGTGAGTGGCAGCCCGCCGAGACCGAGCGCAATCACCGTCGCCGGCACGAGCACCCCCCACAACCGCCGCCCACTTCCCGCCTGCGCGGCAGCGATTGCGACAAAGAGTCCGCCTTTCACCAGCGTGTGATTTACTGCGTAGCAGGCGACCGGGAGCGCGATCCCATCATTGCCGCCGGCTAGGCCCATGCCGAGAACTGCGGCGATGACTCCCATCTGGCTTATGCTGGAATAGCCAAGAACGCTCCTCGGATCGGCTTGTGTAATGCCCGCCACCACCCCGTAGAACGCCGAGGCCATTCCCAGGATCACGAGTGCTTCGCCCCATTCCGACCAAGCCGCATAGAGCGGCAGAAACTGAACCAGGCCGATGACTCCGGCCTTCACACTGGCCCCGCTGAGTACGGCGGCCGCCGGGATCGGAGCAGCGCGATAAGTGAGAGGCATCCACGAGTGGAACGGTACGAGTCCGAGCTTCACGCCGAACCCCAGAACCAGCAGGGCCAAGGTCGCGTTGGGCCAGGGCGATGCGGGAAGTGCCACCACAACATCCCGTATCAACACCTGAGGACCCGGTGCCGCCACCGCGAGCATCACGAACGCCAGGAGAAGAAACGCTTCGCCGAAGATGGCGAACGCCACATAGATCAGTCCGATCTGACGCGTTTTCGGCTTTTCATCATCGATGATCAGCCCATAGGCCGCCAGACTGACCAGCGTGAACGTGAGATAGAAGCCGACAAGGTCGGCGGCCACGAATACGCCGATGCTGCCGACCAGTGTCAGCAGCCACCATACCGTGAAGCGGGCCGGATCAGACTGCTCACGCAGCCAAGCAGCGCCATACCACCCGGCGGCAATCCATAGCAGGCTAGCAGCGCCCAGCAGGAACGCCCTCGGCGTATCCAGAAATAGGCTAATGCCAAGCAGCAGCGGCGGCAGCTTCAGCGACGCACCAGACGCGAACAAAGCAGCACAAAGCGCTGGCAGCGGCGCCACGACGAGGCCCCGCCACATCGATGCGCGCAACCGCAGTGACAGGCAGGCGAGGAGCATGACGAGCGGCAGCGCCAGCGCGGCGCACAGCCATGCGCCACCCTGGGTCACGGCTGCGGGCGCTGCGGGTGAGTGATGCTATCTCTCATCGCGACAGCACTGTCACTGGAGCAGTGCGACCTACCTCCAGCAACTGCGACGGCCGCAGCGGCACAAGTCCGAGCAGCATGGCGCAGACCGCCAATGCCAGGACCACCGCTTGGCGGTCTCGCGACACCTCGACGCGGCGCGGCATCGCCGCATTGGCGTGCGCCAGTGCAGGCACGAAGACACGGAACATATAGCCAGCGGCCAGCAAACCGCCCACCAGGATCACGACAGCCCACCACCACTGTCCCTCGGCGACAGATGCGACGAGGAGCATGGCCTTGGCGACGAACCCTCCACTCGGCGGCAGTCCCATCAAGGACATGCCACCAAGGCCGAAGGCCAGCATTGTCATTGGAAGCGCGCGGCTGATGCCTGCAAATTCTGCAATACGATCGTGGCCGAGTGTCTCGGCGATCAGGCCGGCGGCCATGAACATCGCTGCCTTGGCCACCGCGTGTGCCACGAGCTGCATCAGTCCACCCGTCCAGGCGATCCCATTCCAATCGTCAGTGAGCATTGATGTTTCGGCAGCCGGAGCCGAAGCCAGTGGGAACAGGAAGAACAAATAGCCGATCTGCGCGATCGTCGAATATGCGATCATCAGCTTCAGCCTCGCCTGTCTCAGGGCGAGCACGCTGCCGAATATGATCGCGGCTGCGCCGAGGACGCCCAGCGTCTGCGTCATCTCCGGACGCAGCAAACTGGGCATCGCCTCGAACCACAGTCGGACGATGAGGATGAACGATCCCTTCACCACGAGAGCCGACAGCAGCGCACTGGCCGCTGGCGGCGCGCCGGCATGAGCAGGCGGCAACCAGAGATGAAGCGGAAACAGTGCCGTCTTGGCGATCAGGCCGGCGGTCATCAGCGAGCCGGCGATGAACGCCGTCGGTTCCGGTCTGATCACGCGGGACAGCAGCAGCAAATCGAGCGTGCCGTAGCCACCGTAGAGCAGTGCAGTGCCGAGCAGATACAGCACCGAGCCGATCAGCGCGAACAGCAGATAGCGCAGCGCGGCTTCCAGGGTCTCCGCGCGGCCATCCAGTGACACCAGAGGGACCGCGCTGAAAGTCAGCAACTCTAAGGCAACGTACAAGGAGAACAGGTCGCCAGCCAGCCAAATAGCGTTCAGCCCCGACCAGACCCCCATGAGCATGGTCCAGAACACCAGCGGCATGCGCCTCTCGTTCGCGCCAGCCGGCAAGCCGAACGCGCCGCGCGCGTAAAGGCAGACGGCACCAATGACGACCGCCGTGGTCAGCAGCATGACGGCGGAAAGCCCATCGGCTCGCAGTGCAATCCCGAGCGGCGGATGCCATCCACCAACGAGATACGTCAGCGGTTCGCGCGACCGCCAGATATCGGCGGCTACGATGAGCGCGATGAGAACGCCAACCGGCATGATGGCGAGGGCGAGGCACTGCGCAGCCCGGCCGCCCAGCGTAAGCAAGAGCACAACCCCGCTCGCGGGCAGCACAATCGCCAGCACCAGCAAGAACCCGGCCGACGAATTAGCATCCAACAACGTGCTCGCTTGGCCGCTTAGCATCCGCCAGCCTCATCGTCTGTCGGCTGCATCTGCGCGTTTCGATCTCGGGCCACCTCGCCAGACAAGCGCAACAGCAGCGCAATGGCGAGCGCGGTCGCCGAGAAGGCGACCACGAGACCTGTGATGACCATGGCTTGTGGCACAGGGTCACCGCCCATGCTAGCGACCGCGCCGCGGCGGGCGATCACTCCAAACAGCAGGAACGTGCCACTGCCAACGATGTTGAATGCGAGGATTCTGCGCAGCAGGTGCGGCTGGACAATCGTCCCGTAGAGCCCGACGCCAACAAGTACGGCACTGCACAGCCCATAAAGTGTCGCCCCGCTCATCGTTGCGGTCCGCGCACTGGGGGGCCGAGAACGAGCAGGCCGAGTACCACGGCGATGGAGAATGTCAGTGCCACCTCGATGACGATGATGAGTGGCTTGGCGAAACCCGCTGGGTAGGACAGGAAGCCACCTGGCAGTGCGAAACCCGCGAACCCGATCGCGAGGAACACGATCGGTCCGATAGTGACTGCCAGTCGCAAGCTGATCCGTCTGACTGCGGGCGGTTGGGCCAGCCGGGCCATCAGGGCGAGGATCCACATCGCCGCCAGGACCGCACCGCTCTGGAAAGCACCCCCCGGCGCATCGGCACCAACCCACATGATGTAGATACCGATGACGATACCGAGCGGCGGCAGTATCTGACCAAGCAAGGTCAGCGTGCTGTCGCGACGGCCGGTACCAGGCGGTGCCGGTGCACCTCCCCATGCATCGTCGCGAGCCAGCGACCAGATCCCCATCAACGCAAGAAGCATGTACAATCTTTTCAAGCAGTGTATCGATCGAGCGGTAGGCGAGCAGGATGCCTGTGATGGCGTTGCCGACGCCGAGGTCCTGCAGCCCTGCCGCTGCCAGGGACGCAAGAGTTGGCGCGGGGCTGGTAGGAAAGAGCACGAGCGCGGCGAGACCAACCGAAATCAGCGTCGCCGCGGCGGCGGATATGATTTGTGTGCGCACACCACACCGCTCCGGTGCCAGCGCGGGCCGCGTCTGGTGCAGGCGGGTGACGGCGGTAAGCATTACTGCGCCGGTGATGCCGCTGCCGATCGCTGCCTCGGTCAACGCCACGTCAACTGCAGCGAGCCGGATCCAGGCGAGTGACAGCACGAGACCTAAGCCGACGAAGCCGACGACTGCAGCAAACGCCTGACGTGCGGCGACGATCCAGATCGCAAACGCCGACGCTAACAGCGCCAGTCCTGCATCCAGTGGCAGTCCAGGCGACATCGCCTCAACTCGGGCGTTGTACAGCGCATGCCACCAGCCGGGTCGCGCCCGCACTGGCGAGTTGCGCAAGCAACCACACAGCAACCAGCTTCAGGCCTGCCAGCATCCCTTCCGCTTGCGGCAACAGGCCTAACACGATGAGGCCGAGGCCAAGATTATCGGCCTTGGTCAAGGCGTGCAGGCGTGTCAGTGAGTCGGGAAAGCGCAAGAGGCCGACAGTGCCGGCAAGGAAGAAGATGGTCCCCCCAGACACAAGCAGGACAGTAGCAAAGTCGAGCAGCGCACTCATCGCGGACCCCGCGGCAAGGAACCCAGGGAATCCGTTGAATCGGAGTCCTCGGGCACACTGCTTACAAAGGCGGCGATCGCGAATGCGGCCAGCAGCGCCAATATCACCGCCGCGTCGACAATTGCCGGCATCCGGACGCCGATCGCCAACAGGAGTAACGCCGCGACTGAGCCGGTCCCCAGCAGCTGCGCCGCCATCATCCGGTCAACCTCAGCCGGGCCGCGCAGCACGCGTGTCAGTGCAACCGCCACCAGAGCCAGCACGATACCTGCCATCGTGATAAGGAATTCAGCCATCGGGCGTTGCAGGGCACACTGCGCGCACAAATCGCACTTCGTCCCGAACCATCTGTGCAGCGGTCGGCTGGGTGACGTCTACGCTGTGCACCAGCAACTGCTGGTCGTTGCTCTGGTCGCAGGGTACGGTCCCTGGCAGCAGGCTTGCGAACATCAGGAAGGCCTCACGCGCCGGGCCGGGCGGCTGGCACGACGGACAGCTGACGAAACCGGGCCGCAGCGACTGTCTGCGGCGCGAGCGCACGCGTGGCGACATCGATGCCCGCGACCAGCGCTTCCAGCGGGAAGTGAGCGGCCACGGACACGATACCTGCCGGAGACAGGCGCAGCGCACCGGGCGGCATCAAGCGAAGGCTCGCCCAAACGGCGGCCACAACGGCGGTTATGGCTGCTGGGAAATCGCCGATGTTCGCGCCCGCCAGGACGAGCCATAGCGCTAAGAACACCACCGCTCTTGCCAACACGGCCCTTGCGACAGTCTGGCGATCAGGTGCCATAAGCAGGCGCCATCGCAGGTTCGGAAGCCGAAGTCTCCTTGATGCGAAACCATGTCACGTAGAGTGTTGGCAGGAAGATCAGAGTTATGAGTGTACCGACCAGGAATCCGCCCATGACGGCGAATGCCATCGGACCCCAGAATATCGTGGCGGCGATCGGTATCAGGCCGAGAACGGTCGAGACCGCCGTCAGCATGATCGGACGGAAGCGGGAGATGCTGGCGTCGATCACCGCATCCCACGCCGACTTGCCTTCAAGTCGCTCGGTCTCAATCTGTTCGATAAGAATGACGGCGTTCCTGGCGATCATGCCGATCAGCGACAAAATCCCCAGTATGGCGACGAACCCGAGTGGCCGCTGGAATATCAGCAATCCCAGCACCACGCCCGTCATCGCCATCGGCACGACGGCAAGCACCAGGAACAACCGGCTGAAGCTCTGCAACTGAATCATCAGGAAGGTAATCATCAACAGCAGCATCAGCGGGACGACCTCGAGCACCGAGGCCTGAGACTTCGCGCTCTCCTCCACGGTGCCCCCGACATCGATGCGATACGGCGCGGGAAGGCTGGCGTTCAGTTGTTCCACCTGCGGCGCCAGTTCCGAGACAACGCTTTCCGGCAGCGCATTGCCTGCGACGTCCGCCTGAACAGTCAGCGTCGGCACGCGGTCACGGCGCCAGATCAGCGGGAACTCCTGGTCGAAGTCGAAACTCGCGAGTTGGCTCAGTGGCACAGTCCGGCCGTTCTGCAACGGCACCTGCACGTTGCGCAGCGTCTCAAGTGAGACACGCTGTTCGTCGGTGGCGCGAGTGACGACGTTGACCAGATAAATTCCGTCGCGCACCTGGGTGACCGTAGTGCCGGTGACAACCGAGTTCAGTACGCCGGCCAGGGCCTGCGAACTCAGGCCGAGCAGGCGTGCCTGATCCTGATCAATGCTGATGCGCACCCGGCGGGCCGGCTCCATCCAGTCGAAGTTAACCTGCTTCGCCTCATGATTGGCTGCGATGATGCCCGCGAGCCGCAACGCGATGTCCCGCACCTGCGATACGTCCGGTCCGCTGACCCTGTACTGGATCGGCCAGCCGACCGGTGGACCGAGGCCCAAGGGCGAGACCCGGCCGACGACACTAGGAAACTGAGTTGCCAGCATCTGTTCCAGGCGCGCGTGCAGGCGCTTGCGGGCTGCCACATCCTTGGCGATGACAACCGCCTGGGCGAAGAACGCATTCGGCAACTCGACCGCCAGCGGCAAATAGAAACGGATCGCGCCGCGTCCGACATAGGTGCTCCAGCTCGCCACATCGCTGTCGGTCTTCAAGAATTCATCAAGCCGTTCGGCGATACCCTCGGTGGCGAAGATAGAGGCATTCTGCGGTAGCCTGAGATCGACCAGAAGTTCTGGCCTGTCAGATGGCGGGAAGAACTGCCGTGGGATAAGCGGCGAGGCGAGCAGCGCCAGCACGAAGCAGCCGACTGTCACTCCGATGGTGATCCAACGTGCCCGCACGCAGCACAACAAGATGCCGCGAAACGCCATCAGAATACGACTAGGCTTATCTGATGGCTTCGGCCGTTTCAGGATCACCACGCCAAGCAGCGGAGCGAACAGCACAGCGACGATCCACGACACGATCAGTGCCAGACCGACGACCACGAAGATCGAGAACGTGTATTCGCCGGCCGAACTCTTGGCAAAGCCGATGGGGACGAAACCGGCTGCGGTGACGAAGGAACCGGTGAGCATGGGGATCGCCACCGTTGTATAGGCATAGGTGGCCGACTGCTCCTTGCTGTCGCCGGCGGCGAGCCGCGATGTCATGACGTCGATCGTCGTCATCGCATCGTCCACCAGCAGCCCGAGCGCAATGATCAGGGCACCCAGCGAGATGCGCTGCAGATCTATCCCTGCGAGCTGCATGATCGGAAACACGATCGCGAGCGTCAGCGGAATCGATAGCGCGACCACAAGACCGGCGCGAAACCCGAGGCTGACAAAACTCACGGCCATGATGATGGCGATCGCCTGCCACAGCGATGTCGTAAAATCATTGATGGCATGATCGACGACATGTGGCTGGTCTGCGACCAACACTGGCTTGATGCCGATCGGCAGATCGACTGTGATCTGTGCGCATGGCCGCTTCGATGTTGCGACCCAGCGCCAGGATATCGCCGCCTTCGCGCATCGAGACCGCAAGCCCGATCGCAGGGCTGCCATTGACACGAAAAATCGGCTGCGGCGGATCGACAAAGCCGCGGCGGATCTGGGCGATGTCGCGCAACCGGATCAGGCGCCCGTTCGCGACAAAGTTAATATTGCGCAGATCATCCTCAGACTCGAATGCGCCAGTGACTCGCAACAGCAGCTGCTCATTGCCCGTCTGGATGACGCCCGCTGGCTGCACCATGTTCTGTGCCTGCAGCGCCGCGATCAGGGCGGCCCGATCGATTCCCGAGCCCAGAGAGCTGCTGCATGGAGAATTCGACGAAGATCCGCTCATCCTGCGCGCCGAGCATCTCGACCTTCGAGACGTCAGGGATCTGCAGCAGCCTGGAGCGCACATCATCGACCATATCGCGCAGTTCGCGCGGGGTGAATCCGTCTGCGGTGAAGCCGTAGATGATGCCGAACGTGTCCCCGAACTCATCGTTGAAGCCCGGGCCCACTACGCCCGGTTGGCATTGTGTGCCACATGTCCCCCATACTCTTGCGCACGTGATACCAAATGTCGGGCACGTCGCGGGCAGGTGTGGCACCCTTCAGATTGACGAAGATGGTTGTCAGCCCGGGGTTGGTATAGCTGCGAATGAAGTCGAGGTGGGGCGTCTCCTGCAAAGTCCGCTCTATGCGTTCGGTCACCTGGCGCAATGTGTCGTCAACTGTGGCGCCTGGCCACGCCGCCTGGACCACCATTGTCTTGATGACGAAGGCCGGATCCTCGTCGCGCCCGAGGCTGCGGAACGACGCGGCCCCCGCGAGGATCACCACGATCATCAGGTAGACCACGAACGAGCGGTGCCGGAGAGCCCAGTCCGATATGTTGAAATTCACTAGGTCGCGGTCCCAAGCAGACGGACCGTCTGGCCCGGATGCAGGACCTGAACGCCCGCCGTGACCACCACGTCCCCGCTCTCCAACCCATGGGCGATCACGACTGTGCCCGGATCGAAGCGCAGCAACTCGATGTTGCGCAGCGAGACAGTGTGCTTCTGCGGATCGACGATCCACACTGCAGGCGCATTGTTGTATTTCGTCAGCGCCGATGCCGGGATTGAAATCACCTTGTCCGACGCAAGCCGGACCTCGCCGATGATCGGTAGCGCCCAGACGCATGGCCGGCGGCGGGTCGCTCAGCCCGACCTTTACCTCGAAGGTCCGTGTCACTGGATCGGCCTGTGGGGCAACCTCGCGCACGCGTCCGGTCGCCGTCACGCTAGGGTCGTCCGCCAGCCGGACGGTGACTTCGGGCCCACTCGGTGCGGAACGCAGAACCTGTGCCGGCACGTCGAACACGGCATCGCGGCCGTTCTGGCGCGCGATCGTTACGATCATCTGCCCAGCCTGCACCACCTCGCCTGATTTAGCGCCACGCGCCGTCACCGCCCCGCCCGCATCCGCCAGCAATACGGTAAAGCTCACCCGGTCGGCAGCGAGTTTGACCTGTATCTCTGCGTCGTCGGCCTGCGCCTGCGCGGTGCGCAGCGCCTTTTCGGCCAAATCGAACTGCGCACGCGGCGTATGGCCCTGTGCGAGCAGCGTGCTCTGACGTTCAAACGCCAGGCGCGCCTGAGTCAGTTGCGCCTCGGCAGCTGCCAACCGGGTTTGGTGCGGAGCGCAGCCCATTCAACTCATCCTGCGGGTCGAGCCTCGCAAGCTCCTGGCCCGATTTGACAGTGTCGCCGACATTGACGAACCGCTGGATCATTCGGCCACCAATGCGGAACGCGAGAGCAGCCTCGTCTTCCGCCGCGATGTGCCCTGTCAACGAGACCGTCTCGCCGGCGTCCTGGCGTTCGACGGTGACCACCCTCACCGGCCGCGGAACGGGCGCCTGCGCCTCTGGTTGGTGGCGGCACGCTGCAACAGCGAGGATGGCGATTGCACACGCGACCGCCGCCAAGCGTTGCAGCGAGGCTGAATGCAAAGCGGTCAGCCGGCGATCGCATTTGGGTGCATCGGTGTTCAATGGGAACTCGCATCCAAAACGTTCCGTCAGCCCTACCGTTAGCAAACCCTTCCGCTGCGACTATCGGCCTGGCGTCCATAGTCCAGGCACGACATCCCAAAATTCGTATGAGCGACGACAGCTGCCGTCATCCAGCTTGTCCGTTGTTCCTCCGCGCCCAACCGTATATCCCAGAGCGGAGAGGTGCCGGTGGAGCACGACGCGATGCGACTGGGGGTTCTGACCACCGGCCGTGGCCTGCGCGCCATGGTTGGAATCGGCACGGCAATTCTTGTCGTTGGCGCCTTTGGCATTGCGCAGGCGGTGTTCGCGCCGCTGGCTTTCGCGCTGTTCGTCGTGGCGATCGTCTGGCCGCTGCAGCGCGTGTTGCAGGCGAAACTACCGAAACTGCTGGCACTGGCGATCTGCATGACCGCAAGCATCGTCGTCATCGCCGGCTTCGCCTGGATCATAGCCTGGGCATTTAGCCGCGTCGGCCGCTATATCGTGCTGGATGCGGAGCGGTTCCAGCTTCTTTACGATCAGATAGCCGGCTGGCTAGAGGGACACGGGATTGTCGTCGCCAGCCTTTGGGAGGAGCACTTCAACATTGGCTGGGCGTTCCGCGTCTTCCAGGGGATCGCGGCCATCGTCAACGGCATGCTCAGCTTCATCGTCGTCGTGATGATCTATGTCATGCTTGGGCTGCTGGAGGTCGATGCAGCAGCCGCGCGTCTGCGCAACATGAATGATAGAGTGTTTGGACGGGTGGTGTTGGCTGGATGCACGGAGACATCTGCGAAGTTCCGCCGCTATCTCGTGGTGCGCTCGCTGATGAGCATCATTACTGGCGTGCTGGTCTGGGCCTTCATCTGGCTCCTTGGCTTGCCGCTTGCCAGCGAATGGGGGGTAATTGCCTTCGTCCTGAACTACATTCCGTTCATCGGACCGCTGATCGCGACGGTATTGCCCACATGCTTCGCCGTGGCGCAGTTCGACGCCTGGCAGAACGCTGTCGTCATGTTCGCCTGTCTGAACGTGATCCAGTTTCTGGTCGGTAGCTATCTCGAGCCGAGGGTGGCCGGCAACACGCTGTCGATGTCGCCATTCTTGGTGCTGTTATCGGTGTTCTTCTGGACCTGGTTGTGGGGCATCGCTGGCGCCCTGATTGGCGTGCCAATCGTCATCGCCGTGCTGACACTCTGCGAACAGCACGAGGCGAGCCGGTGGGTGGCCGAATTGTGCGGTGCGCCTTCCGCCGGTGCCGCACGAGGCCGCCGGCTGAGCAGCCAATGATGGTGCCGATCCTCGATCCACGCGACGGCGATGTCGAGGACGACGCCTCTAGCACGAAGCGGCGATCATTGCTTCAGCTGGCCGGCAACATGCTCGCTGAGATCAGCATTCCGAAGCTCGTAGTGGTTTGGTTTCTGCTGATCGGCTTTCCTGGTCTGCTGCTCGGTGCCACGCCACTGCTTGCCTCGGTGTGGATGACGACGGTGCTGTCGAAGGCGTTTGCAGCTTTCGCCGGGGTCTGGTCGGTCTTGGCACTGATACTGCTCGCCGCTCTGGGCTGGCTCGGAGGTCGGCGGCTGCTGCAGCTGGCCGAAAGCAGCTTCTGGTCATTGAGTGCCCTGGCGATCCAGCCGGCTTATGTGTTGTTCCGCGAAGGCTTCCGTCATCTCGCCGAGGCGTTGCTGGCAGGCCGGGTGCGACCATCCGGCCGTGCCAAAGTGCGCGCCAGTGCGGCTGCTGCGTCCGGCTTCACGATCTGCTGTCTCGCACTGGGCCTAATCGCGATAGCCTGGCCTGCCACGCGCTGGTTGGGCAGCATGGCCGACCTTGCAACGCCGGTGCGGTTACTGTCCGAGGTGCTCGCCAACGCCGTCGTGCTGATCTCGGCCTATCTTGCCTCGGCCGCCCTGATATGGGGGATAGCCGATGCGACGATGGGGCAGCCAACAGATCATCCGGGCTTCACCGATGCCAAACCGGACCTCCGCGCTTGGCGGATCGCGCACTTGTCGGACCTTCACACTGTTGGAGAGCGCTACGGGTTCCGGATCGAGAGCGGTCGATCCGGACCGCGCGGCAATGCGCGCCTTGATCTTGTCCTGGCGAGGCTGAACGAGGCTCATTCGGCGGAGCCGCTGGACGTAGTGCTTATCACTGGCGACCTGACCGACGCCGGGCGCTCGGCGGAATGGGCGGAATTCTTTTCGGCGTTGACGGACTATCCACGCCTCGCGGAGCGCATCGTTGCCTTGCCAGGCAACCATGACGTTAACGTCGTGGATCGGGCGAGCCCAGCCCGCATGGAATGGCCGGCGAGTCCGACGAAGCGGGTGCGACGACTCCGGACGATGTGTGCGCTAGAGGCGCTGCAAGGCACACGTCTCCGCATCGTGGACAGTTCGTCGTGCCGGATCGGGGACACGCTGACCGAGGTGCTCAGGCCGCACGTCGCCGCTATAGCGGCCTTTGCCGACACCGGCTCGCCGCGGCTTTGGCGATCTTTGTCGAGGTTGTGGGAAACGGTCTTTCCTTTGGTCATGCCGCCGGGTGCGGAGGACGGCCTAGGCGTTATCGCGCTTGACTCCAATGCAGAGACGCATTTCTCGTTCACCAATGCGCTTGGACTGATCACGGCCGACCAGATGCGCGGATTGCGCGGCATCGTTAGGCAATACCCGCACGCCAACTGGATAATCGCGCTGCACCACCACGTCATCGAATATCCCCAGCCGACGTCGGCATTCTTCGAGCGCGTCGGCACTGCACTGATCAACGGGAGCTGGTTCATTCGCGGCTTACGCGAACTCACCGATCGTGCCGTGATCATGCACGGTCATCGTCACATCGATTGGATCGGGCAGTGCGCCGGTCTGCCGATCCTATCCGCGCCGTCGCCTGTAATGAGACCGGGAGACGACCGCGACGCATATTTTTACATTCACACTCTGACGTCTTCGAGCGACGGGCGAATCGGGCTGGGACCGCCAAAGCGGATCGCTCTTGCGTGATATACGTCGGCGGGTGGCCGCCTCCGAGGAATGCGGTCGAGGCATTCGGTCGCCCAGATGGATCTCCGGCCCATTTCGGAACCGGACGTAGACCGGCGGGACGCGGCACGCTGGCACCCTGCCGCATGTCCGATACCGTTGCCTCCGCCGAGCGGATCACGGCGACGTTCACAGATCAGGTGAGCGGGAATGAGGAGATCACGGCTGACATCGGGACGAGCGCGGCAGAGACGTAGGTCGCGAGGGCCAGCTGCCATCGGATCGTATCTCGATTCGGTTATGCGGTATATCGACAGCGGGCTCGATGCGGCGGTTGAGCGGGTGATCACACTCGGCCGCCTCCGTTCGGTGGCGACCGAAGGGGCGGTGGCGGCGGAACAGCGTGCGCACGCCGAGATGTTCGCCGAGGAGCTGCGCGAGATAGGGTTCGGTGCCGGCGTCCGCGATACGCCCGGTCCACCGATCGTAGTGGGCCATGAGCGTGGCTCGCAAGGTCCCGCCGTGCTGTTCTGCGGACATTACGATGCGTGGCCCAGTTTGCTGCGGGAGAGACGAGGCGAGGCAACCTCCTCAAAATCGGTCGCTGCTTCCAATCCGTGCAATGCCGGCCAGTCAACCCAGCTCATGGCCTTCGTCGAAGCCTGTCGCGCATGGAAAGCAGTGGCCGGACAACTGCCGATCCCCGTCTCGGTATTGGTCGTTGGCGAACGACGATCGGGATCAGTCAGGCTGACGTCCATTTTGCGCATGTATGCCGACGAACTCAACACTGAAATCGGCCTCGCTCCCGCCGTACGGATCTCGTGCTGTGCCGTGCCGACAATCAACAGCATGCTGCGTGGCCTGTGCCGCGAGGGATTCAAAATCGTGGAAGCCGACAGTGATCAGCTTGCCAGACCTCGCAAGGTGGCTGCCGCAGATCCTGCCAAAATCCTCACCCGTATCATCGCCGATCTCCAGGACCCATCCGGCCGCGTGGCAATGCCAGGCTTCTACGAGGATGTCGACGCGTTGCTCCGGCCGCCGCACAACCCACAACTTGATGCCGCTGACTTGCCGTACGCCCCACAGCTAGCCCAACCGGGTAGTGAGCATGGAGCCGGCCTCTTCGAGAGGATACCGGTATGGCCGACCTGCGAGATCGAGAGCATAAGCGGCAATCGCTACAATGGGGGACTACGCCCTGCGGTTGTTCGGGATGCCTTCGCTAGGCTGTCCTTCCACCTGGTCTGTAACCAGGATCCCGACGTCATCCGCTTGGCTTTTCGAGACTTCGCGCGCGCCCGTGTCCCGTCAGATTGTCTGATTGAGTTCACCCCAGGATCCTCGATCCGTCCCGTGCGGTTCGACATAGGTCATCCTGCATTCCGCAAGGCCCGAGACGCACTGACTATGGAGTGGGGGCGCCAGGCAGTTTTTGTATGCGGCGACGCGGCTCCCGCCATTCAAGCGCTTAGGGAAGCTCTTGGGATAGAGATTATCGTAATGTCATTTCCGGACAGGAATGGCACTGGCCGCAGTCCGGGGAAGACGCCGGAACTGGCCAACTACCGGCTTGGCATCCGTTCATGGGCGCGCATTCTGGATGCGTTGTCGCATTGAGTGCAGTTCCAGTTGGTATGATGGGCATGTCAGCGGGATGCCGTGCTCAAGACACTGATGCAGACACTGTCTATCCGGACTGCGCGACCGTTGACACTCGTTGCCCACAGCGGCCGTCACGACGAGGAACCAAGCCGACAATGCCTGACGTGTGAGGAAATGGTTGAGCGAAGTACCACGACCGACATCAACGCCAGGTGGCCGTGGCTCGTTGCCTGGGTACTGGGTTGATTGCTCTCAGCATTGCCGCTTGGGTCGATGCCGTGACAGCACGGCGTTAGGCGTGTGCAGCGGCACTATGGTGTCAGATGAAAACCCTCCATCTCCGCAAGCGACCCCGGCGTCGCGCCTGGCAGCATGACACCATACGGTCTGCGGTTGGCGTGCGCAGCACTGACCATTCGCGACGTTCTCCCGCGGACAGCCATTACGGGTACATCGAACCGTTGCCTCGGCACAATCTGGAGCTGGCTGAACACGACAACCACCAATCTGGAGCGTCCTCTGATCGCGAGTACCGCCCGTTCTACCCTGCCACTGTCGGTTATTAGTAGCTCACTGATGGTGGCAACTCGCTGTCCACGTTCATTGAAGACAGAAGTCCCGATCATCCGCCGTGCCGGCCAGTCACCATCTACCCTCTGAAGTGAGCCTGCCGGCACACTGTCGACAGCCTGCGTGGTCTGATTGCTCTGAGCACTTGAGGGATGGATACAGATGGGCAGAAATCCGATCGCAACTGAAGCGGCTGCCAAGTGGAGCTGATTCATTGTTTGGTTTCCCGTCCTGGCCGCGTTATCCGGCTATACGGCACTTCCGTGCATCTCAACGACAGATGGCCCTTTGCATCATCTTGATCGGTCGGTCGAGAAGGCACAAGAATCAGCTGAAAATAAAGTGATTATTTACCAAGAAGAGGAGGTCGACAATGCAACACGACAGTGGCGTGATTACGGCCAGCGTATTTGCCATGCTCCTGGCGGGCGTTGTGAGCGGCGGGGTAGTAGGCCTCGTGCTGGGAGGCGTGCTGGCAAGCCAGATAGCCGTGGCGTTCATCTGTGCGTTTATTGGCGCAGTCCTGGCGCTCATTATTGGCAACGCCATCTTGGGTCGCGATGCGCAATTTGCCTTACCATCCGGAGTTATGATCTGGAATGTCATTATCGCTTTGTGGCTGGGCGCACTTGCCGGACACGAACTCGGCGTGGACCTAAGGGATCCACCAGCAACGCCGCTGGTCGGCGCACTCTCTGGGGTGCTCGCAGCAGTGCTGATCGGCTCCTTTGTGATAACTATCTACACTCTCAGAAACCGCCTATCCGTACCCAAGAGCTGAACGCGAGATCTCGCCAACAGACCCCACCTGATGTCCGAGCGCGACAAGACGTCAGATATTCGTGGGATCGTGAGCCATGGCCGTGGCCTGCGGTGTCAACACGTCGAATGTTCGAGCCAGGTGCGGCGCCGCCGTAGTAGCGAGGAGGCCGCTGACAGCGCTAACGCCCAGGATAAACGCGGCGACAGCCATCAGACAGAGGATTCCATCAAGGTCGAGAAACGTCATAATAGTCGTTCCAATGAACGGTCCAACGACGGATCCAATCCCGCTGATCAGAATGAGCCGACTGCTGACACCAACCACTTGATCGGCAGGCATTTGGTCATGCGCGTAGGAAACGCAGATCGGATACAACGTCGACATGAAGCCACCGAGCAAGATACAAGCTGGCAAGACGACCGACCAAATATGCGGCAGAAGTAGAAGACTTACTGCAGTAGCAGTGAGGCCGAGACTGACTGCGGCCAGGACGCTCCGACGATCAAAGCGATCAGAGAGGCGCCCAATCGGAACCTGAAAAGCAAGACCACCGAGGACCGCAACGAGCATAATCAGCCCGATCATCCCTTGCTCAATGCCCTCGCCCTGCATCCAAACCGGAATGAGAGCATAGAATACACTGCTGATCAGCCCGCTGACGACGCACCCTAAGATTGCTATAGGCACCGCGCCCGCAAGATGACGAAAGGGAAGCGCCTCATAAAGGTGCACCCGGGGTGCTTCGGCCCGGGTCATGCACACAATGATCAGTGCAGCGGCGAATAGTATGGCAATCGCATTGAACGGCGCGAAGGCCTCTATATCTGTCCAGCCAATCAGGAGTTGTCCTGCCGCAAGTGCCAAAAATGTCCCGACCATGTAAATCGAGAAGACCCGACCACGCTCCAGGGGATCGGCTTTGGCGTTAAGCCAACTCTCGGTCGTGACGAAAAGCCCGGCGCAGCCGAACCCGACAAACGTGCGGAAGATGAGCCACGGCAGTGGCCCGACAAGCATCGGCATTGCATTCGTCGCGGCTGCAACAAGGCCGGCACACCCCGCATAGGCTCTGATGTGTCCGACTTTTCCTATGATGCGTTCAACGCACACTGCGCCTAATATGAAGCCGGCAAAATAACTGCTGAGCACAACGCCAGACAAGCTTGGCCCGAAGTCCGCTGTGGCGATACGCAGAGAAAAGAAGGTCCCAAAGAAGCCGTTCGCAAGTTGAATACCGCTGGTCGCGAGTATAAGTGTTCCGATCTGTGCGCGCACTGCTCAAGCCCCCTTCTATGCCCCGCTAATCGAATCGTCGATATCTCTCTGCGGGAAAATACCCAGTGGCGAGCCGTACATAGCATATATCTAACCTGCAACACCCAATTGGCTCCGATCCTTCGGACGATAGCGACCGCCACGAGAACCGCCGCCATGAATGCTAACATGAGCGATGGAGATCCGGTGCGACTTTTCCGGCGATTCGCACCGGCCGTGTATTGCGTGCGGGCAGGATACTGCAGTGTGGCCACGTGCAGAGGATCGCGCTACTCCCCCGCGAAGAAAAGGCTAGCGCGATTGTTGACCTGCCTGGAATCCCTGCTGGAACGACCGCTCCTGATTATCTCGCCAGGCATTGGTCAGCAGCCCGCCGGCGAGGCCCGCACCAGCGCCGATACCTGCGCCGAGCGCGGCGTTTCCGGCGAGCGCTCCTATGGCGGCGCCTCCCGCCGTACCGATCGCCGTACCGGTCAGCGCTCGCTGCTGGCCCGGCGTCAGATCGGCGCATCCACCGAGTGGCGCAAGCAATATTGCAATGACAATCAATGTCTTGTTCATTTGCGGCCCCATACGCCTTGTGTGGTCCCTCGCCGACACCGACTATCGCTTGCCGCCGCGGGAGCCTGCGCTCGCATTAGGACAGGGGAAATGTTCCGTTAGATACCTGGCCAGCCCGACCACCGCTGGCTTCTGTGAGATTGCGGCATCGTTGTTTGCCCAGGCGACGAAATCGCCAACCACTTGGCTGAGCTTGGGCGCAGGCGAGGGCAAACAGAACGGCCGGTGTGACTGCGGACCAGCTGCGCTGTAGCTCAGGACAATATCCACCGCACCTTCCGCGAAACCGTAGCAGTAGGCGATAGCAGCACCCGCTTGCGGGTCGTCGCTCTGCGGCGTGCAGAGAGCCACGAGGTCCGCAGTGGTTCTGGGTGGCACGCCATCTTGTGTCACCACCGCACCAGCCACCGTTGTCCACAGTCCGATTGAAACCTCTGCAGCAAATAGCCAGACACTGCGTTGCATTGTTCTCCCCTGCCCTAATCCGCGTTTCCCGACAGATGCGTGGTCTGGCATCCTGCTACCGTGCAGTAGTCACGCGCGGCGAAGCCCTCATACCCTGCCGGCGCGATGACCAGCTGCTCCGCAACGCTAGTCGCACGTCGCTACCACTACATGCGCCACACATCCCACCTATCGGCTGCCCGTTCCAAATCCGGTCGAACGCAGACGCGGCTTCAAGTCGCTACCTGTGCTGTGGCGCCATGATCATTGTGTGCCTCTCAGGATCTCCTCGCAGAGTTCTTTTGGAACGTGATGCGTGATCGTGGACCTTACGAACTGTCCACGCTGCGCCCGACAGTTAGACTTGCTTTGCCCACGCATGAGAAATGTAATGCGCGGCCGCCTGTGGGTGACCTACCAGGTCGATCGACATTGTGCCCCGCCAAGAAGGTGACCTGCGGACCGCACTCGGGAGTTCAAGGTCGTCGGAAATTTCGGCCCGGCAGCAGCGGCTCCGGGAGAACGGAAATTTTCGCCGCTGACGCTCACTGCAATGGTGGTGCGTACGCTTCCGGGGATGAATGATTGGTGTGGCATAGATGGGGTTCGTCCTTGTTGCGGCGGCATTCCAGTTCATCACCCGTGTCGCAATGACTCTCGGAAGGCCAGATATCAACTTGCCGATTAGCGGACATACAGTGCGCCAGCGGACACACAACGCTAAGGAGAGAAAACATCGTGTCAGTTCGCCTCTGGGTAATCCTTGGTAGCCTGTTTCTGGCTACCTGTACCGCGGCTACGCCGCCACCCGACACGGCACGATTGCCGCAGGGCACGTTTGGTCTTAGCTGACAATGATGTGGGGGCTGCCAACCTTGCATCCTCGGCGTTCGCCTCCGCCAGACGCATTCGCGATAATCCGGTCGACGCCGCCAGAGCTGCCGCCGCGGTCGACTACCTGGCTGGGCAGTTGAGCAGCAGCCCGCGCTGGCTCTCCGTTTCTCCGCTGATCAAACAGCAGATGCTGCAGGCACGCACCGACGTGAGGAAGGTGCTTGGTATCGCCCCCGACGCTTCGTCGCAGGCAGTGGTCAATGCTCTGCTCCAGTTCGCCGGCGCCTGGCAAGCAGGCAGTCAATCTTCTGCCATACAGGCCCTTGCAGCGCCCGTGTTCACGATGCCACCAACGCAGACGCAGCAATTGCTCAGCAACATGCCGCCTATGTCATCCGTCAATACCGCAACCATGAACGCCGCGAGCGCCATGCGGGGCAGCCGTTTGTAGCCAAACGCCACACGCGCACGGCTCCCGCCATGGCTAGGATCCGAACAGGAAATCCCAGCTCCCGCCGGTACGGGCCCTCTGGGGCAGTCGGCCCGGACGGGGTGCAGCCCTCCCGCCCTCAACACGCTTTCTCAAATCCGTTGGCGAATATCCAAACTCATGACGAAATGCACGACTGAAGGTCGATGAATCAGCAAAACAGTGGACATTGGCAATTAGGCTAATCTGCCGAGTGCAGTTTGGATCCGCAAGTAGGTCATGCGCTCGCCGAAGCCGCTGCCGCTGGATGTAGCGGACCACACCTCCATAGGGTTCAAACATTCTGTAGAGATTCGAGCGCGACACATCAGCCAGCTTGCACAACCGTCCCGCGTGAAGGTTCCAGGAGCCAAGATTTCCGTCGATAATATCACGGAGAAGGCGCATACGCGGCATATCCAGGCTAGTATCGCTGGAGTTCAGAACTGCCGGGGACGAGTTCGACAGATTTTTCAACAAGTGCTTCCATTGCTTGAACTGCATGAGGAAGGTCACCCTCTTTCATGGACGGTAGCTCGTCGCTCAGAGCGATAAGGTAAGCAGCCAAAATCCGTCCCAGAGAGTTATCCAGAGCTCGATGTTCATTGTGATTGAGCGCTGCGTCTATTGCGGGGAAGGTTCCACGAGGAACGAACAGACCCACCCAGTCGATGTTTGTCCGATGAGCTTGATATGCGCCAGCAAGTGAGAAGACGGACAGTTCTCCGGCACCCGTGCTTAGTTCGCTCCCCGCGGCGCTTGCATTCTGCTTGCCCCGTCTGACCACATTAAAGACCCAATGGTCCAAGCCATCGCGACGCACTTGTGCGTTGCTGCGTCCGAAGGGACCTGCTGGCGCACGGATACGCCGACACACGACACCCCCCAACTGCCACATCTCGCAAAAGGCATCAAAGCCGGAGCCAAACTCTTCGTTAGGTGAAACTTCTATGACTGGAGCACAGTAATCCCGGTAGGCGTCAAACTGTTTGTCTGACGGCAAGCCTTTGGTGGTGAAGACTGTTCTGGCAATGGCTGAATTGATCCGCAGTGGGTCACTCGTTAGAGGGCGGGGCTCGCGTTGTCCGAACGTTGAGTCCATTTTGCAACTTTTCCCATAGAGCCGGCTGCGCTAATGGCCTTTCAGCCACGCTAGGCCAGCTTTTTATGTCCGACAAGATCTCCGGGTGTGACGGTCCGCCGCTGGACGTCGCATCCTGGATGTCAGAAACGGCCGCTGTCTACATGGCGTGATTCGCTTGCCGCCACGCCACGTCGCGGCTGTCGAAGATGCCTGTGTCGAGGCGTTTCCAGAGACACGACCTGTCAGGCTGCCGCTTTCGCGCTAACGTCGGCGACGGGATGGAAACCACATAGGAAAGCTAGGATGCCGAGTGAAAAGGTATGGAGCAGCTGGCGCCCGAACTGGAGAAGCTATGATGGCATGAGGACAGCTATCTCTCGTTCAGCGACATCCACATTAATCGCCGAATGGAATGCGCTCCTGGCACCAGGGTGAGCATCTTCCAGGAGCCGACAAACAGGGCAACGGGTTGACCAGGGACCTACAGGGGCGACTCATTGCGTGCGAACAGGGCTCGCGCCGGGTTACCTGGCAGAAGCTTGATGGCACCATCACTGTAATCGCCAACAGGTTCCAAGGACGGCAACTTAACAGGCCGAACGATTTGGTGACGATGCATCTACTTCACCGATCCGTGGACGAGCCCGATGCCGCCTCAGCAATCCCGATCGCCTAAGCCAGTATGCAACCCTAGGCTGAGCAAGCCGGTGGCGGCGGAACCTCGATCAGAAGCTCTCGCGACAATCGGCGCGCCCCGGCCGAAGTGGACCTTGGCGCTCTGTCCTGTCAATGCCCTGTTTGTCTTGGTGACCACGTCGCGGGCTGGCTGCCGAAAGGACGAATCGTTTGAAATTCAATCTATTATTGGTGGGCGCACAAGGACTCGAACCTTGGACCCGCTGATTAAGAGTCAGCTGCTCTACCAACTGAGCTATGCGCCCGACCAAGGGCGGCCGCTATACCAAGCCCGCCTCCACTTGCAAACCCCTATGCCCCCGAACCAATCGCGTCCGCGCACTTCTCGGCGGTCATCAACACCGGGAAATTGGTGTTTGCGCAGGGCACCACCGGGAATATCGAGGCGTCGACAACGCGCAACCCGTCCACCGCGCGCACCCGCCCCGCAGGGTCGGTCACTGCCAATGGATCGTCCTCGCTGCCCATCCGGCACGTGCAGGAGGCGTGCCAGACCCCCACCGCCGCTTTGCGCACAAACGCCTCCAGTTGCTCGTCGTCGCGCATCAGCCCCTCCAGCGTGACCCCTTCCATGATCAGGTTCCTGATCAGATAGCTGCGCAACGCCGGTGGCCCGTCCAGCGCCTTGGCCAACGCATCAGTGATCCACTTGTTCTTCTTGCTCACCAATCCGACCTGGCGGACCTTGTCGCTGTAGCTCGCCGGGAAAGGATCTGTCGTCACCGCCTGCATGCTCGGAGTAAGATGCAGCGCGCCAAACCGCCGCACGCCGTCCATTATCCGCTCCAGGTCGCGCTGGTCCGATAGCAGGTTGAAATCGACGATCGGCTCGTCGCGCCAGTCGCGTGAAGCGAGCTTCACCTCGCCGGTCTCCGAATACGTCTTGTACACCGTGATAATGAATGAACCAATCTGTTTGCCCACCGCGTGCCACGACGTTTTGTTAGTCACCACGGTGAACATGTCACCTTGCGGAATGCCGTCCAACTGCGATGAATAGCGCAATGCCAGATAGATGTGGCGACGCGAATAGTCATGAATAATACGCGCGTGCGGCTTGATGAACGCCGCCATCGCCACTGCCGGATGGTCCTGCAGCCGCTGACCCACGCCAGGCGCAGCGGCACGTACCTCGATGCCCAGGTCACGCAGGTGGCCGCCCGGCCCGATACCCGCGCGTAGCAGATGCGCCGGCGAATGGATCGCGCCAGAGGACAGGATAACCTCGCGGCCGCGAAACTCAGTGGGACGACCACCTACCATTGCACTGACGCCAATGCAGCGAAGGCCGTCGAACTGCAGAGCGGTCACCTGCGTATCAGTGGATATCGTCAGGTTCTCGCGCATGCGCGTGCCGGGATCGAGATAACCGATGGCCGCCGATACACGTCGCTCATACACGTTGGAAATGGTTATCGGAAAATAGCCGTCTTCGAACGCGGCGTTCTGGTCGATCAGGAACTTGTAGCCGGCGACCTTGAACGTTTCGGCTGCCGCCTTCGCATGTTCCGGCCACAGATCGGGGAAGATGCGGCGGACCGGAATCCGACCTTCGTTGCCGTGCCATGGACCATCGAAGTCCATGTCGCGCTCCACCTTCTTGAAGAAGGGCAGCACGTTGTCCCAATTCCATCCCGTCGCACCACGCGCGTGCCATTCGTCGTAATCGGTCGGCGCACCACGATTGGCGAGTTGCCCGTTGATGGACGACCCGCCACCCAGCACGCGCGCCTGCTCATAGGTGCGCAGCGGCGGACGAGGCGCGTGGGGCTGATTGTGCGGAATGACTTCGGTGCTGACTTTCAGCTTGTTCCAGGTGAACGCCGGGTTCAGGTAAGCTGTACCGGGATAGGAGTTGAGGATCGCTGCCGGCACCTTCCCGTGCGGCGTGTCCATGCCCGCCTCCAAGAGCAGCACCTTGTGGGATGATCGGGCAGACAGCCGGTTGGCGAGAACCGATCCGGCGGAACCGCCGCCCACGATGATAAAGTCCCAGTCCATTGCTTCAGTGCATTTCGGTATGGAAGGTTTTTGACACGATCCGCCAGCCCTCAGCCAGTTTCACGAATGTCAGGTAGTCGGTGAAATACCGCGGCGGGATCTGGCAGTGCACCTTGGCGAACGCCGTGGCCGGACCGGAACGGTCGATCTGAACCACCCAGTCGCGCCGCAGCAGATCCTGGCTCTTCGGTGACTTCCTGTTGCGCACCAGGTCGAACCAGTACTCGCGCGACCAGTCCGTCAGCTTGCCGTCGGCCACGCCAAACAAGTGCGCAACTTCATGGAACACACCCCCAAGCTTATCAGTGTCACCCTCGTACATGCCGTCGAAATAGGTCTGCAGCGCCTCTTCGATATCTTGCAGATCGGTTTGCATGGTATTCTCCGATTCAAGTGTGCATCAGCAACCCAGCTGCGCCGCTAGATCCTCGATGTCGTTCGCCACCACATCCCATGTCTGATCGGCCGCGAAGTCGCGCTTCTGATGCGGCCCGTACTCACCAGGCCGCGCAAAGAACGCCGTCATCAGCCCGCACTTGCGCGCATTCGCCAGATCGTTGTTGTGCGCAGCTGCCATCATCAGCTGTCCCGGCTCGATGTCCAGCAGCGTCGCCACCCCCAGATATGTCTCCGGATCCGGCTTGAAGTGATGGAACAGATCCGAGCCGAAGATCATGTCCCATGGAATGCCGGCGCTCTTTGCCATGTTCAAGAGCAGCGACACGTTGCCGTTGGACAGTGGCCCGATGATGAACTTCCGCTTCAACCGAGTCAGCCCCGATACCGAGTCCGGCCACGGACTCAGCCGATGCCAGCCCCGGTTGATATGCCGAAGATCGGCTTCGCTCAGGCCCTTAATGCCAAACTCCGCCACCAGGTGGTCGAGCGATACGCGGTGCAGCCCATCCAGCGTGGTCCACGGCTGCTCCCCTTTGCGCACCCGGTCCATGGACGGGTGATACGCCGCGCGCCAGGCATCCACCAGGGCGGTCCAATCCGCGTTGATGCCGCGCTCCCCCCCGAATGCGGTCAGGTCCGCAATCAGGCTGCTGCGCCAATCAACCACCGTGCCAAACGTATCGAACACTATCGCGACCGGTCGCCGGTCTGTCATGACGGTTCCTCCTGACTTCGGGCGGTAGCCCGGACCACCCCATCCTGCTAACTGGAACGCATGAGATGCGCCAGGGCAAGCCTAGCCGTGCTTCTGCTGATGCCGATGGCACTACGCGCTCAACCGGCTCCAGAGGCGCTGGTGATCGGCAACGGCTCCTACGCGGCATTGCCAGCGCTGTCCGCCTGCCTCCTATCGTCTCATGCAGTTTCGGCGGCGCTGCGGGCTCTGGGCTTTCAAATCGTGGAACGCGAGGACGTCTCCAGTGGCGGCGCCGATGCCGCCATCGGCGAGTTTGCACAGGCACTCTCAGATAATCCCGGTGCCGCCGCTTTCGTCTATACGTGCGGCTACGCCACCTCGTTCAACGATCGGATTTTTCTGCTGCCTGTCTCGGCCAGAATTGCGCGTCCGGCCGACGTGCTCACGCAGGGCGTCCTGGTCAAATCGCTGCTTGATGCCATCGCGCGCAGCGGGGCAGCGTGCCACGTTTGTCGCCGTCGACGCGATTCCTACGGAAGACTCGCGAACCGCTCCGCCTTTCGACTCCCTGGCACAGGCCGGCTTGCCCGACGGCCTCGGCCTGATAGTCGTCAGCCAGCCAAAGCCTCCCGACGCGCCGACGCCGCTCGCAACCGCGCTGATAGCAAACCTGAACGGCCCACAAGTCCAGACGATGTCGTTGCTGGCGGACTTGCAACAACGATTGGGCGGCAGCAGTGCTGTGACACTGTCTTTCGTTCATCCGCCGGTCACTGCCGGCTATCTCGCTGGTGCACCGCGGCCAGTTCCCGCCCCTACTCCTGCGGTCGCTCCAATCCCGCCCGGTCCGCAGGCAGTGTTGCCGTCCGACGAGCAGATGACGGATGTGGATCGCAGGCGGATCCAGACAGCGCTGGCTCGACTGGGCTACTATGACGACAAGATAGACGGCATCTTCGGTCCGGACAGTCGCGCCGCGATTCGCCGCTATCAACATGAACTGGGCGCCGAGATGACCGGCCGTCTCACCGCTACACAGGCGAGCCGGCTCATCGCCGGCCAATGAGCAACGAGGCCAGGGGGGCAGCGCATGGGCCTGAAGGCCAAATTCAACCTGGTTATGCTGCTTGCATTCCTCGCCGGCCTTGGCGTCGCCGCAGGGCTGTCCTGGAACATTGCGCAAAGGAATGCCCATCGGGAAGTCGTACAGCAGGCGGCGCTGATGATGGCCATGGCGTCGGCAATCCGCGAGTACACCGGTAAGGAGATCGGGCCGCTTCTAGCCAGCCAGATCAAGGTACGCTTCCTGCCGCACACGGTGCCTTCGTGGGCAGCGCAAACCAACCTGCGCTCGCTCGCGGCGCAGTTCCCCGACTATACCTACAAGGAAGCCGCGCTGAACCCGACCAACCCAGCTGACCGCGCCGCCGACTGGGAAAGCGGAATCATCGGGACGTTCGCACGTGAGCCATCGCTGACCACCCTCACCAGCACGCATGACGGCCCTTCTGGCCCACTGCTGTCGATCGCCCGTCCACTCCGCATCACCGACAAAGACTGCCTGACCTGCCACTCCACGCCATCGGCGGCACCAGCTTCAATGATCGATCTGTATGGAACAGCCAACGGCTTCGGCTGGAAGCTTGGCGATGTGATCGGCGCTCAGATCGTCTCGGTCCCGATGCAGGTGGCGCTGGACCGCGCCTATGATACCTTTAAAGTCTCCATGATCGGTACTCGTGGCCGTATTCGCAGTCACAATAGGGCTGTTGAACCTGCTGCTGCACTTCGTGATCGTGCGGCCAATCCGCAGGATGTCGGCGATTGCCAGCGAGATCAGCCTCGGCAACATGGACGCTCCAGAATTTGCCGAACGCGGGCGCGATGAAATCGCCTCACTCGGCTCCTCGTTCAATCGCATGCGGCGCAGCCTGGCCAACGCCATGAAGCTGCTGGAGACCTGAGATCGCCGAAGCCGAGCCTTTGCCGGCCGAAATTGGACGCTATCGCGTCCAGCGCCTGTTGGGACGCGGCGCCATGGGGATGATCTACCAGGCGTACGATCCGGCGATCGACCGCAAGGTCGCCATCAAGTTGATCCGTGCCGATCTCCTGAGCAGTGAGGAGCGTGCCGATTACCTGGAGCGCTTCCGGCATGAGGCGCAGGCCGCCGGCCGTTGTACGCATGCGAACATCGTCGCGATCTATGACTTTGCTGTGCACCAAGGCAATCCATTCCTGGCGATGGAGTATGTCGAGGGGCGCAATCTCAGCCAGGTGCTGATCCAGTCCGGCCGATTCAGCACTCACGCAGCGGTTGCTGTGATCGGCCAGGTACTCGACGCGCTCGCCTGCGCGCATGGCCTTGGCGTCGTCCATCGCGATGTGAAGCCGGCAAACATATTGCTTGTCGCGGACCAGCGCGTGAAGATGACAGACTTCGGGATCTCGCGTCTGGACACCTCGGCATTGACACAGGCCGGGTCGGTACTCGGCACGCCTAGCTACATGTCACCTGAACAATGCCGCGGCGAGCCGGTGGATGCGCGCAGCGACCTGTTCTCTGCTGGCGTTGTGCTTTACGAGATGCTGAGCGGCAGGCGGCCGTTCACCGGCAGCAATCTGACCGAGATCGCCTTGCAGGTGATGAGTTAGCCGCCTCCGAACCTTCAGATTATGCGTCCGGACGTGCCGTCGCCGCTCATTGCCGCGATCGAACAGGCGCTTTCCAAGCATCCACAAGACCGCTTTGGTTCGGCGGTCGCGATGGCGTCCGCACTGCGGCGTTCGGTGGCGGAGGACGCGACGGCAGATCGCACCATAATCGTGCGTGGGCCGAGAACGCGCTTCACCGCCGAGGCTCTTAACACGGTCGAGCGCAAGCTGGCCCACCACGTCGGTCCCATTGCCCGCCATTTGGTGCAGACCGCGGCGCGGCAGGCGATGTCAATGGAGGAACTGCACGAAATCGTTGCGCGACGTATCGATCACCCGGAGCTGCGCACCCGCTTCCGCAACGAGGTGATGCGCAGCACCGCAACGCCTGATGCCACCGCCATTCCGCCGGCGCTGACGCAGGCGGGGGAACGGGAACTCACGATCTACGTTGGGCCGATTGCACGAATCCTGGTCAAACGCGCGCTCCAGGTTGCCAAATCTCCTGACGACTTCTGGCAGACGCTTGCCTTGCACATCGAGCGCGAGGCGGACCGCAGGGCGTTTATGAGCAAGCGACGCGAATAATCGCCCCTCTTAGCCCCCTGACCCGGAACGCGATGCCACAATCGCCATTGTGACAACAAGGTGGCACTCTCGCGGATCGTTAGTTCACGACGCGTTCGGCGGAATTGATGCGTTCGCCAGCGAACCTTTCAGCGGAACGGTCGTTGCTCTTTGAGCGAGAGCATTTTCCACTGAGGGAACATCATTATGACCGAACTAGTTATCGCCGTATTCGAAACACCAACCATTGCCGAAGCAGCCGTCCAAGATCTAAACGTGGCACGCATACCGTCTGCAGTCGTTCAACGCGGGCCCGGTAATTCGGCTCTTCGTGAAGACAGCAATGCCGTCTGGCACCGGAACGCCAATGCGTGGCAACGACCGATGGTGACTGTCGCCGTGGATGAGATGCACGCAGATGCCGTCACCGGAATTCTCAGGCAGTTCGGCCCACTCGACATTGAGGAGCGTATGGCGCAACGCGAACACCGCTAGCTCCTGTGGTGGTAGTGAACTGGGTGCACGCTCTCGGCGGAACGTTCTGTTCCGCATACGGGCGCCGTGCCATAGCGGCGCGATGCGAGCGTCTGGGGCCATGAAATTGTCATTTTGAGTCGCTTGCTCGGAATGACGTTGGTGTGAATTCGGACACAGCGTCGTGATCAGACGTTGGTGAGGGCCCTCAGGGATCGAGGCCGCGAATAAACCGAGGTGAGTCTCGGTCTTCTCGCGGTACCGATCGCGGGGGGTCCTGATGGTCAGATACGTTATTTTGCTTGTAGTGGCGCTGTGGGCCGCCAGCACTGAAGCCCGCGCCGTCGAGATCCCGACCGACCAGGAACTGGTGGCGCGGGAGTTGCCTACAGTAGTCAGCATTTCCATCCTGCGCTCGCCGGCCACTGCGGCTGCCGCTGTCGCTGCTGCTGCACCGCGAGGCCGCCGTTTCCTCGGGTCCGGCTTCATCCTGGATCCGAGCGGCATTATCCTCACCAATCGGCACGTCATCGAAGGCGCAAGCGATATTCTGGTCACGCTGCAGGACAATACCTTGCTGCATGGCACATTGCTGGCGCAGGCGGATGACATCGACCTGGCGCTGGTCAAGATAGCTCCTGAAACCAAGCTTCCTGCTGTGCGATTCGCCGACAGCGACAGTGTGAAGGTGGCCGATCGTGTATTCGCTATCGGTAATCCGCTCGGCCTCGGCGGATCGGTGACGCGTGGCATCATCAGCGCGTTGAACCGCGACATCAGCGACACGCCGTTCGACGACTACATTCAGACCGATGCAGCGATCAACCACGGCAATTCCGGTGGCCCGCTATTCAATGAACGAGGCGAGGTAATCGGCATGAACACGGCGTTATTCTCGCCGGAGGCGACCAGCGGCTCGATCGGTCTTGGCTTTGCGATTCCCGCCAACGACGTGAAATACGTAGCGGATGCGCTGCTTCGGCGTGGCGGCATGCACATAGGCACACTTGATTTCCGCATCCAACAGGTAACGCCGGAGATCGCTGATGCGCTCAATATGTCCAAGGCCGAAGGTGTCATCGTCGGCGGCACGACCGAGGGCGGCGCCGCGAGCAACTGCGGCATCATGGCCGGCGACATCATCCTGCGCTATGGCGACCTAGCGGTAAAGGACGTGCGTGCTCTGGCGCGTGCGATCGCACGAACGCAACCTGGTACCAAGGTCGGCCTGCGCATCTGGCGCAACGACGAGCCGATCGTAATCGCGGCGACTATTCAGGAAATGCCGCACGCTGCTGCCACGCCAGCTTCCCATCCATCTCCTGCCAATGGGCCTGGCTGGCATCTGGCAAGCGGCCCGAGCGGTGTTGTGGTAACGCAGATCGCTGCCGATGGTACGGCAATGGAGGCCGGCATCGCAGTTGGTGATGTCATCGTTCAGATGCAGCAGGAAAAGGTAGCTGATCCAGATGATGTGGACAGACTGATCACCGCTGCACGGCAACGTCAGCGGCATTACGTGGCCATGCTGGTCAGGCGCGACACTGAGGGTCTGCGCTGGCTCGCGATGAGCCTCGAGTAGCTAAAAGATGCCAAACAATCCACGCAGAAAACCCGGCGTGAGAGCAGTAAGTGGATTGACCGACACCTGTGGATCTTCAATTGGACCACGTACCGTGTAGCTTGCAGCAAACAAGCCGCCGCCGCGTTCCGGGCTGAACAATTTGCCCACCAATGGCACGTTGCCAAGCAGCGAGTTGAAGAAATACGCCGGCACAATGGTGCCCTGCATATCGAGCTGCTGAACATCCAGGTTTGCTCGGCCCTTTGCGGTCAACCCGAGCGAGGAACTGAACGCGCGCGCATCCGTCAGATCCAAGGCGTCATCCGTCAGTCGAAATGGCGCGACGAGGCGCGTGAAGCCCAGGCCAGGCCCCTGCACCATCTCAACCAACCCATAGAGCGTCATCGCTTGCAGTAGTCTGCCGAGCGCAGGCGCATCACGCACCCGGAAATTCTCGATGTTTGCCGTTCCCGCCAATGGGCGACCAGGCTGTGTGTCGTCGTACTCCGCCTGCACCGACAACTTGCCGCCCTGCATGCTGCGCAGATAGTCGAGACCCCGTAGCAACTCGCCGGCATCGTCGGCGCTGACAGTGACATGTCGACCGCCAGTGCTGGGAACAACTCGTGCCAGAAACGTCCCCCGTCCGGTGCGTCCGTCCAGGTTCAGCTGCTGCAGCACGCGGCCATCATCTTCGGCATGCAGGGTCACATTGCTCGCAGCGGCGCCGGCGGCCAGCAGTACCCGATCGAACTTTGCGTCAACGACCCAGGGCGGCCCAGGCGGCGGCTCCGGTTTCGGCGCTTGCGCTGTCTGCAGAGCGGTCTTGCGGCCAAGCCGCGGCCCAAGATCAAGTGTCTGTCCGGCGATGGTGCCTTTGATTGGACCGGCTGCAGGCAGATTGATCGTCGCGCGGGCGGCCGTTCGACCGAGCACCAGTTGGTCCAAACGCAGGGAAGCGACCCTGCCACCGATGGCTTCGGCACGCCCGCGCAGCACAAGTCCATCTCCATCCATCTGCACTGCATCAATGCCGGTGAGCTGATCGCGGTTCAGCGTCAGCCGCGCTGACGCCTTTGCCGCTGCGTCGCGCGGCTTACGCCATTCCAGCGCGCTGACTGTGAGTTCCGCCGTGGTCAAGTCGGCGTTGACTGCGACATCGGCCTGGCCATTCCGACGTTCCGTCAGAACCGCCTGCAGCTGGCTCACCCCGCTCAGCAGCGGCGTCGCATCCAGCCCGGCCGCCGCAAGCTGTCGAGCATCCGCCTGTCCGGAAATTGTGGCGCTTTCCACGACCTGCGTCGGCGGCCCAGCCCGGAAATCAAGCGCCGCATCCAGCTTTGCGGGGATCGCCGCCAATAGCGCCCGGCCATTTACCTTCATTCCGTCGTTGTTTGCTGTCAGGTCTAGCGTGCCCTGGTCGAGATCGCGCCCGGCAATCAGCCGGCCCAGGTGCACGCCGTCCAGCCGCGCCTGCACCTGCACCGGGATGTCGTCCATCGTGACCTTGTCTTCCAACGGCACGCTAAGTCGAAGCTTGACCACCACTTGACCCGCCGGGTTGTTCAGCTCGACCGGATGGCGGTCGAGCAATTGCAGCCGCGGCTCGCGCAGCAGTGTCAGTGAATTGGCCAACGTGCCGCTGACATCCGCCTCGATCACTCCCACTTGGCGCGATCGCATAAGGCCGGTAATTCGCATGTTGCCGCCGCGGATCTGTAAGCCTCCCGCGCTGCCTTCCCTCTGATTGCGCAGACGTTGGCGTCCGCCGGCCACAACGATGTCCAGCGTGTCTGGATCAATGATGCGCAGCTGGGCCTGACCGTTGTCGATCGGCGGCACCGGCCGTAGCCAGTGCACCTGAAGGCCCTCGCCATCGAGCTGCCCTGTGGCGCGGGTCAGCTCGATTGCCGACAGATCCGACGAAGCCACCAGCCCCAGATCGACATGGCCGTTTCGCGCCATGCCGATTGGTATGTTGCTGATCAGCCAATGACGTGCGCCGCGATCGGTGCCTTCCGGCCAGAGCCGTGGCAGATCGGCAAAGTCAACCTGATCGACATCTGCAGATACCGATGCCGACAGCTGCCTTGCGTCGCGCTGCATCGTTCCGTGCGCTTCAACCCGGGTCGATGGTCCACCTTCGTGACCACGCAGGTTCACCTGAAATGTCTCGAGCGCCACGGTATCCGGTGTTCCGGATGCGACCAGCGCTGCGTTGATAAAAGGTATCTCGCCGGCGCCGATATGCACCTGGCCAGCACCAGATCGCAGGCTGATACGGGCGTGTTGGAGCGACAGCGTGCTATCCAGGTCGAGGGTCGCCTCGCCTCCGACCGGGGCGTCGAGCGCTGCCAGGTCTACCAGCGAAGGGGCGGCACGTGCGATCACTCTTGGAACTACCGGCGACAGCCTCACCCGCACCTGGGTCTCCTTGCCACCCGGTCGGAGATCAGCCGACATGGTCAAGTGCGCCTGCTGCTCGCCGATTGCCAGAGCAAGTTCGGCTGTCCCGTCGACGCCGCCTCGTGCTTGTCGGATCAGATTGATTTCCGCATGCGGTGCTCGCCACGTCATGCCCAACGGGCGATCAATCACGCTCACTGTCGCGTCGTGCACACGCACCGCGCGCAACTGCCCCAGCAGAGGATCGAGCCCGCGAGTCCGGTCGTTCGTCGGAGGTTTTGCCAACTCACGCAGAAGTTCCGCGAGCGGTGTTGCATCGGCATCTGCCGACGGTTCAGCGGTATCGGTTCCCTTCGCCGCTCTGCCGAGATCAAGGCTGATGGTGCCGTCCGCAGCCCGCACAAAGCTGAGTTCCGGCGAGTCCAGCGTCACCGCTCGTGGCACGACGCGCAGAAACAGCAGCTCATAGATCGACAGCGACACCTCGGCGCGGGGAATCCTGATCCGCTGCTGACCCATCTGATCCGTCACTGTGAGGTTGGTGAGGCGCAGATCGAGCGGCCGATCCACGCCCATGTGGAACCCCTCCCAGGCCAGCGCTGCAGAGCCGATCGTCAGTCGGTTCGAGCTACCCTCAGAGTTCGCCGCTGCCTCCAGTCGACCGGTGAACCAGTCGAGATCCATAGGCCCCTGCGACAGGCGCCAGGCGATTGCGCCGATGCCAACCCCACCCAGTATCGCGAGCGTGATCGCCAGCGTGATCAACCAGTGCACGGCCATGGCGCATGCCAGCGCCGCTTGACCGGTGAGACGCCTCACGCCCAGCCTTTCAGCGCATGAACGAGACAGAGTTCCACCTGCCCACGACTTGGCCGGCACCTCACGATAAGGCTGCCGCAGAGCGCCTGATGGAACGCTTCGCCAGTCTCGGTCGTGCGGAAGAGAGATTGGCGGCGCGACCCGCTGTTGCTGCGTTGCTCCGTGCGCTGGGTGGCAACAGTCCTTTCCTTGCCGACCTTGCGGTGCGCGAGGCTGCGAGCGTGCGTTCGCTGGTGACCTCTGGTCCGGATGTCGTTGTTTCTGCCGCCATTGCGGAGCTGATGGCACTTCCACCGACAACCCGCCGCAACCGAGTGGCTGCTGCCATGCGGCGCGCCAAGCGGATTGTCGCACTGGCGACCGGGGTCGCGGACATCGGCAACATCTGGCCACTCGAGCGGGTGACCGCCGCGCTGAGCGATCTGGCGGAGGCTGCGCTGTCGTTGGCCCTGGCGCATCTGCTGCGGACCGCCCACGAGGCGGACGAGTTGCACCTGCCGGACCCTTCGGATCCGACACGCGGCGGCGGGTTCACGGTCCTCGGCATGGGAAAACTCGGTGCCCGTGAACTGAATTATTCCTCCGATGTGGACCTCGTCCTGCTCTACGACCCCGCCGCTTCAATATACACAGAAGCGAGCGATGGCCATGCGATGGGCGCCTTCACGTCCCGGATTGCTCGCGGGCTTGTGGCACTGATGGAGGCGCGCGACGCCGACGGTTACGTGTTCCGAACCGATTTGCGCCTGCGGCCCGACCCTTCGGTAACGCCACCCGCAGTCGCACTGCCGGCGGCGATCATCTACTACGAGAGCATGGGGCAAAACTGGGAGCGCGCTGCTATGATCAAAGCGCGTCCCGTCGCTGGCGATCTCGCTCTCGGCGCCGGCTTCCTCGAGGCGATCCGACCTTTTGTCTGGCGGCGTGGTCTGGATTTCGCCGCCGTCGCCGACATTCATGCGATGAAGCGTCGTATCGACCAACACAAGGGAGGCGCGCTCAACGAGGGCACCGACGTGCTCGCACGCATCGCTGGCCACAACGTGAAGCTTGGCGAGGGCGGCATACGCGAGATCGAGTTCCTGGCGCAGACCTTGCAGCTGGTTTGGGGTGGGCGCGATCCGACGCTGCGTGTCCCGACCACGCTGGCAGCCTTGCGCGCGCTCGTGCGCGCCGGTCACGTACCGCGCGCCGCTGCACGCGAACTGGGTGGTGCTTATCGCTTCCTCAGGCGTGTTGAGCATCGGCTGCAAATGATCGCCGACAGGCAGACCCATGAACTGCCGGAACGACCCGAGGAGCTCGGGCGGATCGCCACGTTCATGGGCTATTCCGGCGCCGGCGCATTCGCCAACGAACTGTTGCACCATCTCCAACAGGTGCGGGCACACTACGCCGAAGTTTTCGAACTGGTCCCAGAACTGCTGACACCGGCAGCCTCGGGACTGGAACTGGATTTTTCCGGCGTGGACGCCGCGCCCGAAGCAACCACAGCGGCGCTGCGCACGATGGGCTTTGACAACCCGCAACGCATCGTCACCGCAGTGCGCGGGTGGCAGGCGGGGCACGTGCGCGCATTGCGCTCCGCGCGCGCCCGCGAACTGGTGGCGCAGCTGCTACCGCGAATGCTGGCCGCGCTGGCGCGTCAGCCGCATCCGGACACCGTGTTCAACCGCTTTGACGCGTTTATGGCGCGGCAGCCCGCCGGCATCCAATTGTTGTCGCTGTTTCAGCGTAACCCGGGGCTGCTCGACCGGGTCGCCTCGGTACTGGGTGCCTCGCCTTCATTAGCGAACCACCTGACCAGCCATCCAGCCGCGCTCGATGGATTGCTGAGCCCGGAAGAGAACCCGAACCCGAGCCGGTTGCTGCGATCCCGGCTGCGGGATGCGCGATTGCTAGAGGACGTCATCGAGATCACCCGCCGCACAGTGCGCGAGGAGGACTTCTCCATTTCCGTCGCCACCATGGAGGGTCGGATCGATGCGGACGAGGCTGGTTTGCGCCGCACGGAAGTCGCCGATGCGGCGTTGAGTTTGCTGCTGCCGCCCGTGCTGAGCGACTTCGGCGGACGGTTCGGCCGCGTGCGTGGTGGATCCATGGCCGTGGTGGCGCTGGGCAAGGCAGGCGGCCGCGAGATGATGGCTGGTTCCGACCTCGACCTGATGCTGATCTACGACCACCCGGAAGATGTCAGCGAAAGCCGAGGCACGCGGCGTCTGCCGGTCAGCCAATGGTTCGTGCGCGCCTGTCACTCCTATATCGCGGCAGTGACTGCGCCGGGTGCAGATGGTCCATTGTACGAAGTCGACATGCGGCTGCGCCCATCAGGCAACAAGGGTCCGGTCGCCGTATCACTCGGCGCTTTTCGTCGTTACCACGCTGAATCGGCATGGACATGGGAGCGAATGGCACTGACCCGCGCCCGTGTGGTGGCAGGACCTCCGGCGCTCCGTAGCCGGATCGAGACTGCGATTGCCGAAGCCTTGCGGCATGCCGGCGACACTGACCGCATTCGTGCTGATGCGGCTTCGATGCGTGGCCGCATGCTGCGCGATCTGCCGCCCGAGGGGCCGTGGGACGTGAAGCTGCGTGCCGGTGGCCAGATCGAGGTCGAGTTCATCGCCCAGGTACTGCAACTGATATACGCAGCCCAATCGCCCGGATTGTGCTCGCCGACCACGCGGGTTGCGCTCGAGACGCTAGCCAAGGCGAGGAAACTGGAAACGGAAGATACGGCTCTGCTGATGCGCGCTGACCATCTCTGGCGCACCATCCAGGGCATGCTGCGCATCACCGTCGGCCGCGGTCCACGCGAGGCTCTGCCGGATGCATCGGAGCAAGCACTGCTGCGCGCGGTTGGGTCAGCGGTTGACTTGAGCGCATTACGGACAACGATGGATGACATGGCGCAACAGGTTCGCGCCGCGTTTGTCAGGTATGTTGGGGAGATCCAAGCATGAGTGTTCAGGAAGGTGACGCTGCACCTGACTTTGAGATGCCGGCGAGCGGCGGACGCACCGTCAGCAAGCGCTCGCTGACGGGCAAGCCATTCCTGCTGTATTTCTATCCGAAGGCCGATACACCGGGCTGCACCAAGGAGGCATGTGCATTCCAGGAAGCGCTGCCGCAGCTGGGCAAGGTGGGCATCGACGTGATCGGTGTCTCTCCGGACAAGATGAAGCCGATCGAACGCTTCGCTGAGAAGTACCAACTGACATTCCCGTTGGCGTCCGACGAGTTACATGCGGTGGCGGAGAAGTATGGCACGTGGGTCGAGAAGTCGATGTACGGACGCAAATACATGGGCATGGAACGCAGCACGTTCCTGATCGACAAGGCGGGAAAGATTGCCAAAGTTTGGCGCAAGGTCAGCGTCACGGGCCACGCCGCCGACGTGCTGGAGGCGGCGCGGGGGCTGAAGTGAGGACTGCCGGCCGGCTCAGTGTGAATGCCAGGGCCGAGGTGTCCCCGAGGATGGCTGTCGCATTTTGGCGCATGCCTTAGGTACTGGCGGTCAGTCGGCGTAGAACTCCTCGACTGTCATCGCGATCCCCGGCGGATCGAGCCTGATTTCCCCCGACACGAAAATCTGTGTCGCGACATCGCCCTTCGCCATGCGCGAGTGGCGAACGATGCGCTGCTCGTCTGGCCAGACAATTAAATAATGCTGGACGGACGGCAGCCTGAAATAGGCACGGAGTTTGGTCGCTCTATCCCGTGTCTCGCTGTCCGGGGACAAAACCTCAATCAACACGAGAGGGTCTGAGACTTGCGTGGAGTCGCCCGGGAGCTGTGGTCCGTAACGCATCTGAGCGTCGGGCTCAAAGTCACTGTCATCAACTCGAACCGTCATGCCGTCGGCAAAGACCTCGCAAGAATCTAGGGCCGCCTTGCTGAGAGCGCGTCGCAAAGCATCGCACGCGGCGCGTTTGCACCGGTTGTGCGAGGCCCGCTCGGGTGCCATCGCCACGACGATGCCATCAATCCGCTCGAACCGGCCGGATGGCTGCTGTTCCGCCCAGACTAAGAACTCGTCCCGTGTCATCGGTGTCTCCGGCTCGTACGTGTGGGCGCGTGCCTTGGCGGCCTCCAATTATCCACCGGGTTTAGTGTGATCGGGTGGCCTGGTCTGCGCCAGAGCAATCGAATCGGTCGGCCGCGACTGATCTGTCGACCAACCAACTACGGCGCGTGGTCTCCTAAACTGGCGTCGCCGTCAATATGGCGCGGTCCGCATCGTCGGTCTCTGCGCTGACTACCACACGTGCCCTTGTCCCGCAGTCTTCCGCCAGGAAGCACACGGTTGTTGGCCCCGCATCAAGGCGGACCAAGCCAACGCGCAGGGGAAGACGCGAACGGAACTGCGCGTCGTAGCTATGGTACAATGTTGTCGTCACCAAGAGTTCGCCTGGTTCCCGGTGACTGACCCGCCACTCCAGTGCATCGGCCAGGCAGTGCCAGCAAAGCTCGCGCGCCGGATACTGCACCGCGTCACAGGCAGTGCACCGTTGCAGCGCCAACTTCCCTTGCCGGGCAGCCGCTGCCATCTCCGCCATCGGTGTCATCGCGCAAGCACTGCTGCAGCGGTGCAGAGGCCCCGGTCGTAATTGATTATGCCAAAGCCGCTGACCAGCGCGTGGCGCGCGTCACCCTCGAGTTGCCGCAGCGCCTCGGTCAAGCCAAGAAATCCGCCGGCCGCTCCCGCCTGGCCGCACGAGAGCTGACCGCCGCCGGTGTTGTGCCGCAGGTTGCCACCGGGCGCGAAATCGTTGCGGCGAATGAAGGCCGCGCCGTCGTCCTTGGCGCAGAAGCCCAGATCTTCAAACTGCAGCATCGAGATCACAGGGTAGTCGTCGTAGGTCTGTATCACGTCGATGCCGGACGGCCCGAGTGCAGCCTGCCTCCATAGCGCCTCGGCATCCATCGCCCAGCCGCCGCGCCACTGGATCGGATCCCCTGGAAACGCGTTGTGCCGCTCGATCGTCGCCAGGATGCGCGCGCACGGCAGCCCGAGTGCCCGTGCGCGCGAGCGATGCATGATCAGAAACCCATCCGCGCCGGCGCAGGGCATGACGCAGTCGAACAGGTGCAGCGGCTCGGCGATCGGTCGCGCCGCCAGGTAGTCCTCCAGCGTCAGCTCACTGCGAAGCAAAGCCAATGGATTGCGTTGCGCCCACTGGCGCTGAGCCACGCACAGCTTGCCAAAATCCTCGCGTGTCGCGCCGGTGCGGTGCATCGCATGTCGGGTGAGCAGCGCGAAGCTTTGGTTGGGGCCGCCGGCGCCATAAGGCCAAACGCAATCCCGCGAGAAGCTGCTGAACTGCGCCATCAGATCATGAAAGCTGGTCGGCCCATTGGTGTCGCCCGCGATGCACGCGACGACCTCGGCGTCGCCACACTGCACAGCCCTGGCGGCGCGGCGAAGCGCCATTACGCCGCAGGCGCCGCCGAACGGCAAAAATTCCAGAAATCGCGGCGACAATCCGACATATTGCACGAAGGGCGCCGGACCATCCGGCGACAGGGTGAAGCTGGACAGGCAAAGACCGTCGATCTGCGGCTTGTCGAGGCCACTGACCTCCAGCAGCTTGCGTAGCGCGCTGCCCAGCCACCACGCTGCACCTTTGTCCGATCGACGCATGTAGGGGACCGTGATCGGAGCGCAGGCCACGACGTCGCCATAATCCATTATGGGCAGACCACCCAAGGCGAGATCGCGCCTTAGCCGCCTACAGCGGATCCCAGTTGAACACCTCCCCGGACCGATCCAACGGCATGTAGGCCGCCTTGAGAGCGGGGGCCGCTTGCTCGGCGATCGCCTCCGGTGTCCAGCCATCAGCTCGGTGGACGATGCGGATCGGCCTTGGCGAGCTGAACAGGATGACTTCGTTCATCCGTGTGCCGAACACCTGGCCGCTGACACCCTTGGCCGCATCCGACGAGAGGAACACGGCCATCGGCGCGTTCTTGTCCGGCGTCATCTGTTGGATCTTCGCCACACGCGCCTGCTGCTCGGGCGTTGTGGCGGGGATAGAGCTGGTCATGCGGCTCCACGCGAACGGTGCGATGCAGTTTGAGCGCACGTTGTAGCGCTGCATATCTAATGCGATCGACTTCGACAGTGCGGTGATGCCGAGCTTAGCGGCTGAGTAGTTAGCCTGGCCGAAATTGCCGATCAGGCCCGAGGTAGAGGTGATGTGCACGAACGTGCCGCTCTCCTGCTTGCGGAAGTGCTCGGCTGCGGCGCGGGAAACGAAAAAGCTCCCGTTCAGATGGACGCCGATCACCGCCAGCCACTCCTCGGGTGACATGCGGTGGAAGATCACGTCGCGCAAAATGCCCGCGTTGTTCACCACGCCATCGATGCGGCCGTAGTGGTCCAGCGCGGCTTGGATGATCTTTTGGGCCGAGCCCCACTCGGCGACGGAATTGGTGCTGATCTCAGCAGCTCCGCCGCGCTGCTCGATGAGCTGCTTGGTCTGCTGGGCGGGCGTGGCAGACAGGCCTTCGCCGGATAGCGAGGCGCCCACGTCGTTGATGATGACCTTGGCGCCGGCCGCTGCCATGGCGAGGGCAATCTCGCGGCCGATGCCGCCGCCCGATCCGGTGACCACCACGACCTTGCCTTCCATCATGCCCGCCATCGCGCCCTCCTCTGGTGCCCGGCGTCTCCTACTGGCGAGTATCGGTCGCAGCAACCCCTTGACGCCATGTGCCCGATACGCCATCTCCCGCTAATCAGGACCCATTTAGTCCGATTAACTGCAATGACGGGTGCGAGGGGTTTCGCAGACTATGCTCAGGCTGTCGAAGCTGACCGATTATGCCGTTGTGGTGCTGGTACGCCTGTCGCGTGAGCAGGGGGTACAGACGTCCCCTGGCATTGCGGCGACGACCGGCATTCCCGAACCGACCGTTGCCAAGGTGTTGAAGACGCTGGCGGCCGGCGGACTGGTGGCCTCTCAGCGGGGAGCCCGAGGCGGTTACCGTCTGCTGCGGCCACTCGGGGCCATTCCGGTGTCCGATGTGATCGCCGCTGTGGACGGCCCGATTGCTCTTACCGCCTGCGTCGAGGGCTCGACCGTCGAGTGTGAGTCGCAGTGCCTGTGTCCGATGCGAGGACGTTGGGACCCAGTGAACGAAGCGATCCATCAGGCGTTGAGCACGATCACCCTGGCCGACATGCACGAGGCGTCGATCCCGCGGGCCTTCCGCATCCCGACCTCGACGTCAGTGCCCGCCGCTGAATAGGACGACTTAATGTCTGCATCGACCCCAACTCTCGACGCTCTCCAGTCAGTTACCCAGTCCGGCTACAAGTGGGGATGGGAAACCGAGATCGAGATGGACCTCGCGCCCAAGGGGCTGAACGAGGACATCATCCGGCTGATCTCCTCGCGCAAGGAAGAGCCCGCATGGCTGCTGGAGTGGCGACTGAAGGCGTTCGCGGCCTGGCAACTGATGACCGAGCCGCACTGGGCGCGAGTCGAGCATAAGCCCATCGACTATCAGGATCTCCATTACTACGCGGCGCCAAAGAAGAAGCCCGGCCCCAAAAGCCTGGATGAAGTCGATCCGGAGCTGCTGAAGACGTATGAGAAGCTCGGTATCCCGCTGAAGGAGCGCGCCATTCTCGCCGGCGTCGATCCGGAGACGATCCAGGGCACCCAGGTTGCAGTGGACGCAGTGTTCGACAGCGTGTCGGTGGCAACCACGTTTCGCGAGACGCTCAAGAAGGCGGGCGTGATCTTCTGCCCGATCTCGGAGGCTGTGCGCGACTATCCGGACCTGGTGCAGCAGTATCTCGGTTCGGTGGTCCCGGTTTCGGACAATTTCTTCGCAGCATTGAACTCGGCGGTGTTTACCGACGGCAGCTTTTGTTACGTGCCGAAGGGCGTGCGCTGCCCCATGGAGCTGTCCACCTATTTCCGCATCAATGCGCGCAGCACCGGTCAGTTCGAACGGACGCTGATCATTGCCGACGCGGGCTCTCACGTGAGCTATCTGGAAGGCTGCACGGCGCCGATGCGCGACGAGAACCAGCTGCATGCCGCGGTGGTCGAGCTAATCGCGCACGAAGATGCACAGATCAAGTATTCGACGGTGCAGAACTGGTACCCGGGTGATGCCGAGGGCCGCGGTGGCATCTACAACTTCGTCACCAAGCGCGGCGCATGTCGCGGTGCGCGGTCGAAGATCTCCTGGACTCAGGTGGAGACCGGTTCGGCGATCACCTGGAAATACCCGTCCTGCGTCCTGGAAGGCGATGACAGCGTGGGCGAGTTCTACTCGGTCGCGGTGACCAACAATCACCAGCAGGCCGATACCGGCACCAAAATGATCCATATCGGCAAGCGGACGAAGAGCACCATCGTCTCCAAGGGCATCAGCGCCGGGAAGTCCAACAACACCTATCGCGGACTGGTGCGGGTGCTGCCGCGGGCCTCGGGCGCGCGCAATTATACGCAGTGCGACTCGCTGCTGATTGGCGATGCGTGCGGAGCGCACACGGTGCCGTACATCGAAAGCCGCAACCCGACCGCCAAAGTGGAACACGAGGCGACCACCTCTAAGATCGCCGATGATCAGTTGTTCTACTGTCGGCAGCGTGGCCTCAGCGAAGAGGATGCAGTCAATTTGATCGTCAACGGCTTCTGCAAGGACGTACTTAAGGAACTGCCGATGGAGTTCGCCGTCGAAGCGCAGAAGTTGCTGGCGGTGAGCCTGGAAGGCTCCGTGGGTTAGAGGAACGCATTTATGTTGGAGATTCGCGGCCTCTCTGCCGCCATCGAGGACAAGCCGATCCTGCAGGGCATTGACCTGACGGTGCCGCAGGGCGAGGTCCACGCGATCATGGGGCCGAATGGCTCCGGTAAGTCGACGCTCGCCTACGTGCTGTCGGGGCGCGAGGACTACGTGGTGACCGCGGGCTCGGCGACATTCGACGGCCATGACCTGCTAACTATGGAGCCCGAGGCGCGCGCCGCGGCCGGCTTGTTTCTGGCTTTCCAGTATCCGATCGAGCTGCCCGGCGTCGGCAACGCGAATTTCCTGCGCACCGCGCTTAATGCGCAGCGTCGCTCGCGCGGTGAAAGCGAGCTGGACGCAGTGCAGTTTCTCAAAACGGCGCGGGCCGAGACGAAGCGGCTGGCGATGCCCGAGGACATGCTGCGTCGGAATGTCAATGTCGGCTTTTCTGGCGGCGAAAAGAAGCGCAACGAAGTGCTGCAGATGGCGATCCTGCGTCCGCGTCTCGCAATCCTCGACGAGACCGACAGCGGGCTCGATATAGATGCGCTGAAAATCGTGGCGGAGGGTGTGAATGCGCTGCGGGGGCCTGATTTCTCGGCGCTGATCATCACGCACTATCAGCGTCTGCTCGATTACATTGTGCCGGATCATGTGCACGTGCTTGCCGGTGGTCGCATTGTCCGTTCCGGTGGCCCCGAGCTGGCCCATGAGCTGGAAGCCAAGGGATACGCCGGCATGATTGCGGAGGCAGCGTGACGGCAGCCGTTCAGAGTGGCGTAGCTGGCTTTCTCGCGCGCTATGACGTGCTGCGCGACCGACTGCCTGGTGATCCGCGGCAGCGTACTGCTGCGGCCGAAGCGTTTCGCCGCACCGGGTTACCCGGTGCATCGGCGGGACGACGTGAGGAGGCATGGAAATACACCGGCCTCCGTCCTCTTGCGGATACGTCTTTCGAGCAATTGGCTTCGCCAATCCCCGCCAATAGTCAGATCCTTGCGCACCTGCCGCAGCTCGAGTTGCCACGCATCGTCTTCATCGACGGGATGTTCAGCCCGGAGCTATCGATCGTGCCGCCGGAACTGCGCGTCGCGCGGTTCGCCGATCGTGCGGAGTTTGGATCAATCGCGCGTCCCGAATGCGAGCCGTTGGTTGCGTTGAACACGATGCTGGCAGAGGACGGCGCGGTAATCGAAGTTCCCGCGGGGTCGGATGCCGGGTTGCTGGTTATTCGCCAGCGCCGCCACAGATCGAACCGCGTTCCATCCACGTCATGTGATCCGACTGGAGCCTCGTGCGCGACTGACGTTGCTCGACCTCTCGTTCGGGGACGGCAGTTATTTGCACAATCCGGTATTCGAGGTGACTGTGGCGGCAGGCGCCGTGCTGACCCACGCGCGTTTGCAGAACGAGTCGACCTCGGCCTTCCACCTGTCCACGCTCTATGCGGAGATCAATGAACGCGGCACCTATGACAGCTTCGTGCTGAACCTAGGTTCGCGGATCGCGCGGACCGAGGCACATGTGCGCCTCAGTGGCGAAAAGGGCATTACCCATCTGAACGGGGCCCAGTTGCTGAGCGGGATGCAGCATGCCGACTTCACCACGACGGTGCGGCATCAGGCGCCTTGCTGTGCCTCGCGCCAGACGGTGAAGAACGTGTTGGCAGGCCGGTCGCACGGAGTGTTTCAGGGGCGCATCGAGGTCGCGCGTCATGCGCAGAAAACCGACGGCTACCAGATGAACCAGGCTCTGCTTCTGTCGCCAGATGCCGAGATCGACACCAAGCCAGAACTTGAAATTTTTGCCGACGACGTGAAGTGCAGTCATGGTGCTACAGTTGGCGAGCTCGACGCTGACCAGTTGTTCTATCTGAGGAGCCGCGGCATTCCGGACGACGAAGCACGGTCCATCCTGGTTCGCGCGTTCCTGGCGGAAGCGCTGGATGCCGTGAGCAACGAGACCGCGCGCAGGGTGCTTGATCAAGCGGTCGAGGGTTGGTGGGAGAAGCAGGCAGCATGAACGTCACCACCCGCCCTGCCCTGCTGGATGTCGCGCGCATCCGCGATGATTTTCCGATCCTGCGGCAAAAGATTCGCGGCAGACCGCTGGTGTTTCTTGACAGCGCTGCATCGGCGCAGAAGCCGCGCGCCGTGATTGAGGCGATGCGCGAGGCGATGGAGACCCAATACGCCAACGTGCATCGCGGCCTGCACTGGATGAGCGAACGCACCACGGACGCATACGAGGCTGCGCGTGAGGCGGTGGCGGCGCTGATCAACGCCAACGATGTGCACGAGGTGGTATTCACCCGCAACGTCACCGAGTCGCTGAACCTGATGGCGCACAGCTATGGCCGTGGCATTCTGAAGCCAGGCCAGGCAGTCTTGGTCTCGGGAATGGAGCACCATTCCAACATCGTGCCCTGGCAGTTGCTGCGGGACGAGCGCGGGATCGAGTTGCGTGTCGTGCCGGTCACCGATACCGGCGAACTCGACATGGACGCGTTCGAGACGCTGCTTGCCGACGGCAAAGTCGGCCTGGTGTCGATGACGCATATGTCAAACGTGCTTGGCACCTACACACCGGCGGAACGTATTGTGCGGATTGCGCATGCACATGGCGCCAAGGTGCTGCTCGACGGTGCGCAGGCGGTGGTGCATCGGCGCGTCGATGTTCAGGCGCTGGACTGCGACTTCTATGCGTTCACCGGGCACAAGCTATATGGCCCGACCGGCATTGGCGTGCTGTGGGGCCGCCGGGAGTTGCTCGATGCAATGCCGCCCTTCCTGGGCGGTGGTGAGATGATTTCGTCGGTTTCCTTCGAACGTTCCACCTGGGCCGAGGTGCCGCACAAGTTCGAGGCCGGCACACCGCCGATCCTGGAAGGCATCGGCCTCAAGGCTGCGATCGATTACGTGCAGCAGATCGGCTACGACGCGATCGCGGCGCACGAGACTGCACTGGTGGATCACGCACTGGCGCGACTGGGGGCGATCGAAGGCGTCCACATCCTTGGCCAGGCGCAGGATCGTGGTGGTGTGGTGTCGTTTGCGCTCGACCATGCGCACGCGCATGACGTAGCGACGTTGCTCGACCGTCAGGGCATTGCTGTGCGCGCCGGCAACCACTGTGCCGAGCCGTTAATTCACCGCTTCGGCCTCGACAGCACGACGCGCGCCAGTTTCGCCATCTACACGACGCGTGACGAGATCGATTTTCTGGCCGACTCGCTGGCGCGTGTGCGGGAGTTCTTCAAGTGAGCGATGCGTTCGACGACCTGCGTGACCTTTATCAGGAAGTGATTCTTGATCACGGCCGCCGACCGCGCCATGCCCGACGGCTGGAGAGCTTTGATGCGACCGCGAAGGGCGACAATCCGATGTGCGGCGACCGGATCGAGGTCTGGGTGAAGCTGGGTACCGATGGCTCCATCGCCGATACCGGCTTTCAGGCGCGCGGCTGCGCGATCAGCGTCGCCTCCGCCGACCTGATGGCCGAGACGGTCGTTGGCCGCAGCAAGGCGGATACGCGTGCATTGTTCGAGGCCTTTCGTGAGATGGCGCGGACGGGCAAGTGCCCGCAGTGCGACGGCGCACTGGCCGATCCGCTGGAACGCCTGGAGCCGCTGGCCGGCGTGCACGAATATCCGTCCCGCGTGAAGTGCGCGACGCTGGCCTGGCACGCGTTGATCGCTGCCCTAGAGGGAGGCAAGGAGGCGAGCAGTGAATGACGTAACACAGCCGCACACCGCGTGGACTCCGGACGGAGAAACCACGGCGAGGCCGACCGAGGACGCAATCATCGTCGCGATTGCCGAGGTCTACGATCCGGAAATCCCGGTGAACATCTACGAACTTGGACTGATTTACGCCGTTGATATCGCCGACGACGGTGCGGTGAAGGTCGAGATGACGCTGACCGCGCCAGCATGCCCGTCGGCGCAGGAATTGCCCGAGCAGGTGCATAACGCGGTGATGACGGTGCCGGGCGTGACGTCGTGCGATGTGGAGACGGTATGGGATCCGCCATGGGATCCGAGCCGCATGACCGAGGAAGCACGCCTGCAGTTGAACATGTTCTAGTGAGACAGATATCGAGCCGATCATGAGCACAACAGTTAATTCCCCTGGGACAGCTCCCCGAAAGACCCGAGCTCTGCCGCCGCTGATGACGCTAACCGATGGCGCGGCGGATCGCCTTCGCGCGCTGTATGCGAAAGGCGAACAAGGCAAGCTGCTGCGCATCGGCGTGAAGACGAAGGGCTGCTCTGGTTTGTCCTACGACATGAGCTGGACAGACGAGCCCGCGCCCAGCGATGAGGTGGTGACCGATAAGGGGCTGACGGTCCTGGTGGATCGCAAGGCCAGCCTGTTCCTGATCGGTACAGTCATGGATTACGAGGTGAAGGCGCTTGCCTCGGGTTTCACCTTCACCAATCCGAACGAAAAGGGCCGTTGCGGCTGCGGCGAAAGCTTCCACGTCTAAACGCATTCGGCCTCGTCTCTTGTTTGTGAGCGAGCAGCCCTGATTTCGCCGCGTTGCTGCGCGGCAATCGTGACGTGCAGGCATTGATCCCCATCCGCTGGGAAGACCTTCTCAACCAGAGTTTGGTATGGCTGCACGGCAACGTCCTGCTGCCAGCGCTGCTCGCTCAATTGGCCTGCGTGCTGGTCCTGCTGTGTTTAACACGCTGGTTCGCGCCAACGATCCAGCGAGGCTGCCTGCACCTGGCCGCTGCGGTTCCGGCCGGACCGCCGCGTTCTATCGCGATCGCCTTCTCCCGGATCGCTGACTGGCTCGCCTTGCTGCTAGCGCTCTGGTTCGCGCGCGCCGCCTTTGAGGCAAGCGGCCATCGCACCGATATGCTTCGGTTGGCGGAAAGCCTCGTGCTGGTCTGGGTATTGATCCGGCTCAGCTCGATGCTGGTACGCGACGAGCGCTGGGCGCGCGCGATCGCCGTGCTCGCCTGGATCATTGCGGCGCTGAACATCGCCGGACTGGTGACACCGGTGATGGACCTGATGGATGCCATGGCCGTGCCGGTCGGCAATTTCCGCATCAGCGTTCTCTTGGTGCTGAAAGGGGCGATTGCCCTGGCGATCTTCATTTGGATCGCCAACGCATTGTCACGCCTGCTGGATCAGCGGCTGCGGCTGTTCGCGCCCCTGACTCCAGCGGTCGAGGTGCTGGCATCGAAGCTCGTGCGCATGACGCTGCTGACGCTCGCCGTGGTGCTGGCACTCGGCTCGATTGGCATCGATCTCACGGCCTTCGCTGTGTTCTCTGGCGCGGTTGGCGTTGGCGTCGGCTTCGGATTGCAGAAAGTGGTGTCGAACCTGGTAAGTGGCGTCATCCTGCTGCTCGATCGTTCCATCAAGCCGGGCGACGTCATCGAGATCGATGACACCTACGGGTCGGTCAGCACGCTCAATGCGCGCTATGCATCGGTGCTGACCCGCGACGGCAAGGAGTATCTGATTCCCAACGAAGACCTCATCACGCAGCGAGTTACCAATTGGTCGTTCTCCAATGACCTGATCCGCCTGCATGTAAAGGTGGGAATTTCGTATGAGTTCTGATCCGCACGAAGCAATCCGACTGGCGCTGGAGGCCGCGCGAAACATTCCGCGCGTACTGGAAGACCCGGCCCCCAATTGCGTCTTGCTTGAGTTCGGCGACAGTGCGGTAAACCTAGAGCTGCGGTTTTGGATCCGTGACCCCGCGAACGGAACGGCGAACATCCGTAGCCAGGTGATGCTGAACCTCTGGGATCTCTACCATCAGCACGGCATCGGAATGCCTTACCCACAGCGTGACATAACGTTGCGGAACCCCGACGCGCTGGCCGACCTGCTGTCCGCCCGCCAAAAGCAGCGGGTGACCTGACGATCAGCCGGATCTGCTGCGAAGCTCAGCCACCTGCTCAGGCGTTAAGAAGCGAGCCCGGTGACCATGCAGCAGAAGGTACAGCCGCGCCGTCTCCTCCAGTTCTTCGATGGCGCCGGAAGCCGCCGACAGCGACGTGCCAGCCACGACCGGTCCGTGATTGGCCAACAGCACCGCATGGTGCCTGCCGACAAATGGCCGAACGGCCTCGGCCAGTTGGGTGTCGCCCGGCGGAAAGTAGGGCACCAACGGCAGGCGGCCGATCCGCATGACGTAATAGGCGGTGATCGGCGGCAGCACGTCCTCTGGGTCCACTTCTGCCAGGCAGGAGACCGCGACCGAATGCGTTGAGTGCAGATGCACCACTGCACCCGCATCCTGCCTGCCCTCATACATCACTCGATGCAGGAAAGCCTCTTTTGTCGGCGGATCGCCCCCGAGCAGGCTGCCATCTTCGCTGAATTCGCGACAGCTGCGCCGGATCCAGTTCGCCGAGCGACGCATTGGTGGGCGTCATCACCCACCCACCTTCGGCCACCCGAGCGCTGATGTTGCCGGACGAACCGAACGTCAGCCCGCGGGAAAAGATGCTGGCCCCCAAGCGGCAGATTGCTTCCCGCGCGGCATGTTCCGTCAGATCAGGCATCAGCGCCCTCCACTATCGCAAAACTCGTCCCTTCACCGCGTTTGCCCGCGCACTGCACGTGATCCGTCCCGATGGATCCGCCGGCAGCATTGCCTGCACGTGCCGCTTGAGGCGTTCAATATCATCCGCGGCCATTGCGGCCATGATGGGCCTTATGGTCCCCGACGCCGTACTCATCGTCCAGAAGTCACCAAAGTCGTCGAATGTGCGCTGCACGCTTATGACCCGGGTTTCGATCGACCCTAACCCGGCTCCGGTCCAGAAATCCCGCAATGCGTCCATTCGCGATGCATCGACACTGGGTGGCGACAGTGGCGTAAGGCCGAAGTCACGCAGCCCACTGCGGATCGGCTCAAAGGGAAAGCCCCCACCCGCCATATCCCAGGCATATGCGGCCACGATCCCGCCAGGACGGACCACCCGAACCATCTCGGCAACACCTTTGGTGGGATCAGGCACAAAGAAGATCACCAGCGCCATCGCTGCCGCATCAAACCGATTGTCCTCGAATGGCAATGCTGTCGCGTTGCCGACCTGGAATACTGCGTGCTTTACGGTTGGTCGCGCGCGCGCGAACGCGAGCTGCGCATCGGATGGGTCGATGCCCTGGACTTCGGCCGGTGCACATTGTTGATACAGCAGCTCGGTGAATGCGCCACTGCCGCAGCCCACGTCGATCCACTTCGCATCCCCCGGAGGCGCTAGCCAGTCGAGAAATATCTGGCCGGCGAGCAAGCTCCAGCGCCCCATGCCCCGGTCATACGCGGCGCCGTCCTCGAAGCGAATTGCCGTTTCAGCCATGGTGAGCGCCCCTCCTTGCCAGCTGCATTGCAGCCCTGCAGCGAAAGATCACCGTCAATCCAAATCCTGCAACGCTAGCGCTGGCGCAGGCGGACCGCGAGGGGTCGTGCTGAGCTCTTCCGGCACCGCAGCGATCTGATGTTCTCGCAGCCAATGACCGAACCGTGCATTGGCCGTCAGCACACAGAGCGGAATTGACAGCAGCAGTCCGCCTGCGAGCGGCAAGGCCCATAGCGTTGCGGTCAGGTCAGCCGCGGCGAAGCCTCCAAACGCCACGATCCCCAGCACAGTCTGCGGCCAGAGTAACCGGATTGCTTCAACCCAACCGACACCGCGGTCGCTGCGGTTCTGACCGTTCCACGCGATGCGTCCACCGAACGCCGGGCGCAGCATCGCACCTGTCTTGGCTACGGCAGAAGCGGCGTCAAGCGACAGCGTGAAACCGATCTCGCTGGCCACACCGAGGCCGAAACGACCCAGCCCACCATGGCGAGCACGCTTTTCGGGCGACAATGCGACCTCCGCGTAGCCTAGCAGCTTCGGTGCATAAAGCGCGCCCAACCATGCCCCTGTCAGCGCCAGGGCCCACTGGGCAGGAAACGCTGACACAGCGTCTGTGGCGGCCGCTGTCGCCGCGGCAAGCAGGAACACCAGGTACATCGGTGCTCCCGCAAAGAGCAGGATCGCCTGGATCAGCTGCCAGCGCCCCATTGCGCTTACGCCACGCAAACGCAGCAGGTGCCAATACTGCATATTGCCGACAAGCCCAGCGTGTCTCGCGACGAAGGAATTCGGGTAGTGCAGGCGGATTCGCCTCCCAGGATCCCTCTTCATCCGCAATCACCCGTACGCCCCACCCAGCCCCGCTCAACAGTCCGGCTTCCACCTGATCGTGCGACAGAATATGCCGACCGTTCGGTAGCGTCGGCAGGCGGCAGTGGCGGCGAAAGGGCGCGATGCGCACTACCGCGTTGTGGCCCCAATAGGGACCTTCGTCGCCTTGCCACCACGCCAGCCCGGTCGCCCAGATTCGCATGCCGGCGCGCATGCCGAACTGGAAGAGCCGCGGGAAGGCGGATGATGCCGGCAGACCAACCGTGAGATGCTGGGCAACCGCCAGCGTCGGCTCAACCTGCATCAGCCTAATGAGACGCAGAACGGCGGCCGCGGACATCTCCGAGTCCGCATCCAGCGTCAGCATCAGTTCATAGCCATGCGCGTCGTGGTCCAGGAAATCCATGATGTTCCCGGCCTTAAACCCGATATTCGACAACCGGCGGCGATAGTGGATACGTGCGGGGTCGCGATCGTCCGCCCGGAATGATGCAACCGCCCGTTCCTCAACTGCCCCATGCTGGCTGTCCGACAGGATAAACACCCCGAACGCATCGCCTGCGCCCGCGAGATCAAGTCCGTGCAGCAACCGCCGCAAGGCTGGCAGTACCCGTCCCATGTCCTCATCACGCACGGTCACCGCAATGGCGATGCGTGGCAGCGGCCAACTATCAGCCTCGCCTCGCGGCAGAGTGGCGGGGAAAGGGGGCCGCAACACCGACAGCACGAACCCAATTATCCCGTTCGCCGCACAGAGCCCGGTCCACGGCGCCGTGCCGGCAAATGCCACCGCCATGGTCAGCTTGGCTGCCGTCCAACCTCCCGGCGCCAGCACCCTCCACAGCAGCCATGCCAGTCCGACATCAGTCGCCAAGGCAATCAACAGCACAGCAGCACGGCGCATCACCATCCGGTCGGCCTCCAATTCGGCGGGTCGAGCGCTAGGTGGTGACGCTCACAGGTTTGTCATTATCGCGGCCGTGGTCCGGCGCAAAGCGGGCCGCGAGCCAGCATGCCGGCGAAGGTACGCTGGGTGATATCCTCCGGCCGGCTCCAGGCCTGCACTGTATGCCAACCGGTCGGCGTGTCGCGCAGCAATGCGGCATCGCCCGGTGGGGCGTCGGCAAACCCGGGCGGCGCGCAGGTGATCAACGCAAGCCTGTAGCCCGCCGCAGCCACGGTTCCCAAAGTGGCCGGCGTGAGTTGCGTCTCATCGCGAAAGTCCAGTCCCAAACGCCGTGGTTCGGTGAACAGCAGCACGCCGCGCAGATAACTGCCGACCGAGTCATCGGTATCATGCGGCAGCAGCAGAGCCAGCTTGTCGCCCGGCTGCAGATAAGTTGCAGCCGCATTGCCCAGCCGGCGCAACTCGGGCTGCGGCGCATCGCGGTCGAAGCGCAGCAACGGCGCGCCGGCAACAGGCAGCAGCAAGACCGCGGCAACCGCGGTTGCAGCACCTTTGCGAGCAACCTGTTCGTGTGCAGCGAGCCACTGCACCAGCCACGGACGCAACGCGACCGCAAGACCCAGCATCAGGAGCAACGAGACCTGGGTATTGTAGCGAAAGTAGGAATGCGCACCGAGGGCCCATTCTGCCGGGAAGTGCGCGACATAGGTGAACAGCAGGAAGCCGTTGAACAACACGATGACGCCGCCGATCATGGCGAGCAGTCGCCCCTCGTCTGACCAGGGCCGGCGGCGCATCACCTGCACGGTCAGCCACAGCAGTGCCAGGACACACAGGAAGAACGTGGCCTTGCGAAACATCGCGACGAGCAGCGCCCCCACGATCTGCGGCAGCAGCAGCACATTCCACTCGGCAAGCGGAAGCGGCTTCAGCTCGCCCTCCGCAAAACCGCTATTCAATGCAAATACGCGCCAAAGCAGGTATAGTGCGACCGACGGTGCCAGCGCTACAGCAATGGCCCGAACGGCACGCCATGTCCTCACCGAAGGATCGGCCCGCGCCAGAACCAGCATGCTGACGCCGACCGGGACCAGCACTCCGATGCCCGACTGCTTGGTGTTCACCATGGCCGCGAGCACCAACGCTAGCGGCACGAGCGACTTCGGCCAAGCAATGCCCTTGGCGAAGTCGCCCAGCATCTCGGCCGCCAGCCAGACCGCGAACAGCGCGGTCACCGCGAGCGGTGTTTCCCCATAGGGCGATAGATGGAAGCGCGGCACGAACCCGGGATTCAGTGGGCCGATCAGCAGCATAGCAACGGCGCAGGCCCACCAGGGTGGCGCGCGCTCGGTCGCCGCAAGTGCGCGGGCTATCAGCAACGCCGCCACGCATAGCAACGCGACGTTGAACAGGCTCATCCCGCCTTCCGCGAAGCTGCCAGCGGCGAGTGAGCCAAGGTAGTTGGCGAACTGCGTGTTGTACGGCGCGACTGGTAGGAACGAGTAGCTGGCAGGCAGCGCCGCTGTCGGCAAGCGGTCGTGGTCGAACAGATAGGCGGCGTTTGGCAGCAGGTTCAGCCAGGTATCGATCTGCGACGGCCATACTGAGAGCATCAGCAGCCAGAGCGGCGATGTCAGCAACAGGATGCGGCCCAGGCCTTGCCAGCCGCGCAGCCGCTCCCGCCAGCCGGCCCGCACCAGCCAGAGCAATCCCGTAATCGCCAGTCCGCCAGCAGGCCACTGCAGTGACCAGGGCGTCAGCACGCCCCAGAGCGTGAACACGAGGCAGGCCACACCCCAGCCTGCGACGAACCGGATTTCCGGCAAGGTGCGTCGCGGGGTGGACGCGCCGCCCAGTGCCAGGAACAACAGCGCCGTGGCGGCCATCCCCGCCACGCCTGCCAACTCATGCGTGCTCGGAAGATACGACAGCATGCTGAAGCGTCGCGAACAGGAAGCCGGACGCCGCGACGGCGGCCCACCAGGAGTCGGTCGTCACCTCAAAGTTGACGCAGGAGATCAGCACTGCGGCGCTGAAAGCAGCATAGGCAAAAGGGCGGATCACGGCGCTAATCCGCCGGATGCGGTGCAGCACTAGAAGCGACAAGCCCAGCCCCAGGATGGCACCAAGCGCGCCAGTTTCCACCCACAGTTCCAACCACTGGTCGTGCGCATATATGTTGTTCCCGTTCAGGATGATGTAGTGATGAAGCTCATCCGGAGGCATCGGCAATTCCGTCGATGACGCTATGCCCCACCCAAGCAGCGGGCGGGCGAACAAGTGCGTTGTCACGTGATCCCAGATCTCCAGCCGATGCAGGCCGGAAATCTTCAGATAGGGTGCCAGCGCTGCACGCTCCTCAGCCAGCAGGTGCAAGCCGAGTGGGGTAGCTGCAGCAACGATGACCGTGCCGGCACCCAGCAGCAGCGGGGGAGCCGGGGCAGCCAGAGCGCGCCGAGCAGCACCAGCAGCCCAACCATCATGGCAACCTTTGCGGCGAGGCTCATCGTCACCGCAACGGCTGCCGCCAATGGCACTCCTATCAGCACCGCGCGTTTCCGGATCGCGGCGGTAGGTTAGGTAACCGAGCACCGGCCAGACGATCAGTGCAAGGTGGTCCATGCCTCGGTTGTATTTGGTGCCCACCAAAGGAGGCGGACGATCCAGCAGGTGCTGCTGCAAGGTGAACTCGAGCGCGGTGTCGACCACGAGGATTGCGCAGCCCACCGCGGTTGCAAGCACCATCACCCGGAACAACCGCTCCGAGGTCTCGGCTCGCGGGAGCGGAGAGGCCAGGGCAAACAATGCAGCCACGAGCACCGCCGTGACCTGCAACGCCGCCATCGCACTGCGCGTTGGATCGACTGACCATGCCACACTGGCCCAACACAGCGCTGCAAAAGCCAACGCGAGCAATCCCAATTGGCGATCAATGCGCGGCCACTGCCGCTGCATGCCACCGATCACAGCCTGCGCCAGACCGAACCCAAACACCAGGAGCGCGTATGATGGTCCGGCGATCAGGCCGATGCTCGGCAGCGCCGCGAACACCGCAATGGTCAGCCACTGGGAGGTGGTCGAAAGCTCGATCACGAATCAAGGCCCCTCGGGCAGCGGCCGCCGGCCGCGTCATAGACGGACGCTCCGGCACCGGCAAATCCGCCGCCTGTGGCTGATCCGGATGCCGCGCCCTATATTCGGGCCAAGCAGGATACCGGAGTTGACGTAATGGCGAATACCGAGACCGAGGCGCCAGGGGATTCACAGGTACCGGTGACGGTGCTCACCGGCTATCTCGGCGCCGGCAAGACCACGCTGCTAAACCGCATCCTGACCGAGCAGCACGGCCGCAAATACGCGGTGGTGATCAACGAGTTCGGCGAACTCGGCGTCGATAACGACCTCGTGGTGGACACCGACGAGGAAGTGTTTGAGATGAACAACGGCTGCATCTGCTGCACGGTGCGCGGCGACCTGATCCGCATCGTAGGTGGCCTGATGAAGCGGCGCGACAAGTTCGACGGTATCATCATCGAGACCACTGGGCTGGCGAACCCCGCGCCAGTGGCACAGACCTTCTTCGTCGATGAGAACGTTCGGTCGAAGGCCAAGCTCGATGCTATCGTGACGGTGGCTGATGCCAAGCACCTGCCGCAGCGGTTGGAGGACAGCCACGAGGCGGCCGATCAGATTGCGTTTGCCGATGTGATCATCCTGAACAAGACCGATTTGGTGACGCCGGAGGAGCTGGCTGCGGTCGAGGACAAGATTCGCGCGATCAACCGCTTTGCGGTGATCCACCGCACCGAGCGCGCGGCATTGCCGATCGAGCAGGTGCTGGATCGCGGCGCATTCGATCTGAAGCGTGTGCTGGCGATGGCGCCGAATTTTCTCGAGAGCGACGACCACGAGCACAATGACGAGGTGACGTCGGTCAGCTTCGAAGTCGAGAGCCCGATCGATCCAGAGAAATTTAATGCCTGGATTGGTGCGCTGCTGCAGGAAGAGGGACCGAACCTGCTGCGCACCAAAGGCATTCTGTCATACGCCAACGATGATCGGCGGTTTGCCTTCCAGGCGGTGCATATGATTGCCGATGGCGACTTCATTGGGCCGTGGAAGGCAGATGAGCCACGGGTTAGTCGGATTGTGTTCATCGGTCGCAACCTGAACCGGCCGCGTCTGCGCCGTGGTTTCGAAGGCTGCGCCGTTGCATGAGAACATGATCGCTCACCCCTCCCCCTCCCCTTGCGGGAGGGGGCTGGGGGGAGGGGGCCGATGAGCCAATCCGTCGCTCAATACCTTCTCGAATCTCGCGGCACCCATCGCACGCTCGAGGCGTTCGTGGTCGGTGTGTGCTTTGACCGTGCCGGCAGCACGGTAGCCTTCGCGCTAGGGGACGGCACTCTGCGTCTGATCTCGCTCGCCGAGCGCGAGACCTGGAACACTGTCGATGCCCATGACGGCACAGTGCTGTCGCTCGCACCCGATGCCTCGCAGACCGGCTTCATCTCCGGTGGCGACGACGGCAAGTTCCGACGCATCGATGAGACGATCGGCGACTTCCGCGGCAAGTGGGTGGAGCACGTGGCGAGCCATCCTGGCGAGAAGGGAAAGGGCGCACTGATTGCCTGCGCAGTTGGTAAGGCAATCCACCTTTTCTCGCCCACCGGCGACAAGCTGAAGGAACTGCAGCATCCCTCCACGGTCACCGGCCTGGCTTTCGATGCACGCGGTAAGCGGATCGCCGCCTCGCACTACAACGGCGCAAGCCTGTGGTTCGTGAACGCCAAGGAAGACAGCCCGCGGAAGCTGGAATGGAAAGGCAGCCACACCGCAATCGCCATCCACCCGGATGGCGATGCGGTGGTCACCGCGATGCAGGAGAACGCGCTGCATGGGTGGCGTTTGTCCGATAACCAGCATATGCGCATGAGTGGTTACCCCGCGAAGACCGAGGCGCTGTCGTTCACCCGTAACGGCAAATGGCTGGCCACCAGTGGTGCTGATTCAATGGTGCTTTGGCCGTTCTTCGGCGGCGGCCCGATGGGCAAGGCACCGATTGAACTGGCCGGCGGCGACGGCGTCAGCTGCACGCGCGTCGCGGCGCATCCGCAGCAGGAGATGGTGGCAGGCGGCTTTGCCGACGGTCTCGTCGTTCTGGCCGAGGTCAACTCGTCGCGCATCCTGCCAATCGCACCGCCTGGCCAAGGCCGTGTGTCCGCGTTGGCTTGGAGCCCCGACGGCAGCCAGCTTGCCATTGGTACAGAAAAAGGCTTCGCAGCGATCATTGATCTGTCGAAGCGTTAACTTGTTCGACCGCGTGATTCAGACCGTCGGCGATTCCGCCTCCGGTCATCACGCGCTGGAGGAACCGCCATGAAACGCCGCACGCTACTCCGCGGAGCAGCCGCCACGCTTGCTGCGACGCCACTGTCGCGGCCGCACGCACAGAAGCCGGTGACGGTGCGCTGGTGGTATCACTTCGACGATCCCAAGGCGACGCCAGACGAACTGGTGGCGGCGTTCCAGAAGGAACATCCTGACATCAAGATCGAGCCAGAGAACATTCCGTGGGGCGGCGGCGGTGATTACGACAATCGCCTCTACACGTCGATCATAGCCGGCAACGGACCCGACACGGCGATGGTCAAGTTCAACAACCTGGCGCGGCTGATCGAGATGGACGCGATTGTGCCACTCGACAAGTGGATCGATGCGTGGCCCGCCAGGAGCGATATCTCCGCCGATCTGTGGCGGCTGCACACCGCACCCGACGGCAAGCGCTACTACATGCCGCTGCAATACGTCGTGCTGTATCTCTATGTCCGGCTTGATTTGCTGGCGAAGCAGAACCTGAAGCCACCGACGAATTTCGATGAGTTCCTGAACGCCTCAAAGGCGCTGACCGGCGGCGAGCTGTGGGGCTTTGGGATGCGCGGCGGCTCCGGCGGCCATGATTTGTGGATGCCGTTTGCGTTCGGCACCGGCGCCAAGCCGGTGAAGGGCGGCTTCGTCTCGCCGCAGGCGCTGGCGCAGAACCGCTACTTCATCGACCTTTATCGTACGCACAAGGTGTGCCCACCATCGGCGCCAACCGATGCATTTCTGCAGATCGTCAACAACCTCAAGTCCGGCCGTGTGGCAATGACGGTGCACCACATCAGCACGGCCAACACGATGGTGGAGACGTTCGGCGACAACATCACCGCGATACCAGTCCCGCGCGGTCCGAACGAAGGCGGCTTCGCCACCTTCGGCGACGGCTCCAACGCCGTGTTCAGCGCCAGCAAGAACCCAGAGGCCGCCTGGACGTGGATCTCCTGGCTCTCCACTGGCCCCAACAACGTGCTGTACAACAAGGCCGCTGGACAGATGACTGTCACCACCTCTGGTGCAGCAAACTGGACCCTGCATCCGATGCGCTTTGTCCAGGCTACGGTGGATTCACTGCCAATCGCCGGCATCCTGCCGAATCTGCCGCAGACCGCGGACTTTACCCGTGTGGTCTGGCCGCAGAACACGCAGAAGGCGCTGCTCGGTCAGATCCAGCCGGACGAGATGATGCAGACGTTCGAGAAGCTGTTCTTCGGTTGAATTCGACGGCCCGCGCATCCCCCCTCCCCTTGCGGGAGGGGGTCAGGGGGAGGGGGCATCGCCTCCGCTCCGCCGCCACCCCCTGGCTGATGCTGACGCCCGCACTGGCGGCGGCAGCCGTTCTGGTGCTGCTGCCGGTACTCGACACCCTGTGGCTTTCGCTGCACGACGTCATCCTGTATCGCCCGCGCCTGCGCCCTTTTGTCGGCCTGGCAAACTATGCGCACGCACTCAGCGATCCCGTGTTCTGGGAGAGCCTGGGCAATTCGTTGATCTGGGTGATTGGCGCCGTCTCTCTGCAGTTCACTCTTGGCTTTGCCGCCGCCCTTTTGCTGAACCGCAGCTTCGCCTGGCGCGGCGTCGCGCGAGCGTTGGTCGTGGTGCCCTGGGCGCTGCCATCGGTGATCATTGGGCTTATCTGGACGTGGATGCTCGACTTCAATCTGGGCGTGCTGAACAACATTGGCGTGCAGCTCGGTATCCTGCCGCATTCGATTCCCTGGCTTGCCCAGCCCAGCACCGCGATGGCGGGTGTGATCGTAGCGGTGATGTGGCAAGGATTTCCGTTCTTCGCGGTGACCTTGCTGGCGGGTCTGCAGGCGATCCCCGGCGAACTCTATGAAGCCGCGGCGATCGACGGCGCCGGCGCATGGGGCAAATTTCGCCACATCACGCTGCCTGGTCTGGCTGGAGTGATCGCCACGGCTCTGCTGCTGCGCATGATATGGGTGGCGAATTCGCTCGACCTGATCTTGGTAATGACCGGTGGCGGCCCCGGCACGGCGACGCAAACACTGCCGCTGCATGCGTTTCTCACTGCCTGGTCGGGCGGCAACTACGGGCAAGGGTCGGCACTTGCCGTTCTTCTGACACTGCTGCTGCTGGGCGTGGTGGTGACCTATGTCTGGCGAAGCCGCAAGGAATAGGGAGGTAAAATTATGTGGTCCCGCAATGCGCTGACGGACCGTCTCGGGCTCGACTGTCCGATCATTCTGGCGCCGATGGCAGGCGCCACCACACCAGAGCTTGCCGCGGCGGTGAGCAACGCCGGCGGCCTGGGATCGCTTGGGCTTGCTACGTCGCCAACGGACGCAGCAGAAGAGCAGATTGCCGCATTTCGCGCGCTGTCCAACCGCAGCCTCAACATCAATTTCTTCTGCCATCCGGATCCGGGTGACGTCAGCAGCACGGGCGCGGCAATGCGTGCGCGTCTGCAGCCTTACTACACCACCAAGGGCCTCGGCGACGTGCCGGTGCCGCGGGTGCCGTATGGCCCATTCGGACCCGAGCAACTCGACCTCGTGCTGCGTCACCGGCCAAGGGTTGTCAGCTTCCATTTTGGTCTGCCGCAACCGGAGTTGCTCAGCTCCGTAAAATCGAGCGGCGCCTTCGTGATGAGCAGCGCCACGACAGTTGCCGAAGCGCGGTGGCTCGAGGCTCAGGGTGTCGATGCAGTGATTGCCCAGGGCCTCGAGGCTGGCGGGCATCGCGGTACTTTCCTCGAGACGGATCCTACCAGCCAGGCAGGCCTGTTCGCCCTGTTGCCGCAGATCACGAGCGTGGTTCGGGTTCCGGTGGTGGCGGCTGGCGGTATCGCCGACGGCCGTGGCATCGCCGCAGCGCTCATGCTCGGGGCGAGCGCAGTGCAAATCGGCACGGCTTTCCTGCGCTGTCCCGAGGCAGCAGTGCATCAAGTACACCGTGCCGCTCTCGCGACCGCGCGCGACGACGGCACGTGTCTTACTTGTTTGGTATCGGGTAGACCGGCGCGCATGCTGCGTAACAGGTTCATAGACGAACTCAAGGATGCGGAAGCTTTGACCGCACCCTTCCCTGCGCAAATGGCCATCACCGGTCCACTGCTGCGCGGACACGCCGATCCCGATTTCCTTCCTATGCTGGCTGGCCAGGCGGCTGCCCTAAGCCGAGAGATGGCGGCGGGTGATCTGGTACGCGTGCTGACAACCGAGACGACCGGGTGTCTGTCCAAGGCAGGCTAATGGCAAAGCTTGTGCGGATTCCATCGGCGTGATGTCGAGGAAATTGCGCCTCCTGCTTGGCACGGAGCTTCCCGTTGCCATCATCTTAGCCTTTGCGCTGTTGCCGTGGTTCTGGATGATGTTGTCATCCATACGTCCAGATTCGGAGCTGACGCATTCCCCGATCGCGCTGTGGCCGCACCAGCTGACGCTGATCCATCACATCGAGCTGCTGCGTCGCACCAGCTTTGTCCAGAACCTGCGCGACAGCCTGATCGTCGCATGCGGCGCCACGTCGTTGGGCCTCGTGCTGGCGCTGCCGGCCGCCTATGCCTTCTCGCGGTTTCGCTTTCGCGGCCGCAATCTGTTGCGAACGCAGTTCTTGGTCATCAACATGTTCCCGGTGGTCATGCTGATCCTGCCGCTGTTCGTATTGATGCGCGACCTGGGGTTGCTCGACACTTACTTCGCTCTGATCGCCGGCCACGCCACCTTCACCCTGCCGTTCGCGATCTGGTTGCTGACCAGCTACGTTGACGGTATTCCACAGGAGCTTGACCAGGCGGCGATGATCGACGGCGCGACGCGCATACAGGCGATGCTGTTTGTGGTGCTGCCGCTGGCCATGCCCGGCGTGGTAGCGGTCGGCATTTATCTGTTCATCACTTCGTGGAACGAGTACCTGTTCGCGCTGATGATGACGGGGCGGAATGTGCGCACCGTGACGGTCGCGCTACAGCTCTTCATCGGCGAGAACCAGATTCAGTGGGGATTGCTTATGGCCGGTGGCACTCTGGTCGCGTTGCCGGCCACCATCCTCTTCCTGTTTGCACAACGCCGCCTGGTCGGCGGCCTGACCGGAGGTGCGGTGAAGGGATGACGAGGCGATGAAATTGAAGGTCAGGCGGCTGAGAATCGCCGCACCACGTTTTCCAGTAAGCGCGAGATCGGACCTTCGAAGCCATCGCGCCACAGGCTGCCGCAGAAGGTTATAGAGCCGACAGAAAACACGGCACCACCGGACGGCGTGTCGAAATAGACGATCTCGCCTCGAGCCAGATCGGGCACCGGCTCGCCGTTGATCGTGGTCGTGTTCGCCAGCAACTCCTCCGGCACGGTCAGGAACGAGGGCATCGGGTTTTCCGAGCGCGCCAAGATAACGGCGTTATCCGGCGTACCCAGCATCGGATCGGCTCGGTCAAGTTCGAAGCCGGCGGCACCGCCTCCCGACTGGCCGTAATCGCCGAGTATGTCTTCCTCGACGCCATCGAACATCCAGGCGAAGCGCGCCTCGCGGGAAGCCGGCAGTCGCCGATAGTGCGTGCCTTCGAACGCAGCCTGACACGAGAAGCCCACGCCCACGAGCATCTGCGGCGGCCGGCGACTGCGTCTCCACAGTCCACCCAAATGCCCGTCGGTCTGGTGATAGTATTCGCCCGGTTCGGCGGCCCACGTACGAATGCCGCCTTCGGCGCGGCGCAACTCGATCAGATGCGGCGTCGTCTTGTTCCGCGTGATACGCCAGTAGAAGCCGTTGCCGCCGAGATAACACAGGCGGCCGCCTTGTTTCGTGTACGCGCTCAGCGCGTCGAGTGTGCCGATCGTATGGTATTCCGGATGGGATCCGGTCAGTACCGCGCGATACGGTGCAATCAGCGTGACACCTTCCTCATCGAGGTCTTCGTCTGTCACGATATCGAAGTTGAAGCCCTTGGCTTCGAGCCAGGCCAGCAGATGGAGGTCCGCCGGATAGTGGCGCATGCCAGAGCCGCGTGGGTCGTTGTATGTCAGAAAGCCTGGCCGCATCGTCATGATCGGCCGACGCCGTGTCGAGAACGAGATACCGCTGCCGTCGCGGTGCTTGTTGTAGGTGGAGTGGCCGTAAATGTGATACCTGTTGGGACTGTGCGGATAGGCGTTCCACGCGGCAACGCGCTCGAAATAGCCACCATCGATGCCGGTGCGCTCATGATTGGCATAAGCCTGGTATGTGAAGGTCGATGCCAGGAACACGATCGGGGCAAAAGGTCCGCGGCGCTTCGGCAGAACATAGAGCGGCAGCCAATCCTCGCCGGCATCGCATGTCAGATGCAGCGCATATGCACCGCTGCGCAGGTCATCCGGTACCGTCCAGGTGAAGTCGGCCTGCCAGTTGCAGTCGCTCAGGTCGTCGTCATGGAAATGGATTGCGCCATAGTCGTGCGGCGCGTGACGCCAGCAGTGCTCCGTGCCCATCCAACGCGAGCCAACCACAGCGCGCGTCGGCGAGTTAACCAGCCTGCCGGCGCAAGCCTGTGGCCCGATATCCGTGATGATCTGGGTGTCGATGCCTCGCGCCAGGTCCCAGCCGGCAAGCAGGTTCGGTGCCAGTGCGTCCAGCGACATACCTGGATCGATCCAAGATGCAACGAAGCCGCGCAATATGGCGGGATCCTCTAACTTGCCGGTGAAATGGCCGGTTGGTGCCGCAGCATTTTCCGCCGCCAGCAACACCTTGCCGCCGGCCGGCAGCCGAAGTCCGTCCGCATGCACGGCGGCTGTTGCCGGCGCGATGCTATCCAGCGGCTGCTGCCCGATCAGCACGCGACCGCTCGCAGGATCCACCGCCAGCCACACCCGATACCAGCGCGCTGCAGCGATCGGTGTGCCAGTGGCGACGGCGACGTGATCGCTACCCCACCTGATCCGGGCGCTCGCGCCATTGGTGCCCAGCAGCAGCACAACGCCGGCATCATCCGCTTCCTGCGTCAACAAAGCCTGCTCGCCGTCAACGACACCGGCCCGCACCAACACGGTCCAGCTGCGCGGCACATCTGACGGATACCGTCGGACCACGATCGACGATCGCATAGGAACCGCGATGGACCTCCTGCCGGCGACCGGTGAAGGCGGCATCGAAGCGTGATGACAGATCCTCGAACCGAACACCTGGTCCGTGCGGGTTGGGATCGCCGCTCAGCACCCGCAGAAGGCGCGCACGATACCGGCCGGATATGTTCATGCTGACAAAGGCTGTAAAGGCTTCGCCCGGACGATGCGAGAAACGATCGAGATAGCCGGTGATCGGCAATTCCTGCGTGCTCATGCGAGAAGGCTGACGGGCGCGGCGCAACACTGTCAAGGCGCGACCGCAAAGGTCGTCGCGGCACCTTGACGATTAATGCCCGCATCGTCACGGTTCGCGCAAACACCAACAGCCTGCGATCAGGGAACGGCAACCACGCCTACCAGGAACCGCTGATGATTCGACCTATTACTCTATCTGTCTTTATTGACCTCATGATTTGCGCTGCTGCGTCTGTCTCGGCCGAGCCATTCAAGTGTCCACATGTCGGCAGCAGTTTCACCTTTGGTCAGGAAGCCAACATCAACGGTCTCGACCAGATGACGTCTGGGACAATTTCAACGCGCAATATCGCCATGAACATGTTCGAATCGCTGATGACGCGCGACGAGGATTTCAAGCCGATCCTAGAACTCGGCGATTCGATTGCGGAGACCTCGGACCATCTGACGTACGCCTTCAAACTGCGCCAGGGTATCCGCTTCCACAATGGAAAAGAGATGACATCGGCCGATGTTGTCGCCTCGTTCGACCGCTACGCAAAGATTGGCCTATATCGCAGCACGCTTGCCAATGTCGATCGCTGGGAGGCACCAGACAAGGACACGTTCGTCATCCATTTGAAGAAGGTGCAGCCGACCTTCCTCGAGATCTTAAGTGCCTTCGGCGCTCCGATCGTGATCATCCCGGCAGAGGACAAGGATGATCCGCCGATGCAGCTTAAGACGATCGGCACGGGGCCATGGCAGCTGGTCGAGTCCGTTCCCGGTGCGTACGTTAAGATGAAACGCTACGAGGGTTATAAGCCGAACACGAACTTCGACCAGAGGACCGGCCTTGGCGGCTACAAGCAGGCCTGCTTCGATACTGTGACCTTCCGCATCGTGACAGAACCGCAGGCTCGCATTGCCGGTCTGAAGGCCGGCGAACTGCAGGGCGTAGAGGACTTGCCCACCAAATCGCTGGCTGATCTAAAGAACGACAAGAACATCAACATCATCCCCTCGCCGAACTGGTGGATCCAGATCGCACAGCCGAATGTCTCGGTATCACCCACTGATAATCTAATGTTTCGTAAGGCAGTGCAAGCCGTGCTCGACATGGACGAGGTTATGGACGCTGCATCAGATGGCAACTATCGCCTGAATGTTGGCTTTCAGTATCCCAACCAGACGTTCTACTCGGATTCCGGCAAAGACACTTACAACATCAAGAACCCCGACCTAGCGCGCAAATACCTCTCGCAGTCAGGCTACAAGGGCGAGCCCGTTGTACTGCTGACCAACAAAGACTATCCGGCGATGTACAACTCCGCGCTGGTGATGCAGCAGGCGATGCAGGCGATCGGAATTAACGCCCAGCTCAAGGTGGTGGACTGGCCGACCTCGGTCCAGATGGCGTTGAAGCCTGATACCGGTTGGAATTGCTTCTACACTGGCTGGGGTACGCAGCCAGCCCTCGGCACGCTCGCCACGATGCAGCTCTTCGTGCAGCCTAATGCGGTGTACATGCCAAAAAGCGGCCAGGATGATACGCAGGTGCTGGAATACTGGACTGCGATGAACAGCCTGCCGACGCCGGAAGGTCGCAAGCAGGCGTTCGCCAAGATGCAGCAATACGTGCTGGATCAGGTTTACACGATTCCGCTCGGTTCGCTGACCAAAGTCCAAGCCGTGCGCTCGAACGTGAAAGGTTATGTGCCGTATCGCATTCCCCGACTGTCGAACGTCTGGTTCGAGCACTGAGCCAAGGGCTTGGCGGCCCTAAGCGGCGTCCCCTGCGACAATTTTTGCTTGGTAACGCTTACGTTACCTCTTGGGACGCCTAGATTCCCTCATGCGAGCTGGCATGCAAGACTCTGAAACGAGTCTCGTAATTTGAGAGGAGACTAGATGTCTGAGATACGCGTGAATGGCACAAAAATTACGACAGATGAGTTTTCTGAGATCACGCTTCTAATCGCCGACCGCGCGACTCTGTTTCGTCACGGTATACTCGGTCTGCTGAAGGAGCATCGCCCCCGCTGGTGTTGCGCTGAGTCGAGCACACTGGACGGGGTCTTGGCGCATCTGCGCGCCGAGGCAGTCGACGTCCTGCTTTATGACATGCAACTCGGTGGACAGGCCGAAATTGCCAGCCTGCGTCAGTTGCGGACCGAGTTCCCCCAGCAATTGATCGTGGCAATGGCCGACCAGGCCGATCGAGCGGTCATCCTGGAAGCGCTTGCTGCCGGCGCCAACGGTTATGTCCTCAAGTCGACCACCCTGCCGCAATTGCTGCGCGCTATCGAGACAGTGCTGTCCGGCGCGGTGTTCGCACCAGCAACACTGGTGGGTATCCCCTCCACGCCAGCAAGAAGTGCCCAACCCGAGGTCAACCCCCTGCTCGCCAATTTGACCGAGCGGCAAGTCGAGGTGTTTCAGCTTTTAGCGGAAGGCTGTGCCACCAAGACGATCGCACGCCGGCTCGGGCTGGCGATCGGGACGGTAAAGGTCCATTTGGCGGCAATTTATCGCGCTCTCGACGCACATAACCGCATTGAGGCTCTGGCCAAGGCGCGTGGCACCGTCCTGACTGCCCCAGCACGTAGGGCCGAATTGCTCGCAGTTTAGCTCTGCGTCGGATAGCACGCCTTAGATTCAGCGCAGAGGACGTTACTCACCAGTCGTTGGCGAAGCCGCCGATATGGGTCCGCACCGTTTGTTTGGCGGTAAGCCCCGCCTTTCCACCCAGTCGTCGAGATAAGCACCGGAAGGGATGCGCCGCTCAGCACACTCGTGCTGACCCATCGACCATTTGCCACAGCAGTATCATTCCGATATAGTTTCTATTAGGCCATACGAATTAGTCCGGCATATCGTCGAAACAGTCCATCCGGCGGAATGAAATTTCGGCTTCGTTTCGATACATTCCGCCCAGATATCAACCCCGAAGGAATTCTCCCATGCTGGTCTTGCGAGTGGGTAACGCCACATTCTGCCGTGGTGGCAATGCCACAGTGCTCGAGCACCATGGCATCCGGAGCGAACAGGCCGCATCAGGCCGCGAGGCTTTGGAATTCCTCCGCCTCTACGACTATGACCTGGTGCTGATGGATCTGCAGCTGCCGGACGTGCCTGCTTATGAAGTCGTGCGCATGATGCGTGCGGCTTCGCTGAAAACCCCGGTCGTGATCCTGTCCGACACGGCCACAGTGCAGGCGAAGGTTAAGGCGCTCGACCAGGGCGCGGACGATGTCCTTCTCACGCCGTGCGACGCGGAAGAGATCCTGGCTCGCATCCGTGCTGTGGTCCGTCGCAGCCAGGGCCACGCGAAGTCCACCCTGGCGCTTGGCCCAGTGGAATTGTTGCTGGATTGCCGGGACGTGCGAGTGCATGGCCAGTCGCTACATCTCTCACGTCGCGAATACGCCGTGCTGGAACTGCTGTTCCTGAAGCAGGGGCACATCCTGAACAAGGGCGCGTTCCTCACGCATCTCTATTGCGGCATGGACGAGCCAGAGATGAAGACGATCGACGTGATCATCTGCCGGCTGCGCAAGAAGCTGGCTGTGGCAGGCGTGCCGTCGCTGATCGATACCGTGTGGGGTTGCGGATACATCCTGCGTGACCCGTCGGCTGACCAGCAGGATGACAGTCGCGCCACGAACCCCCAGCCCACCCTCGAACGGATAGAGAACAGCTGGTCCGACCGACTGCCGGTCGCGGCCTGAGCGCTCACTGGCGAGTGCGTAGCGACATGGTCCCAGCCATCTCAACGACCGGGAGCTGGTCGCTCGCTCTTGCTGTGGACTTGGCCCGTTTCGGCAACCGTCCATGCGAGCAAGGGGGCGCGTCGCGAATTTCGTGCCCGAGCCGCGTTAGCCGACAGCCACTGGCACCGGTTTGGTCGATGCGGGTTTATCGGTTGGGACTATGACCGCTCGTCGCTGAGCACGAACGGCTGGCATTGAGAATACGGCAGCGACTGACGGTCTGCCGTAGCCCTCCTGCGCCAAAACATTGGCAATCTTGCGCTTGGCGCTCGCTTCGAGCTGACTCACTCGCTCACGCGTGACACCGAACTGTTGGGCAAGCGTCTCCAGGTGCACCACGTCGCCATCGTCCTGCATGCAACGCGCGAGGAAGACAGCCCGCTCCCGCTCTCCCAGGACTTGCTTTACCAGCTGCATAATGCGCTTGCGCGCCTTGGCGTGATCCAGCCGATGAATCACGTCATCTTCCGGCGAACCCCTCTCCGCCGTGAGCGTTTCCTCGAGGTTCGCCCCGCCTGCCGCTTTGGTCCGATCGCCCTGAAAACTCACGACGCCGTCGTGGATCAATCGCAGGCTGGAGGCGACTTCATCGGCATGCACGCCCAGCCGTCGACCTATTCGCGCGTACAACTCGGCTTCCGTTGGATCGACATTCTCCCGCTCACAGCTACGACGGGCATCGTCAAACAGCCTGCGTGCCGAACGGGCAAGCTGACGATGCGCGGTGCTGGCTGGCAGCTGCACCGGTGCGGCATTGCGGCGGATATAGTCCTGGATGTACGCGCGAATCCAGCCGATCGCATAAGTCGCCAGACGCGTCTCGAACCGCTCCGCGTCGAATTGTGCAATGGCAGTGTGCAGCCCAAGATGGCCTGCACCGATCAGGTCCACTAGTTCTATATTGCGTCGCCGGTAGCGGTTAGCGATCGCCACCACCAGCTTGCTATGGCTTTGCCAGAGCGTGGTCAAAGCGGTCTGGCGCTCCTCTGCAGCCGTCGATGTCTGATAGATGCGGAGCAACTGCCGTTCGCGCTCGGGGCCCAGATTGGACCAGTTCCGTTGTGTGCGAATGGCAAGGTTGAGCCACCCGCTTGTCTTCGAAGACATGCGGCCCTTCCGCGATATCAGGTCCAGGACACCAGTTTCGTATTCCGCGTGGGGAATTATTAAGCCATCAATACCCCACGCCTTCTGCGCCGGGTGATACGGAGAGTTAACGATCCCCCAAAAGTTTTATATCGGAACTGTTACCTCTTTTGCAAGTTCGGTCGCAGCGAAAAATTGCTTGCATGAACATTCGCCTCTGAACCGGCGATAAGGGTTGCACCAGAACCAGTATGGGATCGTAACCTTGTTCACTATATGTTCCAGACGCGCCTGCAACTCATTACTTGAGGCGGCGTCGTTTCGCGTCAACACTACAGCATGCGTATTCTGATCATGGGTGGCGGCGTTGTGGGCGTGACAACGGCCTATCAACTGCTCAAGGACGGCCATGACGTTGTGCTGCTTGAACGGCAGGATACCGTCGCCCGCGAAACGAGCTGGGGCAACGCCGGCATGATCGCGCCTGGCCATTCCTTCGTCTGGTCCTCGCCTCGTGCCCCCTGGATCCTGCTCAAGTCGCTGTTCCACAAAGACCAGGCGCTGCGGTTCCGCTTCTCGACCGATCCACGTCTGTACACCTGGTCACTCAAATTCCTCGCAGAATGCACCGAGGCAAAGGCGCGGCGTAACACGCTGCGCAAGCATCAGATCGCAATGTACTCACAGCGCGTGTTGCACAAGGTGATCGCCGAGGAGGCGCTAGACTACGACCGCAATGCGCGCGGCATCCTGTACTTCTATCGCGACGCGGCAGCACTGGAAGCAGGCGTCGCCCACATGCAAATTCTGGCCGAAGACGGGCAGGAGATCCGGGTACTTGACCGCGCGCAGGTAAAGGAGCTGGAGCCGGCGTTAAAGGGGGACATCGCCGGAGCAATTTACTGTCCGACCGACGAGACGGGAGATTCGCACAAGTTCACGCGCGCACTCGCCGAACGCTGCGTGGCGCTCGGTGCGGAGTTCCACACGGGCACGAGGATTACCGCGATCCACGCAGCCGGCGACGCCGTCAGCGCAGTGCAGACCCCCGACAGGACGTTCTCTGCCGATGCCTACGTCATGGCGCTGGGAAGCTATAGCCCGGTCTTGGCGCGGCGCATCGGCGTCGAGCTGCCGATCTACCCGATAAAGGGCTATTCACTGACGATCCCAGTGGGCAATCATCAGGCACCCCCTACCATCGGCGCAATCGACGAGACCAACCTCGTGGCGATATCGCGTTTCGGCGATCGCGTCCGCGTCACGGCCACCGCTGAATTCGCCGGCTACGACACGAGCCATCGGCCGAGCGATTTTGCGTTCATGCAGTCAGTGATGCAGCAGCTCTATCCCGATGGTGCCGATTACCACCGGGGCTGAAATGTGGGCCGGGCTGCGGCCGATGACGCCCGACAATCTTCCGGTATTGGGGCGCAAGAAGCAGCGCAATCTATGGTTCAATACCGGCCATGGGCATATCGGCTGGACGATGTCGCATGGCACTGCCCGGATCACCGCGGACCTGATCGCAGGCCGCACGCCGGCCTTGCCAGTCGAGTAGGAGGCAGCGATGGATGCGGAACCAGACTTTGTCGATCTGGGCGTCCTGCCCTGCACCCTGGACCATGGCATCGCATCCCGCGCAGCCATCGGCCTGCTGGTTCTGGCGACAGACCAGACGATGGAGCATGAGTTCCGGCAGCTGATCCGTCTTCCGGGTGTCGCGACTTATGCAGCACGGCTGTTCAATGACGCCGACATAACGCCGGAGACGCTGCGCGCCATGCGTGATCGGATCGCGCCGGCCGCGGAGTTAATCCTGCCTTCGCTGCATCTCGACGTTGTCGCGTTCGGCTGCACTTCGGCAAGTATGGCGCTGGCGAGGAGGAAGTATTCCGTCAAATTCACCGCGCGCGGCCTGGCGTCTCTTGTACAACCCCTGTCACCGCGGCGTTTGCTGCTTTCAAAACACTCGGTGCGCGGCGCATCGGTGTGCTGACACCCTACGCGCCCGAGGTCAATGCGGTGGTTCGCCGCTATCTCGATAGCCATGGTGTCCAAGTCGCGGCGTTCGCGACATTCGACAAGCGTGACGACCGCGAGGCCGCGCGTATTACGATTGATTCGATTACTGCGGGCGTCGTGACCCTCGCGCGGTCGACGCGTCTGGACGCCGTGTTTGTGTCATGTACCAGTCTGCGCCTTGCCGAAAGCGCCACGGCGATCGAGGCGGAGGCAGGCGTGCCGGTCACCTCCAGCGACCACGCATTGGCTTGGCATTGCCTGCGCCTTGCGGGTGTGAATGACAAAGTTGAAGGCGCAGGAGCATTGTTTGACCATCTGCTGGCGTAAAGCAGCGTGCGTTGGCGGCAGCTCAAGATTGGCGTGTGACTAGGCGGGACGACGGTAACCCCAGGACCGTGACCGGCGGCGATTGGCTCAGATCTTGACGCTGCCCATGGTCAGACCGGCGACCATATAACGACGCAATGCAAAATAGATTGCAACAGGCGGCAATGAGTAGATCAACGCGACCGCCATCATGTAATTCCAAGGTGCCTCGTCGCTGTCGAAGAACTGGTCGATCGCCACCGCCACGGTGGCATTGCGCGAGGAGGTGATCAGCAGGTACTGGTAGAGGTATTCGTTCCAGGCAAGCAGCAACGCGTAGATACCGACTGCCACCAGCGCGGGTGCCATCAGCGGCAGGTAGATACGCAAGTACAGCTGCAGCGGTGTGGCGCCATCCACCCTTGCAGATTCGTCCAACTCTAGCGGGATAAGTTTACCGTATCCATGCAGAATCAAGATTGCATACGGCGTGGCAAATGTGACCTCGGCGGCGATCACCGACCAGAGACTGTCGGTCAGCCCGTACACGCGCATAAGGTACACGAACGGTATCACCAGAAAGGCCGAAGGTATTGCATAAGTCAGCAGCGCGACGTCAGTGACGATCCATGCCCTCCTCAGCCGCATGCGCCCCAGCGCGAAGCTGACCAGGGAAGCAATTAGGACGGTCAGCACCATTGTCGTCATCGCCATATAGGTGCTGTTGCCAAGTTGGTGCCAGAAGTTTTCCAGGTACCAATAATCCTCCTCCCACACGACCCGGAAGCTGTCCCAGTTCCAGTCTTGTGGCCATATGGCGCCGGTGAACTCGTCTCCGTCGTCGCTCAATGCGATCAGGAGCATGTTGTAGATCGGTACGAGTGTCCAAATCAGCAATGCGCCCCCGAGGATCACACCACCAATCTTGTTCCGCACGCGCCGCCGCCTCAGGCGTGGCCGATAGTTCGGCTGCATCGGCGTGAGTGCGATGCTCATAGCTGCACTCCCGTCACTCGGATCCGTCGCATCAGCAGCAGCACCGCCGGTATGAGGACCGGAAGCGCTGACATCATCGCCGCCACACCGCGGTTGGGATAACCGAAGTCGAATGCCATGTGGAAACCATAAGTCGCAAGTACGTCCGTCTGTCGCGCCGGTGCCCCGGAGGAAACGAAATACACGGTAGGAAAGTCACCGATGGTCCAAATTGTAAACAGCAAGGTGGAGACCAGATAGACATTCGCGATGAGGGGAAAAGTGACGTGAATCAGTTTGCGCCAGCCCGATGCGCCGTCGATCTCCGCCGCTTCGTAGATGTCTTGCGGAATCGCCATGCGCGCGGCGATGAAGATCAGTGTCCAGAACGGCATCCATTTCCAGATGTATGACAGAATGTTCGCGGTCGTCGCCAGCGAGCGCGACACCAGGAACATCGGCCCGTCCTCGCCGGTGAGCTCACGCCAGAGGCTGTCGAGCAAGCCATACTGGCTGACGGTCATGTAATGGATCGACACGAAAGCGGTCAGCGCCGGCAGTGCCCATGGTATCAGATAGATGGCAAGGAGCGATCTGATCCACCAATTACGGCTCATAAAGAAGCCTGACAGTAGAAATGCCAGGAACATCTGCACGTTGACCCCAATTGCGGTAAACACCAGCGTGTTGACCACCATTGTGAGATACTGGGGGTCGGAAAACAGCCCATCGTACAGTGCTGGATCGTGTCCCATCCAGAGGCCGAACACGGTCGGATAAACCACGAAGGCAGCGAACACCGCCAAGTACGGGATGAGAAACGCAATTGCCCAGGTGGTATCGGATCCCTGCAGGCGAAAGCGCCAGGGTGGAACCCCGGGCCGGGCTGCCTCGATGGGGCCTCCCAGTTCCAGAGCCCGAGACGTACTGTTCATTATCACACTCCCGCGTTGCCGCGGTCGTGGCGTTTATCCTTTCACGCCACCCATTGTCAGGCCGGCCGCCATGTACCGACGGAGACCATAGTACAGGATGATCGGCGGCAGCGCGTAGATGATTGCGGTCGCCATCATGTAGTTCCAGGGTGATTCATCGCTGTTGAGGAACTGTGCCAGCGCGACAGCCACGGTCATGCTCTGCGGCGTCGACAGCAGCAGGAAGTTGTACGAGTTACTCGTTCCATGCAAGCAGCAGCGCGTAGGTCCCCACTGCAACGAGGGCAGGCGCCATCAGCGGCAGATAGATGCGCACATAGATCTGCAACGGGTTGGCGCCGTCAATGCGAGCGGATTCGTCCAGCTCCATTGGGATCGACTTGCCATATTGCGAGAAGATGAAGATTGCGTACGGCGTTGCGAAAGACGTAAGGGCTAGAACTACGGACGAGAGGTGATTGCCTAGCCCGTAGATTTGCATAATCCGGTAGATGGGGATTGCTAGGAACGACGCCGGGATCACATAGGTCATAAGCGCCGCATTGGTCAGCATCCAACCGTTGCGCAGCCGCATGCGTCCGACAGTGAAGCTTGCCAGCGACCCGATCAGCAGGGTTAGGGCCATTACCGATAGACCGACGATAAAGCTGTTGCCGAACTGATGCCAGAACTCCGCCAGATACCAGAAGTCTTGCGTAACGACGACGCGAAAGCTTTCCAACGTCGGGCTTTCGGGCCAGATTTGGCCACTGAATATGTCATCGTGGCTGTCAAGCGCGATCAGCCACATGTTGTAGATCGGCGTTACCGACCAGATTACTAGGATCAGGCCCAGCAGGAGACATACCGCTTCGATGGCATAGCGTTGCAGCCGGTAGAACAGCGGGGATCGTATCCTCCGCTGGCCGGCAATCGTGACACTCATAGCTGGCCCTCCGCTGGGCGAAGCCGTCGCATCAGAATGATGACCAGCGGTATGAGCACCGGCAACGCGGACATCACGCATGCAACTCCCAGCCGAGGCAGTGCGGTGGTGAAGGCGTAGCGGATGCCGAGCGTGGCCAGCACCTCGGTTGTCATCGCCGGGCCGCCGCCGGAGACAAAGAACGTCGAGTTAAAGTCTCCCAACGCGAAGACCATGTCGAGCAATACGCACACGAGGTACATGTTCGCCATCAGCGGCACCGTCACGTGTGCGAAGCGATGCAGGCGCGTGGCACCGTCGACTGCGGCGGCCTCATAAAGCTCCGTCGGCACAGCCATCCGTCCGGCCAGCAGGATCACTGTCCAGAACGGCAAGGTCTTCCAAATATAGGCACCGATGTTGCACGCGAGCCCCATCCAGCGCTCGTTCAAATACACGGGGCCATCTATGCCGAACAGCATGTACAGCGCGTTGTTCAGCATCCCCCACTGGCCGTTCACGAACCAGTGGATTGACATGTAGGCGGGCAACGCCGGCGTCGCCCACGGCAGAATGAAGATGACCAGCAGCGCCTTGGTCCACCAGCCCTTCCGCATGAAGAAGCCTGACAGCAAGAAGGCCAGGAACATCTTCAAGTTCACACCGATAACGACGTACAGCACCGTGTTGACCACTGTCGTCAAGTAGCGAGGATCAGTGAACAGTTGCTGATAGAGAGACAGGTCGCTGCCCATCCAGATCCCGAAGGCGATCGGATACACAACAAAAAACAGGAACAACGCGATGTAAGGTAAGGCAAACGCGATCGCCCAGACGTAATCTGCGCCGTGCACCCCGCCCAGCCAGGCGTGTCGTCGCACACGCGCCACCGTCAGTCCTCGTCCAACGGCAAGTGTCTGCTGTGTTACGCTCATGTTCGCCTCGCTTGGCTTAGGTTGCCATCCTTGCGAAGATCTCGTTTGCCCGCTTGAACGCCTTGTCGACCGCGTCGGCCGGCTTCATACTGTTTTTGATCACGTCGGCATGCGCCTGCCCCCAAAGTTGCTCGGCGTTCGCCTGACCCCAGGCCGGGGTGTACCCTTCGAATACCGGCAGCGTCGGATTAAGCACCGCCTCGGTGATGTAAGGCTTCAAGCAAGGCATCTCGGTACCAAGCCAGAACGGATCGTCCTTGACGAGCTGCGGTATCGCCGGCGCCCAGCGGCCAAGACCCGCCTTTAGGTTTTCGTTCATCACCTTCGGTTGCATGAAGTACTTCATGAATTCCTTGGCAATCTCAGCGCCCTTGGCACCCTTCGGGATGTAGCCGCCGCCAGCGTTCACCTGGGTTTCCATCGGCGTGCCGTCATTCTTGTTCTGCGGCGCCAGCGTCTTCATGTTGTGATAGAATGCTTCCTTGTCCTTGATCATTGCCAGCTCGGTAGACAACGTGCCGTCGAAGTCCATCATGAACAGCTTCTCATGATAGCCATTGTTGTCGTCGGCGTCATTCCAGCTCAGCGCCTCGGGCGGCACCACGCCTTCCTTGTAGAGGTTGGTCATGAATTCTACCGACTTGATCGCCGCCTCGCGCACTTTCGGATCGTCGGTGTGCAGCTTGCCGTCTGAGGTGACGATGCTTCCACCGCCGTTGGCGATCATGAAGTGCACGAAAAGGTTGTTGCCATCGTTGGGCCCCACCGTGGTGATCTGCAGTCCACACGCGTAGACTTTGCGCATGCCTTTGGCACGCAGCGGCGCCTGCGCTTGCTTGAGGTAGGTCCACACACCATCCCAGTTCTTTGGGATCTCCTCCATCTTAAGACCGGCTTTTTCGACCAGGTCGCCCCAGACATGAAATGGCGTCGCGCCTTGTTTGATCGGGCAAAGGTAATAGCCGCGCTTTTTCGTCGCCTTGTTGTAGAAGGTCGAGCAGAGCTTCGCGGTTTCTGAAAGCTGCGACTCGAACGGAGCGACAACGTCGCTCACATCGAGGATCTTATCGTCCCACGCATTTTGCGGAATGATCGACGACGGGGCGTCCTGGAATACCAGATCCGGGACGTCGCCGCTGGTGAGCGCCGCGATCACCTTCTGATTGAGCGCGGTGAACGGCAGGACACTGTAGTCCAGCTTGTTGCCGCTCTCCTTCATGTAATCTTCGCAGACCTTGCGTATCGCCGCGTCTTCCTGGGGGATGAATCCCGATTCAGCCAACAGACCGCCGTCTTGGCTTGCGCATTAGCAATATATGGCCGCGCCAGCGCACCGGCCGCCGCAATGCCCAAAACTCCACGAATGGCAGTACGCTCGGCTCATCTTGGCCATGGCCGCTCTCCCTTCCCTGTTGACCGGTCGCTTCGCGGCCGGCCGAATGGTTGCCGTTGTAAACGTCTTTGGGGAAAAGCTTATTGCAAAGCCCTCGAGCCCCGTCAAATGACCCTTCGGTCACCCTGCTGCCGCTCGTTGCAGCACGCGGCAGGCGCCGGCCGCGCCAGCCAGTTCATGCGAATGTGAAAAGGCTCCTACGAACTTGGTATCCAACTGACACGACCCAGCCAAATTGACCCGTCCCGCCGCCATTCGCGCGTAAACGGTTTGACGAGTCGGCGCCCGATGCCTCAGGAGCGTGATCTCCGCCGTACGTTATCCGGTCGGCAAATGAATATGGAGTTTGGGGGATCATCATGCCTTGCTTTGCGGCAACACGCGCAAACGTTCCGCGATTCCTTCCCCCCATCAGCCGCAGGCCCGACGCTCGAAAACAGTGATTTCCGGTAGCGTCGCCGCGGCCTAGCCGGCCCCGCCCTTAATCCATCGATTACCCACGGGACGGTCCCACTCCCGCGGGTTCAGCGACGTACGTCCAGCGCAGCCCGCGGGCGCGTTGACGCGACCAATCTCATCAACTGCAGGATGAACTCATGGCACAATCTGACAACCAATTTGTGCAACCCAATCAGGATGGCGGCAACGATGCATCTTCCCAGCCCGCCGATGGCGGCGGCATTATTGTCGACCGATCTCTCGGCTTCGACAGCGTCACCGCTTACCCGATTGATGGCACCGGCAATAACTCCTCCGATCCGATGCTCGGTGCCGCCAACACCGATGAAGTCCGCCTGGCACCCGCCAATTTCGCCCCGGACACCTTCGACACCCCCGTAAGCGGGCCGAATCCACGCGACATCAGCAACGCTATCTTTGCTACTCCCCAGAACGAGGACCCGGGCGGGCGCTCCGCATACATGTACGCGTTCGGTCAGTTCATCGACCACGATATCGACCTGAATAACACCCAAGCTCCCGCGGACCATGCATCCAACACTTTGAGCTTTACTATTCCCGACGGCGATCCCGCGCTGCCGCCAGGGAGTGAGGTTAGCATCACGCGAGGCCAGGTAGATCCGGCGAATGGCAACGTCATCAACGCCGTAACGCAGTATCTCGACCTCTCGCAGGTCTATGGTTCCGATCCAACCACCGCCGACAGCCTGCGCAACCCGGACGGTACGCTGAACACCTCGCAAGGCGACTACCTGCCGGTCGTCGACGGTCAGTATGTCGGTGGCGATGTCCGTGCCGCTGAGAACCCCGATCTCACGTCAATCGACGTGCTGTTCGTACGAGAACACAATTATTGGGTCGGCCAGTTGCATTCCGAAGATCCAAGTCTGAGCGGCGATCAGCTTTATGCCAGGGCGCGCGCGATCACTACCGCAGAGTATCAGAATATCGTCTACACCGAATTCCTGCCGCATCTTTTGGGAACAGACACTCTCTCATCATATCATGGGTTCAATTCGTCGGTCAGCCCGCAGATCTCCGAAGAATTCTCCACTGCAGCCTACCGCTTCGGCCATTCCACCGTATCGCCGGAAGAAACGAAGATCGCCAACGACGGCACGGTTCTCGAACAGAAGGACCTCGTCGACGCGTCGGCCGAGCAAACCAGCGACCTGCCACCTAATGGCGGCGCGGACGCGCTGCTGCGCAACCTGGCACAGGACTTCTCGCAGGAGTTTAGCGCGACCATAAACTCCGACTTGCGCAACCTGCTCAATGCCAATCCACCCGGCGAAGTTGGCGACCTCGCGGCGATCGATATCCTGCGCGAGCGCGACCTCGGCATCGCTACACTGAACCAGACGCGCGAGGCTCTCGGCATGACGCCGTACACCTCGTTCGATCAGATCACCAGCGATCCTCAGCTTGCTAGCGAGTTGCAGCAGGCTTACGGCAGCGTCGATCAGGTTGACCTGTTCGTCGGCGGCCTGGCCGAGGACCCCGCCTCTGGCGGGTCCATGGTGGGTCCGACCTTCCAGGACATTATCGCTCAGCAGTTCGAGAACCTGCGGGACGGCGACCCGTCCTTTTACCTCAATCAGGGGTTCAGTCCCCCGCTCATGACGCAGATCCAAAACACGACGCTGTCGGATATCATCATGCGCAACACCGACACCACCGCTATGCAGCCTGACGCATTTATCGCCACAGAGCGTCATTCGAGTGACGTGGCGTCAGCCAATCCGGATGCACCGCAGCTCGTCATGGGCGTCGACGCGGACAATGCGATGATTGCGGGTTCGCCGGACGTGGACAACACGATAGTGGCCGGGCTTGGGGTCAACCAGCAGCTTACCGGCGGAGGATCGAGCAACACCTTTGTTTTCATCGGCTCGGGTCATCAAGACACCGTAGCTGACTTCAACCCGGGCACTGACAAGCTCGACTTCGAGAACACCATGACCCCGATGGACTTCAGCAATGTCAGCCTGTCGGAAACGCCGGACGGGTGGGCGGTTGTCGAGGTCAACGGCAACACGATCCAGTTGCCCGGCGTCTCCCCGTCGCAGGTCGGTGCTGGTATGGTGGAGTACAACCAGCAGAACCCCACGTTGCCGGCCCAGCAGATGATGTCAGCAAATTCCTGATCGCTGACCGCTCTTGCCCGCCAGCCTGCCTGTGTCAGACTGGCGGCATGACCGGCGAGTCGCTCGACTGCCTGAAGTGCCCGGCGTTCTGTTGCCGGACGGCGGGGTATGTCGAAGTCAGCCGGAACGACATCAGGCGACTGGCCAGGTTCCTGGGACTAACGGTGCGCGAGTTCGAGGAACGCCACATCGTCGAGCGCAATCGCAAGGGCAGCAAGCGCATCAAATCCGGCTTCGGCACCTGCCAGTTCCTCGGCGAGAACCGGCGCTGCACAGTCTACGAGGCACGCCCACGCGACTGCCGCGGCTACGTCTGCTGGAACCAAGAGGACACGACGGTCTACGAATTCGCCCGCTTCTACCAATTGCCGGTCGCTGAGCTTCGGCGCGATGATGTCGACGGCAAGCATGACAAGCAGGAGACAGCACCATGAGCGATCCGGAAATCGCTGCGCTGCGTGAGACGATCGCAAAGCGGGTGCGCTCGGACGACATCGCCCAGCGGCGCCGGGATATCGACGCACGCGGTCTGGCCTACAGGTTGCCGGCCGATATCAAGGCGGAACCGGTTGCCGCAAATGGCGTCAGGTCAGAATGGACTTCGAGCCCGGATGCAGATCCAAGCAGGGTCGTGCTTTACTTCCATGGCGGCGGCTATGTCATTGGCTCGCTTGACAGCCATCGCCATATGGTCGCTGAGGTCGGTCGCGCGGCACGGGCGCGCACCCTGGCGATCGACTACCGGCTTGCACCAGAACATCCGTTCCCAGCCGCGGTGGACGATGCAATCGACGCGTATCGCTTCCTGCTTTCCCGCGGTGTGCAGCCGAGCGGGATCACCATCGCTGGCGATTCCGCAGGAGGCGGGCTCGTCGTGGCGGCGATGGTGGCGATCCGCGAGGCTGGATTGCCGCAGCCGGCGTGTGGCTGGTCGATCTCCCCGTGGGTGGACATGGAAGCAATCGGCGGCAGCATGACCAGCAAGGCCGCAACGGACCCAACAGTTCAGCAGGCCGGCATTCTGGATATGGCGAAGCTCTATCTGAATGACGCCAATCCACGTTCACCGCTTGCCGCGCCGATTTACGCGGATTTGCGCGGGCTCGCGCCATTGCTCATCCAGGTCGGTGCAGCAGAGACACTGCTCGACGATGCAATTCGCCTTGCACAGGTGGCGGGAGCAGCAGATGTGGCAGTCGATCTGCAAGTCTGGCCGGAGATGATCCACGTTTGGCACATCTATTATCCGGAGCTTGCGGCTGGGCGGCGTGCCATTGCAGCGGGTGGCGAATTTGCAAAGGCGATGACATCGCGCGGACCACGTAGCGGCTTCTGATACGCCGACTTCTCGTTCTTGCGACGGTTCTCGCTCTCTGTCGACGCCTGCACACAAACTCGTCAACGGCTTGCGACTGTGATTGACAGGTTGTGGCCTTTCTGTGCCAGATGGGCAACGCAATCGCATTTGGCTAGGCTTGCTGCGCCTCCGTCAATCGGGTGCCCTCAAGACGCCCAAAGGGCCGGTTGTCGACCCAGCGCCATACGCTGTTGTGCGGCGCGCCTGACGGAGAGTTTCGCAGACGATGGCTACCGGCACAGTCAAGTGGTTCAACACGACCAAGGGCTACGGCTTCATCATGCCGCAAGAAGGCGGCAAGGACGTGTTCGTCCACATAACCGCAGTGCAAGCGGCTGGTCTTCGCGGCCTGGATGAAGGCCAGCAGGTCAGCTACGAGGTAGTGATGGAGCGCGGTAAGGCCGCCGCGACCAACCTCAAGCTTGCCTGACGAAGCGCGCACCGCGCCAATCACCCAACCCCCAATCGCGCGAGCAGGGGACGCGCAATGGAAGGAGCAATCAAAATGGCCGTTGGGACCGTGAAGTGGTTCAATGCGACAAAGGGATATGGCTTCATCATGCCGCAGGACGGGGGCAAAGATGTGTTCGTCCACATCACTGCAGTGCAGGCGGCGGGGCTGAAAGGCCTGAATGACGGCCAGAAGGTAAGTTACGAAGTGGCGATGGAACGCGGCAAGGCCGCTGCCACGAATCTCAAGCTCGCCTGACGCACGACTTCGCTGATTGGTGTCGCGGGCCGTGACCGGTATCCCGGTGGCGGCCCGTGTCGGTTTTGGATCGCGTCTATGTTCTCGCTGACCGAGTTGGAAGCTGCGCTAGCGCTGGTACACGACAGCTTTCCTGGCACGCCGCAATATGCCTGGCCGTTGCTGGCTGAACGCTGCGGCGCCGAGGTATGGGTGAAGCACGAGAACTACACCCCCACGGGCGCTTTCAAGCTGCGTGGCGGACTGATTTATGCCGAACGCCTGCGCCGGGAACGCTCCCACACGCGCGGCATTGTCTCTGCCACACGTGGCAACCATGGCCAATCGCTGGCGTGGGCGGGTAGGCGTTACGGCATTCCCGTCACTGTTGTTGTCCCGCATGGCAACAGCGTGGAAAAGAACGCGGCGATGCGTGCATTCGGCGCACGACTCGTCGAATACGGCGATGATTTCGAAATGGCGCGCGATGAAGCCGCCCGACTCGCCGCATCCGAGGGCCTTGAATTCGCACCGTCCTTTGCACCTGATCTGGTGAAGGGTGTTGCGACCTATTCGCTCGAATTGTTCCGCACTGCGCCACCGCTCGATGCGTTGTATGTGCCGATCGGACTTGGCTCCGGCATCTGCGGTGCGATCAAGGTACGTGATCTGCTCGGGTTGAAGACTGAGATCATCGGCGTGCAGGCGAGCGGCGCACCGGCCTACGCCCGCTCATTCGAAGAAGGCCGTGTCGTAGCGCTGAATCGCGCCGAGACAAACGCCGATGGCGTAGCGGTGCGCCAGCCGGATCCGGATGCGTTCGCCATCATCCGCGCCGGCGCGGCGCGCATCGTCACGGTTTCAGACGAAGCGATCGCCGATGCGATCAGAGCCTATTGGACGGACATACACAATCTGGTGGAGGGCGCTGGGGCGGCGCCGCTCGCTGCGCTTCTCGCCGAGCGTGCACGCATGGCAGGAAAACGTGTCGGCTTGGTCGTCAGCGGCGGCAACATTGATCTGAAACTGTTCCGCGCCTGGGTGCTACGGCAGCCTTCGTAAGGCCATCTATACGACAGGTGTGGGGGCCTGGGGCACGCGAGCCCAGAATTCCGGATCGTGGCCGAAGAAGATGCGTACACCCTGACCTTCCAGCGCTCCAAGCCGATCAAGCGAGGCCAGCATGGCTTCTCTGTCGTGCACGTATCGCGGCAGCCGCCGCTCGCGCAGGCTCCGACAAAAGTAACAAGCATCAGCGGCCAGCACGACCTCGCCACTGTCGAGCCGCAGACGAAGCGACTGGTGTCCCGCCGTGTGCCCGTATGTCGGCAGGCAAACCACCGAACCGTCGCCAAATACATCATGCTCACCATCGAGCAGGTGCAGTTTATGGCCGAGATCGAAATCACGCGGATTGTAGCCATGCCGCGCGGCAGTGTCGGGATCCATCCCGGCGTCCCATTCACGACGTTGCACCAGCATCGTCGCGTTCGGGATCAGGGCATTGCCACCGACGTGGTCGAAGTGGAAATGCGAGTTGATGAGCAAATCGACCTGGGCTGGATCACGCCCGATCGCCGCGAGCCGCGCACTGATCTCTTCGCCGGCCACAAACGCGATCCGGAACAGACCGGCGAGTCGCGCTCCGAGCCGCCCCGAGGGATCTTGCTGACAATCAGGATGTAGCCCGGTGTCGAACAGTGCCACACCGTTTGGGTGTTCAATCAGGTAGACCGGGATCGGCAGGGTGATGTCGCCCTCGCCGCCCTGCATCAAACGCCCGAACTCGCCTGTCACCGTGCCGCAGGTGAAGGCGTAGAGCCTGATCGTCATCGCGACCACCGCTCGCCGATGGCGCACCGACCTCGCCGACAACAGAGTCCATGTTCGTACATGATCGCTATTCCAAATGGTTCGGCACAGCAGCAGAGTTTTGCATGGCCGTCCATTTGACATGGTTCACATCGCACCGCATGTTACTCGGCTACCGAGGGGGGCCCCGCCGAAGGGGCTGAGATACCGCAAGAGTTGCTTGCAAAGCGGCGGCGCGGTGACCCTTGAACCTGAACCGGGTCATGCCGGCGTAGGGACGGGTGCCTTCGCGATCGCAACGCCCGTTCTTCCCGAAACAGACCGCGAGCGCGATTGAGGAGACGTCGATGACTGTCCAGTCGAAGACCGCCGCCCGCCCAAGTAGCGTCACCACCGGCCCGATCGCCGGGTCCCGCAAGATCTACACCTCGCCCGCCGGTCGCCCGGACGTCCACGTGCCGTTCCGAGAGATCGCTCTCGATCCGACCGCGCGCGAAGAAGCTTATCGCGCCTATGACACGTCAGGCCCGTACACCGATCCCGCAATCACCATAGACCTCGAAGCAGGTCTGCCTCCACTGCGGGCTGACTGGATTACCAAGCGCGGCTTCGAAGCCTTAGCGCCCCGCGCGGTCAAGGACGTGGATAATGGCGGCGCGTCCGGTGACCGCCTGGTGCCCACGTGTCCAGCCGAGCATCCAGTACTCGGCGGCAAGCCGGGCCAACTGGTTACACAATTCGAATTCGCCCGTGCTGGCGTCGTCACTGAAGAAATGATCTACGTCGCGCATCGCGAGAATCTCGGACGGCAAAAGGCGCTAGACGGTGCCGCTGAGCGCCGCGCCGATGGCGAGGACTTCGGCGCCTCCATCCCCGAGTTCATCACTCCCGAGTTCGTCCGCGACGAGATCGCGCGCGGCCGTGCCATCATCCCGGCCAATATCAATCATCCGGAGCTCGAACCGGTCATCATTGGCCGCAACTTCCTGGTGAAGATCAACGCCAATATCGGCAACTCAGCCGTCACATCGGGGGCTGCCGAAGAAGTGGAGAAGCTGGTGTGGGCGACCCGCTGGGGAGCCGACACGGTCATGGACCTGTCCACCGGGCGCAACATTCACAATATTCGCGGTTGGATCCTGCGCAATGCGTCGGTGCCGATCGGTACAGTGCCGATCTACCAAGCGCTCGAGAAAGTCGATGGCGAACCTGACAAGCTCGACTGGGAGGTGTTCAAGGACACGCTGATCGAGCAGGCCGAGCAGGGCGTCGACTACTTCACGATCCATGCGGGTGTTCGTCTCGGCTATATCCCGCTGACCGCGAAGCGCGTGACCGGCATTGTCTCGCGTGGCGGCTCGATCATGGCGCGCTGGTGCCTGGCGCATCACCGAGAGAGCTTCCTTTACGAGCGCTTCGACGAGATCTGTGACATCATGCGCAAATATGATGTGTCGTTCTCCTTGGGCGATGGGCTGCGGCCTGGCTCGCAAGCGGATGCGAACGATGCGGCGCAGTTCGGCGAGCTGGAGACTTCTGGGCGAGTTGACCAAGATTGCCTGGGACAAGGGCTGCCAGGTGATGATCGAGGGGCCTGGCCACGTGCCGATGCACAAGATCAAGGTCAACATGGACAAACAGCTGCGTGAATGCGGCGAGGCGCCCTTCTATACGCTTGGTCCACTGACCACCGACGTCGCACCTGGCTACGACCATATCACCTCGGCGATCGGCGCGGCGATGATCGGTTGGTTCGGCACGGCTATGCTTTGCTACGTCACGCCGAAGGAGCATCTCGGCCTCCCTAACCGTGATGACGTGAAGACCGGTGTGATCACCTACCGGATCGCGGCGCATGCTGCCGATTTGGCGAAAGGTCACCCGAGCGCGAAGCTGCGCGACGATGCGATCAGCCGAGCGCGCTTCGAATTCCGCTGGCAGGATCAGTTCAATCTGTCGCTTGATCCCGACACCGCGCGCAATTTCCACGACGAGACGCTGCCGAAGGAAGCACATAAGGTCGCGCACTTCTGCTCGATGTGCGGGCCGAAATTCTGCTCGATGAAGATCACGCAGGACCTGCGGCAGGATGCGGAACGGATGGCCGGTCTGGAACAGAAGAGCAAGGAGTTCGTGGAAAAGGGCAAGGAGATCTACCTGCCGGCCGCGGAATAGCACTTCGTTATGGCCGCCGCTCTCGCTTGCACCCGGCCACCATCGCGCCCAAACTGACGCGCATGAGTGACCCACGCGCGGCGTTGGAAGCGATCGGCTTGTTGCCGGACACCGAGATCGATATCGGTGACGCCGCCTTGCAGCTTGCGCGTATCGATGCGCCTGATGCCGACTGGCACGCAGCACGTGAGCACCTGTCGGCTCTGGCGCGCGATGCCGTAGAGCTAGCCGGAACAATCGGAACCAACGACCTGTCGATGCGCGCTGAAGCACTGGCAGGTCTGATTGCCGGACGCTACACGTACGCCGGTGATGCCGAGACTTACGATGATCTTGCCAATGCCAACCTGATCAGTGTGATCAATCGGCGCAGGGGACTGCCTGTCGCCCTCGGCATCATCTGGCTGCATACCGCCCGCGCCGCAGGATGGGGAGCACATGGTGTCGACTTCCCCGCACACTTCCTTGTCGCGCTCGAAGGCCGGAGCGTACAGGCTGTCATCGACGTCTTCGGCGGTGGCGTGACACTTGACGCCCGGGATCTGCGGGTACTGCTGAAGCGGATCGAAGGACAGAATGCCGAATTGCGGCCCGGCCTGCTTCGGCCCATGAACGCGCGCAGCGTACTTCTACGACTGCAAAACAATATAGTAACCCGACAGCTGCAATCCGGCAACGTCGATGGCGCACTCGCCTGCATCGAGGACATGCTGCGCATGGCGCCTGACCACGCGGACCTTTGGCGGCAGGCTGCCGTGATGAACCAGCGGCTCGATCGTGTGGGCGCCGCATTGCGCTGCTTCGAACGGTTCCTCGCAATTGTGCCAGACGGTACTGCCGCAAACCGGATCCGCGGTGCGATGGAAGAGCTGCGGACGCGCCTCAACTAGTCTCAGTGTCGGAGGGCGCATTGCGCGAAAAGCTTAGCGCAGTCGTCGTCAGTTACAACCGGGCATTGTTGATCGGGACGTGCGTGCGTGCGCTCGGTTTCGCGGACGAGGTGATTGTTGTAGACAAGTCGTCCACCGACGGCACCGCCGAAATCGCTGCGAGATACGCCGATCGCGTGATTACTGTCCCCTGGTCGCCGACGGTGGAAGAAACTCGTGCCTTCGCTGTCGCGCAATGCACAAACAACTGGATCATTTGCCTGGATGATGACGAGTGTCTCAGCCCAGATGCAATTCGCTTCATTCAGGCTGAACTGGAAGCACCGCGTGCAGACGTCTATGGGCTGTTGCAACGCCATTATATTCTCGGCGCGCACGATGAAGCGGCATACTATTGGCCTGAACATCAGATCCGATTGTTCCGCAGCGGTGCCGTGACATTCAGCGGCACGGTGCACAGCGGCATCGAGGTTCATTCTGACAACGTATTGCACGTGACTGAGGACACCGGAGCCGCCATTCACCATCTTTCCCACCAAGACGTGGCGCAGTGGATTGACAAGACAAATCGCTACACATCGCGGCTCGATCGCGAGCGTGTTTCCGATTACGGGAACAGTCTTGCGCGCTTTGCACACGAGCGGACTGACTATTGGTTGTCTCGAACGCGTGACACATCAGCCGGCGGCTACCCCGAAGCAATGTCAGTGTTGCGCGCGACCTACGATCTCATAGACCGCCTCAAGGTCTGGGAGGAGGAGCGCGGACTGAACGCTGGGGCCGAGTTCAAGCGGATCTGTGCGCAGCTCGATGCCGCATACATGGCACTTGGTATCGTCAATGATCGCGCTGGTGAGATGGTGACCGCCGTGCCGTATGTGCCACGAGCGGTCGATGAGCATGAGGTCTTGCGGAGGCGATTGGCTCACTTCCGGGTTCGTCACGATGCCCTGAGTGTGGAGCGGGACACGCGCGCAACAGAGGCAGCGCGGCTGGCTAGCGAGCTAAGTTCGCTCGCGAAGAGGCACGAAGAAACCCGGAGCATTGTTGACGCTCAGAAAGAGCGGGCTGAACTGGCTGCCATCGAGTGCAGCCGTGCTCAGGCTGAAACCACCGCCCAACGGGACCGGGCAGTGCAGGCGGAGGCGCGGCTCGGGTTCCTGCAACGCGAACTCAATACGTTGCAAGGTCAATTCCAAACGCTACGAGACGAGCTTAGCGCACTGCAAAATGAGCACGCCGTGCTGCAAAATGAGAAGGCCGTGCTGCAAAATGAGCACGCCGTGCTGCAGGGTTCTATGCGGACCTTCCTGCGCGCCTACCTGCCCCGCCTGCGCCAGCACCTGTTCGGTCAGCGGCCATAGCGCCGGCGCCGTTGCTGGAACGCTCGAACAGCGCGCAGGAAGTCGATCTTGCGGAACGCCGGCCAAAGTACATCGGAGAAGTAGAACTCGCTATACGCGCTTTGCCACAACATGAAGCCTGATAGCCGCAACTCGCCGCTGGTGCGGATAATCAAGTCGGGTTCCGGTGTCTCGGCAAGATAAAGGTGCCGCCCGATCCGTTCAGGACAAATATGTTCAATGACTTCGGCGAACGGTACGCCATCGTTCAGCGCTTGAGTGAGCATGTCCCGCACCGCATCAGCGATCTCTTCGCGACCGCCATAGGCCACGGCTATCGAGAGGAGCATTGCATCGTAGTCCGCAGTGGCACTCTCCGCCGCCCGGATAGCAGCTAGGGTGCTCTCCGGCAGCAACTCCAGCCGTCCGATCGCCTGCACCCGTACACGCCGGCGGTGGATCTGCGGATCATTCACCAGAGCAGAAAGTTTTAATTCCAGCGCACCGAGGATGCCAGCCACCTCTTGCGGCTGGCGTGCGAGATTGTCCGTGGAGCATACCCACAATGTCACCGCCGGGATCGACAGCTCTCGGCACCAGTCGAGCAGTTCGTCCAGCTTCTGCGCCCCCTGCGCATACACGCGGAGAGGGTCCAAGACGCCTGACAAGCGGCCAAATCGTCGGTTGCCATCCAGAATGATGCCGACATGCCGTGGAGGCGGGCGCAGTTTGACTTGGGCGAGGAGCCGTCGTTCATACAGCGTGTAGACTGGCCAGCGCAGCCAGCGGACCAATAGGTGTCGCCAGCGTAGCACAGCCGCTGTCGCAGCGTCGGTCGACGGGACGAGAGCAGCGCGCTCGCTCAACAATGGTGTGTCGCCCGATCAGTTTCCACGCCTTCCATCCGCGCTAACCTGTCAATCACCAGCCGATTCATTTTGGTCAAACGGAAGACATGTCGCGAGCAACTAATCCTAGCTAAAGCGGCGCCCGAATGACAGACGACCCGAGGCGGTCAGCGGACCGCACAAGCGGAAATTGAGGGGAGATGGGGCACCTGTTGAAGCAGCTCTATACTGGCTCGGGTCCGCTAAGAAGACATGACTTGTCGAGGCGGGCCGGGACCTCCGGCCCACCGTCCTGCAATCAGCATATCATGCCGGAAGATGCAAGAAACTGCTCCAGATCCTCGCACAAGCATGGCGGGTCCATGGGCAACTGCGCTCCCTGGGCTTCGCGCGGTCCGCTGATCAGCCGTGATGAGGCTCGTCCGTCAACCAGCGAGCCGATCCGATGCCACTTTCCGTACCGCTTAGGCGCCGTAGATTGACACCAGTTCGGCATGCGCCGCTTTCACCGATTCCGCTGGGTCCATGCCTTGGATCGCTTTCGCGTACATATCGACGACGATGTATTTGGTCTGCACCTCAGCGGCCTTCTGGTTTGGCTTTCCGGCGTAGCCGACCAAGCGCCCGGTTTCCGGCACCTTCTTGAACGGGGCGAGCACCGGGTCGACGTTCCACACCGGATGGTTTTCCCACATCTTGGTCGGCCCGCAGGTGTAACCCTGCTGGGAGACAAACCACTTATCGAAGATCTCCTTCGAGGACGCCCAGCGAAGGAACTTCTTGGCGGCGTCCTGGTTCTTCGAGTACTTCATGATCAGGTGGGTTTGCGGGCCCGGCAGGTTGAACTGACCGCCGGCACCGCCGGGAATGCCGGCATGAAGGATGTCATCCTTCATCGGCGTACCCTTTTCGGTAACATAGGAGTTGGGCTTCTTCTTCGCCTCAAGATAGATCGAGGCGCCGTTGTTCGTTGCGCTGATGCTGCCGGAGAGAAACGCGCGATTGTTGCTGGTGTCATCCCAGGCAAGGCCGCCTTCGTCCATCGTTTCCTTCCACAGCGCGACCGCGAACTTCACCGACTCGACGGTCTCCTTGGTGTTGAGCACGACGGTCTTGCCGTCGGCCTCGACCTCTTTGCCGCCCCAGGACCACAGATACGGGTACCACCAACCCGGCGCGTCGCCGAAGGTGTGCCCAGCGGTTTGCCCATAAGCATGACCTGCGGCCTTCAGCTTCTTGCCAACGGCGCGGTATTCGTCCCAGTCCTTGGGGAAGCCATTCGGGGAACCGGCCTCGGCAAGCCAGGACTTGCGGTAAGCGACTAGGCCGCCGCCGGTGCACCAAGGCAGGCCGATCCACCTACCATTGACGGTACCAATGACCTTGCAGATGTCATAGAAGCCGCCCTGGGCGTTGCCCAGGTCCTCGGCCACGTCGCTCACATCGACGCAACTGCCAGCGTAAAGTTGCGGCCAGTTGTTGACGGTCATGAAAATGTCAGGGCCGGCACCTGACTGAATTGCCGCAGTGATGCGCGCCTGGATGTCGTTGGCATTGATTGTCTCGACCGTCAGCTTCATGCCCAGGTCTTTTTCGCACAGCTTGACGATCTCTCCCTTCAGCAGCTGGTCCGACGCGGGGACGAAATCGGCCCAGCGGAGCCAGTGCATCGTCTGCGTCTGGGCGTAGGCCGGGGCGCGTCCGCTCGCCAGGATGCCGGCCAGGCCGCCGGTACCCGCTGCAAGCGTGCCCGCGGCGGAAAGCTGCAATGTCCTGCGGCGGCGGATCTTGCTCATGATTTGCTCCCTTGCAGAGTTGCGTTTGCAGAGTCGCGTTAAATCGCGACTTCAGTTTGGTTGTCGAAGAAGTGCAGCCGGTCAGGGTTGATCGCGAGGCGCAGCTTTTCGTGCACCTTGGCAGTAACGTTCGGTTCGACCGAAGCGACCATCGTCGTCGACCCGGCAGCTACGTCGAGCAGGATCTCCGAGCCAAGCCGCTCGACCACCTCGATTGCGACGTCGAAGCTCAGGTCTGTTGCATCGGCGCCGTTGGCGATGCGCAGATCCTCGGGCCGCACGCCGAGTGTCGTCTCCTTATCCAGCGTAGCGCCGAGGCGTGCCGCGATCGGCGCCGGTACCTGGATGCGGAGATCCTTGCTCTCGGCCCATAGAGAACCATTCTCGGCCGCGATGCGGACCGGTGCGAAATTCATTGCCGGCGAGCCGATGAAGCCGGCAACGAAGCGATTGGCCGGCTCGTTGTAGAGTTCCATCGGGTCGCCGACCTGCTGCACCCGGCCATCGCGCATGACGACGACCCGGTCGCCCAGCGTCATAGCCTCGACCTGGTCGTGCGTGACGTAGATCGCGGTGGTGCCCAGCCGCTCGTGCAGCTTCTTCAATTCGACCCGCATCTGCACGCGCAGTTTGGCGTCGAGGTTCGACAGCGGTTCGTCGAACAGGAACACCTGCGGATGCCGCACGATCGCCCTGCCAAGCGCGACGCGCTGGCGCTGACCGCCGGACAGCTGGCGCGGCTTGCGCCTCAGCAATTCCTGGATGCCCAGGATGTCGGCCGCCTCCTTCACGCGGCCGGCGATTTCCGATCTGTCGAATTTCCGCATCTTCAGGCCGAAGGCCATGTTGTCGTAGACGGTCATATGCGGATAGAGCGCATAGTTCTGGAAGACCATCGCGATGTCGCGATCCATCGGCGGCAATTCGTTGACGACCTTCTCGTCGATCGTGATCTGTCCGCCGGTGATGCTTTCCAGCCCCGCCACCATGCGCAGCGTCGTCGTCTTGCCGCAGCCCGACGGGCCGACAAGCACGACAAACTCCTGGTCGCGGATGTCAAGGTTCACATCGATGACCGCGTGAACCTCGTCGTATTTCTTGTTCAAGCCGCGCATCGCGACGCGAGCCATGTGATTACCCCTTCACCGAGCCGGTGATGCCGGACACGTAGTACTCGACAAAGAACGAATAGACGAAGGCGACCGGGATCGAACCCAACAAAGCGCCGGCCATGAGCTCGCCCCAGTAGAATACGTCGCCGCGCACCAGCTCGGAGGTGACCCCAACCGGCACCGTCTTCTGCTCCGGCGAGGACGAGAAAGACGAGGGCATAGATGAATTCGTTCCACGACAGGGTGAATGCGAAGATGCCCGCCGACAGGATGCCCGGGATCGCCACCGGAAAGATGATGTAGACCATCGCTTTCCAGCGCGGCGCACCATCGATGCGAGCGCACTCCTCGAGTTCCTTCGGGATCGACTTGAAATATCCCATCAGCAGCCAGGTGCAGAACGGGATCAGAAAGGTAGGATAGGTCAAGATCAAGCGCCCACGGCGAGTCACCGAGCCTGAAATTGCGGATGATATCGGCGAGCGGGATGAACAGCAGCGTCTGCGGCACCAGATAGGTGATGAAGATCGCTGTGCCGATCAGACCGGCATACGGGAACTTCAGCCGCGAGAGTGCATAGCCGGCGAGCAATCCGCAGAACAGCGAGATCGCTGTCGCCGCCAACGAGATGAACATCGTGTTCAGCATCCAGGTGCTGAACAATGTCTCGGTCAACAGGTCGCGGATATGCTCGAGTGTCGGGTTAGTGGTCCAGAACGGTGCGTAATTCGGCGCGCTCCAAGGGCGGTAAAGCTCGCTGTCCGGCCGTATCGTCGTGATGATCATCCAGTAGAACGGAAACAGCAGGCAGACGACAAACGCGGTCACCGGCACATAGAAAAACACCCAGCGCCGCCATGGAGCTCCTTCGATCATGGGTCAAAGGGTCTCCGCTCGGCGGATGTAGATAAGCTGGACGATCACGACGAGGAGCAGGATCGGGAAGATCGCCAGCGAAATCGCAGCCCCTTGGCTCAACAGCCCGGTGCCGATACCGAGTTGATAGGCATAGGTGGCGAACAACTGGGTCGCGTTCGCGGGGCCTCCGCCGGTGAGCACATAGACCAGCTGGAAGTCGGCGAATGTCTGGATCACCGAGAACAGCACGATCACCAGTGTGACCGGCAACAGCAATGGCCAGGTGACGTGGCGGAAACGGTTCCAGGCGCGGGCGCCGTCGATCGCCGCAGCTTCATGCAGTTCGGGGCTGATCGTCTGCAGTCCGGCCAGCAGGCTGATCGCATAGAACGGCACGCCGCGCCAGACGTTGACGATGATCACCGACACCATGGCCATGACCGGGTCGCCAAGCCAGTTGATCCGGGTGCGGATAATACCGACGTGAAACAGCATCCAGTTGAGCACGCTGAAGGTTGGGTCGAACATCCACTTCCAGGCGAACGTCGACAGCACCGTCGGGATGATGAATGGCAAGAGGATGAAGGCGCGCATGAACGCCTTGCCGCGGAAATGACGGTTGAGCAGCAGCGCGAGCCACAGTCCGAGCACCAACTTGAAGACGGTGGTGACAAACGTGTAGAGGCACGTATTCCACACCGCGACGTGGAATATGTCGTCGCTCCAGATCTTGGTGAAATTGTCGAGGCCGACGAAATGGCCGGGCACGCCGACCCTGGTATCCGTAACTGCCAGCAAGATGCCGTTGACAAAGGGATAGGCGATAAAGAGCGCGAGCAATACGATCGTCGGCAGCATCAGGCAGAATGCCAGCCGGCGCTCGTCCTCGAGCAGGCGAGTGATGGGCCCACGTTGCGCCGCGGGGACATATTGTTGCCGTAAGGCAAAAGTAGTAGCGGACCCATAGGTCGCCATCAGCGCCTCCTCCCAACCAACTCCTTTCCGGTGCTACGCAAGCCACAACCGTGGAGTTTTGCATCGAAAACCCTAGAGACAATACGGGAGCCGCACAAGGGGATGCGGTCAGCCTGCCCTTCTTCAGCCACGCGACCCAAGTGGGATGGCGAGAAGATGCGAGGACTGGCTAACTGATGGCCCAATCAGTGAACGGGCGAGCGGGCCACGCTGTCGAGCAATGCTAGACGTCTACCACCACGTATTGTTGCTCGACCGAGACCGGCACTGTCTCCGCCACGTACGGGCCCTGCACAACGCGCTGTCCCTCGGCTACCTCAACGGGATAGCTTCGCACCTGGATTCGCTCAGGCTCGCAGTATGACTGCCCGGTGCGCACATCGAACTCCCATCCATGCCACGGACAGCGAATGATCTCGCCCTTGCGCGAATACTTGTATCGCCCCGGCTCATCCGATTCGATCAGCCCGGTCAGGATGCCCTCACACATCGGGCCACCCTGATGCGGACAGCGGTTGAACAATCCGAAGAACTCGCCGTTGAGGTTGAACACCGCGATCGAGCGGCCACGCACGGTTACCAGCTTCCTACCGCCCGGCGGGATCTCGGCAACGGTTGCGACCACGTGCTTGCTCATCCTGCGTCGTCTCCTGGCGATGTGCGAGACGCTACATCCCGCATAGTGGTGCGGCAACGCCTTGACCCTCTGAGCGGGCCGCCCAGCTTGCCCGCCGCCGACGCAGAAAAGCCGAATTTGCCGCGGCATGCCCGCCTAGCCAAACGCGTGCCAGGTCCGACCAGAAAGCATCGTTTTCCTGCGCAGGGTGCTCTCTCGGCTGGTAATTCAACGGCGAGCTACGTCGCCACCTGGCAGCATCTCCCGTGCCGCGTCCATACTGGCGGTGTTGGCCGACGGCACGTACGGCAGATTGGACAGCGCCTGCACCTGCTGCGGCGGCGGTAAAGTAAACCCCGGCGCGGCGAGCGCCTGCAGGGCTGCCTGCTGATCACCCGCCTGCCACGCCGCGGCAAATCTCATCAGTGCGTCGACGACGATCTGCGAGCGAACTGTGGGATCGATCCCTAGCACGCGGCGCACATCGCCGCGCGCCTGCAGCATCTGCTGCTTGGTAAGTGGCGAAACCTGCAGCCAGCGTGGGTTGCTGCTGAGCTCGCCCGCAAGGTAGTCGATTGCGGCACAGGCTCGCGCCGCATCTACCGGGTCGTTGCGGGTGCGCCCAGGCGCGGCAAATGCCCAGGACGACTGGTTCGCCGCGGCGACGTCGTTGTCCATCGTGCCGAATGCAGCGAACGGCAACTGAGCGGTGTCAGGTGGCGGTGTGGCCAGCGCACATGAAGCGAGCAGCAGATAACCGAGCAGCGGCCGCATGGTGAGTTCCATCCTTCGAATTGCGCGCTCCAAGTGGCGCGGATATCGCATTTCGGCTAGTCACGATCGGCCGCTGCGCGAGAGCGCCGCGCTTGATGCTGCCAAAGCGTTTTCGTCTCGTTCAACGAAGCGGTATCAATATGCACCAGTTCTTCGGATAATACCGCCAAGACGGCGCTCCATTGGGGATCAAATGCGGCGGCCGAAAAACTGTTCGAGACGATCGACCCAGCGCCAGGACGCTGACCGCACCCGTACCTTGGCGAACAACGGCGGGGGCGACTGGCCGGGATCAAAGGCAATCCGAAACAGTTGGCGTCGATCGGTTGGCGCGAAAGCTCCTCGGAATTCCCCCGGCGGCACCGCTGCCACAGGTTCGATCCGCGTGACCGCGCCGGTAAAGCTTTGCAGCCCTGTGCTCACCACCACGCGATCGCCAGGCGCGACAGAAAACAGCCCTCCCGTTGGCAAATATGCCGCCACAAAGCGGGCATCCTGATAGAGCACGAGCAGCGGCTGGCCCGGCTGCAGGACGGCGCCGTTGTCCGCGACTCGTCGCCCCACAATGCCATCGATTGGCGCTCGCACACGCCCGCCGTCGAACAAAGATCGCAACCGGCCGACAGCATCTTTGGCTTGCGCCACAGCCTGAGTGAGGTCGGCTATCTGCCCTGTCAAGGTACTCCGTTCGGCAGTCAGTCGCGCCAAGTCTTCCTTGCTGCGAAATTCGTTTTCTACTGCAACTGAACGCTTGTCGAGGGGCAAAAAGCCAGTTGCAAGTAGCGATTTATATTTGCGCCTGGTGTCAATCGCCACGCTCTGCCGTGTCTGCGCCAGCGCGATAACCGCGTTCACCGTCGCGTTGCGAATTTGCAATTCGGCAAGTCGAATAACTTGATCAGCCAGCGCCACCGAGAGGTTTGCCAGGCTCTCGGTGACGTTCTGCGACGCCACAACGGCCACAATCTGTCCGGCTGTTACGCGATCACCCTCGCCCACCGTGACAGCTTGGACCGTCACGGGAAACTCAACGGCGACGACTGCTGGCTCTGCCAGGACCTGACCCTCGCTGCGCAGGTAAAAGAACCCACCCACAAACATGTCGGCCAGCCAAAGTGCCAGCAGCGCGATGGAGCTGAGGTAGAGGCAACGGATCGCTGCCTGGCTGCGCGGGCGGACTTCATTTGGCAAAGACTCGGGTTGTTCCCGCACGTGCAGGCGGCGAATGCCCATTAGAGACGCTGCACCTGCCGCATGACACGCGGGGGAACATACGGATCTCGGCAAGAACTGCAGAGCAACAATTCCTGCAGAATAGCGATCAACCGGACAAAACGCATCACGGCCAATTCGGCCATGACATGCAAGGGCATATACACCAGCATCCATGCGGACTGTGGATGCGGCGACAGGACGATGCCGGCGACCAGTGCAAGGAAGTCCAGTGCGGTGTAGCCAATCATGGTTGCTGCAAGGATCGAAAGGCCAAACGAACCACAGATGTGCCACAGCCAGACGACATATATCGGAAATGCCACGGTCAGCAGGAGCTGGAATACCAGGACGTCCAGTAGCGCGAGGACGTCGATCAGACGAAAGACATTAAGTCGTGGATCAAACGTGTCACGGAATTTGCGGAGCCAGATTGTCACAATGCCGCGGTCCCACCGAAGACGCTGTGCAATTAGACGCGGCATGGTCTCAGGAGCAGTGGTAAGCGCGCGCGACCCCGGAGCGAAGCGGATGCGCCAGCCCGCACGTCGCAGCTTCAACGTCAGGTCTGCATCTTCACCGACCTCAACGTCCAGTCCGCCGACACCGAGCACCGCGTGACGGCGGAACGCGCCAAACGCCCCCGATACGATGGAGAGCGTACCCAGTAGATCACCGACGCGTCGACCGAGCGAAATCGAGATCAGGGTACTCAATTTCTTGATGGCGTGTCGCGAGGGTGCTGCCGGCGTTTCTGACCCCAAGATCTCCGCTCACCGCACCCACTCGGGGATCGCGGAAGTAAGGCAGCATGCCTTCGATCGCCTGGCGGTCGAGAGTGGTGTCGACATCAAGTATCACAACGATGTCGCCGCGGCAGACGGTAAGGCCTAGATTGACGCCTGCACTCTTGCCGCCCCGGGTCGAAACAGTCAGAAGATCGTCGATCAGCCGTCCGGCCTGCAGACTCCGTGCGACACTGGACATGCCATCGGTGGACCCGTCGTCAACGACAACAACCTGTATCAGTGAGCGCTGCCGCATCAATGACTGTTCCGCCAGTCCAAGCACGCATCGGCGCAACGTATGTGCCTCGTTGTGCCCCACGAGCAGGATACTGACGGTGGGCTGCGGCCAGATAGGCACCGGCAGGCACCGGAATGCGGCATCGATACAGACTACGAGCGCGCCTAGGCCATAGCGGGGAATTTCCAGAACGACCATGTACCAGAAGAGCAACACCAATCCAGGCATGTCGAACGAGCCGAGGAACCATACCGGCTGCATTGCCGTGCCCATCAGATCAGAGCTTCGCATCCGGAACATACGCACGGGACAGCACCAGGTCGACCGGGACACGACCCTCACCCAGCGCCTGAACGCCGAGATCCGTCAGATCATAGTGAAACCAATCCATCGCTACGGCTTGCCGCCCATCAATCGTCGCGTGGCAATCCGTGCAGACGAAGACCGGATCGGGCTCCTGGCTCGCCATGCCGCAACCGCGGCAATGCACGATTGTGCCCGGCCTTCCGTAGTCAATTCCCAGGTGCCGGAGTTCTCGTCGGCATTTCGGGCAGGTCAGCGACGCGCCGGAAACGAAGGCCAACTCCGCTTGCTGACAGCCGCAGCGATAGTGATGGACGATCGCTTCGTCGACCAGATAGGAACTGCCGCACCCGGGACAAGCTTCGTACGCAATGAGCCGCAGCGATCCACAATGGCGGCACGAATGCGTGCGTATGAAGTGACGCCTTCGTAGCAGGCCCAGGTCGGCGAGCCCCTCGAGCTCGGTGCGTGCCGAAGCCTGTGCGTGCAACAGTGGATATTTGATGACCCTTCGCTCTCCAGGCGCAAAACAGGCCTCGATCGGGCAGTTGCGCGAGTAAGATAGGCGCAGCGTCAGCAGCCCTGTGCGATCCTCTCGTGCCGGGTGAAACGGGAGCTCCTGCAGGCGACGAATGATTGGCGCGAGCCGCAACCGCGCCTCGGCGAGCGTCGTCGTATTGAACGCGTCCGCCACAAAGTCGCTTCTCCCCGCTGTGTAATCGCCGAAATGGGCGATCGGCACCGCGGGGTCAGGCATCGTTCTGATCAGGGCGCTGAACTCGGTCTCGTTCATGGGGCCTATGAGGAAAATTGCGGCACACGGTTGTGCGGGATCGGAAACAACGATCAGCCCCGGCACCTCTGGCCGTCCACCAACCACCAGAACCGGCCCCAGAACGTTAGCTATACTAGCTGACCAGGGCAATCCTTCGCCGCTGCCGAGACCCTCCGGTATGGCCGTGATACAGGGATTTTGAAGAAGTGCATCTCTTTGCATGCGGCGGTGTTTACCGCAGGAGTCAATACCAATTGGTTAGCGCTGCTACCGCCCCGCACGCACACGGACACTACATGGCGCTGCGAAGCCCGGTGCGGAACCGCGCCGCAAGCCGCCTGTACACCTCAGCGTTGCGATCGAACCGCTTGCGCTCCTGGTCCGTCATCACCCGCACCAGCTTGGCTGGCGCGCCAACCCAAAGCTCGTTGCAGCCGATCACCTTGCCGGGCGTTAGCAAGCCCCCGGCGCCCAGCATGCCGCCTTCCTCGATCACTGCGCCGTCCAGAACGGTGGCGGCGATGCCGACAAACGCCCGGTTCCTCAGCGTGCAGGCGTGGATCACTGCGTTGTGTCCCACCGTCACATCATCGCCGATGTGCGTCGCACCTTCACCGGTATCGACATGGACGATCGTGCCATCCTGGATGTTGGTGCGTGCACCGATGCGGATGATGTTGATATCCCCACGTACCAGGCAATGGAACCAGATGCCGGTCTCCGAGCCAATCTCGACATCGCCAATCACCGCCGCACCCGGTGCGATGAACGCATCAGGAGCCACCTTGGGTGTGACCCCGTCCAGCGAGTAGATCGGCCCAAGGCCGACGACTTCAGGCACGCGCCGGCAATCCCAGCATCAGCCGCAGGTTCTGCACCGCTGCCCCTGATGCGCCTTTGCCCAGATTGTCGAGCCGCGCCACCAGCACCGCCTGACCGTGCCTGTCGTTGGTATGGACTGTGAGTTCCAGCAGGTTGCTATCGTTCAGCGCCTCTGGTTCCACCTTGGCATCGCTCTGGGGGACGGTGACACAGACGAATTCGCAGCCGGAATAGCGCGCCTCGAGCACCGCCTGAAGGTCGGCTCCGGTCGGCTTGCCAGGCAGGGTGTCGAGATGCAGCGGCACCGACACCAGCATTCCCTGGCGATAATGGCCGACGGACGGAACGAAGATCGGTCGACGCGATAGCCCACAATTTTGCTGCGTCTCCGGCACATGCTTGTGCTCAAGCTTCAGCCCATAGAGTTCGAACACCGGGCCGCCATCGTGCTCGTGGGCTTCGATCATTGATCGTCCGCCCCCGGAGTAGCCACTGACCGCATTGATGGTGATCGGGTAGTCAGGCGGGATCAGGCCAGCGTCGACCAGTGGCCGCACCAAGGCGATCGCGCCAGTGGGATAGCAGCCGGGATTGGCCACTTTGCGCGCGTACGCAATGCGGTCGCTCTGCCCCTCGACCATCTCCGGAAAGCCATATGTCCAATCGGGATGCACGCGATGCGCCGTGCTGGCGTCCAAGAGCTTCGGCGCCGCGTTGCCCAGACTGTCGGCCATCGCCACCAACTCGCGCGCCGCATCATCGGGCAGACACAGAATAATCAGATCTGCCTCTGCCATCATCTCGCGCCGAGCACCTGGATCCCGGCGGCGGTCGGTCGGCAGGCTCCTTAGATTGACATCGGGCAGCGCGCGCAAGCGGCCGCGAATGCCCAGCCCGGTCGTACCTGCTTCCCCATCGATGAATACGCTTGGCTTCTCGGCCATGTCGATCCTCCAGAGACCGCCACCCCCAAGGACGGGCTCATTCCTGCCGTCCGTGGCATCACGGCACAGCCGCCGCGGAAACGCCTACCGCTTGCTGAACTGGAAGCTGCGGCGAGCCTTCATCTTGCCGTACTTCTTGCGTTCCACCACGCGCGGATCGCGGGTCAGGAAGCCGGCGACCTTCAGGATGCCGCGCAGCTCCGGTTCATAGTTGGTCAACGCGCGGGAGATGCCGTGGCGCACTGCGCCGGCCTGGCCGGACAGGCCACCACCGGTGACTGTACAGAATACGTCGAACTGGTTGTAACGGTCTGCGACCAGGAACGGCTGGGTGAGCAGCATGCGCAGCACAGGGCGCGCAAAGTACTGCACCACCTTCCTGTTGTTCACCAAGATGTCGCCTTTACCGGGCCTGATCCAAACTCGCGCGACCGCATTCTTGCGTCGGCCGGTCGCATAGGAGCGGCCCAGACCATCGCGCCTGGGCTCGCGCCTAGGCTGATCTCCTGCCTCTGGCGCAACGCCCTGTGTCGTCGCGGTCGCCTGTTGCGCCAGCATGTCCTTGAGGTCGGCGAGTGTACGGGTACCGGACATGCGGTCAGCCTCGCTTGTTCTTGGCGTTCATCGCGGCGATATCGAGCGCTATCGGCTTCTGCGCCGCATGCTTGTGCTCGGAGCCGGCATATACATAGAGATGCTTCATCTGCCGTCGCTGCAGCGGGCCGCGCGTGATCATCCGCTCTACCGCCTTTTCCAGCACGCTCTCGGGATGTTTGCCTTCGAGCCGCTGACGGATGGTGCGCCCCTTGATCCCACCAGGATAGCCGGTGTGATAGTAGAACACCGACTGCTCTGGCTTCTTGCCAGTCACGCGCAGCTTGGCGGCGTTCACCACCACGACGTTGTCGCCGCAATCCACGTGCGGCGTGAACTGCGGCTTGTGCTTACCCCGCAGCCGGTTGGCGATGATGGACGCAAGGCGGCCGAGTACGATGCCCTCAGCGTCGATCAGCACCCAGTCCTTCTTCGCCTCCGCCGGCTTCAGCGAGAGTGTGCTCTTCATCCTGGTGGTTCCGTGATTTGGCGGCGGCATATGGCCGGAAACACGCACAGGGTCAAGGCTTTGTGGGTTTTGGTATTATATTACCACATACTAAGGCGCACCTCGCGAGGGTGCCAAATGGCGAATTCCTCGACGTCTCGTTCGACGAGCTCGGGAGGTGCAACAGAAGTCGTTGACGCCGGGCGGCTTTCACCCGGTCCACTGGCCTTCGCCAGCATCTCTCCCGTTGCCGGGTCTCGCGTCTCCGAGGTCTTGCAGGAATTCCGCTTCGAGCCACTTCCATCGATCAGCATGCGCTTCGGCTTGCCGTCCGGATGCGAGTGCACCTCTGTCACCACGTTCAACGGTTCGCTTTTTAGCCCAGGTTCGATATCCAGCGACCACCAGCGCAGGCGTATGCCTCTATTCCCATGCGTATATATCGTAGATCCCACAATCTGTCCGGCGAGTGAGCTTGTACTCACATGATCGCTCCGTGCCAGCGGGAATGTCCCACGCTACCCCAGCCGGTGGCGGACCTGGAACGTCAGCCGATTAGCGAGGCACGCCGCAGTTCGACCTGGCTGAGCGGCTAACGGCCGCCAAGCTTCCATTGCTGAAGAGCCGACCCCGCGCCTGCGGGCAGAGTGCGAGGATAAAGGGCTGCGGCGCAAAGTTGAAGCCATCGAGTCTCCGACGTAGGCATTGGACAACGATGGGGGGGCGCCCGGGGCACCACGACCGCGGCTTGGTGGTATCACCTTGCTCTATCTTGGCGGCCGTTGCGCATCACGTCGCGCGTGCGAGCGGTCGCCGAGGACTCAGTCCACACCGATCATCACGCTGGACGCCTTGATGACGGCCGTAGCCTTCATCCCGGCCTTCAGTCCAAGCTCCTCCGATGCCTCGTTGGTAATCGACGCCATGATCGTCACCGACGGTGCAATCTCGATCGTCACGTGTGTCGTTGTAGCACCCGGCTTGATGGTCTTGATCGTTCCAACAAGCTGGTTGCGGGCTGAAAGCTTCATAGCGCGTTCTCCTTAGGTCGAGCGTACTTATCGCCACAGGCACGATTAAGCGCCAAGAGGTGCTTGCGAGCCGCGAGCGCTGTATCGATCTCAATGGCCCGATATCGTTCTATCACCGTCTTGCCCGCGCGGGTAAGCGACCGCCCCTCCACCACCACTGCCTCCCGCTGCGGTCTCCACAACAGGCGTGCCCAAGCTGCGGTTGAGATCTTCGACGAGCTCCCAGGTGCGCCGATAGGACATCCGCAAGGCGCGTCCCGCAGCGGAAATCGAACCGGAGCGAGCAATCGCTTCCAGAACAGCAACCTTGCCAGGTCCGATCCGCGCGCCGGAGACAAGGTCTAGCCGAATACTCAGCCGGTCACTGGCTGGTGTGACATCGCTTGAACCTGGTCTTCGTTTTGTCATTTGGGGTGCCGCCGTCGCTTACCATGCTCCCGCTGTTGAGCCATGGCACGGGCCCTTGACTCAAGAGACGCTGTATCTCAATGGCTATATCGTAGCAAATCAGGAGGGCCGATGCTACGCCGTGCGTTCCTGCTTTTGTCATTGCTGGCCTGGTCTGGGTCCGCCGGGGCCGGGGGCGTGGTCGATGCGACCGGGCGCAGCGTCATGGTGCCAGAGCAGATTGGGCGCGTACTCCCAGCCGGTCCGCCTGCGGCCATTCTTTTGGCGGCCGTTGCCCCCGATCTGATGCTTGGCTGGCCTTCGTCGCTGCCGGACAACGCGCGTTCCCTCCTCGCGACAGAGGCGGCAAAGCTGCCCCAGTTGCCACGGCTGACGGGGCGGGACGATGTCACCGAGAAGATCGTCGCGCTAAAGCCCGATTTGATCCTGGACTATGGCACCGTCTCGCCACGCTATGCTGATCTTGCCAAAGCGACGCAGCAGCGAACCGGCATACCCACGCTGTTGCTGGATGGATCCCTGTCGCAGATCCCCAACGCGCTCCGCTTGCTCGGCAGCATCATGCATCGGGAGCAACGCGCGGAGATCCTGGCCCGGTTCAGCGAAGCATTGCTTGCCTTGCCGCCGCACCCCGCCAGATCCCTCCGCGTCGTCTGCGCGCGTGGGCCGGATGGTCTCATGCTGGTGGCGCCGGGGTCCGACCTTGCCGATACCTTTGCTCGTGCGGGCTGGCAGATCGTTGCGCCGGAAGGTGAGGGGCCATCGCGACACGCGACACTGACCGACATTCGTGCGCTCGATCCTGATGTGATCGTCTTTACCGATCCGGCGATGAACACCCCAATTGCCGAGTCCGAAGCGTGGCGGTCGCTGCGCGCCGTTCGCGAGGCGCGCGCGTTCGTGGCCCCCAGCCTTCCGTTCGGCTGGCTTGACGAACCACCATCGATCAATCGGCTCCTGGGCCTTGCCTGGCTCGGCGGCGGCGATCCGCGCACACTCGCGACGCTGTACAGTGCCGTGGTCTATGGCCGCGTGCTCACCGCACCACAGGTCGATGCCGTCGTTGCCGGCGCCCACTCCATGCAACCATAACTAGGACATCCTTGATGCGCTTTCTGCTGGCTCTCTGCCTGTTTCTCACGCCACTTGCGGCGCGGGCACAGGAGCTGACGGTGTTTGCTGCCGCCAGCCTGACTGATGCAATGAAGGATATTGCCGCACAATGGGCCCAGTCAGGTCACCCACCGCTGCGCATGTCCTTCGGCTCAAGCTCGACCTTGGCGCGCCAAATCGACCAGGGCGCGCCCGCCAATGTCTTTGCCTCTGCCGATGAGAAATGGATGGACTACCTAGCCGACAAGAAGCTCATTGTTACCGACACGCGCAAGGACCTGCTCGGCAATGATCTCGTCCTGGTCGTGCCAGCCGACAAGCCGCAGCATGTCAACATAGGTCCTGGCTTCAAGCTCGTGGGTATGCTCGGACCCGATGGTCGCGTCGCGACCGGCGATCCGGCACACGTTCCGGTTGGCATCTATGCCGAGCAGGCGCTGAAGAAACTCGGGATCTGGGATGCGGTGTCGCCACACCTCGCACGCGCGGACGATGTGCGATCCGCGTTGCTGCTCGTGGAGCGCGGCGAGGCTCCCGCCGGCATCGTGTATGCAACAGACGCTGCCGTATCGAAGGCTGTCATGGTCGCGGGCACTTTTCCCGCCAACAGTCACGATCCTGTCTCGTATCCGTTCGCGGTCGTGAAGGCGGCCGACACACCAGAGGCCCGCGCGCTGATGACTTACCTGTCCGGACCCGAGGCTCGCGCCATCTTCGTCAAGCGCGGCTTCAAGGTCGAATAGCCTGGTCCTTTCCGCGGAGGAGTGGCAGGCCGTCCGGCTGACGCTGGGCGTGGCAGCGCGCGCTGTGGGTTTCGGCCTGCCGCTCGCTGTCGTGACTGCATGGGTGCTAGCACGCGTTCGCTTTCCCGGCCGCCCCATTCTCAATGCGCTGGTACATCTCCCGTTGGTGCTGCCGCCGGTGGTGACGGGCTGGCTGCTGCTGATCGTCTTCGGTTTGCGCGGCCCGATCGGCTCGCTGCTCCAAGACTGGTTCGGTGTCCGCTTGGTCTTCACGACCGCCGGCGCCAGTCTGGCCTGCGCGGTGATGACCTTTCCGGTGATGGTGCGGTCGGTGCGGTTGTCATTGGAGTCCGCAGACCCGGGGCTTGATCAGGCGGCGCGATCACTCGGCGCCGGACGGCTCGACCGCCTGTTCAACGTGACGCTGCCGCTTGCCTCTCCCGGAATTCTGGTCGGCGCCATCGTCGCCTACGCGACCTGCCTCGGCGAATTCGGCGCCGTCATCACGTTTGCGGCCAACATTCCCGGACAGACGCAGACGCTGCCGTTGGCGATCTATGCCGCGTTGCAGGTGCCTGGCGGTGAGCGCAAGGCTGCGGAATTGTCGCTGATATCGCTGACACTGGCTCTGATCGGCCTGTTGTTGTCGGAGTGGATTGGCAAGCGATTGAACGCCGCTCTCGGGAGATGAGCCTTAGCGTCCTGCTGCGCCACAAGTTTCCATCGGTGCAGATGGACATGGCGTTTGAGGTGCCGACGCCGGGCGTGACAGTCCTGTTCGGACCTTCAGGCTCGGGCAAATCCACTGCTCATCTCCGCAGCGGCTGGACTGCTACGTCCAGACGAATGCCGCATCATGATCGATGGTCAGGCGCTCGCTGATACCTCGTCAGGTGTTTGGCTTCCGCCGGAGCGAAGGCGCATGGGACTCGTCTTTCAGGATGCGCGTCTGTTCCCGCACATGTCGGTTGCTACCAACCTGCGCTTTGGCCTTCGCCGCACCGCACCCGGACCCGTACACTTCGACGAGGTGGTCGAACTGCTCGGCATTGGTGCACTGCTGAGCCGTCGCCCGCATACACTGTCAGGGGGCGAGCGCCAGCGTGTCGCCATTGGCCGTGCTTTGCTGGCGCAGCCCCATCTGCTGCTGATGGACGAACCGCTGGCCAGCCTGGATTCCGCCCGCAAGGCGGAGATCATGCCCTATCTGACGCGATTGAAGACGCGATTGCGATTACCGATCCTCTACGTCACCCATTCCTTGGATGAGGTAGCGCAGCTTGGTGACTCCCTGGTGCTGATTGACGCTGGTCGGGTGGTCGGCTGCGGTCCGTTGTCAGAGATCGCGGCACGGGCTGACCTGCCGCTGGCGCAGCGCGATGACGCAGGTGCGCTGCTGCATTGCCGCGTCATGGAGCACGATCCCGTGCGCCAACTATCTCGCCTTGAGGGCGCTGGCGTGACGCTGTGGCTGCCGCTGCTCGATACGCCGATCGGTGCGGAACACCGACTACGCATTCCGGCGCGCGAGGTGATCCTTGCCGGCAAGGCGCCGGAGTCCATCAGCCTGCACAACGTCGTGCCCGGCGCGGTCAAGCGCATCACCAGCGGCGCCGGGGGGCGTTCAGTCCTGGTCGAGATCGCGTTGGCCGATGGTAGCCTGATCTCCCGCGTCACGCCCGATGCCATCGTCAAGTTGGCACTGAGCGAAGGGAGACCTGTGCTCGCGCTGATCAAGTCAACTTCGATCGAGGTTCTCGGCGCATAGCTGGGAGAGATTGCGGGCGCGGCCGCGTCAGCGCCGCAGCCCCAGCGTCACTTCGCGCTGCCAGATATACAGTCCCGAGGCGACCAGCACTGCGATGCCGACCAAATTCCAGACATCCGGCCACTCACCCCAGATCGCGATCCCCAGCACCGTCGCGTAAATGATGGCGCCATACTCGAACGGCGCCACCAGCGTGGTCTCCGCCGCGCGATATCCCTCTGTCATCAGCAATTGCCCAAGTCCCGACATTAGACCCGCGCTCACCAGGGTCGCCAGCTGCCATGGCGTCGGCGTTACCCAGTCGGCAACGCAGCCGATCGCCCCCAGCGAGGCGGTGCCCAGGCTATACCAGGAAACAATGGTGACGTTGCGCTCGCCGGCATCACCCATCTGGCGGATGTTGATCATCGAGAGCGACCAGGTGAACACGCCGGCCACAACGATCGCCACGGCCCCGAGCGGCAACGAATCGGCATCGACGTGCCATGGTCGCAGCATCACCATGACCCCGAGGAAGCCAACGAGCACCGCTGATGCACGCCTTGGTCCGACATGCTCGCCAAGCAGCGGCACCGAAACGACTGTCAGGAAGAGCGGCATGGCAAAGCCGAGCGCCGTCACCGTGACCAGCGGCAGCACGCCAAAGCCATAGACGGACGTAACAGTGCCGATGAAGCCATAGGCGGTGCGCAGTACATGACCGATCGGTCGGTGCGTCTTCAAGGCATTCAACCCACCAGCGCGGATGATCATCGGCAGCATCAACAGAAAGCCGACGATGCTGCGGAACATGACAATTTCCAGCACAGGAAAGTCCGATGCCAATGCCTTCACAAGAGCCGATCCCAACGTGAAGGTGGCCGAGGCGCTGAGGACGAACAGGATCGCATGCCTGCGGGCGGCGCGAAGATCGGCAGCGGGCAGGCGCAGTGCGGACGTTTCCATTGCGAGGCGAGCTTACTCCAGCGCGCCGTCGGGACGCGACTACTCCGCGGCCTGATGCAATCATCGGCGAGCCGCGGTGCCCGCAGGGTGGGTCGGTTGAGTGATTCCAGCGTCAGCAGCCGCAGCGAAGCGACGGCGAACCAGTGTGCATGATCTCATGGCGCATGATCAGACAGGACGCTGATATGCGAATGAGGCCCAGTATCCTGTGCGGCTTGACACAATGCACGGCCACATTGTTGTGCCAGCCAGGGTGCTGGCCGATGCCAGCAGAAACGATGGAAGAAGCAGACTGTGATGACGTCCTTGCCGATCAGGAGGGATTGATCTGCACCCTGCTTATAGGCTGTAGACGCTCACAAACTCGAAAGAGTTATCATTGTCAGCCGCCGAAGGCAGACAGCCCAGTCTGCGCGCGGCCAAGAATCAGCGCATGCACGTCGTGCGTGCCTTCATATGTATTTACGGCTTCCAGGTTCATCACATGACGGATTACGTGGTACTCGTCGGCGACGCCATTGCCGCCATGCATGTCGCGGGCGGTGCGGGCAATCTCCAGCGCCTTGCCGCAATTGTTGCGCTTCAGCAGACTTATCATCTCCGGGGCCGCGTTGTCCTCGTCGATCAGCCGCCCGAGCCGCAGCACCGCCTGGAGACCGAGCGTTATCTCGGTCTGCATATCCACAAGCTTCTTTTGAATCAGCTGCGTCGCCGCCAAGGGTCGGCCGAACATGATCCGCTGCATCGTATAGTCGCGCGCCGCCTGCCAGCAGAACTCGGCCGCACCCAGCGCGCCCCAGGCGATCCCATACCGTGCGTTGTTCAGGCAGGAGAACGGCCCGCGAAGTCCCTTCACACTAGGCAGCATCGCGTCATCCGGCACCATGACATTGTCCATCATGATCATACCGGTGGTGGATGCACGCAGGGAGAACTTGCCCTCGATTTTCGGCGCGCTCAGCCCGGGCGTGCCCTTCTCCAGGACGAACCCTCGGATGTCGCCAGCATCGTCCTTCGCCCACACCACCAGCACATCCGCAAGCGGCGAGTTGGTGATCCAGGTCTTCGATCCATTCAGCACATAGCCGCCATCGACCTTCTTTGCGCGCGTGCGCATCGAGGACGGATCGGAGCCGGCATCAGGTTCGGTCAGGCCGAAGCAGCCGACCCATTCGCCGCTGCGCAGCTTCGGCAGGTATTTTCCCCGCTGCGCTTCGGAACCAAAATCCCAGATCGGGTACATCACCAAAGACGACTGCACCGAGAAGGCGGACCGGTAACCGGAATCGACCCGCTCCACCTCGCGCGCGATCAGCCCGTAGCTGACATAGTCCACACCGGCGCAGCCGTAGCCTTCGAGAGTGGCGCCGAGAAATCCCATCTCGCCCATCTCGTTCATGATCTCGCGATGGAATTTTTCGTAGCGGTTCGCCTCGATCACCCGAGGGAGCAGCTTCTCCTGGCAATATTCGCGCGCAGCGTCGCGGATCGCGCGTTCCTCCTCGGTCAGCTGCTGATCAAGCCGAAGCGCGTCGTCCCACTGAAACGGGGTGAAGTGACTCTTGTGACGAACGGGCGCGTCATTCATGCCTTGCTCTCCCGCGGTTTGCTGACGACGCGCGGACGCAACAGCATGAATGCGGGCACGTCGTCCCCAAAGCCCTGGACCGGCGGGATCGCTTCCTCCACCTGGCGTCGCGGTTCACGTCGTGGCGCCTCTCGCCGGGGCAGTTCGCGTTGCTTTTCCTTCTTGCCGGCGGGTTTCGCGCTCGCCGGTTCTTTGGCCGGTGGTTTCGCGCGCGCCGGTGCCTTTGCGCGCGGCGCCCGTCCACGCCCGCGCCTGCGACGCCCATCGTCTTCGGCCCAATCGACAGGGTCCAGACCTTCGACATTCACCGGCGGAATCGGATGGCCGATCAGCTTTTCGATCGCCTCGACCGCCGCTCGATCGTCGGGCATTGCGATGGTGAGCGCACGTCCTTCCAGCCCCGCCCGCCCGGTCCGGCCAATGCGATGCACATAGTCCTCGGCATGATGCGGCACGTCGAAATTGAACACATGCGACAGGCCGCCGATATCGAGGCCGCGCGCCGCGACATCGCTGCATACCAGCAGCTGCAGCTCATTCGCCTTGAATTTCTCCAATGTCGCGAAGCGTACCGTTTGCGCCATGTCGCCGTGCAGCGCTCCTACGCTGAACTTATGCCGCGTCAGCGACTTGTGCAGGATGTCCACGTCGCGCTTTCGATTGCAGAAGATGAGAGCGTTCTGCACCTTCTGGATACGAACCAGCCGCCGCAGCGCCTCACGCTTGTCGTGTTCTGCGACAAGCGCCAGGCCTTCGGTGATCGTCGTCGCCACCGAGGCTGGCCGGGAAACCGCGATCTCTTTCGGGTTCGACAGGAAAGCGTCTGCCAGCCGGCGAATCTCGGGGAACAGCGTGGCGCTGAAGAACAGCGTCTGCCGATTACGCGGCAGCAGTGTCACTATGCGCTCGACATCAGGGATGAAGCCCATGTCCAGCATGCGGTCGGCCTCGTCGATCACCAGGATCTTCACATCCGACAACAGGATGGAGCCGCGCTCGAACATGTCGATCAGCCGGCCGGGCGTGGCGATCAGCACATCAACGCCGCGCATCAGCACGTCACGCTGGTCGGTCACGCTCTCGCCACCGATGACCAGGGCATGGGTCAGCTTCAGGGTACTTGCCGTACTGGATGAAGTTCTCGGCCACCTGCAGCGCGAGCTCGCGCGTCGGCTCAAGGATCAGGCTGCGTGGCATGCGTGCCCGCGCCCGGGAGCCGGTCAGTATATCGAGCATCGGCAGGGTGAAACTGGCGGTCTTTCCGGTCCCGGTCTGCGCCGCGCCGAGTACGTCACGGCCCATCAGCACGACCGGAATTGCCTGTTCCTGGATCGGGGTTGGATGGCGATAGCCCATCTCTGCGATGGCGCGAAGCACCGACTCCGACAGGCCCAGATCGGCAAACAGCGGGCGAGAAGTCTCTTCGGAGGCAGGCACATCGGGCCGCGTCGCAGCGACGGGCGCGAGTTCAATCGGATCCGCCGGGGCGGTCGTGGTATCGTTCAAATCCGGTCCAGTCGCTGGCTGGTGGCCGCACTGCGGCGCAACACCCGCGCGAGACCGCCGCGAAGACGGCATGCCGCGCGTGACGCGTCCGGTATCAGGAGTAAGCTTCTGAAAGTCAAGCGCAACGCGCCGCGGCTTGAAGTCCGGCCAGACGGCTGGCATGCCTGCGCCGAGAAGTTTGCTAAGCATGACGGGTTGAGGTCATGGCCATGATCAATCGCGTATTTCGTGCCCTTCGGGGCGCGCTTGTCATCGTGGCGTTCGGGGGCGTCCTGGCCGGACTGTCCCAGCCCGCGGTGGCACGCGTCTGGGTCGGGTTTGGGTTCCCGCTCTATGTCGGCCCCCCAGCCTATTACCCCCCACCGGTCTACTATCCGCCGCCTGCCTATTATCCGCCGCCGGCATACTACCCTCCACCGGCCTACGCTTACGCGCCTCCTCCCCAGTATAGCGCTCCTGGCCAGTCGTGCGTCGTCGCTGGCATGGTCTGTGCGATGGAGCATCCAGTCACCCCAGGCTCCTCCTGCTACTGCACAACGGCGCAAGGTCGCGCCTGGGGACGCGCCACCTGATGGCCGCGCCCCCGGGCTCCGGACCGCCGGAGAACACCAGACGGCATAGGCACATTCAGCCTACGAACGGCGCGGACGAGCACGCTGCCGTACGTATCGAGGATTACGCGCTGATCGGCGACTGCCACAGCGCGGCGTTGGTAAGCCGCGAGGGCTCAATCGACTGGCTTTGCTGGCCTCGGTTCGACAGCCCTGCCTGCTTCGCTGCTCTGGTTGGCACACCTGACAATGGCCGTTGGCGTATCGCGCCGGTGGCGCCAGCCAGCGTTCGCCGGCAGTACCGGCCAGGCACGCTGATCCTGGAGACGATCTTCGAAACTCCTGACGGCAGCGTGGCGCTGATCGACTTCATGACGGCGACCGACGGGACCTCATCTATTGTCCGCATCGTGGAAGGGCGCAGCGGCAAGGTGGACATGCGCCTCGATCTGGTGCTGCGCTTTGACTACGGATCGGCCATTCCGTGGGTAACGCGGCTCCAGCACGGCACGGGTCTGCGCGCCATCGCCGGCCCAGATGTCGTCCTGCTGCACAGCGGTGTGCATCTGCGCGGGCACCATCTCACCACCGTCGCCGAGTTTACCGTCACCGAGGGACAGCGGGTTCCGTTCACGCTGACCCACGGCATGTCGCACCGTGCGGATCCGGCTGTGCCGGACGCGAATGTGGCGCTGGACGAGGTGAACGCGACCTGGAGCGCCTGGTCGTCTCGCTGCACGACGCAGGGGGAGTGGCGCGAAGTAGTCCAGCGATCGCTGCTCACGCTGAAGGCGCTGACCTATGATCCGACCGGTGGAATTGTCGCGGCGCCGACCACCTCGCTGCCAGAGCAGCTGGGCGGCCCGCGCAACTGGGATTACCGGTTCTGCTGGCTGCGCGACGCGACCTTCACGCTGCTCGCGTTGATGCATGCCGGCTACCAGGATGAGGCGCAGGCCTGGGGTGCGTGGCTGCGCCGCAGTGTGGCCGGCACCCCGTCGCAGGTGCAGACACTTTATGGCCTGGCGGGCGAGCGCTGGCTGATGGAGTGGGAAGTCCCATGGCTGGCAGGCTATGGCGGCGCCAAGCCGGTGCGCATCGGCAATGCGGCAAGCGCGCAATTGCAGCTCGACGTATATGGCGAGCTCATGGACGCGTTATACCAAGAGATGCAGCTTGGCCTGGCACGCCCTTCCGCGAGCTGGGACATTCAGCGCGCCCTTATCTCTCACCTTACTCAGATCTGGGACCAGCCGGACGAGAGCATCTGGGAGGTGCGCGGCGGCTCTCGGCAATTCACCTTCTCCAAGGCGATGACCTGGGTTGCGATGGATCGCGCCATTCGTGGCGCCGAACAGTTCAATCTGCCTGGGAGGCTGGATGAATGGCGGGCCCTACGCCAGCGCATCCACGATTTGGTCTGCCGCGAGGGCTACAACGAACAGAAGCAGAGCTTCGTGCAGTACTACGGGGGTGACACGCTGGACGCCAGCCTGCTCCTGCTGCCGATGGTCGGGTTTCTGCCGCCGAACGATCCGCGCATCAAAGGCACGGTCGCCGCGATACAGCGCGAACTGACCATCGACGGCCTCGTGCTGCGCTATCGCACCCATGATGGGGTGGATGGCCTGCCCGCGGGCGAGGGCGTATTTCTCGCCTGCAGCTTCTGGCTGGCGGACAACCTAATTCTGCAGGGCCGGCGCGCCGAAGCACGCGCGCTGTTCGAACGGCTGCTCGGACTGTGCAACGACGTCGGGCTGCTAGCCGAGGAATACGACCCGAGGGCGAAGCGGCAGTTGGGGAACTTCCCACAGGCGTTTTCGCACCTGGCCCTGATCAACACTGCACTCAATCTGCAGAACCACGGACCTGCGCACCGTCGACGCCACGCTTGACGACTGAAACGCCCTGTTCACATTAGTGACATCGTTCTCACTGCAAACAGCGGCTATGGCCTCTGCCGGTATGCTGGAAATTGATAAGGTCACGCGTCGGTTCGGTGAGCTGACCGCGGTAAGCGAAGCTACGCTGGCGATACCCGGCGGGCAGATGGTCGGGATCATCGGTCGGTCAGGCGCTGGCAAGTCAACGCTGCTGCGCATGGTGAACCGGCTGATCGAGCCGACCACCGGTCGCGTGGTGTTCGACGGCTGCGACATCACCCAACTGCGCGGCCGAAGGCTGCACAGCTGGCGCGCCAGTGCCGCGATGATCTTCCAGCAGTTCAACCTTGTTCCGCGGCTGGATGTGCTGACCAATGTGCTGGTGGGACGACTGAATCGCGTCCCCACGGCACGTGCCTTGCTGAAACTGTTTACCGCGCCCGAGCGCGCGATGGCGATCCATGCGCTGGATCGTCTGGGCATCGCCGATCTCGCGCTGAAGCGGGCAGACGCGTTGTCCGGCGGACAACAACAGCGCGTGGCGATCGCGCGGGCACTGATGCAGGAGCCACGCATCCTGCTGGCCGACGAGCCGATCGCGTCGCTGGACCCGATGAATGCCAAGCTGGTGATGGACGCCTTGCGCGACATCAACCGGCGCGATGGCATAACCGTGCTGTGCAATCTCCACACGCTGGATACGGCACGTGCGTATTGCGATCGCGTCGTTGGAATGGCGCATGGGCGGATCGTGTTCGATGGCGCACCGGAAGCGCTCGACGAGGCAACGGTGCGTGCGATCTATGGCACAGCTGACCATGCAGTTGACGAGCGAATCACGTCGACGAGCATCGGAGCGGCAACAGTACCCGCGTTCGCTCGAGCCTGATCGCAGCCGCTATTCGGCCGGCACCACGATCGGCGGGCGCTTGCCGGCGAGCCGCTCCAGCGCGAGATACACCACCGGCGTGGTGTAGAGCGTCAGCATCTGCGACACGATCAGGCCGCCGATAATCGAAATACCCAATGGCTGCCGCATTTCCGCGCCGGTGCCGAAAGCGACGGCGAGTGGCACCGCGCCGAGAAGTGCCGCCAGCGTGGTCATTATGATCGGGCGAAAGCGCTCCAGGCACGCTTCGTGGATCGCCTGCTCCGGCGAAAGCCCAAGCTGCCTTTCGGCCTCCAGCGCGAAGTCCACCAGCATGATGGCGTTCTTCTTGACGATCCCCATCAGCAGGATGATGCCGATCATTCCCATGATCGACAGGTCGTTGCCGGTGATCAGCAATGCCAGCAGCGCGCCAATGCCAGCCGACGGCAGTGTGGAAATGATCGTCAGCGGATGCAGCAGGCTCTCATACAGCACGCCGAGTACCATGTAGATCGAGATCAGCGCAGCCGCGATCAGCAACGGCTGTGTCGACATCGACTGCTGCAGAAATAGTGCGTTGCCGGCGAACTCGGTGCGGACGTCCTCGGGCATCCGAAGCTCGCGCGTGGCGTTCTCCACCGCCTTCTCGGCGGTGCCGAGCGACATGCCTGGCGCCAGGTTGAAGCTCAGCGTCGCCGCAGGAAACTGGCCCTGATGGCGAACCGCCAGTGGCGCTGTGTCGCGCTCGAAATGCGCCACGGTTGACAGCGGCACTTGTGTGCCGTTGCTCGCGCCGACATAGATGCGGTCGAGCAGCGACGGGTCGGTCTGCAATTGCGGATCAACTTCCAGCACCACCTTGTACTGGTTTCGCTGCGCGTATATCGTCGAGATCTGCCGCTGCGAGTAAGCGTTGTTCAGGGCATTGTCGATCGCCGCGGTATTGACCCCTAGGCGTGCCGCAGCGTCGCGATCAATCACCACGTTCACCTGCGGCCCCGCGCGATCCTGATCCGACGTCACGTCCACGATGCCAGGCGTCGCGCGCAGCTTGTCCTGCAGGAGCAGCGCCCAACGACGCAGTTCGTTGATGTCCTGCGTGATCATGGCGTACTGGAATTGCGCGCCGCCCTGCCGCCCGCCACCGCGCAGATCCTGCGCCGAGAACAACGTGGTCTGGACTCCAGTCACCTTCTCCAGCGGTTCGCGCAGGCGGGCAATCACCGCCTCGGACGAAATGCGGCGTTCCGATAGCGGCTTCAAACTAACGGTGAGGGAGCCCCGGTTGAGCGAATTCCAACCGGCGGCCACCCCGACATTGGAGCCGACTGCGTCAACAGCCGGATCGCGCAGGATCACATCCACCGCGGCGCGCTGGCGCTCCTCCATCGCCTGAAATGAGATGTCGGGCGAGGCGAGGGTTGAGCCTACGAGGATCCCCGTATCCTGCAGCGGCAGGAAACCCTTCGGCAGCACAGTATAGAGGCGCACGGTTAACACGACGGTCGCGAGCGTCACCAGCAACATGAACACCCGGTGTTCCAGCGCCCAGCCGAGTGTCGCCGCATAGAACCGCTGTGCGCCGTTGAAGGCGCGCTCCAACATACGGTCGAACCGCGCGAGGATCGCGTTCCGCGGCGGGTACGCAGGTCGCCTCGCATGTACTGCGCGCAGATCATCGGCGTCAGCGTAAGCGAGACAACGGCCGAAACGGCGATCGCCATCGCCATCGTCATGGCAAATTCGTGGAACAGCCGTCCCATAATGCCGCCCATGAAAATCAGCGGGATGAACACTGCGACAAGCGAAATGCTGATTGAAACCACCGTGAAGCCGATCTGGCGTGCGCCGATCAGTGCGGCGCGCATGGCATCTAGGCCGCGTTCGCGATGCCGGACGATATTCTCGATCATCACGATGGCATCATCCACCACGAAGCCGACCGAAATGGTCAGCGCCATCAGCGAGAAGTTGTCCAGCATGTAGCCCATGAACCACATGCCCGCGAGCGTGCCGCAGATCGACAGCGGCACGGTAACCGCAGCGGCGATGGTCGGCATCAGCCGGCGCATGAACAATAATACCACCAAAAGGACCAGCGCGATGGTGACCATCAATGTGTACTGAACATCGGCGACCGAGGCGCGAATTGTTGTGGTCCGATCAGAAATGACGGTGAGACTGATGTTTGCGGGCAGCCACTCCATCAGTTGCGGCAGCAGTTCCTTGATGCGATCGACCGTCTCGATGACATTGGCGCCGGCCTGCTTCGTGATGGTCAGAAGGATCGCCGGCTGTTTGTCATTCCAGGCAGCGAGTTTGGTGTTGGCGACGCCATTGACGACCGTTGCAACGTCGGACAGCCGCAGGATGGCGCCGTTGCCCGCCTTCAGTACCAGCGGCGCATAGTCCTGCGCCTGCGACATCTGCCCATTGATGCCAATCGATTCGGCCTGAGTCGGTCCCTGGAAGCTGCCAGTTGGCTGCAGGACATTGGTCCCCTTGATCGCATTGTATACGTCCTGGGCGGCGAGACCCGCGGATGCCAGGCGTCCAGGATCCAGGCGAACACGTACTGCAGGCTTCTCGGCGCCGTTGACCGTCACCTGTGATACGCCCTCGGCCTGCGATAGACGCTGCGCCAGGATCGTGTCCGCCGCATCGTATATCTGCGCCGTCGTCAACGTGTCGGAGGACAGCGCGATGGTCATGATCGGCGCATCGGCGGGATTGAACTTGCGATAGTATGGGCGAGTCGGCAGATCGGATGGCAGGTCGGTGATGGCGGCGTTGATTGCTGCCTGCACGTCGCGCGCGGCGCCATCAATGTTGCGGTCGATGTCGAACTGCACGATGATCGAGCTGTTGCCGATCGAACTAACGGACGTTATCTCGGTAACACCAGCAATTTCGCCCAGCCGTCGCTCCAACGGCGCAGCAACCGAGTTCGCCATCGTCTCGGGATCCGCACCCGGCCGCGCCGCGATCACCACAATGGTGGGGATATCGACACTTGGCAGTGCGGAAATCGGCAGGAAGCGATAAGCGACGATGCCCGACAGCAGCAGCCCGAGCGACAGCAGGATGGTGGCAACGGGACGCGTGATGAACAGCGCGGAGAAGCCCATGTCGGCTAACCGTCATGGCCGGGCTTGTCCCGGCAATCGCACGCGGCATAGGTGCCAGCACTGATGGGTTGCGCCGTCACTCCGCAGGCTCCAGTCGAGCGCGCCCCCGTGAGAAGCGCTGTCGCAGCCGCTCGAATGCCAGGTAGATCGCCGGCGTGGTGTAGAGCGTAAGGAACTGGCTCAGCAGCAGCCCGCCGATGATCGTGATACCGAGTGGCGAACGCAGCTCCGATCCCGCGCCACGCTCCACGACCAGCGGCAGCGCACCGAGCAGCGCCGCCATGGTGGTCATCATGATCGGTCGGAAGCGCAGCAGGCACGCCTCTCGAATCGCCTCCAACGGTGATGCGCCGCGCGTGCGCTCGGCTTCGATGGCGAAGTCCACCATCATGATCGCGTTCTTTTTCACGATGCCCATCAGCAGCACGATGCCGACCAGCGCCACCAGCGACAGGTCGATCCCGCACAGCATCAGCGCCAACAGCGCACCGATGCCCGCCGACGGCAGCGTGGAGAGAATGGTGACCGGGTGGATCCAGCTTTCGTACAGCACGCCAAGCACAATATAGATCACCACCAGCGCGGCCAGGATCAGCCAGGGTTCCGCGCTCAGTGATTTCTGGAACTCGGCCGCATCGCCCGCATAGCTGCCGGAAATGGTTTCCGGCAGGCCGATGTCCCTCTCAGCCGCGGCAATCGCCTGCACCGCATTGCTCAGCGAGTAACCCGGCGCCAGGTCGAAGCTCAGGGTCACAGCGGGGAACTGCTCCTGATGGGTGATCACCAGTGGCGCCGTTGTGCGCGTGACTGTGGCAATCTCGGACAACGGAACTTGCACATCATTGGCGCCTGGTACGCGCAGCAGTCGCAGGAAGTTGGGATCAGCTTGCCACTCAGGATTGGCCTCCAGAACCACCCGGTACTGATTGGCCTGGCCGAAGATCGTGGAGATCTGCCGCTGGCCGAACGAATTGTACAGCGTATCCTGAATTGCCTGCATCGAAACGCCGAGACGCAAAGCCGCGTCACGATCCACGTTGATGTAAGTTCGGAAGCCGTCGTTCTGCTGGTCGGTGGCGACGTTCATCAACGCCGGCTCCTCTGTCAGCCGCTTCAGCAGCTTTGGACCCCAGAGTGCCAACTCGGCCGGGTCGGTGTCGACCAGCGTGTATTGAAACTGTGTGCGGCTGACGCGTGTGCCGATTTGAATGTCCTGCACCGGCTGGAAAAATGCGGTGATGCCGGGGATGCCCGAGATTGCCTGCTGCATGCGAGCAATAACCACGGACACAGCATCGCGTTGGCCGATCGGCTTCAGGGCGATCGTCAGCCGACCAGTGTTGGGCGTGGCGTTGATTGTGCCGGCCCCCACGAATGACACCACGCCGGTGACTGCGGGATCGCGCTCGACGATCTGCGCCACTTTCGTCTGCAGTTCGACCAGGCGCGGAATGGAGACGTTCTGAGCGGCCTCGGTCACCGCGACCAGCACGCCGGTGTCCTGTTGCGGCAGGAAGCCTTTGGGCACCACGGCGTAGAGGCCAATCGTGCCGACCAGTGTTGCGGCGCTGACCAGCAGCACCAATGGCCGGCGCCGGAAGGTCCAGTCGAGACTGCGCCGATAGCCGGCCAGCAGCGCATCGAAGCTTGCCTCGCTGATGCGGGCGATGCGCCCCGGATGCTGGTCGCTCGCCGGTCGCAGAATCTGGCCGCACATCATCGGCGTCAGCGTGAGCGAGATCACCGCGGAGACGATCACTGCGACCGAAAGCGTGACGGAGAACTCCGAGAACAGCCGACCGACGACACCGCCCATGAACAGCAGCGGAATGAACACCGCGATCAGCGACACGGTAAGCGATACGATGGTGAAGCCGATCTGCGCCGCGCCGCGATAGGCCGCGGCCAGCGGGTGCATGCCCTGCTCGATATAGCGAACGATGTTCTCGATCATCACGATCGCGTCGTCGACCACAAAGCCGGTGGCGATGGTCAGCGCCATCAAGGATAGGTTGTCGATCGCATAGCCAAGCTGGTCCATGACGCCGAAGGTGCCGACCAGCGACAGCGGCAGGGCGATCGCCGGGATGAACGTCGCGCGCGGCGAGCGCAGGAACAGGAAGATCACCGCCACGACCAGCAGCACCGACATGATCAGGGTGATCTGCACATCCCGCACTGATGCGCGAATCGTCTCGGTGCGATCGGTGACGATGGTAAGCTTGATCGCGGAAGGAATTGCCGCCTGCAGCCGGGGCAGCGCCTGTTTCACCGACTGCACCGTCTGCACGATGTTAGCACCCGGCTGGCGCTGAATATCCAGCACCGCCGCCGGCTGATCTTTGTACCAGGCGGCGACGCGATCGTTCTCCACGCCCTTGATCACGTCGCCCACATCGGACAGTCGCACCGGTGCGTTGTTGCGCCAGGCGATCACCAGATTGCGATAGGCCGCCGCATCCACAAGTTGGTCGTTCGCCCCCAGCGCGAAGGCCAGCCGCGACCCGTCGAAGCCTCCCTTGGCGCCGTTGACGTTCGCATTGGCAACCGCACTGCGAACGTCCTCCATCGAAATGCCATAGGCGGCAAGGCGGGCCGGATCGACGCGCACGCGCACCGCCGGACGCAGTCCACCCTGCACGGTGACGCGTCCCACGCCGGTGATCTCCGATAGTTTCGGCTGTAACAACGTGTCGGCGGCGTCGCTCACCTCGTCGATCGGCAAGGTATCGGAGGTCAGGGCGAGCGTCAGTATCGGCGCGTCCGCCGGATTCACCTTTGCGTATACCGGCGGATAAGGAAGATTTTGCGGCAAGGTCCCGGCGGCGGCATTGATCGCCGCCTGCACGTCCTGGGCAGCGGAATCCATGCTGCGGTTGAGATTGAACTGCAGCGTGATCTGGCTGGTGCTTTCGGAACTTTGCGAGGTCATCGTGACCAGGCCGGGGATCTGTCCGAACTGCCGTTCCAACGAGGCGGTGATCAGCGTCTCGATCGTCTCCGGGCTGGCGCCCGGTAACTGGGTGGTGACCAGGATGGTGGGGAAGTCAACTTCCGGCAGCGCGGATATCGGCAACGCGCGATAGCCGAGTGCACCGGCCAGCAGTATAGCGATCGCCAGCAGCCAGGTCGCAATCGGTCGGGCAATGAACGGGGCGGAGATGCTGTTCACGCCCTCTCACCCCGGGGCCCCGGCTCGGCGACGCCTCGTTCCTGGTGCCGTCGGCTGATCGACGGTCGGCGAATTGCCCGCAGCCGCCGGCTGGACAATCGTCACCTTGCTGGTCTCGTTGAGACGTGATGCCCCATCTACCACGACCTTATCGCCGACCTTCACCCCCTCAGTGATGATGCTTGCCTGTTCGTCCTCGTGCCCGACCTTGACGTCGCGACGCGTGACCGAGTTGTCCTGATTGACCACGTAAACAAAGGTACTGCGCGGCCCGCGCTGCACTGCCGCCGGCGGCACCACCACCGCATCCCTGGCCGTGTCCACCTGAACGCGTGTGCCGACAAAGGCACCCGGCCACAGCCGATGCTCGGGATTCGGAAAAGTTGCCTTCAGCTTGATAGTGCCGGTTGTCGGATCGACCTGATTGTCCAACACCGATAGCGTGCCGCTATCCAGCAGGCCGGCCTGACCACCGACAGCCCCTTGCGCGAAGGCGAGCACCTTCGCCCGTCCCTGGCTCATCGCCTTTGCTACCTGCGGCAAGGTCTGCTGCGGCAGCGTGAAAATCACCGAGATCGGCTGCAACTGCGTGAGCACGACAAGGCCGGTCGTGTCCGCCGCGTGCACGATATTTCCCGGGTCCACCTGACGTATGCCGGTGCGGCCGTCGAGCGGCGAGGTGATCGTGGTGTAGCTGAGTTGCGTGCGCGCGTTGTCAATCTGCGCCTGGTCCTGCTTCACCTGCGCCTCGTCCTGCGCCACCTGAGCACGCGCCGTGTCGGCCTGCTGCGCGGAGGTGTAGTTGTTGGCGGCAAGCTTGGTGTAGCGGGCAAGATCGAGCCGCGCGTTCGCCAGCATCGCCTCGTCCTGCGCCTTCTTTGCCACCGCCTGATCGTAGGCCGCCTGATAGGTGCGCGGGTCGATCTGTGCGAGCAGATCGCCATTCTTCACGTCCTGCCCCTCGATGAAGTTGACCGAGTTCAGCGGCCCATCGACCATTGCCTTCACAGTGACCGTGTTGAACGCTTGTACGGTGCCCAGCGCATCGAGGAAGATGGGCACATCTTTCTGCTCGGCCGACGCGACGAGGACAGGTACTGGCTCGTTGGCATTGCGATTCCGCGCCGCCTGCCTGGTACTCTCCGCCGGCCAGAACCAGATCGCGTAGCCGATCCCCACAAGCACCAGCGCGCACAGCACGGCCATCAGCCATCGGCGGGTCCGTGGCCGCGTCACGACATCGGCGGGTTCGCGGGTCAGGGCATCCATATCATGTCTCGGCTAGCGGAACGCGATATCGTGACGCGATTGCGATCTGACAATGTATCACTGGACGTTGCCCCCGACCGGAAGCGCAAAGCCACCGGGTACGGTCCCCGGTTGCAGGCCGGGAAACTGGTCCTGGATTGGTCCCGCCGGCTCGATCCAGCCGCCTCCCAGCGCCTTGTAGGTGCTGAGCAATCCCTGAAATCGCGCCAGCCGTACCTGGTACAGCGTGTCCTGCGCCGTGAACAAAGTCGTCTCCGCCTGTAGCACGGTGGTCACATCGACCGTGCCGGCCTGCATCTGAGCCCGCGCGATATCTGCGGCGCGTTGCGCCGTCTCCACCGCCCGTCGCTGCAGCGCCTCCTGCTCGGTGGCAAAGCGCCAAGCCGTCAGCCCATTCTCGACGTCGGTGAAGGCCTGCACCACAGCCTTACGAAAATCGGCCAGCAGCTCGTCGTAGCGCCCCTTGTTCTGTTCCAGCTGACCGCGCAACACGCCTGCATCGAACAATGGCTGAGTAAGGCCGGCTGCCAGCGCGATGACCGTGCCGCCCGGCATGAACAGTGTGTTCAGTGCCGCATTGGCGAAGCCATACGATCCGGTCAGCTGCACGGAAGGGAAGAAGGCGGCGCGCGCCAGCTTGATGTCGAAGTTCGCCGCCACGAGCTGCGCCTCGGCCTCGGCCACATCAGGGCGGCGCTGCAACAGGGCCGACGGCAGACCGGGCGCCACCGGCGGCAACGCCAATGCATCCAGCGAGCCCGGACGCACCGTGACCGCCTCCGGCGGCCGCCCGATCAGGATGCCAAGGCCGATCAGTTCCTGTTCGAGTTGACTGCGGAGACCAGGTATCACCGCACGTTCCTGAGCGACCAGCGACTCCTGCTGTGCGATGTCGAGGGCGCTCGCCGTTCCCGCATCCAGCCGCCCACGGATCACCGCCAGTGTCCGTTCCGCGTCGGCCAGGTTGCGTTGCGCAACGACAATACGGTCTGCCAGAGCCAGTGCCGTAAACCAGGCATTGGCGACATTGGTGACCACTGTCAGTGCGACGACCTGCTGATCGAACCGGCTGAAGACGGCACTCGCCTTCGCCGCTTGCATGCCAGCGCGGTTCTTGCCCCAAAAATCCACCTCGTAGGCGACATTGAACGGGGTCAGGCTGTAGTTATGGATGTCCAGCGTTGAGGTGCTGCTGCCTCCACGCGAGCCACTTGTGAAGCCGCCTCGCGTTATGCCGACCTGTTGCCAGCTTGCATTCGCGGTTGCGTCCACCGTTGGCAGCATGGGCGCGCCAGCAATACGCACCTGGGCGTCCGCCTGCCGGACGCGCGCTATGGCCGCCTCGATGTCGAAGTTCTGTGCCCGGGCCTGTTCGATCAGCGAGTCAAGCTCGGGGGACTTAAAGCCCCGCCACCAATCCTCCGAAGGCCAGGCCTCCGTTGCGGTCGTCTCCGTCGCCCGGAACTGGACCGGCATTTCGAGCTGCGGTCGCACGTAGTCGGGGCCGAGGTCGCAACCGCCAAGCACAGCGCTCATGAGGAGGGCACCAAGTCTAAAGGCCCGGCTCATGGCAGCGCGACCGGCGGGCGCGCCTCGCTTGTATCCAGCATCGCGTGGTCACTAGCATGATCGACGGCATGTGCCATTGCCGTGTAACCGCGGTATGTCGCGTGCGTGTCGATACCTCTCTTGCCGCGACAGGGCGGCAGTCGTTCAACGCGCCGCAGCGAGGATCCGCTGCGCCAGCTTCCAATGCGGACGGTCGATCATCTTGCCGTCCAGCGCGAACACGCCGGAGTCCGGGTTGGCGGTGAAGGCGGCATTCACCCGCTCTGCCCAGCGAACCTGTTCGGGTGGTGGGGTGAATGTCGCGTTGACGATATCGATCTGCGCCGGATGGATCAGGATCTTGCCGGCAAATCCATCAGCGGCGGCGGCCTGGGCTTCCCGCCGCAACCCAATCGGATCGCTGTGATCTGGATAGGGCGTGTCGATGGCCTGCACGCCAAGCGCGCCGGCGGCGATCAGCACCTGCGCGCGGGCCAGCACGACGGGCGCCGGATAGGATCCATCCGGATAACGTGGCGAGATACCAAGATCGGCCGACAGATCTTCGGCGCCGAAACAAATACCTACAAGGCGCGAGGCAACGGCTGCGTAGTGACCCAGCATGAACACCGAACCGGCGGTTTCCGTCACGATGGCAAATACGCCGACGCTGCCGATCGGGGCGCCGGCAGCGGCTTCGAGCGCCTCGAGGTGGTAGTTCAATGCGAGCAGATCGTCAGGGCCACTGCACTTCGGCAGCGCGATCGCGCGCGGCCGGGCAGGCACGACCGCTGCGAGATCTTCCAAATACCAGGGCGTGCCGCGCGGGTTGACGCGCACGATCAGATCCCGGTCGGGAGTGCGCGCGCACCACCTCCGGCACCATGGCCCGGGCCGTCGGCTTGGCAGGTGCTGCGACGGAATCCTCCAGATCCAGGATGATGGCATCGGCAGCCGAGGCGATGGCCTTGGCCATCTTGCGTTCTGAGTTGCCCGGGGCAAACAACGGGCTGCGCAACCGCATGCGACTGTCCTCGCGCCGTGAGACCGGCAATCTTGCGCCCCCGCCAGCGATATGCAATCAGCCCCGTTACAGGGAGCTTTGGCTGGAAGGGAACGCCCAGGGGTGAGTGACGCCATCCTGGAGACTGACGACTTGACGCGCGAGTTTGGCGGCTTCGTCGCAGTAGACGGCGTGACCCTGACCGTCCGGGCGGGGTCCATTCACGCTCTGATCGGTCCCAATGGCGCCGGCAAGACCACCTGCTTCAATCTGCTGACCGCTTTTCTGCCGCCGACCCGCGGGACGATACGCTTCAAGGGACGGAATATCACCGGCATGAGGCCGGCGCACGTGGCGCGGCTCGGGCTGGTGCGCAGCTTCCAGATTTCGGCGGTATTTCCCCATCTGACGGCCCTCGAGAACGTGCGCTTGGCACTGCAGCGCGCGCGTGGCGCCAGCTTCGATTTCTGGCGCTCGGAGAAGGCGCTGCAGGTCTACGAAGACAGGGCGCGCGAGCTGTTGTTCGATGTTGGCTTGACGGGGGAAGCGGATACCGTGGTGACGCAGCTGCCATACGGGCAGAAGCGTGCGCTGGAGATCGCCACGACCCTGGCGCTGGATCCCGAGGTGATGCTGCTGGACGAGCCCACGGCCGGCATGGGGCATGGCGACGTGGAACGGATCGTGGAGCTGATCCGGCGCGTGCGCGGGGGCCGCACTATCCTGATGGTCGAGCATAACCTTTCGGTCGTGGAGGGGCTGTGCGATATCATTACTGTGCTGACACGAGGCCGCATCCTTGCCGAGGGCGACTATGGCTCGGTATCGCGCAACCCCGACGTGATCGCCGCCTATCTGGGAACGCCGCATGCTTAAGGTGGCAGGCCTGAACGCCTGGTATGGCGAGAGCCATATCCTGCATGGCGTGAACTTCGAGGTGCGCGAAGGCGAAGTGGTGACGCTGCTTGGTCGCAACGGCGCCGGCAAGACCACCACCCTGAAGTCGATCATGGGTCTGGTGCCACGGCGCGAGGGCAGCATCGACTTTCGCGGTCGCGAAACGATCAAACTGATGCCGAACCACGTGGCGCGCTCCGGCATCGCCTTCTGCCCAGAGGAACGCGGCATCTTCGGGTCGCTGAGCGTCACCGAAAATTTGGTTCTTCCCCCGGTCGTCGCACCTGGCGGGCTGGACGTCGACACGATCTACACGCTGTTTCCCAATCTGAAGGAACGCGCGCGCACGGCGCATGGCACGCGGCTTTCCGGCGGCGAACAGCAGATGCTGGCGATAGCGCGCATCCTGCGCACTGGCGCCAAGCTCCTGCTGCTGGACGAGCCCACGGAGGGGTTGGCGCCGGTGATCGTGCAGCAGATCGGCCGTACAGTGCGCGAGATCAAGCAGCGCGGGTTCACCGTGCTGCTTGTCGAGCAGAACTTTCGCTTCGCCCAGACGGTGGCCGACCGCCATTACGTCATGGAACATGGTCAGGTCATCGACATGATCCCGAACCATCAGCTTGAAGCGAATATGGACAAGCTGCACGAGTATCTTGGGGTATGACGTGCATACTCCGACATGTCCGCGCAAGTGGACACCAATGGTCGGATCTTCGCCCGTGCGCAGATCACGGCCGGTTTCGAGGGGCCAGGAAATCGTTGTCACCTACTGATCCTCGGAAGGACCAACAGCCATGAGTATTTCCCGACGCGCTCTCCTGGGCGCAGCGACCGCCACGGCTGCATTGCCGCTGGTGCGTGCCCGCGCGCAGGGCAAGCCAACCATCAAGATCGGCGTGCTGAATGACATGTCCGGCCCGTACATGAATACCGGCGGCCCGACGTCGATCGTGTGCTGCAAGCAGGCACTCGAGGATTTCGGTGTTTCAGGCAAGGGGCTGAATGTCGAGGTGATCAACGCCGATCACCAGAACAAGCCGGACCTTGCGGTATCCATCGCGCGACAATGGTTCGATCGCGACGGGGTCGACATGCTGCTGGACGTGCCGACATCGTCGGTGGCGTTGGCCGTGCAGTCGGTCGTGCGTGAGAAGAACAAGGTCTATCTCAACTCCGGTGCCGCGTCATCGGACCTGACCGGCAAGGCCTGCTCGCCCAACTTCATCCACTGGACCTACGACACCTACATGCTGGCGAAATCGACCGGCGGTGCGATGGTGAAGGCGGGTGGCGATTCCTGGTATCTTCCTCACCGCCGACTACGCGTTCGGCAAGCAGTTGCAGGCCGACACGACGGCGTTTCGTGCAGGCTGCCGGCGGCAAGGTCGCCGGATCGTCGGCTTATCCGTTCCCCGGCACGACCGACTTCTCGTCGTTCCTGGTGCAGGCGCAGTCCAGCCGCGCCAAGGTGCTTGGGCTGTGCAACGCCGGCGCCGATACCGTGAACTCGATCAAGCAGGCCCGCGAGTTCGGCGTCAACCAGACGATGAAGGTTGCCGCGCTGCTGATGTTCGTCACCGACGTGCATGCGCTGGGGCTGGACGTGGCACAGGGCTTGAGCCTGACCGAAAGCTTCTACTGGGACCTGAACGACCGCACGCGCGCCTTCACCGATCGGGTGAAGCCGAAGACCCCGAACAACTGGCCGAACATGGTGCACGCCGGCTGCTATTCGGCCACGCTGCATTACCTGAAGACGGTCGCCGACATGGGACGCGGCCGAGGCCAAGAAGAGACGGCGTCGCTACGGTTGCCCGGATGAAGAAGATGCCGGTCGAGGACGACTGCTTCGGCAAGACCACGATCCGCGAGGACGGCCGCAATCTGACGCCAGCCTATCTGTTCGAGGTGAAGAAGCCGTCCGAGAGCAAGGGCCCGTGGGACTACTTCAAGCTGGTGGCGACGACGCCGGGCGACCAGGCGTATCGGCCGCTGAGCGAAGGCCACTGCGAGTTCATCGGCAAGGCCTGACGGCAACGGGTCGGGGAGGCAAACGGATGATCATGATCTTCGGCATCCCCGGCCCGCTGCTGTTCGGCCAGCTTCTGCTCGGCCTGATCAACGGCGCGTTCTACGCGATGCTGTCGCTGGGTCTCGCGATCATCTTCGGCATGCTGAACATCATCAACTTCGCGCATGGCGCGCTGTTCATGATGGGCGCCTTCGCCGCCTGGATGCTGCTGCAATACGCCGGCATCGGCTACTTCCCGTCGCTGATCCTGGCGCCGCTGATCATCGGCGTGTTCGGCGTCATGCTGGAGCGGACGATCATCAGCCGGCTGTACCACCTGGATCATCTGTACGGCCTGCTGCTGACCTTCGGCCTGGCGCTGGTGATCCAGGGCCTGTTCCGCAACTACTACGGCAGCTCCGGCCTGCCGTACCGCATTCCCGACATCCTGCAGGGCGCCACCGATCTCGGCTTCATGTTCCTGCCGAACTATCGCGGCTGGGTGGTGCTGGCCGCGCTGGTGGTCTGCCTCGCCACCTGGGCCGATCATCGAGAAGACCCCGCTCGGCGCCACGCTGCGCGCGGCCACCGAGAACGCGCCGCTGGTGCAGGCGTTCGGCGTCAACGTGCCGCGGGTGATCACGCTGACCTATGGCGGCGGCGTCGCGCTCGCCGCGTTCGCCGGCGTGCTGGCCGCGCCGATCTACTCGGTGAACCCCAACATGGGCGACAACTTCATCAACACCGTGTTCGCCGTGGTGGTGATCGGCGGCATGGGCTCGATCATGGGCTCCATCATCACCGGCTTCGGGCTCGGCGTGATCGAGGGGCTGACCAAGGTGTTCTATCCGCAGGCCTCGGCCACCGTGGTGTTCCTGGTGATGGTGATCGTGCTGCTGACCCTGCCGCATGGCCTGTTCGGAAGGCGCGCCTGAATGTTCGGTTTTTCCCGCTCGCAGCAGATCGCCTTCCTGGTCATGCTGGCGCTGATCGTCATCTGCCCGTTCGTGCTGTATCCCGGTGTTCCTGATGCGGGTGCTGTGCATGGCGCTGTTCGCCTGCGCGTTCAACCTGATGATCGGCTATGTCGGGCTGCTGTCGTTCGGCCACGCGGCGTTCTTCGGCATGGGCAGCTACATCGCCGCCTGGACCATGAAGTTCTGGCATGTCGATGCAGCCGATCGCGATCATCCTCGGCGGCGCGACCGGCGCAGTGCTGGGCCTGTGCCTGGGCTACCTGGCGATCCGCCGCTCCGGCATCTACTTCGCCATGATCACGCTGGCGCTGGCGCAGATGGTGTATTTCTTCTGCGTCGAGGCGCCGTTCACCGGCGGCGAGGACGGCATCCAGCAGGTGCCGCGCGGCCACCTGTTCGGCGTCATCATCGCTGGACAACGACATGGCGATGTACTGGCTGGTGGCGGCGGTGTTCCTCGGCGGCTTCCTGCTGATCCACCGCATCATCCACTCGCCGTTCGGCCAGGTGCTGAAGGCGATCCGCGAGAACGAGCCGCGCGCCACCTCGCTCGGCTATCGCACCGACGACTACAAGCTGATCGCGTTCGTGCTGTCCTGCATGCTGGCGGGCGTCGCCGGCGGCACCAAGGCGCTGGTGTTCGGCATCGCCACGCTGACCGACGTGCACTACTCGACATCAGGCGAGGTGGTGCTGACGACGCTGCTGGGCGGCCTGGGCACGGTGTTCGGTCCGGTGATGGGCGCGGTGCTGGTCACCACGATGGAGAACTACCTGGCGCAGTTCGGCCAGTGGGTGACGGTGACGCAGGGCGCGATCTTCGTGATCTGCGTGCTGGCGTTCCGCCGCGGCGTCATCGGCGAGATCGGCGGCGCAATGCGACTGGCGCTATAAGCTTGGCATCGCCGCGGCGATCACGCGTCGCCCGTCCCAAATCCCAAGACAGACTCGCTCGCCGCGATAGCGCAGCAACAGGTAGGGATCGAGCACCACCTGCTCCTGCAGCAGCTCGCCAAGGACCAACTCTGATCCATCCGCCTCGCTCTGCAGATCACGCGCGAGGCGCGCAATCCCGAGCGGAACACCCATCTCTATCAGAGCCTCGGAAGCGACCAGACGTTCCTCCCACCGGGCGCCCGCGCTGACCCGGAACACCCCGAACACGATGAGCAGGGTCATCACGCTGAGCCAGAACAGGCTCAACCATGATGAGCTGCCGCCACTCAATGCCATGCATACGACCGAGCCGATCAGCCCGACTGGCAACCAGGTCTGGTGCTGGTGCCAGAAGCTCGGCGCGAACCGCGCGAGTTGCGCCTGCCTGTGCTCTGCCAAGGCCTCGAGTGAGACCGGCGTGATGTGCCAGTCCGCCAGGATATCGACCAGCCGCCTTGGCCGTGCCGGCGCCAGCAGTGCATCGAACGGCATGGTCCCAATCCTCCTAGCAGCGGTAGTTGGCGCCTGTGCGATCGATCGTGCGCACGAGCCCTCGCCACTCCGCCAAGCCATACTCCGGCGCATTGCGCCGCTTCTGCATCCGCTCGGCCGACTTGCCGATGACAAAGTCGCTGATCTGCACCGGCAGCGATCCGAGGCTGCGGGCGATCAACTCCAGCTCGCAGGCCCGCTCCAGGCTGTACATCCGAAACAGCGTCCCATGGATGGTCGGTCCGAGCGTCAGCAGGCCATGATTGAGCAGAACCACGTGGCTGCCTTTCTGGCAGGTGCGGCCAAGCGCCTCGCATTCCTCCGGTGAGGCCGGAACGCCATAATCGTGATACGCTACATCGTCGTAAACCTGCAGCGCATCCTGGCTGATCGGCCGCAGTCCATTGGCCAGCATCGAAACTCCTGCGCCGACCCGGGTGTGCGTGTGCATCACACACATGGCGTCCGGACGCGCTTTGTAGACGCCGCTATGGATGGTGAAGCCGGCGTTGTTGAACCTGCCGCCTTCGCTGTAGACCTTGCCGTCCATGTCCATCTTGACCAAGCTCGACGCGGTGATCTCGTCGAACATCTCACCGTAATTATTGATCAGGAACTTGTCCGGTTCATCCGGAATGCGCGCTGACATGTGGGTGTTGATCAGATCGGTCCAGCCCAGATGATTCACCACGTGATACAGCGCCGCCAGTTCACAGCGGGTCTGCCACTCGGCGTCCGTCATGCTGGTCTTGGGCAGCTGCAGCGCGGCCGACATTCAACTTCTCCTCTGTCCGTCGTGCCCATCCTGTGAGACTTGCAGCGGGTGCGCAAGCCGGCGGCTGGCAATCGATTGGCCCGGACGGTATCCTCCGCGACCCGATTCGCGGTCTGGTTCGTTTCGGCGCGGTATGGCGCTGCGTCTGGGAGGGAAGCTGCTTGACTTGCACCCGCGCCGTGCGGTTCGCCGCTGTTTGTATCTTGCCGTTTCTTCTCGCCAGTTTCGCCTTCGGCCAAGGCAGCACTCCACGTGTGCCAAGGCCGGCAGCCGCTCCCGCGCGCACGGCCGCTCCCGCCGCAACTGGTGGAACGATCGCCACCATCAAGGTCGACGGCAATCAGAGAATCGAAACCGGAACGATTCTGTCCTACATGCTCGTTCAACCGGGCGATCCGTTCGACCCGGACCGGTTGGATCGCAGCCTGAAGACCCTATACGCCACTGGTCTGTTCCAGGACGTGCGTCTCGATCGCGACGGCGACACCTTGGTTGTGCACGTCGCAGAAAATCCACTGGTCAACAGGGTCGCCTTTGAAGGCAATCACAAGCTGTCGGATGACCAGCTTCGGCCGGAAATGCAGCTGAAGCCGCGCGCAGTGTTCACTCCGGCGTTGGCCGAGCAGGACCGGCAGAAGATTCTCGATCTCTATGCCAAGCGCGGCTACTACAACGCGCGTGTGGACCCGCAGATCATCCGGCTCGATCAGAACCGTGTCGATGTAGTCTACCAGATCAACGACGGATCGGTCACCCTGATCAGCAAGATCATCTTCGTCGGAAATTACGAATTCAGCGAGGACCGCCTCTCAGAGGTCGTCAACAGCCGTGAGTTCGAGATGGTGGCGTTTCCTCTCTACCTCCGACGAGTACGACCCGGAGCGGCTGAACTTCGACAAGGAGCTGCTGCGCCGTTTCTACCTCAAGAACGGCTACATTGACTTCAAGATCGTCGATGCAAAGTCCGAGCTTGCGCCGGATCGGTCAGGCTTCTTTCTCACATTCACCATCAGCGAAGGCGATCGCTATCGCGTCGGCAAGATCACTATCAACTCGCATCTGCGGCACCTGGAAGGTGACGAGTTGCGCCCTGACCTGCAGCTCGATGAAGGCGACTGGTACGACGGCGACGCTGTGGGCCGCAGCGTTGATGCTATGGAGCTGGCTGTCCACAACCGAGGCTATGCATTCGTCGAGGTAAAGCCGAATATCGTCCGGCATCCGGGTGAGAAAGTGGTCGATCTCGTATTCGAGGTTGGCGAAGGCCCACGCGTCTACGTCGAGCGTATCGATATCAACGGCAACACGCGAACCAAGGACAAGGTGATACGCCGAGAATTTCGCCTCGCAGAGGGTGACGCCTTCAATGCTGAAGCGGTGCGACGTTCACGTCAGCGTCTGCAGGACCTGAATTATTTTAACAATGTCGCCATCCAGACCTCACCGGGATCTGCGCCCGACAAGGCGATCCTCACCGCCAACATCGAGGAGAAGGCGACCGGCGAACTTACCGTGGGTGGCGGCTATTCGACCGACGCCGGCGCGCTGCTTGATGTCGGGCTAAGCGAGCGCAATCTCGTCGGCACCGGTATTAGTGCCGGAATCAACGGTGTACTGGCGCAAAAGCGCAGCTCGATCACGGCTTCCATCACCGACCCTTACTTCCTAGACCGCAATCTTGTTGTGGGCGGCGATCTGTTCCTGATCCAGACCAACTTCCTGGGAACGGAGCCTTATGACGAAAAGCGCGTCGGCTTCGACGTACGCGCCGGCTATGATTTCAATGAGTATCTGCGCCAGGTCTGGAGCTATACGTTGGTCGGCCGAACCGTCTATAACGTCGCCCTGAACGCCAGTCTCTTCATCCAGCAGTTGCGCGGCTACAGCTTGTTGTCGCAGGTCAGCCAGGCACTGACTCTCGACCATCGCGACAGCAAGGTGGATCCGCACACCGGCTACCTTGTCTCATTAGGCAATGATGTCGCGGGGCTTGGCGGCAATGCACAGTTCGTCCGCACCAACGTCAACGCTCAGTATTTCATTCCGCTCGACCGCTTTACCGGGAACAGCGACTGGGGCGTCGCGATGACTGCAGGCTTTGGTTACCTCTGGAATGAGGGCGTCCAGGAGCAGATCATCGACCGGTTCTTTCTCGGCGGTGACAATCTGCGCGGGTTCCAGATCGGCGGCGCCGGTCCGCACGACATCGTGACCGGCGACCCACTCGGCGGTCGCTTGATTTGGACCCAGTCCACCGAACTGCACTACCCACTGCCGATCTCTGCGGATATCGGCTTATCTGGTCGTGCGTTCGTCGATGTCGGCGGCCTGACGCAATCGAGTTTCGTCAATCCCAATCTCTGTCCCACTTGCATTATCACCACATCGTCGGCACCTCGCGTCGGCGTCGGCGTCGGCATTTCCTGGCATACCCAGTTCGGTCTGTTAAATGTTGACTTGACTCCGTTCGTGGTGAAGCAACCAAAGGATCAGACTCAGGTCTTCCGATTCGGTTTCGGTACGAGGTTCTAGTGTTGTCATCTCGTCTTCTTCGTGCGTCCGCCCTGGTGGCTGTTGCCTTGTCGAGCTACAGCCCGCCTGCCGCAGCGCAGCAGAACCAGCAATGGTTCGTGCCGAACCAGCCACGCACGGCGCCGGCCAGACCTGCGCCTCGCCCTGCGCCGGCACCCTCGGCACAATCAGAACCGCAGACCCTCGCACCAGGCCTGGCCACGGAATTGGCGCCCCCAGGCACCGAGACCCAGCCGCAGCAACAGGTGCAGATGCAGCTACCGCCGCCACCTGAGGTGCCGCCATTGCCTAAAGGCCCCACCCCGCCCGCCGCCATTGTCGGCGTGCTCTCGGTTGCCGATGTCATGCGTGCCTCGACCGCATTCCAGCAGGCGGACAAAGAGTTCGTCGGCCGCCGACAGAAACTGAATGAGGACGCGCAGAAGGAGCAAGTCTCCTTGCGCGACCTCGGGCAGCAACTTGCCAACGAGCGCGGCAAGCTCACGCCCGAGCAGATCCGCACCCGCGAGAAGGAGCTGCAGGACCGGATCACCGAGTTGCGCCGGGTATTCGGCGAACGCAATCGGATCATTCAGGAAGCCAGCCAGTATGTGATGGCGCAGATCGACCGCGCCACCGAGATGGTAACCCAGCAGGTTGCCGTCAGCCGCGGTATCAACCTGGTGCTGAACAAGGCGCAAATTCTCGGCACGACCAGCGATTTCGACATGACGCCAGCCGTGGTGGAGGACCTGAACAAGATATTGGGGTCCGTGGTAATCCCGCCGGACGGCGTATCGCCGATGGCGATGGCGCAGCAGTCCCAGGGTGGCACCACACCAACACCCGCGGGCGGCACCCCCGCCCCGGCCAAACCACCGGCCAAGCCACCCGCTGCGACCTCATCTTCCTCCCAGCAACGCCACCCGTGATCCTCTGCCGGATGTGGAGCAATGAACTGGCCGCCGATCGCCGGAGATCCCCGGTTCTTCCGTCGAAGCGGGCCGCATAGCCTTGCGACGGTGGCCGCCGCCGCGGGGGTGACCGCCCCTCCGGTGGACCTGATGCTGACCGGGGTGGCGCCATTGCAGACCGCCGGACCGGACGAGGTCAGCTTTTTGGACAACCGCAAGTATGTCGCGGCGTTGTCGCAGACCTCCGCCGGCGCAGTCATCATACATCCCGAGCTGATGGAGAAAGTACCGGCGCGCGCCATGCCAATCCCGGCGAATGAGCCTTATGCGGCTTGGGCTCGCGTGGCTGCGCTGTTTTGTCCGCTGCCGTCGATTGCGGCTGGGGTGCATCCGTCCGCCGTGGTTGCGGCTGAGGCCAGAATTGAACCCAGCGCCGAAATCGGTCCCTTCGCGCTCATTGGTTCCTACGCCGAAATCGGCCCGCGGTGTCGGATCGGCCCTTACGCCGTCGTTGGCGAGGGCGTCATGCTGGGCGCCGATTGCCGCATCGGCGCGCATGTTTCGCTCAGCCACGCGCTGCTCGGCGATCGCGTGGTGGTCTATCCCGGAGCGCGCATCGGTCAGGATGGGTTCGGGTTAACGATGGACAATGGAGCTTTCCTGAGCGTCCCGCAGCTCGGCCGCGTCATTCTGGAAGATGATGTCGAGGTCGGCGCCAACAGCGCGATCGATCGTGGTTCGCTGCACGATACGCGCATTGGTGCCGGCTCGCGCCTCGACAACCTCGTGCAGATCGGGCACAACGTCCGCCTCGGCCGCGGTTGCGTTATTGTGTCGCAGGCTGGCATTTCCGGTTCCACGATCCTGGATGACCATGTCATGGTCGCTGGCCAGGCGGGTTTGACGGGCCACCTCCGGATCGGACGCCGGGCGCGGATTGGGGCGCAGGCCGGGGTGATGTCCGATGTGCCGGAAGGCGCCGATGTGGTGGGCAGCCCGGCACAGCCGGCGCGGGACTTCTTTCGCCATGTCGCCGTGCTGCGGCGGCTGGTGCGGGAGGCGAGCGCGAAGCGTTCGAAACGGGCTGCGGGGACGGAGACGGATACGGACTGATCGCCATGGATTTGCCCGCAACTGAGGCAGCATCCTCCGCCACTGGCAGCGTGGTCGATATCGCGCGGATCATGCATGCGATCCCGCATCGCTACCCATTCCTGATGATCGACCGTGTCGTCGATGTGGTGCCCAATCAATCAGCCGTGGGCATCAAGAACGTCTCGGCAAACGAGTCATTTTTCGCAGGGCATTTCCCGAACCATCCGGTGATGCCTGGCGTGCTGATCATCGAAAGCATGGCGCAGACCGCGGCGGTGCTGGTGGTAGAGACCCTGGGTCCGGATGCTGCCGGCAAGGTGGTCTATTTCATGTCCATCGAGGGGGCGAAATTTCGCCGTCCCGTCGTGCCCGGGGATCAGTTGCGGATCCATGTCAGCAAGGAACGAAATAGGGGCAATGTCTGGAAGTTCCATGCTGTGGCCCGGGTAGATGAGATCTCGGTGGCAGAAGCGACCTACGCGGCAATGATCATGGACCGCGCTGCGGCGCCCGACATCTCGCCGTAATCGTGCCAGAATCACCGCTGAAACAAGCGGTTACAGGCATATAGTCGAAATATAGGGCAACAATGATTGAGTTGGTAGCGGGGCGGTGGCGCCCTAGCCTCCAGGCTGGTTCCGCAAGAGAGACGCACCAGAATGGATGCCATGCCTGATACACTTGTCCTGCGAGCGTCGCGGACCGTCATTCATCCCACCGCAATCGTTGCGCGTGGCGCGGAGCTTGGGCGCGGCGTGCGGATCGGTCCCTACTGCACCGTCGGCGCTGACGTCGTGATCGAGGATGGCGCCGAACTGGTTTCGCATGTTGTGGTCGATGGCAACACCCGGATCGGCGAGGATGTGGTGCTCTACCCGTTCTGCACCGTCGGCATGGCGCCACAGGACCTGAAATACGCCGGCCAGCCGACACGATGCGAAATCGGCGCCCGCACCCAGGTGCGCGAGCACTGCACGATCCATCGTGGCACCGTCACCGGCAAAGGTATCACTCGGGTCGGCTCCGACTGCCTGCTGATGGCAGTCGCTCACGTCGCCCATGACTGCACTCTGGGCGACCACGTGATCGTCGCGAACAACGCGGTGATGGGTGGGCATGTCTCCATCGCCGACCATGCGGTGATCGGGGGGGCGGCGGCGATCCATCAGTTCGTGCGTATAGGTCGCGCGGCAATGATCGGTGGTGTATCCGGCGTCGAGGCTGACGTGATCCCGTTCGGCAGCGTGATCGGCAATCGGGCACGGTTGGTCGGGCTGAATGTCATCGGGTTGAAGCGGCGTGGCTTCGATAAGGCGCAGATCCAGCTGCTGCACAGTGCCTTCCGCGATCTGTTCCGCCGCGACGGGGTGTTTGCGCAGCGCCTTGCCACCGCACGCAAACGCTATGGCGGCGAGCCGCTGGTAGCGGAGGTGTTGGAGTTCATCGACGCACCCGGCCATCGCGGTCTGATCCGCGCGGAGTGAGCCGGCCGTTAGGGATTCTTGCCGGCGGCGGCCGGCTGCCCGGGCAGGTCGCCGCCGCCGCACATGCGGCAGGACGCCAGGTCTTTCTGGTCGGCCTGGAGGGCTTTGCCGATCCCACCGTCCTGGCACCCTGGCCGCACGAGGTGATCCGCATTGGCGCCGCAGGCCGAATTATTGCTGCGTTGCGTGCCAACGCATGCCACGACCTGGTGCTGATTGGTCCGGTCCGGCGGCCGTCGCTGCTCGACCTGCGTCCTGATACTGAAGGCACCCGCATCCTCGCCCGCATCGGGCGCGCTGCCTTCGCAGGCGATGACGGATTGCTGGGAGCCGTGGTGAAGGTGCTGAGCGAGGAGGGCTTCCGTGTGCTCGGTGCACACGAGGTGCTGAACGAGGCAAGTGCACGCGCTGGCCTGTTGACGCGCACCAAGCCGGACGCACTGGCCCTGGCGGATATCCGGCGCGGGATCGTCACAGCTTGCGCATTGGGCGCGGTCGATGTCGGTCAAGGTTGCGTGGTGCAGCAGGGCATCGTTCTGGCGGTTGAAGCGGCCGAAGGCACCGACGCCATGCTGGCTCGGTGCGCCGGTCTCGCACGCGAGGGCCCAGGCGGCGTGTTGGTGAAGCTGGTCAAGCCCGGACAGGATCGACGCGCTGACCTGCCGACGATCGGACCCGCTACTGTCGCGGGGGCCGCGGGCGCGAACTTGCGTGGTATTGCATTCGAGGCTGACGGGACCATTCTGGCGGAGCGAGAGGCCACGATTGCCGCGGCAGACGCGGCTGGATTGTTTCTGCTGGGCCTCGGTCCGGATGAGCTGAGGGGAGAGAACACATGAGCCAGTTTCTGCACACTATGATACGTGTCGGCGACCTGCAGCGCAGCATCGACTTCTACAGCAAGGCCTTCGGCATGAAGGAGCTGCGCCGTCGCGACGTGCCAGACGGCAAGTACACCCTCGCCTTCGTCGGCTACGGCGACGAGGACAGCAACACCGCGATCGAACTCACCTACAATTACGGTGTCGAGAAATACGAAATGGGCGGCGCCTTCGGCCATTTCGCCGTCGGCGTGCCGGATGTCGCGGCGGCGTGTGACATCGCGACGAAGGCTGGCGGCACGGTGACGCGACCACCTGGACCGGTGAAGTTCGGCACCACGATCATTGCCTTCGTCAAAGACCCAGACGGCTACATGATCGAGCTTGTGCAGCGCCAGTAGGTGTCACTGCGCCTCGCCAAATCGCCTTGGCGGTGCCGGTCGCTCCTTCGATCAGCGCGATAGTTCCGGAGACGCGTGATGGCAGAAGAGTTGCCCCCAAGGGAGGCAATGGAATTCGACGTGGTGATTGTGGGCGGCGGCCCATCGGGTCTCGCCGCCGCGATCCGGTTGAAGCAGCTCGCGCCCGACGCGTCCGTCTGCCTGGTGGAGAAGGGCAGCGAGATCGGCGCGCACATCCTGTCCGGCGCCGTGCTAGAGCCCCGCGCGCTCAACGAATTGATCCCTGACTGGCGTGACAAGGGCGCCCCGCTGGAGACGCCGGCCGCGGATGATCGCTTCCTTTACCTGACCGCGACACGCACCTTTCGCCTGCCGACGCCGCCGCAAATGCACAACCAGGGGAACTACATCGTTTCGCTTGGCAATGTCTGCCGCTGGCTCGGACAGCAGGCCGAGGCTATGGGGGTGGAAATCTACCCTGGCTTCTCTGCTGCCGAAGTTCTCGAGGAGGATGGCCGCGTGGCCGGCGTTGCCACCGGCGATATGGGGATCGGCAAGGACGGCGATCCGACCGACAACTTCCAGCGCGGCATGGAGTTGCGTGCACGATATACGCTGTTCGCCGAAGGCTGCCGTGGCTCACTGTCCAAGCAGTTGATCAAACGCTACGCTTTGCGTGACGGCCATGAGCCGCAGACTTATGCCATCGGCATCAAAGAACTGTGGGAAATACCCACGGAAAACCATCGGCGGGGGCTGGTGGAACATACAGTCGGTTGGCCGCTTGATCGCAAAACCTATGGTGGGTCCTTTCTCTACCATTTCGGTGACAATCTCGTCTCCTATGGCTTCGTCATCGGGCTCGATTACCGCAATCCATGGCTGTCCCCGTTTGACGAGATGCAGCGGTTCAAGACTCATCCCGAGATGCGCAAGCATTTCGAGGGCGGCCGGCGCATCAGCTACGGCGCACGGGCGCTGAATGAGGGGGGACTGCAATCCATCCCGCGCCTAGTATTTCCTGGCGGTGCATTGATCGGCGACGCGGCGGGCTTCGTGAATGTGCCGAAGATCAAGGGCACGCACACGTCCATGAAGTCCGGGATGTTAGCTGCCGAGGTGGTTGCCGCGGCGCTCGGCGAGGGTGGTGGGAATGATCTATCCCGCTACGAAACCTTGTTACGTGAGAGCTGGGTCTGGCAGGAGCTCTCGCTGGTCCGCAACGTGCGCCCATCCTTTGCCAAATTCGGCCTGTGGGGTGGATTGGCCTATTCCGCTGTGGATACGTATGTATTGCGCGGCAAGGCGCCATGGACGTTCCATCATCCGCATCCGGACAATGAAACCTTGCTTGACGCGTCTACCGCGCCAAGGATCGAATATCCACGCGCCGATGGCGTGCTGACCTTCGACAAGCTATCGTCGGTATTCATCAGCAACACCAACCACGAGGAGAACCAGCCGGCGCATCTTCGGCTGGCCGACCCGGACGTGGCGGTCACGCTCAACTGGCAGCGATTCCGCAGCCCGGAAGTGCGCTATTGCCCGGCGGGTGTATATGAGATCGTCGGTGCCGACGAAGGTACTCCGCAGCTCCAGATCAACGCGCAGAACTGCGTGCACTGCAAGACCTGCGACATCAAGGACCCCACACAGAATATCAACTGGGAGACGCCGGAAGGTGGCGGGGGACCTAACTATCCCGGCGGGATGTGACTCGGTGTAAACGCGCCTCGGTACTGTTTGTTGCATCAAATCTGCATGACTCTGACGCCCACATCGGGTAAATTGTGCAGATGCAGCATACACGCAGAGTGCGTCGCACATTCCTTCTTGCTCTCGCCCTGCTGTCAGCGTGCGCAGCGGCGGACCCCTCCCCGCCGCATGTCGCTGCGCACACCGCGGGTGACGCGCCCTCCGGGGTGTTCGCCGATTTTCTGACCGGCCGGTTCGCGCTGGGGCAGGCCGATGCGCAAACGGCATCGACGCAGTTTCTCACCGCGCTGGCGGCACGGCCCGACGATCCGGAATTGCTGCAGCAGGCGTTCATTGCCAGCATGATCGCTGGCCGGACAGAGGCTTTGCAGCTTGCCCGCCAACTGCCTGACAGCCAGGCGGCGCAATTGCTCCTGGGGCAGTCGGACGTGCTCGCCGGCCATTGGCAGGCGGCGGAACAGAGGTTTCGCGCGCTTCCTCATCAGGGGCTGGCGCAACTCTTACAGCCACTGCTGATTGCATGGGCGCAGCAGGGCGATGGCCGCACGGAGGCGGCGCTGACGACACTGCGACCCTCTATAGATGGCCAGCGGTTCCGTGGTGTGTACGCACTGCATGCCGCGCTGATTGCCGATCAGGGCGGACGCAGCGTGGAAGCAGGCAAGCTCTATCGCCAGGCCGAGAATGAGTTCGGTGGCACCAACCTGCGGTTGGCGCAAATTCTGGCTAGCGCCGCGGCGCGACAGGGCCATCCGGCGGAGGCCCAGCTGGTCCTGGGAGCCCTGGCAGCGAGCGCGCCGGATATGAGCCTCGCCGTGAAGCCGTTGGCAGCAGCCAGCATAATCCCGGCCGTGCCGCGTCCGCAGGACGGGATCGCTGAGGCCTATCTTGCTCTCGCCGCAGCATTGCGCGCACAGAATTCCAGCGACTTTGCCATGCTGCTGCTGCGGCTGGCACTTGACCTGCGTCCCGACTTCACTGCGGCGCGGTTGCTCGCCTCTGAGACCCTGGAGGGTCAGCGTCACTTAGAGAATGCGCTGCAGATGCTGACCCCGATTGCGGCGGACGACCCTCTGATCGGGGTTGTCCGCCTGCAGCGTGCCAGCCTTAACGACCGCCTCGGTCGTACCGAAGAGGCGGTCCACGACCTGCACCGTATCGCTCGGGATTTCCCGGACAGTCCGGTCCCGCTGCTGCGTGAGGGCGATATCCTGCGCAGCAAGAATAGGTTCGCCGAGGCCGCCGTTCTGTATGACCATGCGATCGAGCGGATCAAGACGCCGAAGTCGGGCGACTGGCTGGCCTACTATGATCGCGGCATCTGCTACGAACGGTCGCGGCAATGGCCGAAAGCCGAGGCCGACTTCAAGCGAGCTCTGGCGCTCTCACCGGACGAACCCTTCGTGCTCAACTACCTGGGCTACTCCTGGGCTGACATGGGCCGCAACCTGGTGCAGGCACGCGACTTGATCGAGAAGGCGGTCCAGCGCCGTCCGAATGATGGCGCAATTGTCGATAGCCTGGGCTGGGTCATGCTTCGCCAGGGTTCTACAGTGGAGGCGGTCAAGACGCTCGAGCGCGCGGTCGAGTTGGAGCCTGAAGATGCGTCCATCAACGGTCATCTGGGCGACGCCTACTGGTCGGCTGGGCGCAAGCTGGAGGCGACCTACCAATGGCGGCGCGCTCTGATCTTCCATCCGGAACCTGATGACGCGGCCAAACTCGAGGCAAAGCTGCAAGGTGGCCAATCGTCGACCGTGGTCAGCGGCCAGTAGTCTGTGTGCCTCAACGCCTGAGCGAAGCGGCGCCGGCCAAGGTCAATCTATACCTGCACGTCATCGGTCGCCGGGACGACGGTTATCACCTGTTGGACAGCCTGGTTATTTTTGCCGGCATTGGCGATACCCTGAGCGGCGTCTCGGCGAATACGCTGTCGCTCCGGGTGTGCGGTCCATTTGCCACCGAGCTTGCCGCCGAGCCAGACAACCTGGTGCTGCGTGCTGGCCGGTCTCTGGCATCGGCGGCTGGTGTGGCCGCGGGTGCGGCGCTGACATTGGACAAGCGATTGCCCGTGGCCTCCGGAATTGGCGGCGGCTCCGCGGACGCTGCCGCGGCGCTGCGGCTGCTGTGTCGCCTGTGGCGACTTCCGGACGCCGACTCGCTTTTTCAACTGGCGGCACAACTCGGTGCCGATGTGCCGGTTTGCCTCGCCGGCCAGCCAGCACGGATGGGTGGGATCGGCGAGCGCCTGGAGCCGGCACCCGCGTTGCCCACCGGCGGCCTGCTGCTGGTTAATCCCGGGGTCGCCGTCGCGACCGCCGAGGTGTTCCGTGAGCGCCAGGGTCCTTGGTCGCCACAAGCGGTGTTGCCACCCGGGTGGGCCAACGTTTCTGCCATGGCGGCTTACCTAGGCGAGCTGCGAAACGACCTGCAACCCGCGGCAATCCACCTGCAACCATTGATCGGCGTCGTGCTGGCGGCTCTGGAAGCAACGCCCGGCTGCCTCCTCGCACGCATGAGCGGGTCGGGCGCCTCCTGCTTCGGGCTCTATATTAATGCAGAAACGGCGTGCCAGGCCGCAGTGGCGCTGCCGGAGCGGCGTTGGTGGCGCTGGGCAGGGCCCCTGCGGCAGGAGTGAGACTTTACCAAGCCTGTTGCGAGACCTATTCAGACGTCAGATGGGGCGTAGCCAAGGGGTAAGGCAGCGGATTTTGGTTCCGCCACCGGAGGTTCGAATCCTCCCGCCCCAGCCACCGTGTCCCCGAAGGCGGGCACCGGTCTATGTTTGTGCTCTCGCCATCGCCGGCGCAGTCCGCCGCAGTTCGCAGATTGCCGCATAGACCTGCTGCCACAGATCATAACCCGCCGTGTCGCCCTGTTGACGCAGTTCAGCCGCCCGCTCCTGCGCCACCGCCTGGGCCCGCAGTCCGTGCAGCTTGATCATCGACAAAGCGGTTTCCTGGGCATTCCGCCGAATGTCTTGCTCGATCATGAAATGTTCCTCCACAATTTGCCGAAGCCGGATAAGATATGCGGGCGCCACTGGAACAGCGCCAGTCGCAGACGCGTTAGCAACCGACATCACAACAGGATTTATCGGCGACCGGAGTCGAACCCCAGGAACCCGGCATTCGGGTTTGGCGTTCCGCCGTCCCCGCTGAAAAGCCGCGCGGTCTGCTGCGCGGCCGGGGAAGGCGCCACCGGGCGCGGCGGCGCCGCTTTCTTTGCTTGGCGCATCGGACGCTTTGCGTCGTCCTTCACGCCGGAGGCACGCTGCGACTGCGCCGACCGGCTGTCGTCCGCCGCCCGCATCGACAACAGCATGAACGAGATGTCGTTGCGTCCCAAGTCAATCGACAGCTCGAGTGGTGTCATCCCGAGAATGCTGCGCGCGTGCAGGTCGGCGCCGCGGCTGATCGCGTCACGTGCCGTTGCGATATCGCCGCGATTGATCGAATCGAATAGTGCTTCGTTCGGCTCCATATCGGTCGGGACGCGGGTCAACGGCGCCGGAGCACTGCTCGACCCAGCGCCCGGCAGCGCCGGTGGCGGCGCAACAGAGGCGGACGGTTGCTGCGGCTTGCCACTCTTGCCGACCTGATTGAACATCTGCGCCTGGGCGGGCAACGACGCGCCCAACGCCAAACCGAACGCCAATGCTGCAGCGAATCCAGTTCTCATGCGGAGATTCTAGCTCAAGGCGGATTCAGCCACCAGAACCCGGCGGTAAGATAGGTCGCGTAGCAACTCCAGCCGAGATACGGCACCATCAGCCAGGCTGCGATGCGCCGCACGCGCCTGAACGTCAGCATAGTCAGCACGATCAGGACCAGCAGCACGAGACAGACGGCAAGCGCCAGCGGCGGACTGCGCAAGGCAAAGAATGCGGGGGTCCAGCAGGCATTGGCGGCCAGTTGCCAGCCCCATAGCCGGAGCGGTCGTGTGGATGTCGTGCGGCGCCAGACCAGCCAGCCGGCAATGCCGATCATGACGTAGAGCGCCGTCCACATCGGACCGAACACCCAGTTGGGCGGGGTCCCAGGCGGCCGCAGCAGAGACGCATACCATCCGCGCCACGTACCGGCGATCAGCGAACCATCTGCTGCGCCGACCAGAAGACAAAGCCCAACGAAACCCACCAGGGCCAAGCCTGGTGAAACCGGCGTTGAGGACCCGGGGTGGGACCCCCATTCGTTGGGATCAGTGTTGAGGAAGACACAAACCCCTTTGTCGAACCGATGCTGCTTTCCGAGCAGGAGTGTAGTCGTTCTTCAAACGCCTACCAACCATTCACACGCGGCCAGATCGCCACAACTTCATCGGTCCCCGCCACCACAAAATAGCGATCATGCGCGGCGGCGGTCATGCAGGTGTGGTTGGGTGCAATACGCAGCTTGGCACCGACTGAGACATCGAGCGGATAGGTCGGATCTGCCTCCAGCACGCCGTGCTCCTGGTAGGCGCGCCGCACGACGGCATCGCCGAAGCTCCGTTCGCCCGCAACGTCCAGCACCAGACCGAAGCCGTAATCCCGTGGTGCGTCCGCGGTGCTGCGATCCTTGGACAGCGCGAGGCCCCCGGCGTCGACCAGCAGACGGCCTGGGCGCCGGCCGATCACACTGGTCAGGACAGTTAATGCGACCGAGTCCAGTTCGTGTGTCCCGATCTCCGCCTGGAACAGGTCACCGAACATGTAGACCCCAGCTCGCACCTCGGTGATGCCGTCGAGGCAAGCTGCGTGCCGGACGGTCGGCGAACTGCCCATCGACACGACCGGCGCGGCATGCCCCGCAGCGCGCAGGCCTTCGGCAGCGCGCACGACCCCGGCACGTTCTGCCTCGGCGATCTGGGTGATCGCCTCGATGCTGCGGCCCGCATACGAATGCCCCGCGTGCGTCATCACGCCGGCAAGACAAGGTCCCAGCCGTGCTGCCACGGCCAGCAGTAGGTCGTCGTCCGGCGCAATGCCGCCGCGTCCCTCGCCGGTATCGATTTCGATCAGTGTGCGTGGCGGGCAAGGATGCGCCGCAATTGCCGCCGCGACGTCGAGGTCGTCGGTCAGCACGATGACCGCAGCACCGGCGCCATTGAGCTTCGCTACCTTGTCCAGCTTCTGCGGCGTGATGCCGACCGCGTAGAGGATGTCGGTCATGCCGTGACCGGCAAAATACTCGGCTTCAGCGAGCGTCGAGACGGTGATGCCCCCCGGTTGCCCGGCGGTCGCCAGCCGTGCCACGTCGATCGACTTGGCGGTCTTCATGTGCGGTCGCAGCGGCACGCGATGCCGTTCGAGGCGCTGCACCATGGTATCGATGTTACGCTGCAGGATGTTGCGATCCAGCACCAGGCATGGGGTCGGGAGGTCGGCCAGTCTCACGGCGGCCACTCCGCCGACGGATCGATCGGCAGGACCGGCCGCGGCATGTGCTGCCAGGGAAAACGCGAAAGGACCGGACTGGTCAGACCTGGCGCATCGACCTCGACCACCTGCTCATGTCGGAAGAACTCGTCGAAGCCACCGCGGAAGTGTCCGCGCGACTTCACCACCACAACTCGTGCCGCCGCGATGTCGAGGCCGAAAGCTTCGAAAAAGACCGGATCCGCGCACTGCATCCGGTTCGAAATAACAACCACGGTGATGCCGTCCAATTGCAAAGCCGCGCATGGACCCAGCCCCAGCGTGTTGTTGGCGTAGATCCCACGCCGGCCGCGCATGGTGCCATCGTGCAGGCGGCGGACCACCGCAGCAGTGGCAAATGGCTTCGCGAACTCATCGCCACCGCCCCGATTGAACCGCGCAGTGAAGTGAGCACCTTCCCCGTTCCGGTGCGCCTCCTCCGCCAGCGGCGGGTCGTGAATGACCCCGACCAGCGCGTTGCGCACACCGGCCTGATGGAAAGCCTCCAAGATCCACATCGTGTTGCCGCGACCACCGCCGCCAGGATTGTCCGCCACATCGGCGAAAATCAGCGCGGGCGCCGCAATGTCTTCTGTAGCTTTCGCACGCCGCACAGCGTCCTCGATCGAGGTGAGTATGGCGTGGAAGCGGTCACGCCTCGCCCACCCTGCCTCGGCGATCTCCTGTGCCAGCGCCTGGGCCGCCTCCACATCGGTTGCCGTCACCACCGCGGTCAACCCATTGAACGGCGTGTCCGCATAAGCAAACCCGCCCATCACCGAGACATTGAGCACGCGGCCGGCAAAGGGTGGCTCCCGCATGCGACGCTGGCCAAGATCGATCAACTCGCCGTACGGCCGCTCGTGCGCATCCTTGCCGGTCAGCATGGTTACTGTGGGAGGCACGATCGGCAATCGAATACGTGCAAGATAGGTCGCGCGTGCCCGAGATGAGGCGCCGCAGCAACTGCGCTGATTCCGCACCCCGCTCGCGCATATCGAGATGCGGATTGGTGCGATAGCCGACGTAAGCGTTGACCAGCGCGACATTCGCCTCGGACACATTGGCGTGCAGGTCGTAGCTGGCGACCACCGGTGTGTCTGGACCCACAATGCGGCGCACCAGCGAGAGCAGCGTTCCCTCGGGGTCATGGTCTGCTGTGGTCAGACCGGCGCCGTGCAGCACACAATAGACGCCGTCGAGCCGGCCGGCATGGCGCAATCCCGCTCTCCCATTCGGCCATCAGGCAATCGAAGAATGCCTGGTCGACCGGTCCATTCGGCTCGGCCATCGCGAGCAGGATCGGCACCGGTTCCCATTCCCCTCAGCATCCATGTCGGCGATGAAGCCAGGCAGCTCGCCCAGCATATGCGGCGCAGCCGAGCGCGCATCCGCCAGCATGGCTTCGCCACGCATCAGGGTCCGTGCAACGAAATCCTGCTCCGTCGCAACAGGGGCAAAGCGGTTGCATTCGATCGAGAAGCCAAGCAGTGCGATGCGAGGTCTCACAGTGCCACCCCAAGAAGTTCGGCGATGCGCGGCGTGGCCTTAAGACCACTGCCCGTCAGCACCAGCACTGTCGTCTGGTCGGGGGTTATCGTGCCGGCCGCCAACAGTTTGCGAAACGCCGCGACAGCCTGCGCCGATGTTGGCTCGACATAAATGCCCATACCCGCAAGCTCCAGCGTTGCCGCTGCAATCTCCTCTTCGCTCAGCATAACTGCCCCGCCACGAGTTTCCCGCAGCGTGCCCAACACCTCGGCAAGTCGGATCGGCTGCGCGATTGCCGTGCCTTCGGCGATCGTCGGCCTTAACCTCGGTTGCAACGGCTCTGTCCTCACCAGCGAGAAACGCTGCCGCGATCGGGCCGCAGTTGGCCGGCTGAGCTGCAAAAATGCGCGGCAAGAGCTCGATCTCGCCGGAGCGCAGCAGCTCGGAAAAACCGATCTGGCAGCCCAGCACGTTGGAGCCCGCGCCACACGGCGTGATGACATTGTCCGGCACGCGGAAACCGAGATCTTCCCACAGCTCATATGCCAGCGTCTTGGTGCCGTGCAGGAAGAACGGGTGCCAGTTGTGACTGGCGTAGAAGACGGTCTCAGAACGCCGTATCGCTGCATCGGCGGTGTCCTGGCGCGTGCCAGGAATCAGCTCCACAATGGCACCATGTGCGCGCATCTGCACAGTCTTTGCCGGGCTGGTCGAGGCGGGCGCCATGATCGTTGCCTGCAGGCCGCCCGCGGCGGCATAGGCCGCAACCGCGGCTCCGCCATTGCCGGAACTATCCTCTAGCACTGCTCGTACGCCCTGTGTGCGCAGCAACGACAGCATCACGCTGGCGCCGCGGTCCTTGAAGCTGCCGGTCGGCATGAACCACTCGCATTTCAGCAGCACGGGCGCGCCGTCCAGGCTGCGGCGGATCAGCGGCGTGCATCCTTCGTCCATGCTGATGGGATCATCCACCTGCATCGGCAGCGCCATCCGGTAACGCCACAGGCTGCGCGTGGCGGTATCGATCTCTGCGCGTGTGATGCCGGGCAACGACGTCAGCAGCAACGGCGCACGGCCGGTCCCGCACCAGCGCGGCTGGTCTAGCGGGAAGGTCTCGCCGGTGCGCGGGTCGAGGTAGCTCGGGTCCATTGGCGCAGTCTGCGCCTCCTCCGCTGCGCAAGGAATGGTCTGGCACGCGGGCCTTCAGTGGTCCCGGCCGCGCCCCGTCTTCGCCTGCAACTCGTCGATGCGCTTCGAGGCCTCCGCCTTGGTGAGGCCTGGATCGAACGGCTCGCCCGCCTCTTCGCAGAGTGTTTTCAAATATGAAGCTTGGGCGCCGGTCATAGTTTCGTCGCCAGTGACCCATTCATCAGGGTCCTTCCGAGCATTGCCATGCGTCTCTGGTCCCTCGGGGGTATTGCGATTTGTGCTCATGCGCGGATAACGCGCTGTTCGGCGCTCTGTTTCCGGCCGCCACGTCGTCGCGGCCTTTACCAGGCACATTCGCGATACGAGAGTGCGGCGCATGACAAGCACCCGCCTGGATCGCGCCATCGAGGCGTTGCCACGCTCCTACGCCGGACCCGGTGGCGCGGTCGCCGTGCTGCGAAAGGGCGAGGTGCTGGTCCGCCATACATGGGGCTGGGCCAATGCCGAGAGGCGCATCCCCTTCACTCCGCGCACGCTGTTCCGCATGTGCTCCATCACCAAGCAGTTCACCTGCGCCGTGGTGCTCGACAGCTTCCCCGACCCGTCCGTGCTGGATGACGACGTGCGGGCGCGCCTCCCTTTATTGCAGCAACCGGCGCCCGGTGCGCTGCACCTCTGCCATAACCAATCCGGACTGCGCGACTACTGGGCCGTTGCCATGCTGCACGGCTCGCCGGCAGAGGCCCCGTTCGGCGACAGCGAGGCCGCATGTGTGATCGGCGGCACGAAGACGCTGCAGTTCACCCCCGGCACCCGCTTTTCCTACGTAAACCAGAACTTCCGTCTGCTGTCGGATATCATGCAGGAGCGCAGCGGCCGCAGCTTCGCTGAACTGCTCCGCGCCCGCGTGTTCGACTGCGCCGGAATGGAGAGTGCGCTGTTGGTCGCCGATACACGCGCCATGCCCGATGGCACCGAGGGCTACGAAGGTACACCTGCCAGCGGCTTTCGCGCCGCCGAGAATCGGATCATCTGGACTGGTGATGCTGGTCTGGGCGCCAGTCTCGATGACATGATCGCCTGGGAACGCTGCATCGATGCAACGCGCGACGAACCCGAGGCGCTATATTCGCGGCTGTCATCACCCGTCACTTTCGTCGACGGTGCCGCTGCGTCCTATGGCTTCGGCCTGAGCCGCGCCATTGAATTTGGGCGATCGGTCACCGGGCATGGCGGCGCATTGCGAGGGTGGCGCTGCCATCGCCTCTACGTGCCATCCGAACGGATCTCGGTCGTGGTGATGTTCAACCACATGGCTGACACGCATGACGCTGCGCTGGAGATCCTCGGTGCGCTGCTCGATGAGCGACCTGAACTTGTCGCAGCAACTCAACCCAAAGTTGCCTGGTGCGGCTCGTATATCGAGCCGGAGGGTCGGCTGGCCGTCCGTGTCGATCTGGCGCAAGACAAAATGCGGTTGCGCTACGGTCATCATCCCGACCTGCTGGAACTACAGCCAGATGGCGGTGCGAGTGGCCCCGGGGTGCGATTGAGGCCAGTCGATGACGGGCTATGGATGGACCGCCCGAATGAGAACCATTCTGCCCTTCTGCTTGCCTGCGATAGCGTGCCTGCTCTGGACGTTGCCGGTCGTTTTCATTGCGACGAATTGGGCGCCGAACTGACGGTCGTCGATGCGGGTGGTGCGCTGTACGGTGCCTTCTCCGGTTTCCTGAGACAGGGCCGGATGGAATTGATGGATCCGGTCGGCGGCGACGTCTGGACGCTGCCCTGCCCGCGTGCACTGGACCATACCCCACCAGGCGATTGGACATTGGCATTCCAGCGCAATGCCGCCGGTGAGGTCTGCGGGGTCACGGTCGGATGCTGGCTCGCCCGCCGCCTACAGTATCGCCGCACGGATTAGCACATTGCACCACAGCCCCCGGTAAGTTTCCGTGGCAACGGATCGCCTGGAGGGCATGCGCTGCTCGATAGTAAGAGCACCGTCATTGGCGCGGAGTTCCCTCGATCTGAATGCGGCCATCGTCGAGGTTTCTATGTAAGTTGCAGAAACCCTGACGCAAACCGAGTGCACAGCTTCGAGATCTGGCAGGATACCACTCTATCGCATGAGGCCATTTGCGAGAGCGCGACTACCTCGTCTCTCTGACGAAGCACCCGTAACGCCCCATAGCCTCGCGCCCCTTCGACCGCTCCAGTATGCTTCTGACCGGTCTCTCAAATGAGGGCATCAGCCCAGATGATACTGGCGCGATTTGCACGCATAGGCCGGAGGGCACACCGTGGCGCCCCCGTGCGAATTCATAAACTGGCGCACCATCTCGTCGACCTGGCCTGCACTCAGTTTCAACCGCATCTGGCCGCGCTGACGTTGCGCCAAGTGTTGGAGGTAAAGCTCATGCTCCGGTGACGGATCCACCTCGACAGAGAGATCAGATCCTTTCAGTCCCTTGCGCATAAACTCATTCCATGTCTACTGCGGTCGGGCGGCAATATCGTTTGGCAAGGTTACCGTTACGTCTACGAACGGGACTTCATGGAAGCGGGGCGGCACGCAAATATTGCATGGCAGACCCCTTCGCTTTGAAACTACCTTGCTTGCCAAAAACACAGGGATTGCATGAACAACACAGAGACGGACATTGTGGCCCTGGCGCGGGATCTTATACGGATCGACAGCCGGAGCTTCGTTTCGAACTTGCCGATAGCCGATCGCGTCGAGACGGCGCTGAACGGATTTGACGTCGAGCGAATTGACTACACCGACGCCACGGGCGTGGCGAAGCGCGCACTGGTCGCACATCGTGGCCCCGCAGGCGGCATTGCGCTCTCAGGTCACATGGATACGGTGCCCGACACTGGCTGGCAGACAGACCCCTGGTCTGCGCAGCTCGACCCCGACGGCACACTACATGGGCTCGGCAGCACCGACATGAAGGGCCCGGTGGCCGCTATTATTGCAGCGGCCCGGCCACTGCCCACGACGGTGCCCATCACGCTGCTGATCACCACGGACGAAGAGACGACGAAACAGGGAGCGCGCCTGATCGCCGAGCGTTCAGAGCTGGTGCGGCGCGTGAAGCCCACGGCTATCATCGTCGCCGAGCCCACCGGGCTCGCCCCGGTGCGCGGCCATCGCAGCCACATCGCCTTCACCTGCGTGGCGACCGGCGTGCAGGCGCACAGCAGCACCGGCCGGGGCCGCAATGCAAACTGGGACCTGGTTCCATTCCTGGTGGAAATGAAAGCCGTGTTCGAGCGGTTGCGCAGCGATACTAACCTGCAGGACTCGGACTACGATCCTCCGTTCAGCGATTTCAATCTTGTGCTCGACAACCATGGCGCGGCCATGAACGTGACCGTCCCCAAGGCGACGGCACGGATCAAGTTCCGCTACTCGGCCAAGATCGATCCAACCCCTGTAGTGACAGCGGTATATGACGCCGCACGGCGGTTTGGCATTGCGGTCAGCGAGGCACGCGAAGGGTTCCCGCCTGAGCTTGCGCCGGATCATCCATTGATACGGCATTGTGTCGCGCTGTCCGGTAAGCCGGCGAGTACCGCGCCCTATGGGACGGACGCCTCGGAACTGCAGGCTATCGCACCATGCGTCGTGCTGGGACCAGGCGACATAGGCGAGGCGCATACGCCAACCGAGAAGGCGCGGACACCGGACCTGATCGCAGCAGTTCCTTTGTTCAGCAAACTGGCAGACAGCCTGTTCTCGGCCAGCCGCGCATAGTCAGGCGATGCTGCCCCCTGCTCAGCGGCGGCCAGATCGCGCACGACGCGGTCGGCGATTTCGTGACGATAATGCAACCCATCCCAGTAGTTGTTCACCGCATCGGTAATGGGAGTGGGCCGCATAAAATCAAGCACCAAGGTATTCGGTGTGCGGTCCGCGAGAACCACTACGCGCCGCTTGCATTCCTGCCATACCACATCGCCGGATGAGTTGGGCGCGGGCATGATCTGCCGGCTGTACGGAACGAGGTACAGGATCTTGCGGGTACTGTCGGCGAAGGGGGCAATCACAGTGTCCAGCCTTTCGATCGCCGGATAACGCCAATCCGCCGGATCACCGTCCCGGGCACCCGACGGGATCAATATACCGGACAGCTGCATATGTTTGGCTACGCGCGCAGGATCGTAGTCGCCATCCGGCGGCAGAAAATCGGTGTATCCATCGCTGTTATAAAAGGGACGTTTGAGCCCAATCAAAAGGCCGAACTGCTGGCCTGCCTCCTGCACCGCAAACAGATTGAACATCTCCCGGTAACCGCGCCAAGGGGCGTTGTCCTCGTACAGCCATGTCGGGAAGGCGCGGGGGGTCAGCAATTGCTCTGAATTGCCGGTGGCACAGTAGCTGAGATCAAGCCCGACAACGATCGTGCGTGCGGCAAGGTGCGCCGATCGGAAGACCTGCATCAGGCGCGCCTGCTCATACGGCGTCGCCGCGTTCATCGCTAGGTTGGCGAAGCGGCCGCCAAACTCCGTGTCCAGCAGATCGGGGCGAAGCAACCGACTGGTCGAAGTGCCGAACACCGCGCTGTCGAACCGTTCCGAGCGCGCCACGGACGGATAGGAAAACCGCTGGTTGCTGGCGACGAGGCCGCGATGCAGCGGCGGCGAAAGCGACAGCGTGTTGAACGGATCCACCAGGTACTACGAAGGCGTAGATCACGATCACCGCGAGCACCGCCGTGCCCGCGGCAAGACGGAAGAAGCGGCGCCAGAGAGAGATGGCGTCAGAACTGGAAGTAGATGAAGACATTTGGCAGCCGGCCGCCGACCAGCAGCAGCAGATAGGCCAATCCAGCGCCAGCCGGCACAGCCAGCCAAGGCTTTGGTCGCAACCTCTCGAGCGCGATTGCCTGGCTCGTCGGCCCAAGCAGCGCGACGGCTGCGCCGCCGATGATGGCCACAACGAATTCGCGATCCAGTGTGATGTGGCCCGCACCACCGTGCAACCACGCCATCGACGACAGGACGGAACCGGCCGTACCGAAATCAGCGGCGCGGAACAGCACCCAACAGGCCATGACGAATAACAGGGTTAGCGCCCAGGCGATGGCCCGCGGCAAACGCAGCCCGAGCGCCTGCCATACGTGGTTCACCGCGAGTGCCACGCCATGCAGGCCTCCCCAGGCAACGAAGGTCCAGTTGGCGCCATGCCAAAGTCCACCCAGCAGCATGGTAACGATCACATTGGTCGCCTGGCGCAGCGGACCGCACCGGTTGCCGCCAAGTGGTATGTAGAGATAGTCGCGCAGAAATCGCGACAGCGTCATGTGCCAGCGTCGCCAGAAGTCGCGGATCGAAATGGCACGGTAAGGCGCGTTGAAGTTCAGCGGCAGCGACAGGCCGAACATCAGAGCCAGACCGATCGCCATATCCGAGTAGCCGGAAAAATCAAAATAGATCTGCAGCGTATACGCCACGGTGGCGACCCACGCCTCGGCTGCCGACAGCGACGCGGTGACCGCCTTGCCGAACAGCGGATCGGCGACCATCGCCAGCGTGTCGGCCAATGCGACCTTCTTCGCCACGCCGATCACAAACAGCACGAAGCCACGGGACAGGTTCTCCCACATCCCCGGCCTGCATGGATCAAGTCGGAACTGATGAATGATCTCGTTGTGCCGGACGATGGGTCCGGCGATCAGCTGCGGGAAGAACGTCACGAACATGCAGAAGTCGAGGAAACCGTAAATGTGTCGGTCACCCCGGCGCAGGTCGATCAGGTACGAGATCTTCTGAAATACGAAGAAACTGATACCCAGGCGGCAGAATAAGTTCCCAGGGATGAAAGGCCTCCCCCAGCAGCGCATCGGCTGTCGCCCGGAAGAAATCAGCATATTTGCAGATGCCGAGCACCGTCAGATTCAGCGCGACCCCCAGCAGCGGAATCCATCCTGCGCGTGAACCGGCGAACCAGCGTACGACCAACCAGTTGGCAACGGTCAATGCCATAAGCAGCGGGACGAAGCGGATGTCCCACCAGCCGTAGAAGGCGAGCGACGCCAGCACCACCAGCGCCTGCCGCGCGCTTCGATGCGCATGCAATGCGTAGTACAGCGCCAGTCACGATCGGCAGGAAGCCGCAGATGAAAGCCTGCGAATTGAACAGCATCGCGTTAGCGGGTGCTAGTCGAGTTCCTCCAGCAGTCCCGCCATCAACGCCGCGCGCGGCGCAAGCTGCTGCCACAGGATATGCTCGTGGCTCGCATGTGCGCCCGAACCGGGACAGCCGAGACCATCCAGCGTCGGCACCCCCATTGCCGCAGTGAAATTGCCATCCGATCCGCCGCCGCGATGCTGTCGTGGCAACGCGATCCCGACAGTCTCGGCGATGCCCCGCGCCTTCTCGTACAACGTCAGGATTCGCCGCATTTTCAGCGAATGGCGGGCGGTTCATGCCGCCCTTCACCACCACACGACAGCCCGGGGTCAGCGCCGTGGTCTCCAGCAACAGGCTCTCCATGTGCGCGCCATCGGCAACGGAGTTCACCCGCAGGTCGATTTCGCATCCGGCATCCGGCGAGATGACATTCGGTCGCGACCCGCCCCACACCGGGGCGGCGTTCAGCGTGATGCCGCGGTCCAGGTCCACCAGTTCGTGGATTCGCATGATCTGCCGGGCCAGCTCCACGACCGCCGACGCACCCTCCTGGAAGTTGCCGCCGGAGTGCGCGCCGCGGCCTTCCACGCGCATGACGAAGCGCCCGACCCCCTTGCGCGCGGTGACACAGGCACCCCCTTGGCCCGCCGGTTCCGGGATCAATACGCAGGCTGCCGCCTCGGCCTCGCGTTCGATCCATTGGCGCGACGTAGGGCTGCCCACCTCCTCGTCCGGCGTAAGCAACAGCACGATCGGCCGCCGGGTCCTCACATGCTGCTGCAGGATCGATCGCACCGCATGGAAGGCGAGGAAACTGCCTGCCTTCATGTCGTAGATGCCCGGCCCGTGCGCTTTCCCCCCGTTCACCTGATACGGCATGCCGTCCAGGGTGCCCACCGACCAAACCGTATCGAGATGGCCGGCCACGAGCACTGGCTTTCCGGTCCCCAGCGTCCTCGCGATCAGGTTGTCACCAAACCCGTCTCGACCTGGAATGCGGGTCGTCGCAGCCCCTGCCCGAGTGAGCTCTGTCTCGGCTATGTCCATCAGCCGGTTGACCGCGAGGGGGTCCGTTGTTGGTGTCTCCAGCTGCACCCAGCCGGATAGCTCTTCCAGCAGGCGCTCAGATGTTCCCACATCGGTGTGCGGCATGGGCCAATTCCGCGCAATTCTCGAGCCTGCTTGTTTGCACGCGATGGCGTACCTTGTCCACGCGTCGATGTCAGTTGCCACCATGGCGTCCAGCGACCGTTGCCAACGTTCGACGTCCGAAGAGCAAGGCTACTGGAATGCTGTGCGATCACCTACCTCCAGGGTGCCTCATCTGGTATGGCGCTGGTCAGCCGCCGTCGACAATGCGCGAGCTGGACGCTGAGTAACGGCCGGCCCGTTCAAGCTTCAACAATCCGACCACTATTGCCTCGGATATCGGGAGGGTGGTACCTTTGAGAGATGGGAGGGGCGCTTCGCTCACTAGGTTCTGCGCGACAAACGCGAGCATCTCACTGAACCGGCTTTGTAGGGGTTAGGCGGCCTACGTGATAGTTTCTCTCCCTGCGTCCAGTCGGCATCTTGGGGGCAACAGGGTCTATCCCTGCTGCGACAGGCCAGCGCAGGTTCCTCGCCAAGAATTGAGCAGGCGTTTTCACCGACTCCCCGAAGTATGCCACGATTTGAGAGTGGATACGCACAATCCATCCACAGTGGGCTTACTCGCTTTCATGTGAGCCCTCGTCAGCTAGCCGCCGCTACGGCGGGGAGTATCCGAAAATTCATGCCACGAGCAATTAGCGTGCCGTTGTGACCTTACATGCCGATCGCTGAACAGATTGCGCCGCCTGACGCGCCAGTGGCGCCCCCTACTCGTGAGCGGTCCGCACATGCAACTCTCTGGGCCCTGGCCGATCTCGGCGGCGGACAAGTAGCGTCATTCCTGATCTTTTTGGTTCTGGCGCGCGTCATCGGCCCCGCTCGGTCACGGCATTTTCGCCATTGCTATGTCGCTGTATTTCCTGCTGACGATCATACAGTACTACGGCTTTGCCGACGCCATTGTGCAGCGACCGAAAATCGACGTTGGCTTTCTCGATACGGTGTTTTGGTGTGACCTGATCCTCGCATCGAGCTTGGTCGCCTTCGCCCAACTATGTGCACCCCTCGCGGCCGGGGTATTCGGCGATCCCGAGCTCGATCCGATGATCCGAGTGCTGTCACTGTTGAGCCTGCTCCAGGCCCTGGTGACCGTTCCTACGGCATTATTCCGTCGCGCATTACAAATGAAGGTTTTGGCGGCCAGGACACTGGTCAGCTATGCCGCCGGCGGCTGCGTTGGCATTGTCCTGGCGCTTCGCGGCTACGGCGTATGGGCCCTCGTCAATTCACAGGTTGCGCAGTACATCGCGATTCTTTGCATCATGTTCTGGCGGTCGACGTGGCGACCCGGACTTCGTGCGCGGGTCAACGATTTGCGCGAATTGATGAGTTTTGCCGGTCACTTTATGTTCGCCTATGGAGTGAAACTCGCGACCGATCGCACCAGTCAACTTTTCGTCGGTCTATTCGCTAGCGCAACGGACGTAGGTTATTACGCGCTGGCATCGCGCATTTTGCTGACGATGATCACGCTGACCATCAATCCATTCGAACGCGTCGGGCTCCCGGTATTAAGCCGCCACGCCGATAACCTGCCGATGTTCCGGACAACCTACCGCAAGATGGTATTGGTCGTGAATTCGATCTGGACGCCTTCTGCCATGGCATTCGGAATAAGTGCGCCGATCCTCATACCTGTGCTGTTCGGATCACGCTGGACCCCGGCTGCAAGCGTCCTGCAGGCAATGAGCTTCATGTCCCCGACGCTGGGCCTTTGGTTCCTGAGCGGCCAGGCGCTGGCGGCACTCGGCCGACCACATCGGTTCACCCATCTGTCGCTGTGCTATGTTGCGCTTGCGTTTGTCGCCTTTCCCCTCTCCTCCTACTTCGGCATCGTTCCGGCCGGTGCGGCATGGGCGGTCCTATCAGTGCTGATGGTCCCGTTGCACTTGCGCACGCTCAACCGCGTGTGCGGACTGCCGCTGCGTGCCATCCTGTCCGACTGGTCGCGCGTGACTCTATCGGCGGTTGTAATGCTGGCGATCACCCTTGCTGTGCTCGAGCAGCTTCCGCCCGGCATTCCGGCATTGGTGGTGGCATTGGGCGCGGGCAGCTTGGCCTACGTTTTGCTACTGGAACTCGTATTGTTGCCAGGATATGTTGGCCGGATGATCATGTTGCTGCGGGGCGCCATCGCTAGTGGGCACAGTGCCCCCCAAGAGGAACCTGTATGATTCCCCGGCGCCTGCACTATGTCTGGGTAGGCGGCAAGCTGCCAGACAAGCAGCGTGCATTCATTGCTACCTGGCGTAAGACCAATCCGCATTTCGAACTGGTCGAGTGGAACGAAGACAACATCAACATGAAGCTGCCGGCCATTGCGCGCGCCTATGCTCGACGGCGCTGGTCGACAGTAGCCGATATTGCCAGGCTGATCGCTATATATGAACAGGGCGGCATCTATCTCGATACCGACTTCCAGGTCTATCGGCCGCTTGACAGCTTGCTGATGCACCACTGCTTTTTTGTGTTTCAGCATGAGGAACATCCCACTGACTGGGTGGCCAATGGTGTGTTTGGCGCCGAGGCGAGACACCCTTTTGTGGGGCGGGCGATCAGCGAAGTGCTGCAGATAAGGCCGCTTCCGCTTGGCCTTGAGCGGCCGACGAAATATGGGCCGAAATTGATAACACGCTTGCTCCGCGAGGAGGGGCTGCGCCACTATTCGCCAGCAGGCGTGCAAATGGACGACATCTTTGTTTATCCGAAAACGGTGTTTTTCCCCTTCGCCTATGGCGAGGAATTCAGCGACAACCGCATCACCGATGATACACTTGCGGCCCACTTCTGGGAGAAATCGTGGAGCAAGGACATACCAGCGCCGATACGTTGGGCCCATTCGATGCGCCGCCGACTAATGCCACTGCATCGATAGCAATCAGGGGGCTTTGCAGCCTTGAGTTCGCCGCGCTGGATCTTCGGGCTCGGCACACCTTAGGTGCATCACCCTTTTGCCAATGCTAAGGGTCAAAGGGTCCGCATCCATTTACCCGGGATAGGCACGTCATCGCCACTCGCCCGTGCACTCGTTCGAGGGATTGCAACTGCGGCTGAGATCACCGCGGTGGACCAACCTACCCCATCGACGCCACTTTGGCGCTGGATGGTTCGGGGCAGTGCACTCGACTGGTTTGGACCAACCGAAATCTTCGGCGACGCAACGGATGAACCGGACATACTGCTCGACCTTCATGGTGATGTGGCCCCCGGGCCGCAGCGGACCTGGCGCGTCGTCGATGCATCCGGCCGCCCCTTGCTGAGGCCATTCTCGGCTACACCATTCGATGGAAGCTTGGTGAGTTCGCTCTATCTGAACGAAATGGCGCCGTCGGGCTCAGGGTGGATTACACTGGCCGAGGCACATGTATCTGCCCGACGCAGTGATCGAGACCTGCTGAATTGTTTGGCGCGCGCCACTGTCTGGCTGGTGCTCGCTGCCATTCAGGGTCGCGATGCGGAGCGGTCACTAAGGCCGCAACCGTTCGAACCCGTTTCCGTACGGATCGATGGACAGGTGGGGAGCCAGGCTGTCGCAGAATCCTGGCTGAGGTGCGCGATCGCTTAGGCGCGGATGTTTGGGCGATCTGTACAGTTGGTGAGCCTATCGAGAATTTCCTGACGTCACGGGCTGTAGCCGCTCAATCCTGGTTTGAGGTTCCGCCAAGTGAGGGGTTTGTCGCTGATCCGTTTCCCTGGCCCGGGTGTGAGGGCGCCATGCTGTACGAGCGCTACTCTACCCGAACCGGTCGCGGGACGATCGAAGCCCTGGTGCCAGGTGAAACAGGCGGCCACCGCACTGTTCCAGTGCAACTGAACATACCGAGCCACCTATCATATCCGTTCACTTACTCCGAACCTGGCGTTGTCCTGTGTGTCCCAGAAATGCTGTGGGAACGCAGACAACTCATCTACGAGCTTCAGCCGGATGCCCCGCCCTCCGTGTTTTGCGTGGTGGCCGAAGACGTCGCGATGGCGGATCCAACGCTGTTTCGGCACGGCGGCTTGTATTGGATTGCGTACAATGACGTTGATCTCGGCCTACATGAGAATCTCTGCCTGCGTTACGCTAAGCGTCTGGAGGGGCCATGGACTTCACACCCGCTCAATCCGGTGAAAATGGACGTGCGTTCCTCGCGTCCTGGGGGAACTCCCTTCTCAGTCGGCGAGACCCTTTATCGCCCTGCCCAGGACTGCTCGCAAAGCTACGGCTGCGCCCTAGTAATAAATAAGGTTATCAACTGCACCCCGATGCAATACGAGGAAGAGGCTGTCGCCCGGCTCACCCCGGAGCCTGGTGGCCGTTATCCTGATGGCTTGCATACACTGTCTGTCACCCCGCTGGGCATCTTCTTCGACGGCAAGCGAATTGCATTCAGCGGGGCAATCACCTGGCGGCGCCTTCAGCTTATCATGCGAAGAACCATCTGGCGCCGTTCGTCTGCTCCACAAGCGGCCAAATCCCGTTTTGCCGGGGAAGATGTAACGTAAACCCCGCGCCAAATACCGACGTAGTTGACCACGGTCACGACTTCTTGCGCCACAACTACCCCGATTGCGCAGCAGACGAAGTTGGCTAACATTGACAACTTCGGTAGTAGTTCTCCTTAAGTCATACCACATTCCAGCCGATGGGGCAGCATGGCGCGCTCGAGCGCAGTTTTGTTGGGCGAGAACCGCCTCTTCCGAGATGGCATCCGGCAGATGCTCACGAAAAGCAGCATCTCGGTGATCGCTGAAGGTCGAGATGTGCCTGATGCGCTCGGCACTGGTGATCGAGTACCGACCCCAGAATTGATCATATTTCATATAGCAGCAGACGGAGTTTCTGCGTCGCCCTCAGAAATGATCTCCGATCTACGCGAGCACTTTCCTGCAGCGAAGCTGGTCCTACTTGCGGACCCCAGCGTAAAACCGCTACTTCCCGCCTTTATTCAAGCGAACGTGAGCGCGATTTTGCTGACCGACATATCCGGCGAGATGCTGGAACGCTCACTTGACCTCGTTTTGTCCGATCACCGGCTATATCCCGCCGACACCATGTCATGGATCACCAGCGGAATACGCACCGAGAATGGCAATGGTCATCCGGCAGGAAGCGACAGCACGAGCGACGAGGTCAGTCATCAGGCGCTGTCACCGCCCTTATCACGCCGGGAATATCAAGTCGTGCGTTGCCTCGCGATTGGCCTGTCTAACAAGACCATTGCCCGCGAGCTCAATATTACCGAAGGAACAGTTAAGGTTCACGTCAAGGGTTTGTTGCGCAAGGTGAAAGCGGCAAACCGAACGCAACTGGCGATATGGGCGCTGCGCCAGGCGAACCTCATGGGAATTGAGTCAGGTCGCAACAACTCAACTGAATCTAGGCACGCCGCGTGAGTTTTACCTCTATCGCGCTGCCCCGTGATATTCGCGATTTGGCATCATATCGGTCGATGACGCCATTCGGTTCGAGAGGTTGAAGAACGCGACCGTTTCGGACAAGTCAAAAATATCTTCGTTGCTCAAACCCGCGGTATGCAGAGCGATGCGGTCCGCATCCTCAACCAGCCAGGGGGTGGTGGTCAGCTTCCATGCGTAATCCAGCATCGCTCGCTGGCGCGGTTCGAGCTTCGCGACGCGGTAGTTCAGCGCCATCATCTCCCCGAGTTCTGCATCACCCGAGAGCGCACGAACTGCCGCACCATGTGCCACCAAGCAATAGAAACAACGGTTCGCAGATGATACGACGACCGCAACCATTTCCCGCTCGAGCTTGGACAGCCGGGAATCAGACAACATGATTTCGTTGTACATTGCCATGAAGTTGCGCAGCCGCTGCGGCTTCAAACTGTAGGCGCTGAACACGTTCGGCACGAAACCCAATTTGTCGATGCATTTCTGCCAGACGGCCTTCAGGTCGTCGTCCAGCTCACTGGGATCTGGCACGCCGAGTTTGGAAACGTGGTCCGGCTGGGGCATGTGACGGGCTCCTTTCAGCGCGGCCGCCAGGCGGATCCGCCTTGCACAGCCGCCCGGTATCGGCCATCAGTCCGCAATGCAACGAGTATTCTCGGGTGTCCAGCCCACCGGCATTGCCCATTTGGGTAATTATCTGGGCGCTTTCCGCAACTGGGTCGCGCTCCAGGCAAGCCATGAGTGCATCTATTGCGTCGTCGACCTGCACGCCATCACCGAGAACTGGCAGACCGGCGCCACGCTGGCGCAGCAAACGCGGGAAATGGCTGCGATGCTGCTGGCCTGCGGCATCGATCCGCGGAAGCACATCCTGTTCGCGCAATCCTCGGTCCGAGCACATGCGCAGCTCGCCTGGATCTTCAACTGCGTCGCCCGGATCGGCTGGCTCAACCGGATGACCCAGTTCAAGGACAAGGCCGGCAAGAATCGCGAGAACGCCTCAGCCGGCCTATACGTCTATCCGAACCTGATGGCAGCCGACATCCTCGCCTATCACGCGACGGGCGTGCCGGTGGGCGAGGATCAGCGGCAGCACCTCGAGCTGGCCAATGACATCTCCCAGAAGTTCAACCATGATTGCGGCACCGAGTTCTTCCCACGTATCGAGCCGCTGATCATGGGGCCGGCGCCACGGGTGATGAGCCTGCGCGACGGCACCAAGAAAATGTCGAAGTCGGACGCGTCGGATCAGAGCCGGATTAATCTTACCGATGACCCGGATACCATAGCGCTGAAGATACGCAGGGCGAAGACGGACCCGGAGCCGCTGCCATCGGAGTCACTTGGGCTGGAGCATCGCCCGGAGGCACGTAACCTGGTGGGCATTTACGCAGCACTGGAGGGCGTGGACCATGTGGCAGTGCTGCGTGAGCATGGGGGTAAGGGCTTTGGCACGTTTAAGGACGCTCTGGGAACGGTGCTGATCGACAAGCTGCGCCCCATTGCCACCGAAGCACGTCGGCTGCTCGATGATCCCTCAAGCATCGATGCCGTGCTGCGTGATGGTGCACAGCGTGCCGCAGCAATCGCCGATCCGATCGTGGCGGAGGCCGAGCGATTGGTGGGATTTTTGCGACCGTAGGCGACCAAAACCCGGACGTCTGCCAACGCATTCGGCCGCATGAAGCCGCTCTGAAAAGACCGCGTTGCGTGTCCTACACTCACCGCCATCGATCCGATGCTCAGCCCCCGGTCGCCTGGTAGCGATCGATCCCATCCGTGCCGGTCTGCAGCACCAATTGGTCCTGAACCAGCATATGGTTTACGTGCGCCAGGACCTCGCCAAATGCAAAGCCGGTCTGATGTTCGTCCAGCGCTCGGTGAAACACGTGCGGCACCAACTCCGCCACCGACAATGGTTGTTGCCGGCACGCCTGAGCGATCGCGCCACAGCGCTGGGTGTGATGCTCCAGCAGCTCGGCGATCCGTGTATGCAAACCATAGAATGGCAACCCGTGTCCCGGCAGCACCAGCACGTCGGCGCCGACGCTATTCCGCAGTCCCGACAACGAGCGGAGATAGATGCCCAACGCGTCGAGATCCGGCTCCATCGCGTGCACGCTGACATTGGGCGATATGCGCGCGATCACCTGATCTGCCGCAAAGAACAACTTCTCCTCCGGACGATGTAGCATGGCCTGCTCGAGCGCATGGCCACCGCCGGTGATCAGCCGGAAGGTTCTGGCGCCCACGTTCAGCGTGTCGCCATGCTGGATGCGATGATACGTCGTGGGCACACCCGTCGTCTGCCGCAGATACTCATGGCCGCGACCGAGCACGGCTTCAGTCACCTCAGGTGAAAGCCCGTGACGCCGATAGAATGGCCGGTGCATGTCGGCGCCGAGATCGCCTGGCGCATATTGCAGTGCCAGACTGTAGAGATATTCGGGTCGGGGCATCGACAGCGGCAGATCGAACCGTTCGGCCAGCCAGCCTGCGAGACCGACATGGTCTGGATGAAAGTGAGTCACCACTATCGAGGTCAGGCGCTGTCCCGCCAGCGGCCCGGAGAGGATCGATCCCCACGTGGCTCGACAGGCGTCAGTGCCGAGACCGGTATCGAGCACCGTCCATCCAAAATCATCCCGGATGAGGTAGATGTTGACGTGATCGAGACGATACGGCAACGGCAGCCGAAACCAGCGGACACCATCGGCGATCGCGACCAGCTCACCGGGTGCTGGCGGGTGCGCATAGGGAAACATCAAGGAGGGGACGGCGGCGGCTTGCTGCATCGCCAGAGATTAGCCGGCGCCGTCTCGCGTGGCGAGGCAGGGGTGAGACGCTCTTAAGCGCGGCTGACTTGCTGCGCGGGCGGTGAGTGAGCGCCCTGGGCGCGTCGGAGTGTAAGGTCCGGCAACGACTTGTTGCATCCGCAATGACAGCTACTACCCGGAACCGCTGAAGCGCGGTACGCCTACCCTGTCATTACTTCGCTTCGCTCGCAATAACCTTGAGGCTGATTCGCGCTTCACTGCTAGGATGTAAACGCTGCGCTTCAGACCTTGCGTGTCTTGTCATAGCGGATGAAGTCTGATTGCGGGCCCAGGTGGAAGCCAACGACGTTATTCCGCGCCACCGTGACGTCGGTCTGCTGCAGCATGAACGCAATCGGCGACCGGTCCCACGCCTGCTGTTGCATCTTGTGGTAAAGCTCGACACGCTTTTGGGTGTCCAGCTCTGCGGCTGCCTGCGCCACCTCGTCAGTCAGCTCGTTGTCTTGGAAGTGGCAGCGCCAGGCGATGATCTTCAGCGGGCTGTCGTCCGCATCGTTGGGATTGGCATTGAATGCCTGGGCATTCGAGTTCGGATCGAAGTAGTCGGGGAACCATTGGTTCACAACCAGTTGGTGCTGACGCGCCCGCATCTTCGTAACCAGCTGCTTGTTGGTAGCGGGCAGTAGCGAGACCTTGATCCCGAGCGCCGACAGATTTGCCTGAATCGCCGCGGCGATATCGCTGAACGGATGTTCAGAGGGGTGATCGAGCGTCGCCGCAAAGCCCTGGGCGTAACCCGCCTGCGCCATGAGGGACTTGGCTTTGTCAAGATCGTGTTTGAACGGGTTATCGGTCAATGCGCCCAGAATCATTGTCGGCTCGAACGCCTGGTTCACGATGTAATTATCTGGTGCGATATTCTTCTGGATTCCCTCATAGTCGACCGCCCACTTCAGCGCCTGGCGTACTTCTGGCTTAGCGAAAGGCGCATAACTCTCATTGCCGGCCAGATACATTTGGTTGGTGGTCGGTGACGTAAAGCGATGAAGATCAGCATCGTTTGCGCTGGAGCGAAGCTGATCGCTGGTAAGGTTTCGCGCCAGGTCGATATCCCCTCTTTGCAACAACAAGAGCTGCGTGGATGGCTCTTTGACGTGGCGAATGAAAATCCGCTTGGTCGCTGCGGGAATGCTTGAGTGCGGGTTGGCGTCAAGGATGATGTGCTCATCGGCCTGGAAGGACGTGAGCTGATATGGCCCATTCCCAGCCGAGTGTGCGTTTAGCCATTGGTTGCCAAGGTCGTCTTTGACCTGATGGGCGAGAGCGGTCTCCCTCTCAACGATGCCACCGACTCCAGCTGACAGGCAGTAAAACACGAAGCTGGTCGCGGCCGGCTTGGGCAGCTGGATCTCGAGTGTGTGCGCGTCGGTGGCACGGATCAGCTGTGCTACGTTGTCCTTGGTGAACCCGAACTGCGTCAGGATAAAGCCTGGCGTCAGGTTCAGGGTGATCGCGCGATGCAGCGAGAACTCTGCATCGGCGGAGGTCATCGGAGTTCCCGAGGCGAAGCGGGCATCCTTAGCCAGATGAAAGGTGAACTTCCTGCCGTCAGAGGAAACCTCCCAGGCCTCGGCAAGGTCCGGGCGAACTTGGCTCAGGTTATCGAGGTCAGGTGAAATCAACTTGCGATAGATGTTGACCCCGACCTCAATGGAGGTGAACTCGTAGGCCTGCGCCGGATCGAGCGCGACGATATCATCAATCTCCTTGCCCATCACAATGGTGTTGGCCGGTGTCGTAGCGTGCGTTCGAGCGACGGAGAGGGGTGCAGCAACGGCGGCCGCCCCGGCGGCTATCAAGTCGCGACGTGTCAGCATGACTTCCCTCCAGGCCAGGCATGAAGAGCCTAGCCCAACGCACGCGATCCGCAATCTGTGTTCCGAGAAACCTGGGCCGCCTTCTGACCCTTGGACCTCACGAGACGTCATGAGTGGCTGTCACCGGAGCTGTTCAGCAAACGCCCGGGGCGGTTTGGCTTATGCGTCACGGGGGATTAGGGCGCCGGTCGCAGGGCTGGGTTGATGGAAGCCAACCTCCGCCCTCGCCTGGCCCCGGCTTACCACCACAAAAAGACCAGTACTGCCCGGGCGGAAAACAGACGGCCGCTCTTGGATCGTAGCGTTGATTGCCGGTCAGAGATATGCACTGAAGCTTGCCATACGGAAACGCTGCAGACGCATACCCTCCCGAACTTCCAAGCGCAGTTAATGCGCAGGCCACGAATAAGGCGACCTTCTTCTGCATCTTCTCCACCATCAGGTCCGCGCAGGAACAGCGGAACGCAGTCTCAGCCGCGGCGCACCTCGATGCTGTCCCAGATCATCGCCTCGATGCTGATACCGTCGAACCGGTCAATCTCCTGGATGCCAGTGGGCGACGTGACGTTGATTTCGGTCAGCCAGTCGCCGATCACGTCGATACCGACAAAGATCATGCCCTGACTCCGCAGCGTCGGTCCGATAGTCGCACAGATCTCGCGATCGCGCGCGCTGAGCGTCCACTTCTCCGGTCGGCCGCCGACATGCATGTTGGAGCGCGCCTCGCCGTCCGCCGGGACGCGGTTCACCGCGCCTACCGGGTCGCCGTCGACCAGGATAATGCGCTTGTCGCCTCGCCGCACAGCGGGCTCATAGCGTTGGAACATCAGCGGCTCGCGTGAGCGGGCGAAATGCATCTCGAGCAGTGCAGCCAAGTTCTCATCATCCGGCTTGATGCGGAACACCCCGGCCCCGCCATTGCCGAACAGCGGTTTGACGATGATGTCCTTGTGCTCGAGCCGGAAGGAACGGATCGCCTCGAGATCCCACGTAATTATCGTTGGGGGCATAAGCTCGGGGAAGTGCGTGACCAGCAGCTTCTCGGGAGCGTTCCGCACCGCTGCTGGGTCGTTCACCACCAGCGTGTGCGGATGGATGTGCTCCAGCAGATGGGTCGCAGTGATGTAAGCCATGTCGAACGGAGGGTCCTGGCGCATCAGCACCACGTCCATAGCTGCGAGGTCCAGCAGGACCAGCTCGCCGAAGCTGTAGTGGGCACCCCGCTTGCGTTCGACGGTGACAGGGCGGGCGCGCGCGTGCAGACGCTCTTCGCGACGTTCGCCCTCCCGCCTGACGCCCTCGCGCAGCGCCATGTTGCGTACCTCGTAATGCCATAATGCGTGGCCACGACGCTGTGCCTCCAGCATCAGGGCGAAGGTGGAGTCGGCATCGATGTTGATCAACTCGATCGGGTCCATCTGGACCGCAACCTTCAGTTTTCCCGTCATGGCGATCCCCTGTCCGGCATCAGGCTGTTCTGTCTATGGTGACACGGCCAGAAACGCCAGAGGAGCGCAAATCGATACGAAATTCGGCTTCACCGTCATGGCTGACATCGACGCGGTCGGATTCTTCAGCCTTGCGGAGGCACTCGGTTACGATTCGGTTTGATCCGCTTATCGGCGGGGCTCTCTTTATCTCGTGCTGCAATTGCTGTTTCCGCTAAATCGGAGAAGGCGCGCGGGTCACCAATTGAACCACTGCGTGAACCAGGCCTAGGGCGCCCACCCGGTGATGCAGGCCAGGCGCAAGGTTACAGCCACACGACCGTCGGCCTCCGGCATAGCCGCCAGCGCCGAGGGAAACAGTGCTCGTGGCGGCACGCGCCGATCACGCTCGCGCAGTGCATTGGTCTCGCCCGCCGCACGTAGCTCGTTTAGCAGCCGCAGCGGCTCTGCATAGAGCAGCCGTAGTTCCTCGACATCAGCCACCGGCAAAGCGAAGCCGGCGCGCTGCAACAATGCAGCGCAGTCGCGCAGGTCGGGAAATGGCGATACTCGGGGTGACACACCGCCGGTCAGCGCCATCTCTGCCTCGGTGAGCGCCTGCCGCAGTTCTGCCAGCGTGCCAAGCACCGGCACGCTAGCGAGCAACAGACCACCTGAGCGCAGTGCGAGCCGAAGCTGGATCAGCGCCCCGGGCAGATCATTGACCCAGTGCAGCGAGAGACTGGCCACCACGAGGTCGAAACTGCTGGGAGCGAACGGCAGGAACTCCTCGTCCGCCGCCACAGAGGCGCCGCCGTTCAGCGCGGCCATAGTCGGCGAAAGATCGCAACTCACCACATCGATGCCGCGCGCTCGCAGCAGCGGCGCCACCACGCCACGTCCGCCGACATCCAGAGCCTGGGTAAAGCGATGCGTTGTATCGTCAAGCCGATCGAGCAATCTCTCCGCCGCGTCCCGCAGCACTTCCGCGACGCCGCCAACCCAGCGGGCCGCGCGGTCGCGATGGCGTCGCACCGCTCGCCGGTCGAAGATCTCGATGGCCGAGCTCATCACCTCCCTGTGCGCCAGCCACTCTTCGTTGCCAAGCGTTCACTCCCGCGCCTACGCTCATCCAGCGAGGGGGCTGCCATGAAACGCATCGAGGCCAAGACGCTGCATGCCTGGCTGCTCGACGGTCACGAGCTTGCACTGCTGGATGCACGCGAAGACGGCGAATTCGGCACTTCGCATCTCTTCTGGGCAGTTCCCTGCCCGATGTCGAAACGCGAGATCCGCGCCCGCGCGTTGCTGCCCCGGCTCGCTGTCCGCATCTGTTGTGTCGATGACGGCCGCGGCCTGGCAGAGAATCTCGCCTCCTGGCTGGAAAGCATCGGCTGCCCGCATGTGGCCGTCCTGGACGGAGGCACCAAGGCATGGGCGGCGGCGGGCTACGAACTGTTCTCTGGCGTCAATGTCCCGTCCAAGGCGTTCGGCGAGTGGGTGGAGCACCACTACGGCACCGAGAGCGTCGATCCACCGGAACTCAAGTCGTGGATCGATACCGGCAAGAATATCGTGGTGCTCGACAGCCGCACGCACGAGGAGTTCGTGCGCATGTCGATCCCCACCGGCGTCAGCGTTCCCGGCGGCGAACTGGTGTATCGCATCGGCGACATCGCGCCCGATCCGAACACCCTGGTGGTGGTGAATTGTGCCGGCCGCACCCGCAGTATCATGGGGGCCGAAAGCCTCCGTCGTGCTGGCATCCCGAACAAGGTGATGGCGCTCCGGAACGGCACGATGGGCTGGGAGCTGGCAGGCTTCCGCTGCGACCGCGGCCGCACCGACAAGTTCGCGCCTGGCACGCCAAAGACCATCGCGACTGCACGACAGCGCGCGCAGGCCTTCGCCGAGGAATCCGGTGTCGGCGTCATCGGTGCAATCGATCTGGCGCGCTTCGAGGACGATGACGACCGGACCCTCTACGTGCTCGACGTGCGCGATCCGCCGGAGTACCGCGCGGGGCATCGTCCCGGCAGCATCAGTGCGCCTGGTGGCCAGTTGGTGCAGGCAACGGATCAATGGATCGGCGTGCGCAATGCCCGGATCGTATTGGTGGACGATACCGGTGTGCGTGCACGCATGGCCGGCGCGTGGCTGTGTCAGATGGGCCATCGCAACGTGTTCGTCGTCGAAGGCGGGCTGGAGGCGATCCGCACGAGCGGCCGTGAGCGGCTGCCGGTGCCTGAACTCGGTGCCAAAGTGGCGACAATCGACGTCACCGGCCTCGTCGGGCTGCTTGACAGCGGCGAGGGAACCATCGTGCTTGATCTCGCCCGCAGCATAGACTTTCGCGATGGCCACATCCCCGGCGCGATCTGGGGCGTGCGGACTCGATTGGACGCGCTGAAGCCGCAGCTCCGCGGCGTAAAGCACGTGGTAATCACCTCGCCTGATGGTGTCGCGGCGCGGTTGGCGGTCGACGAGGTGAAGCGATTGTCCCAGGCAGACGTGCGGGTGCTGGAGGGCGGTACGGAAGCGTGGCACGCATTTGGTCGTCCTCTGGTCAAGGACCGCACCAACCCGCCCGACGAGGCGTGCATCGATAGCTACCTGCGCGCCTATGACCGAAACTCCGGCGTGGAAGAGGCAATGCAGGCCTATCTGACCTGGGAGATCGAGCTGGCCAACCAGATCAAGCGGGATAACACGGTGGCATTCGGTGTTGGCGAGGCTGCAGCCAGCCACTGATACCGCGGCGCGCGCTGTTCGCGCGCTGTTCGACGTGTTGCTGCCGCCGCGCTGCGCGATCTGCGGCTCCGAGGTGGACCGCCAGGGGCTGCTCTGTGCCGACTGCTTCCGCCAGACCGGCTTCATCAGCGAACCGTTCTGTTCGCGATGCGGCGTGCCGTTCGGCAGTGCCTCACTCGGTGGCGTGGAGCGCTTGTGCCCCACGTGTCGCGCCGAGCCGCCGGTGTTCGGCCGCGCCCGTGCCGCGCTGCGCTATGACGCGCAGGGACGCAGGTTGGTTCTGCCGTTCAAGCACGCCGACCGGACCGAACTCGCGACAGTTCTTGCACCGCAGATGGCGCGCGCGGGAGCGGAACTGCTGCGCGAGGCGGATGTCATCGTGCCGGTGCCGCTGCATCGCTGGCGTCTGTTCCATCGTCGCTACAACCAGGCGGCATTGCTGGCGAAGGCGCTCGGCCGAATCGCGAAGCGGCGATGCGTGGTGGATGCACTGCGACGCATCCGGGCGACGGCATCACTGGGAGAAAAATCGGCATCAGAACGCGCTGCCGAGGTGGCCCAGGCGTTCGACGTGCGCCCGTCTCGCAGGGAGACGATCCAGCAACGGAAAGTATTGCTGATCGACGATGTCATGACATCAGGCGCCACCGCCAACGCCTGCGCCAGGGCCTTGCTTGCCGCGGGCGCAAGTTCGGTCGATGTTCTGGTTGCGGCACGCGTGCCGGACCCACGGTTGAACTGACCTGACCACCAGGAGGAACGTGACGATGGACGCAGTCGTTGGCCGCAGTTGGCCCGCTGGCCTCACCCGCATTCCTTATTGGATCTATCAGGATCCCGACGTGCTCGCGCTGGAGCAGAAGCGCATCTTCGAGGGCCCAGTCTGGAACTACCTCTGCCTTGAGACTGAACTTCCCAATATCGGCGACTACCGCACCACATTTGTCGGCGCGATGCCGGTGGTCGTGGTGCGTGCCGAAGATGGTGAACTTGCGGCATTCGAGAATCGTTGCGCACATCGCGGGGCGCTGATCTGTCTCGACGATAGCGGCAGCGCGAAGGACTTTCAGTGCGTCTATCATTCGTGGCGCTATGATCTGCGCGGCAATCTGCGCTCGGTTGCCTTTGCTCGCGGCGTCAACGGCAAGGGCGGTATGCCGGCTGATTTCGACATGTCGTGTCACGGACCGCGCAAGCTGCGCGTCACCACGTTCTGCGGCATGGTATTCGGTTCATTGTCCGCTGATGCGCCTGAATTCGAGGCCTGGCTTGGCCCCGACATCGTCAACCGAGTCCGCCGCGTGTTTGGCAACCGGCGACTGGAGATCATCGGTCGCTTCACCCAGGCGTTACCGAACAACTGGAAACTCTATTTTGAGAACGTGCGTGACACCTATCATGCCAGCCTGCTGCACCTGTTCTTCGCCACGTTCCGCATCACGCGCCTCAGCTCTGGCGGCGGTGTTCTGGTCAGCGAAACCGGCGAGCACCACGCATCGGCCACGCTCGCGCCGCCGCAGGGCAAGGACACCTCCTATCAGGGCCTGCGGGCAGAAAAGGAGAGCTTCCGCCTGGCCGATCCAAGTCTGCTTGGGATGCACGATGAGTTCCATGACGACATCCAGCTGCAGATCCTGTCGATCTTCCCCGGATTCATCCTGCAGCAGGTGCACAATGCGCTGGCGGTCCGTCAGATCGTGCCACGCGGCGTCGATGCGACCGATCTCAACTGGACCTATCTTGGCTTTATCGAGGACACGCCGGAACTGCGCGCGCATCGGCTGAAGCAGAACAATCTGGTCGGACCAGCGGGCTACGTATCGATGGAGGATGGCGCGGTCGGCGGCTTCGTGCAGCGCGGGATAGCCGCCGCCAGCGATGAGCTATCGGTGGTGGAGATGGGCGGCTCGGGCGCCGAGACACAGGAAACACGGGCAACCGAGGCGTCGGTGCGAGGCTTTTGGAAAGCTTACCGTATGCACATGGCGCTGTGATGGGCGAAGCGGAGACGCTGTTCCGCCTGGCGGCGCTCAACACGGATTACGCCATCTGCATCGATTCGGACCGGCTGGAAGACTGGCCGGGGATGTTCCTGGAGCAATGCATCTACAAGATCACCAGCGCCGACAACCATCGTCGCGGCTATGCTGGTGGTCTCGTCTATGCGGACTCGCGCGCCATGCTGATCGACCGTGTCGCCTCGCTGCGTGAGGCCAACATTTATGAGCGACAAAGCTACCGCCACATCGTCGGCATGCCGTCGGTGCGCCCGGGCCCCGACATCGTTGCCGAGACGCCGTTCCTGGTGGTGCGTACCATGCGTGACGGGCGAATGGACCTGTTCGCCGCCGGCCTCTATTTGGATCGTGTACGCGATGACAGCGGGACGCTGCGATTTGCCGAACGCATCGTGGTCTGCGACAGCTCGCGTATCGATACGCTGCTGGCGATCCCGCTGTAGCGGCCGAGGAGTTCGGAATGCCCGACGTCGAAGTCTACACGCAGCCCTGGTGTCCATTCTGTGCCCAGGCACTCTCGCTGCTCGGGAGCAAAGGCGTGGCGGTCCGCGAAATCGACGCGCCGCACGGATCGGCTGCCCGTCAGGAAGCAACACGTCGCTCTGGTGGTCGGACCACCGTTCCTCAAATCTTCATCGGCGGGCGGCACATCGGTGGCTGCGACGACCTGGTGGCGCTTGATCGCGCCGGGAAGTTGGACCCGCTGCTTCGCCCGGACTAGCAGGATTTGGTAGCAGGACTGTGTCGTAAATCATTGGCACTTACTTGCAGGGAGTGCCAAAATTGGCCATCTAAGGTGTACGATGATCCATTATGACCTCCGCTGCAGCCAGGACCATGCGTTTGACGGCTGGTTCAAAGACAGCGCCGCATTCGAGCGCCTTGCCAAGCGTGGCATGGTCGAGTGCCCGCACTGCGGCGACGGCAAGATCGAACGTGCACTGATGCGGCCTGCGGTCGCCAAGCGCGAAAACCTGCCAGTGCCGGTGCCGGCGGCAAAGCCGCCCGAGGCGCCGGCTGCTGCGGTGGCGGGCATGCCCGTCCCGGCGCAGATGCGTGCCATGCTCCAGCGTATGCGCGCAGAGGTTGAGAAGAACTGCGACTATGTCGGGCCGAAGTTCGCCGAAGAGGCGCGCAAGATGCATCGCGGTGAGAGCGAGAAGCGTGGCATCTACGGCGAGACCAGCCCGGATCAAGCCGAGTCACTTGCCGACGAGGGTATTGAGTTCTCCCGCATTCCCTGGGTGCCGCCAGCGGACGCGTAGCGCGTGATGGCACGAGGCACGCCTGGCAGTGCCGGGTGTCTCGGTTGACGGTGCGGCTGGAGAGGTCGGAGGGTTTGGGCATCGCGGCAGCTGGGGCTAAGGCGGGCCGGTGGCCGTCGCTGCGGCGGTTGTTGGCAGGGGAAGAGGAAGGACCGGCTCTCCGCCGATAAAGAAGCCCAGCACCTGGCGGACCATTTGCCGCCGCAGGTTCAACCAGTCACGGTTTTGTGTCGGGCTGCTGTCCTGTTCTCGGTCGAATACCTGTTCGCGACGGTTCCTTTCGCGCATCAGGCCGGCAACGCTGCCGCCGTAGCAGTGCATGGCGTCGAACAGCTCACTCGCGCGTGAAGGGGTCTGCGGCCTTCCTGGTTGGATCTGTTGGCGCAGGGTGGCTGGTGTCCGAGCGGATGCGGGCGCGGGCGAACGCAATGTCACGGCCGCGGGCGGCGCGGGCGAGGAGCACACGTTCGAGCGCCGCTGCACGCAGGATGCCGCGATGCAGGCGGGGCGAGGATGATCGGCAGATCGATGGTGCCGAAACATGCAGCGATAGCCGGGAAGCTGGGCGCTGTGGCGCGGAGCGTGACGGTGTCGGCGAGATGGCGGCCATAGGCGAGCAGGATGCGAACGACATGGAGGAGCGCGCCGATGCGCTCGGGCGGGGAGGTGGGAGCTTGTGTAACGGCGTTTGCTTCACACTTCACGGTAGTACTACTAACAGAATGCAAAGTCTATGGCAATATTTTTCGAGGCCGGTGTTCGTTCCGGATGCATCGGGTTCGCGGCCGCAAAAAAATAGTGCCTAATGCGGAGGGGGTGACCATGGAGATGCGTTGGCTATGTGACGAAGCAACCCACCAGTTACCGCTGACCTTCCAATCGAACCACGCAACTCGCTCAGGTTGGCGCCGCCTCTCGGCGCCGGATAAGTCGCTTATGGTAAGTGAATGGTCAGGCTGGATTCTGCTGCTGTCATGCTGCCATCACAGTTCGTAATGCTTTGCAGCTTCCATGGCTGCATCCCTCTTCTGAGAAAAGTCTAGCTCTGCACACTCGAAGAAATTGGCGATGCCGTTCATCACGTCGTGAAGGTTGATGAGATCGATAGTGCCGAACTCAAGTGGGATTAAAGCGCCCCGTCGACTGTCAGTCGCGTAGCGAAACGCGAACCCGTTTGGATCGTAGTTCGCAAACTCGTCAATACAAGCTGACACCGCTTGCGCCGCCTCGTATGAGGGATCATTGCCATACGTGATGGCAAATTGCTGGAACAGCTTCCAAAGCTTCGGCAACTCATGGTCTTTCTTCTCTGGAAGGCTGACGTCAACCCAAGGGCCATGCTTCTCGATGATCTCCTTAAGTGCAATCTCGATGTAATGCCTGTAGCAGTAGAGGATTGGATACATTAGGTTATCGTGGTCGCGCGCCTCGCCGAGAAAATTTTGCACAAGCATGTCGCCTGCGCGCTTGTAGCCTTCGCCTAATCTGTAGTTCCGCTCGCCGATGCTGTTCGCTGGCCATGCGTCGTCACCAGGCGAGAGGATACGATCTCCTATTTGTGGCCAGCGGTCGTTAAATCGATCGAAGGGATTGTAATCGCGCTTCTCTGTCATGGCCTACGGCCTAGCTTTTAGAGGTGGGAAATAGATCGCGCACCCGAGCCAATACCTCGCCTGTCTCGACTGAGCGGCGCACCTTGTGCTCAAGCACGTGATTGAGCGGGATCTCTCCCTGAAGGGCGTCGTGCAGGTCGAGGCCGTCCATGCAGACAACGCTGCCGCCACGCCCGTATGCCGTCAGGCCATCCTGAGTGAAGCCGCTGTAGCTGACGAACAACCCGCGCGCCCAATTCACCCTCGCATTTAGCTTACCCTGAAAAGCGTGCAAGTCTGCTGCTGGCGTCTGGGTGTTGTGCCATTTTGCTTCTAGCAAATATGTCTCACCGGCAAGCACGAAGCTGCCGTCGATCTGTTCGCCAGTCGTTCGGAACCCGCCGCGTGGCAAAAGCCCGAACGCATCAAATACCCGCTTTAGGAAGCCCTCGAATGCATACCCTCTGGGTTGCGGGTCAAGACTGCTTAAGGCCATAAGCTGGCTTAGCAATCCCGGATAGTTCGGTGTTTCGGCTGCGGGAGGAGGCTTCGCTGCGAACGGCTGAGACGGCTTGCTTTGAAGGCGATTCAGCAAATTGAGGAGTTGGGCATGTGCATTCGCGAGCCATTCAACTTGCCCAGTAAGCCCTCTGCGCGTCTCGCGATACTCCCACAGCGCGTTCAGAGTGCGAACAACAGTGTTGGCGTTCCGTGATCTCGGTAGCGAGGATGGTCAATGTCGATATTCAATTCCTCTGCAAAAAACCGCGTCATAGTCCGGTCAGAGAAATCTAGGACGTAACCGCCTTCCATCTGGAAAATTTTGTCGATGATTTGCATATCAAGGGTGCGGATACCTGACGACATAATCTTACGCTGCCGCCTGATCTCGAAGCCGCGAAATTGTCGCGTGATGCACGTTGAAGCTGCGGGCGATCTCGCGCACGGTCTCGTCGCCGCTATCACGCCGCCGGATCGCCTCGCGCCGCTGGTGCGGGGCCAGCTTGTGCGGTCGGCCCAAGCTCTTGCCGTTCGCCTTCGCCCACGCCCGTCCTTCTGAGGTGCGCGTGCGGATTAGCTCGCGTTCAAATTCCGCCAGCCCGCCAAGGACGGTCAGCATCAGCCGCCCGTGCGCCGTGGTGGTATCGGCCCGTGCGTCGGCGAGGGACGGAACCCGGCCTCCTTGGCCGTGATGGCGGCGAGGGTGTTCAACAGGTCACGGGTCGAGCGCGCCAGACGGTCAAGCCGCGTCACGGTCAGCACGTCGCCGGGTTGAGCGCCGCGATTGCCCGGCGCAGTTGGGCACGGTCGGTCGTGGCCCCGCTCGCCGTCTCGCGGAACACCCGGCGGCATCCGGCCTTGGTCAGTTGCCGCACTTGGGCGTCAAGCTCTGGCCGTCCGTGGATACCCGCGTGTAGCCGTATTCCATGGCCGTGATTATGCACCGGACTAGCGCGCCAAAAAAGCCTGACCTTTTCAGGTACGCTAAGTCTGGCGCTTATGTCTTGATCGTCCACGCGGTTAGCGCCGCTGGGCAGGCAGCAGATTGCGCCGGCCACCATCATGCCGAGCGTTCGTTCTAGACAACATGGCGGGGGACGAGGGTGGCACTTTCGCACAGCGGATTGGAGGTCGGCTCGATTTGCAGGAACAATCCCTAAGGTCATGGAGTGTGGCACCATGAGGCTTGAGAGTAAGGTGGCGTTGATAACCGGTGGATACGGCGGCATGGGTCGCGCATCAGCCCGACTGTTTGGGAAAGAGGGCGCGACGGTGTTCATCGCCGGTCGCAACGAGGAGCGTGGCGACGCCTTGGCGGCGGAGATCACTGAGGCCGGTGGTAAGGCCCACTTCGTAGCACTAGACGTGGTAGAACAGGATCAGTGGGATGCCGCCATCACCCAAGTCAAAAAGCAAGCAGGAGCACTACATGTTCTGGTGAACATCGTTGGCAGCAATGCCCTTGTGCGGTTCCCCAACGTCGTCATCGAAGAATGGAACAAGATTTTCGAGATTAATGTTACCGGCACTCTGAGGGGCATCCAGACCTGTGCTCCCCTAATTAGGGAATCCGGAGGAGGCTCGATCGTCAACATCGGGTCGGTTGCGGGCATCACGGGCAATTTCGCCACTGGCTACTCCTCCTCCAAGTGGGCGCTTGAGGGGCTGTCGCGGTCCGCAGCGTATGTGTACGCCGACTGGGGAATTCGATGCAACGTGATCCAGCCCGGTTGGATTGAGACTGACCTTACAGCGTCAATGAGCTCAAATCCGCTGGTGAAGAGGCTGCAATCCAAGGTGATGAATAACACTGTCCTGCTGCGCAGAAGCGGTAGGGCAGATGAAATCGCCTTTACGGCCTTGTTCCTCGCCAGCGACGAGTCCTCATACATCACTGGCTCCGACATTGTCGTCGATGGCGGGTGGTTTTCCTCCGCGCCCTATCTTACCAACGAGCGCTCCCACCACATGCTCCAACTGCTAGAGACCAAAGACAAAGCCAAGCACTTGCTGGACAATTTCCTGAAATACTTCCACTAGCGGCCGGCGCCTTCGACGCTGAATTGGCGCGAAAAACGAGCCACTCGGCATGGTCCGAAAGTCTTGGGTCTTGCTTCATGTGATAGGCCATGGGGGCTCTCTCTTGCCCTCGTCCCGAAGCTGTGGATGGCTCGCTGCCGGAGTCAGTGAGATACGGGGACGGCACCATGATTGGCACAGCTACCTTGATAACCTATGCGACGGTCGTTCTTGGGTTGTTTCTAATTCCAGGACCAGCGGTTCTGCTAACGCTAGCGCGGGCAACAGCGGGTGGCCGTCGCGTGGGTATAGCAACCGGCCTCGGGGTTGCGGCTGGCGATCTTGTCCATACTATCATGGCGAGTTTTGGCCTTTCGGCTGTGTTGATGACGTCAGCACTTGCCTTCGATGTCGTGAAGTTCGCCGGCGCCGCCTATCTGCTCTTTCTCGGTGTGCGCGCTTTGCTTGAACGGACAGGCGACCTTCATCTTGCCACTGCCAGCTTGGTCGAGGCGCCTAGAGCCTTTCGCCAAGGGGTGGTGACGGAGCTTCTCAATCCGAAAACCGCTTTGTTCTTCCTTGCCTTCCTGCCGCAGTTCGTCCGTCCCGAACAAGGCTTCATCTTCGGCCAATTTGCCGAACTCGGCTTGATCTTCGTCGGTATGAGCGCGGCTTACATCAGCCTCGTTGCACTGGCCGCCGGCGAGGTTAGCCGTTGGCTGGTCCGGCACAAACGGATTGGTCGCTGGCAGGGTCGCGTCGTTGGCATGATCTACATCACGCTCGGTCTCCGGCTGGCAATGGAAGAGCGGTGATCGATGCGAAATTCTTGATATTCGCACGGAGTAGCTTGGTCGAGAGTGAGGCGCAGGGATTGATCGGATGTGCGGGAAATGCGGTGGTTGGGTGCCGATCCTCAGCGCACTGGGTGGCACGAACTCATGTCGAAAGCTACTAAGATGTACAATCTGCGGAATACGTCTTTCTCTATAATGGGTCCTCCTGGCTTTTTCCGCATCTGCCTTGGCAGATCTCCGTAATCACCCAAGCGCGCAAACGCTCCACGAAATCGGGGCAGCTTCAATCTTCTCCAAAGTCCACGGCTGTAGCAATGGGGGGACACATGCCAGCAGCGAACCGCAGCTACTTCCATCGCACATCGACTACGCCACTGCTCGATGACACTCTCGGCGGCGCCCTCGACAAAGCGGCCCAACGTTGGCCGGCGCAGGAAGCTGTCGTGGTCCGCGACCAAGGGCTCCGACTGACTTTTGCCGAACTCAACGATAGCGTGGACTGCCTTGCGGCTGGCCTCATCGCCCTAGGGCTCCAGCCCGGCGAGCGGGTCGGTATCTGGTCTCCCAATCGGGTCGAGTGGGTCCTGACGCAATATGCGACTGCCAGAGCCGGCCTCATTCTGGTGAATATCAATCCCGGCTACCGCGCCGCGGAATTGGAATACGCGTTGAACAAGGTCTCGTGCCGCGCCCTGATCACATCGGACCAATTCCGCTCCACTCATTACATCGGGATTCTGCGCGAACTGGCTCCGGAACTGGCGTACTGTTCCCCAGGTTTGTTGCGCTCAGCTAGGCTGCCTCAACTGACTACCGCAATCCATTTCGCAGAGACTGACGAACCGGGGTATTTCCGCTTTTCGGAGATCCAAACAATGGGTGGCGTCACCGAACAGGCGCGCCTGCGGGAACTGTCAGGGCTGCTGCAACCCGACGACCCCATCAATATCCAGTTTACCTCGGGCACCACCGGATCACCCAAGGCAGCGACGCTTACCCATCACGGCTTGCTTAACAATGGGCACTTCTGCGGCCTGCTGGCCGGCATAAAGGCGGGTGACCGGGTGGGGCAGCCATTCCCCCTTTATCACGTCGGCGGCATGGTCTGCGGCAGTCTCCTCGGTATTACAATAGGGGCGACAATCATCTATCTCGGCGAAGCATTCGATCCAGTCGCTTCGCTTGAAACCATCCAGGCCGAGCGGTGCACCCATTTTTCCGGGGTGCCCACGATGCTAATTGGCATCCTCAATCATCCTACATTCCGCCAATTCGATCTTAGCAGCCTACGCGGCGGCTTCGCCGGCGGCTCACCGGTGCCAAGCGACGTCGCTCGGCGGCTCATGGACGAGATGAACATGAAGGATTTCATCTGCATCTACGGCATGACCGAGCTTTCAGGCAGCAGTGTACAAAACACACCCGATGACACGTTCGACCAACGTGCTGGAACCATCGGCCGCGTGCAACCTCACATGGAGGTCAAGATCGCCGACACCGAGGGACGCAGCGTCCCAATCGGCGCCCAAGGCGAGCTCTGCTTCCGCGGCTTCATGGTCATGCGCGGCTATTGGGACGACGAGTTGCGAACTCGCGAGACCATCGACCCTGGACAATGGCTCCACTCAGGCGACCTCGGAATCATGGATGGTGATGGCTTTATACGCATCACTGGTCGTAGCAAGGACATGGTGATCCGCGGCGGCGAAAACATTTACCCGCGCGACATCGAGGAATTTCTGTTCCAGCATCCCGCCGTGGCCGACGTTCAGGGATTTGGCGTCCCTGACGACTATTACGGCGAAGAACTGTGCGTCTGGATCACGCTGAAAGAAGACGCCACAGTCACGGAAGAAGAGATACGTGGCTTTTGCCACGGCCGTATTACGCACTTCAAGATCCCACGCTATATCCGGTTTGTTACCGAGTTTCCTATGACGGTCACCGGCAAAGTCCAGAAATTCAGGATGCGGGAAATTATGGCCAGCGAATTCACCTCCAGCGTGCAGCCGTGACTCACAGCGTTCCGACAGCCGATCCGTGCGTCGTTTCGCTGTGGCGGCGCAGCGATGCAGAAGTTTTGAGTTTGCGCACCCCACCTGCATCGAAGGGGTAGGCTCCGCTGCGTCGATGATGATTCTGCCACCGCACGGCGACGCAGCAACCGATGGCAGATCATGCCCGAAGCAGCTCGCCGCTCCTGCACTGATGGATAGTTGAAACGCGCCAAAACGGACAAGTTCATCACCGCTTGCACCGGAATGCATATGCCGAATTTCAGTTGGGGTCGCTGTTGAGCGTCTCAGCGAGCCCGAGAACCAGCCAGGGGCACGCATTGTGGCCGTGCTGGCAATTATCCAGAAACTTCGCACCTGTCGGTGTGCGCCCGAGACGTTGAGCGACGGCACTGCTGCCGACAGCCAGGACAGCCACGAAAGCAGCAATCGTCACGCGCCCACGCCTCAGAACTTTGCCAATTTGCTGACTCAGGCGCTGGCCATCAGCAGATAGTTGACCGAGAGGTCGCGACTGGTGTTCCAGCGCCCGGTCAGCGGATCGGCAGTCAGCCCCGTGATATCCACGACACGAAGCCCGACCTGGCGCAGCATCCTGTCCAATTCTTTGGGACTGATGAACTTGCGCCAGTCGTGCGTGCCGACCGGCAGCCAACGCAGCAGATACTCGGCACCCAATTTCGCCATCAGAAACGATCGCGGCGTGCGGTTGAGCGTGGATAGGAATAGTTGGCCTCCTGGCATCAGCAGCCCTGCGGTGGTCCGCAGAAATGCTTCGGGGCCGGGCACATGCTCGATCACCTCCAGCGCGGTGATGATCGGGAAGCGTGCACCCTCGGCGACGAGGTCCTCGGGCGCTCCGGTGCGGTAGGTGATGGGCAGCCCTGTGCTCGCAGCGTGCGCGCGCGCCACTTCGATCGCTTCGCCGGCTACGTCTAGCCCGGTGACTTGGTAGCCGAGACGGGCGAACGCCTCGGCGGCGATACCGGCGCCACAGCCGATGTCGAGGAGGGCCCCCTCCCCCCTCCCCCCTCCCGCGAGGGGCGGGGGAGTTTGTTTTGGCAGGCGGTCGGCGATCCAGGCTACCCGCGCGGGATTCATCCGGTGCAGCGGGCGCATCGGCCCATTCGGGTCCCACCAGCGCGCCGCCAGGGCATCGAACCGCGCAACCTCAGCGTGTGAAACTGTCGAGCCTGGCATGGTTGCCCCTGCTGATCTGCGTCAGTATGACCACCGGGAACGGATCACTGACAACCCGGGCAGATGTCACGAATCGTGATGAAGTTTGGCGGCACTTCGGTTGCCGACCTGGACCGCATCAGAAACGTCGCCGCTCGCGTCAAGCGCGAATGTGACGCCGGCAACGAGGTTGCCGTCGTGGTCTCGGCCATGGCCGGCGTGACCAACCAACTGGTCGCCTGGTGCCAGGCGCTGTCGCCGCTGCACGACGCGCGCGAGTACGACACGGTGGTGGCGACCGGCGAGCAGGTGACCACCGGCCTGCTGGCGATCGCCTTGCAGGAGATCGGCATCGAGGCGCGCTCCTGGCAGGGTTGGCAGATCCCGATCCGCACCGACAACGCGCATGGCAAGGCGCGCATCGCCGAAATCGATGGCGCGGAACTGATCCGCCGCATGCAGTTCGGCCAGGTCGCTGTCGTCTCCGGCTTCCAGGGCATCGGCACCGACAACCGCATCACCACGCTGGGCCGCGGCGGGTCGGACACTTCGGCCGTCGCGCTCGCCGCCGCGCTGAAGGCGGAGCGCTGCGACATCTACACCGATGTTGACGGCGTCTACACCACCGACCCGCGCATCGTGCCGCAGGCGCGCAAGCTCGCCCGCATCAGCTACGAAGAAATGCTGGAGCTGGCCTCGGTGGGCGCCAAGGTGTTGCAGACCCGCAGCGTCGAACTGGCGATGAACGAACGGGTGCGGGTCCAGGTGCTGTCGAGCTTCGCCGACGATGCCCGGCACGCTGGTGGTGGATGAGGACGAGATCGTGGAAAAGCAGAACGTCTCCGGCATCGCCTATTCGCGTGACGACGCAAAGATCACGCTGCGCCGCGTTCCCGACCGGCCCGGCATTGCCGCTGCGATGTTCGGCGCGCTGGCGCGAGCACAACGTCAATGTCGACATGATCGTGCAGAACGTCTCGGCTGACGGCACTGACCGACATGACGTTCACCGTCAGCAAGACCGACCTGCCACGCGCGCAGGCGACGCTCGCCGAGGCGCAGCCGCAGATCGGCTTCGCCGAGGTCCTGGCCGATCCGAACGTCGCAAAGATCAGCGTCGTCGGCGTCGGCATGCGCAGCCATGCCGGCGTCGCCAATGACGATGTTCCGCGCGCTTGCCGACAAGGCGATCAACATCCAGGTCATCTCCACCAGTGAAATCAAGGTGAGTGTGTTGGTCGCCGCCGAATACACCGAGCTGGCGGTGCGCGCGCTGCACACCGCGTATGGGCTCGATGCCGCCTGAACTGAGTCGCCCGCTCGTACGCTGGACCGGCTTTGGGCGCGCGGCACCGCCTTCCTCGGTTGTCGCTACGCCATCATGGGCGGGGCGATGAGCTGGGTCAGCGAGCGCCATCTCGTGGCGGCGATCTCCAATGCCGGCGGCTTTGGCGTCATCGCGTGCGGCTCGATGGAGCCCGGACATGCTGGCCGGCGAAATCGCCGGCACGCAGGCGCTGACCGACCAGCCCTTTGGGGTGAACCTGATCACCATGCATCCGCGGCTCGACGACCTGATCCGGGTGTGCCTGGAGGCGCGGGTTGGGCACATCGTGCTGGCCGGCGGGATCCCGCCGGGCGGCGCGGTACGGGCGGTGAAGGACGGTGGGGCGAAGCTGATTGCCTTCACGCCTGCATTGGTGCTGGCGAAGCGGCTGGTCCGCTCCGGCGCGGATGCATTGGTCATCGAGGGATCCGAGGCGGGTGGCCATATCGGACCGGTGTCTTTGATGGTCCTTGCCCAGGAAATTCTCCCGCAGATCACCGAGGTGCCGGTGTTCGTCGCCGGCGGCCTGGGCCACGGCGAGGCGATCCTCGCGCTGCTGGAAATGGGCGCGTCCGGCGCGCAGCTGGGGACCCGCTTCGCTGCCGCCACCGAGTCGATCGCGCATGCCAACTTCAAACGCGCCTTCATCCGTGCCGCGGCACGCGATGCTGTCCCCTCGGTGCAGCTGGACGAGCGGTTCCCGGTGATCCCGGTTCGGGGACTAGTCAACGAGGGGGTCAAACGCTTCCTGCGCTTCCAGGCCGAGACGCGCGATCGGTTCGAGAGCGGCGAACTGACCAAGGAAGCCGCCCAACTCGAGATCGAGCATTTCTGGGCCGGCGCCCTGCGCCGCGCAGCCATCGAGGGCGATGTCGACAATGGCTCGGTCATGGCAGGGCAGTCGGTCGGCATGGTAACCGCCGAACAGCCGACCGCGGAGATCATCCAGGAGTTGGTCGGGCAGGCCGTCGCCGCCTTGGCCGCGCGAAACCGCGTGTTCGCCTAGGCGCTTATGGTGACGCCACGCAGGCTGCTGGCCCGGCTGCGCGAGACGATGGCGCACGACGCCGCGCCATTGCACGAGCTCGCTGAACTTGTCGCTGCGGAGTTGGTCAGCGAAGTCTGCTCGATCTACGCCGGCCGGCCGGGTGAGATCCTCGAACTGGTCGCCACCGAGGGCCTGAGCCAGGCAGCAATCGGCCGCACCAGGCTCCGTGTGGGCGAGGGGATTGTCGGGCTCTGCGCGGCGACAGCCAAGGTCATGAACCTGCCTGACGCGCAGAACCACCCGGCGTTTGCCTACCGTCCGGAAACCGGCGAGGAGCCGTTCGCCTCCATGCTCGCCGTTCCCGTGCGCCGGGGCGGTCACACCTTGGGCGTCGTCGCTGTGCAGAACCGCAATCCGCGCGGCTACTCGGACGAGGAGGTGGATGAGCTAGAGACCGTGGCCATGCTGTTGGCCGAGGTACTGGCTTCGCTCGGGGCTGCTGACGGCGCCGAGGAGGGCGTCGCTGCGACCGTACCCCGGGTTTTTTCCGGTTCAGCGCTGGTTCCTGGCATCGCGATCGGGCCGGTCGTACTGCACGGCGCGCACAGCCGGCCTTCCCGGCTGCTCGCGGACGATCCGGACGCCGAGTTGGCGCGGCTGCAGGATGCCTCGCGTCGCATGCAGCAGGGGCTGGACGAGTTGTTCTCCGGCGTTCCAGAGGGGCTCGACGGGACTGCCTCGCGCGAGGTGTTAGGAGCCTATCGCCTGATCGCAGCCGATGCCGGTTGGCTACGGCGCGTCTCCGAGGTCATCCGGGGAGGGCTTTCTGCCGAAGCGGCAGTGCAACGGGTCGCCGGCGAGTTGCGTGATCGCATGCGCCGGATCAGCGATCCGTACTCTGCGCGAACGTCTCGCGGACCTGGAAGATTTGGCCGGTCGACTGCTGAGCGCCTTGGCCGGCGATGTGCCGCGGCCGCCGGTAACGCCTGGCGCGATCCTGCTAGCCCGTCGGCTGGGGCCGGCCGAACTACTGGACTGGCACGCGGCCGGAATCGGGGGCGTGGCGGTTGAGGAGGCCAGTGCCGGCGGTCACGCCGCGATTCTCGCCCGCGCGCTCGGCCTGCCATCGGTTGGCGGCACCAGGGGCATGCTGGACTCCGCCGAACCTGGGGATGAGGCGGTGGTGGACGCCGATGACGGGCAGCTCGTGCTGCGACCCGAAGCAGAGGTGCGGAGCGCCTATCTCCGCGAACTGGAGGCCAGGCGGGCGCTTGCCGCGGGCTGGGCTCCGCTCCGCGGACGCCCGGCAATGACCTGCGACGGCGTTCACGTGAGCCTGATGCTCAACGTTGGACTGGCCATGGAGTTGGCACAGCTCGACACCACCGGGGCAGAGGGCATCGGGTTGTATCGGACCGAGATCGGCATGCTGGCGCGTGGTGAGATCGCCGACGTGGCCGAGCAGGCGGCGACCTATTCGCGTGTCCTGGATGCCGCGGCCGGGCGGCCGGTGCTGTTCCGCACGCTCGACCTTGGAGCCGACAAGCTGCTGCCCGGCGACGCACCGGAGGAAGAAAACCCGGCCATGGGCTGGCGTTCGCTGCGCATCGGGCTGGACCGGCCGGCGCTGCTGCGGCGGCAGTTGCGCGCGCTGCTGCTGGCGGCGGGCGGCCGCAGGCTTTCGGTGATGTTTCCCATGGTCGCTACGGTGGCCGAATTCCGGGCAGCGAAGTCTTTGCTGCTGGCAGAGGCCCGCCGGGTGCGCCCGGCGCCGGAACACTTGCAGATCGGTACTATGCTCGAGGTGCCGGCGCTGATGTGGCAGCTGCACGAATTGCTGCACGAGGTGGATTTTGTCTCGGTAGGATCGAACGACCTGCTGCAGTTCCTGTTTGCCGCAGATCGCAGCGCCCCGGCGCTGTTCAACCGGTACGACATGCTGTCTCAGCCGATTCTGGGGCTGTTGGAGCAGCTCCTCACCGCGGGAAAGGAGGCCAAGGGCGGTGCCGGCGTGCCGATCTCGCTGTGCGGCGAGGCGGCCTCCCGTCCACTAGAGGCACTGACACTGGTCGGTCTCGGCTTCACCAGCCTGTCGATGTCCGCGTCCGGGATCCTCCCTGTCAAAGCCATGCTGGCCGAACTCGACCTGGCGGCGTTCCGGCCGGTACTGGCGTCAATCCGCCGAAACGCTTCGGGTGCTGCCAGCCTGCGGGAGCCGATTTCCGTCTGGGCCCGCGAGCACGGGCTCGCCGTCTAACGGAGCTTTTTTGCAGAAATTCAAATGACGATTTGACAGCGGACAAAATCAGTAGCAGTGTAGAGGGGTTGGTATTGCAACCTATCCGCGGTAACGGGGTAGGCGCGCTGCAGGAAATACAACTATGGCTAGAAGATAGCCAAAGCAATATGCTGCCAGCAATGCAACCAAAGGATGTGGCCCCGATCGCCCCGCGGGCTGGCGGCGATCTCCGTGCCGCGCGCGAGCGTGTAGGCTGGTGCCTCAACGACCTCGCGCACGCGCTGCACATTCGCCCATGTTATCTGGAGGCGCTTGAGGCAGGTCGGATCGATGAGTTGCCGGGCAACGCATACGCCCTCGCGTTCCTGCGCAGCTACGCGACCATGCTGGGTCTGGATCCGAACGAGGTCGTGCGGCGCTTCAAGGCTGAAGCCGCGCAAGTGGACGCCCGGACGGAGCTGGTCTTTCCGGTGCCTGTTCCCGGGCGGGCTGTGCCGGCCGGTGCGGTGGTCCTGCTGGGTATCGTGCTGGCGGTTGGCGCGTATGCCGGATGGTATCGTCTGTCAGGCGAGGGCCGGCTTCCAGCGGAGGCCGACGTCCAGGTGCCGACCCGCTTGGCATCGCTGGCGGAACAAGCGCCGCGGACCGAAACACCGGCACCGGCGCCCGTCCCGGCTCCTGCGGCGCCACCATCAGTGCAGCAGGCAGAAGCGGCACCAGCACCGGCGATTTCGCCCAGTTCGGCCGCCGCGGCGGTGCCGCCCCCGCCACCGGATCAGCCCCGCATTGTGTTGCGGGCCAGCGCTGACGCCTGGCTGCAGGTCCGCGACAGGTCGGGTCAGGTGCTACTGAGCCGGACTCTGCGCGCCGGCGAAACCTGGGATGTGCCGCCCAAGTCCAATCTCTTGCTCACCACGGGCAATGCCGGAGGCACGGATCTGCTGGTGGACGGGGTGGGGACCGGACCTCTTGGCGGCAACGGGGCAGTGCGGCGCGATCTTCCGCTCGACCCCGACCAGATCAAGGATGGAAAGCTGGTGGCAACCAGCCTGCGGCCTGGTCCCCAGTAGCGGATCGACAGCGAAGGCCCCATTGTAAGGGCGCCACCGCATACGGAGAGTCATGGCATGAGCTACCGGCCGTACCAGGAGATCGTCCGGCGGAAGTCCCGCCGCGTCTATATCGGTCAGGTGCCAGTGGGCGACGGCGCACCGATCAGCGTGCAGACGATGACCAACACGCTGACCACCGACGTGACCGGCACGGTGGCGCAGATCAGGCGAGCCGAGTTGGCTGGTGTCGATATCGTCCGCGTGTCCTGCCCCGATCGGGAGAGCGCACTGGCGCTCAAGGATATTGTGCACGAGGTCAATGTGCCGATCGTCGCGGACATCCATTTCCATTACAAACGCGCGATCGAGGCTGCCGACAGCGGCGCGGCGTGCCTGCGCATCAATCCCGGCAATATCGGCAGCAGTGAGCGCGTGAAGGAGGTCATCAAGGCCGCGCGCGATCATGGCTGCTCGATGCGTATCGGCGTGAATGCCGGCTCGCTGGAAAAGCATCTGCTGGAAAAATACGGCGAACCGAACCCCGAGGCGCTGGTCGAGAGCGCGCTGTATCATGCCGACATTCTGCAGCAGCACGACTTCCATGACTTCAAGATCAGCGTGAAGGCGTCCGACGTGTTCCTCGCGGTCGCTGCGTACCAGCAGCTGGCCGAGGTCTGCGACCACCCGCTGCATATCGGCATCACCGAGGCCGGCGGGCGGCGCATGGGCACGGTCAAGTCGGCTCGATTGGTCTGGGTTCGCTGCTCTGGGCAGGCATCGGCGATACGCTGCGGGTGTCGTTGTCCGACGAACCGGAGGAGGAGGTGCGGGTTGGCTGGGATCTGTTGAAGGCGCTTGGTATCCGCCATCGCGGCGTGAAGGTCGTCTCCTGTCCATCCTGCGCGCGCCAGGGCTTCAATGTGATCGAGACGGTGCAGACGCTGGAGGAGCGGCTGGCGCACATCGAGACGCCGATTACGCTCTCGATAATCGGCTGCGTGGTGAACGGGCCCGGCGAGGCGCTGATGACCGATATCGGCCTGACCGGCGGCGGCAACGGCCGTCATATGGTGTATCGCGCCGGCAAGACGGACCACACGATCGAAGGTGCGGCGATGATCGACCACATTGTCGAGCTGGTAGAGGCGAAGGCGGGGGAGCTTAAAGCGGCGAAGGAGGCGGAGAAGCTCGCGGCGGAATGAGCGGTGGAGGTGCGCAGCTCGGAATGGCCTTGCACAAGTTAGGGCGGACAAAATTGACGGATCGCGTTAAACCGCTCGATCTTACTGCTTTGGTCAATGCGGTCGCGCGACTCCGCGAGGGTCTCGAGCGACATCGGCAGGTGCCACAGGACGAACAGCTCCGAGACGGTTTGATCCAGCGGTTCGAATACACCTACGAGCTCAGTCACCGGATGATGCGGCGATACCTGCGGTTGATAGCGCCGACACCCGATGCTTATGACCAGATGCCGTTTCAGGACCTTATTCGCAGCGGCAATGAGCAGGGATTGTTGCATGGCGATTGGCCCGTTTGGCGGCGCTTCCGCGATATGCGCGCGCGGACGAGTTACACTTATTCTGCGGCAATCGCCGAACAGGTCGCGGCGGAAATACCCGACTTCCTGGTAGAGGCGGCATACCTGCTCGAGCAACTTCAGCAACGTGCCCGATGATATCGGTTTTCGACATTCGTGAGGAGCACGTGCGCATCTTGCGCGATGTGCTGCGAAAACTACTGCCGCCACAGGCGCGAGCCTACGTTTTCGGTTCGCGCGTCCATGGTGGTGCGCGGCGCTACTCAGACCTTGACCTGGCGCTGGAGTGGAGCGGGCCACTCGGGTTGGATGGGCTCGGGGCGATCGCCGAGGCATTGTCTGAAAGCGACATTCCCTACAAGGTTGGCATTGTCGATCTCGCGACCGTCGATCCGTCGTTTCGGCGCGGATCGCTAAGGATTGCATTTCGTTCGAAACCGCTGACACGGGAGGGTGACATGGCTTTGAAAGTGCGCGACCTTGCCTATGGCCGGCTGCGGTCACCGGACCTCGACGCCGAAGAAGAATTCCTCACCGCGTTCGGAATGGTGCGTGTGGCGCGTACGCCGACTGCGCTTTACATGCGCGGAACCGACCCGGTGCACCACATCCACATTACCGAGAAGGGCGATCCGAAGTGCCTAGGATTCGCCTGGTCAGTGACCAGCGAAGACGTGTTGCACGCGGCAGCAAGGTTGCCCGGCGCATCAGGCATCGAGACACTCGATGAACCCGGGGGTGGCAAGCGCGTTCGCCTGACCGAACCGAATGGCTACACGATCGAGATCGTGCATGGTCTCGAGGCCGTGGCACCGATCCAGGTCGTGCGTCAGCCAATCAACTCCGGCGTCGAGCCGCTGAAGCGGGCAGGCGAGGTGATCCGCTTTGCCTCTGGCCCATCCAGCGTGAAGCGCATCGGCCATGCAGTACTTGGCTCGCCGCGCAACCAGGAAACCGTTCGCTGGTTCCGCGAAACGCTTGGATTGATCTGTTCGGACGACGTCTTCGCCGGCGAGCAGGACAACATCATCGGCCAGTTCAGCCGCATCGACGCCGGCGACGACTATGTGGACCACCACGCGTTCTTCTGCATGAGGAATGAGCGCGCCGGCCTCAATCACTTCTCGTTCGAGGTGCAGGACATCGACGACGTGTTCATCGGCCACGAATACCTGAACGGCCTTGGCAAGTACGAGCACATGTGGGGCATTGGCCGCCACCTGCTTGGCAGTCAGGTCTATGACTATTGGGCCGATCCCTGGGGCCGCGTGCACGAACACTGGGCCGACACCGACCGGCTGAACGTGCGCAATGGCGGCAATCTGGTGCCGGCCGAAGAGGGGCTGCGCTCACAATGGGGGACGCGGCCACCGGAAAAATTCCGCGGCCACGTCAGCCCCTGATGTGGGTCGCCGCTACTTCAGGTGTCTGCCGAAGTAATCGGTGATGTCGGTCCACAACTCGGACGCCGGCGTCTCGCGATAGCTGGGCCGATAATCAGCCAGGAATGCGTGGCCCGCATCCTTGTAGATCTTGGTCGTAACCGGCTGACCGGAAGCGGCGGCGCGCTGTTTCAACTCCGGCTCCAAGGTGACGCTCGGATTCTGGTCCTCCTCACCGAACACTGCGAACAGCGGGCAGTGCAGGTTTTTCGCCAGGTCGAGCAGCGGTGTTGGCCGTGCAGCCGAGGTCTCCGCGTCAGGCGTGGCGCGGTGAATGAAGCCGCCCCAGCAATCGATCGCCGCGTTGACCATGGTGCTGCTGCACGCGAACAGCAGGGTGTGGCGTCCGCCTGAGCAGAAGCCGATGGCGCCGATCTTTGCCGTTGCACCCGGCAGTCCCCGCAGATGCGTCGCAGCGGCTTCGAGATCGCGCACCGCCTGCGCATCCGGCAGCGCAAACATGACGGGCATCACCGTGTTGATGTCGTTCGGATCCTTCGGTCCGCCGGCGCGGGCATACAGGTCAGGCGCCAAAGCGTTGTAGCCGATATTGGCGAAGCGACGGGCGATGTCGCGGATATGATCCACCAGGCCGAACGCCTCATGGATAACGACGATGCCGGGATAGCTGCCAGTCTGGGCCGGCCGCGCGAGATAGCCGGGTATGCTGTCGGCGCCACTCTTGAAATGGATCTCTTCGCTCTTGATGCGGCTGGGGTCGGTGACTGCACCGGGTATGTTCGCCATCATCTCCCTCCTTGCTTGGTCCCGTGCTGGACCCACGGATCTTGCCTCGCCCGACATCAGCCTGCCAGTGTCCGCGCGAAGCGGATGAGCAGCCTGATCGTCGCAACATGCCATAACGAAATGGCGTGCACCCCGTCATCCGCTTGCGCCACCGCACAAAGGAGACCGTCATGCGAGGAGGTTGGTGATGGACCGGCTTCGTGTCGCGCTCAGGGTTCCGGTCGGTCGGAAGCTGCCCGACATTGCTGCTTTCGTTGCCCGATGCGAAGCGGCGGGCTTTGATGGCGTTGGCATTCATGATCACCCGTCGAGTGGCCGAGACGCCTACCTCGCGCTTGCCCTGGCGGCACAGGCCACACGCAATCTGCGACTATTCCCGGCCACATCGAGCCCATTGGTGCGGCATCCATTGGTGCTTGCCTCGCTTGCTCACAGCCTTGACGAGATCGCTCCAGGACGCAGCTTTCTCACGGTTGCGCCTGGGTTCATCTCAACGCGGAGCATCGGCAGACCGCGCGCCGGGGTGGCGTTCATGCGCGACGCCATAGGGAATCTCCGTCGATTGCTTGCCGGAGAAGAAGTCGCTTTTGGCGCGGCTTCGACCCAGCTTAGAAATCCGGGCGCGATCGCGACGCCGGTGTATCTGTTGGCATCCGGGCCACGCATGATCGAACTTGCCGGCGAAGTTGCCGATGGCGTCCTGCTGTTTGTTGGGCTGCATTCCGCGGGCATCCGTGCAGCGATGCGTCACCTGGAGACCGGTGCGGGGCGAGCGGGCCGCTCACTGGCGAACTTCCCGGTAATGTTCGTCGTTACGCTTGGCCTCGGGTCCGATGCTTTTGCTGGCCCACGATGGGTGAAGAGCTGGTTCGCCGCGGGTCAACCGTTCCTCACCTATCCCAGCGCCTCGAACCTTTACTGGCTGCGAGAGGCGGGCTTCGCGCTTGACCCGACCCACGACCCCGCCGGCATCCCGGAGGATCAGGCTCGGCAGATTGCCGATGCCTACGGACTGTTCGGGTCGCCGGAACGTTGCGCGGATCGCCTGCTGCGGGCGCGCGATGAGGCGAGTGTCCAGGACGTCTTTTTGTTCCCGGCACACGATCTGGCCGGTGGTTACCGCATGCCGGAAGCTGAAGTGGACGCGTTCGAGCGCGTGATGCGCCCAAGGCTTGGAACCTGAGCCCGCACTATTGGCGGCCTCGGATCCGCACGATGTGCAGTTCTTCGATGACCAATTGCGATACCCTGAGTTCGCCGACATTGCCCCGGCGCAATTTCGCGCCGCGTATCGCGAGTTGGCCCACGGCGAGCTTGCCGATAGCCAGCGCGCCGACCGCAACCGCCCCCAAAGCCAGCGCGCCGATTGCAGTCGCACCAATGGCGAGTGCCCCCGCCTGCCGGGTTACTGGTAAACCGCGTGATGACACGGCGGGGACCTTGTTCGACTGATCCGCCGAACCCGGTTGCTGTTCCTCCATCGCTTGCTCCATCGGTGGCGAGAGATGTCACGAGATCGCCTCTGATACGGCAACGGGGTCGCCCGTGTCTCCCCGCCGGCTAATTCATGGCGCGGATCTTCTCCGCCCAGCGGTCCAGGATTGGCATGACCTCGCCGCGACCTGCGGATGGTACGGTAATGACCACCCGCGCGATACCAATCTCGCGATAGTGCCGCAACTTATCGAGCTCTTCGACCACGCGAAACATGGTGACCGGCAATGATGCCGGATCGCGGCTTGCTTCCCTCGCCATTTGCTGAAACTGCGGCAGGAAATCACTGACGTCGCCGTATTCGGGTCGGCTTGCGTGCGGCACCCAGCCATCCCCATAGCGGATCGCGCGACGTGCCCCGTATGGGAAGGCGCCACCGACAATGACCGGCGGATAGGGCTTCTGCACTGGTTTTGGCCAGGCCATCATCGGGTCGAAGTTGACGAACTCGCCGTGATACTCCGCCTTGTCCTGGGTCCAGATGGCCTTCATCGCCTCGATCCGCTCGCGCGCAATCTTGTGGCGCGACTTGAACGGCGTGCCGTGATCTTCCATCTCCTCGGCGTTCCAGCCTGAACCCACGCCAAACAGGAAGCGTCCGCCAGATACCTGGTCGATTGAGGCGACCAGTTTCGCGGTCTGAATCGGATCACGCTGCTGCACCAGGCAAACGCCGGTCCCGATCTTCAGGGTCTTGGTCGCTGCGGCGGCCGCAGAAAGCGTGACGAAGGGATCCATCACGTCGTAGTACTGCTTCGGGAGATCGCCGCCGTTCGGAAACGGTGAGAGACGCGAGGTCGGGATGTGCGAATGCTCCGGCGCCCAGAGCGATTCGAAGCCTCGCTGCTCGAGTGCGCGGGCGAGTTCGCTCGGCGCCATCGAATAGTCAGTGAAGAACATCGCAGCGCCGACGTGCATGGGTGGCTCCCTCCATTAGCTGGAGGGAGCCTATCGACGCTGCCAGCGAGTGGCTACTTCTTCGCGGACGAGTGACGCGCGCTCGGCGGAGCCCCACCGCCGCCGCCGCGTTGCGCCTCTGCAGCCAGGTCGCGGGTGTGGAAGTCCGGCTCGCTGTTCCACGGACCGCGACGCTCTGCCTCCGGACCCACAGTCAGGTTGAACCAGACATCCACTGTGTCGTCGGGCTGCAGATCACCGAACATCGGGTCGTCCAGCTTGTTCATCGATTCGAGTGTCTTCATAAACATGCGGGCATGAGCAATCTCCCGCGTCGCCAAGTGGCGCAGTGCGTCGCGTGACCCCTCATCCGGCGCGATCTTCAGCAGCGCTTCATACGTCGCCAGTGCACCTGCCTCGGCTGCGATGTCCGCCCGCAGGTCACGCACGATGTGGGCGCCTTCGTTGACATAACGCGCATCCCAGGTGCTGCCGCGCGAGTTGACGAGGTGCGGACCATAACCACGCATCGCAAAGAGCGTGGTGTTGTAAGCCTTTTCCTGAGCACCTTGCCTGGCACGCTTTGTGTGCTGCTCGACCATCATCGCCACCATCTCAAGGTGACTGAACTCCTCGGTGGCGATGTTCTGCAGCATGTCTCGTATGCCCTGATCCTCGCAGTGGAAGGATTGGGTGAAATAGGTCAGCGCTGCGGATAGTTCGCCGGTGGCGCCGCCGAACTGCTCCAGGAGCTTTTCGGCGAAGACTGGATCCGGCGTGTCCACGCGAACCTGATGAATCGGGTCCGGGCGATGGATGAACATGGCATCGTTCCTTCGTGAGGGGTGCCTACCGCAACTGCCAGGGCAGCAGCCGGTTGGCCGCTCACGGGAAAGTGCCTGCTCGCCTGCCGGGAGACCGATCTGTCTACGTCGCGGCCGAGAGCGCCTCGCCGATAATATTGACCATTCGGTCGAGCGTCGCTTCCGGCGTCATCAGCGGCGGCGCGATGCAGAGCGAGTCACCGCTGACCGGCGTGCCGCCGCCACCGCGCACGCGGATGATCAGGCCACGCTGCATTGCCTCGGACACCACGCGTCCGCCAGGTCCGATCGCCGGCTTGCGGGTGGCCTGGTCCTCGACCAGTTCGACCGCGCACATCATGCCGAGACCACGCACGTCGCCGACCGACGGCAGGCTGCGCAGAGTTTCGAGGCCGGCCAGCAGCTTCTTGCCCATTGCCGCGGCGCGTTCGGGCAGACCTTCCTGCTCGATAATGTCGATATTGCGCAAGCCGACAGCGCAGCACACCGGATGACCGGAATAGGTCGCGGCATGCATGAACCGCTCGTCGAGCGGCGCTTCCTCGATAATCTGGTGCACGCGCTTCGACACGACGACGCCGCCAAGAGGCAGATAACCGCTGGTCACGCCCTTGGCGAACGACATCAGGTCGGGCTGCACACCCCAATGGCCCAACGCGAACCACCGCCCGGTGCGACCGAAGCCGGTGATGACCTCGTCTGCGATCAGCAGCACGTTGTGCTTGTCGCAGATCTGCCGCAGACGAGGGAAATAAGTCGGCGGCGGCACGATCACGCCGCCCGCGCCCATCACCGGTTCGCAGATCACCGCGGCGATGGTGTCCTCGCCCTGCTGCTCGATCGCCGCCTCGACCGCGTCGGCTGCCTCGATCCCCGCGTCGCCGTTGCCGGGCCAGCGATAGGGGTAGGGAGGCGCAACCTGCAGGAACTCCGGCACGAGCGGGCCGAACATCTTATGGTAACCGGGCAGACTGGTGGCACTCATCGCCGCCAATGTCACGCCGTGGTAGCCATATTGGCGTGAGATGATCTTGACTTTGTTCGGCTTGCCCATCCGCTTCCAATAATAGCGGGCGATCTTGAACGCGCTTTCGTTGGATTCCGCGCCACCGGTGGTGAAATACGCTGCCGCCATGTTGTCGTAGCACAGATCGACGATGCGCTCGGCCAACCGGATCGCGGGCTCGTTGGAGAAGCCGGCATAGGCAGACGCATAGGCGAGCTTCGCCATCTGTGCTGCCGCGGCGTCGGCCAGTTCTTTGCGGCCATGGCCGACGTTGACGTTCCATAGCGCCGACAATCCGTCGATATACTCGGCGCCGTCTGCGGTGCGAAGCATCGCACCATTGCCCTCGATGAAGATCCGTGCCTGCGCACTGTCCTTCGGATGATGCAGCGGATGGATCAGATACCGCCGGTCGGATTCCAGCAGCACATCGGCGGTTGGTGAATGGTCGTTCATGCGCGCATTGCCTCCCATTGTCCTTTGCCGAACTGGCTGAGATTTACCGGACCACGGTGATGATCGGTGGCGCTGCCGAGGAATACATCGCCCTGCATTTTGCCGTTGGTGACGGTGCCTTCGAAGCGATAGGCGATCGCACTGCCTTCGTGTCGCGTTTCGAACTGCATATGGACGCGTTGCGCTGCCATCTTGCCAATGACGTTGCTCTCGAACTGCTCGGACTGCTGGCTGCCACTGAGCTGGCTGCCCTGCTGCTGCAGTTTCAGCCGATGCCTGCGTTCGCCATGCAGGAATTGCACACGCACGTCCCAGGTGCCCGAGATGTCGGCCTGCGCCTGTGGTTCGGTCGCAGGATGCAGATTGTGCGCCGCGTTGAGTGCATCGGCGATCGCCTGCCCGACCTGCGCTGCCTCGCCAGGTTGCAACTGGACCGGGTCGATGGTGACCGAGTTATTGGTGGCCGCCGTGTCGTCGATCATGATACGCGGCGAGCCATCGAGCAGGCGTTGGCGCAGCTGCATGCCGTCCAGGGCAATGCCGTCCCATTTCACGCGCACGACTGGCACGCGCACGACGCTCTTGGGATCGATCACTTCGCTGCTGGTGCCGGGCACGGTGGCGACGCGGCGAGCGATTTCCTGCAGGTCATCGTACCAGTGCTGCAGTTCGGCGGCTTCGTCGCGCTCGTTCAGCCAGTATTCGACCGCGACCAGTACGCCGATCACGTCTTCCTTCGACACTTTCATCGGGCGCCCGAACGCCTGGTGCGGCGAGGCGTTGCGCCAGGCGGCCTGTACCAGGTTCTTCTTGCCAAGCAGCAGTCCACTGGTCTGCGGGCCGCGCAGGAACTTTCCGCCGCTGTAGATCACCATGTCCGCGCCGCGCACGAGCCACGGGCTGGGGCGCTGCAGGTGCTCCGACGCGGCATCGACCAGGACCGGGATGCCGAGAGGCTTCACCCGCGCAACGATCTCTTCCAGGCGGATATTGGAGAATTCCTCGTTGATGCCGAGGATCGCGACCATAGCTACCGGTTCGCGCAATGCGGCTTCCAGGTCAGCCGCGGAATTGATTTCGACGATGCGTGCCCCGACCATGCGGATTGCCTGATCATAGGCGAAGCGTTGGTTCTTTGGCAGGATCACGCGGTTCACCCAGCCATCGGTGAATGGCAGGCGGAGCATGCGTATCGGGTCGTTACCGGCGACGCATGCGGCGGAGGCCAATGCGACCGCGGCAGCGCTGCCGCAGGTGACGATGCCCCATTCTGCGCCGGTCAGTTCGGCCAGTCGCTTGCCGGCGGCCTCCATCAGCTCGTCAAGGTTGACGAACTGGCGCGACGCCGCATCGACCGCCGCGCGCACACGGGGCAACATGAGGCTGCCGCCATGCATGGTGCGCACGCTGCAGCAGTTGATGAAGGGACGCACGCCGAGGGCCAGATACGGATTGGCGTTGCTGTCGGTCCGTTCAGCCATGGGATAGTCTCTCCTTCACTGTGCGGTATATCGCGGTCTCGAACTCATCCAGCAGATGCAACACCGTTGGATCAGCGAACGGCAGGATCTGCGTCATCATGACGCCTGTCACCTGCTGCTTCGGGTCGAGCCAGTAGTAAGTATTGAACAGCCCCGCCCAGGCGACGCTGCCGGCGCTGCGACGGCCCGGCACATCCTCGGTGTTGATCAGCCAGGTGAGGCCCCATTTCTTCGCCATGCCGGGGAAGAATTCGGCATCGTTCGAGATTGCGGGCTGCGACGTCGGCAATTTGTTGACCAGCAGATTGCCGATGTGGTTCTGCAGCATCAGCGCGACTGTCTCCGGCTTCAGCACCTGCATACCGTTCAGCGTTCCGCCGTGCAGCAGCATGCGAAGAAAGGTCAGGTAGTCGGGGCCGGTGGAAGAGAGCGCTCCGCCTCCGGCGTAGAACTCGGGTTTGGCCGGCGGCGTTCTGGGCACCGGTTCAAGTGAGCCATCTGGCTTGCGTGCGTGCGCCTGCGCGCCGCGGGCGAACTGCTCGGCGTTTGGCAGGAACCCGCTGTCATGCATCCCGAGCGGCGCGAAGATATTCACGCGCATGTAGCTGTCGAGATCCTGGCCACTAACTTTCTCGACCATGCGGCCCGCCCAATCGATGTTGATGCCATACTCCCACCGTTCGCCTGGATCGAACCCGAGAGGGGCATTCAGCGCCGCGAGCTTGCTTGACATGGTCGTGGGTATGCCGGTGGCTTCGACATAGCGATTGGAGCTGGCATTCCACCACGGATAGACGAACCCGGCGGTGTGCGTGAGTAACATGCGCAGCGTGATCTTCCGCCGGGCCGGCCGGAGGATCGGTTTACCGTCCGCGTCGAAGCCATCGAGCACCTGCAGCTCCGCCAGTTCCGGCATGATTTCGCCAGCCGGCTGATCGAGCGATAGCAGGCCGCGCTCGACGCACTGCATGGCCGCGACCCCAGTGACGGCTTTGGTCATCGAGGCAATGCGGAACACCGTATCCACAGTCATCGGCGGGTCCTCGGCCAGGCTTCGACGGCCGAACGCCCCCTGGTAGAACGCGCCGTCGCGGTTTGCTGCCAGCGCAACGACGCCGGGAACGCGGCCGTCGTTGACCGCTGCCTGCAACGGCTGGTCGATCGTATCGTTTGCCATGAAAGGCCTCCGGAATTGCCGCGCAGTATGCCGCGCGGTTGCGCGGTCTGGCCAGTGGCGCGACAGTGTCGCCAGCGTGCGCAAGGAGGCGTCCGGATGATTGAAAACGAGGTGATCGTTACCACCAAGCACGGACGGATGCCGACGTTTATGGCGGCGCCGGAAGGCGAAGGACCGTTTCCCGGCATCATTTTTTACATGGATGCCCCCGGCATCCGCGAGGAACTACGCAACATGGCGCGCCGGGTCGCCAAGCATGGCTACGTCTGCCTGCTGCCGGACATGTATTACCGACTGGGCACCGTGCGCTTCGATCTTCCGCGGCGTGACGACGGCATGTCGGGCGTGATCCGTGCGTCGATGAACAGCCTGACCATCCCCTTCGTGAACGACGACACCGCGGCGATGCTGGCATGGTTCGACGCCACTGATCGGGTAAAGCCTGGGCCCGTTGGCTGTGTCGGACACTGTATGAGCGGGCGCTACATCACTTCGGTCGCTGCGGCTTTCCCGCATCGCATGGCGGCCGCCGCATCGCTGTACGGCGTAGCGATCGTCACCGACAAGGAGGACTCGCCACACCTGTCGCTGGGCAAGATCAAGGGCGAGTTGTACTACGCGTTTGCCGAACACGATCAGTCCGTGCCAGCCAATGTTATCCCTGACCTGAAGGCTGCGCTGAACAAGACCGATGCGAAGGCAACCGTGGAGACGTTTCCCGGAACGCACCACGGATTCTGCTTCCCCGAGCGCGCGGTGTACGACACGCTGGCCGCCGAGACGACATGGTCGAAGATCTTCGCGTTGTGGGATCGCCATCTGAAATAGCGGAGGCCGCTGGCATGCTTGAGGAGATTTCCGGCGCACGAGTGTTCACCGGCGAGCGCTCACGCACCGGCTACCGGCTGAACCGGATGGCGATGTCGTTGACCGATCCGGCCAACCGGGCGGCGTTCGTTGCGGATGAAACAGGCTACCTTCAAGGGATGGGGTTGACCGACGCCGAAGCGGACCTGGTGCGACAGCGCGACTGGAAAGGCATCATCGATGCCGGCGGCAACATCTACCTGATCATCAAGATCGCCGGCGCCCTCGGCATTGCGCTGTACGAGGTCGGCGCCCACACCGCCGGCATGTCGCTGGAACAGTTCATGGCACAGCGGAAAGGACGCTGATCATGGGACGCATTGTTGGAGGCATCGGCTCGTCACACGCGCCGTCCTTTGGACCGGTGTACGACAAAGGGCAGCAGAAGGACCCGATGTGGGCGCCGTTGTTCGACGGCTATGTGCCGGTGCGCGCCTGGCTTGAAGGGCTACGACCCGACTTGTTCATCGTTGTCTACAATGATCACGGCAACCAGTTTTTCTTCGACGCCTACCCAACTTTCGCGCTTGGTGCGAGCGAGGTGTATCCGCAGGCAGACGAGGGCTGGGGCAAACGTAACCTGCCGGACATGCGCGGTGACTCTGATTTCTCCTGGCACCTGGCACGCAGCCTGATCGAGGATGAGTTCGACCCCACGATCTGCCAGGAGATGTCGGTCGATCATGGCGTAATGTCGTTCATGCCGATGTTGGCCGACACGCGTTGGCCGGTGCCGATCGTGCCGTTCGCCGTGAACGTGATCCAGCATCCGGTGCCGAAGGCGAGGCGGCTTTACAAGCTGGGACAGGCGTTCCGGCGTGCCGTGGAGAGCTATCCAAAGGACATCCGCGTCGTGGTGTTCGGCACCGGCGGATTGTCTCACCAATTGCAGGGCGCGCGGTTCGGCTTCACCGATCCGGACTGGGATAACGAATTCCTCGATCGGCTGGAGACCGATCCCGAGCCGCTCGCCGCACTCTCGCATCGCGAGTACATGGAGCGTGGCGGCACCGAGGGCATAGAGATGATGAACTGGCTGCCGATGCGCGCGTCACTCGGCCCGATGGTGAAGCGGGTCGGGCGCACCTACCATGCGCCGATGATCACCGGTTACGGGTTGCTGGCACTCGAGCCGGTATAAGCTCATGCCCATCCGTACCGGTCGCGCATTCCTCGACTCGCTGCGTGACGACCGGCAGATCTGGATCGACGGTGAACGCGTCACCGACGTCGTCACCGATCGCCGTTTTGCTGCGGCAGCGCAGAGCCTGGCAGACCTCTACGATATGCAGCACGAGCCGGCGCTGTTGGAGCGGATGACCTATCTTGCACCCGATAGTGGCGATCGCGTCGGCCTGTCGTTCATCCAGCCACGATCCGTTGATGATCTGATCCGGCGGCGCGAGATGGTGAAGATCTGGATGGACGCGACCTGCGGCATGTTCGGCCGCAGTCCTGATTTCCTCAACATCACGCTGACCGGCTTTGCCTCGGCCCACCACACATTTGGCAAGTTCGCCGACAATCTGTGGAACTACTACACGTATGCGCGCGACAGCGACATCGTGATGACGCATACACTGGTCAATCCGCAGGTCGACCGCTCGCGCCCGGTGGAACAGCAGGAAAAGGACCTAGCCGCCAAAATCGTGAAGGAGACCGACGCCGGCATCGTGGTGACCGGCGCACGCATGGTGTCGACGCTGTGTGCCTATGCGAACGACATCTGGGTGATGCCATCTACCTATCTCGCGAACACGCCGGAAGCCGAGCCCTATGCGTTTGGTTTCTGCATCCCGGTCGCGACATCTGGGCTGCGCTTTATCTGCCGCCCATCCGTCGTGCACCTCGAAGCAGCCTCGCCGATGGACTATCCGCTGTCATCGCGGCTGGACGAGACGGACGGCATGGTTGTGTTCGACAACGTGCTGGTGCCGTGGGAACGGGTATTCATCCACCGCGACCCGGAAATGTGCAACGGCCTCTACAACCGCACCGGCGCGATGCCGCACGTGATGCATCAGTTCTCCACCAAGAACCTGGCGAAGGCCGAGTTCATGATGGGTCTTGGTTTCGCCATCGCGAAATCCACCAACATCGACCAGCATTTGCACGTGCAGAATATGCTGGCCGAACTGATCCAGTTCACCGAGTTCTGCCGCGCCTGCCTGCGCGCCGCGGAAGCCGACGCTGAAGCGAATGCGCAAGGCGTGATGACGCCGGCGGCCATGCCGCTGTGGACCGTGCGGATGATGTTTCCCAAAATGTTCGTGCGTGCCTGCGAGATCATCCAGACACTCGGCGCCGGTGGACTGGTCTCGGTGCCGTCCTATGCTGAGACGGGCAGCCCGATGTGGCCGGATGTGGAGCGATATTTCCAGGCGGTGAATTCCGACTCACGGTCGCGCATCAGGCTGTTCCGGCTTGCGTTCGATGCGGCAGTCTCTTCGTTTGCTGGCCGGCAACAGCTGTACGAGCGATACTACTCCGGAGATCCAGTACGACTTGCTGGGATGCTCTATTCGCTGTACGATAGAAATGAATACATGCAGCGCATCTGGCAGTTGCTTGATGTGATCGAAGCGAAAGTGGCGGCCAGCTAGCGCGTAGAGGGACGGCACGATATATCAAGGGGGGCCAGGCCAGGAGTATCGTTACTAATGAAAACAAAATCAGGGAGGACGCCCCGGGAAAAGCCGGTGGCGAATGGTTCGGCGTTCAAGTTGGAGGACTTTCTGCCGTATCGCCTGTCGGTTGCCGCCAATCGTGTCTCACGCGTGTTCGCGCGACGCTATTCAGAAGCGTATGGGCTGAGCATTCCGGAGTGGCGCGTATTGGCGGTCGTCGGCCGCTTCGGCACGGTCTCGCCAAGCGCCGTCGGCGAGTGGACAACGATGGACAAGGTGAAGGTCAGCCGTGCTGCCGCGAACCTAGTCGCTCGCGGATTGCTGCGACAGGCACCGGACCCCGAAGACGGCCGCGGCCGCTTGCTCCGTTTCACGCGCCGGGGAACCTCGGTCTACGAGGGGATGGTGCCGCTTGCCTGCGAACTCGAGGGGCAGTTGGCCGACGGCATGAGCAAGGGTGAGTGGATGGCGCTACTGAAAGCGCTCGACAAGCTCAGCGTGGTTGTCGAAGGGGTCGCCGGCGATGAAGAGGGCGCGTCGCCGGACTGACCACCAGACTCGCCTGTCACAAAAACTGCGCTAGGATCGGGCCCCGCAAAACCATGGGAGGGCGCCCGCATGTCAGGAACTCAGAACGGCAGAAGTCCCCGCTCGGTGGCGCTGGTTGGACCTTACAGCAGCGGCAAGTCCACGCTGTTCGAGGCGCTGATGGAAGCGGCCGGAACTCCGGTCAAGCGAGCGGCCGATCCGCGCAACCGACCAGCCACCACCGAGATCCGATTGGGCCACTGCTCCTTCCTCGGCGATCCGTGGACCGTGTTGGATTGTCCCGGCTCTGTAGAGTTCTCGTACGAGACCAGCTGTGCACTGGCGATGGCGGATCTCGCGGTTGTGGTCTGCGAGCCGGCGCCAGCGCGTGCGTTGACGGTCGCGCCGCTGTTGAAGCAGCTGGCGGACGAAGGCATGCCGCACATCCTGTTCATCAACAAGATCGACACGCTGGAGGGCAGCGTGAGCGATACGCTCGCGGCACTGCAGGGTTATGCGACGTCCCCGCTCGTGTTGCGTCAAGTGCCGATCATGCACGGCGAAACGGTCAGCGGCTATGTCGATGTCGTGAGCGAGCGTGCGTATCGCTATCGCAAGGGCGAGGCCTCGGAGCTGATTCAGATCCCATCCGAAATGCATGACGATGAGCAGGAGGCGCTGAACAAACTGGTCGAGGTGCTGGCAGATCGCGACGATGCGCTGCTGGAAAAGGTCTTGGAGGACGTGAAGCCGACCCCCGCGGAGATCTACAACGATTTGCGCAAAGACCTGGCGGCGGGCGCGGTGATCGAAGTGCTGCTGGGTTCGGCAGAAAATGCCGGCGGTGTGCGGCGTCTATGGAAGGCACTGCGACACGACACGCCCACGGCTGCGGAGACTGCCGCGCGCAAGGACATCGTGACTGACGGGCAGCCGTTGGCGCAGGTGTTCAAGACAGTGCATGCCGGACACACGGGCAAGCTGTCCTATGCCCGGATCTGGCGTGGCCAGATCAAGGATGGCGCGACTCTCGGCGGTACGCGACTGGGCGGCATCTATCGTATGCCCGGTGGCGAACTGGCGAAGATTCCCGAGGCGGCTGAGGGCGAGATTGTCGCGCTAGGGCGATTGGAGGGGGTGCCGACCGGCGCCACGGTTTCGCCCGGCGGGTCGCCGGATCAGTTGCCGTTCCCCGTCGCACCCGATGCGGTGTATTCGCTGGCGATCTCGACGTCAGACCATAAGGATGATGCGAAGTTGAGCGGCGCGCTGCAGAAGCAACGCGAGGCGGATCCGACGCTGGCGCTGGAGCAGCAGCAGGATACCAGTGAGACGGTGCTGTTCGGTCAGGGCGAGATGCACCTCAATTCGACAGTCGAGCGGCTGCAACGCGACTACGGGCTGAAGGTAAATACGCACAAGCCGCAGGTGGCGTATAAGGAAACGATTCGCCGGCCGGTGCATCAACACGGCCGCCTGAAGAAACAAAGCGGCGGGCACGGACAGTTTGCCGACGTGAAGATCGACATCGCGCCGCGGGATCGCGGCGAGGGCTTCGCGTTCATCGACAAGATCGTCGGCGGCGCAGTGCCGCGCAACTTCATCCCGGCAGTGGCGGAAGCGGCGGAGGAGTCGGCGAAGAAAGGACCGTTCGGTTTCCCGGTGGTCGATATATCGGTGACGCTGGTCGATGGCGGCTTCCATTCGGTGGACAGCTCCGATATGGCATTCAAAACCGCGACCAGCCAAGCGATGAAGGAGGGGCTGACAAAGGCGGAACCGATTTTGTTGGAACCGGTCGATCACGTGACGATCAGCGTACCGAACGAGTTCACCCCACGCGCGCAACGCCTGCTGACCGGACGTCGTGGGCAGATCCTTGGGTTTTCCGAGAAGGAAGGCTGGCCCGGCTGGGACGATGTTGTGGCGCTGGTGCCGGAAGCGGAGCTGCATGACCTGATCATCGAGCTGCGCTCGCAGACGCTCGGTCTCGGCACGTATCGTCGCAAGTTCGACCATCTGGCGGAATCGCGTGCCGAGGTCAGGCGCGGGGCCGCGTGATGCCAGGCAAGCTCTTCGACCTGACCGGCAAGGTGGCGTTGGTCACCGGTGGAAACGGCGGCATCGGGCTTGGCATGGCGCAGGGCATGGCAGCCTGCGGCGCGTCGATCGCGATCGCGGGGCGCAATGCGGACAAGGCGGGACCTGCGCTCGCCTCGCTCCGCGAGCTTGGCGCACGCTGCACGTTCTTGGAGGGCGATGTGACCAAGAAGGTGGCCTGCGTGAAGCTGGTCGCCGACACGGTAGAGCAATTCGGCCGGATCGATATCCTGGTGAACAATGCCGGCACCGCCATTCGCAAAATGCCGCAGGAATACACCGAAGACGAGTGGCACGAGGTAATGGACACCAACCTGACAAGCGCGTTCCTGTGCTCGCAGGCGGGGTATACACCGATGAAGGCCACTGGCGGCGGCAAGATGATCAATGTCGGCTCGATGATGTCGCTGTTCGGTGCGCCCTATGCGACACCCTATGCGTCGAGCAAGGGAGGCATCGTGCAGATGACGCGCGCGATGGCGACGGCGTGGGCGAAGGACAACATCCAGGTCAATGCGGTGCTGCCTGGATGGATCGACACCGACCTGACGCGCCGGGCGCGACGCGAAGTGCCTGGGCTGCAGGAGCGCGTGCAGGATCGCACGCCTGCCGGGCGCTGGGGCGATCCGTCGGATATGGCGGGGATCGCGGCATTCCTCGCCAGCCCTGCATCGGATTTTGTGACCGGGACGGCGATCCCGGTGGATGGTGGCTACTCGATCGGGATGTAGTCGCTCACGCCCAGTCGAAGGAGCGACTGACCGCCTTGCGCCATGACCCGAGCAACGCTTTGCGGTGCTGATCGGTCATCGTCGGTGTCCAGGTCTCGGTCACAGCCCAGTTCGCAGCCAGGTCCTCCAGGTCGTGCCAGTACCCCACCGCGAGCCCGGCAGCGTAGGCGGCCCCCAACGCCGTCGTCTCGATAGTGCGCGGGCGCAGGACCGGCACGTCGAGGATGTCCGCCTGGAACTGCATTAGCAGCGCATTCACCACCATGCCCCCATCGGCGCGCAGCGTGCTGATCGGGATGCCTGCATCACGCTGCATGGCTTCGATCACGTCGAACGTTTGATAGGCAGTCGCCTCCAGCGCGGCACGGGCGAGGTGACCAGCTGTGGCATAGCGCGTCAGCCCAGCGACGACACCGCGTGCATCGGCGCGCCAGTAGGGTGCATACAGCCCGGAGAACGCCGGGACAAAATACACGTCGCCATTATCAGCGACCGAGGCTGCAAGGGATTCGATCTCGGCGCTGGAGCCGATCAGCCCGAGATTGTCGCGCAGCCATTGCACCAGCGCGCCGGTGACTGCGATGGAGCCTTCCAGTGCGTAGCACGGCGGAGCGTCGCCGAGTTTCCACGCGACGGTGGTGACCAGACCGCTGGTGGAGGCGATCGGTTTTGCACCGGTGTTCATCAGCAGGAAGCACCCGGTGCCGTAGGTGTTCTTCGCCTCCCCAGGGCTGAAGCAGGCCTGACCCATCAGGGCTGCCTGCTGGTCGCCCAGAATGCCCGCGATCGGCACGCCATGCGTTTCCCCGTACACCGCAGAGGAAGGCACAATGCGCGGCAAAACCGCTGGCGGAATGCTGAAGGCGCTCAGCAGGGCGTCGTCCCAGTCCAGCGTTGACAGGTTCATTAACTGCGTGCGGCTGGCATTGGTGACGTCGGTCACGTGCTTGCCGGTGAGCTGCCATAGCAGCCACGTATCGATGGTACCGAATGCAAGCTCTCCAACTTCGGCGCGATGGCGCGCTCGCGGCACATTGTCGAGCAACCAGCGCAACTTCAGGGCACTGAAGTAGCTGGCCAGCGGCAACCCCGTCTGAGCGCGGAATCGGTCCTGCCCGCCCTCGCTGGCATAGCTCGTCACCAACGGATCGACACGTGTGTCCTGCCAGACCACGGCGTTATGCAGCGGCGCGCTACTGGTGCGGTCCCACAGCAGCGTGGTCTCCCGCTGGTTGGTGATGCCGATCGCGGCAAGATCGCGATACGTCAGGTCGCCGGCGCGCAGCGCTTCTGCCATCACCGCCTGGGTATTCGTCCATATCTCCTCCGGATCGTGCTCGACCCATCCTGGTTGCGGATAGATCTGTCGATGCTCCATCTGCGCACTGGCGATGATCGCCCCGCCGCGGTCGAACACGATGAAGCGGGTGCTCGTGGTACCTTGGTCGATCGCGCCGATGTAGCGGGTCATCGATTCCTCCTGCCGGCCGACCAGGGTCTTGCGGACCATGCCGCCGGGCGTGTTGATAGGCAACCAGCTTCGGAACGGAGGACCTCATGGCTGCGCGATTTGCTGGGCGCACTGCGATTGTCACCGGCGGCGTCTCTGGTATCGGCGCCGGCATTGCCGTGCGGCTGGCGGCCGAAGGCGCACATGTCAGCCTGTGGGATCACGATGCCGCAGCGCTCGCCAAAGCTGACGCGCCGCACAAGGCAAGCGTCGATGTGACAGACGCCGAAGCGGTGTGGCACGCAGCAGACGAAACCGCCGCCGCGTTGGGCCGTATCGACATCCTGATCGCCTGTGCCGGCATCACCGGGCCAAATGCGCCGACATGGGAATATCAGGTTGCCGAATGGGACCACGTCATCGATGTCAATCTGAATGGGGTGTTCTACTGCAATCGCGCCGCCGTGCCGCATATGCTGCGGCGCGACTACGGCCGCATCGTCAACATCGCCTCGATCGCCGGAAAGGAAGGCAATCCGAATGCCGCCGCCTATTCCGCCTCCAAGGCTGGGGTCATCGGACTTACCAAGTCGCTCGGCAAGGAGTTGGCAAAGACCAACATCCGGGTGAACTGCGTCACACCGGCAGCGGTCCGCACGCCGCTGTTTGCGCAGATGACTCAGGAGCATATCGACTTCATGCTATCGAAGATTCCTCTCGGCCGCTTCGGCGAGATCGATGAGATTGCATCGCTGGTCTGTTGGCTGGCGAGCGAGGAGTGCAGCTTCTCCACCGGCGGCGTGTTCGATATCTCCGGCGGCCGCGCGACGTATTGAGCAAGGGGCAACAGGAATGGATAACGAAACACTCGCCTTTACGCCTGCGGTGCAGCTCGCGGAAATGATCCGGCAGAAGCAGCTGTCGCCGGTCGAGCTGATGACCGCGCTGCTCGCGCGCATCGAGGCGTTGAACCCACGAGTGAACGCCTTCGCCTATCTCGCTTCCGATGCGGCGATGGACGCGGCTAAGCGCGCCGAGGCCGCGCTGATGAAGGACGAATATATCGGGCGGCTGCACGGTGTTCCGGTGACCATCAAAGACCTGGCGATCACCAAGGACATGCTGACGCAGATGGGCAGCAACATCTTCGCCGACAATCAGCCCACCGAGGACACGCCCATCGTGCCACGCCTGCGCGTGGAAGGCGCGATCATCCTGGGCAAGACCACCACGTCGGAGTTCGGCTGGACCGGCGTCAGCCATTCGCCGTTAACGGGCATCACGCACAATCCATGGAAACACGGCACCAATGCCGGCGCATCATCCGCGGGTGCAGGTGCCGCGGGCGCTGCCGGATTCGGTCCGCTGCACCAGGGCAGCGATGGTGCTGGGTCGATCCGTATGCCGTCGCATTTTTGCGGCGTGTTCGGACTGAAGCCGACATTCGGCCGAGTGCCGTACTATCCAGTGGGTAGCGGCGATTACACGTCGCATATGGGTCCGATGACACGCACCGTCGCCGATAGCGCGTTGATGCTCGGCGTGATGGCAGGACCGCATCCGCTGGATCATACGACGTGTGAGGCGGGACCGGCGGATTATCTCGGCCGGCTGCATGAAGGCGTCCGCGGCAGGCGTATCGCCTATAGTCCCGACCTGGGACATGCGCGCGTCGATCCGGAAGTGGCGGCGCTGGTGAAATCCGCTGTCGCGCGTTTCAGCGACCTTGGAGCGACCGTCGAGGAAGTGAAGACACCGTGGGCCGAGCAAGGTCCGGAAATGATCCGCTTCTTCTGGGCGGCACATATGAGCCGGCTGACACCGCATCTCGCCAAGTGGGAAACCAAGATGGACCCCGGCCTGGTCGCATGCATCAAGGCGGCGCGTGACTACTCCGTCACCGACTACCAGCTCATGCGCGATCGCAAGATGGCCTATATCGCCGCGATCCATCGCTGGTTCGAGGACTGGGATTTTCTGCTGACACCCGCCGTTTCTGTCGCCGCGTTTCCGGCCGAGAAGCTGATGCCCGATCATTGGCCGCATCACGAGTGGGACTGGCTGTCGTGGGCGGAATTCTCCTATCCGTTCAACATGTCCTGGAATCCGGCCGCAAGCGTACCATGCGGCTTCACAGGCGATCGCCTGCCGGTCGGACTGCAGATTGTCGGCCGCCGCTTCGATGACCTTGGCGTGCTCCAGGCCTCGGCAGCATTCGAGCAAGCGCAACCGTGGGCGGACAAGCGACCAAAGCTCGCCTGACGGCGTGGACGCTTCAGGTCCAGCCACTTTATCGCAAAGGCCACCACCACAAGATCAGCGCTGTCCCGCACACCGCCACGATGATCGTCAGAGGCAGTCCAAGCCGCCAGTAGTCGCTGAACCGGTAACCTCCAGGGCCCATCACTAACGTGCTGTTCTGATGCCCGATCGGCGTCAGGAAATCCGACGCGGCGCCGAAGGCGACCGCCATCAGAAACGCGTCAGGTGCCAATCCAAAATTCTTCGCCACCGCCGCCGCGACCGGGCCCATCAGCAGCACCGCGGCCGCGTGGTGCAGCAGCGGTGTGACCAGCATGGAAACCACCATGATGAGCCCAACCGCAAGATAAGCGGGCAATTGCGCGGCCAGCAACGTCAGTCCATCCGCCATCAGATTGGCTGCGCCGGTGTCCTTCAGTGCCTCCCCCACGGGTATGAGACAGCCGAGCATGACGATGATCGGCCACTCGATCGCATCATACGCTTGCCGCGCGGTGATCAACCGCAGCAGCACGATCAACGTAGCCGCGACGAAGAAGCCGACCTCGACCTGAACCACGCCGACCGCGATCGCCACCATCGCCGCAAGCAGGATAAGGATCGGTAGGTAGCGCCATCGCGGCCGACCGATCGACAGGTTGCGTTCTGCGAGCGGCAGCAGACCAAGTTCCGTCAGAGCCCGGCCAAGCTGACGCTGGCGACCTTGCAGCACCAGGATGTCGTTCGGTGCGAAGCGGCTGGTGCGCAGCCTGGTAGTGGTCCGTTCCTCGGCACGGCTGAGCGCGAGCAGGTTCACCTCGTAGTTCTGTCGCAGATGCAGGTCCTGCGGCGTGTTGCCGATCAACAGTGAGTTTGGCGCGACCACTGCCTCGACCGTCTCCAGCACATCGTCCTTGTCTTGCGGCTTGAGCGCGGCGATCTCATCCGAGCCGAGCAGCTTCAACCCGATCTGATCGACCAGTGGCTGCAACGCAGTGGGATCGCCCTGCAGGACAAGAATGTCGTCAGCGTACAGCGTCCAGTTGCGCCGCGGCACATAATGATGCGAGTGCTCCCGTATCACGCCGGTCACGGTAACCTCGCCCTCGGTCAGCGCTTCCAGGTCGGCAACCGTCTTGCCGACCTGCGGCGACCCTTCGGGCAGTAAGGCTTCGCTGGTGTAGTCCTCGATCTCGAAGCGCTTTTCCGGCGTGGCCTGGCCGCGCCGGTTCGCCGGCAGCAGACGCCAGCCGATACTAAGAAACGCTATGGCGATGCAGGTGAGCGGCAGCCCGACAGGCGTGTAATCGAACAAATGATACGGCTGTCCCACGACCTGTTGGCGCACCTCCGAGATCAGCACGTTTGGCGATGTCCCGATCTGCGTGATCGTCCCGCCGACCAGTGAACCAAATGCCAGTGGCATCAGGTAGCGTGATACGGGACGGTTGCGCCGCTCGGCCGCCTGGATGGCGACCGGCATAAAAACGCCGAGTGCACCAACATTCTTGACGAATGCCGACAGGAAACTGACCGCAGCGGTCAACGCGGCGACCTGTAACGTGGTGGAATCCAAAGTACGCAGCACACGGCGCATCGCGCCGTCGACGATGCCGGACACCGCCACAGCACGGCTGATGACCAGCACGGAAGCTATGATGATGATGACGGAGCTGGAGAAGCCCTCGAAAGCCTTCTTTGCCGGCACAACGCCGGTGAGAACGGCCATCGATAGCGCCAGCGCCGCGACAAGGTCGTATCGCAGCCGGTCGGAAACGAACAGCACCAGCATTCCGGCGACGATCGCCAGGGCTTCAATTTGCGGCAGGGTCAAATGCGTTGCTTCCTGACAAATACCTGTCAGGTGTGGAACGGCGACGTTCCGGATGCAACCCGACTGGCAGTCAGATATCGGCGACCGTTTCAGGTCGCCGATATCGCCAGGCTATTGCACGCGGTTGTCTACCAGTTCATTCACCACCGCGGGATCGGCGAGCGTCGAAGTATCGCCCATGCTGTCGGTCTCGTTCGCAGCGATCTTGCGCAGGATACGGCGCATGATCTTGCCGCTGCGGGTCTTCGGCAGCGCGGGCGCCCATTGGATTGCGTCCGGCGAGGCGATCGGGCCGATCTCCTTGCGCACCCAGGTGACCAGTTCCTTGCGCAGCTCCTCGCTTGGTTCCTCGCCGAGCTTAAGCGTGACATAGGCATAGATGCCCTGTCCTTTCAGCTCGTGCGGGAATCCGACCACCGCGGCTTCGGCCACCTTGGGATGCGCCACCAGCGCGCTCTCGACTTCCGCCGTGCCCATGCGATGGCCGGAGACGTTGATCACGTCGTCGACGCGACCCGTGATCCAATAATAGCCGTCGACGTCGCGCCGGGCGCCATCGCCGGTGAAATACAGGCCGTTGAAGGTGGAAAAGTAGGTCTGCACGAACCGCTCGTGGTCACCGAACACGGTGCGCATCTGGCCAGGCCACGAATCCGCAAGGCACAGATTGCCCTCGCAGGCCCCGTGCAGTTCATGGCCGTCGTTATCCACGATGATCGGCCGCACACCCGGAAGCGGGCGCGTGGCAGAGCCGGGCTTGGTGGAAGTCGCGCCCGGCAACGGCGAGATCAGAATGCCGCCGGTCTCCGTTTGCCACCACGTATCGACAATCGGGCAACGATGCTCGCCCACGACGCGGTCATACCACAGCCAGGCTTCGGGATTTATCGGCTCGCCGACGCTGCCCAGGATGCGCAGCGACTTGCGCGAGGTCTTGCGCACTGGTGCTTCACCGTCGCGCATCAGCGCGCGAATCGCGGTGGGCGCGGTGTAGAAGATGTTGACCTTGTGCTTGTCCACCACCTGCCAGAAGCGCGAACTGTCCGGATAGTTTGGGATGCCTTCGAACATCAGCGTGGTCGCGCCGTTCGCCAACGGGCCGTAAACGATATAGGTATGGCCAGTCACCCAGCCGACATCAGCGGTGCACCAGTAGATCTCGCCGGGGTGATAGTCGAACACGTATTCATGGGTGAAGCTCGCCCACACCATGTAGCCGCCGGTGGTGTGCAGCACGCCCTTCGGCCTTCCTGTACTGCCGGACGTGTAAAGAATGAACAGCGGATCTTCCGCGCTCATCTCCAGCGGCGAACAATCCGGCGACGACGCCGAACAGAGCGTCGCGTAGTCATGATCGCGGCCCGACTGCATCGGCACGTTGCCGCCGGTCACCTTCACTACGATGACGTTCTTCACCGCCGCGCAGGACTTCAGTGCCTCGTCGGCATTTGCCTTCAGCGGCACCTTGCGCCCGCCCCGCCGACCTTCATCGGCAGTGATCAGCAATTCGGATGCGCAGTCCTGGATGCGGTTGGCCAGGCTGTCGGGTGAGAAGCCACCGAACACCACAGAGTGGATGGCGCCGATCCGCGCACAGGCCAACATAGCAACGGCGGCTTCAGGCACCATCGGCAGGTAGATCGTGACGCGGTCACCCTTTTTGACGCCGAGACCCTTCATCGCATTGGCCAGCCGGCACACCTGCTCATGCAGTTCGCGGTAGGTCACGTGCTTCGAGTTGGATGGGTCGTCACTCTCCCAGATGATCGCCGTCTTGTCACCATGTGTCGCCAGATGCCGATCGAGGCATGTGGCGGAGGCATTCAATGTGCCGTCCTCGAACCACTTTATCGACACGTCGCCGGAGAAGCTGGTGTTCTTGATCCTGGTCGGTGGCTTCATCCAGGCAATCCGACGCGCCTGTTCAGACCAGAATCCGCCAGGGTCCCTGGCCGCTCGCTCGAACATCTCCTGATACCGCGAGGCGGTAATATGAGCCTTGGCGGCGATTTCCGGCTTGACCGGAAAGATCTGGCCGTCGGTTGGGTGCATGTCTGGCATTGCGGGTTTCCTCAAGTCAGTCTTGGTTGGGTCTTACCCGGCGGTGGTAACCCTCTGCATCGAGCAGGCTACGCAGCATCCGCGGGTGCTTCAAGGACCGGAAAAGCGAGGTACGCTCCGGCAAAGTACCGATTGCCGGAGCGACATACTCACGCTGGCTGATGGCGGGCCGGTGCGACTGGAGCGGACGGCATGCCGATCGGGAACAGCGCGCGACCGTGGGTCTCGTTGATGACCTCGGCTGCCGCCAGATAGAAGGCCAACGTGGCGGTCACCAGGCCCATGTAACCGCCGGCGATGTGCAGCGATGGCATCGCGGCGAGATCGCTGACCGCCAGAAGCAAGAATGTGATCCACAGCGACAGGAACACGATTTGGCCGCACGGTTCAGTGCCAGGCTGCCGAGCCACATGTAGAACGTGAACACGCCCCACATTAGCAGCCACCAACCCACGAACCCCACGGGCACGTTGGTTGCAAAGAACTGCACGAACAGGGCGAAGCTCCACCAGAACGCGCCGTAGGCGCAGAAGGCAACGAACCCAAAGGTATTGCCGCGCGGAACCTCCAAGATGCCGGCGACGAACTGCGCAGTGCCACCGAAGGCGAAGGCGCTGGCAAGCACCAGCGGCACGCAGGCGGAGGTGAACCAGCCGGCGTTCACCATGCTCAGCATCCATGTGGTTAAGGCAAAACCGGTCAGCCCCAGTGGCGCCGGATTGGCAAGTTTCATAAGGTCGATTCCCCGTTTGCGCCGGATGAGCCGGCGGTTGTGGCAGGCGCAGCGACCGGTGCTGGTCGCTACTGGCCGGCAACCTGCGACACAAAAACGACGCCGTCCTTGATCTGGATCATGACCGGCTCCAGCCGGTCGCCAAAACATGGCCCGCGCAGGCATTCGCCATCGGCGATACGAAACTCGGCGCCATGAGTGGCGCAGATGATGCGGCTGCCGTCAGCGGATAGAAAGCGGCCCGGTACCCAGTCGAGCGGTGTGCCGATATGCGGACAGGAATTGACGTAGACGAACACAGCGTCGCCCTGGCGGACGGCGAACAGGCCGGTGAAGCTGCCCGGCGAAGGGGGAAAGCTGGTCGAGCCGCCGTCGGGGAGATCGGCAAAGTTACACAGTGGTCGCCACCCCCTCCCCCCAACCCCCTCCCGCAAGGGGAGGGGGAGTTGGTCCGGATCGCCGCCGCTCATGCCTTCCAGCCCCCCAGCCGGCAGATGTAGTCCCAGTGCGGCTTCGAGACCGGCATTACCGACAGCCGAGACAATTTGACCAGGGCCATATCCGCCAGTTTCGGGTCGGCCTTGACCGCCGCCAGCGTCACCGGATGAGGGATCGGCCCCACGGCTTTCATATCTACGCAAACCCAGGGACCCTTCTCGGCGGTGGGATCAGGATAGGCCTCGCGCACCACCTCGACGACGCCGACGATCTCCTTGCCCTGGTTGGAGTGGTAGAAAAATGCGCGGTCCCCGAGCTTCATCGCGCCAGGTTCTGCCGTGCCGTATGGTTGCGGACGCCGGTCCACGGCTCCACCTTATTCGCAACCTGCTGGTCCCAGGAGAACGAGTCAGGTTCCGACTTCACCAGCCAGTACCTGCATAAGCGGTCCTCGGATAACCGCTGGACAGTAGTCGAATATCCGCAGTCCTCAAGCGGCCGCGGGCAGTGTCAGCCGATCGAGCAGTAAGTTGAGCGCCGCCTCAGCGGCATGATCCAACTCGAATACCAGATGCAGCCCATCTTCTTCCGAGGCGCGCACCGTGCAGGGCAGGGGCGCCGTGACACCGCCGAGCCGAAGCACGCCGCGCGCGTCCACCGCAACATCCGGGGCACCTTGTACGCTCGCTCCCCAATAGAAATGTCGCTTACGCGCACTCATGCGAGTTGCGGCCGGCGATTGAAAGACTGGGCCGCAAGATCCACCTGATGACGCTGCAGCTGGCGTCGCTCCACCTCGGCGGTCGACATGCGTACGACCTTGATGACCGAATGCCTCAGCTCTTCCACGGCATTGTTCAATGCGGCGATGTTGTCACGCAGCTTAGTCGCCTGGCGATCTGTCGTGGCGGCCTCGTGCGAGGCATCCCCTGTCCGATGAGTTATCTCATCTGCCGCCCTCTCGGTGGCAGACACATTGCGCGCAATCTCGGCCGTTGCCGCATCCTATTGTTGCATGGCGCTCGCAATGGTGCCGACGATCGCACCGATTTCTTCAATCGTTTTGTCGATGCGAGCCACCGCATCGGCAGATGCAAAGGTTGCGGAGCGCACCTGATTAATGTGTCGACCGATCTCTTCAGTTGACCGAGCGGTCTGCATGGCCAGTTGCTTCACTTCCGATGCCACGACCGCGAAGCCCTTCCCCGCTTCGCCGGCGCGCGCCGCCTCGATCGCGGCATTCAGCGCCAACAAATTTATCTTTCCGGCAATCTCGCCGATCATATCGGTCACCGCCCCGATGCGCTCGACCTCGTGGTTCAGACTTTCGATCGTGGCGCGGGTCTGCTCTCCTGCAGCAACGGCTCGCTCAACAACCGCAGTGGACTGCGCGACCTGGCCGCCGATTGCGCGAATTGACGTGGCAAGTTGCTCAGTTGCTCCAGCAACCTCCTTCACGATGGTCTGGGCCTGCGCCGCTGCTGTCGCAGCACCATGAGCCGACCCGCCGGTGCGCGATGCAGAGGCGCTCATCGCATCTGCCACGTCCGCCATTGCGCTGGTGCGATCGCCGATCTGCCGCAATGCCGACCTGGTTGCCTCTTCTATTGTCGTCGCCATGGCGACGAGTGCCGCGCGCTTGCCCGCGTCGGCTCGATGGCGCTCTTCATTCTGTGCGGCAGCTAAGCGGTTCTCACTGATCATGTGCTCCCGGAACACCGCCACGGTACGTGCCATGTCACCGAGTTCGTCACGTTGATCCTGGGCGACTGCTTCGACCTCCGTGTTTCCGGCGGCAAGCTCCTTGAGCATTGCTCCGATGGAGGCAGCGGCCGCCCCGGAATCGCGACTGTCGCCTTCAATCGGCGGCTCCTATCGGCTAGGCTGACCGCGTGGACGCGAGTTCCGTTGTTGCCCCGCCCCCGAGTGGGCGAAAGCCGGGGCGTTCCCTGCACAGGTTCGCCAATCCGGGGCGCTTCTTGCGCCTGTCCGGCGCGGTGCTGCCGTGGCTTGCCGCAGGCGGAGCGGTGCTGACGTCGCTGGGTCTCATCTGGGGGCTGTTCTTCGCGCCCGCTGACTGGCAGCAGGGCGACGCGGTGCGGATCATGTACGTGCATGTTCCGGCGGCCTGGCTGGCTTCGGCCGGCTACCTCGGCCTGGCCGTTTGCTCGGTCTTGTCGCTGGTCTGGCGCCATCCGCTGGCAGACCTCGCCGCAGTCGAGATCGGCCCCGTAGGCGCTGCCTTCACGGCACTGTGCCTGCTTACCGGCAGCATCTGGGGCAAGCCGATGTGGGGTGCCTGGTGGGTATGGGACGCGCGGCTCACCTCGGTGCTGGTGCTGTTCTTCCTGTATCTTGGCCACATCGCCCTGGTGCGGGCGTTCGACAACCCGGAGCGAGGCTACCGCTCCGGTGCCATCCTAGCGCTGATCGGCGTGGTGAACCTGCCGATCATCAAGTTCAGCGTGGACTGGTGGAACACATTGCACCAGCCCGACACCATCACGCTGACCGGTGCGCCGACGATGTATGTCGGCATGCTGTGGCCGCTGCTGTTCTCGGCTCTCGGCTACAGCCTGGTGTTCGCCGCCATCGTCCTGGCGCGCACGCGCGCGGCGGTGATGGAACGGCGGATCCGAGCGCTGCTGATGATGCGGGCGGAAGAGACCATGCGCATGACGCACCTGCCCTACATCGTAGCGACCTATGTGACTTGGCGTGCTGATCCCCGGCGAGCTTCTGGGTGGCGGCCTTTGTGAGCGATGCGAGCCGCGCGCGCGTCGGCTCGCCGCTATCGATCCGCGGATCAAGCGCCGGGAACCGGCGCACGCCGACTATGACCCGCAAGCGGCGCCGGCTATGGATCCTGCTCGCCTGTGGTCTGGGCCTCGGCTCCGCCACTACCCTGGCGCTGTCCGCGTTCAGCGACAGCCTGGTGTTCTTTCTCGCCCCGTCCGATCTGGCGACCAAGGCCCCGGCACCGGGTCGCACGTTCCGGCTCGGCGGGCTGGTTGAGCAGGGCAGCGTGCAGCGCATTGCCGTGGATGGGCGGCCGACAGCGCAGTTCCGCGTCGGCGATGGCGCGGCAAGCGTCGAGGTCACCTATGGCGGCATCCTGCCGGACCTGTTTCGCGAGGGGCAGGGCGTGGTGGCCCTCGGCGCCATGCAGCCCGACGGCACGTTCCGCGCTTCCGAGGTCCTGGCCAAGCATGACGAGACCTACATGCCGAAGGAGGTGGCTGACGCGTTGAAGAAGTCGGGTCACTGGAACCCGGCCGCGGGTCCGCCGCCGCCTGCGGCGACCTGGAACACGATGCAGACAAAGAAGACCGGCGGATGAGCCAGGGGGCGACGCCCGCCTTGTCGCGTCGCGCGCTCCTGCTCGTTCCCGTGGGCGCAGCAGCCGCGTTCGCCACCGGCTCATGGGTGCTTGACCGCCTGCGGCGAGGCGCCGACCAATCGCTCGCCCCGCCCAGTCCGCTGATCGGCAGGCAGCTGCCGGTTTTCTCGTTGCCTGGGCAGCCGCCCGGCCAGGGGTTTTCCAGCGCCGATATCATCGCGGCGGGTCGACCCGCCCTGCTCAACTTCTTTGCTTCCTGGTGCATGCCTTGCGCGCAGGAAGCGCCCGTGCTGCGGGGGCTCAAGCAGCAGGGGGTCCAGGTGTGGGGCATCGCCTATAAGGATGCGCCCACGGCAACGAGTGAGTTCCTCCAGAACGCCGGCAATCCCTACGCCCGCGTGGCGCGTGATGAGCACGGGACGATTGGGGCCGTATTCGGTCTCATCGGCGTGCCGGAGAGCTTCATGGTCGATACCTCAGGGTTCGTCCGGTGGCATTGGGCCGGTGAGCTCAGCGAGAAGGTGGTGCGCCGCTCGATTAACCCTCTGCTGCAACACCTCGCGTGAGTGCCGCTGCCCGAAAAGCATGACGCGTCGCCCAGATGATCGCGCCTGGCAGCAGCAACAGCACCACAACCAATGCGCAGGCGATCGCCGAGGCCGTTGGCCAATCGCGGTTATTAAAGAATTCCTGCCACAGCACCCGACCTATAAGCTGTGCCTGCGGACCACCCAGCAACTCCGGAATGACGTATTCGCCGGCCGCGGGGATGAACACAAGCAATATGCCGGCCCATACCCCAGGCAGCGACAGCGGCAGTGTGATGTTCAAGAAGATGCGCCATGGCGGCGCGCCCAGATCCGCTGCGGCTTCGAGCAAGGACGAATCGAGCTGTGTCAGTCGCGTATAGAGCGGTAGCACCATGAACGGCAGGTACGTATAGACAATACCGATGTACATCGCTGTGTCGGTATAGAGCAGCCGCAAGGGCGACAGGCCCAGTGCCACGGCAACCGTGCTGATCCAGCCGTTGTCCTGCAGCAGACCGATCCACGCGTTGATGCGCATCAGGAACCCGGTCCAGAACGGTAGCATCACCAGCAACAGCAGCAGGCTGCGCCAACGTTCGGAACTCCGCGCGATCGCGAGCGCCATGGGATAACCGGCGAGCAGGCAGATCGCGGTCGGACACCGCCGCGACCCTAAGACTGAGCAGCAGCGCGTCGCGATAGAGCGGATCGGAAAGGATCAGCGCGAAGGAGTCAGCGCTGACATGCGGACCGGGCAGCATCGGCGCGTAAGGCGGCACGCTGTCGACAGGATAAGACAGCGCGATCTTCAATACGATCAGCGCCGGCATGATCAGGAAGACCAGCAGCCAGATCCACGGAATCGCCAGGACCAGGCGCCGGCCCATCATTGGCGCAACATGATGCTGGCGTTCGGTTGCCATGACAACGTGACGGATTCGCCCACCGTCACCGCTTCGGCTGCAAGACCCTGCTGCAGCGCCGTCGTTGCGCGCATCAGCGTGCCGTCTTCCAGCCGCACAACATGGGTCAACGTCTCGCCTGCGTACGACCGCTGCACCACGACACCCGCGAGCCGATTGGCTGCATCCGCTTCGCCGATCATGACCCGTTCGGGACGCACGGCCAGCCATCTCGCATCGGCTGGGACATCCATTGCCGCCTGCACCGCGGTGCCGCACGCCAGCTGAGCGCGTCCATCACTCACAGCAATCGGCAGGACATTTGCCGCACCCAGGAACTCGGCAACGAACCGGGTGTCCGGTCGTTCGTACACCTCGGGCGGGCTGCCCACCTGTATCAGCTGGCCTGCATGCATGACGCCGATACGATCGGCCATCGTCAGTGCCTCTTCCTGGTCATGCGTCACCAGAATGAAGGCCAAGCCGAGGTCATGCTGCAGCCTGACCAGTTCCTCCCGCGTATCGCGCCGCAGGTTGCGATCCAATGCAGACAAAGGTTCATCGAGCAGTAACAGAGCTGGCCGTGGTGCCAGACTGCGCGCCAGTGCCACGCGCTGCTGTTGACCGCCCGACAGCTGCGATGGCCGGCGCGCCTCGAAGCCTTGCAGCCGCACCAACTCCAGCATTTCGCGGACACGATCGGCGATTGCGGCACGCGACATGCCGCGCATGCGCAAACCGAAGCCGATATTCGCCGCCACGCTCATATGCGGGAAAAGCGCATAGGACTGAAACATCAGGTTCACCGGTCGCCGGTGCGGTGGCAGGGCGGTCAGATCGGCACCATTGAGCGCAATGCGACCGGCCTCCGGCTGCACGAAGCCCGCGATGGTGCGCAGCAGCGTGGATTTCCCTGAACCCGATCCACCTAGCAGCACGAACAACTCACCAGGCGGCACGATAAGATCGAGATCATCGATCGCCACCAGATTGCCGTAGCGAACGCGCAGTCCGCTGATCGTCAGCAACTGGCTTACTGTCCGGCCTTGAACCGCGCCCACATCCGCGTGCGCTGACGTTCGACCGCCGGCGGCACCGCGCTTACGGTGAAAAACGAGTTCATCTGCTCTTGTGTCGGAAAAATGTTGCTGTCGGCCAGCAGCTCCGGCCGAATCATCGGCCGGCTTGCCGGCACCGCATTGGCATAGCGCACAGTGTTGGTGATGCCGGCCATCACATCGGGCTGCAGTACGAAGTTGATGAACGTGAACGCCGCATCCTTGTGCTCCGCATCAGCCGGAATCGCCAGCATGTCAAAGCCAAGCTGCGCACCCTCTTTCGGTGCAATGTAGCGCACCGACACGCCGCGTTTCGCCTCCTGGGCGCGCGCCGATGCCTGCACGACGTCGCCGGAGTAATCCAGCGCCAGGCAGATCTGACCGCTGGCCAGCATTTCGATGGCACCGCCCGAAGCAAAGGTTCGGATGTATCGGCGGATGCCCAGCAGAATGTGCTCCACCGCGGCGAGATCCCCAGCATCTGTGCTGTTCGGGCTCTTGCCGAGGTACTTCAACACGCTCGGAATGACATCGATGGCGGAATCCATCATGGCGATGCCGCAGGGCGCGAGTTGTTTCGCGTTGTCCGGCTGCAGCAACAGGTTCCAAGTGTCGGTCGGCGCGGCGGGTGCCAGCTGCTTGACCTTGGCTGGATTCATGCCAATGCCGGTGGTGCCCCAAAGGTAGATCGCGCCATAGCGATTACCGGGGTCGGACGACTCGACCTCGTGCATCAACATCGGATCGAGATTCTTCCAATTCGGCACATGCGACCGGTCGATGGGCGCCAGCGCACCAACCTTGATCAGGCGAGAGAAGGTTGGCTCGGAGCTGGGCACGATGACGTCATAGCCGGAGTGGCCAGCGAGCATCTTCGCTTCCAGCGTCTCAAGGCTGTCGAACACGTCGTAGTGGACGGTGATGCCGGTTTCCTTTTGGAACCGCTCGAGCGCGTTGGGGTCGATATAGTCGGTCCAATTGTAGATGTTCAGCACGCGCTGCTGTGCGCTGGCCGGCACGATCGCTAATGCGAGTAGCACAAGCAACGGAGCCACCCAAAGCAGGCAACGCAGCGTCCTCGGGATTGCTTCGCCTTGCTCGCAATTGCCCAACGCCATCCTCCGCCGATCCTCGCGGCACGCTATCACGCTGCGAGGAGAAAGCGAGGCTCAGGCGCGCTTGCGGGCCGCTGGACGCTTGGTGTTCTTCCCGGCAGTCGAGGTCGACTTCCGCCGCGAGGGCTTCGCCGAAGCGGTGTTCCGTCGCTTGCCTTCCTGGCCAAGGCTCCGCTTCAGCGCGGCCATCAGATCGATGACGTTGTCGCCACGCGGCTCCTCGGGTTCAGGCTGTATGCCCTCGCCCTTGAGCTTGGCTTCGATCACCTGCCGCAGCCGCTCTTCGTAGCGGTCCACCGTATCGTCCGGCTCGAACTTCCCTTCCTGGCGCTCGATCAACTGGCGGGCAAGCTTGACCATCTCTGGATCCGGCTTCGCACCAGGGATGCGTTCGAACAGCGTATCATAGGCGTAGAGATCGCGGGGCTCGTGCAACGTATGCAGCACCATCCCGTTCTCGAGCGGCAGGATGGTCACCGGCCGCTCGCGGCGGGAGATCACCAATCGCGACAGCGCGGCCGTTCCGGAGGAGGCAATTGCATCGCGCAACACCACATAAACGTCCTGCCCTGCCTCACCGTCCGGCACCATGTAATAGCTGGTATCGAAATAGATAGGCTGAATTGTATCACGCGAAATGAACTTGCTGACTGTCAACGTGGTCGACGTGTCGATACGCGCGCTGGCGAAGTCCTTGTCGTCAAGCAGAACGTAGCGGTCCTTCTCGAATTCATATCCCTTCGCCAGTTCCGCACGCGGAATCTCCTTGTCCGTTTCGGCATCGACCGTGACCGTGCGCACCCGATGGCCAGTCTTCGGGTTGATGAAGTGGAAATGCAGATCGCCACTTGCGCGCAGGATGCTGTACAGAGCGATTGGACAGCTCACCAATGCGAGCCGTAGGTGTCCCCGCCAGATCGGTCGCTGTGCCATGTCCACCTCCGTTTACCCAGATTTAGGACGAGTGGGGATTTGTGCCAGTCCGATCCAAATCACACGTTCTTTTGTGCGCGAACCGATCGGAACCCTCGCAGAGAACTGCTCGTTTCAGGCGCATAGCGAAGGGAGACATTTGATCATGTCTAAATCTACTTCAGTCGCCAGCATGGTTGCCGCGGCGGCTCTTATATCGTTACCGGTGACTGGCACAGTCGACAACGCCGAACACGGCGCCCCCCGCACCGCCCCCAGGCGCAACGTCGACCCATACCACCACGACGACCACGACGACGCGCCCCAGCGACACGGCCCACCCGTCTATGTCGAGCAACTCCAAATACTTCACAGCGGATCATCAGGTGCGCGTGAGTAAGGTGGTTGGCGCTAGTGTTTACAATGACCAGAACCAGTCGATCGGCAGCATCGATGACGTGCTGATGCGCGACGACAATCACAAGAACGATATGGTCGTTTTATCAGTCGGCGGTTTCCTCGGGATGGGCAGCAAGCTCGTATCCGTGCCGTTTGACCAGTTGAAGATCGAGAATGATAAGGTCGTCATGCCTGGCGCCACCAAGGCGTCGCTGGAAGGCATGCCTGATTACCATTACACGAACGCGTGATCTAAACCGGAGATCGCCACGACCGGTGACGATGACGCTGATGGGCGGCCTTGGGCCGCCCATCTTTTTGTACAGCGGGCGGTGCTGCCATAATCGCGTGACCGCCGGCGGGAGAACGTGATGAACGATCTGGCTGGGGCAGCGCACGCTGTCGAGGACACGACGCTGCCACGGCGCTACGCGGCGATCCGCGACTGCACCGAGCAGCTGGTCCGATCGCTCAGCCCCGAGGACCAATGTGTCCAATCCATGCCCGATGCCAGTCCGGCCAAATGGCACCGGGCGCATACCACCTGGTTTTTCGAGCAGTTCGTGCTCGTCCCGCACGCCACCGACTATCAGCCGTTCGATCGGGATTTCTCCTACCTGTTCAACTCGTACTACGAGGCTGTCGGCCCGCGGCACCCACGGCCCAATCGTGGTCTGCTAACGCGGCCAACCGCTCCGCGGGTGACCGAGTATCGGCGCCACGTCGATGCGGCGATGGTGCGGCTGCTGGCGCAGCTGCCGAGAGATGCCGCGTTCCTGGTTGAACTGGGGCTGCAGCACGAACAGCAGCATCAGGAACTGCTGCTGACCGATATGCTGCATGCATTTGCACAGAACCCGCTTGCGCCGCCGGTGCTGCCTGACTGGCGCGAACCGACAGGCTCAGCCGGTCCCACGCGGTTTGTCGAGTGCGATGGCGGCATGGCGCAGGTCGGCTACCACGGCAGAGATTTCAGCTTCGACAACGAGACGCCGGCGCATCCCGTATATTTGCAGCCATATGCAATTGCATCGCGCTTGGTGCGCAACGGCGACTGGTTGGATTTCATCGCCGATGGTGGCTATCGCACAGTGTCGCTATGGATGTCGGACGGCTGGGCCTGCGCGCAGGCCAATGGCTGGACGGCACCGCTTTACTGGCGCGAACACGACGCGGGCTGGTGGCAGATGACGCTGCGCGGACTCACGCCCTTGGATCATGATGCGCCGGTACGGCAGATCAGCTGGTATGAGGCCGACGCGTTCGCCCGCTGGTCTGGTGCGCGGTTACCCACCGAGGCCGAGTGGGAAGCCGCAAGCGGCCATGACGATCTACGGGAGCAGGCATCGCATGTCTGGCAGTGGACATGCAGCGCCTACAGCCCATATCCGGGTTACCGGCCGGCTGCGGGTGCGGTCGGCGAATACAACGGCAAGTTCATGATCAACCAGATGGTGCTGAGGGGTGGCTCGCTGGCAACGCCGGCTCATCATACCCGGCGCAGCTACCGAAATTTCTTCCATCCCGATAAGCGCTGGCAGTTCACGGGCGTTCGTCTCGCGCACGACCTCTGACAAGGAAATCCGAAAGATGCCTGATGACTCCGCCTTAAGGCCGGCGGTGGGTAGCGTTGCCGATGCAGCACTGACCGGTCTTCTCCAGGCAAGGAAGACGCTGCCGGCAAAGTTGTTCTATGACGAAGCAGGCTGCCAGCTATTCACGCGGATTACCGAATTACCGGAATACTACCTGACGCGGACAGAACGGACGTTGCTGGCCGACGTGGCGCCGCGCGTCGCGGCGGCAGTGAGGGGGCCAGCCGTGCTGGTCGAATATGGCGCCAGCGACGAGACAAAGGCCGAGATGCTGCTCGGCACCAACGTCTTCCAGGCCTATGTTCCGATAGATGTTGCGGCGCCGCAGCTTGAGCAGATGCGCGCGCGGCTGTGCCGGCACCGACCGGAATTGCTGGTCTGCCTCGTTCCTGCCGATTTTATGGATGTCGCCGCCTTGCCGACGGAAGTTCCGCCCTTGCCGCGTCTAGGGTTCTTTCCCGGATCAACGATCGGCAATCTGGACCCCCCGGAGGCACGGCGCTTTCTGCAACGCGCCCGCCAAGCACTTGGGCGCGAGTCATGGTTCCTGGTTGGAGTGGACCTGCGCAAAGATCCAGCCATCTTGCTCCCCGCCTACGATGATGCGCAAGGCGTCACCGCGGCGTTCAATCGCAATCTGCTGGTGCGTCTCAATCGCGAGGCGGCGGCGACTTTCGATCCAGGTGCCTTTGCTCACGAGGTTGTGTGGAATGACGCAGCGAGCCGAATCGAGATGCACCTGGTGAGCCTGGCCGACCAATATGTGCGGGTTGCCGGCCAGATCATTCGCTTCAGCCGCGGCGAGACCATCCATACTGAGAATAGCTATAAGTACGACGCAGAACGCTTCGCCACCCTTACCGAAGAAGCCGGGTGGCATTGCGCGGAGCTGTGGACCGATCCGGAGCGGCTGTTCTCACTGCATCTGCTGGAGCCGCGGCAGGGGCCGTAGCGGCCCCTGCTCAAGTTGCTACGCGGCCGCGGCGGTCTGCTCGCCAGTCAAAAAAGCACGTAGCTGCAGACGCGCCCGGTGCACGCGGCTCTTCAGCGTACCGATCGCGCAACCAGTGACCTCGGCTGCGTCCTCGTACGACTGTTCTTGCAGCACGATCATCGAAAGTGCCTCACGCTGGTCGTGAGGCAGCCGATCCAGCGCCCAGCCGAGTTCGCGCAATGCGGTCCGGTCCTCGTGGGCGGCAGGCACCGGAAGCTCGGGCACCGTATCCACGTCCGTGTACTCACGGCGACTTCGGACACCACTGATGAAATGATTAACCATAATGCGGTGCACCCAGGCAGAAAAATTAGTACCGGGTGTGAAGCAGTCCTTCGCGACCAGGGCCTTGGTTGCCACGTCCTGCGTCAGATCCTCGGCCGCAGCGCGGTTGCGGGTTAATGCAAGCGCCCAAACGCGCATCTTTGGCAGAAACTCGATCAATTGCTCCTGAAAGTCCTGCGGCATGATTGGTCTCCTGGTGCTGAAAGTGTCGCCGCTGTCGGACCTGAGGCGGAAAGGAGCGGGTTACAAGACAAATGACACGACCTTGAACCGCGTAAGATTCCTAGTCACAGTCCCAACGTGCTTGCTGAGCGCGCGATCAGCCCGCACGACACGACTGATCGGTCACTGTTCCCACAGAAGTTTGATTGCGATCGCGCCAATCGTGCTCTCGCTGGAGGAGAACTGAGGTCAATTTCCCTCGCACCAGCGAAGGGCGATAGCACCCACAGAGACTGCTCTCGCCACATTGTGATGGAGCGCACCTACTGACTTTCGCCGGAATGCTCCTGTCGCTACGCTCGTAAGGGGGGTGCGCATGAGCAGTCACAGAGGCGTGCGGCGGATTGAGATTACAGAACGTGAAACACCGGTGTTTGGAGGAGCCCAGTTTGGCGCGGTAGGCGCATACGAGCGTCTGCACGGGACCGTCTATGGCGCGCTGGATCCGGAGCATCCGCTGAACATCGGCATCACCAACCTCGACAAGGCGCCGCGCAATGGCTTGGTCGAATATCAGAGCGAGTTCCGCATTCTGAAGCCGATCAAGCAGCCGCGCGGCGGTGGCTTTTTGATTTACGACGTACCCAATCGCGGCAATCAGCCAATCCTGCCCCGACTGAATGGCGCGCCGGAGGGCGGGCGCCCGCAGCATGCCGGCAACGGGTTTCTGATGCGGCACGGCTTCACCGTGGTGTGGAGCGGTTGGCAAGGCGACGTACCACCGGGCAACGACCGGCTCATCGCGCGCTTCCCGGTCGTTCCCGATATCACCGGCATCGTGCGCGAGGAGTTCATCGCCGAAGCCACTGGCCTGCTCGGGGACAACAATATCGAAGAGGTCTCCGACGATCGCTTCATAGCCACCTTGGTATATCCCGTTGCCGACACCGCCGGTGCGACCCTCACGGTGCGCGAGCGCGAAGGTGATCCGCGCATCAAGCCCGCTGGTCTCGCCTGGCGGCTGGTCGACGATCATCACATAGAGATCTCCCGGCTAACCGCCTACGGATTCGATCGAGGTGCGATATACGAGTTTATATACCGCGCTCGCGACCCGATAGTGATGGGTATCGGGTTCGCCGCCATTCGCGACCTGGTCTCGTTTCTGCGCTACGAGGCGGACGGCAATCCGCTTGCGGATGGCATCCGCCACGCCCTTGGATTCGGTATTTCTCAGAGCGGTCGCGTGCTGCGTGACCTGACCTCGCTCGGTTTTAACCAGGACCTTGAAGGGCGCCGGGTGTTCGACGGCATTCTGCCTGTGGTCGCGGGGTCGCGGCGCACTTGTATCAACTGGCCCTTCGCCCAGGTGGGGCGCTATTCGCGCCAGCACGAGGACCACACCTACGGCGACGATCAGTTCCCGTTCAGCTATCCGACTTTGACCGACCCGATCAGCGGTCGGACAGGCGGGATCCTGGATCGCGCGCGTGCACAGGGCGTCTGTCCGAAAGTGCTGCACCTCGATACCGAAAGCGATGTCTGGCAGGCACGTGCATCCTTGGTGGCCACAGACACCAACGGCGATGACATCGTCATGCCCGAAGAAGTGCGCATCTTTACGGTGACCGGGGTGCCACATGCACCATTCCGGCCACTGACCAAGCCCGCCACTCAGTTGTCAGGCAATCCACTCGGCTATGGCGCGTTCATGCGCGCACTGCTGGTGGCGCTCACCGAGTGGGTGGAACGTGGGACGCAGCCGCCCGACAGCCGGTTCCCGTCACGCGCTGCAGGAACGCTGGCGCCGCTGCACGAGGCGCGCGAGCGGTTTCCCGGGCTCCCATGGGTGACTTTTCCAACTGTGCTGAACGAACTACGGCTGCGCGATCATTCGGTCGAGCCGCCAGCGGAGAGCACAATATATCCGGTGTTCGTGCAGCCAACGGATGCGGACGGCAACGCATTGGGCGGCATACGCCACCCGCTGCTCGATGCACCGCTGGCGACGCATGCCGGCTGGTCTCTGCGAGCGGCCGGATTTGCCGAAGGCGAACTATTCACCGTTCAGGGCTCGATGATCCCATTCGCCCCGACCGAAGCCGAGCGGGAGCGCAATGCGGACCCGCGGCCGTCGCTCGAGGCGCGCTATCCATCACGCGAAGCCTGGGCGACGCAATTGGCAGCGGCGACCGAGCGGCTGGTGGCCGAGCGCCTGCTGCTGCGCGAGGACGCTGATCGGCTGATCGCCGCTGCGCATGAATCATGGGACGTATATCGGGTGCTGTAGTCATGGAAACGGTTGGGCTTGGGCTTTACTTTGAAGACCTTCCGGTAGGGCGAAGCTTCCGCACGATCGGCCGCACGGTGACCGAGGCGGACATCACCAACTTCGTCAATTGCACTGGCATGGTTGAGGTGCTGTTCACCAACACCGAGTTCCTGCGCGAGGAATTGGACATCAAGCAGCGCCTGGCGCCGGCGGCGCTGAGCTACTGCTTTGCCGAGGGACTGCTGGTGCAGGCGACCATGCAGCACACCGGCTTTGCCTTCCTGCACATGGAGTTCAACGTGGAAAAGCCGGTGTTCGCGGGTGACACGATCCACGTGGAATGTGAGGTGATCGAGGCCCGCCTGTCCCGCAATCGCCCGGGCCGCGGCCTGGTGCGCACGCGCAATCAGGTGATGAAGCAGGACGGCTCGGTCGCCCTGACCTACACGCCGCTGCGCATGATCAAGTGCAGAGAGGCCTGAAGCTTGGCAGAGCCGGCGCGCGCCATTCGTGCTACTCTCCCCCGGCGCCAGAGTGGCGTGGAGGAAAAGTCCGAATGAGCGTACGCGCCGGCCGTGAATTCCTGGCCATCCCGGGACCGACGACGGTACCCGACGAAGTGCTGCGGGCGATGCACCGCCCGGCCGTGGAGATCTATTCCGGCCCGCTGCTGGCGCTGACGGAAGGCTTGATGCGGGACGTTGCGCGCGTGTTCAACACCAAGGGCCGCGCCTACATCTACGCCGCCAACGGCCATGGCGCCTGGGAGGCCGCCCTCACCAACGTTCTCTCCCGAGGGGACAGGATCCTGGTGCTGGAGAGCGGGCGATTCGCCATCAATTGGGGCGAGCACGCCCGCCGCATGGGCGCCGAGGTCGAGGTGTTGAAAGGCGACATGCGCCACGCCGTTCGCCCGGCCGAGGTCGAGGCGCGGCTGAAGGCCGATCGCAAGTCCTCTGGCGGGACCTTCAAGGCCGTGCTGGTGGCGCAGATCGACACTGCCTCGGGTGTGGTGAACGACATCCCCGCGATCGGCCAGGCGATCCGTGCGGCCGGGCACGATGCGCTGCTGATGGTGGACGCGGTGGCGTCCCTGGGCTGCATGCCGTTCGACATGGACGATTGGGGGGTCGATGTCGCGATGTCGGGCTCGCAGAAGGGGCTGATGGCGCCGCCCGGCCTGGGCTTCGTCGCCGCCAATGAACGCGCGCGCGAGGCGCACAAGCAGGCCAACCTGCGCACCCCATACTGGGACTGGACCGAGCGCGACGGGGAGCAGCACTATCAGAAATACGCCGGCACCCCACCCGAGCATCTGCTGTACGCGTTGCGTCAGGCGCTCGACCTGATGTTCGAGGAGGGACTGCCGAACGTGTTCCATCGTCATCGCCTGCTGGCCGAGGCGGTGCGACGCGCGGTCACAGTCTGGGCGGAAGGGCAGGTGATCGGCTTCAACGTCATCGAGCCCGGCGAGCGCTGCGACACCGTCACCCCTGTGCTCACCAATGCGCACGACCCCGAGGCGCTGCGTTCCTACTGCGAGGAGCAATGCGGCGTGATCCTGGGCCACGGCATCGGCGAGCTCTCGGGTAAGGCGTTCCGCGTCGCCCATATGGGCCATGTCAACGCGCCGATGATCCTCGGCACGCTCAGCGTGATCGAAATGGCATTGGCGGCCCTGCGCATTCCGCATGGCCGGGGCGGCACCCAGGCGGCGATCGACTGGCTCAGTGAGCAGGTGCCAGCTTAACCCGGCTCACACGTCCAGCCGATACGTCCCCCCATCGCGCACCAGGCGCCCGGCCGTCGCGCCGGCAAAGTGCGTGCCGATCACCAGCACCGGTGTCCCCGCGAGCCGCTCGAACATCGTCTCGCGCGTGCGCTGCCCTTGCACCGGGTCCGAGTCTGCTGTGGATGCCCATTCGGGATGCGCGATCTGACACGGGTGGTGCATGAAGTCGCCGGTGATCAGTGCCTCTTTGCCGCGCGAGCGAATGCGCACGCTGACATGGCCGGGCGTGTGGCCGATCGTCGGCACCAGGTCGATCTCCTCGCAGATGCGCGCATCGGTCTCCACCAGATCAACAAGGCCCGCGTCGAAGACCGGCTTCACCGAGTCGCCGAACACCGCCACCATATCGTCGCGCCCCTGCGGCTTCGACCAGTGTTCGTATTCAACACGCCCCATCAGGTAGCGCGCACGCGGAAATGTCGGCATCCATTGGCCGTCGACCAGCATGGTGTTCCAGCCCACGTGGTCCACGTGCAGATGAGTGCACAGCACCGTGTCGATTGATTCGCGCGGATAGCCCGCGGCAGCCAGGTCCTGCAGGAACGGCCCGCGCAGATCGTTCCAGGTCGGGATCCGCCGGTTCTGCTTGTCGTTGCCCAAGCAGGTGTCGACCACGATACGCCGCGTCGGTGTCTCGACGATCAGGCTGTGGATGCTCATGCGGAGCCGGCCGTCCTCGTCCGCGAAGTGCGGCCGCAGCCAGGCGATCGGCTGGATTGCTTCACGTGTCGCCTGCGGCAGGATGAACCGGCTGCCGCCTGTGACCTCCAGCTCGACGATCTTGGTCACCGTCACGTCGCCGATCCGCCACTTGGACATGCGGGTGCCTCCCGTATTGTGCCGCACTTGCCGCCGTATCACGATTGACGCTGACGTGGGAGGAGACCGAATTGGCCCAGCACATCGACTACTACGCCTCGCTGAACTCGCCATGGACGCATCTGGGCGCTGCGCGCATCGAGGCGCTGGCGGCGAAGCATGGCGCCACCTTGCGCATCTGGCCGGTGGATTTCGGCACCGTCTTCGCCGGGTCCGGCGGCCTTCCGCTACCGAAGCGTGCGCCGCAACGTCAGGCCTATCGGCTGATGGAGCTACGTCGGTGGCGCGACTTTCTCGGGGTGCCGATCAATGTCGAGCCCAAGTTCTTCCCGTCCAGCGAGGCGCTCTCCGCGCCTTGCGTCGTCGCGTTGCGCGAAACCCAAGGCGACGAACCTGCGATCCGGCTGGCGCATCGCGTGCTGAAGGCGGTGTGGCAGGACGAGCTGAACCCTGGCGACCCGGCCACACTCGCGAAGCTGATTGCTGAGGTAGGACTGGATGCCGATGCGGTGATGCAGCTTGGTGAGGAACCGCGCTGGACGGAACGCCGCAACGCTGACACGCAGGCGGCCCTCGCGCTCGGCGTGTTCGGTGCACCGAGCTATGTCATCGGCGACGAGATATTTTGGGGTCAGGATCGGCTGGATTTTGTCGAGCGGAAGCTGGCGCGTGGAAAGTGATGTTCTGTGCGGTTAGGGTTAGTCATTGACAGTGACTTCCCGCTCGAGTAGCGCCAAACAAAATGGGGAGAAACACCATGTCGAAATGGCTGCTTGGTTTTGCGCTTTTATTCATGGCGGGGTGCGCGAACCACCTGCAAACACTGGATCAGCAACTGAAGTCAGCGCTCGCTGGTGAGCCGGTAGTTATCAATTCACAAGAGACGAGCAGCGGTGTCAGTGGCCTGTTCAAGCAGAGCGGCACCATCACGCTGACGTCCAGCGCCGACTATCTTTATCCTTCCGGTGGTTATGAACTGCGTCCTGGTGCACCAGTGCTCAGCAAGATGGTGCCCATATTCCGCAACTTCCAACACACCACCATCTCCGTGATCGGCTATACCGACAACACGCCCGTCGGTCCTCAGCTGCAGCGCATGGGGATCAGCAACAATACCGACCTGTCGCTGAAGCGTGCCTCAGAGGCGGTAGCCTTCTTCCAGTCGCAGGGCGTGAACCCCAATCTGCTGAGCGCGAAAGGGTTCGGCGAGGCCAACCCGGTTGCGCCTAACGATACACCGGAAGGTCGAGCCAAGAATCGACGCATCGAGATCGTTCTCAGCGGCGACGGCACGTAATATCCACCCACCAATCGGCGCCGCGGCTAGTAGAACTTGCCTAATCACTACCGTCCGCTCGCCGGAAGTATGGGTTGGTTGGCCCCAATTTGAGCTTTGAGCACCCAGGTCCGTCCAGTTCAGCGACGACAACACCCGTGGCCGGATCCTTTCGGCCACTCACTTCACCGGTGGGCCCATGGCCGTCCAACGATGTCAGCGTCAGGTGAAACTGCCCGGATGCAAGGTCCATCGTCCCGGTCGCCTTGCTCATTCCGCTGGCATCCGTGAACCACACGTATCCGACCGGCTCCGCAGAGATGTTGCGGAATAAATAGCGGATGGCGGGACACTGCGGCGTGTTGGACGCTAACCCTACGTAGTATTCTGCTTTCTTAGTAAGATCTCCCTGCGCCAACGCCACTACACCCGCGGTTGCGAAGGCAAGACAACATGCAGGAAGGAAGTACTTCATTGTCGGGTCCTCATCCTGGTCTGCTCAGCGGTACTATCCGATATCGCAACATAAGGCCCAGCCAGAATCTCGCATGTCGGACCTCGATCAATCTGGGCCGTCGAGCAGGCGTTGCTTGGCTGACATTCTATTCCCCCGCCGGACGCGATCAACCAAATTAGCAAACACTGGCTGGGAGGATGCCACTGAAAGGCGGCGGATGCGCATGTGCCCCGGGTCACTGGCATGGTTCTTCAAGTCGCAGGCCGTAAATCTTTGTTTGCTGAACGCGAAAGGGTTCGGCGATGCCAACCCTGCCGCGCCCAATGATACGCCCGAATATCGGGCCGGGATTCGGCCAGATTATTCGCAATGGGGGCGTAGCATAGCTAACCGCGGCGGCGGCGCCTCTGTGGGCGCGCCGCCGCCGTGTTTCCTGCTCAGGGCAATTAGCTGCCCGCTACTTGAACGCAAAGTCGGATGAGCTGAGCGACGCCATCTGGGTATCCTGCAGATTGATGCTCCCAGCCCCGGCAACCGCACCGCCCAGATCGATGTGCGTATTAGCGCCGACCTGACTGATGTGGCCAGCGAGATCACCAAACTTATTGAGCGGGCCGCCGTATCCAAGGATATTGATCTTGTCGAGGCCTTGCTGGAAGTCGGCGATCGTGTCGGTGCCATTGAACCCGGAGAACTCGAAGCGGTCGGCGCCAGCGCCACCGGTGAGCAAGTCATCGCCCTGACCGCCGTGCAGAACGTCGTTGCCGTCGCCGCCATTCATAATGAACTGCATTCCGCCTGCCGGTGTGCCGGATGCGTCAATGATGTCATCTCCAGCACCGCCCTGGACGACGAGCTTATCCAGTGTCTCAACATGGTCGATCATGACCTGCGCCTGCAGTCCGTTCACCGTCACCTGGTCGCCACCACCGACCAGCTTGATATGGTCATTGCCGCCGGTGCCGTTGACCGTCACGGTATCTGCCGCATCGTCACCGACACCGCCGGCGGCACCGAGATCGATCGCGACCTGTTGGACGTCCGTGCCGGTCAGGTTCCCGACGTTGATGTTGTCGGCGCCGCCGAGGGCTGCGAACTCGATTTTTTCGATGCCCTTGAGATCCATGGTGATGCTGGCGACATTGCGCGTGAAGAGAACGCCGGAGCCATTTGCCGTGATGTTGACGTTCTCGGCGACATTCGCGCCATTGAACACCAGCGTATCGGACCCACCCCGGCCATTGATGGTGTCGCTGCCGTCGCCTGGGTTCCAGACAAAGCTGTCGTCACCGTCGCTGCCGGTGATGAGGTCGTTACCGGGTCCACCAATGATCTGCAAGCCGATATGGCTCTTGCCGAGATTGCTGGCGTCAATCGTGTCGTTGCCTCCCGCCGTGTTAATAACAAGCCGGTCGGCCTTGTCGGCATGATCGATCGTGGTTGGTGTGGCGAGGCCGCTAACTACGACGTCGTTGCCATGGCGCGAAACGGCCACAGTATCCGCGTCAGCGGTGCCCTGCACGGACACGGTATCGACCTGCCGGTCGCCGCCACTTCCCTGTTGGTTGTGACAGTGGGCGATACCTCCTCCGGCGTGATCATGTCATCCGCGTTGGTACCTGTGAAAGTGCTCATCGGCTGATCCTTTGCATGGTGAAGGCCACACAGCGCATGCATGCGCTGTGTGGCGGGATGTTCTGGTGGGGTGTTGTGGGTGGGAGTGTGCGGTTCGGGTTGCTCGGAGCTATTCAGGGACGACTTCGCCCGTCGCTGCCGAACCTTGTGAGGAAGTCCTTTAGCTTTGGCAGCCCATCATCCGACGAACTCGATTTCGACTACGCCGCAGAACGACGCGCCTTGATACGTATCTCTCATGCTGCCTCTGTCATCGTGTTGCCGACAGGTCGAGACCGGCCGGCGGCGCTCAATAAGAAACAGAAGCGGGCTATGACAAACGATTAGTCCTCATCCTCAATGAGAGCCGCATTCATGGATGTTCGCTTACCGCCTGAAACGGCCACGCGCCCGTGGTAAAGGGCCACTGACTGAACTCGCTACAGGCCGGACCTGGCTGCCTAGTGGTATATTCGCCAACCCCGCCGCGATCAGCTATGACTCCTCAATGACGTCCGAGACGACAAGATCAAGCGAGACGCGCGCACTCTGGCTGATTTCCGCCGCGCACCTCGTCAGCCATTTCCATTACCTGGTCCTGCCGCCGCTGTTCTACCTGCTGCGCGAGCGCATGGGCGTCGGCTTCGTCGAACTCGGCCTGGTCGATCACCATCTCCAACGTCACCTCGGCCTTGGTGCAGGCGCCGATGGGCTATGCGGTGGACCGCTTCGGCCCGCGCCGCATGCTGATCCTCGGCCTTTGCCTCTCGGGCATCGCCTACGGCTCGGTCGGCGTGTTCCCGGTCTATCCCTGGCTGCTCTGCGCCGCGGTGCTCGCTCGGCATCGCCAATTCGGTCTATCACCCGTCCGACTATTCGATCCTGGGTTCGGTGATCGACCCGGCGCGCGTCGGGCGCGCGTTCTCGATCCACACCTTCTCCGGCTTCCTCGGCGGCGCGATCGCACCGACCGTGATGGTGCTGCGTGGCGAGCACCGCGGGCTTCCGCGGCGCGCTGATCTGTCGCCGGCGCTGCTCGGCCCGGATCGTCGCCGTGCCGCTGCTGCTGGCGCGCGGCGCTCGACCAGTCGGCGCGGCGCCTCGTCCGGCGACAGCGGCGCGACGGAGCGCGCCTGCCCGCGTCCTGCTGTCGCCGGCGGTGATCAGCCTGACCGGCCTGTTCGCGCTGCTCAGCCTGTCCTCCGGCGCGATCACCACATTCTCGGTGGTGGCGCTGGTCGCGCTGTACGGCGTGCAGCTCTCCGCTGCGAACGCCGCGCTGTCGGCCTACCTGATGGCGACCGCGATCGGCGTGCTGGCCGGCGGCTTCGTCGCCGATGCGACCCGCCGCCACGCCGAGGTCGCCGCCGCCGGGTTCGGCGCCGCCGCGGCGATCACCTTCACGATCGGCACCTTCGATCTCGGCGTGGTGCTGCTGCTGCCGGCGATGGCGGCGGCCGGCTTCCTCGCCGGCATGATCATGCCGTCGCGCGACATGCTGGTGCGCGCCGCCGCCCCGCCGGGCATGACCGGCCGTGTGTTCGGCATCGTCACCACCGGCTTCAACATCGGCGGCACGATTGGCCCTATGCTCGGCGGCTGGTTCATGGACAATGGCGAGCCGCGCTGGATCTTCTACAGCTCGGTCTGCTTCATGCTGGCTGACCGTGCTGACGGTCCTGGTCGGCGACTGGCGGTCGCGCCGGCGGGCGCACGGCATGGCATTGGCTCAGGCGGAGTAGACGACGATGAGCGACGGACCCGCAGCGACGAAGAACGGACGCTGATCGATCTGGCGCAGCGCGTGCTGCCCGCCGGCAGCTTCGGCAACCTGGCCGGCGACATCGTCATCCGCGAAGGCCGCGGCGGCCGCGTCTGGGACGTCAGCGGCAACGAATATGTCGACTTCCTGCTGGGCTCCGGCCCGATGTTCGTCGGCCACTGCCACCCCGACGTGATGGCGGCGGTGCAGGCGCAGATCCCGCGCGGCACGACGTTCTTCGCCAACAACGAGCACGGCATCAGGCTGGCCGCGGCCATCGTCGATGCGGTCGCCTGCGCGGAGAAGGTGCGCTTCGTCAGTCAGCGGCACCGAGGCCGACGCCTACGCCATGCGCGTCGCCCGCGCGTTCCGTGGCCGCGACAAGATCCTCAAGTTCGAGGGCGGCTATCACGGCATGAGCGACTACAGCCTGATGAGCCTGGCGCCGAAGCGCCCCGGCAACTTCCCGCAGGCGGTGCCGGACTCGCCTGGCATCCCGCGCAGCGTGCGCGACGAGATGATCATCGCGCCGTTCAACGATCCGGCGATGGCGGCCAGCCTGATCCACGAGCACCACGACGAACTGGGCGGCGTCATCGTCGAGCCGTTCCAGCGCCTGCTGCCGCCGAAGCCCGGCTTCCTGCAGGCGCTGCGCGACGCGACGCACAGAGCATGGCATTCCGCTGATCTTCGACGAGGTGGTGACCGGGTTCCGCTTCGCCTATGGCGGCGCGCAGGAGTTCTACGGCGTGACGCCCGATCTGTGCACGCTGGGCAAGATCATCGGCGGCGGCTTCCCGCTCGCGGCGATCGCCGGGCGCGAGGACATCATGTCGCTGTTCGATCGCGGCAAGGTCGGCGACGATCGGTTCCTGACGCAGATCGGCACGCTGTCCGGCAATCCGGTGGCCGCCGTCGCGGGACTGGCGACGCTGGAGATCCTGCGCCGCCCCGGCGCCTACGAGAAGCGTCTTCGCGACCGGCCGCGAACTGATGGCGGGCATCTCCGCCATGCTGGAGAAGGCCGGCCTGCCGGCGCAGGTGATCGGCGTGCCGCCGCTGTTCGACATCGTCTATGCCGCCGGCGATATCTCCGATTACCGCGGCTGGCTGCGCGCAGACGCCGAGATGCAGCGCCGCTTCAATCGTCGTTTCCGCGAGGGCGGCATCCTGAAGGGCGAGAGCAAGTTCTACGTCTCGCTCGCGCATGATGCGGCCGATGTGCGGCACACGCTGGAAGTAGCGCAGACGGCGGTGGAGGCGGAGCTGGCCGAGACGCGCGTGCCGGCGCAATAGCCCGGGGCCTCGCACCGTCGTCCATCCCGGCCTGCCATAGTCCAAAGGCGTAAGTGACTCGTTACGCTTCCCCTGCTTTATCCAGTACCGCCAGGGGAGAGCGGATGGCGCTTTATCGGATCTACATGATCGGTTCTGACGATCACATCAAGGAAGCGCAAAACGTTGAATGCGCCACCGATCAGGAAGCCTGTCTGCACGCCGAACGCATGCTCGACACATACCCTGCGGCGGAGGTGTGGGAAGGGCGCCGGTTGGTCGCGCGTATCCGAATGCCAGGTCGTCCTGCGCAGTAGCGCTCGTGACGTTCAGCGCTGCAACTTGTCGAGGGTAATTGGAAGATCGCGGATTCGCTTGCCGGTTGCATGATACACGGCATTTGCTATCGCAGCAGCCACGCCCACGATACCGATTTCGCCGAGCCCCTTGATACCGAGAGGATTGATTGCGTCGTCGGGTTCGTCCACAAAGATGACCTCAATGTCGTGCACATCGGCGTTCACTGGCACATGATATTCCGCGATATCGGCATTCATGATGCGGCCAAACGTATGGTCGAGCAGGGTCTCCTCATGTAGCGCCATGCCGATTCCCCACACCACCCCGCCCATGATCTGACTGCGCGCAGTCTTAGTGTTCAGGATGCGCCCGCCCGCAACAGCACTGACCACCCTGGTGACGCGGATAATGCCGAGCTGCTCGTCCACCTTTACTTCAGCGAAGATAGCCGAATGCGTGTTATGGGAATGTGCGCCGGTATGGTGGAAGCTGGCGGTCTTCTCCTGCTCGATGCGGTCCACGCTGCCATGTCGCATCGCATCTGCGATCGACACTGCGTGTGCGGCATCGCGCTTGCTGACGAGCCTGCCATCCAGCAGGACGACATCGTCGGCTTGCAGATCCCGCAGAGGTGAGCCGGGAATTGCCTGCGCAAGGTGCAGCAGCTCTGCACGGATTGCCTGCGCCGTTGTCGCAATCCCATTCGACACTGAGGCAGCAATCCATGATCCACCTTCCACCGGCGATTGCGGCAGCGTGGAATCACCAATTCGGATGGTGATGTTATCCAGCGGCAGCCCCAGCATATCGGCCGCGACCTGCGCCATGATCGTGTAGGTTCCTGTGCCGATATCGGAGGTTGCGCAGGCAACCTCTGCGTGTCCGTTCGCCGTCAGCGCTATGCGCACGGCAATGGGCACCTGCATCGCTTCCCACACGCCCGTGGCCAAGCCCCATCCCACAAGCTCGGTGTCATCACGCATCGAGCGCGGCTCAGTGGTTCTTTTGCTCCACCCGAACGCTTCGGCTCCACGCCGGTAGCAGTCGCGCAGACCCTTGCTGCTGTACGGCCGGTCGTTGTGCTGATCGCGCTCAGAATAGCATCGCAGACGAAGCTCCACCGGGTCCAACTTCAACGCGACCGCCAGTTCATCCATTGCACATTCCAGCGCGTAGACCGCAGTCGCGGCACTGGGTGCCCGCATGTCGCACGACGTCGCAAGATCGAGCCGTGCCAGCTTGTGTGCATACCGTGCATGGTCCGAGCGGTACAGCAGGCCCGACCAACCGGTTTCCTGTCGGTAGTAGTCCTCGTGTTGCGATGTCACCGTGGTTGCTTCGTGGGTGATCGCCTCCAGCGCTCCATGAGCGTTCACACCCAATTCGATCTCCTGAAGCATCGCAGGCCGGTAGCCCAATCCGTACATCTGCTGCCGCGTCAGTACGAGCCGCACCGAGCGCTTCAGCGCGAGCGCCGCCAATACGGCGAGCACAACCTGATACTGAGGCCGCAGCCCCGAACCGAATGCGCCGCCCACGAACGGCGACATGACGCGAACATTTTCAGGATCCAATTCGAACACGCTCGCCACGTAGCGTTGCACATTCTGCACGCCTTGCGTCTTGTCGTAGATCGTCAGCCTGCCCTCGCTCTCGAACATGACCGTCGAGGCATACAGTTCCATCGGGTTGTGGTGCTCGATTGGAACATGGTACTCGCCGCGATGCCGCAGGTGGGCTGCAGCGAGCGCCTGTTCCGGGCGGCCACGCGGCCGGGGCGGGGCGAATGGGTTCTCGTCCAGTCGCTCGATAGGCTCCAGTGCGAAGGCGCGATGGCGCTGCCGATGCACATCGGTGACGTGCTGATCCACGTGGTAGTCCACGCGTACCAGCGACGCCGCGTACCTGGCGATCTCCGGCTCTTCGGCGACAACGAGAGCGATCGGTTGGTCGCTGAACAGGATCCGGTCGTTGTAAAGTGGACGGAACGGCGCACCTTCCGGCGCAACATCGTCCTTGTAGGCGCTGTCGTCGCTTGCCATCGGCGGCCGGTTCTGATGGGTAAGCACCGCGAGCACGCCGGAGACGGACTGCGCTTGGCTCGCGTCGATGCGCGCGATGCGGCCTTTGGCAATGGTGGATCCGACGACGCTTGCATGTGCGAGGTGGGGCGCATTGAACTCGGCCGCATATTTCGCTGTGCCGGTTACCTTGGCATGGCCATCGATACGGGATGTGGCGGCGCCGATGTAAGTGGTCATGGATCTGCTCGCTGTCTGATCACGCGATCTTCTTGCTGGACTGCACCTGCGGCGTACCCGCTGCCGCCTGCGTCAGCGCACGAACGATGGCGCGGTGAGCAAGATCGATCTTGAATCGGTTGTGCTCATAGCCCTTGGCATCACGCAGAAGGATATCCGCGGCCCGGGCAAACGTGGACTGCAAAGCAGACTGTCCACGCAGTGCTGTTTCAGCCATCGGATGGCGCCATGGCTTATGCGCCACTCCGCCAAGCGCCAGGCGTGCGTCTTTGATCGTATCACCTTCCAGCTCCAGCCCCGCCGCGACCGACACCAGCGCAAACGCATAGGACATGCGGTCGCGGATCTTCAGATAGGTATGGTGTGCGGCAAAGCCCCGCGCCGGAAGCTCGACTGCCGTGACGATCTCATCGTCCTTCAGAGTCGTATCGAGCTGTGGTGCATCCCCTGGCAGTCGATGGAAATCGGCAAATGCAATGGCGCGCGTACCCGCAGGTCCAGCTACATGCACCGTCGCGTCGAGCGCAGCCAGTGCCACGCACATGTCCGACGGGTGCGTCGCGATGCATGACTCGCTCGTGCCAAGGATGGCGTGCATGCGGTTGAGGCCGGCGAGCGCCGAGCAGCCACTGCCAAGGTCGCGCTTATTGCAGGGCGTCGCAGTGTCATAAAAATAGTAACAGCGGGTGCGCTGCAACAGGTTGCCCCCGGTCGAAGCCATATTGCGCAGCTGTGCCGATGCTCCGGCCAAAATTGCACTCGCCAGCATCGGATAGCGCTGTGTGATCAGCGGATGATAGGCGAGATCAGCATTCGGCACGAGCGCGCCGATGCGCAATCCCCCACTCGCTGTCTCCTCCACGTTTTTGAGCGGCAATCGCGAGATATCGATCAGCCGCGAGGGCCGCTCGACATCCTGCTTCATCAGGTCAATGAGGTTGGTGCCGCCGGCAATGAATTTCGCTGACGGCGCAGCGGCCATTTGCCTGACGGCGTCGGCAACATCCTGCGCGCGCGAGTACCTGAAACCCGATCATGGCTGACCCATCGCCTGCTGAATTGCCGCAACGATGTTGGGATAGGCGCCACAGCGGCAGATATTGCCGCTCATCAGTTCGCGAATCTCTTCGACACTCTTGGCCCTGCCCTCGGCGAGTAACCCGGCGGCAGAACAGATCTGTCCCGGGGTACAGTAACCGCATTGGAACGCATCGTGGTCGATGAATGCCTGTTGCAGCGCGTGCAGTACACCGTTCGACGCCAGGCCTTCGATCGTGGTGACGCTGGCCCCATCCTGCATGACAGCGAACGTGAGGCAGGAATTGATCCTTCTTCCGTCAACCAACACTGTGCACGCACCGCACTGGCCGTGGTCGCAGCCCTTCTTGGTTCCGGTGAGGTCGAGATGGTCGCGCAGTGCATCGAGCAGTGTCGTCCAGGGTGCAAGCCTGAGCTGTCTCGCGACGCCGTTCACCGTGATGGCAACCGCAAGTTTCTCCGGCACCGCAACGATATCCTCGGGCCTTAGTGGACTGGTCCGCGTCATCTTGGTCTCCGCATGGAGAGGTGTTCCGCGCCATCGCAAAGTGTGGCGCGGAGATGATTTATAAGCAGGTCAGCGGTCATGCACGTGCGCCTTGGATTTTTCTGCGCACGTTCCGTTGATTGGCAGAGCACGGCAGCCTCGCAGCGGCACCGAAGATTGCGCTAGCGCACCTAAGATCGACCAACTGCAACACTGTGACTTTTCGGCAACGTGCGGCGACCATCAGAGCGCTGGCGCAGAAGCCGATTGCATGCAGCGCCGGCCTTAGGCAAGCAATCGCTGCAGCAACCGCGATGGAGTCGTGCCGATGATGTGGCACGTGGTCTTCGCCGAGCCTGGCACATTGCCGACATCCCGCGCAGCGAGATCGCGCGACTCCGCAATTCAGCTTGCCTGCGAACTGCTGCACCAAGCATACGACGTGCGCCGGGTCATCGAACCCAGTGGCGCATTCATCGAGCGGCAGGAACTCGACGAGCATTACGATGAGGGACGTTTTCCTGGCCTGCGGCAACGGTCGCGGGCGGAGCTTTCCATTCCTCAGCTTGAGGCGGTCAACTCGCCCAGCGCTGTTGCGGCAGCTTCGATGACCGGCCCCCATTCGCCGCTTCGCAACTGGCGGAAGATGCGCAGCGTCGGATACCAGGGGCTGTTCTCGCGCCCGCTCAACCATCGCCAGCAGTTGTCGTAACGATCGAGCAGGAACACCGGCTTGCCCAGTGCACCCGCCAGGTGCACCACAGATGTATCGACACTGATCACCAGGTCGAGGTTGGCAACCAGCCCGGCAGTATCGCTGAAGTCGTGCACATCATCCATCACGTCGAGCAGCGTAAACCCCGCTGCGCGCGCCTCTTCGCTGGCCGGCCCCTTTTGCAACGAAACAAACTGCACCCCCGGCACGACAGCAAGGGGTGCAAGTGTCGCCAACTGGGTGCTGCGCCGCTGATCGAGCCCCGAGAACCCCGGCAGCCAGGGCCGCGCCTGCCCCGCCCAGCATAATCCAACGCGCAGCGCGCCATTATCCGGCAGGCGCTCGGCCCACTGCCGCACCAGGGCCCCATCTGCGGTTAGATACGGCATGTCGCACGGTATCGTTTCCAGCGTCGTCTCGAACGCGCGCGGCAGGCCGTTGAACGAGCAGTGGAAGTCGTGCACCGGCACGGGGGCATCGCCGTCCGGTACGTCGGCAACGCCAGGGACCGAGCGCAGGAGCCGGGTCAGCGGTTGTGGCACAGCGACCGCCACTCTGGCACCTCGCTTCGCCAACAGTGGCAGGTAGCGCAGGAATTGTAGCGTGTCGCCAAACCCCTCTTCATGCACCACCAGCACAGTCCGTCCGCTCAGGTCCGGCTGGCGCGAGATCGGCGGGAGCAATGTTTCGGGCGGCAACATCGTGTGGTCAGGCTGCCAGTCTTCATCTTGCCATGCCTCGGCAAGCCGCCCGGCCTGCAGCAGCGCGACAGCGCGGTTGCCTCTGATCCGCTGATCGTTTGGTGCGCGCGCCAGTGCCTGCCCGTAAGCATCGAGCGCAGCGTCGAACCTGCCCTCCACCTTCAGCATCATGCCGAGATTGGCCCAAAAAGCTGCCGGTTGTGGATCATCGGCAATCGCCATCGCGAACCGCTCCGCCGCCTGGGCAAATAGGCCGGCTTCGGCAAACGCTAAACCCATCTGGTAGTGAACTTCCGCGTCGGTATGCGACAGCAGTGGCTCCAGCGCTGCGAGCGCCGCTGCACCATCACCCTGCTCGCGCAGACAGTCAGCCAAGCCGAATCGCAAGCGACGGTCGTCCGGCGTCAAAGCCAGACAAGCCTGGTACTGTGGCACCACCAGTCGGGTCTTCGCCTGCGTCGCCATCAGCCGCGCCAAGTCGGTGCATGGATGTGCAAACTCGCGGCGAAGCGCTCCAACTTGGTTCAGTATCGGCGCTGCCTTTTGCGGTTTGCCGGAGATTCCGAGCGCCAGTCCAAGCAAGAGCAGCGGCTGGACGTCGTCCGGATCCTGCGTGACCAAGTCTCGACAGATGCGTTCGGCCGCCTCGGCGTGCCCATCTTCCAGTCCGGCCAGCGCGGCCTGCAGGCTGGACCGCCGCAGCGAGACATCCACCACCCGTCTCCACTTTCGCGAAAGCGGGAGTATCCGTCGAGGCGACTTAACGCCGGGTGTAAGTTCTGATCAGGTTCCCTCACGCCGCCACGCCAGGACCATCAGCCCGAGCATCAGCGGCAGCGCCGCCCAAGACGGCAGCAGGGTCAGCGAGGCAATGCCGGTGACGACGTGGTCGTGCCGCCGCTCCAACCCGATCCACGATCCGCCTGAGGCTGACCGGTCGGGCTCGGTCCGCCTCAGCTCCGGCACATCCGGCGGCGCTTCCGGCTTGCCGGTGCCGATGAAATGCACTCCGCCCCCTGAAGCCCGCGCAAGCTTGCGCAGCAAGGTCCCCGTCGCACGCAGATCTGCGAATTCCAGTGGATTGGCCGCCCCCGCCGCGGCATACGCCGTACGAGTAAGATCACTCGCCTGCCACACTCCGGGGGTGGTGGCCGGCAGCGAGGCCGTCGCCGTGCCCGGCGTCACGGGGGACAGGTTCAGCGTCTGGGTCTTGCCGTCAGGGTCGGTGACGGTCACCTGCCCTGGCGGCGCCGGATCGGTCGACCGTCGCTCGATTGACAACTTGCCGTCGGCGACATGCGCGGTCAGCGCGTTCTCCTCCAGTTCCGGCTCCTGCATCAGCCAGTGCGCCACCCGGCGGAGCAGTTCTGCCTGCGGGCCGCCGCCCTGATGGCCGCGCGACCATAGCCAGATCTGGTCGGACAACAGCAGCGCGACGCGGCCCTTGCCGGCCCGGTCCAGCAGCAGCAGCGGCTGGCCGTCGCGCGTGCCGAGCAGAACCTCGCCGCGAACATCTGCCGGCTGAATGCGGCGATACCACGACCCCCACTCGGCCGGAATATTCGGGTTCGCAGGCGGGTTGGCGCCGGCCAGCCCCTCGGTGACCGGATGTCGTTGTCCGAGATCGGTCACCCTGGGCCGGAACTGTCCGTCCACCACGGCACTCATCGACGCCGGGATGCCGGGCAGCACCTGGCCGATCGGCGTCGCCGCCAGGCTGCTTGCGCCAGAGAACTCCGGCCCCACGCTAAGCAAGAGAGCGCCCCCGTCGCGGACGCGTTCGGCGATGTTGGCAAGGTAGGGCATCGGCAGCAGCCCGCGATTCTGAAATCGATCCAGGATGATCAGGTCGAACTCGTTGATCTTGTCCAGGAAGAGCTCACGCACGGGAAAGGCGATCAGTGCCAACTCGTTCAGTGGCGTCAAATCGTCCTTCTCGGGCGGGCGCAGGATCGTAAAGTGCACCAGATCCACCGAGGGATCCGCCTTCAACAACCGGCGCCAAGTGCGCTCGCCAGGGTGCGGCTCTCCCGAGATCAGCAGTACACGCAGCCGGTCGCGCACGCCGTTGATCTCGACGACCGCTCGGTTGTTGATGTTCGTGACCGCACCGGGCAGCGGGGTGGCAGAAAGTTCCACCACTGTGGGGCCGGCGCGGGTGATCGGCACGTCGATGCGTTGCTCGACGCCGATCGGGACACTCTCCACCCGTGGCGGCTCTCCGTCGCGACGCATCGTCAGATTGGCCGACGGGACAGGGTGCGCCACACCCAGGTCTTCGACCGCGACCCGCAGCGTCACCGACTTGCCGACGATGCCGTAGCTCGGCGCCTCGATCACCCGCAGGCGTCGGTCAGTCTCCTCGCCGGCGGCGGGTATCAGCACATTGAGCGGCGCACCCCCGGGCGCCGTTTCAGGAATGTCGTGCACCTGACCGTCAGTGATTGCGATCGTGCCGGCAAAACGGGACCGCGGTATGTCTGCGAGTGCCCGATCGATGGCTGTGAACATCCGGGTGCCGGCATCGCCACTCTCCGGCGCCGTCACAGTACGCAGTTCCAGGTCGTGGAGCTTCGATGCCTCCTGGGTCAACGCTGCGCGCGCAGCCTCGGCCAGGCGGGCGCGCTCGCCGACCTGCATCGACGCGGTCTGATCAACCAGCAGGAGTCCCACGTCGGGCAGGTTTTCGCGGCTTTCCTGCACCAGGCGCGGGCCTAGCAGCCACAGCACGAGCACGGCAAAGGCAGCCAGTCGCCAGATCGTGCCGCGTGCGCGCCGTATTGCGGCCAGCGCCACGATGACGAGGGCCAACACCCCGAGGGCCGCAATCAACCCGATTGGCAGCAACGGCTCAAAGCGCAGCGCGGCGATGGCTTCGCTTGGATGCATCTACCGAAACTCCCCCTCCCCTTGCGGGAGGGGGGCGGGGGGAGGGGGCACAACCGCTCACTGCCCCAACCTCTGCAAGATCGCCGGTACGTGCACCTGATCGCCCTTATAGTTGCCGGTCAGCGCATACATCACGAGGTTCACCCCGAACCGATAGGCGACCGTTCGCTGCCGCGCGCCACCCGGCATCACGGCATATGGATTGCGCCCAGCATTATCCACCGCCCAGGCAGCGGCCCAATCGTTGCCGCCGATGATCACCGGGCTGACGCTGTCATTTGCCCGATCCTGGTCGCGCTGCACCCAGACGGTGTCGCCGGTGTAGCGCCCGGGAAAATCCTGCAGCAGGTAGAAGGCCCGCGCCAGCACATGCTCCGTCGTCAAAGGCGCCAATGGCGGCACCACCAGCCCTTGCCCGACCCGCTGCAATGCCGACTCGGCGCCCGGCGCAAATCCCGCTCCCGAGCCGGAATCACGCGTGTCGATCAAAATAATCCCGCCGCGGCTCATGTAGTCGTTCAGGGCCGCCGCCTGCTCCGGTGCGAGCATCTGCGCGTCTGCGCGATTGGCCAATACAGCAGCGGATAGAAGCTGAGATCGGTCCTGCCCGGCTCAACGGCGTCAGGTTCCACCAGCGACGCTGCCGTGCGACGGTTGACGTAGTCCGACAGCCCTTCAAGCCCGGCACGCGACACCGAATCCAATTGGGCGTCGCCGGTGACAATATATCCGAGCCGCGTCGCGAGCGCCGGGTTGGTATCCGTCTCGAGCGCATGCGCGCCCGGCGCCGCCATCAGTCCCAGCGCCAGGACAGTCACGCCCACCCGGCTCGGCCGCAACAGCCCCCGCAGCGCCAGTGCGATCAGCAGATCGAGCACCAGCAGCACGAGCGCCGCAGCCAGCAAGGGTGGGCCAAGCGCGTGTTCAGGCACTGCGGCGGCATAGTCCTCGATCCGAGCGCCTGCCACGGCCGGCGCGGCCTGCAATCCTGGCAGGTTGCCGCCCAGGTTCAGCGCCCGCCGGCCATTTTCCGGTCCGTACAACCCGGGTGGATGGCGCGGCGATGCGGCCGTAGTGGCAATCTCATTGGCGGGCAGCCCCGTCGCTGCCTGAGGCGGATCGCTCAGCAGCCCATAGCCGTCCAGCGTCTCTGCCGGCGCAAGAACAGTGTTGTCAGAAATCGGCGCGACGCCGACCGAAAGGGCCACGAGCCGCCGCAGCATGTCAACGAAAAGCCCGGACAGCGGCAGGTTCGACCAGTCGGCGTTGGCGGTGACATGGAACAGCACGATCCGCCCGGCGCCGCGCGCAGCCTCCGTGACCAGCGGAGTGCCGTCGGCCAGCGCTGCCCAGGTGTGACTCGAGAGGTCAGCCGACGGCTCTGCCAAAACCTGCCGGTTCACCTTGACCTCGTCCGGCACGCTAAGGCCGGCGAACGGCGAATTCGCACCGAACTGGGCCACGCCCGCTGGCTCCGCCCAGGACAGCGCACCGCCCAATTGCCGATCCCCGCCCAATAGTTTGACCGGCATCAGCGGATCAGTTTCGCCTATAGGTTGCTCTGCCGTTCGCGGGCCAGCGAAGCGGATCAGCAGTCCGCCTTGCTCGACCCATTTTGACAGCGCATCCCGTTCCGCACCTTCCGGCAGTGGACGGTCGGCCAGGACCATCACCGAGATCTCACGCTTCAGCAGCGACGCGAGGTCTGCCTCCCGCACCTCGGTGTACGGCGTCAGTGCACGTCGCAGGTAATACAGCGAACCGGCGAAAGGCGTATCGGCCGTGGCAAGATCGCCCGCCAGCAAGCCAACGGGCCGCCGCCGCCAGCGCTCATCCAGCAGCACCACCGAGGCAGCACTTGGCGATCCTTCGAGCACCAGCCGGGTAAGGCGGTTGCGCAGTTCCGGCGGCAACGTGATCGAAGCGCTGCCCTCGCTGGCGCCGGCCGGCAGGTCCAGAACAGCGCGCGCCATGGTACGGCCGTCGCCGCTTTGCGCCAGCACCGTCGCCTGGCCCGCCAATGGTTGCGGTGCTTGCGACACACGGGCCACCAGCCGGTCTGCCTCGTTCCGCGGTGGCAGCAACAACCGCGCCGGAGCCGCCGCACTGCGCAGCTCGGTCACCGTCCCGGCTTGCCCGAGCGCGGCGGCAAAGCCAGAGAAAGCCTCCTCCGGACCTGATCCCGGGGCCTGGCCCGGACCTGATCCGGGCTCGCCACCATGCGTCAGGCCATCGCCAAGGTAAACCACCCCCGTCCCGGGCCGATGCCAGCCTGCGAGTGCAACGGCCGCAGCCGCGCGATCCGGCGGCCAGGGTTCTGGATGCAGTGCCGTCACTTTTGGACGCACATCGGCTACCGGCACTGGCGCCGACGCCTGGGGCGCGGCACCGGTCACGTCCGGCGCCGTTGCCAGCAGCGCGACCTGGCGGCCGGCGCGCTCGGCACGATCCAACACGGCGTTGGCCGCCTGCATCCGACGCGGCCAGTCGCCCGCAGAGGCCCAGCCGTTGTCCACCACCAGCAGCACGGGGCCCGACCCTGGCAGCAGCGAGCCCGCGTCCACCACCGGCCGTGCCAGTGCCAGTATCACCAACGTGGCGGCAACCATGCGCAGCAGCAGCAGCCACCAAGGCGTGCGGGCAGGCGTCTCCTCGCGCGCATGCAGCCCGATGAGCAGACGGATTGCCGGAAAGTTTTCGCTGCGCGGTGCCGGCGGTGTGACGCGAAGCAGCCACCACAGCAGCGGCAGGGCTGGCAGAGCAAGCAACACCCAGGGGGCGGCGAATATCATGCATCATCCCGGGCATAAGCCCGGTCTTCTGAGCCTGCCACCGGGCTTGTCCCGGTGGTCATGGCCCGACTTGATCGGGCCATCCATACAACTTTCCTGCCATGAGCCCGGCCTTCACGCGTCATGTCCAGGCTTGTTCCGGCCATCATCGAGCAGTCAGAGCCGTGTAGAGCCCAAGCAAGGCCGCTTCCGGCGAATGGTCGGTGCGGTGGATCGCGAAACCGAATGCGGCAGCGGAGCAGATCGCCGCCAAACCCTCCTGTTGTGCCTTCAGGCGTGTGCCATACTCGTGGCGCACGCCTTCAACCCGCGGGATCAGCGTGTCACCTTCGCGCTCCAATCCGCGGAAGCGAATACGGCCACTATACGGCAGGTCCGCTTCGGCCGGATCAAGTATCTGCATCAGGTAGCCGCTGACCGGGATGGCCGTGAGCCGGCCCACCGCTGCCTGGATTTCCTCCAGCGGCGAGAGAAAATCGCCGAACAGGACAACCCGTGAATGACGCGGCAAGGAGACATGCGGTGGCAAGCCCGGCATCGTCATCCGCCTCGGTGCCCAGCAAGTCCGCCAGCCGGTCCAGGCCCGAACGACCCGAGACCGGACGCGCGTCGGGGGCGATCATCGTCACCCGCTCGCCGCCGCGCAGCAGCAGCGATGCCAGCGCCAGCAGCAGCAATCCTGCCCGCTCGCGCTTCTCGACTCTGCGCCTCGCGAGCGCCAGCGCATCGACGCCGATGCATCGCGCCACAGGCAGACGGTCTGCGCCGCCTCCCACTCGGTTTCGCGGACAAACCAACCATCGGGCGCGGGCCGACCCGACTTGGCCGATTGCCGCCAGTCGATGCGACCGATGGGGTCGCCCGCGATGAAGCGGCGGAACTGCCAGAAGCTGTCGCCCTGGCCCACCCGGCGCCGCCCGTGCACACCCTGGGCCACGGTGGCCGCCACCCGTTCAGCCGCCACCAGCAGCGGCGGCAGGCGCGCCCCGAGCGCCTCGGCCCGCCTGGCATCTGCCGCGGCCCGCGTCGAGGCGCTAGGCAAGCCGCTCGACCAGCCGATCGATCACATCGGCCAGCACGATGCCGTCGGCGCGCGCAGAGAAGTTCAGCGCCATCCGATGGCGCAGCACCGGACGCGCCAGCGCCACCACGTCATCGATGCTGGGGGCGAGCCGGCCCCCCAGCAGCGCGCGGGCCCGAGATGCGAGCATCAGCGCCTGCGCCGCGCGCGGTCCCGGCCCCCAGGCCACATGACGCCGGACGGTATCGTCGTCCGTGGTCTCCGGCCGGCCGCCACGCACCAGAGTCAGGATGGCGTCCACCACCTTCTCGCCCACCGGCACCCGCCGAATCAGCGCCTGCGCCGCACGCAGTTCCTCGGCGGTCATCGCCTGCTGCGGCGGGGTATCTGCCACGCCGGTGGTCGCGAGCAACATAGTCCGCTCCGCCTCCAGCGCCGGATAGCTGACATCGATCTCCAGCAGGAACCGGTCGAGCTGTGCCTCCGGCAGCGGATAGGTACCTTCCTGCTCGATCGGGTTCTGTGTGGCCAGCACGTGGAACGGCCGCGGCAACCCGTGCTCGACGCCGGCGACGGCGACGCGCTGCTCCTGCATCGCCTGCAACAGCGCGGACTGCGTGCGCGGACTGGCACGGTTGATCTCGTCAGCCATCAGCAGTTGGCAGAACACCGGCCCTGGCACGAACCGAAAGCTGCGACGGCCTTCCGTTTCATCGAGCACCTCGCTCCCGATGATATCCGCCGGCATTAGGTCGGGCGTGAACTGCACGCGCTTGGTCGCCACGCTGAGAACGATGCCCAAGGTCTCGACCAGCCGGCTCTTGCCCAGTCCAGGCACCCCCACCAGCAATGCATGTCCGCCGGACAGCAGCGTGATCAGCGTCTGATCCACCACCTCATCTTGTCCGAAGATTACATGGCCGATTGCAGTCCGGACGCGACCGATGCGCGCGCCAAGCGCTTCGATCTCGGAGACTATGGTGTTGGGATCGATCGGACCTTGTTGCGTGTTGGCCATGCTGATCGACATACAGTGGAACACTCCGGAGAAAACTTACGAAGCCTCCATATAGGCACTTTCACGCGCGGGGGGATGATCCCTATATCGGCGGCATGGGTTAAAGGCCGTTAGTATGGAGGCGCAGACGTGACCGAGGCCCGTTCTCCAGAGCCGCTTAGCCACGCCGCGGCCCTGGCCGAGCCGATTCCTCGGAGTGTTTGCCGCCCCGATCGCCCGCGTCGTACGCCGGTCGATTGCGGCGATCTTCCGTTCGTCATCAAGCGCGACGGCACTTGGCTATTTCGCGGCAGTGCCATTCAGCGGAAGGAACTGGTGTGCCTGTTCGCCAGCGTGCTGAAGCGCGGCGACGATGGTAGCTTCCTGCTTGAGACGCCGGCCGAGCGGGGTCGGATCGAGGTCGAGGATGCGCCGTTCGTCGCCGTGGAACTCGATTGGACGGGTGACGGCCGTCATCAGACTCTGTCGTTCCGCACCAACGTTGATCAGGTGGTGACCGCGGGTCCCGATCATCCGATCCGAGTTGCGCATGATCTGCTGACCTGCGAACCGACCCCTTACATCCTGATCCGGCAGGGCATCGAGGCGCGCATCAACAGAGCGGTGTATTACGAACTGGTCGCCCTCGCCGTGCCCGAGTGGGTGGGCTGCCGCCGCATGCTCGGCGTTTGGAGCCGGGGCCAATTCTTTTCGCTGGGAGAGTTGCCCCCCGGCGAGGAATGATCGCGCCATCATGACGGCCGCCGAGTTGCGCGCTCGACTGAGCGCGATCACCGCTGAGCCCCTGCCAGGTGAGGTTGCCCACGGCGACGACGTGCTGGAGGTGCTTGATCGCCCTCCGGTCCCCGCGGCGGTATTGGTGCCGATCATCCTTGGCGCGCCGCCCGCCATTCTGCTCACCAAGCGGAACACGCATCTCAGCAAACATGGGGGCCAGGTGAGCTTTCCCGGCGGCCGTATCGATGCCACCGACCCCGATCCCGAAGCGGCCGCCTTGCGCGAGGCGGAGGAGGAGATTGCCCTCGATCCGAGCCAGGTCGAGATCCTGGGGCGCATGGCCGACTATGTTACCGGCACAGGTTATCGCATCACGCCGGTGCTCGGACTGCTGCCGCCGGGCGTGTCCCTGAGCCCGGCCCCGGAGGAAGTTGAGGCAGTGTTCGAATTCCCGATCGGCACGCTACTCGACCCGGACGCGCCAAAGCGCCAGCGCCACCACGTGCGCGGCATATGGCGCGAGTATTGGGTCTGGCCACATCCCGAGCATTACATCTGGGGTGCGACGGCAGCGATCCTGGTACATCTGGCACAGAAGCTGCGGGCGTTGGGGCCGCATGCTGCGGCTGGTTGAACTGGCGCTGTTCGTCGCGCCATTTGTTCTGTTTGCCTTGTGGCGGTTCATGGCGGTCGAAGGCGGCCCCTCGGCTCGCTTCGTGGCCATTGCCGCGTGTGTGCTCGCCCTGCTGGCCGGCGCCTTGATCTGGCTCAGCCAGGACGAGGCGCTTCCGCCCGGTGCCACCTACGAACCAGCCCGGCTGCAGAGTGGCAAGGTCGTCTCCGGCCATGCCGCCTCGCAATGAGGCTGGTCACGCAGCCATGACGGAAGATAATCGGGCTTGTGCGCGGAACCAGACGTGACGGACACGCCGGCTCTGCGCCTTGCGCCTCCGGCGTTCCTGGCCGAGCCAGCACTCGCCGCCGTGCTGGCGGCGCTCCCCGAGGCGCGTGTGGTCGGCGGGGCGGTGCGCGACACTCTGGCTGGCCGCCCCACCGCCGAGATCGATCTGGCCACGCCGCGCACGCCCGAGGACGTTGGGAAGGCACTGCAAGCTGCAGGTATTCGCACCGTGCCCACTGGCGTGGAGCACGGCACGGTCACTGGGGTGGTGGAGGGCCAGGGCTTCGAGATCACAACACTCCGCCGTGACGTGGAAACCGATGGGCGGCACGCAGTGGTGGCATTCACCGATGATTGGCGCGCCGACGCTGCACGGCGCGACTTCACCATCAACGCGATGTCGATGACGCGCACCGGCGAGGTGTTCGATTATTTCGGTGGCATCTCCGACCTGCACGCCGGCCTTGTGCGTTTCGTTGGCGATCCCGCGGCCAGGATCGCCGAGGACTACCTGCGGATCCTGCGCTACTTCCGCTTCTTGGCGCGGTACGGGAGCGGCAGCACCGACCCGGCTGCACTGGCGGCGATCCGGGTTGGCGTGCCAGGTCTTGCCCGGCTGTCCGTGGAACGGGTCTGGAGCGAGGTGGTGCGCATCCTCGCGACACCCGATCCGCGCGCGGCGGTCGCCCTGATGGCGGAGCTCGGAGTGCTGGCTGCGGTGCTGCCGGAGGGTACCGATCCGAGCCGGCTCGCACAATTGGTGGCGGCTGGCGCCCAGGCCGACCCGCTCCTCCGGCTCGCCGCGCTGCTGACCGGCGACGCCGCCGCGCTCGCAACTCGGTTGCGCATTTCGGCGGCGGACCGTGATCGGCTGACGACGCTCCAGCACGGCCCCGTCCCACAGCCTGGCGACGACGACGCGGCACTCCGACGTCTGCTCGCGGATGAGCCGGCGGAGGTGCTGATTGATCGCGCTTGGCTTGCCGGCGGAGCTGCGCCCGACTGGGCAGCGCTGCGCACACGCCTAACCGCCATGCGGCGCCCGGTGTTTCCGCTGGAAGGCCGTGACGTGCTGGCGCTTGGCGAACCTGAGGGGCCGCGCGTCGGTGCGCTGCTGCGCGCAGTGCGCCAATGGTGGCTCGACAGTGGCTGCGTCGCCGATAAGGAAGCCTGCCGTGCGGAACTGATGAGACGGATGTAGACTTCGCCCTTGGATTCGATCACCAAGGGCGCGACGTGAACGGCTTGAAGAACCTGATACTGGGTGCCTGCACGGCGTTGCCGATGCACCGGCTCGATCCGTTTATCGCCTCGCTACGCGGCATCGCATTCGCCGGTGACGTTTGCCTGTTGGTGGAGGATGTTGCCGCCGAGACGATTCGCGAGTTGCGAAGCCGGGGAGTCATCGTCGAACGCACTGCGCCATTGGCCCAGCCACGCATGGCGGCGAAAGCGAGCCGTTTCTTCGCCTATCTCGATTTTCTGCTGCGCCGCGGCGACGCTTACGCCAATGTCCTGCTGGTCGATCCGTCAGCCGTGACATTCCAGGCCGACCCTTTCGCCATGCCGCTGCCGTCGGACATTGTCTATACCGCGACGCGGAGCCGGATCGGCGACACCCCGGTCGTGCATGACGCCGTTGTACAGGGCTATGGTGAGGCGATCGCGCACAACATCCGCGACTGCATCCTGTCGAGTTCCGACACAACGAGTGCGACGCGGTCGGGTATGCTGCGCTACCTCGCGTCGATGACGCATCAACTCGCCGGACGCACCGTGCCGATCACCGGCGCGATCGATCAGGCGATCCATAACTTCGTCGTTCACATGCACCCGTTGCGAGGCGCCTGGCTGCAGGGTGCCGGCCAAACCTCCGTTGCCTCTGAGCCGGCATCGTCAGGGACAGATACCGTGCTGGCATTCTATGTGCGCCAACGCGATGCCGGTTGGCTGCACCTGTTCCTTGGCAGTCTGCGCTGCTCCAGCCCATCCGTCGCTGTGCACTGCATCGGTGATTTCGACCAGGACGAGCTGGCCATTCTCGCTCGGTACAACTGCGCCGCATACGTCGTGCCGGCAACCGAGCTCGCCGTGGCCGAGAACATTGCACACTTCTACCTGAGCCAGCTGCTCGATCAGATGGCGGCTGCGACAGGGCAGCCGGACCAGGTCCTGCTGATCGACAACATGCGTGCCGTGTTCCCGCGCGACCCGTTCCTCGGCAAGACGATTGGCCTGTCGGTATTCTGCGAAGGGCCCGCCCGCATCGCCGACTTAGGCTACAACCGGGCCAGGCTTGAGCTGTTCAGCACGCCAGACGAGCAATTGATGCGCAATCCCGTCGTGTCGTCGATGGTATTGCGCGGCCGGCTACCTATCATGCGCGAGTTTTATCGCCGAATTTTCCAGGAGCTGGTCGGCCGCGCCGAGTTATTGAAGGTGCACAAGGTGGTGCAGGGCGCGGTGAACAAGCTGTGTTATGGCGGCGAACTTGGGTTTCCGCTCACCGCGTATCCGAACGGAGCGGAGGTCTATTTTGACTTGTTGGGCTCGGACCTGGCTGTGGACACCCGGCATGGTGTGCGGGTCGGCGGCGCCGTGCCCGGTGTGGTGCTGGCTGGACATACCGAGACGCCACTGATGCTGAAGCTGAGAACCGACCTGAATTTGGGGGAGGGCTAACCTTCTCCATTGCTTGACCACAGCACTGATGGCGTTCCGGAGGGCGCACGGTGCGGTAGAATGTTTCAGAGCGACTGTATACCATGACTGGTGGTGTGAAATGAACCGAACCCCTGGCCATGGCGAAAACGAAGACAGTCGACATGACTGAAAAGCCTCCAGATCGCCGAAAACTGATGGCGGTCGTCTACGCCGACATGGTCGGCTATAGCCGTCTCATCGGCTTGGACGACGCCGGGACGTTGGTGAGGCTGCGGTCTCTGCGCGGCAGTCTGATCGATCCGACGATCAGCCAGCACGGCGGTCGGATCGTCCAGACAGGCGGTGATTCCCTCTTGATTGCGTTCGACAGCATCGACGGGGCCGTGCGTTGTGCCTTGCACATACAGCGACGCGTGCCCGAGCACGATGTGGATCAGCCGCCAGACAGGGTCATCCGCTTTCGGGTCGGCATCAACATCGGTGACGCGATTGCCGACGTGACTGATCTGCATGGCGAGGCGGTCAATGTGGCGGCAAGGCTGCAGACCGAGTGCCCGCCGGGCGCGATCTGCGTTACACGCGCAGTACGCGATCATATGCAGGGGCGAGTAGATACCAAGTTCGAGGCACTTGGATCGCTTAACCTGAGGAATATTTCTCAGTCGGTCGAGGCGTTCGTGCTGTGGCCTGATGCCGGCGCGACAACGCCCAAGGCTGTCGAGCGATCTCTAGTCCTGGGCACGGGTGAAGCGCTCCCGCTGCTCGACAAACCGTCGATAGCGGTGCTTGCATTTACCAATATGGGCGGCGATCCGGAGCAGGAATTCTTCTCTGACGGCATTGCCGAAGACATCATCACCGAACTCTCGCGCAGCCGATCGCTGTTCGTCATCGCGCGCAATTCCAGCTTCACTTACAAGGGACACCCCGTCGATGTGCGGCAAGTTGGCCGCGAATTGGGTGTGCGCTACGTCCTGGAGGGCAGCGTACGTCGCGGCGGCAGTCGGGTGCGCGTCGTGGCGCAGCTTGTCGAGGCAGAAACCGGCAATCACGTCTGGGCGGAACGCTACGACCGCGATGTGAGCGAGATCTTTGCCGTGCAGGACGAGATTACCGCGGCGATCATCAGCGCCGTACTTCCTGCATTGTCCGACACAGAACAACTGCGTGCCTTGCGAAGGCCGCCGGAACATCTCAGCGCCTGGGAGGCCTATCAGCGCGGCCTCTGGCACATAGGAAAAAATAATCTCACCGACCTTGCCTCAGCCCAGCACTTCTTTCAGCAGGCCATCAAAATTGACCCAATGTTTGCGCCAGCGTGCACCGCTATGGCGATGTCGTATGTGTATGCAGGCGCGGCTTATGCCTCTTGCCCTTTGGTAGAAGCCGGCGAGTTGGCCGACGCATGGGCACGCAGAGCCGTTGCGATTGATCCGATTGATGCCGATGCGCAGGCTTCGCTGGCCTGGAGCATTAGCATGACCGGCAATATAGAAGACACCATGGAGCGCCTGTCACGCGCCCTAAGCATCAATACGAATTCGGTGTGGCCCCATGTCGTTCAAGGGGCCGCGCTGCTGTTTCGTAGCGACCGACGGTCCGATGCGCGAGAAGCAATGTTGGCCGCACTGCGTCTTAGCCCGCGCGACCCGCTGAATGTTATCCCCTCAATGCAGATCGGGATTTCGTATTACTTGGAGCGAGATTATCTAAGCGCCTTTGAGAAGTTGAAACAGGTCACAACACGGCATCCTGATTTCCCGCTGCCCTACAGATTTCTGGCGGCATCACTTGGCCAACTAGGTCATTTGGACGAGGCGCGAGCGGCGTTGCGCCAATGCATCGCTCTATCCCTAACCTCGTTCGACTTCTATGTACGCTCCCGCCCACCCTGGTTCCGTCCTGAAGACCACGAACACATGCTCGAAGGGCTGCGCAAGGCCGGCTGGGACGCTCAGGCAAGCGCGTGACGCTCAGCCGATCAATCGTCGCCTTACCCGTGCCGACAGCTGATCGATCACCGCGACCGTCAGCAGGATCAGGATGATGATGAACGACACCTCATCCCAGTATCGCACCTTGATCCTTTCGGCGATCTGCAGCCCGATTCCGCCCGCTCCCACCACACCGAGTATCGCTGCGCTGCGTGTGTTGCTCTCGAATGAATACAGCACCTGCGCCAGCAGCACCGGCAGCACCTGCGGCAACAGTCCGTAGCGGATTTCCAGCAGTCGCGTGCCGCCGCCCGCCGTCACCGCGTCGGTCTGCCGTGGGTCGGCGTTTTCAATCGCCTCGGCAAACAACTTCGCCAGCACGCAGATATCTGCCGCGGCGATCGCCATCACCCCGGCCAGCGGACCCAACCCCACCGCGCGCACGAACGCCAACGCCCAGATGAGTTGATCCACCCCGCGGAACCCGTCGAACACTCGGCGGATCGAGAAATGTGCCAGCGCATTCACCAGCACGTTGCGTGCACCAAGAAAACCCAATGGCAGTGCAATCACCGCAGCGACGAACGTCCCAAGGAACGCCATTGCCACGCTCTGTGCCAAGCCTTGCAAGATGTCCTGCCACTGCGTGCCCGGGCTAGGTGGGATCATCTGGCGCAGAATCACAAACAGCCCCGACATACCGCGCGATAGCCGCGCCGGTGTGATGTCGAACCAGACCGACAACGCGACCAGCCATGCGACGAACAGCAGCCCACCGATCCACCGCAGCACGCGCGTCAGAGGCGTGGCGGCGAAGGCACGCGGGAAGCGCACGCGCATGGCGGCGATGTCGACTGGCGTGTCCATCGACTATATTCGGCCGCGCATCGCCTGTACGTCGCAGCCGCTCCGACGTCAGGTCGATCGCACTCACCGTCAGGATGATCAGCACGATGATCGCGCCGATCTCCTGGTAATAGTTGAAGCTGATCACCGAATAGAGCTCTTGTCCGATCCCGCCAGCGCCGACAAAGCCAATCACCGTCGCGCCACGAACGTTGATCTCGAACCGCAGCAGCACGTAGGACAGAAAATTCGGCAACACTTGCGGCAGGATACCGAAGCGCACGCTCTTCGCCCAGTTTGCACCTGCACCGCGCATCGCGTCCAACGGTCCCATCTCGGCATTCTCCACCACCTCGGCAAACAGTTTTCCGAGTGCTCCCACCGTATGCAGCGCAATCGCCAGGATACCGGCAAGTGGACCGACACCGAAGGTCCAAACCAGGATCAACGCATAGACGATGTCCGGCACCGAGCGGAACAGTTCCAGCAGTCGTCGGAAGACGAAATAGACCGCCCTGTTGGGCGCCAGATTGCGCGCCGCCGGGAAGCAGAGCAGCAGCGCCACCGCCGCGCCACTGAAGGTTGCCAGCGCGGCCATCTGGCTGGTCTCGAACAGCAGCCATAGCCAAATGTCGAGGCGGTACATCCAGTAGGCAAACGACCCCTGGGTGTCGGTGCCGGCGAACAGCACCGGTGGGCGCAGATCGGGGATCAGCTTCGCAAAATATTCGCCGATGCGCGGAGCGCCGGCGAGAAGTGACGACGGATAGGCCTCTGACACCCAAGCCGACAGCAGCAGTGCCGTGCACACGACCACGGCAGCGCCAAAGCCGCCGACTACCCGCGCCCGACGGCGCGCCAGGAATGCTGCTTCGACTGCGGTGACGTCGCTCACCGATGCCGTCGCTGCGCCGCCTCCTGTTGCAGCATGTCGATGAAAACCTGGAAGTCGGCGTGCTTCACCGGCACCCAACCTTTGCCGCTGCCCATATCGAACGTGTGATACACATCCGGATAAGCTGTTGGCAGCGCGAGATGAAATGCCAGCATGTCAGCCTGGTAGCTCGCCGGTGTGCTCTTCCGAACGGTCAACGGCCCGTTCAGGATCGGCCGCGACTTCCAGATGATGCGCAGGTCCTGCATCTGCAGCATGTGCTTGTCGACCATCATGCGCAGATTGCCGCGGGTGTAGCCTTGCGCCGGATCGCCGACACCGGAGGTCCAGGTGACGCCCGCGTCGTACTGATGGTTCATCACCGCGACCACCGCCTGTTCATGGCCGCCGGCAAAGCCAGTGTGGCCAAAATACTTGCCAGGCTCGGGATCGATTCCCTGCGCACGGAACTCGGCGCGCGGGATCAGATACCCCGACGCGCTGTTTGGATCCGCCCAGGCCAGCGAATGCCCCTTCATATCATCAAGCGAGGTGATGCCGCTATCGGCGCGTGTATACATCACCGCCACGTACGAGTTGCTTCCGTCCTGCTCCTGCGTCACCACCAGCGGCACGACGTCACCGCCGCTCTCCAGCCAGGCTGAGGCATAGGCGGCGGGACTCATATACGCCGTCTCGAGCTGCTTGGCGGCAAATGCCTGGATCACTCCCGCGTAGTCGGCTGCGACCAGCAGCTTCACCGGCACCTCGAACGTGCTCTCCATCAGCTTCTTATAGCCATCGACGCGCGCCAGCCGATCGGCGTCGTTTTCGCCGCCGAGCAGCCCGATACGCATCACCGGGATCTCCTTCGCCCAATCACGCTTACCGGGCTTCGGCATCTCCTGCGCTTGCGCGCGCCGCGCCAGCAGCAGGGTGCCAAGCCCGGCGGCCGCACCTCGTCGAGTGATCATTTAATGCACCGTCTGCAGCAACGCGGCCGAATATCCCACGTGCAATCGGCCGCGCCCAGATCGGATCAACGCCACTTCTGCCTGCCCAGCCGCCGGTGATAGGCTGGACGATAGCAGAACCGAACCAGGGGGAACCGATGGCGGAGATTCTTGGACTGGGAGCAACCCACTCGCCGCTGCTGGTCGGCGACGATGCCCGCATGGCGGGGATCTTCGAGCACCTGCTGAAGAACCCGCGTGTGCCGCCATCCTCCACCAATCCCGCCAACTGGCCAGTGGCGATGCAGCAGGAATGGGCCACGCATCAGGCCGGTGAGGCTGCACCGGCACATCGCCACCGCGCGATGGAGGGGTTCCGCGCCGTCCGCGCCGCGCTCGATGCGTTCAACCCGGACTTCCTGCTGATCTTCGGCGACGACCAATACGAAAACTTCCGCGAAGATGGCGTTGCGCCATTCTGTGTATTCGCACTCGACGCGATCGAATCGCATCCCTACCACCGCAGTGGTGCGGCAAATGCCTGGGGCGAACCGGGGGATACCGTGGTGCGGCACATCGGACATCGCGCCGGCGGCCGCTATCTTGCGCGCTCACTGATCGAACAGGGGTTCGACATCAGCTACGCCTACACGATGCGACACGAAGCCGGGCTGCCGCACGCATTCATCAATGCGTTGCTGCTGCTCGACAATGACCGTGAAGGCCTGCCCTGGCCGATCGTGCCGTTCCACGTCAATTGCTACGGTACTTCGGCAATCTCCAAGCGCGGTGCCTTTGCTCATATCGATGGCACCGGATCGGACGAACCCGATCCGCCTGGGCCATCGCCTGCCCGCTGCTTCGATCTTGGCGCCGCCACCGCGCGTGCTCTGCGCGCCTCGCCCTGGCGCGTCGCCGTCATGGCCTCATCGAGCTGGTCGCATTCCTTCCTGACCGCAAAGCACCATTATCTTTATCCCGACCTCGTATCCGACCGGGCGCGTTTCGAGGAAATGCGCGACGGCCAATTGGATCGCTGGCGGGCGCTGACTATGGCGCAGTTGGAAGATGCCGGGCAGCAGGAGTTGCTGAACTGGGTGTGCGTGGCTGGCGCGATGACGGAACTCGGCCGCCGCCCGGTGTGGACCGATCTTGCGGAAACCTACATCTACGGTGCGCCCAAGGCATTTGCCGTGTTCGAAGCCGGCTGAATGCCGCCCAACCCGTTCGACGACAGGCCATCGCGGGCATCCACCAAGCTGGCGATGACATACGGATTGCTGTTGGTCGGCAACCTCGCTGCCTGGCTGATTATTGCCGCCTCGATCGTCGTCGCTTTCTTCATCGGCGGCATCGAGACACTTGGCTTGATTGGCGACAAGTTTGTCATAATGAGAACCGGGAGGCCGTTCAGCAACCGAGCTTGGGAGATAGGATATGTATCGCAGGACGTTGCTCAAAGCCTCGACAGCCGCGCTGGCCGGCACACTCGCCGCCCCGGCCATTGCTCAGGGCAGTGCCAAGGTGTTGCGCTGCGCACCCGAAGCGAATTTAGCCAGCATCGACCCTATCTGGACCACCGCCACTGTCGCGATCAATCATGGCTATATGGTCTACGATACGTTGTACGGCGTAGATCTGTCGCTCACGCCGCGCCCGCAAATGGTCGCTGGACACAACGTGTCGGGCGATAACCGGACTTGGACCTTCACACTGCGAGACGGGCTATTGTTCCACGACGGTGAGAAAGTGCGATCGACCGATTGCATTGCGTCCATCGATCGCTGGTCCAAGCGGGCGGCGTGGGGCCAGGCACTTGGTGCGGCTACCGATGAAATGACAGCGCTGGATGACAAGCGCTTCGTGATCCATCTGAAGAAACCGTTCTCCACGATCCTGTACGCGCTCGGTGTGTCCGGATGCTTCATCATGCCGGAACGGATCGCGAAGACTGATCCCTTCAAGCAGATTACCGATCCAACAGGTTCCGGCCCGTTCAAGTTCGTCAAAGATGACTGGATCGCGGGCGCGCGTGCTGCCTGGGTGAAAAACGACAAATACGTGCCACGCGACGAGCCGGCAGATTTCTACGCGGGCGGCAAGCGCGTGTATGTCGATCGCGTCGAGCACACCGTGATGCCCGATGGCGCGACCGCTGCCGCGGCGCTGCAGACGGGTGAAGTCGATTGGGTGCATGTGCCGCTGATCGACCTGGTGCCGATGCTGAAGAAGAGTCCCGGCGTCGCGGTGGCCGTCTACGATCCTCTTGGCTGGCTTGGCATCATCCGGCCGAATTTCCTTTTCCCGCCCTTCGATAATCGCAAGCTGCTGCGCGCCATCTTGCCAGCCATCGACCAACGCGAATTTCTCGCAGCGGTCATCGGGGAACAATCCGACCTCGGCAAATTGCCGGCTGGTTTCTTTACCGTCGGCAGCGCCATGGCGAACATGGCCGGAATCGATGCGCTCACCGGCCCGCGCGATGTAGAAAAGGCGAAGCGGCTGGTCGGCGAAAGCGGCTACAAGGGCGAGCCTGTCCTGCTGATGTCGCCGACCGATCAGCCTGCATTGGAGCAGATCGCGCAGGTGACGCGTTCGGTGTTCGAGAAGGTCGGCATCAAGGTCAACTACGCGGCGATGGACTGGTCGACGCTGGTCGCGCGCCGCGCATCGCGCGAGCCGCCAGATAAGGGCGGCTGGAATGCTTTCTGCACATCCTGGTCTGGCCTATCGGTCGCCGATCCCGGAGGGCACTTCCCAATTCGTGGCAATGGCAGTGGCGCGTGGTTCGGTTGGCCTACTGATCCGAAGATGGAGGCATTGCGCGATTTATGGTTCGATGCATCGGATCTCGCGGCTCAGAAGAAAATCTGTGAAGACATGCAGAGCTATGCGTTCGAGCAGGTCCCGTTCATTCCCATCGGCCAGTGGTTCTATCCGACCGCGTTCCGCAACAATATCGTCGATATCGTCAAGGCGCCGGGCATTCTGCACTGGAACCTGAAGAAGACCTGACGGCTACCTCCACCCGTAGGCGGACAGTGGACCAGTAAGGCATTTCACCGCATTGTCGATATCCCTCGCAGCACGGCGCGTGCGAACGTTACCATTCCTGCGCGTTAAGTGGTCCTTCCGGCAGGCCCGCCACCTCCCACGCCTCGCGGCCGCTGCGATACCAGTAGACGTGGGTATACCCCAACGCGACGAGACGCAGCGCCAGATTGCGCCCGTCAAAACGCTCCGAGTTCCAACCAACTGCCACGATCGGCCGGCCGAGGTCCCCGGCAGTAAGTTCGCGCATCTTCCTGGCCAGACGAACCTGTGCAGCGTCATCGAGACTGCCGCCCAATCCGGCAAACTTCAGCCCTACGGCGCCACGGATCGACTGGCCGCTCGACACTGACATCGTATCGACGATGACCGGTCGGGATTCGGCAATCATATGAGCAAGCTCCGCGGTGCGAATCGTGCTGGCACCCAACACCGACACCGGTGTGCGCCCGGCGACCTCATTGTGCAGAGCGCCGTCCGGCGGCAAGCCGAAATCCGCGTCCTCGTCGGCGTGGTCGCGCTCGCCGGCCAGCCGCAACGCCTCCCTGAAGCGCGCCGTCTGAACGGCGTAGGCGTTCGAGCCGGCGCTGAAGCCGCGCACCGTGTTGTATGGCCAAAGTCGATTCGCCTCGCCGAGGCTGCGCTTCGCCTCATCGACCCGTCCGGCCAGCGCATAGGCCGCCGCAAGCCAGCGGTGCGCCCATTGGTCGTTTCGATTCATCGCGATTGCACGCTCCAGGAAGGCGATGCCATCCTGCTCGCGCCCCAACAGCAGCGACGCCTTGCCCATCTGGTGATAGCGGACGAATTTCCAGGGACTATACGGATTCAAACGATCCGCCTCGGCGTGCAGGGCCAACGCCTGGTCGGCATGCCCTGCCCAAAGCTTGCACGTGGCGAGTTCATTATAGATCCCGGTCCACACCCGCATGCGCTTCGGCTCGGCCTCGAGTGCGCGTTGGGCCAGTTCGATGGTTTCCGGACAACGGCCCACCGTGCGCAGCCAAAAGACGTAGGTGTTGAGCACAAAGTCCGCGGCGGGCGCGCGCGCCCGTGCCTCGTCCAGCAGACGTCCGGCTCGCTCCATCTCCGCAAGGCTGGCCCAGCCCTGCTCGGCCGCCGCGTCGGTCAGGGCGTAAGCGACGTCGGTCATGGCATAGAGCGATGTGGGATCCAGCGCGAGCGCACGCTCGGACAGCGTCCGCACCTGCTCGTTGCGTTGCGGACTCTCCGGCAGGTGCCGGATCGAGCGCGCACGCAGGATGAGATCGAACGCATCCGGGTTGGTCGGGCGTTCACGGAGGCTGCGCGCGCTCTCGATCTCGACCATGTTGATTGCGAGCTGGTCACCCATGCGCATGACGATGTGCTCTTGCCCGGCCAGCCCCTCGCCGATCGCCTCGTCCAACCGGTCCGACCAGAGGTTCTCCGCGGTTTCGACGGAAACGAGCCGCACATTGGCGTGGAGCACCCTGCCCAGCCGGCGGACGCCGCCCTCGATCACATAGCGCACGCCGAGTTGCTTGCCGACCGCCCTCACATCGTCGGCCTGGCGCTTGAGGTTCCGGGCGGTTTCACGCGCAACGACCCGAGCGCCCACAATGTGCGCGAGTTCGGTGGTCAGATCGTCGGTGATGCCGTCGGCCAGATAGTCATCTGCGGTGCTGCCGCTCAGGTTCTGGAACGGCAGCACGACAAGCGACAGCCGCGGAGGCGATGACTGTCCGACGAACCGGCCGCCAGGCCATGCCGCAACCGCCAGCAGCGCCGCCATCGCAGCGGCACAGGCCGCCACCGACCAGAGCCGAACCCGCCGCGGCGGCCATAGCGCGAGCCAGCCCAGCGCCAGCGGCCCGGCAACCGGCCCCAACGTAACCGGCCCCAACATTGGATCGGGCAGCGCCTCGGACTGATGCCCCACGCGAGGGACGAACCGATAGCCCCGCCCCGGCACCGTCTCGATGCAGCTGCCGTTCGTCCGGCCCTCGTCCAGAATGCGCCGCAGCGCGGCGATCTGCACGGTCAGATTGTTCGGCTCCACGGTGACGTTCGGCCAGGCCGCATCCATGATCGCTTCCTTGGACACGAGCGCATTTGGCCGTTGCAGCAGAAGCGCCAGGATGTTGCGCGCACGCGTGCCGATGGCGACCGGCACCCAGACCCCGTCGGGACCCTCACGCAGCAGATCGCCGGCTCGCGCGTCGAACCGCCACCCCTCGAACACCAGCGTCTCGCCGGCGACGGGCGCATCCATGCCTCGCCTCCCCCAAGCGACGCGCGATCGTGAAACATAAGCTGGCAGCAACCCAACACGTTGTGAAGGGCGTCACTACCCGGCCCGATCAAACCCGGCCCCGGGCGGCATCCGTGGCCGACCCGCTTGGCAACGTTTAGCGCCTGCTAATCGCAATTTAGCCCAGCATTAGTCGACCAGGGATTGCGGTTTAGCCCTGCACCAACCCATAGCCCCACCAGAACACAACAGAACGGGGAGAACGAGTATGTCGGGCCCGAGAGCGAAACTGATATCGGCAGCCATCATGTTGCTGGTGGCTTGTGGCGTCGCCGCGGCGCAGGAGTGTTCAACCGCCATGCTGAACGGCGACTACGACGCCAGCTTCCACACAGTGCGGCTGGGCTTGCTCAGCGGCAATCCACCAATTTCGATCCCCTTTCCCACGCAGAGCCTTGCAGACGGCATCGCCGTCTATAGCTTCGATGGGCAAGGCAACTTCACCGACCTGAACTTTGCGATGCGCGACGGCTCGCCAAATGTCCCGCCGGGGACGGCCGGTCTGACACCCGACGGATTTACATCGCAGACCGGCACCTATCACATAAACCCCGATTGCACCGGCGCGGGCACGATGAGTCAGCCGAATCTGAGCACCACATTCGTGATCGTCGTAGGTGACCGCGGAAGAACCTTCCGCATTGTGGGTACCTCGCTCCATGTGGCGATGATCCCGGGCAATCCCGACTGCATCTCTGGCTGCGATTTGGCAGCACAAATCACGCAGGACGGCGAGAGGATCTTCGGGCGGCGGTGAGAACCGCGATCAGCCCGGTACCCGACAAAAGTCCGATGGAGCAAATGATGCCACGCATTGCTATTCATCGCGTTCTCGTAGCAGCGGCAGCGTTGCAACTGACAGCGGGAGCTCTCTTGGCCGATGACCTGTCGCGCGATTCGCGTGTGAAAATCGGCTTCGGTATCGCCGCCTCGCAGAACGTCACGCTCGACCCGAATGCGCCCTCGCAGGGCCTGGGCAGTTATCTCGTGACCGTCTCCAGCTGCAATGATTGCCACACACAGCCAAACTTTGCCCCTGGCGGTGACCCAACTCAGCGACAGCCGAAACAGGTGAACCTTGCCAACTATCTAGCCGGCGGACGCCTCTTCCCAACGCCGGGTGGGAACTTCTGCTCCAGAAACCTCTCCCCGGCCCCGAGTACCGGGCTGCCGGCCGGCCTCATGCGCGAGCAGTTCATTCACCTGATGAAGACCGGATGCGATCCGCTCGATGAAAGCTTCCAGGACGCGAAGGCCTGTGACCTGCTGCAGGTGATGCCATGGTACAATTTCCGGAACTACCGCGTCTTCGAGATCAGCGCGATCTACGATTACCTAAGCGCGTTGCCGCACACGGATGTTGGCGCACAGGCACAATGCCAGCCCGACCCACAGGGCGTGGTTGACCAGCACTGAAGCAGAGCCTCACCCACCGCCGTTGATGGTCAGCACCGTCCCGGTCGTATAGCCGGACAGCGAGCTGGCGAGAAACGCGACGGCGCTGCCGATCTCCTTAGGCGTCGCGGCGCGTCCGAAGGGCATGTTCGCCGTCAGCTCGCGCCAGCGTTCCGGATCGCCGAACTTCGCCTGTGCCTCGGCGCGGCGCAGCATCACCAGCCGATCGGTCTCCACTGGGCCGGGATTGATCGCCACCACGCGCAGCCCGTCCGCTGGCGCACCCTTGCCGAGCGCGCGGGTGAATGCCATCAGCGATGCATTGCCCGCGGCACCTGCGATGTAGCCGGTCGGGAAACTCTCGCCGGCGGCACCGATGATGTTGATGATCACGCCCGCCTGCCGCGCCTTCATCTGCGCGTAGACCACGCGGCAGAACGAAATGTAGCCGAACACCTTCAGGTCCCACGCCTCACGCCACCTGGCATCATCGACCGACAACACGTCGCCCGGCGGGATCGCCCCTGCGTTGTTCACCAGAATGTCGAGCTCGCCCGCCTCGGCGGCGACGCGCCGCACCGCTGGGTCTGAGGAAAGATCGGCGGAAATCGTCCGCACATTGACCTGTCGCCGCGCACGAATCGTCGCTGCCGCCTCGTCCAGCGCCCCCCGATCACGCGCCACCAGAGTCAGATCGCAGCCCTCATCCGCCAGCACCTCGGCTGTCGCGCGGCCAATCCCCTTCGAGCCCCCGGTGATCAACACCTTCTTGCCCGCCAGCTGCAGATCCATGATCCCTCTCCGCATTCGCTGCCGGACACCGTCGTGAACGCGCGGCATTTCGTCAACGATTGCCGGCCGGTCAGCTACCGTTGCGTTGCGGATCTCTCTCAGGCCGCGCTGCGCAGCCCCGAACGATACGCGGCGCAGGCGGCGCCAAAGGCACGGAAGATGGCGAGGCTCGCGCTGTCATCCGCGTAGCCCCATTCCGGATGCCACTGGACACCGAATGCGAATGAGCGCGCGCGCTCGACGCGTACTGCCTCTATCGTTTCGTCGGTCGCCGTCGCCTCCACCACCAGTCCAGGCGCCAGCACATCGATCCCCTGGCCGTGCAGCGAGTTCACCAGGATCTTGGTACTGCCGACAATGCGAGCGAGCTGTCCCGACAGGAACACCAAGTGTCGCGGTGCGTATTTCTCCTCGATCGTGCCCGGTTCGGGACGATGATCCATCCGCGCCGGCACCTCGTGCAGCCTCTGATGCAGGGTGCCACCCAGCGCGACGTTCAGCTCTTGGATGCCGCGGCAGATCGCGAGCAGCGGCATCCCGCGCGAGAGCGCCTCGGGGATCAGGCGCAAGGTCGTAGCGTCGCGCTCCAGGTCGTGCTGTTCCGGGGTCAGGCTTTCGCCACCGTCATACTGCGAGGGATGCACGTTGCTGGGGCTGCCGGGCAGCATCAGGCCATCGATCGCGCCAAGCGCCGCAAGCGCGGCTTCGCCCACTGGCGGAATCAGGATCGGCGTCGCCCGAGCGCCACCTAGCACTGCAGCCGGATAGCGCGCCGGCGTGTCGTGACGCAGTTGTCCGTTCACCACCAGACGGGCACAAGCCGGGATGCCGACGAGCGGAGACATGACAAGCAGGACCTGAGCAGTTCGAGATTGTTTCAGCCCATGCTTACGGCGAATGCAAGCGCGACGTCCGCATAGGGGCCACCTCTCGCGATGCTGTTGTCACCACGGCGTGAACCGACCCCCGTCTTAACCAAGCCGTAGTGGAAGACCGTATATCTGCTGCTTATGGAAGGGTCCTACGATTTGCCGGTCTCTGCGCGGACGGTCGCGGAGCTGACGAAAACCGCAGTTGAACTGCGCCGCATGGCAGCGACTGCGACGACAGAAGACGTGATGAACTCCCTGCTGCGGTTGGCCGAGCGTTATGAGGCGGTAGCGCGACAGCGTGGCTGACGGGACACGCTTAGCCACCATTGTCGCCGCAGAATTTAATCGCTTGCCTCGATCAGGCATCCGTGTGCCAATCTCGCGTCAGTGGAGGTGCGTGCTCCTGTCCGCATAGCGTGGAGGCACCGATGGCGTTCTACCGGCTGATCAGTCTACGTGACGATGGAGGCGAGGTGGAGGCGCGAGGCGCGGAATTTGCCGCAGATCAGGATGCGTTCGATGCCGCGTCCTCTCTCCTGAACGAGCATGCCGGTGTCGAAATATGGACTGGCGCACGTTTCGTCGGTCTCCTGCCGCAGGACATACCTGATTTGGAGAGCGATGGCTTCGACGCGGAACTGGCTAAGTTGTTTCACGCGACGTGGCAACTCGCCGAAGAAATGGATGATCCGCAGTTGGGGCGGCGCCTATTCGACATAGCGAACGAGTTGCTTGCACTGGGAAATAATCGGCTGCTGTAGCGCTATCCGGCGCGGGCTATGCCTGCTTCAGCTCGATCAGGCTTTGCCTGATCTTCCGTCCTCGCTCCACCTTGTCCTCGATATACCCGGCGTCTCCCCAGCGCACTGCACGCGACATCGCCTGCGCGTCCTCGACAAAGCGGGCCAGCATCTCCAGCAGCGCCTCGCGGTTGTTCAGGAAGATGTCGCGCCACATCACCGGGTCGCTTGCGGCGATGCGGGTAAAGTCCCGGAAGCCCGAGGCAGCGAATTGCAGCACCTCCCGGCGCGTCTCGCCCTCCAGGTCATCAGCGGTGCCGCAGATGGTGAAGGCGATCAGGTGCGGCAGGTGAGATACCACCGCCAGCACCCGGTCGTGGTGACCCGGCTCCATCCGTTGGACCATCGACCCGCAGCGACGCCAGAACTCCTCCATTTTCGCCACTGCCGCCTCGTCTGTTCCGGGCGGCGGCGTCAACAGCGCCCAGCGGCCTTGGAACAGCGTCGTGAACCCGGAATCTGGGCCGGAATACTCGGTCCCCGCCACCGGGTGGGCCGGCACGAAGTGCACGCCCGCCGGAACCAGCGGCCCCACATCGCGGATCACCGACTGCTTGGTGGAACCCACATCGGTCAGCACCGCTCCCGGCATCAGGTGCGGCGCGATCGCCGTCGCGATGTCGGCGAACGCACCCACCGGTGCGCACAGCATCACGCCATCGGCGCCCTTTACGGCATGGCTGGCGTCGGTCTCGATCCGGTCGGCGAAACCCAATTCGCGCACCCGCGCCAGCGTCGTTGCAGTGCGCGCCGTCACCACAACTTCGCCCGCCAGGTCGCCACGCTCCTTGGCGATGCGCGCCACTGAGCTGCCGATCAGCCCGATGCCGATCAGCGCAAGCCGGCGGAATATCGGTTCAGGCACGCGAAGCCAGTCCCCGGGCTTGTCCCGGAGATCCCATGAACTCGGTCAGGGTGGCGATGACGATCTCGACCTCCTCGGCGGTGCCGACCGTGATGCGCAAACAATGCGGCAGCCCATAGCCTCCGACCGGGCGCGTGATCGCCCCACGTGAGCGCATGAACTCGTCCGCCGCCTTGGCTCGCTCGGGTGTGGCGAAGTCGGCCAGCACGAAGTTGCCCTCCGATGGCCACACCTTGATCCGCGCCGCCACGCAGCCCTTCGGTCAGCTTCGCACGATATTCGTTATTGTGCGCACGGCCTTTCTCAACCCAGCCCGGCTCGGCCAGCGCGGCGATCGCGGCCGCCTGTGCGGCGATCGATATATTGAACGGCGCACGCACGCGATTGAACACGTCGATCACTGCCGGCGGCCCATAGGCCCAGCCGATCCGCATGCCGCCTAAGCCCGAATATCTTGGAGAACGTCCGCAGCATCACCGTGTTGTCGGTGGCGTCGACGATGCGGACGCCGGGATCATAGTCGGGTCGGTCGATATACTCCGCATATGCCGCATCGAGCACCAGCAGCACTTCCTGCGGCAGGCCGGCGCGCAGTCGCGCCACGTGCTTCATACGGCAGCATGCTGCCGGTCGGATTGTTGGGGTTCGCCAAGAACACCAGCCGCGTCGAAGCCGACACCGCCGCCAACAAAGCGTCGACATCCGCGGTCAGGTCGCGCTCGGGCGTCTTGATCACCCGGCTGCCGGCATAGGTGCCGGCAATATGATAGATAGCGAAGCCGTGCGCGCTCATGACGATGTCGCGGCCGTGCCCACCATAGGCGAGGCAGAGCTGATAGATCAGGTCATCGGAGCCGCAGCCACAGACAATCCGCGCCGGATCGAGCTTGAACCGCGCACCGATCGCTCGCCGCAGCTCCGTCGCGTCACCGTCGGGATAGCGGTGCAGTTCTTCCGCTGTGCGCCGATAGGCCTCCTGCGCCCCAGGCGGCACGCCGAACGCGCCCTCGTTGGATGACAGCTTCAATACCCGGTTGACGCCCGGCACGGTCGACTCGCCGCCGACATACGGCGAAATCTCCAGCACTTCGGGCCGTGGGCGAGGTGCGGTCATGCGGCAGCTCCGGTCTCCGGTATCGCGTATGCACCCAACACGACGGGCCGGTGGAGGGCTGCATTGAGCCGGCCCAGACGGGGGTCATCTTCGGTGAGGAAGCCGGCAACTTCGACCAACGCATGGGCGACGCTGTCGCGGCTCAGGACCACGGTTTCGGCAGCCAGGTCTGCAGCCGCCAGCATCGCCGCCACCCGCCCCCGGCTGACAGGCGCATCGAGATCGACCCCCAGCAACGACCGGTCGTGCCCTGACGGATCCGGCTCGGTCCCCGCGATCACCAGGGCCTGCACTTCGGGGGCGCCATCCGATCGCGGCGCCCAGAACGGCAATCGGGCAACGATATGCAGGCGTGGCTGCTCTTGCTGCAGCATGGCGGTCCACCAGTCGTCGCGCACGCCATTGGTCTCCGACGGCAACGGCAGCACGCCCACGGCCGATAAACCCCGGCTTACCTCGGCCATCGCCTGCGAGGACCGGCTGAAGGCATGCAGCGGCGTCAACGCGCCGAAGTGCTCGCGCGCCGCCTGGGTGAATGCGGCGTCTGCATCCGGCTCGTAGACCGAAACCCCGAAAGGGCCCTGCATCGCGGTCGTGCCGGCCAGCAACTCGCGCCACAATCGCACGATCGTCTGCGGCGGCAGCGCCCCTTTATGCCGATGCAGCAGGCGCCGGATGATCGATGCCTCGCGTCCCGGCCGATACGCGCCGCGCTTGCCGGACTTCGCCACCTGCTCGACCACGCGAGCGCGCTGCATCAGCAATTCGTGCAGGGCATCGTCGATGCGGTCGAGTTCGCTGCGCAGCGCGGCGAGATCGCCTCGCCAGCCATCGGGCGGTGACGGCTCTTCCGCCGAGGCGGCCGGAGCGGGAGAAGTATCGAGTGGAACTGGACTGGACATCATACCGGCCGGGGCAAGGCCGGCACTGATAGCCGAAGCGGGCTGACGTGCAAACAGCAAGCGGACCGTTGCGACCAACCGCCGCCCGGCCTATGCAAATGCGGGATGGACACGGCCACAGCACTCGCCGCCACCGAGCACAGCCCAACCGTCACATTCGAGGACGGAATGGCGCTCGACTGCGGCGCGCGGCTGCGGCCGATGACCGTTGCCTACCGCACCTACGGCACGCTCAACTCGGCGCGGTCCAATGCCATTTTGGTTTGCCATGCGCTCACCGGCGACCAGTATGTCGCCGAGCGCCATCCGCTCACCGGCAAGGACGGCTGGTGGGACGTGGTGGTCGGCCCAGGTCTGCCGGTGGACACCGACCGTTACTTCGTTATCTGCGCCAATGTGCTCGGCGGCTGCATGGGCTCATCCGGGCCGCGCAGCCTGCGGGATGACGGCAACGGGCCGTGGGGTACCGACTTCCCGCCGGTCACCATCGGCGACATGGTCCGCGCCCAGAAGATGCTGATCGACCACCTGGGCATCACGCGGCTGTTCGCTGTCATGGGCGGGTCGATGGGTGGCATGCAGGTGCTGCAATGGGTGGCAAGCTACCCCGACGCGGTGTTCGCCGCTCTGCCGATCGCCTGTGCAGCATATCATTCGGCACAGAACATCGCCTTTCACGAAGTGGGCCGCCAGGCGATCTTCGCCGATCCTGACTGGGACGGTGGTCGCTACTGGACCAGCGGCCGCGTGCCGGCGCGTGGCCTCGCCGTGGCCCGCATGTGCGCGCACATCACCTACCTCTCCGAGGAGGCGATGACACGCAAGTTCGGCCGCCGCCTGCAGAACGCGCCAAAGGATCCGTCTGAGGCGATCGGCCTGTTCGGCGAGATGTTCGAGGTCGAAAGCTATCTGCGCCACCAGGGCTCTACCTTCGTGCAGCGCTTCGATGCGAATTCGTATCTGACGATTACCCGCGCGATGGACTATTTCGACCTCGCCGTCGAGTTCGATGGTGATGTGGCGAATGCCTTCCGCGGCACCAGGACGCGCTTCCTGCTGGTGTCGTTCACCTCCGACTGGCTGTTTCCGACCGCCGAGAGTCGCGCTGTCGCACGTGCGCTGAACCGGGCCGGCGCCAACGTGTCATTCGTAGAGGTCCCCTCCGACAAGGGCCACGATGCATTCCTGCTCGACGAGCCGGACTTTCACCGCACACTGTCTGGCTTCCTGGCAGGGTGTGCGGTACATGCGGGATTAGGGACCTAGGCGCTCCGCTTTACGTTCCAGAACAACGGGAACGGCGACTTGACGACGCCCTCGATCGTCGTGCGATGCGCGATCGGCTGCAGCCACTGCCCGAGTGGGTAGTACGGCACCTCCTGCCACACATCGAGCTGGATCTCTTCCGCGAGCTTCCTCTGCGCGGCCAGATCGGCCGATGCGAACCACTCGGTGCGCAGCGCTTCCATTTTATCGCTCTTGAACCAGCCGAACCAACCCTTCTCGCCGGTGCCGGCAATCGGGTAGTGCGCGCCGGGATCGACAAGGTTCAATCCCTCCCAGCCAGTGGCGAATGCGCTCCAGCCGCCCTTGTCTATCGTGTCCTTGTTGTTGCGACGCTGGATCATGGTGCCCCAGTCCATGCTCTGCAGTTCGACATTGATGCCAAGCTTCTGCATGAGATCGGCACCGACCAGGCATTCGGCGTTCAGCACCGGATAGTCGGTTGGCGCGATGAACACGACCTTTTCGCCGTTGTAGCCGCTCTCTGCCACCAGCTTCTTTGCCAGCGCCACGTCGCGTGGTCCCGTCAATGTCTCAAGACCCGCCGTGTTGGCCAGCGGCGAGCCCGGCGTGAACACGCCGACGCCGATGCGCGTCAGTTCCGGATCACCCCCCATTGCCGCATTCATGAAGTCTGCCTGGTTGATCGCTGGCAGCAGGGCGCGCCGTAGCTTCACGTTGTCGAACGGTAGATGCAGCATGTTAAATCGCATGCAGCCGACCACGCCGAAGTCATCGAGCCGCTCGACCACAACGCCGTTGGCTTTGCGCAGCAGCGGCAGCAAATCGACGGTCGGTGTCTGCCACCACTCCTCCTCGCCCGATTGAATGGCCGCGGACGATGTGCCGGGATCGGGGATGATGTTCCACTCGATGCGCTCAAAGTTCGCCTGCTTGCCACCGGCGACAAAATTGGGCGGTTCCTGCCGCGGCACATAAGCATCGAATCGCTTGAATGTGGCGAGCGCACCTGGCGTCCATTCGCTGCGATTGAACACGTAGGGGCCAGAGCCGACGTATTCATCGATCTGCTTGTAGGGATCGGTCTTGGCGATCCGTTCCGGCATGATGAAGCAAACGTTCGCGGTCGGCTTGCCAAGACCATGCGCCAGCAGTGGAAATGGATGCTTCAGGCGGAACACGAAGCTGCGGTCGTCAGCAGCGGTGAGTTCGTTGGTCGCCGCCTCCACGCGCTGGGCAAATCCGTCGCGCTTCATCCAGCGGCGGATCGAGGCGACACAGTCTGCCGCGCGCACCGGCGTGCCGTCATGGAATGTCTGCCCGTCGCGTAGGCGAAAGCGCCACGTAAGCCCATTGTCCTCGACTGCATGGCCTTCGACCATCTGCGGCTGCGGCGACAGATTGATGTCCCAGCCGTACAGCGTGTCCCAGATCATGTAGCCGAAGTTGCGCGCCACCGTTGTGGTGGACCAGATAGGATCTGGGTTCTGCAGGTTGCCCTCGGGGATGAACTTCAACGGCTTGGCCACCGCCTGTGCGATGGCCGGTCGCGCCAGCCCGGCTGACATCAGCGCGCCAGCAGCCAGCAACTCGCGTCGCTTCATTTAGCCGCCCCCCACTCAGGATCCTACAGGCTCAGCGTAACCCGCCGGACGCGTTGCAGGAACCGCCGCAACATCGGCGGCCTGGCGCGATCCATGTCGTAGTGCACGCACCAGGTTACGCGGCAGTCGCGCGCGCACAACGCCCGCACCGCCCGACCGATGATCTTGCGCGCAGGGTCGCCGAGTGCCACTCGCACCATCCACCACGACCCGCCATAGGTGGTCACAACCAGAATGCGCCGCAGTCGCTTCAGCCGGTCGGTCTTGACCGTGCCGTCCGGCGTCACATCGAACGCGACGCCCGGTAGCCAGACGCGATCGAAGTAGCCCTTCAGCATCGCCGGCATGCCGTACCACCAGGAGGGATAGACCAGCACCAACGCCTCGGCGGCGGCGAGTTGATCGTCATAACGCTGGACCAGCCGCTCGTTGCGTTCGGTGTTGAGGTAGTCCAGCCGCTCTTGTCGGCTCATCACAGGATCGAAGTGTTCCGCATAGAGATCGACGTCAGTGACCTCATGGCCAGCTTCGGCCAGCGCCTCCAACACCGTCCGATGCGCCGCTGAGGCGAAGCTTTCCGCCACGGGGTGGCAATAGATGACGAGGACACGCATGCCGCCGAATTTGGTGTCAGCCGTGAGCCGCACGGCAGCTTGCCCGCGCAGACGTGATGCGAGCAACTGGACATAAGGATATGTTTATGTCATTTGCACACTGATGGAAGCACTGCTGGCGAGTCTGCGCGCCGCCGCCGAGCCAACGCGCCTTCGGTTGCTGGCGTTGGCCGCACGGGGCGCCTATTGCGTCTCGGAGTTCACCGAGATCCTTGGCCAGTCGCAGCCTCGCCTGTCCCGCCATCTTAAGCTGCTGTGCGACTGCGGACTGCTCGAACGGGTCCGGGAAGGCGCCAATGTCTGGTTTGCCCTGCCGCATGGCGAGCCAGGGTCGCTGGCGCGTGACCTCGTGGCCCGGCTGCCGGACGGCGATCCGGTGCTTGATGCCGACCGTCGACAGGCGGCGCGCGTGCTGGCCGAGCGGGCCCGCGTGGCTTCCGAGAGCTTCCGGCGACAGGGCGCCGACTGGGACGAGATGCGGGCGCTCGATCTGCCGGCCGCAGCGGTCGAGGAGGCGCTGCTCGAATTGGTGCCGCAGCAGGACGCCGGTCGGCTGCTGGACATTGGCACTGGCACCGGACGCGTGCTGGAGCTGCTGGCGCCGCGCATCAGCCAAGGAGTTGGAATCGATGCCTCCAAGGCCATGCTGGCGCTGGCGCGTGCGCGCCTGGCGCGACCTGGGCTGGGCCACTGTTCGGTGCGGCTGGCCGACATGTACCCGTCTGCCGTTTCCAGACGCGTCGTTCGAGCTGGCCGTCTTGCAGATGGTGCTGCACTACGCCGAAGACCCGTCCGGCGTGCTGGCCGAGGTAGGGCGCGTGCTGCGGCCAGCCGGGCGCCTGATCGTCATCGACCTCGCACAGCATGGGCGCGACGATCTGTTGACCAGGCTGGCGCATCGCTGGCCCGGGTTCAGCGATGAGGCCATGCACCGGCTCTTAGCCGGCATCGGCATGCAGCCTGCCGCCCCGGTAATGATCGATGGACCTCTGAGTGTCGAACTCTGGCCGGCGATGACTGCACAGGCGCCGGTGGCCCCGCCACGTGAACTGGTCGTGTGAAATGCCCGACGCTGACGCATTCATCCGCTGCATGCCGAAGGCCGAATTGCACATGCACCTGGAAGGCAGCATCGAAGCCGAGTTGTTGCTGCAGCTCGCTGCCCGCAACGGCCTGCGTCCGCGCTGGGAAACCCCGGAGGCACTGCGCGGCGCGTATCGCTTCCGCAACCTGCAAGCCTTCCTCGATCTGTATTACGAGGGGTGTCGCGTGCTGATGCAGGAGCGCGACTTCTACGACATCACCCGCGCCTATCTGCGCCGTGCGCATGCCGACGCAGTGGTTCGTGCCGAGCTGTTCCTTGGTCCGCAAAGCTTCACTGAGCGCGGCATGGCGATCGACGCGGTGATGGATGGCGTGCTGACCGCCATGCGCGACGCGACCCGGGAGGATGGCATCAGCGCCGGTTTGCTGGTCAGCGCACAGCGCCATCGCAGCGAAGCTGAGGCGTTGCAGCTGCTTGATTCAGTCATGCCATGGGCAGAGCAGATCGCCGGCTTCGGCCTGGGCGGCGCGGAAGTCGGCAATCCACCATCGCGCTTCGAGCGCTACTTCCGTACCTGCCGCGAGCGCGGCTTCCGCATCACCGTGCATGCTGGCGAAGAAGGGCCTGCTTCGTATGTGCGCGAAGCGATTGACCTGCTGCAGGTAGACCGTATCGATCACGGTGTTGCCTGCATGGACGATGCAGCATTGGTGCGCGAACTTGCGGAACGCGAGATGCCGCTCACTGTCTGTCCGCTTTCCAACCTGCGGCTCAACGTGGTGCCGTCGCTGGCAGCGCATCCACTGCGCGCGATGTTGGAGGCCGGGCTGAACGTCACGATGAATTCGGACGATCCGGCGTATTTCGGCGGTTATGTGAACGACAATTTCATCCAGTGTCGCGATGCTCTGGCGCTTTCCGATGACCAGCTTATCAAACTCGCGCACAACAGCCTGACTGCATGCTTTCTGCCATCGGCAGAAATCGCCGAGCACATTGCCCGACTGGATGCCTATATCGCTGACCACAGACTTTCAGCTGCATCGAGGAATTAACATGGCCCGACCTCACCTGCTCGATGTGCTGCGTGAAAGGGTGCTGCTGTGCGACGGTGCCATCGGCACGCGCATCCTCGGCATGCCGCTGGACATTGAGCGTGACTTCCTCGGCAAGGAAAACTGCACCGACATTCTTTGCCTGACGCGGCCTGACCTGGTGCGCGAACTGCACCGCGGCTACTTCGAGGCCGGCGCCGACATGGTGGAGACCGACACATTCGGCGGGTCACCCATCACGCTGGGCGAGTTCGGCATTGCGGATCGAGCCTTTGAGGTCAATAGACGCGGCGCCGAACTGGCGCGCGAAGCCGCGGATCAGTTTAGTGACGGCCGCCATCGCTGGGTACTTGGCAGCGTCGGCCCGGGCACCAAGCTGCCAACTCTTGGCAACATTGCTTACGACCCGCTGGAGGCGGCACTGACCGAACAGTGCCGCGGCCTGATCGCCGGCGGCGTCGATGCGATCCTAATCGAGACCTGCCAGGACCCGCTGCAGATCAAGGCCGCAGTCAATAGCGCCAAGATCGCGCGCGCTGAGGCCGGCGGCGACATCCCGATCTTCGTGCAGGTCACAGTGGAGACCACCGGCACACTGCTGGTGGGCCCCGACATCGCCAGCGCCGCGGCGGTCGTCAATGCCCTCGATGTACCGCTGATGGGGCTGAACTGTGCTACCGGACCGCAGGAAATGGCGGAGCATATCCGCTGGCTGTCCGGCAGTTGGTCGGGCCTGTTGTCGGTGCAGCCGAATGCCGGACTACCGGAACTTGTCGATGGCCAAACGCACTTTCCGCTGACGCCGGCCGATCTGACGACGTGGCTCGAGCGTTTCGTCGAGCAGGACGGGGTCAACCTGATTGGCGGCTGCTGTGGCACCAACGTGCAGCATATCGCGGCACTCGATGCGATGCTGCGTCGGCGCGGTGACAGCCGCCCGACCCCAGCCCAGCGCAAGTCAGTCTGGGTACCGTCAGTCGCGAGTCTCTATCAGTCCGTGCCGCTGCGGCAGGAGAACGCGTTCTTCGCCATCGGCGAACGCTGCAATGCCAATGGCTCGAAGAAGTGGCGTGACTCGCAGGAACGCCACGACTGGGATGGCTGCGTGTCGATGGGTCGTGAGCAGTTGGGCGAAGGCTCCAACTCACTCGACATCTGCACCGCCTTCGTCGGCCGTGACGAAATGGCAGAGATGACCGAGGTGGTGCGCCGCTTCACCTCATCCGTGAACGCGCCGCTGGTGATCGACAGCACGGAAACGCCGGTTATCGCCGCGGCGCTGAAGCTGCATGGCGGCAAGCCGATCATCAACTCGATCAATTTCGAGGATGGCGAGCAGCACGCGGCTGATCGTCTCAAGCTGGCGAAGCAGTTCGGCGCGGCGGTGATTGCCCTGACGATCGACGAAACCGGCATGGCGAAGACTGCCGAGAGCAAGCTGGAGGTGGCGCGCCGACTGGTGGATTTCGCCTGCAATCGCCATGGCCTGCCTCAATCGGATCTGCTGATCGACCCGTTGACCTTCACCATCGCCACCGGAAACGAAGATGACCGCAAGCTGGCGCGGTGGACGCTGGAAGGCATCGCGGCGATCCGTGCCGAGTTCCCCGACATCCAGATCATCCTCGGGCTGTCTAACGTCAGCTTCGGCCTGAACCCAGCCGCGCGCGCAGTGCTGAACAGCGTGTTCCTTGACCACGCAGTGCGCGCGGGAATGAGTGGTGCGATCGTGCATGTGTCGAAGATCCGGCCGATGCACATGATCGCGCCCGACGAGGCAAAGGTCGCCGAAGATCTGATCTTTGATCGCCGTGCGGAGGGCTACGATCCGCTGCAGCGGATCTTGGAGATTTTTGCCGACCGCAAAGCGGCGGACGCCACAGTGAAGAAGCGTGCCGACACGGTGGAAGGTCGGCTGAAGGACCGCATCGTTGATGGCGACCGCAAGGGGCTGACCGAGGACCTGGACGAAGCGCTGAAATCACTGTCGCCGCTCGACATCATCAACAATGTGCTGCTCGACGGCATGAAGGTGGTGGGCGACCTGTTCGGTGCCGGCAAGATGCAGCTCCCTTTCGTGCTGCAGAGCGCCGAGACGATGAAGGCGGCGGTGGCATATCTTGAGCCGTTGATGGAACGCGTCGAGGGCCAGGAGAAGGGCACGATCGTGCTCGCCACGGTAAAGGGCGACGTGCACGATATCGGTAAGAACCTTGTCGATATCATTTTGACCAACAACGGCTATCGCGTGGTCAATCTTGGCATCAAGGTGCCGCTGACCGATATGCTGGCTGCGGCAAGGGAACACCAGGCGCATGCCATCGGCATGTCGGGACTGCTGGTGAAGTCCACGGTGGTGATGCGCGAGAACCTGGAGGAGATGACGCGCCAGGGGCTGGAGGTGCCGGTGCTGCTCGGTGGTGCGGCGCTTACCCGTACCTATGTTGAGGACGCTTGCGTCCAGGCTTATGCCTGCGGCCGCGTCGCCTATGCGCGCGATGCATTCGATGGCCTGCACCTGATGGACAAGGTCACCGGCAACGCATTCGACGACTATCTCGCTGCAGTTCAGGCCAAGCGGACCGGCAAGGCGCGCAACGCATCGCGCACGTTGGGCCAGGCGGATGCGCGCGCATTTCGGCCGGTGGATGTCGGCACAGTGCAGGCGCGGCGCCGACGACTGACGCGTGACGTGCCGGTAACGGCGCCGCCATTCTGGGGTGCGCGCGTGATCGAGGCTGCCCCCAAAGCAATCGTGCCGTTCGTCAACGAACGCAGCCTGTACCAGTTCCAGTGGGGCTTTCGGAAACAGGGGCGGTCGTTGGATGATTTCCTGGGCTGGGCAAAGCAGGAACTGCGTCCGGTGATGCGGCGCATGCTGGCGATGTGTGAAGCGGAGGACATCCTGAAGCCGCAGGCGGCCTATGGCTATTGGCTCGCCGCGGGACAGGGCAACGACCTGATCATCTTTGAGCAGGACGGCAGCACCGAGCTCGCCCGCTTCACCTTGCCGCGGCAGCCAAAGGAAGACGGCGAATGCATCGCCGACTTCTTCCGCGATGTCGATGACGCGGAACGCGACGTGATCGCATTGCAAGTGGTCACGGTGGGACAGAAGGCGTCAGAGACCGCGCGGGCGTGGTTCGAGGACAATCGCTATCAGGACTATCTTTACCTGCACGGGCTGTCGGTCGAGATGGCGGAGGCGATGGCGGAGTACTTACACAAGCGCATCCGTGCGGAGCTTGGGTTCGCCGGAGAAGACGACCGCGACATGGATAAGATGTTGTCGCAGGGCTATCGTGGATCGCGCTATTCGTTTGGATACCCAGCGTGTCCGCGGCTGGAGGACCAGGCGCCAATCCTATCGCTGCTCGGCGCAGAACGCATCGGCGTGTCGCTGTCCGAGGAGTTCCAGCTGCACCCTGAGCAGTCCACCAGTGCGATTGTGGTGCTCAATCCCAACGCCAAGTATTTTTCTGTGTAGCTGTAGGCCGCCCTCTACGAGCCTTAACTCTGGCGGTTGCCTGGTTACTACCTATTCTTGCTGTCGATGGGAGCGCCGGCAGGCTGCCATTGGCATCCAGTGCTGAACTGGCAGAAGCAGGCGCGCGGCCAAATCACCCTCGTCGTCCACGCCAAGGCCCCGAGTTACGCCCGTCAAAAGCGCAAGCCTGCCACGACAGCCTTCGACTTCGCTCAACGACGAAGCAGCGGTCAAGAATCAACTCTACGTGCTTGCTGTCCCGCTAGCGTTAGAAATCTCTTCCGCCCAACTGGCGAAGCGTCGCAATGTCCGGCCTAAGAAAAAGGGGAGGACGTAATGACCGACAGAACATGGATCGGCGGGGGCAATAACGACGCCAGCGATCCAAACGACTGGAACCCGACCGGAGTGCCGCTACTTGGCGACAGCTTGCTGATGCCAGACGGCGGGACCATGAACATCATAGGCAATGACCTTGTGGGCGATAGACTGCAGGTCGGCAATCCCAACAACAGCGTAGATGTGACCCTAAATCTTTCGCACAATGCCACTGCCACGGTCACTCAAGTTGGTTTCAGCAGCGTTCAGACCACGGTCAATGTCGCCGGCGAGGACACACTGAATTACAACTCAGTGTTTCCCAGCAGTCCCTTTGTTACCGTCAGCTTGAAGCCTCATGCAAAGCTTACCGCTGCCTTCGATCTAACATTTGGTCGTCTAGATGTAACCGGCGCGCCAAGAACCCAACTCATCAATGATCAGGCTGACGTGTTTCGCGGTACTCATGTGGTAATAACGCCCGACGTACTCGGCACTGGCTCCTTCGTGGCCGGAGGTGCGCAAGCTCAACTCGGCTTCATTGAATTCGAGCGTTCGGTCTCGTCTGATCAGAACATAACTGTCTCCGGCATCATGGAGCGCGGCCCCGGCACCTTACAGATTGACGAGCCTCGCAAATTTCATGCGTCGGTGACACTGCAGGGCCTTTCTCAGATAGACCTCGTGGGTCTCGCTAAGGCTGATAGCTACACCTACGCCAACGACATGCTGTCAATCTACGCGCATAATCGGGTAATCGATACGCTACGGTTAACAAATCAAAGCGGCGCATTTCCGGGCGATCCACCCCATGACCTGCTGATCTCCAAAAGTGGCAGCAACGTGTGGGTAACGGAGCAAGGGCTAAGCAGCCCGCCCCCTGGTAGCATCCAGCTTCCGCTTCATGCGTTCGTTTAGTCGGCTCAACGCTTCAGCCTGCCCTGCGTCGTAGCCGTCATAGACCGTCGGTGGTTCACGGCGCGGCCGACAGGCCGCCCACTGCTCGCCGCAGCGACGCGGCGTGAACCTCGCAGCCGTCGAACGACTGGACTACACCTGTCGTTCCACGATCAGCTGCTTGATGGCACCGATCGCTTTCGCAGGGTTCAGTCCCTTCGGGCACGCGTCGGTGCAGTTCATGATGGTGTGGCAGCGATACAGCTTGAACGGATCCTCCAGTGAATCCAGCCGCTCGCCGGTCCGCTCGTCACGTGAGTCGGCAATCCAGCGATACGCCTGCAACAACACTGCGGGGCCGAGATAGCGATCGCCGTTCCACCAATAGCTGGGGCAGGCAGTGGAGCAGCAGAAGCACAAGATGCATTCCCACAGGCCGTCCAGTTTCGCGCGTTCCTCGCGACTCTGCAGTCGCTCGGCATCAGGCGGCGCGGGACTGTCGGTCTTCAGCCACGGATCGATGCTGCGCAGCTGCGCATAGACCTGCGACAGGTCGGGCACCAGGTCTTTCACCACTGGCATGTGCGGCAGTGGCGTAATTCGGACCGCGCCCGTCACCTCGTCGATCGGCTTCAGGCAGGCGAGCGTGTTGCCGCCGTCGATATTCATCGCACAGGAGCCGCAAATGCCTTCCCGGCAGGAGCGACGGAAGGTCAGAGTCGGGTCGATCTCGTTCTTGATCTTGATCAGCGCGTCAAGAACCATTGGGCCGCAGGTATCTAGATCCACCTCGAACGTGTCAGTGCGCGGGTTTTGACCGTCATCGGGCGACCACCGATAGACACGGAACTCGCGCACGCGCTTAGCCCCAGCGGGCGCTTTCCAATCCTTGCCGAGGCCGATGCGGCTGTTCGACGGGAGGGTGAAGTTGGCCATAGTCGTCAGTACACCCGCTGCTTCGGCGGGATGACTGCCACCTCGTTGGTCAGCGTCTGCATCTTCACCGGACGATAGTCGAGATGCGTCGCGCCGCCCTCGTCGCACCAGGTCAGCGTGTGCTTCATCCATTCCGCGTCATCGCGCTCGGGATAGTCGTCATGTGCGTGCGCACCACGGCTCTCGTGGCGCGCTTCGGCACCGACCATGGTGGTCATCGCGTTGCCCATCAGGTTCTGCAGTTCCAGCGCCTCCATCAGATCGCTGTTCCAGACCAGACTGCGATCCGACACCGACATATCCGCCATGCCCTGCCACACCGCCTGCATCTTGGCGACACCTTCCGCCAGTGTCGTGCTGTTGCGGAACACCGCGGCATGGCTCTGCATCGTCTTTTGCATCTCCAGCCGCAGATCGGCCACGCGCGAGCCACCCTTGGCGTGCCGTGTGGCGTCGAACCGATCCAGCGAACGTTCGCCGGCACGCGGCGGCAGCGGCGCCTGGCTCGCACCGGGCCGCACGATCTTAGCAGCGCGATGCGCGGCGGCCCGACCGAATACCAACAGATCGATCAGCGAGTTGGTGCCCAGCCGGTTGGCGCCATGCACCGAGACGCACGCGGCTTCACCCACCGCCATCAGCCCGGGTGCAACCGCGTCAGAGTTGGATTGGGTCGGCCTCAGCACCTCGCCATGATGGTTCGTCGGGATGCCGCCCATATTGTAGTGCACCGTCGGCTGCACCGGGATCGGCGCCTTGGTTACATCGACGCCGGCGAACACCCGGGAGGTCTCGGAAATTCCAGGCAGCCGCTCGTGCAGGATGTCGGCGCCGAGATGCTCAAGGTGCAGCAGGATATGGTCCTTGTTCGGCCCGCAGCCGCGTCCTTCATTGATTTCGACGATCATCGAGCGCGACACTACGTCGCGGCTGGCGAGGTCCTTGGCACTGGGCGCGTAGCGCTCCATGAAGCGCTCGCCCTCCGAGTTGGTCAGATAGCCGCCTTCGCCGCGCGCACCCTCGGTGATCAGACAGCCGGCTGGGAAAATACCAGTCGGGTGAAACTGCACAAACTCCATGTCCTGGCACGGCAAGCCGGCGCGCAGCACCATACCGTTGCCATCACCAGTGCAGATATGTGCCGAGGTGCAGACCTGATAGACGCGCCCATAGCCGCCGGTGGCGATCACCACCATCTGGGCACGGAAGCGATGGATGCTGCCATCCTCCAAACACCAAGCGGTGACACCGCGAGCGGCGCCTTCATCGTCGATGATCAGGTCGAGCGCGAAATACTCATTGAAGAACTCGACGTCGTTCCTGAGGCTCTGCTGATACAATGTATGCAGCATTGCGTGGCCGGTCCGGTCCGCGGCGGCACAAGCACGTAGCGCCGGCGGCCCTTCGCCGTTTTTCGTCATGTGACCGCCGAACGGGCGTTGGTAGATCCGGCCATCCTCGGTGCGGCTGAACGGCATGCCGTAATGCTCCAGCTCGTAGACGGCTGGGATCGCCTCACGGCAGAGGTATTCGATTGCGTCCTGATCGCCGAGCCAGTCCGAACCTTTCACGGTGTCGTACATGTGCCAGCGCCAGTCGTCCGCCCCCATGTTGCCCAGCGCGGCGCCGATGCCGCCTTGCGCCGCGACGGTGTGGCTGCGCGTCGGAAACACCTTACTGATGCAAGCAGTCTTCAGGCCGGCAGCACCCATGCCGAAGGTAGCCCGCAGGCCCGAACCACCGGCGCCGACCACCACGACGTCGTAGGTATGATCGACGACATTATAGGCGCGCGACGAAGGCAGCGTGATCGCGTTCATCGGTTTTCCTTCTAGAGGCCCAGCCGCAGCACCGAGACGATGCAGGCCAGCGCCAAGAGCAGCGACAGTCCCTTCACCAGCAGGATCGACCCAAGGCGCAACCAGTCGGTGTCGACATAGTCCTCAATCACTACCTGGAGGCCTGCCTGCATGTGGTGGAACGTGGCAATCACCAACGCGATCATCAATACGATTGGAAGCGGACCAGCCATCCAGGAAACGACGTCGTCACGCGTCGCGCCGAGCATGCGCACCATGGCGCAGAGGAACCACAGGCTCAGCGGCACCAGCGCGAGCGAGGTCAGCCGCAACATCCACCAATGGTGCGCGCCTGCTCTGGCGGAGCCCAGTCCACGCGCCCGACCGAGCGGCGAACGCATGACGTCGAGGTGTGGTGTCTTTGCCATAGGTCGCCCTCACCAGGCCGCGAAGCCGATAATCCATAGCAACAGCGTCGCCACGATTGTCGCGGCTATGACCGCCCAGCCGGAGCGCTCGTACCAGGGCTTGTCGAAACCGTAGCCGGCATCCCAGGCAAGGTGGCGAAGCCCGGTGAAGAAGTGGAAGAACAGCGCGGCCGACCAACCCAGCAGCAGCAGGATGCCAATCGGCGTCGCGAGGAACCGCTGCACCCCGGCGAAGGCGTCGTCCGACACGGCGGCGGCAACCAGCCACCAGGTCATCAGCAGCGTGCCGATCGCCAGCCCGACACCGGTGACCCGATGCGATATCGACAACGCCATGCTCAGCGGCCAGCGGTAGACCTGGAGGTGAGGAGAGAGCGGTCGACTGATCAGCTTGTCATCGGAGTTGCGCGCCACGAACAGCGCGTCGCGTACGTTTCGCAACGGATCGCTCCATCCAATCGGCCGGCCGAATGATCCCAGGCCGTTGCATTTGCTTACGCGTCCGGTGCTGACGGGTCAACGCGACGGGATCAGTCTCCCGCGCGCGACAGCCGTGCACGGAGCAGACCGGCTTTGATGCGGACCCCTGCTGCAGCTTCTGGGCCGGACGGACGACCCGTCCGCAGGCAGCCGAAGACCACAACGACGCCGAGTGCGGCAGGCACTTCGCAGCGAGCGGGTTACACGCCTACCAGATGAGGCCGCGTTTTGACACAAGTTCATGCTTTGTTTTTATCGCCAGCGGTTGACAGAAGCCGCATGACCGGCAGCAGGATGCCGGCCACGGCTCTCTGGTTACTGCATGGTTGACCGGGATGTCGGAACAATGCGCTGGATGTGCATCTTCTCCCGGTCCAAGCACTCAGGCACCCGCGGGGCGATCTTTGTCTTCCAATAGTCGGTCTCGTAGACCGCCTTGTATTGCGCCTCGCGTTCCGCCTCGCTGTTGAACCGGCGTAGCCAGATATAGCAGGACTCGTCGGTTTCACCGCGGAAGCTGCCGCAGATCACCATGCCCTTGGAGACCTGGAAGGGGATGATCTCCTCCTCCATGATCTTAACCCACTCGTTCATCTTACCAGGTCGCACGAAGTACTGCCGGAGTTCATAGAACGCCATCGGGTCTGTCTCCTCTCTATTGTACGCTCCAATCCTACCATCGGCTGAGCCGACAGGCGCTACCCGGCCGGGCCGGACAATGCCCGAGGTGTGGGCTGTGCTCAACTCGCGATCACGATCAGCAAGACGCCACATACGACCAGCACCAGCCCAGCCACGTCCCCGGACTTCAGTGTTTCCTTCAGATAAAATCGGCTGAACATCAGAGTGAAGACAATCTCCACCTGTCCCACAGATCGCACCAGTGCCACGGGGGCGATGGCGAAGGCCGTAAACCAGCAGGCCGAGCCGAGAGCCGACAGCGTGCCGACCCATGACGAACTGCGCCAGGTGGTGAAGGCCTTGAGTAGTTCACGCGGCTCGCGCCACGCCAGATAGGCGCCCTGCATAAGCGTCTGCAGCGTGTTGGTGACCACCAGCACGAACAGTGCGCGAACGAACAGGCTGGGGCCGGTGAGGGCTTGGTTGGCGAGCTTGATGAAGACCGTGGTGAAGGCGAACAGGAACCCGGCGCCGAGGCCCGCCAGCGCGGCCGGTTGCACCGTCGCGCGTGCGAGGTCCATCGGCCGGAGGCCACGTCCGGCCAGCGACAGGGTCATGACACCCGCCAGGCCGATGCAGATGCCAAGCCAGGAGACGGGTTTGAGGACCTCATGCAGAACGATCAACGCCACAATGGCGCTTTGTGCCGTCTCGGTCTTGGAGTAGGCGGTGCCGACAGCGAAATTGCGATAGCCAAACGACAGGATCAGCAGGTTGGTGGCGAGGATCTGCAGCAGGCCGCCTGCGGTGCAGTGGACAAGGAATGCAGCATTCGGCCGCGGTACAGGCAGGCCGGTGCCGATCAGCGAGCCGATGAACAACACCAGAGCGGTCGGTGCGCCATAGAGGAAACGGACAAAGCCGGCGCCGTTCACCGACAGCAGATGGCGAAGTTTCTGCTGCATCGCAGTCCGCCAGCACTGGAACAGCGCGGCAGAGACAGTGACAGGGATCCATAGCGGCATGACGCGATGCTCCGGTTGCGGCCGGAGCGGCCCGGCGACCTCGGTGCGCGAGCCTATTGATCAGTCCGCAGTGGTCAATCTGCACCTGGTGAGAATCGCCTCAGCATCTCCTGCATATGCTCAGGAACCGGCGCCGTTGCGGCTACCAGGGGATCGAGGTCCAGTGCAATCGCACGTGCCAGCAGATGCAGCCGACCGTCAGCCTCGCCGTAGATCGGATCGCCCAAAACCGGACAACCGAGAACGGCACAATGCACGCGCACCTGGTGTGTGCGACCGGTGCGCGGCGCGAGTTCCAGCCAACTCAACTCTCCGGCCGTAGCCCGTATCCGCCAATCCGTGACGGCTCGCTTGCCCGAGGGATCGACGACCATGCGCCAGCCCTTCGATGTGCTTTGCCGCAGCAACGGCGCGTCCACCGTGCCGGATGTGCACGCGAGCGTGCCGCGCACGATGGCCCAGTACGTTTTGCGCGCCCGACCGGCTGCGAATTCCCGCTGAGCGACGATCAAAGCAGTCCGGCGCAATGCAACCAACAGGCAACCGGCGGTATCGGCATCGAGCCGATGGACGAGCCAGGGTCCCTGGCGACGGCGCGACAACAGCGGGAACCAGTCCTCCACGCTGTGGCCGCCGCGCGGGCCGGGATGCACGGCCAAACCCGCAGGCTTGTTCAGCACGACGAAGCGATCATCGCGGAACAGCAGCGGCGGTGCCGGTGCACCCTCACGCACGGGATTTGTCCGTTGCGGCAAACCCATGGCAGGCTGTGCGGCAATGCGCATTCACATCCAAAACCCGGTCAATGATCCGCTGTTTCTGTTCTCGCGTAACATGTGGGATGCCGCCGCGGCACGCGCAGCGGACGTTGGAACCGGACACCAGGTCACGATCGGCGATACGGACGCAGAGTTTGCCGAGGGCATTGCACAGGCCGAAGCGCTGATCACCGAAATTGGCGTCGTGGCCAACAAATTCCCCTGCGATGCGCCACGGTTGAAGCTGCTGTTCATCACCAATGCCGGCCTGGATCGGCTGGCTCCGTTCAACTGGTTGCCACCCGGCGTAATGCTGCTGAACAACGCCGGCGTGCACGCAACCAAGGCGGGCGAGTTCGCCATCATGTCGGTACTGATGCTGGCGAACCGAGTGCCGGAGATGGTGACGCATCAGCGTGCCGGGCGTTGGCAAAAGCTGTGGGGGGTGGTGCTGGCCGGCCGCCGCATCACGGTCGTCGGTCTCGGATCGCTGGGTGGCGCCGCGGTCATGCAGGCAGCGCGCTTTGGCATGCATATCACCGGGGTCCGCGCCACCGCGATGCCGCATCAGAATTGCGCCGAGGTCATCACCACCGCTGCCATCGATCGCGTACTGCCGACGACTGAGTTCCTGGTGCTCGCCTGTCCGCTGACCGATGCGACCCGCGGGCTGATGAGCCGCGAACGGCTGAAGCTTCTGCCGCACGACGCTGGCTTGGTGAACATCGGCCGCGGCGCTCTGGTCGATCAGGACGCCCTGTGCGACATCCTGGACGATGGGCACCTGTCGGGCGCTGTGCTGGACGTGTTCGCATCGGAGCCGATCCCAGAGGGGCACCGGCTCTGGCGTACTCGCAACCTTATCATAAGCCCGCACACTTCCGTCGATGATCCAAATACCTACAATCCTCACAGCCTGGATCTATTCTTCGCCAACCTGCGCGCCTGGCGCGACGGCAAGACGCCTCCCAACCTGTTCGATCCGGTGCGCGGCTACTGACGCCTGAAGGAGAAGAGCGACCATGGAATTCGGCATGTTCCACGAGTTTCAGCGTGTGCCGGGCCAGACCGAGGAGGAGGCGTTCACCGAGTCTTTCGAGCAGGTGGACGCGGCGGAACGCTTCGGGCTCGACGTTATGTGGCTGGCGGAACTGCACACGGCCCCCGAACGCTCGGTGCTGGCGTCGCCGCTGATGCTCGCGACGGCGATTGCCGCCCGCACCAAGCGGATGAAAATCGGCACCGCGGTCCAGGTGCTGCCGCTGTGTCATCCGCTGCAACTGGCCGAAGAGGTGGCGACTGTAGATCACATCAGTCACGGCCGGATCATCTTCGGCGTCGGCCGCAGCGGGTTTCCGCGGGTCTATCAGGCGTATGGCGTGTCGTATGCGGAGAGCCGCGAGCGCTTCGGCGAAGTGCTTGAGATTCTGAAACGCGCGTGGACACAGGAGCGGTTCAGTTTCAACGGCAAGTACTATCGTTTCCACGACGTCTACCTTGTTCCAAAGCCTTATCAGAAACCGTATCCCGAGATCCGCGTCGCGGCGACGAGCCCTGACACGTATCCGTCGAATGGCGCGCTGGGAAATCCGATCTTCGTCGCCACCCGACTTGGCGATCTGTCCGAACTAGGTCCCAATCTTGCGGCGTATCGCGAGGGGTGGACGGCCGCCGGCCACCCCGGCAACGGCCAGGTGTTCCTGCGCGTTCCGGTCTATGTCGCGCCGACCGAGGAAAGGGCGCGCTCGGAGCCGGAAGAAAGCATCATGCATTTCTACCGCTATCTCGGCCAGCGTATCGAGGAGTCCGCCAGCCTGGAAGGCGCACGCGCGATCGAAAATCGTGCGGAACGCGGACAGCGGCTGCAGAACATCAGCTACGACGAGGTGCTAAGCAGCAAGATCATCGTGGGGACGCCGCAACAGGTGATCGACCGGCTCGGCAAGTTGCGTGAGACGCTCGGTCTCTCCGGCATCCTCGCCGAGATGAACTGCGGCAACCGCATCCCGCACCAGCAGGTGCTGACCTCGCTACAGTTGCTTTGCGAGGAGGTGATTCCGAAGTTCAAGCACTGAGGGAAGGTCAGACCCGCATCGGCATCAGAACGTAGAGCGCACTTGCATCGGCAGCGTCGCGCACCACGGTCGGTGCCGACCCATCGGCAAAGCGGAACTCCACATCGCCGTCGATCTGGTCGGTGATATCGTTCAGGTAGCGGGCCTGAAACCCGATTTCCAGCGGTCCGGCCTCGTAGGTGACGTGGTCGGAATCAAGCTCCTCGGTCGCGGTGCCCTGCTCGGGGCTGGATGCCGACAGCACCAGCAGATCGCGCGCCAGCGATAGCTTCACCGGCCGCGATCGTTCGGCAGAGATCGCCGCCACCCGGCCGACGGCGTCGGCAAAGTCCTTCTTGCCCACCCGCAGCACTTTGTCATTACCACGCGGGATGACGCGCTCATACTCGGGGAATGTGCCGTCGATCAGCTTGCTGGTCAGCAGCATCGCGTCAGCATGGAACTGGATGCGCGTATCCGATAACGCGACTTCCACGTTGCCGGTGACCTCGTCCAGCAGCTTACGGAGCTCATTCACCGTCTTACGTGGAATGATGACCCCCGGCATCGATCCGGCGCCTTCCGGTAACGGTTCCTCCACCCGCGCCAGGCGGTGGCCGTCCGTCGCCACGGCGCGCAGTACACGCGTCCCCTCGCTCTCGGTCGCGTGCAGGTAGATGCCGTTGAGATAGTAGCGCGTCTCCTCCGTGCTGATCGCAAATCGCGTACGGTCGATCAAGCCGCGCAGCATCTGCGCCGGCAGGTTGAACTTGTGCGGGAGGGCGCCGGCGGTCATCGAAGGGAAGTCTTCGGTGGGCAGCACCACCAGGCTGGTTGAATAACGCCCCGACCGAAGGGCGAGCTGTGCATCGCCACCGGCATGGTCCAACTCGACTTCCGCACCATCAGGAAGCTTGCGGACAATCTCGTACAGGGTTGCCGCCGGTGCGGTGCAGGCGCCATTGCGCGTGGTGCTGGCGGGTACGTCCTCGACGATGGCGATTTCCATATCGGTGGCCGTCAGTGTCAGCTTGCCATCACGCACCGCGATCATCACGTTGGCCAGGATTGGAATGGTGTTGCGGCGCTCCACCACACTCTGCACATGGGCCAGCGCCTTCAGCAGGGTGGCCCGGTCGGCCTTCAGCTTCATGGCATCCAATCCTCAAAGGGCCGGGTCACACCGCCGCCCAGGCGAATCCATGCGCCTACTGTAGCAATGGCGTGGTGCGGCGGGGAAGGCCGATCCGCTGGATCAGGATTCCAAAAGCCGCCGCAGCAGTTCCACGTCCTCGGCGAAGGTGGCGTCGCGGTTCATCAGGTCCCCCACGCGCGCCACTGCGTGCATTACCGTCGTGTGGTCCCGGTTGCCGAACCGCCGGCCGATTTCCGGCAGACTGCGCGACGTCAGCTGCTTGGCCAGGTACATCGCCACCTGTCGGGGTCGGGCCACCGAGCGCGCCCGTCGCGCCGAGGACATGTCGGTAAGGCGGATGGCGAAGTGTTCGGCCACCCGCTTTTGGATTTCTTCGATCGTCACCCGCTTGTCATGCGCTTTCAGGAGGTCGTGCAGCACCTCCTGCGTGGTTTCCACAGTGATCGGGCGACCGAACAGGTTGGCGTGCGCTACAAGGCGATTCAGCGCACCTTCAAGCTCACGCACATTGCCAGTGATCTTGTGCGCGAGGAAATCCAGCACCTTCGCCGGCACCGCGACGCCGGCCCGCGACGCCTTTGCCTCCAGGATTGAAATGCGGAGTTCGAAGGTGGTGGCATGCAGGTCAGCGACCATCCCATAGCCGAGCCTGGTGCGCAGCCTGTCGTCCAGCCCGGACAGATCCGAGGGCGATTTATCGGCGGACACGACGATCTGCTTGCCGACATCGACCAGGGCGTTGAAGGTGTGGAAGAATTCCTCCTGCGTGTTGTCTTTTCCAATCAGGAATTGCAGGTCGTCGATCATCAGCACATCGACGCTGCGAAGTTGCTCCTTGAACTGCATCGTCGACTGGCTGCGGATCGCAGCAATGAAGCGGTACATGAATTTCTCGGCCGACATGTACGCGACCGACACGGGACGCTCGACGCCGCCATTGACGCGGCCCACAAGCTCCCAAGCAACGGCGTGCATGAGATGTGTCTTTCCGAGGCCGACGCCACCATACAGAAACAGCGGGTTGAAACCGGTGCTGGACGGCGCTTCTGCGACGCGCCGTGCGCACGCATAGGCGAACTCGTTTGGCTTACCGACCACGAAGGCATCGAACGTGAAGCGAGGATCGATCGTCAGGTCCGGCCGCTGATCCATTCGCTCCTCGAGTTTCGCGACTGCCGTGGGTGGCTCCGTCGTGGTTGCCAGACTGACAGCCAGTGCAGTGCTGGGCGCTGCGGGGCCACCAACCCGGATATCGACGCGGCGGATCGCCGGGTTCTCCTCACTCCATAATGAACTCAAACGATCGCCGTAGCGGCTGCGGACCCAATCGCAAAGGAAGCGCGTCGGCAATAGCACGGTGATCTCGTCGCCGTCGATGGCGGACAGAGTCATCTGGCGCAACCAGTTGCGATATTCCATTTCGCCGACTTCGCTGTGCAAGCGAGAGCGGATGCGAGCCCAGTGCGGCGCGAGTAGCGAGATGTCCGCGATTGGTGCTTCCAATGTCGCAGACATGTCGTTTGCCATGCACTCGCCCCCCGAGTCACGAAGCCCGCCACTTGCGACGGTGTAGACCGCCATCGCACCGACTTTATCAGAAGATCGGATCAACGGCTCGCCAGTGCCGATCCAGAAATGATTATGACACCTCGGCGAACACCAACCAAACAGATTCTATGCAGCCGACAGTCAGAAACTAAAATAGCAACAAGATTGCCGGTTGTTGTGGATAATACTGTGAATTGGCGCAGTATAAGTTTCGCAGCACACCCGCGGGTTGCCCCTGCAACGCGACGACACCGGCGTTCCGTGATTATCGGCGTCCTCGGCGTAACGGTCAACCCGCAGTGGCAATGGAACTCAACCTAGTGATAGTGCCTTGATCCGTGCCGAGAGGCGCGACAACTTTCGCGCAACGGTGTTCGAATGCGCCACACCTTTGCCAGCGGCACGCTGCATCTCGGGTTGCGCAGCACGCAATGCCTGTGTCGCCGCGTCTTTATTGCCGCCGGCAATAGCAACCTCCACCTTCTTGATGAAGGTTCGCATGCGCGACTTGCGCGCCTGATTGCGCTCAGTGCGCGTCTGGGTCTGCCGGATGCGCTTGCGCGCGGACGCCGTGTTGGCCATGTGCTTCTTTCGCCTGCTCAAACAGAGAAACCCCGCAGCCGCGGCGGCCTCGGGGGAGCGGTGTTCTATGCATGGCTCGCCCGCAAGTCAAGAATGCCTCCTGACCGTTCGTAGCGCGAGACCGCACGGCACATGTTTGCTTACGCAAGCCGCGTCCGCTGCCAAGAGCACCCAACAGGGTGAACTGGATAAACGCGAAAATCCGATGACAAAATTGTCGATGCGAAGAGCACGGTCGATGGTGCGCGATAGCATCGCCTTGCGACGCCTTATGTCATCCTGTTCCTCAGGTCATTTTCCCTGTTCGGTGATCCTCGAACCAGAGTTTGCATCCCCTCCCGCAACGGCTCGCAAATTCGCCATTAATGTTTGCGACGCAAACCGTTATCCGCACAACAAGTTAGCGATTCGTTAAGCATTAGTTGTTCATTAGCCCTACCGCTGCGTCAGCTCGGCCAAGCCACTCGCACATTCCTTCGCGCGATGCCGCGCCCGCTCTGCTGCGTCGCGCGCCATGACGCCGCACAGCCCGGTGTACTTGGTAGGATCCAGCAGCGCCGCGATCGCCTTGGCATCCAGATGCTCGGTGACCCGCTTGTCGGCTGACAGCAGATCGCCGAAGGATCGCCCCTCTACGAATGCCGCCTGCGCCGCATCATAGACAACATCGTGCGCATGCTGCCGTCCGATGGTTGCTCCCAAATCCAGCATCACCGCTTCGGCCATGATAAGTCCGCCGCCCAGATCGAGGTTGCGGCGCATGCGGGCCGGATCAAGTCGCAGTCCGCGCATCACCTCGGCGAGCCGCGCCAACATATCGCCCGTCTCGATGCACGCGCGCGCTTCCACCCCGTCCATTATCAGACTGGTCGTGCGATCCGCTTCGTGCTCCGTCTGCATCGCTTCAAGCGCCAAAGGCACCGTCGCGCGCACCTCCGCCGACGCTGCGATAATGTCCTGGCAAAGTTTCGGATTGCGCTTTTGTGGCATGGTCGAGCTGCCGACGGTGCCAGGTGGCACCGGTTCTTCCACCTCGCCGAACTCGGTCTTCATTAGGGTATAGACCTCGCGGCCGATCTTTCCGCAGGTCGCCGCCAGCATGCCAAGGAGACAGATATTCTCCGCCAGGTGATCGCCGAGAGCCCGCGATGGCACGGTCATCGAGCCGAAGCCCAGCTGGCGGCCGATACCAGCCTGAACCAGCGGTCCCTGCTCGCCCAACGAGGCGAATGTTCCCGCCCCTCCCCCCAGCATGGCAACGAACAGCCGCGGCGCTGCCTGGCGCAGTCGCTCGACGTGGCGCAGCAGCTCGTCGATCCAGACGGCAACCTTATAGCCGAACGTCGCCGGCACGGCGTGCTGGCCATGCGTTCGCCCGGCCATCGGCATCTCCGCACCGCGTTCGGCGAGATTGGCCATCGCGGTGAGTGCTTCACCGATCAGTCGCAGGAATACCTGGTGGGCCTGGCGGAGTACCAGGAGATCGCCGGTCTGGGTGATGTTCTGCGTCGTCGCACCCCAGTGCACCCAGCCACCGTGCGGTTCGCCGACCACGCGCGACAGTTCCCAGACCAGCGGTACGATCGTATGGCCGGTGCGCGCAAAACCCTCATCGATCCGCGCTCGGTCCAGCAGGTCCAGTCGCGCCGCCCGCGCGATGGCCTCTGCCGCATCATGCGGAATGATGCCTAGCTCCGCCTGCGCGCGCGCCAGAGCCACTTCCACATCGAGCCAGGCCTGCCAGCGATTCTCCAGTCGGTACAGCGCCCGAATGCCCGGATCGGTGACGCGCGTGGCCGTCGGCAACTGATCGCTCATGCCGCCTTGCTCCCCTGGGTCGTTGCTGCTGTCAGAGGCGTTCGAAAATCGCCGCGATTCCCTGGCCGCCGCCGATGCACATGGTGACCAACGCATAGCGGCCACCGATGCGCTCCAGCTCGTACAATGCCTTCACCGTCAGAATGCAGCCAGTTGCGCCAACGGGATGGCCGAGCGAAATGCCCGATCCATTCGGATTGGTCTTCGCCGGATCGAAGCCCAGATCCTTCGCCACGGCGCAGGCCTGGGCGGCGAACGCCTCGTTGCTCTCGATCACGTCGATGTCGGCGAGCGCCAGGCCGGCACGCTGCAGCGCAAGCCGCGTCGCGGGCACCGGACCGATGCCCATGATCTTTGGATCGACACCGGCGTGCGCGTAAGCGACTACCCGACCCATCGGCTTTGCACCGCGCTTCTCCGCCATGGCGCGCTCCATCAGGACGACGGCTGCGGCGCCATCATTGATGCCGGATGCGTTGCCAGCGGTCACCGTGCCGTCCTTGCGAAACACTGGACGCAATTTCGCCAGATCTTCTGCTGTCGCGTCGGCACGCGGATGTTCGTCGGTATCGAACACCGTCTCACCTCGCCGCGTCTTCAGTTTGACCGGCAGGATCTGTTGCGCGAACCGGCCCTCCGCAATGGCGCGCGAGGCGCGGCGGTGCGATTCAACCGCCAGCGCATCCTGGTCACCTCGGGTGATCTGGTGGCTCTCGGCCAGGTTCTCGGCGGTCTCGCCCATATGTATGTTGTCGAACGGGTCATGCAGCGCGGCGAGCATCATGTCCACCATAGCAGCATCGCCCATCCGGGCGCCCCAACGCACGCCCTGCGCCAGGTACGGTGCCCGACTCATGCTTTCGGCCCCGCCGGCGACAGCGATGTCGGTGTCGCCAAGCATGATGGTCTGTGCCGCTGACACGACGGCCTGAAGTCCGGAGCCGCACAACCGGTTCAGCGTGAGGGCTGGCGCCTCTTTCGCGATGCCGGCGTTCATGGCGGCGACACGCGCGAGATACATGTCCTTCGGCTCGGTGTGAATCACGTTACCGAACACAACCTGCCCGACCTCGCCGCCATCGACGTGTGCGCGCGACAGCGCCTCGCGCACCACCTGGGCGCCGAGTTCGGTCGGGGCCACATCCTTCAATCCGCCGCCAAAGTCGCCAATCGCGGTGCGCACGCCGGAAACCACGACCACTTCGCGTTGTATGTCCATCTCAGCTCTCCCGCACGACCGGATTGCGCAACGTGCCGATGCCGGTGATCTCGATTTCGCACACATCGCCGTGCTTCATGTTCTCGGTAGCGCCTTCGGTGCCCATCCACAACACGTCACCCGGGTACAGCGTGAGGTATCGCGTCATCATCACGAGAAAGTCGACTACGCCAAACACCATGTGATTGGTGGGAAACGCGATCAGCTCTTTGCCATTCAGCCGCACCTTGGTGATCAGATCATCAAGCTTCACGTCGGTCTCGATCCACGGACCCATCGGCTTGAAGGTGTCGGTGTTCTTCGCGCGCCACAGCGTGCGATCCGCTCTTCTGCCAGGTGCGTTCGCTCACGTCGTTGCCGATCGTGTAGCCCAGCACCGCCGACAGCGCGTTATCTCGTGTCAGATGCTGGCATTTGCGGCCGATCACCGCCACCAATTCGCCTTCGTATTGCACCTGATCGGTGGCGTCCTTGGGGATAACGATGTTCTCGCCGTGGGCGATCAGCGCATTGTTGGCGCGGTAGCCCGCATCGGCCTGCTTCGGCAGTTCGACTTTCAGGCCGATTTTCTCTGCGGCCTCGCGCACATGTTCGGCGTAATTCAGTCCGGCGGCATAGAACGTTGGAGGGATCACCGGTACCAGCAGCTTCACATCAGCCAGCTTCAGCCGTGGCGCTCGTGCGCTCCCACATGTCGAACGGCGAGCCACGTACCGGAATGATCTCGTCGCCCTCCACCACGCCGTAGGACGGTGTGCCGTTCTGATCGAAACGTGCCCAGCGCATGTGTTTCTTCCCCTTATGCGGCCCCGGCGTCTTCCAGAATCATCGCGGCGGCCTTCTCGCCGATCATGATCGACGGCGCGTTGGTATTGCCGGCAATGATCGCTGGCATGATCGACGCATCCGCCACCCGCAGACGCTCGACACCATACACGCGCAGCCGCGGGTCCACCACGGCGTCCGTTCCGGTGCCCATGCGGCACGAACCGACTGGATGATGATTCGACACGCCGTTCTCGCGCACGACCTGCGCCAATTCCTCATCGCTCTCGTAGCGTGGACCCGGGGCGACCTCCTCGGTGATGTACTGTGCTAAGGCTGGCTGTGCGGCGATCCTGCGACACGTACGGATGCCGAAGATCAACGCCTGCATGTCGTAGTCCGATTTCAGGAAATTGAAGCGGATCTCCGGCGGCACGAGCGGGTCAGGACTCTTCACCCGCACAATGCCACGGCCTTCCGGGCGCAAATGCACCGGGCTCAGCGTAATGCCGGGGAATGGGTGCGGATGGATACCGTCGCGGTCGCGCCGCGCCGTGCTCCAGGCAGTCATGTTGATCTGGATGTCCGGCCGCTCCAGCCGAGGATCGCTACGCAGGAAGGCGCCGGCAAACAGTCCGGAGCTCGCCATCAGCCCGCGTCGGCCAAACGCGTATTGCACGCCGACCATGAGCTTACGCAGCTTGCTGCGCGCCAGATCATTCAACGTAACGGGCTGCGAGAGGCGGTAGCTGCTATAGGTGTTGAAGTGATCATGCAGGTTGGCGCCCACCGCCGCCATGTCGCGCACAACGGTGATCCCGGCACCATTCAGCACTTCGGCCGGCCCGAGGCCGGAGAGTTGCAGCAGGTGCGGCGAGCCATAGGCTCCGCCGGAGACGATGACTTCGCCATTCGCGCGTGCGGTGCGCAGGCCCTGTGACTGTGCGATACTCGACACCCACGGCACGGCCATTCTCGATCAGGATGCGCGTCGCGTGCGCGCCAGTCACGATCATGAGATTGGGTCGCCGACGCGCCGAATGCAGGTAGGCGCGTGCGGAACTCCAGCGGCGTCCATCGCCAGTGGTGCTCTGATAGTAGCCGGTACCCTCCTTTTGCGCGCCATTGAAGTCGGCGATGCGCGGCAGGCCTGCCTGCACCGCCGCTTCCACCATCGCCTTCCCGAGCGGCCAGATGTACGGCGGGTCGGACACGCGCAATGGTCCGCCGACGCCATGGAATTCATCGGCGCCACGAACATTGTCTTCGGCCTTCTTAAAGAACGGCAGCACGGAATCCCAATCCCAACCGGTGCAGCCGAGCTGCCGCCAATGGTCGTAATCAGCGGGATCGCCGCGCATGTACACCATGCCGTTGATCGAGCTGGTGCCGCCCAGCAATTTGCCGCGCGGCAAATACAGTGTCCGACTGTTCAATTGCGGTTCGGGCGCACTTTCGAACATCCAGTTGACGCGCGGATTGGCAAACGACTTGGTGTAGCCAATCGGAATATGGATCCAGGGATTGCTGTCGCGACCACCGGCCTCAAGCAGCAGCACGCGATAGCGACCGGATTCGGAGAGACGCGACGCGACTGCACAGCCAGCGGACCCGGCGCCGGTCACGATGAAGTCGTAGGTGTCCACTGTCATTGCGAGCGGAGCGAAGCAATCTCGATCGGACCGTCACCGCACAGCGAGATTGCTTGGCCGGGTCGAGCCCGGCCACCGCTGCACTTATCGCAATGACACGGGCTGTTCATGCCGTCACCACCTCCTTGACGCCAAGCTCCTGCGTCATCTGCTCACGCATGATGAACTTCTGAATCTTACCGGTGACGGTCATCGGGAACTCGTCCACAAAGCGGATGTGGCGCGGCACCTTGTAGTGCGCGATCTGGTCGCGACAGAAATCGCGGACATCCTCGGCGGTCAATGTCTCGCCCGAACGCAGCCTGATCCATGCGCACAGCTCTTCGCCGTAGCGTTCATCCGGTACTCCGAACACCTGCACATCCTGGATCTTCGGATGCCGGTAAAGAAACTCCTCGATCTCGCGTGGATACACGTTCTCGCCGCCGCGTATCACCATGTCCTTGATACGGCCGACAATGTTGCAATAACCATCGGGGTCCATCGTCGCCAGATCGCCGGTGTGCATCCACCCGGCAGCGTCGATCGCTTGCTTTGTACGTTCCTCGTCGTCCCAGTAACCCAACATCACTGAATAGCCGCGCGTGCAGAACTCTCCCGGTGTGCCGCACGGCACGATGCGGCCTTCGCTGTCGATGATCTTGACCTCGACATGCGGATGCACGCGACCCACGGTGGACACTCGGCGATCGAGTTCATCATCGCGCGCCGTCTGCGTACTGACAGGGCTGGTCTCGGTCATGCCGTAGCCGATGGTCATCTCGGTCAGATGCATGTCGCGAATGGCGCGGCGCATCACCTCGATCGGACAGGGCGCGCCCGCCATCATGCCGGTGCGGAGGCTGGTCAGGTCGAAGGTGGCGAATTCCGGATGATCCAGCTCGGCGATGAACATGGTCGGCACGCCATAGAGCGATGTGCAGCGCTCGGTCGCAACCGCTTGCAGGGTCGCCAGCGGATCGAAGCCTTCGCCGGGCAGCACCATCGCCGCGCCGTGCGTGATGCAGGCGAGATTGCCGATCACCATGCCGAAGCAGTGATACAGCGGCACCGGAATGCATACCTTGTCCTGCTCGCTGTAGCCCATCGCCTGGCCAATGAAATAGCCGTTGTTGAGAATGTTATGGTGCGTCAGCGTGGCGCCCTTCGGCAGGCCGGTGGTGCCGGAGGTGAACTGGATGTTGATCGGATCATCGAACTGCAGCGTGCGATCCAGCTCCGCCAGTCGGGCGCGTTGTTCGGCTCCGCCGTGGTCGCAGACATAGTCGAATGCCAGCATGCCGGGTCTGGTGTCGGCGCCGACCTGGATCACCAGCCGCAGCGCCGGCAGCTTGGCCGCATCGAGATGCCCTGGCTGTGTGTGCCGCAACTCCGGCGCCAGCGTGTCGATCATGCCGACGTAGTCGCTGGTCTTGAACGACGTCGCGGTGATCAGAGCGCGGCAGCCCACCTTGTTCAGCGCATATTCCACCTCGGACAGCCGATAGGCTGGATTGATGTTCACCAGGATCAACCCGGCCTTGGCGGTGGCAAACTGTGTCACCACCCATTCGGCGTTGTTAGGTGACCAGATGCCGACGCGCTCGCCCGGCTTCAGTCCGAGCCCAAGGAGGCCGGCGGCGAAAGCGTCGACCTTCTCGCCCAACTCGCGGTAATTCCACCGGATACCTTGTTGGCAGGCGATCAAAGCCGGACGGTCGCCGAACCGAGCCACGGTGCGGTCGAAATGACGGCCGATCGTTTCGCCAATCAGGGCGACAGTGCTGGTGCCATGCGCGTAGCTCGGCGCCGCCTCGGTCATCGACGTGCTCCCATGCATTTCCCTCGGGTCAGAGCCCGTGAATAGGTGTACGGGGCTGATATTGACCCCTCGGGCGCCCACATGGCCAGAGACTTCCGGTGGCCGTTTGTTGCGACCGCGATTTACGCCTGCGCCGCTTCCGCCTCCGGCGACCGCGGTCTAGGCTGCCGATCCGCAGAAGGAGAGCCAGACATGGACGACATCGTCATCGTCTCCGCCGTGCGCACGCCGGTTGGAAGTTTTTCCGGCGCCCTTGGCACGCTGTCCGCACACGCACTCGGCACCATCGCCCTGCAGGCGGCATTCGAGCGTGCGGGTGTCGAAGCAGGCGACGTGGATGAAGTAATTCTCGGCCAGGTGCTCGCCGCTGGTGAAGGACAGAACCCCGCCCGCCAGGCAGCGCGTGGCGCTGGTGTGCCCGATGCGAAGACCGCATTCGGCATCAACCAGGTCTGCGGCTCCGGCTTGCGCGCCGTGGCTCTTGCCGCGCAGCAGATCCGCACCGGCGAAAGCGCCATCGTCGCCGCCGGCGGCATGGAGAGCATGAGCCAGTCGCAGCACTCGGCCTATCTGCGTGCCGGCCAAAAGATGGGCGGGGTCGAATTCATCGACACGATGCTGAAGGACGGACTGTGGGACGCGTTTCACGGCTACCACATGGGCAACACGGCCGAGAACGTCGCCAGCAAGTATCAGATTACCCGCGAACAGCAGGACCAGTTCGCGCTGGGCTCGCAGAACAAGGCGAGCGCCGCACAGAAGTCAGGGCGCTTCAAGGACGAGATCGCGCCTGTGACGGTAAAGACGCGCAAGGGCGACATCGTCGTGGGCGATGACGAATATATCCGTCACGACGCCAGTCTGGAGTCGATGGCCAAGCTGCGTCCGGCGTTCAGCAAGGACGGCACGGTAACCGCCGCCAACGCCTCGGGCATCAACGACGGCGCCGCGGCGCTGGTGCTGATGAGCGCCTCCGAGGCGGCGAAGCGCGGCCTAAAGCCGTTGGCGCGGATCGCGGCATTCGCCACCGCCGGCGTCGATCCGTCGGTTATGGGCACTGGCCCGATCCCTGCCACGCGCAAGGTGCTGGCACGCGCCGGGTGGAAGGTCGATGACCTCGACCTGATCGAGGCCAATGAGGCGTTCGCCGCACAGGCGCTGGCGGTGAACAAGGACCTGGGTTGGGACACCGGCAAGGTAAATGTGAACGGCGGCGCCATCGCGATCGGTCACCCGATCGGTGCGTCGGGGGCACGTGTCCTGACAACCCTTCTGCACGAAATGCAGAAGCGGGACGCGAAGAAGGGCTTGGCCACGCTGTGTATCGGTGGGGGCATGGGCGTGGCCATGTGCCTGGAGCGATAGCGCGGATGGCCCTGGGAGGCCGGAGAGCCGGCCTCCCATACTCTGGTTACGCCGCGGAGGCCGGAGCCGGCCTCCCATACTATGGTTACGCCGCGGAGGCCGGAGAGCCGGCCTCCCATACTCTGGTTACGCCGCGACCTTGCCCGCCGCCAGTTCCTTGACGGCCGCCGTGGTCAGTGGCTTGCCGGCGATCCCCCAATCCCCGCTGCGCACCTCGTGAATGGTCACCCAGGTGACGCCGCGCATGGCCTCGCCCTCCACCTCCACCATCGCGTCCGTCAGCTTGCTGATGATCTGCTTCTTCTGTTCGGGGCTGAACACTTCCTCGATCAGATTGACCTGAATCAGTGGCATCGTTCTCTCCTCCTCGTGCATTCCACGGCGGTTGCCGGGTGTGCTGACGCTAGTCAGAACGAAGGCGCGCTGCATGATCCGAAGATGAGAAAGCGATGAGAAACAACTTTCAGGCGCGATAGACGTAACCGAACCCTCGCGCGGTCTCGAGCGCCTCGGACCGGCTGCCGAGCTTCCGGCGCAGCGAGGCCACGACCGCGTCCACGACGTTGCTGCCAGGATCGATCCGCAATCCCCACACGTCCTGAATCAGATCGTCTCGGGTTACCACCTCGCCTTCCCTGGCGACCAGGTAGTCCATGACCGCGAATTCTCGACGCGTAAGAGGCACCAAAGCGCCATCGGTGTGCAGCGCGCGTTTCGATTGATCCAGCAGACCGGCCCGCGCCGGAATGCCGAGTTCGACCGCCGCCAGCCGCAGCAACCATCCGTCCACCGACCCTGCCCCCATATCGAGCACGGCTGCCTGCATCGTCCGGTTTCCGACAACTACCGCCTCGGCCAGCGGCACGAAGCCCAGCGTCGCCGCCGCGGCGGCATAGGGTCCGAGGTCGCCAACCGCAAGGTAGACACGGCGGAGCCGTGGCCGTCGTTCGAGGTAATGGCGCTTCACGTCGAGCCAGCAGGAGGCCTGCACCGGAGAGGGCCGCTCACCCTCGTCGCGCGCGAGCCAGCGGCGCAGGAACAACGCCGTCGTCCCGTTAGGCGGTGGCCGCTTTTGTAGGTCGCGCACAAAACACGCGACCACCGGGTCGTCCCCCAGCGGTGCGCCGCTGGCGGTGGCGGTCTTTGCGTCCAGAAGACAGTAGAACCCTTGCGCTGGCTGCTCCGGTGCGCGCACGACAAAGAATGAGTTCCGGCGATGCCCGTAGCCAGCCAAGCATGGCACTGGCCGCTGCCTCGCCGTCATGTGCCACCACCATATCCAGGATCGCCGGATGATCGTCCGGCCGGGCCGGCTCAACCGCAACGCGGGTGGCGTCACGTGGAAAGAAGGCCTCGCGTATCACCGGGTTGCGGATCAGGTGGATCAGGTCGGCGGTGCTGCGCCACAACTCGCCCGTGGCTGCCGTGCGCGCCTGCTCACGCAGATGGCGCCATGCCTGCTGGCGCGCGCTGCGATGGCGCTCCGGGTCCGCCGCTTCCAATTCGGCAGCGAGCGCCTCGCGGACCGCGTCGTGCACGGCAAGCCCATCGCGCCCTGCGGTCACGAACGGCAGTACCGCCAGCTGCTGATACACTTCGTCGGCATCGCTCTCCGGAAAGACCGCGCGCAGTAAGTCGCGGCTGATCCGCCGCGCGACCGAGGTCACCCGCAGTGCCTCTCGGACGTTCGCATCGGTAATCTCGCCCAGGTAGCGCCAGGCGAGATGCGCGATTGCGGTGTCCAGCGGCTCTGCGGTCGTTGACCGGGTGGCCCGGGCGGCCAGCGTCAGTGCAAGCGGGTGTCCCGCCATTGCGCTGACGATTCTTGTCCTGTCCTTCCCCGTTACCCCCAACCGCGCCAGCAGTTCCCCGGCAGCGCCGTCGGTCAGCGTGCCGAGCGGCATGGGCCGAAACAGGCCCTGCCACTCCGGTGCCTCGGTCCATGCCTTCGAAGGAGGCAGTCGGCTGGCGAACATCACCAGCGCGCGATCCGGTAGCGACGGCACAAGTTGCTGCCGGATCCACGTGTCCAGCAATCCGAACTGTTCGTAACGGTCGAACAGTAGCAACACAGGGGCTGGGCGCGCGGCAGCTGCCGCGACAACGTCACGAAGCGATGGCGAGCACGCGATGAGGCGGCCCAGTTCACCGAGAACGCCCCGCTCGGTGGGCTCGATGGCGCCGCATTCGATCTCCAGCACCGTTGTCGGCGCGGCCGCGCGACCACTCGGCAAAGGCGGCTAGCAGAGCCGACTTGCCGATCCCAGGGAGGCCGTGGATGTGAAACACCACAGGCGTTCCGACCGCGAGCGCTTCTCTCAGCTCTCCCAGCTCGGCGTCCCGCCCGATCAGTTGCGCCTGTGCATTGCGCGAAAGACGATCCCGGATTGTCCCGGGCATGGTTGCTCTCCGTGGCGATAGCTTCCGGACGCGATCAGGGTAAGCAGCGCGACGCGGCAAAAGTAGTGACGTAGCTCACGATGGCAAAGCGGAATGCCGGCCATCGCCGTGCCGGATTGCTGCTATAAACTACTCTGCGCTACCGGCGGCAGCTTTAACCTTCACTGCAGGCAATACATCGCGTTGGCGGCGCGAAGAGCTTGGATGCTAGGTTGCGGACATGACGCTTCCGTTCGCTGTGCCGGATTGGCTGCCGTGGTGGGTACCGATCGTGCTGCTGGTTCCGGCGCTGCTTTATGCATTGGCCTTCCTGTTCATGCCGTTCAGCGTCATTGGCGTGAAGAGCCGGCTGGAGGTGATCGAGGCCAGGCTTGATGAAATCCAGGGCGAGATCCGCCACCTGTCCTTGCGGCTGCCGGAGGTATCCAGCGCGCCCGACTACGACGAGATCTATGCGCCCGAGCCGAGGGCGGAGTCGCCGCGCGCGAAGCCAGTGATCACTCGTCCGCCGATCCCACCGGCATCGCACCAGTTAGAGGAGCAGCAATCGCGCGATCTGCCGTCGCGAACGGTGCGGCGTGAGCCGGACCAGCGGCAGACGGGTGGGCGCACCGAGCCGAAGCTGGACTGGCCGCGCTAGGAGATTGGGCGAACGTCGTCGAGAAGATCGAGAGCGTGGGGAACGAACAGGTCCACGCCGTCGGCTCAATCCTGATGCAGGCCATGGCGCACCGGCTGAAAGCAATGGGTTGGCTGGACGCGCACGGACGTTCCGAACTGGCAGGCTGACGCGCGACGCTTCGCGATCGATGCTGCGGATCGCTTCACGCCCTCGATGCGACAGCGCCCTTGATATCGGCCCGGATCTATCGCCGTGCGCTGCGAACCCTTCCGGACAGCATGGACGGGAAATCGCCGCTGGCACTCCCAGCCGGGTGCCCGTGGTCGCTGGACGAACTGCTGGCGGAGGACCGGTAGCCCCGGCCGCGCCGCGCTTAACGAGAAAGCGATCACAGACGTCGATCGGCGGCCTGGTTGCCTTCGACCATCGCATGCGGTCTTCTGGCCGGCAGCCAATTGCCTTTGGAGCCCCACGATGCGCATCAGCGTCGTTCAGATGAATCCAGGCGCCGACAAGGAGGCGAACATCGCCCAGGCCAGGCGTCTTATCGGTGAGGCTGTCGACGCCGACCGGCCAGACATCGTGTCGCTGCCCGAGGTATGGGACAGCCTGGGCGGCGACCGCACCGTGCGCAACGCCAACGCTGAAATCCTGCCGGCACAGGGGTCCAACGAACCAGGCGGTCCCGCCTATGAGTTCCTGCGCGAGACCGCGCGCGCGGTTCGCGCGCATGTGCACGGCGGCTCGATCATCGAGAAGGGCGAGGAAAAACTGTTCAACACCACAGTGGTGTTCGACCCGGACGGGCAGGAGATCGCCCGGTACCGCAAGATGCACCTGTTCGACATCGTGGCGCCCGACGGCACCGGATATCGCGAAAGCAACACCTATGGCGCCGGCGACGAGGTGGTCACCTATGAAGCGGACGGCACCAAGGTCGGCTGCGCGATATGCTACGACCTGCGCTTCCCTGACCTGTTTTGGAAACTGCGCGAGCAGGGAGCCGAAGTGATCTTCCTGCCGTCGGCGTTCACCCTGGCAACAGGCAAGGACCACTGGGAGGTAATGATCCGCTCGCGCGCGATCGAGACGCAGTGCTGGTTCGCCGCACCCGCCACCTGGGGCAAACATCTGGAAGGCAAGGGCGAGGCGCGCTTCACCTACGGTCACTCGATGATCGCCGATCCGTGGGGCCACGTGACGGCGAAGGTCTCCGATGGCACCGGCTGGGCCACGGCACGCATCGACCACAAGGTCACCGAGCGGGTCCGCCGCGACATGCCTGTGCTGCAACATCGGAAGCGGGTTTGATGGACGGATCAGGCCGGTCCGCGGCCACCGGGACAAGCCCGGCGGCAGGCCGCGGCCGCCGGGCTAACGCCCGGGACCATACATGAACGACATCGACCCCGCTGCGGGGACGTTCCGGCCTCGGGAGTTCATTCCCGGCCGCATTGCGTTCTGTGCCTCGACCACGATGCTGGCGCTGGAGGCACGCGAGCGCCTGGTCGCCGACTACGGCGACTGCCCGCTGGAGCAGGCTGCGGTGGCGGTGGCCCTCGGCGGCGATGGATTCATGCTGGAGACGATCCACCGCGTGCTCGAATTGCACATTCCGGTGTATGGCATGAACTGCGGCTCGGTCGGCTTCCTGATGAATACCTTCAGCGAAGACAACCTGCCGGAGCGACTGGCCCGCGCGCAGGAGGCCGTGCTGTATCCGTTGCGTATGCACGCGGTGCGCGACGACGGCACCAAGGCGGAGGCGCTGGCATTCAACGAGGTCTCGCTGCTGCGTCAGCTCCGCCAGACCTCGAAGATCCGCGTGACCGTGGACGGCAAGGTGCGACTGCCGGAGCTGATGTGCGACGGCATCCTGATCTCAACCCCGGCTGGTTCGACCGCCTATAACCTCTCGGCACACGGGCCGATCGTGCCGCTATCGGCGAACCTGCTGCCGCTGACCCCGATTTCAGCGTTCCGGCCAAGGCGCTGGCGCGGCGCGCTGTTGCCCAGCACGGCCGAGGTATTGTTCGAGGTGCAGGAGGCCGATAAACGCCCGACGGCTGCGGTGGCCGACTTCACCGAAGCACGCAATGTGGTGTCCGTCGCAGTGCAGGAGGACCGCTCGACCAGCATCACGGTGCTGTTCGATCCCGACCGCGTGCTGTCCGAACGGATCATCGCCGAGCAGTTCACCGTGTAGCGTTCAGCGGGCGACGGTCTGCCACCCCCGGGAGGTCATGCACGCGTCCGCCTTCGCCTCATCGACAATGATCCGGTTCTGTACATCGTAACCCTGGATCGATTCGGTCCTCGAGTTCTGCCGACGGCATTCAGCGAGGTCGGCCTTATATTGCGCTTCGCCGTAGTTCGGATTGGTTGTGTTCTGATGCTGCTCGGACGAGCAGGCCAACAATCCTGCCGACACGAAGGCAGGGATGGCCAAGGCGAATGTCGAACCCAAGCGCATAGGCACTTCTCCACAGGAAAGTATCGCACTACACGCTGACATACGCGTCTGCACCAGTAAAAATTCCGATCAAAGCAAGAGCGGCGGGGACTGCTCCCCGCCGCCGGTAACGCACAGCGTTACGCGAAGTCAGAAGTTGACCACGTTGCCGACCAGGATCGCCTGGCCCTTGATCGTGTTGTTCGCATTGGTCCCGGTCGCGGCAGTGACTCCGTTCACACCACCCTGGTACTGCTGATTGTATAGGTATTCGCCATACACCTTGTAGCCGGGTGCCACCGTGTAGGACAAACCAGGGTTGACGGCCCAGGCGTGGTGCTGCGACAGCCCGGTCATCTGTATGTTGCCCTGATCCCAGTAGTCCATCAGGGCGACACCGACCGTCAACGGACCGGCCACATACTTCAGCGCCGCCAGTCACGCCGATCTGGTTCGGCGCACCTTGCGGCTGCAGATTCGACGTAGCCGTTCTTTTGACCGCCGATGACGTTGCCACCCACCGTGAACCCCGCATAGGTCAGGGCGACACCGCCGCTGCCGATGTTCAGGCCATTGAGTTACCGGTGAACTTGCTGCCCGGCAGGCCGGTGATGCCTAGATTGGCGCGCCCGGCAGCGGTGGCGGCACTCGCGCCGGAATATTGCGAGTGACCACTGACCATGTAAACGCCATACGCCAGCACGCCGAGGCCACCGAATACGCCTTGGTAACGCGCACCGACCGCCACCTGGTTGATGATCTTCGAGCCATCAAACTCGCCAGGCCCCGAACTCATGTTCGGACACCCGCTCGTCGCGGCTCCGCATCGAATGCCGGTACCGATGCCGGCGCCGGTGAAAGAGCTAGCTAAGCCGCCGTTATTGCCGCAGCGCTGATGCCGAAGCCGTTCGACATGTTCGGCGCATACTGGACGCCGAAGTCGAACCCGGCGATCTGCGGCGACATGTAGACCGCCTTGGCATTGCCGTACTCGTTGCCAGCCTGCGACAGAAAGATATATGTCGGCGGCACGCTGGCGGGCATGATCGATCTGGCAGTCGCCACCGTTCAGGTTGCCGGTGGGCAGGAACTGGAAGGTGGTGACGCCGTTGTCGAAGATGCCGATCAGGCCGTCAGCCTGCCCGACGCGCACGATGCCCCATTGTCACCCGCCACGTAGGTGAAGGCGCGGCGGACGAACAGTGTCTCCACTGACGGTAGGCGCTGGCACTGGCTGTTGCTGATCTCGCCGGTGAAGTTCTGCCGGATCTCGATCGCCGCACCGTAGCGCAGGCCGTTGGTGGCCATGCCATCAGCGCCGCATACAGGCGAGCGAAGATGTCGATCTCTGCGGCTGGAGCTTGACCGTGCCGGCGCCGTTGTTGCCGAGGATGGCGGCGTGGGCGGCACTGGCCGAGGTGGAGCGTAGCTAGCGCTGACGGGCCGCTGCCGATGCTGGTGATCAGCGCTCGCACCGGGCGAACCGGCTGGCGCGGTGAAAGTCCGGTGATCGAGCGCTGGTCCAGACGCCGCCGACATCCACCTGCACCTTGCCGTTGAAGTGGACGACGATGGTGCCCGGCGTCGGGTTGGCCAGCGGGCCGGGCAGCATGGGCGCCTGATAGTTGTTGTTCTCGTTGACGTAGGCCACCGGCGCCGGCGCGGCGGGATAGGCCGCTGGCCCTGGTCGGCGCACCGACCGGTCCACCGGGCCGCCGGCGCCTGCGCCAGCGCGACGCCCGTCAGTCCTCCGGTTCCCAGCGTGGCGACGCTTGCCAGCAGAAACTTGCGCATTTCACAGCGGGAAGGCGCAGAAGTTTTTTATTTGATTTTCAAAGGATTATCGAAATCAGCCCGCCGGCAATTTTCCGATGTGGTCACATATTTTCGGCGACGAGGCTGTGTTACGGGTTCGCTTATGACCAAACGCCAACACCATATTGAGGCGTATTTTCAGAACGGCCTGCGACTACATCGCACTGGTCGCCTGCAGAGGCAGAGCAGGTCTACCGAGAGGTGCTTGCCGCTTCGCCGGGCCATGCTGATAGCCTGCACATGCTCGGCGTCCTTGCGACGCAATGCGGCCAGCCGCAGGCGGCTCTGGATTGCATCGATCAAGCGATAGCCCTCAAGCCATCGATGGCGATGTTCCACGTCAACAGGGCCGCAGCGCTACGGCGCTGCGCCAATTAGATGCGGCGCTGGCAGCCTGCCAGCAGGCGGTGCGGCTGAAGCGGAACTGCGCCGAGGCGTATCAGGTGATGGGCAACATCCTGAGCGATCTAGGACGGGTGGAGGAGGCGGTAGCGGCTTGCCGGGCCGCTGTTCGGTACAAGCCCGACCTTCAGGACGCGTACAACAATCTGGGGCTGGCGTTGCGGCAGGCCGGGCAACTGGAGGAAGCGCTGGTCGCGTTGCGTCAGGCGGTGAAGCGCCAGCCAACGGATGTGGTGGCACAAGGCAATCTGGCCAGCGTGTTGAAGGAACTCGCACGGCTCGACGAGGCGGAGGCGTGTTATCGGGCTGCGCTGCGCGGGCAGCCCAACGATCCTGTGCTGCACCTGAACCTGGGCGTCGTCCTGCTTCTGGCGGGGAAGTTCGAGCCGGGCTGGCAGGAATATGAGTGGCGGTTCCAGGCCGGCGCAGCGCGGATACCGACATGCACGCAGCCGCGCTGGAACGGCGAAGCCCTGGCCGGGCGCACACTACTGATCCGGGCAGAGCAGGGGCTGGGCGACACCATCCAGTTCTGCCGATATGTCGCCGATGGCAGCACAGCGCGGCGAGGTGGTGCTGGAGGTGCAGCCGGGGCTGCGACATCTGCTCAGCGGCGTGCTAGACGAGAGGCGGATCGTCACTGTGGGCGAGGCGCTGCCACCATTCGATGTCTGGTGTCCACTGCTCAGCCTGCCGCACTTACTGGGCATGGACACGCCGTCGCCGCCTTACCTCGCCGCCGATGCCGATCGGGTGGCTGCGTGGCGAGCGCGTATCGGGACGCATGGCCGACGAATCGGCATCGCTTGGCAAGGCAACCCGACTGCCGCAGCGGAGCGCGGACGATCATTAGCCGCTACGCGAGTTTCTGCCCCTGGCGCAGGTGCCGGTGTGCGGCTGATCAGTTTGCAAAAGCACCACGGAGTTGATCAGCTTGCGCTCGCTACCGGAAGGGCTGCGGATCGAGACGCTGGGCGAGGAGTTCGACGCGGGTCCCGAGGCGTTCCTCGACGCGGCAGCGGTGATGCAGTGCGTCGATCTGATCGTCACGTCTGATACGTCGGTGGCACATCTCGCGGGTGCGCTTGGGAGGCCGGTGTGGGTGGCATTGCAGCACGTGCCGGACTGGCGCTGGCTGCTGCAAGGCGAGACGTGCCTCTGGTACCCGACAATGCGGCTGTTCCGGCAGCCGAAGCGTGGGGACTGGGCCAGTGTCTTTGCCAGCATCGCAGCATCTCTGTAATGCCGCGCGTGCCGGTCTCCTGGGGCGAGTTGATCGACAAGATCACCATCCTGGAGATCAAGGTCGAACGGCTGAGTGCGCCTATGGCACAGCGGAATGCGGCACATGAACTGGCGCTGCTGCGGGCCGAGGTGGCAGTGGATGTGCCGCCAGGGCTTGCCGCGTTGCGTGGCGAGCTTGCCGCAATAAACCGATCGCTGTGGGATATCGAGGACGCGATCCGCCGGAAGGAAGCGGCACAGGCTTTCGACGCAGAGTTCATCGAATTGGCACGAGCGATATACCGCAACAACGACGAACGCAGCCGCATCAAGCGAGTGATCAACGACCTGCTTGGATCGGACATCATCGACGAGAAGCAGTATGTCGGTTACCGAGACAGCGGGTGACATCGCGGCGACCGCCGGCAATTTTGCGCGGGGACGGACGCGCTGCTCCCCCCAGTCGGGCCGTCACCGTCACGCCTCTTCTCTTATAGGTACGGTGTTCAGAAATCCTGCTCGCAGGTCTGGCTGAAGACCCGGCCTTTTCTGGGCGATTTCCGACCGCACACAGGCGTATCCAGAACCACCTGATTCCAGACACATCGCCGGGACAGCGACCTGGGCTGGGTGATCGGGCTGAACAGTCTGGTGGAGCGGCGATTCGGCCAGGACGAGCGTCATCTGCCGGAAGGGCTGTCGCTGCGGATCGATAAATACGCCAGACCCAATGGATGGATGGCGGCAAATGGAAATTACCGAGGAATGGATCGAAGACGATGGGGGCGTGATGGCTCGCCGGGCGAGAGCCCGAAACCTGCTGCCCGACATCACCCAGGAGGTGAAGCAGGCGCTCAAAGAGGCGGGTATCGAGATGGACGTGTTCCTGATGATCCCTATGTCCGGCGATGCCCTCGCAACGTTCGGCACGATAATCGACCCGCCCGACGAAGTATGGGCCAGGGTGGGCGAAATCGTCTGCTTGGTCCTCCGGAAAGCCGTCGGGCTCGGCCCAGTGAGGTGCAGGGGACTGGCCTGCGCGACCACGGCCGATCAGATGACCAGCCCGGCCGACTTGGTGCCGACCCCGATACCAACGCCTACGCCGCCTTTGGCTGTGGGAGCCGAGACCCGATGAGATACCGCGACATTCAGCCGACAGACGTCCGGCTGCCACGTGGCTACCCGGTGCTGGCCGAGGTGAATATCGATCCTGTTGACTGGTTCCGGTTTGAGCAGATGGTCGGCGATACGCCGGTAACCAGGATCATCGGCCATGATGATCCGTGCGACGAGCGGTTGCTCGTCCGTGTGGCTTGTGCCTCAACATCGGTGCGAGATCGACTTCGAGACGGCTGGGAGTGATCCCACCCGACCTGACATTTTGTCTCACACGCCGGATCGAAGGTGCAGAGCAAAGCCGATTCCGCTGACCCGGAGGCGCACGCATCCCATTATGGGATTGCCAAACTCATCGCGGATCACCTCTGCATGCAGCCGACTATGCAGCCGGTGAAGATCAGGTGATCGCCGATATCCTGGTCTCGGCCGAAGCAACCACAGTGGTCCATCCGGCACATACCTATACAGATGAAGCGCTGCACCCCACTTGCCGGGCGACTTCGCGGCGGTCATTGTTCCAGACGACAGCATTGCCTTCGCCGCCGTGATCTTCATGGCATCAATGCCATGCCGGCGGCCGACCACCAATTCGGCCACGGGCACGACTAGCGGCCAGAGCAATGCGGGTCGCTCGCGCAGAAGCTCCACCTCAAACTGACCGAGAGCGGCAAAGATGTGCAAGATCAATCGGCCGGCTAGCACTGCTCGTGTCGATGCGGGCTCTGGCGATGGCGCCGCTGTAGTGGGTGGAGAGATCGGTCCGATCTGTGGCCCCGTCGGACGCGGCTTGGGCGGCGGTTGGTGGGCCTTCCGCTTTCCAAGCATGGGATTGCGCTCTGCGCTGGCCACAGCAACACCTGGATCATAGATTGTTCCAGCTTAAGCTTCGGCCGCTTGTCCTCGGCCTCCAGCATGCCGTTGAGATTGCTTTCCAGCAGCACCCGGTCCTTCGTATCGCGGAACTCTTCGGCGATCATGATCAACCGGGCCGGGGTGATGTCGATGAGGTGATGGACGTGGGCGATGTAGTAGTTGATGGCCTTACGGCTAGTTGCGTAGTCAAATCTGATGGCTCCGCAGCATCCGACCTTCACTGGCTAACCAGATCGTATATTCGAATAAGTCGAGACCGTATCGACCATCGACTGGTATCCACACCGGATCGATGCCACGGCGGATGAGTGCCGCCCAATGCTCCTGGGGTAGCTGCGCGATGACCTTTGGGTCGCGGTAGTTCAGGTTGCAGGTGAACAGTTGACGAGCCATTCGGCCGACCAGGAAGTATGGCGGCGGTATCGAGGGATCATACCGTCCGCTTTCGCTTTCCCGGTATTTCTGGTTTTGGTGGCTGGCTCTGGTCCAGAGATCGCATGCCCTTGGTTCTTCATGCAGCAACTTGATGACATTGATCGATCGCTCATTTCGGAACAAGTGATCGCATTCGTTGTGTACTATGAACGGGTGGTCTCGGTACAAGTAGACGATTTGGACCATCGCCTCTGCGTTGTCTGGCCGTCGTTCGATGACCTGCTTGATACCATGTCGGCGAGCAATGGAGCGGACCTTGTAAGTCTTCCCGACGGCACTGCCGCCGCCGATCAGTCCGAGGGTCTTTCGCCCTTGCACTATTTGAGTGATGACGCGTTCCCCGGCCTGCATGCCGACGAACGTCGGGTTCTTTTTGATATCGAAGGGTAGCGCCATTCACTTACTCCTGCTGCCCAAACTCCTGCTGCGCGCAGCGCCCATCCATCTGTCAGTCCGAGGCCGTGGACCTCGCATGCAAAATTGTCGTCACCGTCGCCGATGATCTGGCGACGGCTTGGCCGCCATTAAGTGGCGGCGGCCTGACCACATGCAGCCTTTGCCCGAAGGCGTTGGGCTGCGACGGGGCAAGGAACCCCCGACCATCGAGCCGAAGCTCGATGGTGCATCATTTAAAGCCACGCTGATGCTTGCGCTGTCGGCGTAGCCAAGTCCGGGGCCGGGGACCCCACGTGCTGGCATTCACGCGGTGCCGGCCGGCTTGAACCACATGAAGGCCACGACCGAAGTCGTGGTGGGGCGCGGCGTAAAAGATGCCGGTGACGAATGCAACTCGACGGCTCAGCTTTCTTTGCGGCTGGCGCGCCAGCCCGCCATCCGCCTCAAATTTTCAGGTGGGCTTCGTCCATTCCATCCTGTCCGCAACCGCAATCGAGTGGACCATGACGCACAATGTCGGTCGCTGTCGGCAATGTCGCCTCGTGCGCAGCGTCCACTTCATGTCGCCGAGAGTCGAATACTCCTGCAATCCCAAGCCAGACCTCGGTCGGTTGGCGCATGTCGGAGCGACATTGGACGCAGGTTATGGCGACGATGCCGGGCTGGCGACTGCACTGCACAGTTGACCTTTGCCGTGCATCATCGGAGCACCTATATGGGCAGCATGCTACCGAACATCACCGAACAATCCGCGAACCGGCGTTATCTGCCGCCCATCGAGGAAACTTACTCGCGCGGCGAGGTGGATGCCCTCGTGGCAGCGGCCCTGGCTAAAGCAACAGCCAACACGGAGGACTTGGATTCGCCGCTTCGCCGATGTGGCCGACAAGAAATTCCGTCGCTTCGATCAGTACCTCAGGGCCTATTCGCGCGAGATCGATGACCTCCGGCGACGATCTCGCCACGTCCACCTGCGTCGGCCGTGCTGCCGCCAGCCGGGTCGATCACGAGGATCACCGCGCAGTTCTTCGATAATCGGCACAGGAACGCCGCCCTGAAGGCACGCGGCAAACGAGCCACCTTCGACAACTTCCGCCTGAAGCTCTACGTCTGGTCCTGTCCGCGCGACGAGTGCTATCGGCACCCGGAGGGCAATCACGGCAATAAACAGATGACGATGTTCCAGCCGAACACCAACTATGCGCGCAAACACCTGGGCGCCAACCTCGATTACCTGGGCACAGACGCACAGTACGTCGGCTGTCTCAACTTGACTGCTGGTCCGCGCAGGCAAATCTTCGAGCAAGCGGCCGCGATCTCGCATGAATGGCGACTGCATCTGGTGATCGATGGCGAGGTGATCGACCTGGGTTTGCCGCGTTCGCGGCCGGCAAATGCCGAACCCGACGCCGCGCGCTATCGCTGGACGTGGCCAGCCCATTATGCCGATTAGGCGACCGACGAGGATGTGGGCTAGCGGTCTAGCTATTAAGATTCCCTTAATAGCTAGACCCGGTGGACTCACCCGACCATCTGTCTCCTCTCGGCAGTGCCACTCCTAACAGCTAGACCGGTAGATCGCACGCGACCATCTGGTCTCAGATTATCCGAGCAGTAAGTCGTAATGTGGGCCCCTTCAGATCGGCTCGCCGAAGCCAGTTGCCGTCAATGATCGGCCGACACTCCGCTTGGCAACGGCCGCACGTCCACCCGGCAAATGCCGATACAGCGTCGAGGGGCTGCACCCGATCTGCTGCGCCACTTCGGCAGCCGTCATGGTGCCGGAAGCAAGCATCGCCTTCGCCGCCGTGACCTTCATGGCATCCAATGCCGGAGGTCGACCACCAACCCGACCACGGGCACGGCTGGCTGCCAAAGCGGCTCGGGTGCGCTCGCGCAGTAGCTCCACCTCGAACTGACCGAGAGCGGCGAAGATGTGCAGGATCAGTCGCCCGGCGGCACTGGTCGTGTCGATGTTCTCGTGCAGGGACCGCAGCCCGATCCCGCGCGCCTGCAAGTCCTCGATGGTGGACAGGAGTTGCCGCATGGATCGCGCCAGACGGTCGAGCCGCGCGACCACCAGCACATCGCCTTCACGGGCATACTCCAATGCTGCGGCAAGCTGCGGGCGATCGGCACGGGTGCCACTGATCGATTCCTGGAACACCCGCTCGCAGCCGGCAGCCTTCAGCGCGTCGATCTGTCCATCGGTGGTCTGAAGGTCGGTCGAGACGCGGGCATAACCCACCAGCATCGAAGTCTCCCAAAACTCATCTATAGCCGCCCAATCGGGAAGGGGTTTTAGGATACAGTTTTGCATTGCTCAGAACACGTAGTTCTTCAGCATATCGAGCCTGTGCCTTGGGCATCCGGAATAGATCGTTTTTGCGAAACCCGTCTAGCGGGCTTCTGGGACAACTGTAGCTTGTCCCCGACAGTCTTCCTGCGTCGGCGACGGCTTTCTATTAGCCCAATGGATAATTCGAGAACTGGGGCATTTAGCGCAATCATCCAGCACAGGACCAAGCAGATAGGAGATCAGTCATGGCAATCGGAAGCGCAATCGAGCGTGAGTCTTGCATCTTTGTCTTCGACGAGCAGGGGCAGACGTTATTCTTGAAGGCCCGAGGGAACGGACCCAACGACGGACTGCTTGGGTTCACCGGCTCCACAGTGACCGTGCGCTTCGGCTCAGTCATTTACACATACGACCAACGCGGAACGACCATCTACGCCAAGGCAGCTTGAGGGGTTAGTGCATCCTGCGGCAGATAGTTCCAGACTTTACCATCTCCGCATATGGCGGCACTGGCGGCATAGAGCCATAGAACAGGTGCGGGACAGAAGGACGACCCATGAATATCTGGACGGTGGATGGGGAGGCGATACGGTCGGAGATCAACGCACGGAACGCCATTCGCAAAGCCGCTCTGCTGCCGCTCCTAGACGAACAAAAGGAATTCGAGCACGCGTGCATGCTCATCAGACGCAAGCGGTGGTACGCCTTCAAGGAGAGCAAGCAATCCGACTATGAACGGTTCCGCGATGAGGTGTACACGGAACGCGGCGCTCCAACGGACTTTAGTGGTAGACGGTCGCGGCACTTCTATATCACCCAGCGGTTTGAGGCGTTTCTGCATGCCAACTATGCAGACGAGATCGTCGCCATGATGGACATTGCGCCGGATTATCTTGCGATCACGCGACGGATCGTCGAAGGGCCATCCCCACGATGATCCGGCCGATTGAACTAACCATCGCACCGACTGAGACCCTCTGAGGATCAGTGCCGCCGCCTAGAGCGACTGCGGCAGGAACGACGGCCGACAGCCTCAGTCGGCGGCAAGCTTGATCGCCGGATGCAGATATTCGGCTAGGCGTTGTTCGGCGAGCCGGATGTAATCGGCTGTTGAGTTCGATCAGGATGGCGTCTCGGCCGTGTTTGAGTGCCGCATGCGCCGTGGTGCCGACGCCACCGAACATATCGAGTACGGTGCAAGGGACCACATCGGCGTTGCATTGGCAGGATGGTTGCCAGCCGACCGTCTGACGGCGATAGCGAGGACCTTGTTGCGATCGGTTGCCTTGGTACTCGGCCGTCTTGCCCGCGTTCAGAAAGTTGCCTTTGTGGCTCGTATCGACCTCGTCTGTATGTTCCGTGACACGGCACCATGGCGCGCCACAAGCGGCGCAACAGCCACGTTCGGACGTGCCAGCCAGTACGCATCGTTCGGCAAGCTCCAACGGCATGACCGCGAAGTGTGCGCCTTGGAATGGCTTGGTGATTGATCCGTCCACACATCGCGGCAGTTACGTCGTTCTCGCCGATAGTGGCGAAGTTCTCCTGCTGATCTGGCGACGTGTCGCGCTGCCATTTTCCGGGTTTGCGACTGTCGCCCAGGTACGGCACCACCGTGGCTGTTGGTGCTGCCGGCTTCGCGGATGGCGTCGCGTCGTAGAAGTAGCGTTCGCTCTTGGCCAACAGGAACACGTGCTCATAACGACTGGTGGGTCGATCTTTGACGCTTTCCGGCATACACGGATGACTTTTGCCAGACGATCGCACTCCGCAGGTACCAACCATCCGCTTGCAGTGCGAAGGCGACACGCCAAGGAATACCGATCAGGTCTTTCGGCTTGCAACGCCATCACCGACGCTGTGGCGCTTGTCATTGCGCATTCGATACTCTGCGCTGTTCGATAGTCCAGGTCACTTGGCCGAGCCGGCTCTGTTACCCGGCGGCGCACTGTGCTGTAGCTATCACCCAAGACCAGCCAAACGGTGCCGTCGTCGCGCAGCACGCGCCGAACTTCGCGGAACACCTCGACCAGCTTTTCAATGTATTCCTCGGGGTCGGATTCCAGGCCGATCTGGTGATCGATCCATTCAGCACCGCATTGGCAGCGCCCACGTTCGCGCCAGCGAGCTTTCTTCAGTCGGGCGGCATTCTGTTCTCCGGCCGTCGTGAACGCTTCACCGGACGCTGTGCTGGCGCCACGCATGGTATAATAGCGGCCGATCGCTGACATGCTCGCACGCCGGATCACCACCGACCCATTCGCCGGTCTGGTAGTTGCGCAGTGTTGAAGTACGGCGGGCTGCTGATACAGCAGTGTATGGATTTGTCAGGCAGCGTCGGCAGGAATGCGAGGCAATCGCCATGAATGATGCGCATCGCATTTTTACGGCTACCACGCCCCTCATAGCGGGCTTGCCGACATCGCGGTGAGCAATACCGACGTGGTCGCCCGGTCCGTTTTCGCAGGCGGCAGCGGGGTGTTGCAGACCCAACAATTCGGCACGTGGCTGACCTGACGAAACTCGCGATCCGGAGGTCGTTTTGGCAGTTTCGTCAGGTCGTCGGCAAGCAGAATCGACGGCGTAGCGCGACGACAGTGCGTTAACAGTTCGGACTTTCGGAACCAATGAATCCATACTCGGATGACATCCATGATTCGCACCAGATCGCCAACGGCGCGGATGTATGGGTGGTAGTCCCGGCCTCGCCACCATTGCGCCTGACGATCCGCGCCTGCCTTGACGACCACTGACGCGAGTATGGCTTGCGGCTTCTTCCCGGTCGTGGATAGCGGCAGAGAACTTTGAATTCGATCCACCCGGCCATTGGAGCGGTGGCGGCTGGCTTGCCGCCCTGAACGGGGTGACGAAGGACGTCACCTTGGATACCCTGATCAGCAACCAATGTCCTGTTGTGGCGGCTAGTCCGGCTCATAGGGCAACTGATCCAGTGCGTCACTTGCCGCCTCGCTGGATAGCTCAACCAGTTCCGGTTCGTATTGCTCCCAGTTATCGATCCATTCCGATACACGCTCGCCTGCCACGCTATCCCGCCAACGAGTGCTCCTGCTGTTGAACTCTTGGCGACGCGCTTCGGCGACCTCCTGCACCCAATTAGAAGCTTTCTTCATAGCTTCGGCATAGCTGTCGATGACCGATTGTAAGTTCCTCTCTGCTTCACGCAGAGTCTCAATGTGAGCTTCCTTCGTCCGTCGCTCTGCCTTGGTCAGTCTAAAGGCCATCGCTCAGGCCCGACCAGTTCGACCGACGCATGGGGGGGCGGCACGATCGTTATGGGCGTGGTCCCCGCCGCGGCCACAATTATCGACGGTCTCCGCTTCCGGTGCCGCGTCCTGAACGTAACGGTCTCCGGAAGCAAGCACGCTCTCAGCGTGTGCCCGTTCGCGCCCAAGCACCGCAACGCTGGCATAGTGCTGAGGGGAGAGAAGAAGATGCCGTGTGTCCGCGGATACGCGAGGAAGTATCCCGCAGAAAGTCCGAGATCATCTGAGAGGGAGTGCTGCCACTGACCGGCTTTATTGCGAGGCTGTCTCCGAACGGTTCGGCTAATCCTGGATCACGGGTGCCACAGTTTCGCACGGCAGCAAGGATAGCATCGAGGTCGGATAGGCCGATCAAATGAATCACCCCTCCCTCAGTGCTGCGGAAGTGTTCAATTGCAGCGAGGCTCAGATTTCCTAGCACCGCCACTTGCCCTTGGCGCCAGTATCGCTGATGCTCATCCATGCCGCTCACTCAGCGCCACTCGCGACTCCGCTGGACGGCGCTCGACGCCCTTTTCTGGCAAGTCCATGCATCATCCGTGCCAACGTATACCGCACTCGGCGAACACTCTGTCTGCATCGTCCCCGAAAAGGTGGAACCTACGCCGCGCATTGACCTGGATCAACACAACGGGCGCTACTCCGCCCCGCCTCGAAATTGGGGTTCGATCCTACTTCTGCGATCAGCCCACCAGCCTACTTCACTCGGTCATAGACCTGCCTCAGTTTTCCACCGCCGCTTGATGCCGCTGCATTCTCCCATACCAATTGATTGCCGGTCTGGTGGACGGTACGGGCTTGATCGGTGCCGGTCCAATTCGGGAAAGTGCTCGCATCGATGTGCATCTTGAGCTGTAGCACTATCCAACACATAGGTGCCGAAGTAGCGATACTGCCGTGCACCATTGCTGCATTCTCGTCAGACGAGCCTTCATTGCGGTTGTTTTTGTTTAAACTTGGGAAGGTCGGAGCGCAGCAGGATGTTGGAAAATCGTCCGTCTGGTTCGAATATCAACTGACCGAGCGGCTGTGTCCCCATATACGGCTTGCCAGTCTCGGTTTGGATCGCCTCCACCAGCGTCCATGTACCAACAACCCAATTCGACGTATCAACCGCGAAGGCGGGCGTAGCTGTCAACAACGAGGCGATCACTAGGAACAAACGGCAGTTCATCTGGATTCTTCCTAGAGAATTCAGGCAACTAGTTGAGCTACCGCCAGGGAAGTCCTGCTGGGCACCTAGGCCCCTCACCCGAAGCGCGCTTCGTCGTCTGCACGGATGTATGGGCGGCGATCCCAAACTCATCACCAATGCGTCTACCAGTGGCCATCCTTCCGATAGCGGTCTGGACCGAACGCGTAGCCGAGGACAATTCGCGCTCGCCTTGACGATCACTGCCGCAAATTTGGCTTACCGGGTATGTCGCTGCGAGTCAGAAGGCGGGCAGATGATGTCTCTCTGTGTGCAGGCCATCTCCGCCTGCGGAACTGACTAGCGGTGGTCAGGCAGATGGCCTAGGATAATTGCCCTGGTCAGCCGCCTGATCTTCTGGTTCAAGCAATCATGGTGATCCGACTTAGTCTCGCTGACGCGCCGAGTGCGCGATGTCTTCTTCGCCCGAAGAGTTCGAAATCAGGCGCTCGCGGAAGTGTGGTCGTCCGTCAAATCGCCTTCGCCATGTCCGACAGGTTCACCCGCCCCTTGTCCGTGGACGCGCCCGCGGCGATGTGACAGGGCCGATAGCGTGAAGTCGTCAGGGCAACCAGCGCGGGATACAATTGGTGCCGTTCGACCGACTTCTGACGAACCACAGGGCGCCGGCACACAGCTTGGCACCAAAGGCATGACGAGCCGATTATAGGAGGCACGGTGAGCCAACATTGCGTTGCGCCCGATCCGGTTCCGCCATTCTCCTCACCGCAACGTCCGCCTGCTAGGTTGTCACTCGCCAGCTTTATCTCGGTGACCAGTCGTCGGGAGATGCCGCCGCCAAGATGGAGCAGCGGCATCCTATCTCGTGAGGGTAGATCGCCGCTTAGCCGTTCTCAAGGAACGCTAGTTAGGGAGACCATCCACCAAAAACGACCGCGACTTCGTCGTCTTTAGGCGCACCGCGTTCAGTTCTATTATGGCTGCCGAGTTTCGCCATGCTCTGGCTTTCTCCTCGGTATCGAAGGCGACCACAACCAAACGGCTTGGGGGAGCAGCACCGTCTAGGGCAATCGGCTGCGCGCTACGAATGATAAGGCGACCGCCGCTATACAGCGTCGCATCTGGTCCAGCGGCAGAAACCGCTTTCGCAAAAGCATCAGCATCTAGCATTTCGTCAATTTCGATAACGACATTAGGAAGGTGTCCTTATTTGAGCTTTTACGTTCGCAACTGCGAATATGCCTATTAAGGCACCAGCCGTGCACACAAGCATAACTTGTTTGCCATATTTCACAATGTTCTCCCTTAGCTTCTTTGTGGTGGTTAGGGTTGAGGGCTATTTTTGGCAATGCTCACTGCTAGTCGCGCAGGTAATGATGCGGCGGCCACGCGCCGACCGCGAAGAGAAGCGAGTAACCCACAGGGAATGGCTGATGGCACGAGGAACAGCTTGACACCAGACACCCCAATCAGAGAGGAAAGCTCCGCCTTTTCATCACAGCGAGGATCCTAATCATCATCCGACATTACAGAGTACGAAGCTGATCCCATAATGGCCCCACTCGGCCTTCGAAATGCGGATCATCGCTCGCAGATGGTGGGTAACGATCTTCATGTCCGGCAGCCGATCAAACATTCCCGAGCACACGATCCGGGCCATAGCAACACTCGTTCCGTAAGGCCAGCCCAGCACCTGCCAAACCTCGTCCTTCGACTTCTCCTCAGGGATAATCTGATGCTCGTGCATCACGCGCGGGATGCATTGCAATCGCCACTCCCCGATGTGTTGCGATCATTGTCGGCATGATCAACCTCCTCACCGGACGGGTGGTAGAAGGGTCACAGCTTGTTCGGCAATCTTGTAGCCGTAGGCCATCCCTTCCTTAGTTGCGTTGCGGAAGTGGAAACCGACAAGAACGCGCGAGTAAGCGTTCTCTTCTGCGGCCTGCGAGAAAGAGGTATACGTGCGCAGAATCTGCCCAGGCTCGCCACATCGCGTTCCCGCTGGGGTGGTGATGCTACAATCTTTGAAGGTGGTCTGGTCGCCGAAGAACACTTTCAACACACCGGCTCCCGCGCCGCCTTCAATCGAGTGCCCTGAGGGATAGTCCTGGTCGGGTGGTGTTGGCACCAACGGTGTCCAGTCTTTATCCCCTCCGGCCTGGATCGCGGTGACCGGGCGCCAGAAGTTATAGTGGTTTTTGGCCGACACCATGGCGATGTAGCCATCGGCCAGTACCATGTCGAGGATGGCGAACAGACGTGCGCTCTCCCACGTATTCAGCCCCTTCTCAGCCCCGACCGTGCGGGCGATGCGGCTCCACTGGAACGGCGAGCTTTGCACCCAGAACCGCGCAATCTCGGTCTGCTCCGGTGTACGGGCGCTCGGAGTCGTCTTGCCGTCGCCACCCAGCTTTTTCACCTCGTCGAGGTCGGCAGCAAATTTGGCGTCGGTGATGGCGTAGTTTGGCCCTGGGCGGAATTGAGCAGCGTCCTTGAGGGTGAACGGGGTGACCTTTTCCCATGCCTCAAAGACAGTGAACGGGAAGCCTGGGACACACTGATATTGCCCAGGCTCAGCTTGCTTGGGACAATCCTTGTTGATCATTTGCCCATCGGAATTGTCGTTCGCTCTCTTGGTGAGGATCGCTGCGGCTGCTTCCTGCCCGAGAGCGATGCCTTGTTTCTTGGCGGATGAGTTTGGTATCGCATCGATGGCCGCCTTGTAAGCCGCCTCAACGGCAGCCGTACCCGCGTCAATGCACTCCTTCTTGTACATGTACGCTGGCAATGCCTTGATGGCGTTGTCCAGAACATCGTGTGCCGCTGTTGCGATTGCGGCATCGGTGGACGTTCCTGATTTAGCTTTTTTGTCATAGGCGTAGGGCTGGTACTTGCGATCGATTGCGTTGAGCGCATCATGAATTGCGATGTGCATCATCGCATACATGCGTCCTTCGTGGAATGGCTCGTCAGAGCCGTCCGGTCCCATGCAGGCTTTGGCGGCGGCTACGCCCGCATTGGCATTCCACGTGATGACGGCATTGCTCTCGGCCGCAAAGGCACTGTGGAGACCGATCTGAGAGACAGCGGTGAGCAGAATAGCGGGGAAGACGCCTCGTGGCGCGACCATGTTTCCCTCCCTGTTAGATTTTACTGACGCGCTCGGCGCCGAAGCTCGTTGGTAGGGGGCGCCCTCGTCTCCGTCGCTGGCGAACAACGACTGTTTGAGGCGCGGGCGGCTCGGACCCAGCAATCGTCACCCGATCCTCGATAGCCTTATCGTCTGCGCTGGCGGCGCTGAGATCGCGCTCACGCCGCCCTTCCGATAACCTTTGGAGGGCTAACGTCATCCCTGTCCAGCGCACATGCTGTCCCACACTTTGGCAGCGTCAAGGGTAATGCTGCCTGAATGGTGATTTGAGGAGTCGATATTGTCGATCACAGCAAGTCCAGGCTTTGTCAATGTCGGGTCACTGGTGTGGCTAAGCGACACTTCGCCATCGTTGTACGCCTCGGCGTTGAACACACCATCGACGCTCGGATCGTATGCGCCACTCCCATGGGCAAAGGTATACTGGGGATCATGCAAGAACACCATCTTATCGCCCAAAATATCGCCGCTCCCGATGTCAGTAATCTGACCATGTAAGATTCCATTAGCGGCATGGAAATCAGTCTCGACATGATACCATTTCCCTACTTCAACCGATACACCAAGATCAATATTGGCGACGATGTTAGCGGTGCCTGCAAACAGGTGCCAAGTTTGGGTCTCTGCCGACGCAGTAAGGCCGGCGCCGGGTGCGTCGCCAGGATCAATGCTACCGTCGAGGAAGGAAAAGCCAACGGCCATTGGCCAGTCCAGTGCGCTCTCGAACCCGACCGGACAGCCGCAAATGAGGAAACCGGGGTTGCTAGGGTCCTCCACAGCGACTGCCGTATCGAAATCGCTAAATTGGTCAACGCGAACGTCCGCTTGCGTCTTGTAGAAGTCTGCTGGGTCGATTGGACGATAGATACCTTGACTGAGGGCTACGGCAGGAAAGGTCGCTAACGCTTGGGTTGCATGACCGAACGCGTCTGTCGTCTGGATTACCACTGCGGACGGCTGGGGTGACGTTGATTCCCCAGTTACCTGCGCCACGTCAAGCCAGCCTGTCGGAAAACTGCTATCTGTGAACGTTCCGATCGAGTCATCTGGAACGTCTCCGGGCTGCCAGAGAACTTACCCATGACTTCCTCCCCTTTTCTTTGGTAGCTGCTCTGCGCCGCCATCTTGGCGCAGACCAACGACGGCATCACAGTAGTGCCATCCTGATTTTTAAGGTCCTTGCGGCGACCTTGTTACAACGCTAGCAGAAACTGGCGCTGCGAGCCGCGCGGTGAGCAGCAGCCCGTGCGTCATGCAACGCAGCATGTGGACGCCTCCCCTGCATTATCGCGTTAGTTTGTTCGTCACGTGCGATGCGGTGAGAACGCTAATCCTGCGCGAAAGCAGTCCGCAAGAGATTTGTAACTGCGAGATATCTTTTGATAAATGCTAACAAATTCTGCTGCGAGGACCAGCCATTGGATAGGATGCCACTGGATCAGCCTAGTCGGGGCAGGCATGCCCGAACCTAACTCCTGGTGCCACTTAATCAATCCCTTCCCGATGTTGCTCGATCGCTTCAGCACGATGCCGAATATCGGTAGGCGCATCGAGCAGGAAGTAAAGTGCATCCACCGTGGCAAAAGCCGCTCGCTTGAAGCCGCGCAGCAAAGCGTTCCATTTCGGCATAATGGCCGCCTTTCGTCGAGACAGGTGGTGATAGACGATCAGACACCACCCGCATTGCCAGTTCTCGTAGCTCGCTGAGCATGATGCTCTTGCCCGACTTCAACGCTGTGGGACAAAATCCGGCGGGCTCTAATTCACTATCAGGATCGAGAAACAGAAGGTTGGCCTGTTTCAGTGTCCGTTGCACGCCAGCCAGCCAAACGCGTGCTGAGGGCCATTGAGCTATCGGTCCACCATCTGGAATGACGTCATCGGCGTATGTGGCACCGGGTATCAGGTGTAATGCCTGCAATGCGCGAATAGAGCGAGCAGCTTGGACACGTCGAACAGCGACAGGCCATTCGTCTTCGCGCTATCAATCTTTTCCTGGTCGAGATATACGGCAATGCCGGCCGAACGGCAGGTCTCCAGGAACCGACCAACTCAGTGAGCGATTTCCCGATCCTGCAAACCGACCACATCAGGACCTTCTCGATAGCACCAGATCGGATCGCGTCGATCAGTGCCAATTCTCCTGGTCGCCGATCCTGGCCCTTTTTCACCGCTGTCGGGTGGTCCATGAATACATGCTCGACCGCCCATCCGCGCTCCGCTGCGATCCTCTTCAGTTCGTCGATCTGCTGATCTGCGGAAAGGGAGCAATCAGGCGAGGAGCGGGCGTAAATTGCAATGCGCGTCATCGTTGCAAGATTATATCACAAGTTTCCGGACGGCAACGAATTCCGGGGTTTCGGTCGCCATCGATCCAGGTGCAATTCATGGCTGTATGACAACCGAGTTCTACTCGATCCACGAGTTCCAGTCCCACCATTCGTCTGGGCCTGCCAAGATGACCAGTCCTCTCCATTTGACGTAGCCGGCGCAGGACGAATGCCTCGGATCAAATTTCGCTGGATCACCTGGACCGAACTCTCCACGCCGACATCGCGCAACACGCTGAGGGCTGAAGGATCGAGACAGAAGAAGTGGAGCCGCCATCCGTCTGGCCCTCCACCCTCAATGCGATCGAAGAAGGCGCGATGACCTTGCTCCAACAGACGAGAATGGAGGCATTGGCGATGGCAGCCCAGGATCAAGGACTCGCCTGCTACGGCGATCACAGCAAGCTGGGGCGGAGCCTGGGCCAGGGGTGGCGACCGGCGACGTCCAGAGGCCCTCATATCTTGGGATACGGACGGTGGCGAAGTTGGCCAATAGGGTGGTGGCGAGGGTCGGCAGATCGGACATGGCGCCGGTATTTATCGGATGGCGCTGAAACGCTGTTCCAAAACTACCAATTGATGGTTCTGGCGGCCATGGCGGGCATTGCTCGGCTCAGCCGGCGCCAGGACACTGCCAGGGCTGTCTCCGAGGCTCCGCAGCAGGACCCTCTACCGCTCGATACGGCGTCACACCATATACACTGGATGCCTTACCACAGCTTCAAGGTGGGGCAGACTGTTGTGGCCCCTTTGGCGGGCCGCATGCGTTTATACCGCATGGGCCTTTCATTATTGTGCGGCTGCTCCCGTTGGTTGCTGACCAGCCGCAATACCGTGTGCGAAGCACCGTGGATGGCCACGAACGGGTCGTCACCGAGCAGCAGATCAAACCCGTGGAGGCCGGGCCGAGCAACGGTGAAGCCGACCGCTCTGGGCGGCCGGGTGGCCGGTGACAGCGCCTCGTGTGGTTCGCATGCTGATGACGCGGGCTAGCGGCTATCACCATCTTTTGGAAGCTGTGCCGCGAGCACAGTCGAAGTCTCACCCGGCCACACGAGGCCCGCTCCGTGTCCCGAGCCGGGACTCCGCCAATCGAGACTCGCGTCCGTACAAGGTAGCATATAAGCCAGCCGAGCCGGAACGGGAATGAAGTAGGGGAACCGGCCGAATGGCAGGTGCCAGATACTGCTCTCGGGACGTCATATCAGCAGATGCTCCGCAAACCACCTTGCGGCGGCATCAGGTGCAGGAGCGAATTCCAATTCATAGGCGTCGAAATGCCCGCCGCGCAGCATGACCAGTTCCTTGGGAGCCAGAGCACGCTCTTGTTACACTGCGAGGGCCTCGTCCGCCACCGTTAGATGATCACGAAGAGCGACGATCATCATTAACGGCGTGGGACTGATGTAGCCGATGTAGCTGCCGGGCTCATACTCAAGGAACATCTCCACGGGCCGGCAGTCTGGCCTCATTCCGCCAAGAGGGAGCGCGGTTCCGGCCAGTTTCCGTGAAAAAGGTCCAGGATCCCTGTGTTGGTAGGACGGTAGGGCCAGCAGGATTCTCGGATACGACGGGTATCATAGCTGGCTGCTCGCCGCGCATCCGCGCCCGACGATCCTGCTCACACAGTTTATGCAACCCGTCGATATGGTCTGCTCGAACAAGCCAACAAGCGTTGGCATATCCGCTAATAAGTGGCACCTGCGAGACCACACACTTCACGCGCCGGTCTATCGCTCCTAGGACAAGAACGTGACCTCCGCTATAACTGGAGCCCCAAACCCCAACTCGATCCGGGTCCGTCGCGTCCAGTGTCTCGGCGAACGTGATCGCATCCCCGGTAGTCCCTGATCTGCTGCCAAGGATGGATCTCGACCTGCACAATGC
>CAWKMC010000039.1:0-345051 GCA_963850535.1 uncultured Alphaproteobacteria bacterium | reverse complement strand
GGTTCCCCAAGAACGATTGACTGGACGGGTGGGCATTTAGCCCACCCGCCTAACGTTCCTGAAGGCGGAGGATGCGGCCAGCACGGGACCGTAGTGACGCCGCAGATCGCAACGGTTACGCCGCCGACCGGCACGCGGTCCGGGTACACCTTCGGCATCAACGACACTCTGACGTTCATTGCGCCTCTTCATCGGCAGCCTCCCTTCAGGGTCGTCCTCTCCATCGAAGCGGAGCACGAGGCGTCGGGCGTCCTCATATCTCCGGGCGTACACGAGGTTCCGTAGCTCCACATACCGCTGCTTCATTGGCGTCTTCTTTGGCCTTTTCGGCGCTGTCGGTTCGGCGTATCTGCGGGCAGCCTCCAGGATTGACCCCATTCCGGTGATCTCGACTTCGGTAGTCGAAAGGATGGCAGGCCAGTCTTCAGATGAAACGATAAGGAACGCTCGGAGATGACGCTCACGCGTTCGCTTGCTTACCTTTGGCATCATCTCGTCCAGGAAGTCGTTCATCTTCGGCCGTGATCGTCTGGGCAGTTTCTCCCAAAGCAAGTGGAAGGCGTGTACCAACTGACCGAGTGGAATCTCGTAATTTATGGCGATCTGTTCGGCCTGGGCTTCGAACTGGCGCTCGCTTTGCAAATGGAGCGCCTGAAGTTGCTCCAGGCCCATGTCATAGAGGCCGGCATCAATCCGAGCGCGATAACCCGGTGAACCGGTAATCACAGCATTGGCCGGCATGTTCGATACCCGGACGCCATTGTGGATCACCAGTGCGGAACCGTCATCCCAGTAGGGCTTCAGATATTGCAGCGCCCCGGTCGTCGCTGCTTCGACCGTGTTGTAGCGATACTCGACATCACTGGGCACTTCATCACCGGCTATCGCGTGCGACGGGTAGTAGCCCCAGCGCCGTGGCTTGTATGACCCTGCGCGGACTGGGTGAGGAGGCCAGTCTGGTCGATCATCGAACACGACGCGGACGACATGGTCATCGTCGAGTGGAGGTGGTTCGCTGAAACTGATCAGCGATGACGATGGTGGTTCGGCTACTCGCCGAACGCTGCGAGGCCGCTTTGGTCTCTTCACCTCTTCTGCGATTTCCTCCAGCCAGGGATTGGTTGGCACCCACTTCAAACGGTCGTTGCTGTGCCAAAATCGGCGCCGCCCGTGCGACCGGTTAGCTGACGTGGCCGCACTGCGTCGCGCCTCGTTCGTTTCCGCCGCAAACCGCAAGCTCGGTCAGAGCGTTGATGACCTGCCGTGTCATGAGCTATGGGGTCTGTGCGGCTCGCATCTTCAGCCGCGACACCTCCTCCCTTCAATGCCCGATACCACAGATCGAACATCACCCGCGAACCCCCATGGATAGACTTTGCCGTCCCTGGGTCATCGTCCGTGTTGAGCCTCATGCAAAGATCGTCGATCTGGTCAACGCTGATCGCCTGCTGGCCCCGCCCTTGGTCAGGATGTCTTCATCGTACGCCGCAACGTCGTCCGAACTCTCCAGCGCCTGCTACAACTGGCGCAGTCCAGCCAAGACTGCGTTGAACTCGGTTTGGTCCGCCTTGAAGCGTACGGCATATCCTTCTTGTATCCGTGCTCACGTAATGGTCGCTGAATTGTTCATGCTATATCCTATCCATCACTGATAGCTCGCGACTGCCGCACCCATCGAGTGCGGGCGCGCTGTGCGATATGATCGGTCAACACCTGGAGGTCCACGGTTTTGTTGGCGATAGACCGACCACACCGGTGAGGTCTGCGCCACACCGACCGGTAGAGAAGCGCCGCGTCGGCCTACGACCAGCGGTCGCTATCGGTAGTGGCGCGCCACCGCTAATGCTCGCGGTGCGAGAGGGCGTAAGCAGGGTTTAACCGGCCGAACTGTGGCGGGGAACTGAACGATCCGGTCGCGCTTCCGACGGACTTGTTCAGGTCGCTCCTTGTCGACAACAAATTGAGCGAACCAAGCCGCATAGGCCAGCAGACGCGCGCGACGCTCTTTCAAGTCGAACACATCGAAAGCGACCTGCTCAAGGTTATCAATGTCGAGTAGAGCCTGACACCAGCAGTCCGCCTCGGCCAATAGACCAGCCCACAAAGGCGCAACGGGGTGCCAAAGTGGGAGTCGCGTCTTTAGCCAATCCACACTGCTTACTTTTAGATGATCAAACGTTGCTGATATGATCCGATACGTGGTGTTAAGTGACTGGGTTATATCCTTGTGGTGGTCAAAGGTTGTTGCGATAAGGTAAGAGCTCAGCCCCGCCAGCATCGGATGGCCACGGATTGCGTCAGAGATGTCCTGCCGGATTTTCTCGAATGAAGGACCATCCGCCATTGCATGCCAGCCGCCAACCGGCTTGATCAGATTATGCCAAATGAACGCTTCCGGGGGGCAGCCTCGGTCAGACGAAATTATCATGCGTCCCCAGAACCGCGCCGCAACGCTCAATTCGCGTCCGTCTATCGCCGGTAGCGCCAGTTCCTCGACAAACCTGACCAGCAGTTCCCGATGAGCGGCATCCTTTGCACACTCACCGATTATGTACGGAAGCGCCTCTGGTGGTGGGACCCTATGAAATGCAAGGGTGCGATCTACCTTAGACAGAAACTCGGCATACTGATCACCAACGGCGGCAACCAAGTCGGCGCCGATCGTGGCTAGACGAGGTCTTCGATCCGGCCAGTTCGGCCAGCACATCGTTGTCACAGTGAGGTAACCAGCAAACACATCCTTCGGATCGAATTCGATAGAGGGAGTCTCACGCGGGCGGCGATAGCGGCATCCCTGGATAGTAGCACAGCATCCGCAGTTGCAATGGGCCGCAGATACCAGAGCCGGTGTGTTGTGAGCCGCACCGATGAGGTTCAGAAAGCCCGTCGTACTGACGTGTGATCATTGCTTCCGATCGCCTATCTCTCCCACGCTTAGCGAGAAGGAATGCATGTTGACGTGACCGGCTGATTAACCGTCTGAGCCCCAGACATCGAGATTGGTGAAGGGTACACAGCATTTACCTGATCTGCTACCCGGTGGAGTGACAGCGGTGGAGCACCAGACACGGTCGAATCGTTCCGCTCTGTAGCGGCTTATGCGAGAGTGCGATGGAAATTGAACCCCGCCTGACTGTGGCGCAACTAGCTGCGATCTGGGATTGCTCCAAACAACACATATACAACCTGATCCAGAAGGGGGATTTGCCTGCCGTCCGGATCGGTAGCTTGATCAGATTGAGACCCGATGATGTGAGTGAGTACCGAGAGGCGCCAATGCCGCGTCCAAGGGCTGAGCAACCAAAATACTCTCTCGCACGCAGGGGTAAGCGATACTACGTCCAATGGTGGGAAGCTGGCAGCGCACATCGGATTTCGTGCCGGACAGAAATCGCGGCGGAAGCACGTCGCTTCTTAGCGGAATTTGTAGCGGGAAGGGAAACACCACCGCCGCCATCTGCGCCAACGATAGGCGAAATCCTCGATGGGTATTTGTCAGACCGGCAACCAAAAGTTTACAGCAGCAGCATCAGATACGATTGCGCCACGCTGAAAACCCATCTCGGTGACCTGCCGGCCGACTTGCTGGGCGCCGAACAGGTGCAGGGTTACGTCCAGACGCGGCGCCGGAACGGGGCCGGTGGCGCGGCAGCCCGTTACCGAAGAAACCGACGGGAGCTTTCGGACGGAACATTGATACGTGAACTTGGAACGCTTCGAGCGGCATTGGCATGGGGCGTGCGAAAAAGATGGATAACGGTGGCCCCCTACGTCGAGCGTCCAGAAAATCTCCGCCACCTCGTGATCGATGGCTCACGAGGGATGAGGCAGATCGGCTGTTGGATTGTGCTGCAAGTCCACACGTTCGGCTTTTCATTGCTCTCGCGCTTTATACGGCATCAAGAGCCGGGGCAATCCTCGATCTAGAATGGGGACAAGTGGACATCCAGCGTGGGATCATTGCCTTAGGTCGAGGTCGGGGAAGGAAACGCCGCGCGACAGTGCCGATAATCGCAGACCTCAAGTTGGAGCTACTGCGAGCGGCCGACACTGCGACAATCGCCAGAGTGATCGAATACCGTGGAAAGCCCATCCTATCGATCAAGCAGGGTTTTCAGGCAGCAGCAAAACGAGCGAAGCTGCCGTGGGTAACCCCACATTTGCTTCGGCACACGGCCGCTACATGGATGGTACAACGTGGTGTGCCATTCGAGATGGTCGCGAAGTTCCTGGCGAACAGCAAAGAAATGATCGAGCGGGTTTATGGCCACCATTCGCCGGAGTGGCTGCGAGTTCGCGGCCGATGCGTTGTCTAGGCAAGTGGCCGAGAAAACGAGAAGCAGATCGCATGATTATCCAATGTTTTCATGGTGCTGCTGGTCAGGATTGAACTGACGACCTCCCCCTTACCAAGGGGGTGCTCTACCACTGAGCTACAGCAGCGCCGGAGCGATCAGAAGCGGTTTCGTAGCGTTTTGCGAGACGTCACGCAAGCTACAGGCTCTCTCTAGGGATCTGCCCCGCGTAGCATCAAGCAATGCCGGTGATTGCGTCCCAATCCACCGCCTTCTGATACGCATACGCGACCCGCAGCAGCAGTGGTTCAGCCAGGAAATTGCCGACGAGTTGCAGGCTGATCGGCAGACCGTCCAGCTTGCCGCACGGCACGGCAAGTGCCGGATGGCCCGTGTAGTTCGTTGGCTTCGTGTTGTAGGCCATCGGCAGCACCATCCAATTGCGCCGGAGATTTGCCAAAATCGACTCGGTCGGGTCGGTCGGCTCTTCCTCCACCAGTGGTGCGATGTTGCGCACGGTCGGCAGCGCCAGCACGTCGACCCTGGCCAGCGCCCGGTCAAACGCGGCGACATAAGCGGGTCGCACGTTGTGCGCCTTGGCGTAGACGCCGCCATGGTAATTGCGGCGCGACAACTCGGCGATCAGGTGGTTGACCTTCGTACGCGGCGGCAGCATGTCACCGTGCTGGCGCCACATCCGGTCGATCGCGGTGATGACCGAGGTGGGATAGTAGGCTTTCGCACCGACACCGAAGAAGCCCACGTCGTGGATCGCCTGCGTACCCTCGAGCACCAGAGCGGCATACACGCTGTCGATCTGCGCATGCTGCGGCACCGAGATGCGGCTGACCTCCGCACCCAACCGCTCCAGCGTAGATACGGCAGTCATGACGCCTTCGGCGACACCTGGTTCTATCGGTTCGGCGAAGCCTTCCTCGAGGATGCCGATCCGTACACCTCGCACACCGCCATCCAGATCAGACAGTGCGTCGATGCTCTCGGGGATGCTACGGCGCTGACGCGGGTCATTGTCGTCGTAGCCGGCCACCGCCTGAAGGGCCGCCGCAACCTCCGAAACCGAGCGTGCCATCGGGCCGACATGGTCTACGCTGGGCTCGGCTGCAAAGCCGCAAGCAAAGTGCGACACCAGGCCAAAACTCGGCTTCAGCCCGACGACGCCGCAAAACGCGGCGGGTAGCCGGATCGAGCCGCCCTGGTCACCACCGAATGAAATATCGACTTCGCCCGCGGCCAGTGCCGCCGCAGAACCAGACGAGGATCCGCCGGTAATCCGCTGCGGGTTATGCGGATTGAGTGGTTTGCCATAGTCGCCCATGAACCCGTTCATCATGTGCTTGCCGACCACCTTGCCACCGGCCGCCAGCACACGAGTGACGATGGTCGCATCCACATCGGGAACAAACCCTTCCAGCGCCTGCGATGTGAACACTTGCGGAATGCCCGCCACGCTGACGTGGTCCTTGAAGCTGACCGTCTTCCCCGCCAACAAGCCGCGATCGGTGCCGCCGATCGCGCACTTCCAGAGCCAGGCCTGATAACGGTCCTCGCTAAGCAACGGCCGATGGCCCGGGCTACGCTCAGGAAACAGCAGTGGCGGCTTGGCCTCCTCAGCGCGCAATTGCACAAACGCATCCAGTCCCCGCAGAGCATCGAGAATGAAAGGCAGATAGAGTTCCGCTTCCTTGTGGCTGAGGTGCAGATTGATGGAGGCGGCGAGTTCGACCAGTTGGGCTGCATCTGGGTTTGCGAACATGATACCCCTCTTGCATGGTGATTGCGCGGCTCGAGCGAGCGAAGCTTAGCAACTACGGCGGCGCAAGCAGAGTGGCCATCGGTAATCTACGGCACCCGGCGCAGACGCCGACGGTGGAAGTCGCGAAGTATTTCGCGCGCCGCGTTATGACCGGGCGCACCGGTGACGCCACCTCCCGGATGGGCTCCCGAGGCGCATAAATATAAACCCGGGATCGGGCCGCGATAGTCGGCGTGACCCAGCATCGGACGCGCGGAGAAAAGCTGCCCGAGATCGAGAGCACCATGGAAGATATCGCCACCGACCAGACCGAACGTCCTTTCCAGGTCGAGCGGAGACAAGGCCTGACGTGCAAGGACCGAGCGCCGGAAATTGGGTGCATAACGATCGACCGTCTCGATCATAAGGTCGGCAACAGTATCGCGATGATCATCCCATGACGCGCCGTCGGGCAGTTGCGGCGCCACATGCTGACAGAACAAGCTTGCAACGTGCAGTCCAGGTGGCGCGAGCGTGTCATCGAGCGTGGATGGAATCACCAACTCGACAATGGGTCTGCGCGACCAGCCAAATAAGCGCGCGTCAAAATAGGCCTGCTCCATGTAGGCAAGGCTTGGGGCGATAATGATGCCCGACGCATGATGCTCGGCACACGCGCGACCCGGCAACGCAGAGAAATCCGGCAATTCAGCGAGTGCGACGTTCATGCGAAACGTGCCGGAACCGCAGCGCCACATTTGCATCCGCTGCCGAAATTGGTCGGGCAAAGCAAGCGGATCGACGAGGCGGAGGTAGAGAAGTTTAGGATTGATCGCTGCTGCCACGGCTGCGGTACGTATTGTCTCGCCTTTATCCGTTTCCACACCGACGGCGCGGTTTTTCTCCACCAGGACACGGCGCACCCGTGTCGACAATCTGATATCGACACCGTGGCCCGATGCGGCTTTCGCCATTGCCTGGGTGATCGCACCCATTCCGCCGATAGCGTGGCCCCAGACACCTTTCCTGCCGTTCACCTCGCCGAAGCAATGATGCAGGAGTACATAAGCCGAGCCCGGCGCATAAGGGCTCGCATAGTTGCCAACGATGCCATCGAAGCCGAAAGCAGCCTTGATCGGTGCGCTCTCGAACCAGCCATCGAGGAAATCACCCGCGGAGGCTGTGAAGAGATCGAGCAGGTCCCGCTGAAATTCGATTCCGAGGGAGCGAATTCTGTTGGCCGTCTTGCCGAGCTTGAACATCTCGACAATCGCCGTGAATGGAGCGCCAGCGACAACATTGGGTGGCGTCTCCAGCACGACGGTGCGCAGCACCTCGGCGGCAGCTTCCAGACGCTTTTGATAATCATCGAGACGATCTGCGTCTCGCGTCGAGAACTTGGCGACCTCCTGTTTGGTTCGGTTACTACCGACTTTCAGGAAGCGGCCGTCATCCAGTGGCAGGAAGTTGGCAATCGGACGCTGCACAATGCGCAAGCCATGGCCCGCCAGATCCAGGTCGCGAATGATCTTCGGGTTCAACAGCGAGACGGTGTAGGCGGCAACCGAGTTGGAAAAGCCCGGGCTGAACTCCTCGGTGACTGCGGCACCGCCCACGACGGCACGCTGATCCAGCACGAGCACCTTCAGACCCGCCATCGCCAGATAAGTGGAGCAGACCAGGCCGTTGTGGCCACCACCAACGACGACGACGTCGTACATCACGCCACACGGCGCGAGATACGGATCATCCGAGATCGGCGAGCAAAGCCGGCGATGCGGATCGCAGCAACATCTTGCGGGCCTGCCACTGCGCGGCGGCATCGAGTGAGGTAAGAAACTGCACATCACCTCCGGCGAGCGACGCCACCGGCAGCCCATCGCAGTACAACAGGCGATTGGCTGTAACTGCCGCGAGCTTGGCACCCGGCGTGAGGATACCGACGAGGTTCAGCGGATCCGCACCGGATAGCGAGACGTATGCGTCGGACAGCGGCCGGCGCCGCACCTCGCGCAACAGTCCTATGGCGTCGGGCAACGCGTACTGCTCACCGGAGAAACCTGCGACAAAACGACCGCCGCGAATTTCGCCGCGCGCTTCCAGACGGCGGTAGACGCGCAGCAGATCGCGCCATGGCGGCAGCCAATCGGCTTCGCGTGCCAACAATCGCCAGAACACCACGCCGTAGCGGCGCAACAACGCGCGTGCCACAAACTTTGTGGCGGAGGCTCGGGCCTGAGGATCGCTGGTCGGGCGCCGCATCAGCGACCACCGTCCCGCATCCTCCATACCGAAGGCCATGATGCGACGGCGGCGCGTCCCGCCCGCGAACGGCTTGCGGCGCTCCGACGGGACCAGCAGAGCACGCAACCCACCGAAACTGTCCGATGTCACCAGTCCCAGCGACACAAGCTCGCCAAGCGCTTCTTCAAGCTGGGGGCGCAACAACGCGCTCGCTTCGGCTAGTTCCTCGAAAAACAAGGCACCCTGCTTTCGAAGACAGTCGAGCACCGTTTGAGCGCGGCCATTCGGCTGTACATCTTCCGGCGAGCTCGCCAAGGAGGTCCAGAACCCAGCGTGTCGGCGTGCCAGCAGCGCGATCGGCGTTGTTCGCACAGGCCCGCTTGTTCTGACACCAGGGGTCAAACGCCCCCATGCGATGCGGCCGGCCAGGCACATGTCATCCAGCCAAGTCGGCTCATAGCCGATGATGCGTGCCGGCAGGATCTCCGTCTCCCACGCGCCTGCTGGCGCTTCGAACCCTTCCAGCAACGCCACGGCGGCGGAAACTGCATCCGGGCCCTCCAGGCGCGTCTCCGGTGTGACCCGCTGCCAATCGAACAGGAAGCGAAGAAAGTCACGCGCAGCCACCGGCTCGATCTCGGCCCGCAGTCGGCGGACAGTGTAATGATGAATCCGCGCCAGCAGCCGCCGGTCGCACCATTCCTCCGCATTGCTGCCAGACGTGAAGTGGCCGCGCAGAGCGAAGCCTTCGACTTCCAATGCGACCAGTGCAGCGCTGATATCGTCAGCTTCCAGACCCAGTGGGGCCGCGAGCGCAGCCTGTGTCACTGGTCCCAGCCCCTCCAGCCGGCCGCGCAGGATATCGGAGAGAGTATCGGTGTTTCCTGGCAACCCCTCGAATTGCGACGCGCGTTCAGCGGCGGCCCAGAGCGTCGCCTGCGGCATCCGAAACCGGATTACGCGACTGTCCAGGGCCAATGCTGCCAGCCAGCCGCGCCATTCAGGTGCAGCCGATACTTCTTCCTCATTCAGGCAGCCGAGCCAAAGCAGCGCATCGTGCAGTTCCTCAGCATTGACGGGATCGGGCCACGCCTCAGTGCGCACGCGGGCGATGGCCTCCGGATCAAGCCGACCAAGGTCCGCGGCACTCTCCGGCGCCATCCAGCGGCGGGCCATCACCGCCTGCGTTCGCCTTTCCTCGAGCGGCGCATTGTCGAGATAGGCGTATGGCCGCGCCGACAGCACCTCCAATGCCAGCGGCGAAGGCTGTGTCAGGTCGCGGGCAACCACGCGCGTGTCGCCAGACTCGATCCTGGCAAGCAGTCGCTCGAGCCCCTCGATGTCCATCGCCTCGTGCAGGCAATCGGCGATCACCTGGTTGGTCAGCGGGTGGTCGGGAATTTCACGGTCACCAGCAACATTTTCCGCACAGGCCATTTGGTCGGGGAACACGCTGGCGACCAGGTCCTCTGCCTCCATACGCGCAAGCTGCGGCGCGACCTTCTTGCCGCCGCGGAACCGCGGCAGGGCAAGTGCGACGCCCGCCACCCATCGCCAGCGCGTGGTGAACATCGGCGCATCGAGCAGCGCCTGCACCAGCACTGATCGCACATTGTCCGAACGCAGATAGCTTGCCACTTCCGCCAGGTCGAAACTGTGTGCAGTCGTGAGCGAGAGCACGATGTTGTCCTCGGTCGCGGCTGCCTGCAGTTCGAAGTTGAACCTGCGGCAGAAGCGTTTCCGCAGTGCAAGCCCCCAGGCGCGGTTGATGCGGCTGCCGAACGGCGCATGAATGACAAGCTGCATGCCGCCTGCTTCATCGAAGAAGCGCTCCAGCACGATGGTGTCCTGGGTCGGCAGGCATTCAAGCGCTGCGAACGATACCTTGAGATACTCCAGGAGCTGCTCCGCCGCTGCCGTCGCTATGCCGACCTCGTTGACCAGCCAGGCTTGAGCGCCCTCACCTGATTTGTCGCGTCGGAGCCGCGTTGCGATTGCCGCGCGCAGGCGAGATACGGATGCGGATAGTTCATCGCTGCGACCAGGGGCCTCGCCGAGCCAGAAGGGTAATGTCGGTGGCTGCCCATGCGCGTCTTCCACACGCACGACGCCGCGCTCGACACGCATGATGCGATACGAGTTGTTGCCGAGCTGGAAGATGTCGCCGGCAAGACTTTCGACGGCAAAGTCTTCGTTGACGCTGCCGATCGTCTGATTCTCGGGTTCCAGCAGAACCTGGTAATCAGCCGTGTCTGGGATCGTGCCGCCGGAAGTAAGTGCGGTGAGCCGCGCACCGCGCCGGCCTCGCAGCATGTGGTTGATCGCGTCGTGATGGATCAGCGTTCCGCGTCGGCCTCGGCTGGTGGCGAACCCGTCGGCCAGCATGCGGACAACAGAAGTGAAATCGTCACGCGGCAGATCGCGATACGGCCACGCCCGACGCATCCGGTCGTACAGCGCATCCTCCGACCAGTCCTGCGCGCTCACTTCCGCCACGATCTGCTGCGCCAGCACATCGAGCGGCTGATAGCGGAATGGTCAGCCGATCGAGCTCACCGCGCCGGACGCAATCCAGCAGAGCTGTGCATTCGACCAGATCGTCGCGCGACAGCGGGAACAACCGTCCTTTGGGTATACCGCCCACGGCATGACCCGACCGTCCGACACGCTGCAGGAAACTCGCGATGGAGCGTGGCGAACCGAGCTGACAGACAAGGTCCACGTCACCGATATCGATGCCGAGTTCCAGCGATGCGGTCGCCACAAGCGCCTTCAGTTCGCCGCGCTTCAACCGCTGCTCCGCGGACAGCCGGTGCTCCTTCGCCATGCTGCCGTGATGCGCCGTCACTGCCTGTTCGCCCAATCGCTCGGACAATTGCCGCGCCACACGTTCGGCCATGCGGCGCGTGTTGACGAACACCAGTGTGGTGCGGTGCGCTTCGACCAGCCGCATCAGGCGGTCGTAAACCTGTTGCCAGACCTCTGCCGACATAACCGCTTCCAACGGCGAGTCGGGCACCTCCATTATCAGTTCGCGCGGGCGCTGATGGCCGGTGTCGATGATCGCCACATCCCGCGCAGTGGCGCCGCCCAGCAGGTTCGCAACCTCCTCGATCGGGTTCTGCGTCGCCGACAGACCGATGCGCACCAAATCGTCTCCGCACAGCGCTGCCAGACGTTCCAGCGACAACGCCAGATGGGCGCCACGCTTGTTCGCTGCCATGGCGTGAATTTCGTCCACGATAACTGTGCGCGTGGTCGCCAGCATGGCACGGCCCGAAACGGAGCCGAGAAGGATGTAAAGTGATTCCGGCGTGGTAACGAGAATATGGGGCGGGCGGCGGCGCATGCGCTCGCGTTCGCCGGAGGGCGTATCGCCGGTGCGCACCCAGGTGCGGATCTCGATGTCCGGGAGCCCGCGCTGGCAGAGCTCCGATCGAATGCCGGCAAGCGGCACCTCCAGGTTGCGCTGGATGTCGTTCGATAGTGCCTTCAGTGGCGAGACATAGACCACCTGGGTGGCGTCCTGCAGCTTCCCATCAAGCGCCTGGCGGACCAGCCCATCGATAGCCCCAAGGAAAGCCGCGAGCGTCTTGCCCGACCCGGTCGGCGCGGCAATGAGAGTGTGCCGATCTGCCCGAATCGCCGGCCAAGCCTGTAGCTGCGCCGGTGTCGGCGTAGCGAAATGCCCAGCAAACCAACTCGCAACGGCTGGACAGAAGATGTTCGAGAGATCCATGTGCCCGGCACCAATAAGGGACCTGGGGCAACGAAAATCAATTCTGCGCCGGTCCTTCGGCAGCTAGCCAACAGCGTAGGCTGCCACCGAGTGCAACTCGCCTGACGCTTTGGATTGTCCTTGATCGAAGACACGCTGCTGCCCTAACCTTGGCTGCTGCGCCATTGACCTGTATGTCTGGCGAAATCCGAGGTCAAACGCTCTAGGGCCTTCAAGAACTAGAACCAGGATCGCCCCTGCTATTGCCGGGGAGGCCACCAATGCTGAAAATCATCGCTGAGCAGGAGCATTATTTGCTGGTATCCGATGGACACAGCTTCACCGTGGTCGAGCGGCGCGCCGGCAAGTTCTACCCCTTGCGTAACGGCAGCCGGATCGGCGTGTGTCTTGATGACGATACCATAGCCGGGCTTATACAAGGCTCTGGCGCATATACCGAGCGAGCGGCGCGCACCCTTCTGGCCAATGTTGCCTCGCAATGGCGAGACCTGTTTGAGCATGTCCGCTGATACACCGCGCGGCGTCGCGATCCGCAAAATCCTGCTGCCGCTGCAGACTGCGAATACTGCGGAGGCGGTCTGCTCAACTGCCGCACTGACAGCCCGCATGTGGGCGGCTCACCTAGCAGTGCTCCATGTCGGTTCCAACAAGGACCGGGCGAATTCCCTGCGCGACCACGTGACGCGAGTGCTGGCACAACACGGCCTAGCGGTCACCGACACGGACCCTGATGGCACACTGCCCAAGTCCACCTTTACTGTTGTCACCGGACAGGAACCTGAAATCGTCGCTCAGCAGGCTAGGTTGACCGATCTGGTTGTCGTGCCGCATCCAGCCAGCGACAAAGAGGTTTCTTCATCTGATGCGCTGCACGCCGCTCTGTTTAACTCAGCGAAGCCCATACTGATCGCACCGGCGGCCGCCCCATCGGCCATCGGCCGCAGAGTTTGCGTCGGCTGGAATGGCACTGCCGAATCCGCTTCTGCCGTACTGGCAGCGTTGCCTTGGCTGGAACGCGCCGAAGCTATCCGGATCCTTTGGTCAGAGGATTATCAGCGGCGCGGGCCGCTGGCGCCCGAATTGCAGCAGTACCTCGCCATGCACGACATTACTACGGACCGTGCAGCGTTTGCTCCCGAACAGAACGCAGTCGGCGCGGGGCTACTGGCAGCTGCCAACGACTTCGGCTGCGATCTGCTCGTGATGGGCGCATATTCCCATTCGCGCCTTCGCCAGTTGTTCCTGGGCGGCGTGACACGTCATGTGCTCGAGCGTGCGAAGATCCCGGTGCTGATGCACCGGTAAGCTTTCAGCAAATATATGATCGCTGCAAGGTGGGCCGGTGCGGCAGCCGCATGTAGTTCGGGCGCATGGTGTTTCGTCGCACCATGCGCCCATTCGGGTTATCAGAGGTTGGCTTGGAAGTCCTGGTAGTCGCGAACCTTCTTGTACACCTGCAACCGATTGCGCTGGCTGTCGGCCACAATGATCTCGTCCGTCGCCGGATTGAAATCAACCGCGGTCGGGAAGCAGAACCGCCACAGCGGCTGAAGGTTGTTGACCCGTCGATACGCCTTCATCATGTCCGGGTTGGCATCGACGCTCTGCTTGGCCCACTTCGAGAACGCGTGCGCGTCGCCGTACAGGTTGGTCAAAGGGGTCCCGTCGGCCTCGAAGATGCTGACCCGATGGTTGCCCCAGTCGGTGACGTAGATGTCACCGTCGCTGTCCACGGCCACGTCGGTTGGATGATTGAGCAACCCGGCCTTAGGGTAATGTGACTCCGGCAGGCTGGAGACGTATGGTCCAAGATAGGTCACGGCGTAAGCATTATCCGAACGCGGCAGTTCGCCATACGTGCCGATCTTCATTAGGAACTTGCCCTGCGCCGACAGCTTCTGCACACGGTGGTTCTTCCAGTCGGCGACATAGATGTTGCCATCTTTGTCGGTGGTGATGCCCCACGGCTGGTTGAACTCGCCATCACCCGAGCCGGCCTTGCCGCACTGCGCGACCAGCTTGCCTTCCGGGGTGAACACTTGGAGCCGGCAGTTGCCGCTGTCGACCACGATGACGTTGCCGTTCTTCTCGACAGCGATGCCGGCCGGACGCATCAGCTCACCATCGCCGCTGCCGGTCTTGCCGAACTTGTACTGGAACTTCCCGTTCGGATCGAACACCGAGATGGTGTTGGTCCACTCGTCCGAGCAGAACACGCGGCCGTCGTTGCCGACCGCGACGCCGAATGGCCAGGTTGCCTTGCCGTCGCCCTCGCCGTGCTGGAAAAACTCCGCTGTCAGTTCTTCCTCGCCGGGTCCGCCCAACTGGATGCGGTTCACCCGCATGCCAAAATTGTTCTCATTGCCGCGGTTGGCGGTGTAGAGGTCGCCGTTATTCCCTAGGCACATTGTCTGGATGTAGTTGAAGCCGGTACCTGTTGCCGCACCGCGCCCAATGGCATGACTCCAGTCATAGGCCCTGCCGCGAACAACCGTCGTAAGCGCCATAATTTCCTCCCGTCACTTCGCAAGATCACGCCCCTCCCGTTCGATCGGAACGGGAGGGGTAGTCATCGGCCAGCTCAGTGCAGGAAGGCCGGCTTCTCGTAGGTGCCATTCACGATCGGTGCCGGGTTCAGACCGAGCCACTTGTCGAGAATGGTCGAGTAGATGCTGCGGAAGTCCATGTTCGGGTTCAGGTCACCCTGCACGAGCTTGTTCGCGTCAAGCGACGGATATTCGCCGTAGTGTCCGCCCTTCACCTTGTCGCCAAGCACAAACGTCGCACCGGCGGCGCCGTGATCGGTGCCGGAACCGTTGTCACGCACACGACGGCCGAACTCGGAGAACATCAGCACGATGACGTTGTCAGCCGCGTTGTGCTGACGCAAGTCGGTCATGAAGGCATCCAGGCCTTCGGTGACCGCAGTCCACAGACCGGCATGCAACGGCGCCTGGCCGGCATGCGAGTCAAAGCTGCCATGGTCGCAGTAGAAGATGCGGGTGCCGAGATTGGCGAGATGCACCTGGGCGACGCCGCGGAGCTTCTGTGCGATCGTCGTGTTTGGGTACTTGACGTCGGACTTGTACATGCCCGGCGCGACCTTCAGGATATCGGCACCCTTCAGCCCGTCGAGGCCGGTGGTGCCGAGATAGTCCATCACCCCGCTGCCCTCGATCGGCTGATACATGTGCGCGAAGGTCTCCAGCACCTTCAGGCGCTGTGCCTGGTCTCGGATCGTCGGCAGGAAGCCGTACTGCTCCAGCGGACCAGCCACGCAGGCTACCGGAACGTTGGGCACGGACATCGCGCGGAACATGCATGGGCCGAAGCTCACGGCGGTGACGACGTTCTCCTTCTTCGGGTCGAACTCGCGCACCACGCGGCCGAGCCAGCCTTCGGTGCCGACCTTCTCGGCCTCACAGGTGTGCCAGATGTCCATCGAGCGGAAGTGCGAGCGCGGGGAATTGAGATAGCCGACGCCGTGCATGATGGCGAGTTTGTCATCATCCCAGAACTTCTTCAGCGGAGCCATGTAGTTCGGCATGGCGTGCGCCTGATCCAGGTGAATCATATCGCTGTCGCCAATGCCGACCGCCTTGCGATTGTCCTTGTACAGGCCGTTGTTGTACGGGATCACTGTGTTCAGGTAGTCGTTGCCGCCGGTGAGCTGCAACACGACCAGCACCGGATCCTTCGATTGCTGTGTGGTTGCCGACATGGTGGTGAGTTCCTCCTATCCGTTCCGTGTCATGTTTCAGCCGAACTGGTATTCACGCGTTGCCGCAATGAGTTGCATCATCTCTGCGGCCCGCTGAGAGGCGTTTTTTGCACTGGCGTCATTGTCCCAGCTGATGTCGCCCCACTGCTTCGCCGCGTCGGTGAGCTCTTTCTTGGTGGCTTCGCCCACCTCGACCGGGCCGAGCAGATCAAGACAGTTGGTGACGAGTTGCTCGGGCGTCTTGGTGCCCTGCGCCTTCAGGCGGTTGATGATCGCCTGAACGCCGGGCAGGTCCGGATTGCCGAGCTGAGCCGCGACGAAGTTGATGCGCGACATCAACGAGCCGCTGTTGATCCACTCCTGGCCGGTGTGCCAGCCCTCGACCGACGGCGGGTTCAGCAGGTCCTGGCCCATGTAGGACGGCTGCATCGACAGTTCGCCGTAACCCGGCTTCGGCAGCTCGTAGCCACCGACGAGACGCAGTGTCCCTGCCACCACTTCGGCGGGCGACTTCAGGTGCTTGTAGCGGGCATTCTTGAAGAAGTCGGACTTGAACACGTGCCGCAGCAGCGGCTTCATCTCGCACTTCGATTCAATGAACACCTTGCACATCGAGTCAATCGCTGCCGGGTCGCGCGGTGCCTCGATCTGCCATGCTGGCACTTGCGGTTCGTCGGCGACGAAGAAGTTGTACAGGTGCCGACAGATGAACTTCGCGCAGGCCGGCTGCTGGACGATGATGTTGATGATGTCCTCGCCGTTGAAGTTGCCCTTGTGGCCGAGGAACGTCTTCTCGCCATCGTCGTGGTCTTCCGCGCGATACTCGAACTTCCATGGGAAGCGACCGTACGGCAGCCGGGGCAGCTTGGTTTCGAAGGTCCAGCCGGTGAAAGCGCGCGATGCCTCGCGGACGTCCACCTCGGTGTAGTTGCTGGCGCCGAGACTGAAGAGCTCCAGGAGCTCGCGGCCCCAATTCTCGTTCACCGCCGTGCCGTGGTTCTGGTTGTTGTCCAGCCAGAAGATCATCGTCGGGTTCTTCGCGATTATCAGCAGAAGGTCGCGATAGTTGCCCATGCCGTTGTTGCGGAACAGCTCGATCTGCTCCAGCAACTGGTCGTAGTTGTCAACCTTCGAGTTGCCGGTGGCGAACACGTGGTGCCAGAACAGCGCCATCTTCTCCTGCAGCGGGCGCTTCGTGTTCACCAGGTAGTACATGTAGTTCACGTTGCCCATCGGCGGCTGCCCGCCCGGCAGCAACGCGGCCGGCTGATGCCGCAGCAGCGTGTACGGATCGACCGCCGGCTGCGTCTCCGGGCTCAGCAACTCGTCGACCGTTGCATCGTAACCCTTGGCCGCCCGCGCCTCGAGCTCGTCCCGACTGGCACCGAAGCCTGCCCGGCGCATCAGGTGGGCCATCAAGCCGATGTCGTCCTTACTTGCCATAGTTGATCCTCCCGAAATACAGCACTAACCAAACGGATTTCGCTCGCAGCGGCGACACTACCACATCAGGCGAATTCATCCAGGGTCGGCGATCAGCATTCCAACACATCACGGCCTAACCGAGTTTACTCGCCGCCGGCGCCCTGGCTCACCCGACCTCGGATGGCGCCCTGCATTCCGCCAGAAGCGGCGCCCGATCATCCAAACAAGAGGCCACGTCATAGAGCCCTTTTGGCCATCAGGACAGACCGACCCCTGGGACCCATCGGGCTAGCCTTGCCAGCCCCGGTCTATTTGTCCAATCTAAATATGCAATTTCATAAATAGGCGGCGCCAATAGGAGGGAGGACGCCATGACGCTGGCCGAGTTGCGGTATCTCGTCGCGGTTGCCGACCTTTCTCACTTCGGCCGGGCGGCCGAACGGTGCCGGGTAACCCAGCCGACACTTAGCAGCCAGTTGAGGAAGCTGGAGGAGAATCTCGGCGTGCCGCTGGTCGAGCGCACGACCCGGTTTGTCACCCTCACACCGATCGGCAAAGCCGTTGTTGCCCATGCGCGCCGGATTTTAGAGGAGGCCGACCAGATCTCCGAATTGGTGCGTCATCGCCACGGCACGCTCACCAGCATCCTGCGGCTTGGCATTATCCCGACACTAAGTCCCTACATCCTGCCGCTGATACTCGAACGTCTGCATCAGATCTTACCCGCGCTTCGACTGGTGCTGAGGGAAGATCTGACCGCGAACCTCATGGCCGCATTGGACGGGTACGCGCTGGACGTTGTGCTGATCGCGCTGCCCGAGCACACCGAAGGCTATCGGGCGATGCCGCTGTTCCTGGAGCCGTTCTGCTTTGCCTGTGCCCCCGGGCACCCGCTGAGCAATCAGCCGGTTGTCACGGAGAGTGAACTCAAGCGCGAATGCCTGCTGTTGCTCGATGAAGGACACTGCCTGCGCGACCAAGCACTGGAAGTGTGTGGCGAGAAATTCAGCAATGGCATAGGACCGAGCGACGATTTTCGGGCGACCAGCTTAGAGACAATTTCTGAGATGGTTGCCGCGGGCCTCGGTTGCACGCTGCTACCCGCGATGGCCGTGCCGCATCTGACGGCTCGGCATAAGCAGCTGGAGGTGCGCCCCCTCATCGCGAGCAAGGCACATCGACGCGTCGGTTTGCTTTGGCGAACGAGCTTCCCCCAGGCCGAAGATCTGGAAGAATTCGGCAGGCTCATCCTCGGGCAGCTGCCTGACTGCGTCGAGGTGATTGGCACGCCATGTAGCCCAGCGCCGACGCCACGCCGTCCTGTTGCGAAGCCTACCGGGCGGTCGCGGTCCGGCGCCGAAGCAGCAAGCTGATACTGGTCCGCATTCAACCGTCCGACCGCCGCGCACTGCTGCTGTAGCATTGATATTCGCCAGGTTCCTCGCGGTCTACGCGCTGCTCTATGCGGCGTTCGGTGTGCAGTCGCCCTTCCTGCCAGCACTGCTTGCCGATCGGGGATTGCGTCCGGACGAAATCGGCGTGGTCCTGGCGGCATCCACGGCGGTAAGAGTTCTCGCCGGCCCTGCCCTTGCTCACGCCGCCGATCGATGGCGACGACATGGGCTGAGCTTATGCACGTGCGCCACTGCCGCTGCCATGGCCGGTGTCGGGTACCTTACAATGTCCGGCTTCCGTGGGTTGCTCACGGTCGCTCTGGTTCACGCCGTGGCTCTGGCGCCGATCGTCCCAGTTTCCGACGCGCTCGCCACCACTGCCGCACGGCAAAGCGAGGTCACTCGGGGCCGCTTTGAGTTACGGTTGGCTGCGAGCCGGTGGCTCTGCCGCATTCATCGCCGGCACCTTCCTCACCGGATGGATGGCAAGTGGGGCAGGCTTGGCGAGCATTATCTGGTTCAGTGGCTTGTTCCTGCTCATTGGCGGCGGCACAGGACTGCTGCTTCCAGGCATTGGCGAAATCCAGCCCATCGGTTCGGGCTTCCGCACACCCACCCTGCGCGATTGCGCGCTGTTGCTGCGAGTTGCGCCATTCCGGCGTACCCTCTGCATCGCAGCTTTGGTCGAGGGAAGCCATGCTCTGAACGACAGCTTCTCTGTGATCACCTGGCGCTCGGCCGGGATAAGCTTGAGCACCATCAGCTTTCTTTGGTCCGAGTCCGTGATGGCGGAGGTGCTGGTATTCCTGCTGATTGGACCATCACTTATTCGACGGATCGGTGCAGGCGGCGCGTGTGGACTGGCGGCTGCGGCGGGCGTTGTCCGGTGGTCGGTTCTGGCCTTCACCACCTCGCCATTGGTGTTGACGGCTGCTCAGCCGCTGCACGGCCTGACATTCGCTCTGCTGCATCTTGCGAGCATGCGCGTCATTGTGCTGGTGGTGCCATCTCGCTTGGCAGCCACAGCGCAATCGGTTTACGGCACCTTGTGCGTAGGACTGGCGACGGCGCTGCTAACTCTTCTTTCAGGCCCTCTTTATCAGCAAATAGGCGCCCGCGCCTTCCTCGTCATGGCCGCTCTGTGTCTTGCGGCGCTCCCGATGTGCGCTGGGCTCCCCGCATCGCTGATGCATGTGCCCAGCACCCGCGGTGGACACGACGCGTGAGATGCCGGCAGCTTCCCCAATGGATCGCTGTCATCGCCACTCTAGGTGCCCTAGCGACCCCGCTTGCACCAGCACTGGCCGATGAGCCGGGAAACAGACCGCTTAATCCCACGGATTGGGACGTTGCTCAAAGCGCACTCTGTGACTCGGCAGTACGTGAGGCAGAACAACAGCATCACTTACCGCCCGGTCTGCTGGGAGCAATCGCCAGGGCTGAGAGCGGCAAACCCGTGGTGGCACTGAACGACGTCCGTGCGTGGCCGTGGACAATCAACGCGGACGGCCGCGGTCTGTATCTGGAGAGCAAAGCGGCCGCCATCGCGTGGGTAAACCTGCAGGAGTCACGGCATCACTACATCGATATCGGCTGTACTCAGGTCGACGTATCGCTGCATCCCAAAGCCTTTGCTTCGGTGGAAGATGCGTTCGATCCAATCCTGAACGCAGACTTCGCCGCCGGTTACCTGATGGACCTCTACCATGGTGCCGCGAAAGGCAATTGGAACATGGCGGTCGGCCTCTATCACTCGCATACGCCAATGCTTGCCGCGGAATACCGAGACCGCGTTGCACAAATCGGTGCGCGGGTACTGCGCGGCGTGCTGGACCCGGTGCCGCTGTATGGCTTGGCCATCCGCCAAGGGACTTTGCGGGTGCCGGTGGGCGCGGGAAGATCGACCCCGATCAATGTTGAACGGCAACCGGCGGTGCACCGTCACAGGCCCACTGCCTGTCAGGTACAGAGGATCCTGGGCTGGTATCTCAACGGACATTCGGGCGCGTGCAAATAGCTGACGAGCGCCGCTACGACAGGCCTTCCTTGCGGAAACTGATCCACCGTCCGTTGCCAATTACGATGTGATCGTGCAGCACGACCGACAACGCCTCGACTGCCGCTCGGATCTGCTGCGTCATTACAATGTCGTCGCGCGATGGCGTCGGATCGCCGCTCGGATGGTTGTGCACCAGGATCAGGGCCGTGGCGTGCAGTTCGAGCGCCCGCTTAGACACCTCGCGTGGATAGACCGGAGTGTGGTTCACCGTGCCCCGTTGCTGTGCCTCATCCGCCAGCAAGCGGTTACGGTTATCGAGGAACAGGACCCGGAACTGCTCGACGCGCTCACGCGAAAGCTCGGCGCCGAGATAGGCCATCAGGCGGTCCCAGTTGCTGAGCACCGGCTGGCCCATGATCTCCGCTTGCAACAGGCGCAGCGAAGCCGCGTGGACCGACTTGAGCGCCGCCACTCCGGCGTCGCCCATGCCCTCCACCGACAGAAGATCCTGCACCGGCGCTGAAATTACCCGAGAGAAACTGCCAAACCGGGCCATCAAAGCGCGCGCCAGAGGCTTGGTATCGCGCCGTGGCAAGGCGAACAGCACGATCTCCAGCATCTCATGGTCAGCCAGCGCATCCGGCCCAGCCGCCAGCAGCCGGGTGCGCAATCGCGCCCGGTGTCCTTCTACACCGGGGAGACGTGCTGTGCCTTCGGCCGAAGCGTCGAACAGCGACAGGGCCTCGGCGACCCCCTGCGTGCGCTCACCTTTTGCCACGCCCCGAGCATGCGGGCGTGGTCTTGCGCTGAAGTTAATGCCCCGGCGGTGGAGCGCAGGGCTCGGTCCCCATATCGGCCGGCACCGAGACCTCCAGCAGTTCGAAAGTGTCGGACGTGCCCGTCTCGTTGTGGGGCGTATCGCCCGGGATCATGATGGATTTGCCGGCCTGGATGCGCACCTTGCGATCGGCGAACTCCAGATCGACCCAGCCGCTGAGCATATAGACCAACTGCGCCTGGCACTTGTGCACGTGCCAACCGGTCGGCTGCGACATGCCCTTCTCGGCCGAGGTGACCTGAGCACGCATGAATCCATTGGTCCCGTCGGTGACCCCGAGGTCACGGTACTTGAAGTAGGCGCGACGACCGGAGACGTATTTCGCGCCCTCCTTCGTCGCGACGGCGACATTCATCGTTTTGCCGATCGGCGTGTGGTCATTCATCGCGTTTCCTCCTGGTAATCAATTCGGTTCGTACGGCGGCTTGGTGAACCCCGCCGGCGACAGGGTAAAGATCTCGCAGCCGGTCTCGGTCACGCCAATCATATGCTCAAACTGGGCCGACAGACTGCGATCGCGTGTCACCGCCGTCCAACCGTCGTCCAGCACCTTCACCTCCGGCCTGCCGGCATTCACCATCGGCTCGATGGTGAAGAACATCCCCGCCCGCAGCAAAGGGCCTTCTCCCGGCTTGCCGAAATGCAGCACGTTCGGCGGCTCGTGGAAGCGCCGGCCGATGCCGTGCCCGCAGAAGTCGCGCACCACGCTGAAGCGCTGGCTCTCCACAAAATTCTGGATCACGTGGCCAACATCGCCCAGCGTCACCCCTGGCTTCACCGACGTGACACCGCGCATCATCGCCTCATAGGTCACATCCATCAGGTTGCGCGCACGAGTTGACGCATTGCCGGCGACGTACATTCGCGAAGAATCGCCGTGCCAGCTGTTCAGGATCACCGTCACATCGATATTGAGGATGTCGCCATTCTCCAGCTTCCGCTCGCCCGGAATACCGTGACAGACGACGTGATTGATTGAGGTGCAGATCGACTTTGGATAGCCACGATAATTCAGCGGCGCCGGGACTGCACCGTGGGCGGTGATGAACTCATGGCACAGGGCGTCCAGTGTTCCAGTCGACACGCCCGGCTTGACGTGAGGGGTGATCATGTCGAGCGTCTCGGCCGCGAGCCGGCCGGCGGCATGCATTCCGGCGAAATCCTCCGGCGCGTGGATTGTAATTCGTCTTGCGTCGGCCCCGCCGTCCATCCTGCCTTGCTCCGCATTTGCCGCGCCGGCCGCGGCCAATGTTGCAAGATGCGCAACGCCACGGCTGGGCGCAAGAGTTGCGAAAGACGTTCACCGGGAGCGCAGCCCAGCCTGCTTTCTTGTATGGCTTGCGACATCCAGCGGTGATCAGGCGGCGGTTGAGCGGCCACTTCGGCAATACGAGCAGAGTGACCCCATGGCGTAGCCGATCCATAGCACCCGCGCTAATCTAAGCGCATGACGTTGGCCCACCGCGCGATACCAAGGAGGGGGTGAGTGACGGCGGAAATCAATCGATCGCGGGTGGCCCAGGTGCGCGCCTGATGGATCGCGACGAGGAGAAACGCGCCGCTGCCGAGACTGCGGCCGCAATGGTTGAAGATGGAATGGTGATCGGTCTCGGCACTGGATCGACGGCCCATTACGCCATTGAGGCGTTGGTCCGCCGGGTGCGCCGCGGCCTCCGGATCCGTGCCATTCCCACATCGGAGCGCAGCGCGGGCCAGGCACGTGCCGGCGGAATCCCACTGACCACGTTTGCCGAACATCGCCGCCTGGACCTGACGATCGACGGCGCTGACGAAATCGAGCTCGGAACATTGAACCTGATCAAGGGCCTCGGAGGAGCGCTGCTGCGGGAAAAAATTGTCGCCTCGGTCAGTGCGCGGCTCGTTATTGTTGCCGACCACGAGAAGCTCGTTGACCAACTGGGAATGAAGACCCCGGTTCCGGTCGAAGTGGTGCCCTTTGGCTGGGAGACGACCGCAGACCGATTGCGTCGGCTTGGCGCGGATCCGCAGCCCCGGCGAGACGCCACCGGACAATTGTTCTGCACAGATGGTGGCAACCGGATCCTGGATTGCCGGTTCCGCGAGATCACCGATCCCCAGAGCTTCGACCGCATGATCGGTCAGACAGTCGGAGTGGTAGAAACCGGGCTATTCATCGGCATGGCTGAAGTCGCCCTGATCGCCGATGCTGCCGGCGTGCGCGCCATCAGACCGGGCGGCTGACCCGGATCAGCGGCTCGCGACCTGGCGGTCTAATCGCAGCACGATGCAAGCCGATCGGCGGCGGCCCAGTTCGGCACAAGCGCCCTGCGCCTCGGAGGCTGTCAATCCGGTCACCTGCGCGCGCCAGACCGTGCGACCGTGTTGGCTGGCGGGTTCGATCCGCACGTCGCCGCCATCCGCGGCACGGCGTGCGCTCACCGCCGCATCGCGCGCTGCCCGCTCGCTGCTGAAGCTGCCAACCTGGATCGCCCAGGCCGACATGGCGGCCCCCCGCGGCCGCGCCGGTTGCAATGTCAGCGTTGCCGCGTGCGCCGTGCTGACCAGGGTGGGCAGACGGCCTGCCACCATCGTTCGCCTTTCGGGAGGCACGTCCAACTCCTCGAAACCTTGATCAAGGAGAACCGCCATGTGAGCGTCACGTTCGGGATTGGACGCTGCACCAAGCACCACCCCGATCAGGCGAACACCGCCGTGAACAGCACTGGTGACTAGGTTGTGACCAGAGGCCACGGTATAGCCCGTCTTCATTCCGTCTGCGCCCGGGTAGGACTCGAGCATGCGGTCATGATTGAAAATCACCCGCCGCCGAAAGGTGAAGCTGCGGGTGCCGAAATAAGGGTAGTAGCCCGGGAAATCCGAGATCAGGCGGCGGCCCAGAGTGGCCAAGTCGCGCGCACTGGTCCATTGATCCGGATCAGGCAGCCCGGAGGCGTTGGTGAACGTCGTATGGCTCATGCCCAGCGCCCGCGCCCGCAAAGTCATCATTTGGGCGAAGCGGTCCTCTGACCCTCCCAGCAGTTCTCCCAATGCCGCGGCCGCATCATTCGCTGATTTCGTCACCAGCCCGAGAATGGCCTCTTCCACCGTAAGGCGCGTGCCAGGCACGAGCCCCAGCTTCGAGGGCTCCATGGACGCCGCGTGGGTCGTGACTGGCACCAACTCATCCATCGTGACGCGCCGGTCCCGCAGCGCCTCGAACGCCATATATAAGGTCATCAGCTTGGTGAGACTGGCGGGATGCCGTGGGGCGTCCGGGTTGGCGGCCTCCAGAACACTACCTGTGGTGGCATCGACCACGATTGAACTGTAGCGATCGGAACCGATCTGTGCCGCGGCCTGTTCCACACCAGCCAGACCCAGCGCCGCGAAGCTCACCGCGAGCGCAGCAAGACGCATCGTGATTGTGCGTCCACGAGGACCGCCCGACCTCATCCGTTGCGCACCCCCGGCGTTTCCGCACAACTCTACGAACCGGGCAATCGGACTGTCCAGTCGTAATTGAAGCGAAAAGAGAAAAAAATGAAGCGGTTAGGGACGAGTCCTGCGACGACCGGACCGACCGAGCGGAACGGCCGAATAACGAACTAGGCAGATTTTGTGCACTGCACAAAAATCGCTTGATCTACCGAAGGCCGCAGGCTATATGAGGATCGTGCTGCGGTGCAGCAAAACGGTTTGGACAACCCATTTTGAGAGCGCACGGCGGGTCACTTGCAGAAGCGTCGCTGCGCCGGGAGAGCATCTAGATGTCAGGTAGCAAGTCGAAAGCGATCGAGGCCCCGGCCATGATCGAAGACCAGACGGCACGGACAGCCGCCAAGGGGTTCGATACGACCATGTCGGGTTTGAAGGATGGCATGACACGCGCAGCCTCGGGCTTCGCGGACACACAGGCAAAGGTGAAGGAAGGTATGGAAAAAGCGATGAAGACAGCCGAAGAACTCGTGGCGTTCGGCCAGGGTAACTTTGAGGCGATCGTGAAGTCTGGGCAGATCTGGGCATCCGGAGTTCAGGATATCGGTAAGCAGATGGCGGCCAATGCTCAGGCCTCGTTCGATGACACCATGTCCACGTTCAAGGCCATATCCTCGGTCAAGTCCCTGAAGGACGCATTCGACCTGCAGGCCAGCCTGGCCCGTTCGACGATGGAGAAGACGCTGACCGAGTCGGGCAAGCTGACGGATGCTTCGATGAAACTCACGGAGCAGACGCTGGCGCCGCTTACCGCCCGGTTCAGCGTGGCCATGGAGAAGTTCGGGAAGGCCGGCTGACGCCGTACAAGGGGCTTCTCGCCTCTCGCAAGAAGCGCCCATTTGACACAAGGGAAGGCTCCGGCGTCGTCGGGGCCTTTTTTGTGCAATGACACCAGGCCTTAATCTTTGCTCGTCAATGCTCTTTTAACCGGGCGCCGCCTTCCGATATGGTTCGTGCTTCGGCGGGCACGGGGCGGGGACTCCGATGCCTGCCGTGGCGGAAGTAGGAGCGTCCCAGAATTCCGGGGATGCCGCGACAGGCAGGCGCGGAAGAACGATGAGTGACAGCGACAGACGTGGCGGCAATGGTAACAGCGAGGGCCCAAACACTGGCGTCGTCGTCCGGGCGAGACCGAAGACGCGAAAACCCGCGATGTACAAGGTGTTGATGCTGAATGACGACTACACGCCGATGGAATTCGTCGTTCATGTCCTGGAACGGTTCTTCCAAAAGACGCGCGAGGAAGCCACCCGCATCATGCTCCACGTGCATCGACGCGGGGTAGGCGTGTGCGGCGTCTACACTTACGAGGTGGCGGAGACGAAGGTGACGCAGGTCATGGACCTGGCCCGGCAAAATCAGCATCCTTTGCAGTGCACGATCGAGAAGGAATGATCCCGAGGATGTGCAGGTCAGTAACCAGATGACAGGCTCTCGCCGTGTAATTACTTCACCCGAGTTGACTGCCGGTCGGACCGCCGGAGATGATCTGGTCCGGCTAAGGCATTAAGCGCGTAGGAGCGCCGACCACGATGCTTTCACGGAACCTCGAACAAACGCTGCACCGCGCGCTTTCGCTCGCCAGCGAGCGTCGTCACGAATATGCGACCCTGGAGCACCTGTTGCTGGGATTGGCGGACGACACTGACGCCGCGACGGTCCTACGTGCCTGCGGGGTGGACCTGGATAAACTGCGCAACGACCTATCGGAATTTCTCGACAAGGACCTTGCCGGGCTAGCCACCGATCGCTCGGGCGATCCGAAGCCTACGGCCGGCTTCCAGCGCGTCGTCCAGCGCGCGGCAATCCACGTGCAGTCCTCCGGCCGCGATGAGGTGACGGGCGCCAACGTCCTGGTAGCCCTGTTCTCGGAACGGGAAAGTCACGCTGTTTACTTCCTGCAGTTGCAGGACATGACGCGGCTCGACGCAGTCAATTTCATCAGCCACGGCATTGCCAAAGCTCCGGGCCGGGCGGCCCAGCGCCCCGTGCAGGGCACCGGCAGCCAGCCGGAGTCACATCAGGAGCAGGAGCGCGAGGAGAAACCCAGCCGCCGCAACCAGGATGCGTTGTCAAACTATTGCGTGAACTTGAACAAAAAAGCGATGGCGGGGAAGATCGACCCGCTTATCGGCCGCGAAAACGAAATCGAGCGGACGATTCAGATCCTGTGCCGGCGAACCAAGAACAACCCCCTCTACGTTGGCGATCCCGGCGTAGGCAAAACGGCGATTGCCGAAGGTCTCGCCAAGCGCATCGTGGAAGGCGACGTCCCGGAGGTGCTGGCCCGCTCTACCATTTACGCGCTGGACATGGGCGCGCTGCTCGCCGGCACCCGCTACCGCGGCGATTTCGAGGAGCGGTTGAAGGCGGTGGTTTCGGAGCTGGAGAACCAGCAAGGCGCCATTCTGTTCATCGATGAGATCCACACGGTGATCGGTGCCGGGGCGACGTCTGGCGGTGCCATGGACGCGTCGAACCTGCTCAAGCCGGCGCTTGCCTCCGGCAACCTCCGCTGCATCGGCTCAACCACCTACAAGGAATTCCGCAACTATTTTGAAAAGGATCGCGCGCTGGTCCGGCGGTTCCAGAAGATCGACGTGAACGAGCCAAATCTCGAGGACAGCGTCAAGATTCTACGCGGCCTGAAGACCAACTACGAGCGTCACCACAAGGTCCGTTACACCGACGAGGCAATTCGTGCCGCGGTCGAGCTGAGCGCGAAATATATCAACGACCGCAAGCTGCCCGACAAGGCGATCGACGTGATCGATGAGGTTGGTGCGTCGCGGATGCTGTTGCCGGAGCACAAGCGGCGCAAGACGGTGACCCTGCGCGACGTCGAGGAGATCGTTGCGAAGATCGCGCGCATTCCTCCCAAGAGCGTGTCGGCCGACGACAAAGAGACGTTGCGCAACCTGGAGCGCGATCTGAAGTCCATGGTGTTCGGCCAGGACAAGGCGATCGACGCACTGGCCGCCGCGATCAAGCTGGCCCGGGCTGGTCTGCGCGAGCCGGAGAAGCCGATCGGCAACTACCTTTTCTGCGGCCCGACCGGCGTCGGCAAGACCGAGGTCGCGCGTCAGCTCGCGGCCACCATGGGTATCGAGCTGATTCGCTTCGATATGTCGGAGTACATGGAGCGGCATTCGGTGTCACGGCTGATCGGTGCACCACCCGGCTACGTGGGCTTCGACCAGGGCGGACTGCTGACCGATGCGATCGACCAGCACCCGCATGCGGTGTTGCTGTTGGATGAGATCGAGAAGGCGCACCAGGACCTGTTCAACATCCTGCTGCAGGTGATGGACCACGGGAAACTGACCGACCACAATGGCAAGACGGTGGATTTCCGCAACGTCGTCCTGATCATGACGACCAACGCCGGTGCATCGGACCTTGCGAAGGAGGCGATCGGGTTCGGCCGCGAGGGTCGTGAAGGCGAGGACGAAGACGCGATCAAGCGGCTGTTCACGCCGGAATTCCGCAACCGGCTGGATGCGACGATCACCTTCGCCGGCCTGACGCCGGAGATCGTCGGTCGCGTGGTGGAAAAGTTCGTCATGCAGCTAGAGGCGCAACTCGCCGACCGGAACGTGACCATCGAGCTGTCGTCGGCAGCCAAGGAGTGGCTGGCGGAGCGCGGTTACGACAAGCTGTATGGCGCGCGACCGCTGGCGCGCGTCATTCAGGAGCACATCAAGAAGCCGCTGGCCGAGGAATTGTTGTTCGGCAAGCTGGTCAAGGGGGGCTCCGTCAAGGTCACGATGAAGGACGGCAAGCTCGAATTCGAAATCATCGAAGCCCAGCTGCCGGCACTACCGAAGCCGGACGAGGACGGAGACGGTGGTGTCGACCGCGAGGAAATCGAGGCATAATCCGCGCTCTTAGCGCGGACGCTCAAAAGGGCACAGAGGTGTGGATCTCTGTGCCCTTTGCGTTCCGTGGATACCGCCGCGCAAGCCGTCGACCAGCCGCGCCTGGACGACATGGGGCTGGATCGGCAGTAAACTCTGCAAAACTGCGGAGCGGAACGCGATGAAGGGGTCGAGATCATTGCTGGTGTGCCTGCTGCCTCTGCTGCTGCCGGCGGCTGCCGGCGCGCAATTGCTTCCGACCCGGCGGATTCCAGCGGAAGCTGCCAACCAGGCGGTTGCGGAGGCGGTCGCCAGCTGTGCGAAGCAAGGCTATAACGAAACGGCTGTGCTGGTTGACGCCGATGGCGTGCGTCAGGCGGTGCTGCGCGGCGATCGCGCTGGCAGCCACACATTGGACAGCGCTTTCGACAAGGCCTACACGGCAGCTTCGTTCAAGACGGACACCAGCGCACTGTTCGAGCGCGCCAAGACAGCGCCCGGCTTCGCCAACCTATTCACTCAGTTGCCGCATCTGATCCTGCTTGGCGGCGGGATCGTCATCAAAATTGGGGATGAGGTGGTCGGCGCCATCGGGGCGGCCGGAGCGCCGGGGGCCAATCTCGACGACGCCTGCGCCCGTGCGGGGCTGGAGAAGATCCAGACCCAGCTGAAATAGCTCAATACGACTTGGGCAGGTCGAGCACCCGCTCGGCCAGGTAACTGAGAATCAGCTGCGGGCTTACCGGCGCAATACGCGGTATCAGCGACTCTCGCAGATAGCGCTCGACATGGTACTCCTGCGCGTAGCCCATGCCGCCATGCGTCATCACTGCCTGTTCACAGGCGTGGAATCCCGCTTCGCCGGCCAGATACTTGGCAGCGTTGGCTTCCGCGCCGCACGGTCGCCCCTCGTCGTAGAGCCATGCGGCGTTCATTACCATCAGACGGGCTGCTTCTAACTCCGCCCAGCACTTCGCCAGTGGGTGCTGGATGCCCTGGTTCTGTCCGATCGGGCGGCCGAACACGACCCGCTCCCGGGCGTAGCGCGCGGCGCGCGCCAGCGCCGCGTGCCCAATGCCGATCGCCTCCGCCGCGACCAACACACGCTCGGGATTGAGGCCATGCAGCAGCGTGCGGAAACCTTCGCCTTCCTCGCCGATGCGATCTTCTTCCGGCACCTCCATGTCCTCGAAGAACACCATGTTAGAGTCGACCGCGTGACGCCCCATTTTGTGGATCAGCCGAACTTCGGCATGAGCACGATCCAGCGTCGTGTAGAACAGCGTCAGGCCGTGGCTGTGGCGTTCCACCCGATCCCGCGGGGTGGTTCGCGCCAGCAGCAGGATTTTGTTTGCCACCTGCGCCGTGGAGGTCCAGATCTTGGTGCCGTTGATCACGTAGCGGTCACCACGTCGCTCGGCCCGCGTGGTGATCTGCGTGGTGTTCAGCCCGGCGTTCGGCTCGGTCACCCCGAAACAGGCCTTGTCACGCCCCGCGACAACGGGCGGCAGCATCCGCCGCTTCTGTGTATCGGTACCGAATACCACGACGGGGTTGAGCCCGAAGATATTGAGGTGGATCGCCGAGGCGCCGGACATACAGGCGCCCGACTCCGCCACCGCCTGCATCAGGATCGCCGCCTCGGTGATGCCCAGCCCTGCCCCGCCGTACTCGTCGGGCATGGCAATGCCCAGCCAATTGCCCTCGGCCATGGCGGCAAAGAACGCCTCGGGGAAGGTCGCGGTGCGATCGCGCTCCAGCCAATATGTCTCATCGAAGCGCGCGCAGAGCTTCGACACCTCGTCGCGTATCTGCTGCTGCTGGTCGGTGAGGGCGAAGTCCATTCGAAGAACCTTTCAGGGAAGGAATGCGTGCGCCATATTCGTTTACCCCGCGGCGGCAAAGCCAGGGAGAGAGTTGATGAGTAACAGCCTGTACGACCGCGACTTCTACGCCTGGGCCAGCCAGCAGGCGGCACTGCTGCGTGCTGGCCGCCTGGCCGAGGCCGACATCGAGAATATCGCGGAAGAGATCGAGAGCATGGGTCGGAGCGAAAAGCGCGAGTTGGTCAGCCGACTCACGATCCTGTTGCAGCATTTGCTCAAGTGGCAGTTCCAGCCGGGGCGGCAAAGCGCCAGTTGGCGCCTCAGTATCGAGAACACGCGCCTGCAACTGGAGGACCACCTGAAGGACAACCCGAGTCTGAAGTCGCAGCTGCCGGCGGCGATGCGAAGCGCCTATCGCCGGGCACTCAATGAGGCGGTGGCCGACACCGGCTTCGCCCGGACGACATTTCCGGCAGATTGCCCTTTCTCCTTTGACCAGACCATGGACCAGGATTTCTGGCCGGAGTGACCTATGTACAGCCAGGCACTTAACGCTCCTGCACTTGCCGCCGACGACAGCGAAGCTGGCCAGCGATTCCAGGCCTGCATCGACGCCGAGGAACGCATCGAGCCCAACGACTGGATGCCGGAGGCGTATAGCCGCACGCTGGTTCGCCAGATCAGCCAGCACGCGCACTCGGAAATCGTCGGCATGCTGCCCGAGGGCAACTGGATCACCCGAGCCCCGACACTGCGGCGAAAGGCGGCACTGCTGGCGAAGGTTCAGGACGAAGGCGGCCACGGACTGTATCTTTATGCAGCGGCGGAGACCCTTGGCGTCAGTCGAGAGGAACTGGTGGAGCAGCTGCTGACGGGGCGCGCCAAATACTCCTCCATCTTCAACTATCCAACGCTGAGCTGGGCGGACATCGGAGCGATCGGCTGGCTGGTGGATGGCGCGGCGATCATGAACCAGATCCCGCTCTGCCGCTGCTCCTATGGGCCGTATGCACGCGCCATGATTCGAATCTGCAAGGAGGAGTTGTTCCATCAGCGTCAGGGCTTCGAAATCATGACGGTGCTGGCTCACGGCACCGATGAACAGAAGGCGATGGCGCAGGATGCGCTGAACCGCTGGTGGTGGCCTAGCCTGATGATGTTCGGACCGCCCGATGCGCAATCGCAGCACTCGGATGCGTCGATGCGCTGGAAGATCAAGCGCTTCACCAACGACTCGCTGCGGCAGAAGTTTATCGATGCGACGGTGCCACAGGGGCACTATCTCGGCCTCAGCTTTCCAGATCCGGAGCTGCGCTTGAACGAAGCAACCGGCCACTGGGAGTTCGGCGCCATTGACTGGGATGAGTTCCGCCGCGTGCTCGCCGGCAATGGTCCGTGCAATCGCGAGCGCCTCGCGGCACGGAAACGCGCGCATGAAGATGGCGCATGGGTGCGCGAGGCGGCCCTTGCCTACGCCGCCAAGCAGCGGGACGCGCGGGCGCGCGTCGCCGCCTGATGACCGAGCCCGCGACGCCGCTGTGGGAGGTGTTCATCCGCGCCCGCACTGGCCTCGCGCATCGGCATGTGGGGTCGGTGCATGCCGCGGACGCAACGCTCGCTTTGCAGGCGGCACGCGATGTCTATACGCGGCGTGGCGAAGGGCTTTCCATCTGGGTGGTGCCTTCGGCCGCAATCATGGCATCGGACCCTGCCGATAAAGACATGCTGTTCGAGCCAACGGCGTCGAAAATCTACCGTCACCCGACGTTCTACGAAGTGCCTGACGAAGTGGACAACATGTAACCGCACAGTGCAGTCTTGCCAGTAAGCAAGCCGCGCTGCGGCCAGCAGGGATGAAACATATGAACGCACCGGTCAGCACTGATACGCGCGAAGACGCATATTCGATTCCGCTGGATCAGATCGATGTCAGCCAACCTCGGCTTTATCAGGAAGACGTCTGGTATCCGTATTTCGAGCGGCTGCGCCGTGAGGATCCGGTGCACTGGTGCGAGAACGGCATCTACGGCTCGTACTGGTCGGTGACCAGGTACAAGGATATCATGGCGGTCGATACCAACCAAAAAGTTTATTCATCCGATGCGATGATGGGTGGCATCGTGCTGCGCGACACGCCGACGGACTACCGGCGTCCGAGTTTCATTTCGATGGACCAGCCGAGGCACGACGAACAGCGCAAGGTGGTCTCGCCGGTCGTTGCCCCAGGAAACCTGCAGCGGCTGTCCGGCACGATCCGCGAGCGCACGCAACGCATCCTGGATGGACTGCCGCGTGGCGAGCCATTCGACTGGGTCGATCGCGTGGCGATCGAGCTGACCACACAGATGTTGGCGACCCTGTTCGACTTCCCGTTTGAAGAGCGGCGCAAGTTGACCTACTGGTCCAACGTAGGGACGGTGAACACGCGCGCCGGCACTGAGATTGACTCAGACGAAAAGCGAGAAGCGGTGCTGCAGCAGGCGATGGAGTATTTCGCCGACCTATGGAACGAGCGCGCGAAGCAGGAGCCGCGGCCCGATCTGATCTCGATGCTCGCGCATGGCGAGGCGACTCGTGATCTGCCGTCGCGGCCAGCTGAATTTATGGGCAACATCATGCTGCTGCTGGTCGGCGGCAACGATACGACGCGGAACTCGATGTCCGGCAGTCTGTGGGCGTTGCACAACTTTCCCGACCAGTACAGCAAGCTGATGCAAAATCCCGAGTTGGTCACCAGCATGGTGCCGGAGATCATCCGCTGGCACACACCCGTGATCCACATGCGGCGCACTGCCCTCGAGGATGCAGAACTTGACGGCAAGCGGATACGCAAGGGCGACAAGATCGCGATGTGGTACATCTCGGGCAACCGCGACGACGAAGCGATAGAAAATCCGGACGACTTCGTCATCGATCGCGCCCGGCCACGACAGCATCTTTCGTTTGGTTTTGGCATTCATCGCTGCGTCGGCAATCGACTGGCTGAGTTACAGCTGACGATCCTCTGGGAAGAGATCCTGAAGCGCTTCCCAAGGATCGAGGTGCTGGCCCCGCCGACGCGCGCCTATTCCAACATTCTGCGCAGCGTCTCCTACATGCCTGTCCGCATTCCGATGCAGTAGAGTAAGTGGGCGACATCCCACAATCCTGCCCACTCCTCGAGTGGGCAGGATTGTGGTTGACGCCTCGCTCGATTTGACGACTGACTCCTAGGCAGAGGCGCCCGGGAGGTTGTTCGTTGAGCGAAACCCTACTGCGCAACATCGCCGAGTATTGCCGGACCTCCCGCATGGCAGAGTCCACCTTCGGGCGACTCGCCGTCAACGACGGCAAGCTGGTCAGCCGCCTGCGCCTCGGCGGGCGCATCACCACGGAGACGGCGGACCGCGTTCGTGCCTTCATCGGTCGCGAGCCACAACCTGGCATGAACGGCACGCCGGTCGCTGTCCCACTGGCAATCTCTCCGCAGCCCACTGCGTCCCACAATTTCCGTTTCTACGACAACCGGCAGAAGTACCTGCTGTTCGTCACGACATGCAGCGAGAAATGGGTGGTAGCTCAGCGTGTTGCGCTGGAGTTGGCCAACATCCACCCTCGTCCGCCCGCGCTGCGCGTGTTCGACGCCGGCATGGGCGATGGCACCGTGCTGTCGCGCACCATGCGCGCCATGCATCACCGCTTTCCCACGATGCCGTTCTACATCGTCGGCAAGGAGATCAGCCTCGAGGACGTGCGCCTCGTGCTGGAAAAGATGCCCGACCGCCTGTTCGAGCATCCGGCTACCGTGCTGGTCGTGACCAACATGTATTACTCCGAGGCGCCGTGGCTAAAGCCGAACTCGGTGAATGCTGCAACCAGCCTCGTGTGGCATGAACTCTCACTCACTGGAAATACCGCGCACGACTTTGAGACACAGATAACGGAGCTTAGCCCGTTCCTTACCGAGAACTGGCGCGCCCGTGCCAGCAAGAGCAGCGGCAATCCCATCTACGAAAAGCCCGTCGTGCTGGTGATCTATCGCGAAGACCATAAGTTCCTGCTGGACCAGGTGCGGCCACGCCGCGGATTCACTGAAGCGGAATATGACCTTGTCATTGCCTCGCAGCCCTATCGCGCTCGTGCGCCGCTGGAATTCAAGGCACGCCGGGTTGTGGCACCGTTGGCCCGCGCTTTGGCGCCAGGCGGTCGATTGATCGCCATCCATTCGCACGGCGATGATCCGGGACTTGAAATCATTCAGCGGATCTGGCCGGGCGAGGACCCGTTCACCACCGATCGCCATGCCCTCCTTCGTGCGACAAAGGCCGAATTTGGCAGCGCTGGCCGCGACCTGAATTTCGGCGCGTATGCCGATGCGCGCTCGCTGTTCCGATACGACATGCACACGTTGCCGGAGGAGATCAGCGACACGATCGGCACCTCGACGCTGTTCGCCGCGTGGAACGCCGCAGTCTATGTGGCGCAGATCGAGGATGAGCGGCTGTCCGAGGCAATCAGCAGCGGCGCCTACCTCACCGCAACCAAAGAGGTGCTGCACCAGCACGGCGGGCTATGGTTCTGGGATGAATCTTATGTGATCTCCCGCAAGCGAGATTCCGGTTGATGGACGCGGCGATGCTCAGCGCGGAGCAGCGGCGCGCGGCGGAACTCATCGGCACGGGTTCGATGGAATTGTCGCCGCGCGATGAACTGGCCGGCGATGCGCTGCGTCCGCTGCTGCCATCGGGCACGACTGTCTTCGTCAACCATCCACCAAGCGTCACGCATCACGACATCGTCGCCGCGTGTGTGCGGTTGGATCGCGCTGGCTTCGTTCCGGTGCCACACATCGCCGTACGACGGCTCGCCAGCTTTACCCAGGCGAGCGATTTCCTCCAGCGAGCAGTGACCGAAGCAAACGTGCAACGCATCCTGCTAATCGGTGGTGACGACAGCCCGGTCGGGCCGTTTCGCGCCAGCCTCGATTTGCTGGCCACTGGCGTAGTAGAACGCACGGGCCTTCGCGATGTCGCGTTCGCCGGCTATCCGGAAGGCCATCCTGCCATCGACACGCAGACCCTTAATGCAGCGCTCCAGGCGAAGGTGGCATTGGCAGAAAAGGCCGGGCTCTGCGTTTCGCTGGTCACCCAGTTCGGCTTCGAGGCGCGACCGATCCTGCACTGGATCGCCACACGGCGCGCTGCGGGTATCCACTGTCCGGTGCATGTTGGCATCGCAGGGCCGGCGAGTGTTGCAACGCTGGCTAAATTCGCAATCCGCTGCGGTGTTGGCGCCTCGCTTCGCGCCTTGGCACGTGGGCATACGGCATTCGCCCGTATATTGGTGGAAGCTGGGCCCGATGCGCTGATCAGCGAGCTACTTGCAAATGAAACGACCAGCGCGAAGATCGCTGGGTTGCATATCTTCACCTTCGGCGGCGTACGACGCACCGCGGCATGGATCGCTTCGGCAGGTGGCGCGCTATAGCGCCGCCTGCGCCCCAAGGATCACTGTCGCCTGGGCCGACAACACGCCGCCATTGCCGTGTACCAGCGCTGTCTCAGCCTGCGCGACCTGGCGGGCACCGCACTCGCCACGCAATTGGCGCACGGCCTCGATCAGCAGGAACAGCCCGTACATGCCCGGGTGGCAATACGACAGCCCGCCACCGTTGGTGTTCACCGGCAGGCTGCCCTTCGGACCAATGCGGCCACCGGTGACAAAGCGGCCACCCTCGCCTTTTGGACAGAAGCCCAAATCCTCCAGGAACAGGATCGTGTTGATGGTGAACGCGTCGTACAGCGCGAGCACGTCGATATCGGTCTCGCGCATCTGCGCCATCCGGTAGGCGGCAGCGCCTGACTGACGAGCACCGGTCACCGTCAGGTCCGGCATCGATGAGATCGACGCGTGGGTGATCGCCTGACCGCAGCCGAGCACATAGACCGGCGGCATTGCCAGGCTGCGCGCACGCTCCGCCGGCACCATGACAATCGCGCCGCCACCGTCGGTGATCAGACAGCAATCGCGCACCGTAAATGGATAACTGATCGGTCGCGCCGACAGCACCTCGTCGATCGAGAGAGGCTTCTTCTCCCAGGCAACGGGGTTTAGCAACGCCCATTCGCGCGCCGCGACCGCAACCTCAGCCAGTTGCTCGCGCGTGGTGCCGAACTCGTGCATGTGACGCGACGCGGCAAGCGCGTAGGCGGACGCTGGCAGGAAGGGGCGGAATGGCGTCTCGTAAGGATTGTATTCGCGCGCCGAGGCCTGGCGGCGGCCGACGGTTCGCTGGGTGCTGCCATAGGCGATTACCGCAACCGAACACAGACCAGCCGCCAGCGCTGCCTGCGCATGTGCGACATGCACTTCGAACGACGAACCGCCGACGATTGTGGAATCCGTATAAGCCGATGGCAGCCGCAGATACTCGCACAGCGACATGGCCGAGGTGCGCGCCTGCGTGGCCGCGCAGAACAGCCCGTCGACATCCGAGAGCTTCAGCCCGCAGTCTGCCAACGCGCGGTGAATGCCTTGCGCCATCAGATCGAGCGGAGACATGTTTGCCGCGACCGCACCAATGTCGGATTCCGCCGCACCAACGATCGCGGCGCTGCCGCGTGTAAGGCCGTTCATGCGGCACCTGTCGGCGTGAATACAGGATAGGGCGGTTCGTCGCCTTCGGCCGGATGCACTCGGAACTTCACCCGCATCCCGATACGCACATCGGGGGGAGGAATGTCCTCGACCCGGCTCATCAGGCGAAAGCCCTCGTCCATGTCGATCAGCGCGACATTGTATGGATCGCCTTTCTGCGGAAACACCACTGTGGTGGCATGCACCGTGCCCAAACCTTTGCTTGTCCGCCATTGCAGATTGTGGCTGCCGGTGATCGGGCAGATCATCCGCGGGTAGAACACCGCGGCGTTTGCCTCTGGGCTGAACTGATAGGCCAGTTCGCCCTTGGCCAGATATTCGAGGTAAACGCCGAGTGGCGAGTTCACGGCGTTCGCCATCAGACCGGCCTGTCGCCGGCGACCGTGACGCGATGCCCGGATCGCGTATTTGGCCAGTAGTCCCACATCGCACGATGCTGCACGCAGCGATTGTCCCAGAACGCGATAGAGTTCTCTCGCCAGCGGAAGCGGCACTGGAACAGTGGGTCTTCAGCGAGATCCCACAGGTAGTGCAGAATGGCGTTGCTCTCATCGCGCGGCACACCGACGATGCGCTTGGTAAAGCCGCGATTGACGTAGAGTGCGCGCTTCCCGGTCACCGGATGCGTGCGGATCACCGGGTGCTCGGCGCGCGGATAGGTGGCCTTGTCGGCGACGCCATAGTTGGCATAAGTACCGCGATAGGCGTCCTCGCCATCATGCATCGCGGTCAGCCCCTCCAGATAGCGCTTCATCCGATCCGACAGCGCCTCGTAGGCAGCATACATCGAGGCGAACAACGTATCGCCACCGCGCGGTGGACAGTTGCGGATATAGAGGATGCTGCCCATCGGCGGCTCCTCGTCACACGACACGTCGCTATGCCAGCCCTCGCCATTGGCACGCGGCGAATCCTTATCAGCATGGATGATCATCAACTCGGGATGGCCTGGCGCGTGCGGCGCGGCGGGATGGACATGCAACTTGCCAAAGCGGCGGCCGAAATCCAGATGCTGATCCTCGCTGATGTGCTGGTCGCGAAAGAAGATCACCAGGTTCTCGGCTAGCGCGCGATGGATCTCCTCGAATGTCTGATTCCCGAGCGGCTGCGAAAGATCAACGCCACCGATCTCCGCACCAACGATGGGCGTGAGCTTGTCGACGGTGATCGTGTCGTAAGGCGCGGAGCTATCGGCGTTGTGCTTGTAGCGGGGGCCGTTATTGCCACGCAAAACGCTCATCTGATGATCTCCCTCGGCGGTGCGCTGTTGGAAGTGTAGAGGGTTCCCGGCGCAATGAAAATCGCACACTGTCGGGGAGAGCCGCCGCCCTAGTGGCGGCCGACGTCGGGATAATACTGCGGCGCCTCGCGCCGATCCGCCATGCCATAGTCACGGATCACCACGATGCGCCGATGCCGCACGGATCCGGGGTGCCAGGCTTCAGCCGCGGCTGCGTCTTGCCAAGACACCAATCGCAAGAGCTTTCCCGGTTCCGTGATGCTTTCATACAACTCCGCGTCGTGCACACCGGCGCTCGGAGGCTTCGGGGACCACTTCACCTTCGCAAACACTGATCACCTTCGCCGCACCGACCTCGGTAGCGTCGAAGCGCTGCTGCTCCAGATGCCCCCCAGACGGAGCCTGCGTGTCAGCGGTGACCTCACCGACCCGCAGGTGGTAATCTTCGAATACCTCGAATTTTCCTTTCTCCTGCACGCCATGATGCATCGCGTGAGTCCGCCAGCGGACCACTGCCTTCTCGTCGGCCCAGATCGACAGCGAGAGCAGCCGGCCCTCGGTTCGGCGACTCCTGAAGCGTTCGTTGTCGATAAAGCCTTTGATCTGTTCAAGTTCCGGTCGCAGCAGTTTCGCCAGATCCAGATACTGGTCCCAGCGGTCCGACTTAGGCTGTACCTCAAAGATCACTGCAAACATTACGCTCTTCCTTGGCTTCCTCAGATGGCATCGATTGGCTGATCGCCGCCGGCAAGAAAGGCCTGCGTCTCGCGATACAGCCCATAGCGGTTCGACTCCAGGTGCATCAGGTGCGTGGCGCGGCCGATCTTCACGTCGCGCCTGATCGGCGCCCTGGCGAACGCTGCAAAGAGCCACTGTGCATCATCGTCGCGACACATGCTGTCCCATTCGCCACGGATGATCGCAACCGGCGCCATCACCCGCTCCGGTTGGTAAGCGAGATCGCCAGCCCAGGCGCGACCAATATCGTACCATGGTCCACTCGGTGTCTTCACGCTGGCCGGCGTGCGGGTCCTGCTCGTCGGATCGCTGTCGAGATAGCTCTCGCCCCATTCGGCAAAATGCCGACGCGACAGGACAGGAGCTTCGCCTGCTGGCACCTCAGAGGTGAAGCGCTGCCACTGGTCCTGCAGCGAAACCAGACGCCAAGCCGGAAAGTCGGCCGCGGCGCCCCCGCTCCGCTGGGCGATGGGTCCGAACAGGACGAGGCGATCGACCAGATCAGCGCTGCGTGCAGCGAAGCGTCCGGCGACGATCGTTGCCCATGAATGCGCAATCAGAGAAATCCGCGTCACGGTATGATGCTGGCAGATGAAGCGTACGGCCTGCTCGACTTGCCAGCTGGCGTCGTCGGTCGAGCAGAGCGGTTCTTTGCCATCCGGGGCCTCGGACATGGCGGGGTAAGGATCGGAGTTACCATAGCCATGAAAGTCGAGTGCCCAGACATGAAACCCCGCGGCACAGAGTTCGTCACGCCAGGAGCGGCCGTCGAAGCGATGCGCAATCGACAGCGCCGAAGGGAAGGTCGCGCCGTGCACATACAGCACGACGCCCTTCGCCAGCACACTTTCGTTTGCCGGCAGGTAGCGCAGGAACAGTGACAGCCCGGCATGATGGCTGGCAATGCGAAACTGCTGCTCGCGCGGATCAAGCAGAACTGGCATGAGTGGGCCTCCTATGTGTCGGCCCGATATGCGTCGTCCAACGACTTTCTTCTATCCGCGTTTGCTTCGGCCAAGGCCGAAGGATCACACCACGGCGATTGCGTTCATCTCGATCAGATAGTCGGGATGCGTGAACTTGCTCACCTCGACCAGCGTGGAGGCTGGAGGCGGCGACGGGAAGTACTCGCGGCGCACCTTATGGATCGGCGCCAGGTTTTCCATGTTGCGCACGTAGACATCGACGCGGCAGACGTTGGCAAGCGTGCCGCCGGCGGCCTCTACCGCCGCCTTGACGTTCTCGCAGACCTGGCGCGTCTGCGCCTCGATATCGCCGATGCCAGCGATTGTTCCGTCAGGCCGCTGCGCAACCATGCCCGAAATGAACACAAGCTTTCCGGTCGCTTCCACCGCGATCGCCTGCGCGAAATGGCCGCCCGGCTTCGGTGCCTTGTCGGTCACGATCGCTTGTCTCGCCATCATCTCCTCCCCTTCGGTCAGTGGCACTTGAATGCGTCGAACGGCTCACGGCACGAACGACAGCGATGCAGCGACTTGCACGCGGTCGAGCCGAATTCGCTGATCAGCTCGGTGTCCGCACTGCCGCAACGTGGACAGACCGGATGTTCCTGACCGAACAGGGCGCGACGCGACGCGGTATGCGCCGGCGGCGCGATGCCGGACGCAGCCAGCTTGCGATGCCCGGCATCGCTCAACCAGTCCGTGGTCCAGGCCGGCGACAACCGCGTATGAACGCGAGCGCTGATGTTGGCCCGCGCCAGCGCAGTCTCGATATCCAGCATGATCATGTTCATGGCCGGGCAGCCGGAATAAGTCGGCGTGATCGTGACATCCACAGTATCGCCGTGCACCGACACGTCGCGAAGAACCCCCAGATCCGCGATCGTCAATACGGGTATTTCCGGGTCAGTGACGGCTTCCAGTGCGGCCAATGCGCGCTCGCGCAAGGACGGTTGTTCTACCATGCTGCACCGGGATAGGCGCGCTGCAGGAACTGCATCTCGGCCAATAGGTAGCCGAGATGCTCGGTGTGCCGACCGCTGCGTCCGCCCGACTGCATCCAACCGTCCTGTGGTCGCACCAGCGTTGCCCGCGACAGGATATCGTCCACGCTTGCAATCCAAGTATCACGCAGTGTCGCCGGGTCCGCGAATACTCCGTCGGCCGCCGATGTTTCGAACATTTCGCCGGTATACGGCGACAGCGAGTTCGATCGCCGCCTGCGCACGACGATGGCTTTCCTCCGTGCCGTCGCCGAGGCGGATCAACCATTCGCCGGCGTGGCGCAGGTGATAAGCGGTTTCTTTCTCCGCCTTGGCAGCAATTGCAGCGACGGTCGCATCACTCGATACGCGCGATGCGCGCCAGAACGGGTCGACGAAGGCCGACACCAGCAGCAGCCGCGCAATGCTGAAGGCAAAATCCCCGTTGGGCAGCTCCATGATCAGGCAGTTGCGCCAGCTCTGAGCGTCGCGCAGATAGGCAAGCTGGTCTTCGCTGTGACCCGTCAGCGTGCCGGCATATTCATACAGCAAGCGCGCCTGCCCGATCAGGTCGAGCGCAATGTTTGCCAGCGCCAGTTCCTCCTCGAGCAGCGGCGCGTGGCCTGTCCATTCCGACAGCCGATGCCCCAGGATCAGTGCATCGTCGGCGCGTTCCAGAAGCTGCCGGACGAGTGACGTCTCCTCGATCGTGATCGACGTCGTAGCCATCACGCCTGATCCATGGATTGATCGATCTCCATTTGAGGCGCGTAAGAGCTGCGGTCAAGCTTGCCGCTGATAGCAGTCGTCCACCAGCGCTGTCGCGGTGGCAAACTCGCGCAATGAGACGAGCGGCGGCCGGCCAGACGCAATCCGATCCAGGGTGTCCACCACGAACTTGCTATAGCGCTGGTTGGACGGCACATGGGCGACCTGGTCCAGCATGCGTGGCGGCACCGCGATGAGCCTGGTACCATCGTCCACTAACGCACCGTGCTCGCCGTTGATGCGCATCTCGAAGCTGCCGCCGACGTCCGGATGGGTGTAGCCCGCCTCCACTATCCCCACCATGCCGCCCCGCGCCTTCAGCACGACCGCGGCATAGTCCTCGACCGCTTCGCCGAATACGCTGTGGAACACTGCATGTTCGACATGCACCGGCCTTTGGCCAGCAACGGTAAGAAAAGCATGGACGCCATGCACACCCAGATTGCGCAGCGCGCCACCGCCGCTCTGCTGCGGATCGAGCATCCAGGGCACGTGCCAATCACGGTAACGCCGGGGATGCCCATTAATGATGCGGAAGTAGAAATGCACCAGCCGCCCGCAGTCGTGTAGTGCCTCGGCCGCCCCGCCGATGCGGTTGACCAGCGCTACCGACACGAACCGGTTCCGTCGCTCGGCCGCATCAGCAAGTGGTGCAACATCCGCATAGCTCAGGCCAATCGGCTTATCGGCCAGGATCGGTATCCCCTGCTCGATCAGCCAGGCGAGCTGCGCGGCCGCCGCTGGGCCTCGACCTAGCGCGATGACGAGGTCGGGCCGGTCAGCGATTGCTGCCGCTGCATCCGTACGCGCGCTACCGCCACAGGCGTCAACGAACCGCGCGACCGCACCGACATCCGGATCCCAGACACCGACGATTTCCGCGCCTGCTTCCAGCACACCCTTGGCGTGCATGCCGGCGTGCCAGTGCCCGACCCCCAGCATTGCGACGCGCATCAACCCCTCCTCAGAGACCGCCGGTTCCGTGCAGAATACCGCGTGACAGGAAGATCTGCGTGATCTGTTGCGTCAGTTCGACGAATGGCGCCGTACGGCGTGCCTCAATTCCGCGCGGCCGCGGTAGATCGACCTCGATCACCTGCTCGATCCGACCCGGCCGTGGGGACATCACCACTACCCGGTCGGCCAACAGCACCGCTTCATCGATGCTGTGGGTGACGAACAAGACCGTCTTGCCGGTCCGCAGCCACAGCGCCTCCAGATCAATGCGCATCTGCTCGCGCGTCAATGCGTCAAGCGCACCGAACGGCTCATCCATCACCAGGAGCGGCGGATCGTGGATCAGCGCGCGCACGATCGAGGCCCGCTGGCGCATTCCGCCGGACAGCTCACGCGGCCTGTTGTTGAGAAAGTCGCCAAGCCCGACGGTGTCCAGCAAAGCGACTGCGCGATCCCGGTACCCTGAGGCACGCAGACCGCGAAGTTCCGCCTGCACCAGCACATTGTCCAGCACGTTACGCCACTCGAGCAGCACAGGGTTTTGGAACACGATACCGATATCGGTCACCGGCCGCACCACCGCGTGACCATTGGTCATCACCTCGCCTGCACTGGGCCGCAGCAGCCCGGCAATCAGTCGCAGCAGGGTGCTCTTGCCACAGCCGGAGGGACCGACGATCGCCACGAACTCGCCGCGCGTAACGGTCAGGTCGATCGTATCGAGCGCGATCGTCGTCACCGCGCCGCGCTGAAAGGTCTTGGACAGCCGGCGCGTAACGATCGCCGCCGGCGCTTCGCTCACTGCGGCAGGTAGTCGTTGGTGAAAAAGGCGCTGGCCGGCTTATCCGTCTCCAGATTGCCGTACTGCTTCAGCAGCCTCTCGGTCGATTCCCAGTCGGATAACGCGCCCCAACCGATCGGCTTGCCTTCGGTAGCCGGTGAGTAGAGGTTTGGCAGATCGGCGACGAGTTGGTTCTTCTGTGACTCGAAATCGAGCCCTGGCTTCGCCTTGAGCAGCGCGTTGATCGCAGCATCCGGATCTTTCTGCGCCGCCGCCCATGATTTCTGCGTCGCAGCGATGAAGCGGCGCACCAGGTCGGGCTTGCTGGCAATCGTTGCGTCCTGGGTCAGGATGGTCAGTCCCACGGTGTTGGCGCCGTTCTTGGCGAACGACAAGCCGGCGGGGCTGAAGCCCTTCTGTTTGACCAGGAAGTATTGATCGTCCAGCCCGCCAAGGATGGCGTCCACCCGCTTCTCCAGCAGCGCGACCACCTTGCCCGCGGGATCGATCTGCACCAGCGTGATCTTGCCGGTGTCTAGCTTGTTGAAGCCGGCGAAAGCGGGGAACAGCTGCGTCAGCGCGTCGCCCGCGGTGATCGCAAGCTTCTTGCCCTCGAGATCCTTCGGCACGCGGATCCCCGTTTCCTCGAGCGAGATCACGCCAAAAGACGAAGTATTGAGCAGCGACATCACGGTGCGGATCGGCGCATCCTTGGACACCAGACGCATCACGGATGAGGAGTTGGCCAGACCGAAGGTGTCGGTGCCGGCGGCAACGACCTGAGCAGTATTGGCCGAACCGCGGCCTTCGTTGATTGTCAAATCGATGCCAGCGTCGTGGTAATAGCCACGCTGCTTGCCAAGGAAAAATGGCGCGTGCGCACCGCCCATGTACCAGTTGAGCCGGAACGAAACAGCATCCTCTGCCGAAGCCGGCGCGGCCAGCAGCATCGCAAGCAGCAGCACGATTGTTCTGACCATTCCGTTTTCCCCGTCGCTCCCATTCAGCCCACCGTCAGTTCGCTCTGCCGGTCCGATTGCGATGCATGCCACGGAATGACCAGACGCTCCAACAACTCAACCGCGAAGTAAACCAGCAGGCCGATCGCGCCCAGGACCATCACGGTGGCGAACACCATCTGCGTGTTCAGGTCGCCGTTGTATTGCAGCAGCAGATAGCCGAGCCCTCGATCCGAGGCGACGAATTCGGCGACCACGGCGGCGGTGGCGGAAATCGCGGCGCCGACCTTCAGCCCGGTGAAGATGTCCGGCAGCGCATACGGCAGACGCACTTTGGCGAAGGCACGCAGCGCTCCCGCGCCGGTCGTGTGCACGAAGTCCATGATCTCCGGGTCGATCGAGCGAAAGCCGGCGATTGCGGCTATGACGATCGGAAAGAACGACAGCAGGAAGACAAGCAGCAGCTTCGGCGTAAAGCCAAAGCCGAACCAGATGATGAACAGCGGCGCCACTGCGATCTTCGGCACGATCTGCAGGAATACGACGACAGGGTACACCGTCTCTTCCACCGCCCGCGAGAACACGATGCCGACCGCGAGCGGTATGCTGACGATCACGGCCAGCGCATAACCGGCAATGATCTCGAGTGACGTCGTGCCGGCACCGGTCAGCACCGGCTGCCAGTTCTTGCCCAGCGCGCGCAACACCTGCGATGGCGGCGGCAAAATATACTCGCGCACCCCGAACACGTGCACGCCCACTTCCCAGAACAGGAACAGCAACAGAAAGCCGAAGGCTGTGCGCCAGCGGCCGATCAGCGCCCTCACCCGGCAGAGAAGTCGATAAGCTGACGTACCATAGTGCCTTGCTTCATCCGGGCAAAACCGTCGTTGATCTCGGACAGCTTGATATGACCGGAGATCATGTGGTCCAGCTTCAGCTTGCCCTGCTGATAGAATTCCAACAGGCGCGGCATGTCGACGCGGAACCTGTTGCCGCCCATCGAGGTACCCTGGATCTTGCGGTCGCGCAGGAAATCGGCGCCGTGCAGTTCGATCTTTGTGCCTACGGGAATCATGCCGATGATCGTCGCCGTACCGCCCGGACGCAACATGGCGAACGATTGCTCGGCTGTCGTCTTCAGTCCAATCGCCTCAAAGGAGTACGGCACGCCGCCGCCTGTCATCTCCTTCACCATCTCCACCGGATCGGCATTGGAGGCGTTGATTGTATCGGTAGCACCCATTTGCTTCGCGACATCCAACTTAGAGGCCACGGTGTCGATGGCGATGATGCGCGATGCGCCCGCCATAGCTGCACCATTCACTGCCGACAAGCCAATGCCGCCGCAGCCGATCACCGCAACCGTCGACCCAGGTTCCACCTTCGCGGCATGGAACACCGCACCGACGCCGGTCATCACGCCGCAGCCGACAAGCGCACAGCGATCCAGTGGAATGTCGTCGCGCACCTTCACCACCGCATGCTCGTGCACCAGCATATACTCGGCGAAGGCCGAAAGATTGGCGAACTGGTTGAGAACCTCGCCCTTCCAGGTCAGCCGACGGGCGGCGCCCGGCTGTAGCTTGACCTCGGTGTTCTCGCAGAGATTGGGATGCCCCGTCATGCACTGCGGACACTCACCGCAGAACACCGACAGGCAGGTAATCACGTGATCTCCCGGCTTCACGTAGGTGACGTCCTCGCCAACCGCCTCGATCACGCCCGCCGCCTCGTGGCCCAACACGCAGGGGGCAGGATGAGTGTACAGCCCGTCGATGAAATGCAGGTCGGAGTGGCAGAGCCCGGCATAGGCGCTCCGCACCAGTACCTCACGGCGCTTCACCGGCGCATGCTCCACATTCTCGATGGTGAGCGGCTGATGCGGCTCGTGGAAGATCGCTGCCCTCATGGTCCCCTCCCTGGCGTGACCGGCTGACGCTAGCCGCTAGGCCAGTGACAGATCAACGCCGTGGCGTCTGCTATTGTCAGTGCTTGCGGGCAATGGGGACGCCGGCAGCCTCACTGTTTGGGGCGTCCCGAGGGCTGACGAGTGAAAGCGAACCGCAAAGAGACCACCGTTACGACGCATGACAAACCGTAAACTCCGGCTCCCACTTCCAGGCCCAGAAAAAAACCAGCGAGAACGCCCAGTCCTGTCGAGACGCCGATGGCTGCAGCCGCCGTGGCGATGGAACCGAGCACGTCAATCTTGTGCTCCAAGCGTGCGAGCTGAGCCTGCAAAGCAGCCTGCTCCCATAACCATAATCGCTGCGCATCTTCGACGCTCATTGTCTGGGCTGCGCCCCGCTCGTTGTCTGCGCGGCGGCGCTCCGGCATCGGATCATCCGACACCATCATACTCGGTTCGAGCACCAGAACATTTTTGTCTGCTGCTTGCGGATGCCGCTGAAATTCCGGCGATTCGCTGCCGATCCCGGCAGGCGCCTTGAGCTTGCCGAGAACGCGTCGGATGGAGGCAAGAACGTCCTCCATTGGAGGAGATCCATCTGGAGGTATCTGTGCGCCGCTCAACTCAAGACATACTCCGCTTCTGGTAAGCGCTGCGGATTGCTTCTTGGATCAGTCGTAAAACTGTGGCATCGGATCGTGGCACTCGTAGCTGTACTTGGCCAAATGAGCGCGCTTGATTCAGCTTCGAGCGTGACCATCACAATCAATGGCGCGTGGCGCAGCCGCTTCACTTAGTTTCTATCACCGGGAGTGCTACAGCACCATCTGAGTTTGCGTGACCTTGGCGACCAGCCTGCCTTGTTCGTTGCTGATCCGCGTCTCCCATACCTGCGTGCGCCGGCCGCGATGCAACGGTATCGCCTCGGCAATCAACCGTGCTCCGATTGGCGAAGCGCTGAAAAAATTAGTCTTGCTTTCCAGTGTCGTCGTCCCCTGGCCTTCGCGCAGGTTCACCATCGTCCCAATTGCGCCGACCGTGTCGGCAAACGCCATGATCGCGCCGCCATGCGCGATCTCACCTGCGGTGCACAGGTCCTCGCGAATTGTCAGCTCGGCAATCACGCGCTCCGGTTCGGCGACTGTCACCGTGATTCCCATCCATCGCGACAACGGCGGCAGTTCCCGTTGCAGACGTGCGGCCATGTCCATCTCGCTCCTCCGTTTGGCTTGCCCATTGCCGCGTCCTCGGCCAGAACCCGCCCGGACGAAGCAGGAGCCCGCATGCCATGACCGATCAGGCCGAGTCGATGATCCGCGAGGTCATGGCGAGCGAAGCCTATCGCGAAGCCACGGCGACTCTCGCAGCCGAGCATGACCGCACGATAGAGGACATCGTCACGCTGACCCAGATCGCGGCGCCTTCCTTCCAGGAAGCGGCTCGCGCCCGGGCCTTCCTGACCATGGCAGAGGCCCACGGCCTGACGAATCTGGAGATCGACGCGGAAGGCAATGTCACCGGAATACGCCCCGGTGCCGGCAACGGCCCTCTGGTCTGCATCGCTGCGCATCTCGACACGGTGTTTCCCGCCGGGACTGATCTGACCGTCCGTCGCGAAGGCACGAAGCTGTTCGCGCCTGGGGTCGGCGATGACACACGCTCGCTCGCCGTGTTGTTGGCGTGGCTGCGTGCCCTCGAGACGGCTGGCGTCCGTACGCGCGCCGATCTGCTGTTCGTCGCCGATGTCGGCGAGGAAGGGCCAGGGGACCTGCGCGGCATGCGCCACCTGTTCCAGAAAGGCCGCTACAAGGACCGCATCAGCACCTTCATCACGGTAGACAGCCCGGACATGGATCACATCGCCACCGGCGGGGTCGGCTCCAAACGCTACCGGGTCACCTTCAAAGGTCCGGGCGGCCACAGCTACGGAGCGTTCGGCCTCGTCAATCCGATGTTCGCGATGGCCGACGCAATCTCGCGGCTGGGTCACATCAGCGTGCCCGCACACCCCAAGACGACCTACAGCGCGTCCCTGACCGGGGGCGGCACGTCGATCAATTCGATCCCCAACAGCGTGTGGACCGAGTTCGACCTGCGCTCGGAATCGCCGCAAGAGCTGGCGCGGCTGGAGGCTGGCTTTCTCGATCTGCTGCAACAGGCGGTTGCCGCCGAGAACGCCGCCCGATCAACGCGCAGCGGAGCCGTTGACGACGGAAATCCGAAAGATCGGCGATCGGCCGGCCGGCCGCACCGATGAAAACAGCGACCTGGTACGCCTCGCCTCTGCAGCGATCAGTGCGCATGGCTTCAGCCCTCGCTTCGAAACGTCCTCGACTGACGCCAACATTCCGATGAGCCTTGGCATCCCGGCCATCAAGATCGGCTCAGGCGGAACCGGCGGACGCGCTCACTCGCCGGAGGAGTGGATCGACGTCGCACCGGAAGCGTCGCTGCGTGGCATGTCGGCGGGACTAGCGACCATCATGGCCGTCGCCGGAATTGCCTGATCAATCGCACAAAGGCAGCAGCGCCCCACGCAGCGCGGCGGAAGCGCGGTACAGCGGAGCGTGGCCCCGCAGCAGGATCTGCGTGCTGCGGCGATACGCGGCTTTTCGCACGTCCAGCCCGGACGGCAGCAGCCGCGCCTGGATCGTCGCTTCAAGAATCCCGGCGGGATTTTCAATCCCGACATCGACCTCGGCGAAGTCGTCGGACACCGGCGGGAGACCACGGGCGAGTTCGTGTGCGACCGAACCCGGGATCAATGCGGCGGCTGCCAGGCAACAGCCGCCGGAGACCGCCAAGGAACGGTGCGCGGTCTGCGGCGTGAAATAGCGCACGGCGATGTGGCCCGATCCGGACGCGGGACCGACGATGCAAACCTTGGGTATCGTCTCGCTTTCCGCGAGTTCTCCGGCTGTCATCGCCCGGCCGCCGGCTGATTTCAGCCCCATCCGCAGCCCGGCTTCCACCCACATCGCGCGAAGCGCCGCCATGAATTCGCGATCGGCCTCCAGCGCCTCGGCCGGTTCCTGCGCCGTCTTGCCGAAGTCTGCCGCGCGCGCGATGACCATCGGCACCGCGACATCGACGCAGGACACGGCGTAGCCGCCGATATCGTCGGCCGGGCGCCCGGTCGGCAGCAGGCGTCCGGTCTTGGCGCCGACCGGATTGGCGAGGAACAGGTCCACCGCGGGAAAGGCACCGTCGACGCCGGGGATCTCGGCCGGGACGAAGCCGCCGTCGGAGCCGAACCGCATGCGCGAGCCGGCCATCACACCGGTGTTGGTGTTGAAGATATCGATCTCGAACGCCTCGTCGCTGGCTTGGGCCTGACCGCTGTCCAATGCCCAGAGCGGCAGCGCGGCGGTCATGTTGCCGCAGTTCACGCTCCAGTCGATCGCGGACTTATCGGCCGCGAGCTGCGCGAAGGTGCTGACAATTCGGCGCTGATTTCCGTCCGCCTCCAGCCTGGCGAAGAACACCTTGTTGCCGGTCGGCACGATCCGACCGAGCCCGGTGATCTGCTTGTTGCCGGGGCGGGTCCCTTCCAGCGGCAGCCCCATCAGATGACGCAGCAGTTCTTCGCGCAATGATTGTTCCTGCGGCGCCCAGTGTTCGCCGATCACCAGTCCGGTGGATGTGCCGCCCCGGACGTGATGGACGGGGAATTCGACGCACCCGTTGCGCAGCAGCGGCGGAGGATCGAGCGGTGTCGTGGGCATGGCCGCCAGCTAATCATGCTCGGGAACGGTTGTCAGCGCCGGACAGCGATGGTCGGATGGTCCCATGCAAGCCACCGATCCGATTACAGCCGAGCTGTTCCGCAACGCCATCGCCGCACTCGGCGATGAGATGGTTCTGACGATCTATCGCACCGCCTACTCCGGGGTGTTGAAGAACATCATGGACTACAGTGCGGCACTGTGCGACGCGCAAGGCCGGTTGGCAGCGCAGGGTCTGGCACTGCCGGGCCACCTCTGCTCCATCCCGGTGGCGCTGCAAGCGGTGCTGCGTCATTTCGGTGACGACATCGCTGAAGGCGACATACTGATCAACAACGACCCCTACGACGGCGGGATGCATCTGCCGGACATCTTCATTTTCCGTCCGCTGTTCGCCGGCGGAAACAAGCCGATCGCCTACGCGGCGACGATTTGTCACCACACCGATGTCGGCGGCCGAGTGCCTGGATCAAATGCGTCGGACAGCACCGAGATCTACGCCGAAGGTCTGCGGATTCCACCACTCAAGCTCTATGAGCGTGGCCAGCCAAACAGCACGCTGTTCCGCATGATAGACCGCAATGTGCGGCTGCCTGGCCGCGTGCTGGGGGATATCCGTAGCCAGCTTGCGGCGTGCGAGATCGCCGCCCGCGGCATGACCGATCTCGTCGCACGTTATGGCGCCGATGGCGTGGTCGCGCTGATGAACGAGACGATGGACTACTCCGAACGACTAACACGGCACTGCCTATTGGAATTACCGGACGGCGAAGCGACATTCACCGACTGGATCGATGATGACCAGATTGATGTCGGCAAGCCGATCCCTTTGGTATGCACGGTCCGCAAACGTGGTGATGCCATGGAAGTGGACTGGACCGGCAGCGCACCGCAGGTCAAAGGGGCGATCAACAACACCTGGAGCTACACCGCGGCGATGAGCTTCACCGCGGTAAAGTCGGTGCTGTCGATCAACATGCCGAACAACGATGGCGTGTTTCGGCCAATCAAGGTGATCGCGCCCTTAGGCACGATCACCCACGGCAAGTTGCCGGCGGCGTGCGCGGCGCGCGGTCTGACAGGGTTTCGCGGTGTCGATTGCTGCTTCGGTGCTCTTGCAAAGCTCTATCCTGACCGTGTGATGGCGGCCGGCGAAGGCGGCAATACCGGCGTTACGATCGGTGGCTACGACAAGGACCTGCGGCCGTTCATCTACGTAGATTTCCTATCGGGCTGTTGGGGCGCGCGGCCATGGGCCGATGGACTGGACGGCAACACCTCGATGTTCGCCAATATGGCCAGCTTTTCGGTCGAAGTGATCGAGGCGGAAAACCCGCTGGAAGTGCTCGACTACGAATTTGTTCCAGACAGTGGCGGAGCCGGGCGATTCCGCGGCGGAATGTCACAACGCAAAACATGGCGGATGCTGGCCGACGAAGGCATTCTGCAGGTGCGCGCTGACCGGCAGGTGCATCAGCCGTACGGTCTAGAAGGTGGAGCGTCGGGCGCGCCGGGTCGGAATGTTCTTGATCCGGGACTGGCGACTGAACAGAAGTTGCATGCGAAACTGACCATGACCCTGCGCAAAGGACAGGTGTTCCGTCACGAGCTGCCAGGCGCCGGCGGCTATGGCGACCCGCTGGCACGCGAACTCGCTCTGGTCGAGAAGGACCTCCGCGATGGCCTGGTGACTCTGGCACGTGCTGCACAGGATTACGGCGTGGTGGCGCATGGTGATCCACCACAGATCGATCGTCTGGCAACGGTCGCACTCCGCAGCAGACTGAGAGCAACTCGCGCCGAGAGCCGGCCGGGCTGAGCGCAGCGTCGTCGGCTAGGCGGCCAATACCTTTTCGATCTCCTCGATCAGCAAGCGATCATCGACCGGCTTGCGCAGGATTGGGCCGAGCAGCTCGTCTTCCAACCCAGGGATGGTATATCCGGAAACGTATACAACCCGCAGATTACGCCGCCGCAGCCGCGCCATCCTGGCGAGGGCAAGGCCGTTGACGCTGTTTGGCATGACGATATCGACCAGCAGCAGATCGAGTTGCTGGTCGCCCTCGAGAATCTCGAGGGCAGAGCGAAAATCTGACGCGAAGACCACGCCATAGCCTTCGTGCGTCAGCACCCTGCATAAAGCCTGACCGAGCGTCGCGTCATCCTCGACGACAAGGATGTGAGCCTTGCCGGGATCCGTCGATTTGGGGGCCGTTCCATCCATGGAGCAACCGCAGGCGTTATGATATCGGACACTGCTTCTTAGGGTGCTCGAGCTGGTGACGCAAGGTCTGCTGGGATTTACTTCGGAGCCTCAGCACGGTTTGCCGCGCCATTATCTTCTGTTTATTAAAGGAACTGAATGAGCGACCGAGACAACATCATCCTGCGGCTGATCGACCGCCACAGCCAACGGCTCCTGAGCGACTGGCTGGAACACCAGCGGCAAGACGCGAAATATGGCGGCACACAGCGGGAAGCCGAAACCTCCGGGCTGGCGCGCCGCTTTCTCGGCCAGCTTCGGGCGAGCGCCCAGATCGCGCCATTTGACGACGTCGATACGCCGGAATGGCAGCCGATACGCGAGTTGCTGGAAGACCTGTCGCGCGATCGGGCGGTGCAGGGCTTCAGCCCCACCGAAACGGCCACTTTTATCTTCTCTCTGAAGGAACCGCTGTTCGCGCTGCTGAGAGAGGAGCTGCGAGATGACCCAGAACGGCTGGTGCGGGAGACGTGGACCACCAGCCGGCTGATTGATAGCCTCGGTCTCTACACCATCGAGTGCTACGCCCGCACCCGCGAGGAGGTAATCAGGCGCCAGCAACAGGAGCTTCTCGAACTCTCCACACCGGTGGTGGAATTGTGGGAGGGCATTCTCGCCTTGCCGCTGATCGGCACACTCGACAGCGCGCGCACGCAGATCGTGATGGAAAGCCTGCTGCAGCACATCGTTGATTTGGGTGCCGAGATCGCCATCATCGACATCACGGGCGTGCCGACGGTCGATACCCTCGTTGCCCAGCACCTGATCAAGACGATCTCAGCGGCCCGGTTGATGGGAGCCGACTGCATCCTCAGTGGCATTCGTCCACAGATCGCGCAGACAATCGTACACCTAGGCCTCGAACTCAACGTCATTTCGAAGGCGACCATGGCGGACGCGCTGGCACTCGCGCTGCGCCGCTCTGGCAAAATGGTCACCGAGCGGAAACAGCCGGCTGCGCCGGAGGCGTAGTGGATGCCGGAAATCCCAATCCTGCGCATCGGCGACTGTCTGCTGGTGTCGATCCAGGTGGACATGCACGACCGGCTCGCGCTGGCGCTGCAGGATGATCTCACGCAGCGCATCGTGACCGATCGCGCCCGTGGCGTGATGATCGATATCTCGGCGCTAGAGATCGTCGACTCCTTCATCGGGCGTATGCTGAACAACATCGCGGCGATGTCGAAGGTACTCAGACGCAGTCACCGTCGTCGTTGGCATGCGCCCGGCCGTTGCCATCACCCTGGTCGAGCTGGGTCTAGGTCTCACCGGCGTCCGAACCGCCCTGAATGTGGACAGGGGCCTGGCCCTGATCCGGCGCATCATCGATAATCCCGAGCGCGACGATGCAGACCGAGAGCGATGATAAAATGCCGCTGCGCACTTCCGATGACGTGGTAAGGGTGCGTCAGGCAGTTCGGGCTCGTGCCGTCGCGATCGGGTTCAGCCTGGTCGATCAGACCAAGATCGTCACTGCGGCGAGCGAAATCGCCCGAAACACTGTGGATTACGGCGGCGGCGGCGAAATGCGCGTCGAAGTGCTGCGCAACGGTCAGCGTCGTGGGGTCAGACTCACATTCAGTGATGCCGGACCGGGGATCCGCGATATCGACCAGGCCATGAGGGATGGCTACACAACCGGCAACGGACTGGGTCTCGGGCTTAGCGGCGCAAAGCGCCTTTGCAATGAATTCGATATAAAATCCCAACCTGGATCGGGCACGATCATAACCATAGCGCGATGGACCTAGGATGTTCACCGAGGTCAGCGACGCAAGCCAGGTCGCGGAGGCTCGGCGCAAGGTAGGCAAACTCGCGATCCAAGTGGGGCTGGCTCAGGCCCGCGTCGACGGAGTGGCCGTCGTGGTGACCGAACTTGCCACCAACCTGCTGAAGCATGGCGGCGGTGGGCACATTCATGCCAGTCGATGCGATGACGCCGGCGGGATCGGGCTGGAGGTGCTGGCGCTCGACCGCGGTGGCGGTATGGCAAATCCCGGCCGCTGCTTGGAGGACGGCTATTCGACTGCTGGCAGTCCGGGCAACGGTCTGGGGGCGATCGCCCGACTCACGGATACCCTGCAGATCTATACGCGTTCCGGCCAGGGCTGCGTCCTGATGTGCCGATTCCTGATACACCCGGCGCCAGCCCGGCACGGTATGCTCGGCGCCACGCTCGCGCCGTATCCTGGCGAGCAGGTATGTGGCGACAACTGGTCGTGGAGCGACACCGAGCGCGGACCGACAATCATGCTGGCAGACGGCTCCGGTCACGGTATCGAAGCGGCCAGGGCCGCTGAACTGGCTGCCCGTACCTTTATCCAGAATGCTGAAGCCAACTGCGAGGAGCTCGTTGGAATTATCCATCGCGCCCTGACGCCGACGCGCGGCGCTGCCCTTGCAGTGGCAAGGATTGACCGCGCGGCCCGTATGGTTCGGTTTGTTGGGCTCGGGAACATCAGTGCGGCGCTGCTGAGTGGCGACAAGGTGAGGCACATGGTCTCGCACAACGGCACGGCAGGGCATCTCGCTCCGCGGATCCGCGAGTTTACTTATGAGTTCACCGGCGATCCCTTGATGATCATGCACTCCGATGGGCTGACCAGCAGGTGGAACCTCGATCACTATCCCGGGCTCTTATCGCACCACCCATCGGTGATAGCGGCTGTCTTGTTGCGCGACCATCGGCGCGGGCGTGACGACGCATCGGTGGTCGTCATGGCGAACGGCGCTTAGGATAGCGCATGGATTTTAGTCTGCTTCAGGTGGTGATTGCAGCTGAGACGGACATCGTGCAGGTCCGCAGCCGGACGCGCCGGCTGGCTGAACTGATAGGGTTCGATCTGCAGGACCAGACGCGCATCACCACGGCAGTCTCGGAAATTGCGCGCAACGCTTATGAGTACGCGCGCGGTGGCCATATCAGCTTCCGATTGACTGGCGAGGCGAGACGCCGAAATTTCCAGATCGTCGTGCGGGACCGGGGACCCGGCATTCCTGATCTCGACGCTGTGCTGTCTGGCACGCGCAAGTCACCGACCGGGATGGGCATCGGCCTGGTGGGCGCGCGTCGACTGATGGACGAGTTCGAGATCGTGTCGCAGCCAGGCGTGGGCACGACGGTGTGCATGAGCAAGGCGCTGCCGGCCAATGCTGCGCCAATGACCCCGGCTACCATCAAGAATATCAGCGCGAAATTGGCCGCAGATGGCCCAGCCGACGCGGTTGCTGAGATCACCAGACAAAATCAGCAAATTCTGCTGCAGCTTGAAGAGTTGCGCGAGCGGCAGGAAGACCTGGAACGGCTCAACCAGGAACTGCAGGACACCAATCGTGGCGTCGTAGCGCTCTATGCGGAGCTGGACGAGCGGGCGGACCATTTACGACGCGCGGACGAGCTGAAGTCGAAGTTCCTGTCGCATATGAGTCACGAATTCCGCACACCGCTGAATTCGATCATGGCGCTGGCCCGGCTGCTGCTCTCGCGCAGCGATGGCGAACTGACGGCAGAGCAAGAGACGCAGGTCGGCTTCATCCGCAAGGCCGCGCAGAACCTGACCGAGCTGGTCGATGACCTGCTCGATCTGGCCAAGGTCGAAGCAGGGAAGACAACGGTGGTTGCCTCGCAATTCTCCGTAGCATCCCTGTTCGGTGCGTTGCGCGGCATGCTGCGACCACTGCTGATCGGCGATAATGTCGCGTTGCTGTTCGATGACTCGCATAACGTCGCGCTGCTGGACACCGATGAAGGGAAGCTGTCCCAGATCCTGCGCAACTTCATCTCCAATGCCATCAAGTTCACGGAAAAAGGCGAGGTTCGCGTCTGGGCGACGGCTGACCATGTGGCCGACACGGTCAGCCTGCATGTGCGCGATACCGGCATCGGCATTGCCGCCAGCGACGTCGACATCATCTTCCAGGAATTTGGTCAGGTTGCCCATCGATTGCAGGGCCGGATCAAGGGTACCGGCCTTGGATTGCCGCTGGCGAAGAAGCTGGCCGAATTGATGGGCGGCACAATAACCGTCGACAGCGTGCTAGGCGAAGGATCGACTTTCACCGTCACGATCCCACGCATCTACAACGCAAGCGAGCCGCAACAGGTCGATGAAGATTGGTCGGTCGAGGCTGGGCGGGTGCCAGTTCTTGTGGTGGAAGATGATCCAGCCGACTGCCTCGCGATCCAGCGTCTGCTCGCGGGCTCTATCTACCAGCCGCTGGTCGCACGTTCAGTGCGGGATGCTCGGCGCTTCATGCAGTCGGTGCGCCCGGAAGCGATCCTGCTTGATGTCATGCTCGTCGGTGACGAAAGCTGGCGGCTGCTACTCGAACTGCGTGGCCAGGACACACAAAACGACATTCCCGTCATCGTGACGTCCTCGACCGGGGAGGTGCGAAAGGCCGTCCACCTCGGCGCGGATGACTACATGGCCAAGCCCGTCGACAGGGAACGCCTGATCGATGCCTTGGACCGCGTCACAGGTCGGCACTCGATCATACGCGTTCTGCTGGTAGATGACGAAGAAGTCACTCACTATCTTGTGCGCCAGCTCCTGCCGCGCAGCCAGTATCGCGTCTGGATTGCCCGAGACGGCAGGGATGCGCTTGATCACCTGCCGGAATATCGCCCAGACGTGATCCTGTTGGACCTTGCAATGCCGGGCATGAATGGCTTCGCGTTCCTAAATTGCTTTAGACAAGATATTTCGTCCGCCGAGTTGCCAGTCATCGTGTTGACGTCATCTATTCTGGACCCGCAGGAGCGCTCGTCGCTCGACTCCACGTCAATGATTCTGTCCAAGTCAGAGCTCGCGTCTGATACGTTGATCAACGCCATCGGGAGTGTCCTGAGGTCTGAAGCCGACGTTGGTGCCGGATGACCGCTACAAGCGCCCGGATACTTGTGGTCGACGACGACGACGCGGGGCGTTATCTGAAGGCACACATCCTGCGCAAGCACGGCTATCGGGTCACCGAGGCAGCCACAGGCGCGGAAGCGATTGCGCGCAGTTGCTCCGACAATCCTGATCTGGTCCTGCTCGATGCCATGCTGCCAGATATTCATGGTTTCGAGGTAGGTCAGCGGATCAAGGCGAGAGATCCGGGCATCGTCGTGCTGCAGACATCAGCGGCGGTCACTAGCGCGCATGATCGCGCCGTAGCCCTGGACAGCGGGGCGGACAGTTTTCTGGTCGAGCCGATCGAGCCGGGGGAACTGGTGGCCACAGCACAGGCGCTGCTGCGGATGCGCGGGGCAGAGCTGGAACTGCGCCGGCTGAACGATGGGCTGGAACTGCAGGTTGCCGAACGCACCCGGGAGTTGACCGAAGCAAATCACCGCCTCGAGCTGGAAGTCGGCGAACGGCGCAAGACCGAGGAGATGCTTTGGCACGCACAGAAACTTGAGGTGGTCGGACAACTCACCGGCGGCATTGCCCACGACTTCAACAACCTGCTGGCAGTTATCGTCGGCAGTGTGGAGATGATCCGCGCGGCATTCGACGCGGGCGGCGAGCTGCCCCGCGCCAAAATCATGCGACTGCTGAACGCTTCCGAAGCGGCGACGGGGCGAGCAACCAAGCTCACGCAGCAGCTGCTCGCCTTCGCCCGCCGCAGCACGTTCACCCTTGACATCGTCGCACTGGACGAGGTGCTGGTTGCTTCCGAACCCTTCCTGCGCCGCGCGCTGGGAGAGACCATCACCCTGGGTCTCAATTTTGCATCCAATCTCTGGGTCAGCAGGATCGATGCCTCCCAATTCGAGGCAGCCGTCCTCAACCTTGTGGTCAATGCCCGCGATGCCATGCCGCTTGGTGGACGGGTGGATATTGCAACCGAGAACGTCACGATAAATGAGGAGCGGGCGCACCGCTCGCTTGAGCTTATTGCGGGCGACTATGTGCTGGTATCTGTTACGGACACCGGCACCGGCATGGATCCCGACGTCTCTGCGCGCGCATTCGAGCCGTTCTTCACCACAAAGGAGGTTGGCAAGGGCACCGGACTTGGATTGAGCCAGGTCTACGGTTTCATCAAGCAATCGGGCGGCCATATCGAGATCGAGAGCACGCCCTCTGTCGGCACGACATTCCGGCTATATCTGCCACGGTGCGAGGACACCCGGAACACCAAGGACACCGAAAGCCAGCCTGTCAGCTCTTCTCCCACTGGGGACGAAACGGTGCTTGTCGTCGAGGACAACGCCGAGGTGTTGGAACTGGCGGTCGCTACGATCAGTGAGCTGGGCTACAAGGTCTTGACCGCCCCGGATGGACCCTCTGCACTCAACATCGTGCGAAAGAACAAGGCAATCGATCTTCTGTTCAGCGACGTGGTCATGCCTGGCGGTATGAATGGCTTCGAACTGGTCACCAAGGCGAAGGATATTCGCGCCGATCTTAAGGTGCTGATGACATCGGGTTATGCCAATGTGCATCGCCCCGGCAGCAATCGGCCAGACGTACCGCTTCTGCTGAAGCCATACAGGTACGGGGATCTCGCACGATCGATTCGGATGGCGCTGGACGAAAACTGACCGACGTAGTGAGAATAGCCGGGGAAACGGCTACGGCAGGCGGTGAATGACGCAGCGCATTGGCATCGATATTGGCGGAACATTCACTGACCTGGTGGCAATTACGGCCGACGGGCGCGTGCTGACCCACAAGGTCGCCTCCACACCGCATGACTTTGGCGACGCCATCATAGAGGGCCTGACAGAGCTGCTGGCCTCGCATAGTGACACCGTCGCCGATGTGCTGCACGGGACGACGATCGGTTCCAACACGATACTGGAAGGCAAGGGCGCACGGACTGCGCTGATCACGACCAAGGGCTTCCGCGATATCCTGGAAATTCGCGATCTCCGCATGCCGGTGCTGTACGATCTGCACTGGACCAAGCCGCCTGCGCTGGTCGAACGGCGGCTTCGATTGGAGGTGATCGAAAAACTTCGACCAGATGGCTCGATCGCTACGCCACTCGATGCCGATAGCGTCGGCGCGGCAATCGAAATGCTACGACGGGAGGAGGTGCACAGCGTCGCTATTTGCCTGTTGCACTCCTACGCCAACCCCGCGCACGAACGTGCAGTCGCTGACAGCATCCGCGCGGCGCTGCCCGATATGGCGATCTCCATCAGCCACGAGATTCTGCCGGAGATAAAAGAGTATCCACGCACCAGCACGACGGTCATCAATGCTTATGTGCAGCCGGTGGTGCGTGCCTATGTGACATCGCTTGTCGCGCGCCTGAGAGCACTTGGCATCAAGGCGCCACTCCAGCTTATGCAGTCGAACGGTGGACTGGCATCGGCGGAGTCCGCTGCAATCGCGCCTGCGCATATCATCGAAAGCGGCCCTGCAGCCGGCGTTGTTGGCGGTGCAGCGCTGGCCAGGAAACTGGATGAACCCCGCATCATCACCTTCGATATGGGCGGCACGACGGCCAAGGCCGGTCTGGTAGAGAACGGGGAGGTACTTCGCAGCGAGGCGCTTGAAGTAGGTGCCGGCGTCATGGCGGGTTCGAGGCTGCTGGTCGGCGCGGGCTATCTGCTGAAGCTGCCCGCAATCGACCTCGCTGAGGTTGGCGCTGGCGGAGGATCGATATGTCGTCTCGACGCTGCCGGTGCGCCGAAGGTCGGTCCGGACAGCGCGGGGGCGGATCCAGGGCCGGTCTGTTATTGCCGCGGCGGCACCGAGCCCACCATCACCGACTGCAATCTGGTGCTCGGCTATCTCGATCCGTCAGGACTGGTCGGCGGTGCGCTCAGGCTGGATGCAGAAGCAGCCCACAGCGCCATTACGCGCACGCTGGCGGAACCCCTGCACCGGTCCGTGGAGGAAGCCGCCTACGGGATGCTCCGCTTAGCATCAGCATCGATGATGCGGGCGATCCGTGCGGTGTCGGTAGAACGCGGGCGCGATCCACGCCAGTTCGCTTTGCTGGCGTTTGGCGGAAACGGTCCGCTGTTCGCCGCGGCGATCGCCGCTGAATTGGGCATTAGCAGCGTGATCGTCCCGCCGTTGCCCGGCGTGTTCAGTGCATTCGGATTACTGGTCGCCGACACCGAACACCATGCGACGCAGAGTCTCCGCATGGGTCTGGACCAAGCCGATGGCGCTCGCATTGCCTCCGTGCTGGATGCCCTGATGGCGGCGGGCGACGAGCGACTGGCACGTGACGGTTTCCCTCCCGAGCGACGCCAGTTCCGGCGTGCTGCTCTGGCACGCTACGTCGGACAATCGAGTGAGATAGAAGTAGATCTGCAGGACGACGACGTCCTGAGTTCGCTCACCGAGCACTTCGGCAATGCCCACGAGCAGAATTACGGCTTCCGTGCGCCGCCCAATGAACCGGTTGAACTGGTGGGCCTGTCGGTCATCGCTCGCGGCATTCCAGAACGCGGTCGCCTGCCAGAAAGTATTCCGCCTGCCGCCATCGCTGTTGCCATTAGCCGCCGAACCTGGTTTCCGGACACCGGCTGGATTGAGGCTCCCGTAATCGACCGAGCCGCCCTCAAACAGAAAGCGCACCAAGGCCCCCTCATCATCCAGGAATACGACGCAACCTGCCTCGTGCCACAGGGTGGGTGCGCAGCGCTGGACGATTTCGGAAATATTCGGTTGAATTGCCAGGGAGGCCGCCTCTAGGACTCGGGTCTCTGTTGCCGTGTTTTTTCCTATTCCATTCTGCTCCGAATCCTAGGACACTAGGACCTCTACCGATTCGCACCCCAGGCCCCGCCTATGAAGCACGATGACATCTGGCGCGCGCTGGACACGCTCGCCGCCGAGAATGGCCTCTCTGCATCGGGCTTGGCCCGACGATCGGGCCTGGATCCAACCACCTTCAATCCGTCGAAGCGGCGGATGCAGGACGGCCGCGCCCGGTGGCCAAGTACGGAGAGCGTGGCGAAGGTGCTGGAGGCCACCGGCGCCAGCCTGGAAGCGTTCACCGCGCTGGTTTCGGGCGCGCGCGCCCTTGCCTCCAATGGCATTGCACGCAGCGTGTCGCGGCGCATCCCCTTGATTGGTTTCACTCAAGCCGGCAGTGACGGCTACTTCGATGATGGGGGCTACCCCGTCGGCGGAGGGTGGGACGAGGTGGCGCTGCCGGAGGTCGGTGACCCCAATGCCTATGCATTGGAGATCTCCGGCGACTTTATGGAACCGGTCTATCGCGATGGGGACATGGTGATTGTCTCCCCGTCCGCGCCGATCCGGCGTGGCGATCGCGTGGTGCTGCGCACGTTGCGCGGCGAAGTGATGACCAAGCAACTCTCCCGCCGATCGGCGCGCCGAATAGAATTGCGCAGCCTCAACCCGGAACACCCGAACTACAGCTTCGATCTGACCGAGGTCTCCTGGATGCATCGGATCGTATGGGCAAGCCAGTAGCCACCGACGAATTGGATTGACCTTCCAGGACGGCCCCGCAAGATGACGGAGCCACCGAGGAACATCGGCCATGCGCGCGTTTGTCTGGCTGTTTGCCGTCTGCATCACCTTCGCCGCACCGGCGCAGGCCGCCGACAGTGTCGATCTTACCCTGGTGCTGGTATCCGACGTCTCACGCAGTATCGACGATGCTGAATTCAAGCTGGAAAAAGAAGGCTACGCCTCGGCGTTCACCTCCAAGCAGGTGATCGAGGCGATCCAGGGCGGCAACATCGGTGCGATTGCCGTTGCCTATGTCGAGTTCGCGTCCAGCTTCGAGGTGCGCACCGTGCTGGATTGGCAGGTCATCCACGATCAGGCGTCGGCGCAGGCATTTGCCGACAAGTTGGTCGGGACACCCCGCTCATTCTGGGGCCGTACCGCCATAAGCTCCGGCATTGACCGCGCCGTGCAATTGCTGGCCGAGAGTGGCTTCGAGGCGCAGCGACGTATCATCGATGTGTGCGGCGATGGCACCAACAACGCCGGCCGCGACGTCTCCGAGGCACGCGATGACGCGGTCGGCGCCGGCATCACTATCAACGGACTGGCGATTATCAACGACCACCCTGTGTCCTGGACATATGCCCATGTTCAGCCGCCAGGCGGTCTGCCGAACTATTATCGACAAAACGTCACTGGCGGCCCTGCCAGCTTCGTGCTGGAGGTGCACGACTTTCACACGTTCGGCGAAGCGATGACGCGCAAGCTCGTTACCGAGATCGCCGAACAGGCGGTGCCGGTGCGGCTGACCGCGGCAGAGTAAATCGCGCCCGCGGCGGTCGCGGAGTATCATGGCTGCTATCGGGGATGACAGGGGACCGCGATGGGCGTGCTGATCGATGGCGTCTGGCATGAGCAGGAACCTGAGCGTGCGAAGACCGATCCCGCTCGTGCGGGCGGTCGGTTTGAACGGGTGCAAACCTCATTCCGGAACTGGGTCACCCCAGACGGCCGTCCCGGTCCCACCGGAAGTGACGGATTTTCCGCGGCCGCCGGTCGGTATCACCTCTACGTGTCACTCGCCTGTCCCTGGGCGCATCGCACGCTGATCATGCGCGCCTTGAAGGGACTGGAGCAGATCATACCGGTCTCGGTCACGCACTGGCTGATGGGGGATCAGGGCTGGACCTTTTCGCCCGGCGAGGGCGTGATACCTGATCCGCTGTTCAACAGTCGCTACCTGCGCGAAATTTATAGCCGCGCGGACACCCACTACTCCGGCCGCGCCAGCGTCCCGGTTCTGTGGGACCAGCACACCCAGACGATCGTCAATAACGAATCGGCCGAAATTATCCGAATGTTCAACAGCGCGTTTGATGCAGTGGGCGCGCAGCCGGGTGATTATTACCCAAAGGACAAACGCGAAGAAATCGATACGTTGAACGCACGCATTTATGACACGCTCAATAATGGCGTCTACAAGGCCGGCTTCGCGATGACGCAATCCTCCTATGAGGAGGCAGTGACGCCGCTGTTCGAGACGCTGGATTGGCTGGACGACACCCTGTCGCAGTCGCGTTTCCTATGTGACGATACGCTCACCGAGGCGGACATCCGCCTATTCACAACATTGGTGCGCTTCGACGCTGTCTATCATGGCCACTTCAAGTGCAATGTCCGACGGATCGTCGATTACAAGAACCTTTGGGCCTACACCCGCGACGTCTATCAGATCCCCGGTGTCGCGCAGACCGTGAACTTTGCTCACATCAAGCGCCACTACTACCAGAGTCATAAGCAGATCAATCCCACAGGTATTGTCCCGGTCGGACCCGCGCTCGATTTTGACGCGTCGGCGGAACGCGGCAAGGATGTCGCCCGCCTGCTCACCTTCTGAACCAAGGAACTCCAAGTTGGAAATCCGCAATCTCGGCGCATCCGGTCTGCGCGTCTCCTCGATTGGTCTCGGCTGCAACAACTTCGGTGGTCGCATTGACCTGGAGAGCACTCGCAAGGTCATCCACAAGGCGCTCGATCTCGGTATCACCTTGCTCGACACCGCGGACACCTACGGCGAGCGCGGGGGCTCGGAAACCTGCATGGGCCAGATCCTTGGCGACGACCGCAAACGCATCGTTCTTGCCACCAAATTCGGCATGCCGATGGACGAGGAAGGCGTGAAGGTCGGTGGTTCGCGTCGCTACATCATGAGCGAGGTTGAAGACAGTCTGCGTCGGCTGCGCACTGACTGGATCGATCTTTACCAGATCCACCAGCCGGATCCACGTACGCCGACCGAGGAGACGATGCGTGCGTTCGACGACCTCGTCCATCAGGGCAAAGTGCGTTACATCGGCTGCTCGAACTTCCCGGCCTGGCAGGTGATGGAGGCCCAATGGACAGCAAAGACGTGCGGACTGAACGCATTCGTCTCCTGCCAGGATGAATACTCGCTGGTCTTCCGCAAACCCGAAGCCGAGTTGATGCCGGCCATGCGCAAGCTGGGGTTGGGACTGCTGCCGTTCTTTCCTTTGGCGAGTGGACTGCTGACAGGCAAGTATCGACGCAACGTTGCCTTGCCGGCAGGAACGCGGCTGGCCAACACGCAGCGGCTGGCCGATCGCTACCTGACGGAGCGGAACTGGGTGATTGCGGAAAAGCTCGGCGATTTCGCCGAACGACACGGTCACTCGATGGTGGAGTTGGCGTTCAGTTGGCTGCTGGCACAGAGCCCGGTGGCCAGCGTCATCGCCGGCGCAACCAAACCAGAACAACTGGAGCAGAACGTTAAAGCCGGTCAATGGAGGCTGTCGGCCGACGAACTGGCTGAAATCGACCGGATCACCCCGTCATAGTGTCATCTCCTAATTTGGCGAGTCATCTCGCGCCGTAGTTGCACCGCCCGCTGCTCGCGGCTTAAACAACGTGCAGTTCGAGACGCGGGAGGGCGTCAACTGCATGAGCGGGACAATGCCACCAGCCGCAATGAGCGAGGCTCCGGAACTGGCACTCGCCCGCGCCCAGACCGCTGGACAGGCCAAGCGATACGGCGAGGCTGCCGGGATTTGTAACGACGTACTGGCTGCATCCCCCGATAACCCCACCGCACTCGCCTTGTTGGGCATGATTTCCGCGCAAACCGGCGATCCGGAGCGAGGCGCCGCAATGCTGGAGCGCGCGATAGGTCTGCGCGCGGGTGTCGCCGGCTGGTACGCCAACCTAAGTTGTCTGGTGTCAAGCTGTTCCTCGTGCCTCCAGTCATTCCCGTAGGTTACTCGCTTCTCTTCGCGGTCGGCGCTTTGGCCGCCGCATGATGGGGTGAGAAAGAGCGAGGCGTCCCAATCTGTCCCGCGACCTTCAGGGCATTACTGCTCTTCGGCTCTGGACACTCAGCGAGATCGCCTCGCCCATCGTCCCCACGGGAACGACGCGGTTCCGCCCTCGTCAGGCGGGAACTGGAACTCCTCTTGTCATGCAGCGGGTACCGACGCTGCGGTTTGCTTGGTCCAACGGAACTCGGTGCCGTCAGCCCATATCCTGTGCAAGATGACCGCCAGCTTACGGGCGACCGCCACACGTGAGCGCGCCAAGCCGCGGCGTTTGGCGACATTCATGCCCCAGGCCCTCAAAGCCGACCATTTGGTGCTGCGGATCAACAGCGAATGGGCGGCTTCGTATAGCGCGGTTCGAGCGAGCTCATCGCCGCACCGGCTGATGCGGCCCTGCACATCGGTCTCGCCGGATTGGTAGCGTCTGGGCGTCAAGCCCAGGTGCGCACCGACATCGCGTGATCTGCGAAAGCGATCAGGCCGATCGATCGTGGCGCGGAACGCCAGGGCGGTGAATGGCCCGACACCTTGCACGGTCATTAGCCGACGGCACGTTGGCTCGATACGCACCTCGTCGAGCACACGCTTGGTGAGTTGGTCAATTTCTTCCGTAATAACGGCAATAACGGAGAGCAGTGACCGGGTCAGTGCAGCCAGCACCGGATCGTCAGCGACCAGTTCGATCACCCGCGCGGCAAAGTTTCTGCGGCTTGGCGTGCCGACTTTCAACCCGGCTTCGCGCAGCAGCGCTCGTATGCCATTTTCTAAGTCGCGCCGCTTATTCAGCACCATCCGCCGCGCGGTCAGCAGCGCACGCCACGATCGGCAGCATGGATCCTTCACATGCACCGCCCGGTACCAGCCGGTGCGCATGATCTGCGCGATCCCACGCGCGTCATTGCGATCTGTCTTGTTCGGCATCGCACCCATGGCTGCCTTCGCCTGGCGTGTCTCGATGCAGATCGCCGCTATACCTGCTTCGATGAGCGCCTGATGCAACCAGGCTGTCAGCGAGCACGCTTCGAGACCAACTCGTTTCATGGCCATTCCGGATGCCCGAAAGAAGGCAACCAGCGCTTCCGGCTCACTCGCGATACGTGCTTCGCGCACGATCAGTCCATTGTCATCGATAATGCAGATGGCGGTCTCTTCCAACGACACGTCCAACCCAGCAAAATACTCCACGGCTGCTCCTCCTCGATGCTTGTGGCCGATCCACAACCGGACCACGCTCTACCATCCTGAGAGGAGCAGCCACCGGATCACCGGAGAGACACCCCAATCACCCCATCTGTACAGGATGACCTATCGCCTTCAGGACGCGCTGCGCGTGGGCAAGGAAGCGATCCGGCTGGAGCCACAGAACGCCGATCATCTGGTGAGCCTTTCACTGGTATTCGCGGATCTGGATGACCGCGAACAGGCAATCGCCTGCCTGTTGCGCGCAGTTGGGCTGCGCCCTGACCACGCTGATGCGCATCTGGCGCTCGGTCAGAACCTATTGGCGATGGGGCAGTTCGAGCCGGGCTGGATCGAGTACGAGTGGCGCAACCAGACCGAGGCCGGCAAAGGCTCGCTGCCGAAAATGACGTCCGCCACGTGGAACGGTATGCGAATCAGGAACGGCCGCCTGCTGATGGTGGGCGATCAGGGCTACGGTGATACGATCCAGTTCGCCCGCTATATTCCGCTGATCGCCGACCGCTGCCAGGAACTGATCCTGGGCTGTAGCGCCGAATTAGGCCCACTGCTGGCCAAAATTCCTGGTGTAAAGCAATATTGCGACCGCTGGACCGATGTGCCCGGCCACGCCGCGCACTGCCGCTTGTCCAGCTTACCGGGGTTGGTTCACACCACGCTCGAAACCATCCCGACCAAAGTCCCCTACCTGTTTGCTGAACAGGAACGCATCGCGGCTTGGCGGCAACGGCTGAACACGACGCTGCCCAATTTCCCGCGTCGCATCGGCCTCGCCTGGGCCGGACGGTCGACACATCCGAATGACCGCCGACGGTCCATACCCTTGGCGCGTCTGACGCCGATCGGCAAAGCTGCTCGAGCATCTTTTGTGTCCCTGCAGAAGCCCCTTCCAGCAGCAGACCAGTCGGCGCTCACGCAGTTTCCCGGCCTTATCGATCTCTCTGCCGATCTCATGGACTTCGGCGAGACCGCCGCCGTCATCGCCAACCTGGACCTCGTCATCACCGTGGATACCGCGATTGGTCATCTGACCGGGGCGATGGGTAGGCCGGTCTGGATCCTGTTACCCAAGGCAAGCGATTGGCGCTGGCTGCTGGACCGTACCGATAGCCCCTGGTACCCGACGGCACGGCTGTTCCGTCAAGCCACACCTGGTGACTGGGATTCGGTGATCGCCGAGGTCACGTCAGCGCTGCGCCAGGAGTTGGCGCCGGAATCGATGGACATCGCCGCCGGCTGAGCTCGCAGTGCAAGAAACTAACTACGATCCGAGGGCATTAGAAGAACTGGACGTCTCCGGACTGTTCGATGCGGCGTGGTATCTGCTGGGAAACTTGGACGTACGAGTGTCTGAGATGGACCCGCTATTGCACTTCTGTCGCTACGGCTGGCGCGAAGGCCGCAGGCCAAATCTTTATTTCGATCCCGCGTGGTATCTCGAGCAGCATCCGGACGTGCGTACATCCGATATAAATCCGCTGCTGCATTACCTCCGCCATGGCGATCAGGAAGGGCGGCGTCCAGACCAGCATTTCGACCCGGCCTGGTATCGCCACGCTTATCGCGTTCCCGCCGATGCGGTGACGCTGGCGCATTTTCTCGTCCAGCGAACGTCCGGCAGATACGCGCCGATACCCGAGCTTTGGCCAATACTTCATCTTGCGCCCTATTGCGACGATCCGACCACGGGCGATGATCCCGTTCGCGCATTACCTCGAAGACATGCTGCGCCTGGGGCGAGAGCCTTTTCCCGATTTTGACGTCGTGGCGGCATCGCACTTGCTGGATCCGAACTACTATCTGATGAATGGCAGCGATGTGCACGACGCGCAACACGACCCGGTCGAGCATTATTGCAAGTACGGCTGGCACGAGAGGCGCAAACCGAACATCTATTTCGAGCCCGAACTGGTACCTGCAAACCAACCCCCAGGTTGAACGTCTGCAGATCAATCCCCTCGTCCACTACATCCTTGAAGGAGAAGCTGCCGGCCGGCGGCCGGTACCGTATTTCGATCCGCCGTGGTATCGTCAGCGATATGGCATTCCGGCGAGTAAATCGGCGCTCGCACATTTCCTGGCGCATCGGCGAGGCCAGGCGGTCAGCCCAACGCCGCTCTTCGATGTGACATGGTATGTCGGGCAGCACGCTGATGAGCTCGGCAGCAACCGCGATCCGTTCGCGCACTTCCTCCGGGTTGGAACATATCTTGACGTTGATCCGTCTCCGTCATTCAGCGCCGCGGACTATCGCCGGCGTCATCTCGGTCGTCCCAGCCGCCAGTTCCGCCAGTTGATGCAGCCGGACCGTGATAATCCGCTGGTCCATTATCTTCGCGCGGAATATCGTTGATGCGATAGCAACATCCGGAGGGACAGTTGCGGTGCGAGCGACCAACTCTTCCACATGACCAAGCATCACTCGACCATCGATTGGCAGCGTGCGGCAGCCGACCTGGCCGCCGACGGCTACTTTACCGCTCCAGCGCTCGACCCGGCCACCTGCCGCGCCATCGCCGCACTCTATGAGGACGATAGTCTATTCCGTAGTCGTATCGTGATGCAGCGCCATAATTTCGGCCGTGGGGAATACAAGTACCTCGCCTATCCTTTGCCCGACCCGGTCGCCAATTTGCGCAGCGCGCTGTATCCGCCGCTCGCCGCCATCGCCAACGAATGGCGCGCAGCACTGCATGAACCTGAACGCTTTCCCCCGACGCTCAAAGCGTTTCTCGCGCAATGCCATACAGCTGGGCAGCCCCGCCCCACTCCGCTGCTGCTGCGCTATGCCAAGGACGATTACAACTGCCTGCACCAGGACCTTTACGGTCCGCTGGTATTCCCTCTGCAATTGACGGTGCTGCTGAGCGAGCCCGGAAAGGATTTCACCGGCGGTGAATTCGTGCTGGTAGAGCAACGGCCTCGCGCGCAATCCAGACCATCTGTCGTGCCCCTGTCACAGGGCGAGGCAGTGGTTTTCCCCGTCCATCACCGCCCTGTTCAGGGGACCCGCGGCATGTACCGGGTCATGATGCGCCATGGCGTCAGTCGGGTGACCGGCGGCATCCGACAGACCCTCGGGATCATCTTTCACGACGCCGCCTGAGAGTTCATTCTGGTCTCTCGGCCAAGGAGGCACGGATGGACATTATCCCAAGCGGCCAGGCACTCGGCGCCCGAGTGAATGGGATCGATCTGGCACAACCACTGTCAGATGGCGACTTCCGCTCGATTTTGCGCGCGCTCGGAGGGTATGGCGTGCTGTGTTTCCCTCAGCAGACGCTGGACTCCGACCAGTTCGCAGCGTTCGGCCGCCGGTTCGGCGAGCTCGAGATCAACGTCGCCAACGCCCACCACGAGCCGAGTTCATCCCGAGATGATGATCCTGTCCAACATGAAAAAGGACGGGAAGCAGATCGGTGCCAATGACGCAGGTCAGGGCTGGCATACCGACATGTCCTACAGCCGTGACATTGCTCTCGCCAACATTCTGCATGCGCAGCATGTGCCCATGCGCCGCGGCAAGCCGCTCGGTGAGACGCAGTTCCGCAACATGCACGCTGCCTACGAGGACCTCCCCGACACGCTCAAGCACAAGCTGGAAGGTCGCACCGCGACGCATGATTTCGCCAAGTTCTGGGACATGATGGTGGCGAAGCCCGGATCGACGCGGAAGCCTCTGACGCCCGAACAGCGGGCGAAAAAGCCGCCGGTCTCACAGCCTATCTTTCTCCGTCATCCTATCACCGACCACATGGTCCTCTATGCCAATGTGGGATACGCGATGTCCATCGATGGAATGGACCCGCAGGAGAGTGGCGAGATCCTTGACTTCCTGTTCCGTCATCAGGAGCGCGCCGAATATCTATACGCGCATCACTGGACGGTCGGCGATGTGCTTATGTGGGACAATATCGGCACAATGCACAACGCGATCGGCGACTACTTGCCGGACGAACCACGCTATATGCGCCGGATCCAGGTTATGGCAACTCTGGATTATGCTCAGGGTACTGTCCGAGGGATGATGGCTAGCCCGCGCTGATCACGGCGCTTCGCCGTCATTCCCGCCCCTCCGGTACCTTATCCTCCCTCAAACCAACCTACTGCGTCCGTGGCGGGGCCGCGTCGTCATCCATATCCTCATCGCCCCCAAGATGAGCAGAGCCGCCCCCCTGCTCCGCCATCGTGCGGTCCGTCACAAGCGCACTTGTCACGGTGTGCAGAACCGGCGCGAGCGCATTCTTCACTTCATCGGACACAGCATCACCGGCCACCAACTCCAGCAGAAGATGCCGCACATCTTCCAACGTGCAGATCGGACAGATTGGGAGGTTGTCGCCATACTCGGCCTGCAACTTCATGAACTCGGCGTCCGACAGTTCGTCAATACGTGGCATGTTCGCCGTCCTTGTATCATCTGCTGCCGTGATAACTGCGCCACCAGCGGCAACAGGGCCAGATGGCGTGGGCTGTCTCCGCCACCGCCGAGAAAGCTCATCGGGAAGGCTGCGTGTCCCCGACATGGATCGTCGTCGTCAGTATGCCAGGGGTATCATGTTCCAGTATGGCAGCATCGATCCCCCGGAAGCTCGAATAATACATCACCAGATAGGCGGCTTGAAACGCCGCACCAATGAAGAATGGCAGCGCAAGGCTGTTGGCAGCAAAGAGAACGCCTGTCAGCAGCGGACTCACTGCTCTGGGCACCTGCATCGATGCATTTCCCATGCTGGCCGCAAACCCACGCCGATGCGGCCTGACAATACTGATGTTCAACGCACTGCGAGCGCCGGTTGTGCCACGGTTGAACATGGTGCGCAGCACGTAGAGCACTGCCGCAACACCGAAACCAGGCGCGAGCGGCAACGCGACCAGCAAGGCAAGCCCAACGATTCGCATGGCGACCACAGCGCGAACCATGCCAAACCAGCGCGATAACGAGCCGGTCGCAACCGACGCCACAGCGGCCATCAAGAAGCCGCCCGCCATGAGGGGGCCGATTTCGGCTGGTCCCTCACCAAAGCGCACGGCAAACCAATATGCGATCAGCGGTCCTGTCGCGCCTATGCCTGCTCCATTGAGCAGGTTCGCGATCATCAGGCGCAAGACCAGCCGGTTCTCCTGTCGTTCGACGCCATGACCCGGCTTGCGGCGGGGCGTGCCTGCGGTTGGTTGGCCTCGGTGTCCGGCGTTCTGGCAATCAGCACGCAGCACAGGAGCGACGCAGCGGCGAACAGAAGAAACAGTGGACGATAGGCGAGTGCGCCCGGCATGATCGCGTGCAGGCTGGATGGCACGGCAGCGAGGACGGCCCCGACCGCATTCCCCATAAAGCCAAGCGCAGCATTCAGGCTGTAAACCGGCCCGCGACGCGATGGGGTCACGGCTTGCGCCAACCATGCCTGCTCCACCGGACCGAACGGGCCCGCCCCGCCGTTGCCGCCACGGCCAAACCCCCCGACCAGCGCCGCAGCACTAAGGAGCCAGGGCTGCGCGGAAAACAGTGCAGCCACACCGGCAACGGCCTGAGCCACCTCGTAGGCGAATAGAAAGCGCCTCCTGCCGCCACGATCGCTGAGTGGTCCCGCAAACAGGGTCAAGACCACCCCAATCATCAGCGCCGCACTGAGTAGGGCGCTAATCGCAACCGCCGACCAACCGAGCGCACGCAAATACAAGGTGAAGTCTACGGCGAGCGCACCCTGTCCGATGCTGCGCACGAAACGCGCCGCCAAGAGCAGTCGCGTGGCGCGGACGCCATCATCTGTCATTTCCCGATCTTGGGCGCAGATCTCTGCGCTGCAAAGGCGGCTCCCCCCCGTGGCACGTTACGCGGCGAACGATCCGCCAGCCCTTAATTGCGGCACCAAGGAAGCGCCACAGCAGCGGAGCGTCACAGAGCGCCCCAAGGCAGATGTTATCTGTTTTTGGCTAGAGAGTTGACACAGCAGTAAGCGGTCAAGCTATCAGTGCCGCTCCGCCGTCATGCTGCCCTCTGTCGAAACGGCAGCACGACGCAGGGTCATGCCGGCAGCGCCGGCCGGATTGCATTGAGAGCCTCACGCAGGCTTCGTGTTTCGCGGACGACGCCCTCTTCAGGTGCCTCAGGCGTAACCGTCACCCAACGCGGATAGCAGGTTGGTCGATAAATCACATAGGTCCGGAACGCATCGTTTCGGACCCGCAGTACTACCCGGTCAAAATCAACGGCGCTATCGGTGCCGCTTTCTAAACACACGCAGAACTCGGCATTGTTGCCGTCGGACAAGGCTTTGGTCCATTGACTGAGGGTGGCCCAGTCATGGCGACTGAGATGTCCAGTCCGGAACGAGAGCACCTCGGCAGTCTCACATCCTGGCACGGCGGGCACCCACTTAAGGTTCAGACAAGAGTATCGCGCCCGAGTTGCCAAAGTGTTGTGATGGGAGTCACACGCACGCACGAATTGAGGGTGAAGTCGACTGCAAGGCCGACGTGTCTGATGCTCCGCACGAACACGCGCGGCTTGCTTGCAGGGCGACCGATCGACAAGCACATTGGAACTGCGTCAACCGGAGGCTCGCGTACTATGGCGGAATTCGCCGGCAAGCGCATCGTCGTTACCGGTGGCGCTGGTGGCATTGGCGTCGAAACGGCGCGCACCCTGCTCGCGCACGGCGCTCATGTCGTCCTGGTGGACGTCGACGCAGACCGGCTGGCCCAGGCTCGCGCCACTCTCGGCACCGCCCGCATCGGCACGTTGCAATCGGCACTCGACACACCGCATTCCTGTGCCGCCGCCCTTGACAGCGCGGGGGCAAAGGTCGCGGCGCTCATACATCTTGCGGGCTTGTTTGAACGTGATCCGTTCGAGCCAGAAGATCATAGCGTCTGGGACCGCGCCATCGCCGCTAACCTGACGAACGCCTACGATCTCGCGGTCGCCTTCGCGACCGGTACGACAACCGTGACGGTCCGGCGCGCATCGTGCTGACCAGTTCGGTAGCCTATCGCCGCGGCAGCGCCGGCTATCCGCCTTACGCCGCTGCGAAAGCCGGACTTGTCGGCCTTACCAGATCACTGGCACGCCGACTGGCACCAGACGTTCTGGTCAACGCCGTTGCACCCGGACTGATCGACACGCGCATGGCGGCCGATACCATCGCCGAACGCGGTGAGGCGTACAAGAACGAAATTCCACTGAAACGCACCGGCCACCCCGCAGAAGTCGCGTCGGTGATCCGCTTCCTGTGCTCGAAAAATTCGTCCTACGTGAACGGTCAGACGATCACAGTCGACGGCGGAATCACCAACGCCTGAATTGCTGGCTATGTCGCCATGTAGCCGCCATCTACGTTGTAGGCGGCGCCACTGACATAGGAAGCGCGATCCGAGCACAGCCATAGCACCATCTCGGCGATCTCCTCCGGCTTGCCCATGCGGTGGAACGGCACCACGGCCATCAACTGCTCACCGCGCCGCCGCATCGTGTCCTCGGTCATTCTCGTCTCGATGTAACCAGGGCAAACCGCGTTCACACGAACCTTGTCATTGGCGTATTCCAGCGCCGCGGTCTTGGTCAGTCCCATGACACCGTGCTTCGCCGCGACATAGGCCGATGATGTCGGCAGGCCGATCAGTCCGGCGATCGAGGCCGTGTTGACGATCGCGCCACCACCCTGAGCAACCATCTGCTGCAGCTCGTACTTCATGCACAGCCACACGCCCTTCAAGTTGACCGCGATCATCCGGTCGAACGACGCCTCCGACCACTCGGCCGTCTTCTTGCCCGAGGCGTCCACCTGGAAACCGGCGATGCCTGCGTTGTTGAACGCGCAGTCCAGCCGCGCCGTACGCCGCGACCACGGATGTCACCAGGCCCTCGACCACCCGCGCGTCGGTGACATCGCCGGTCAGCGTCATCGCCTGGCCGCCCCCCTTGTTGATCAGCGCCACCGTCTCCTGCGCGGTCGCCTCGGACGCGTCCGCCACAGCGACGCGCGCCCCTTCGCGTGCGAAAGCCAGCGCCGTCGCACGCCCGATGCCGCCGCCGCCGCCAGTGATCAGCGCCGACTTGCCATCCAACAGTCCCGCCATATCTACCTCCTTGGCTGGTTTCCTTCCCCTTACGCCACAACAAGGCTAACATAGTGGTCGCCACAATGGATAACCGGGCTATGCGTGAGGAGATACTCGCCTACAAGCGCGAGCGTATTCTGGAGGAAGCAGTCAAACTGTTCTACGAACGCGGCTTCACTGGCACTACGCTTGACGACATCGCTGCAGAACTTGGTGTTACCAAGCCGTTCATCTACACGCACTTCCGCAGCAAGACCGACCTCCTCGCCGCGCTATGCAAGCCCACCATCGAATTGTCGCTTGAGGCGGTGAGTCGTGCCGCCGAAATGCCCGGATCGCCCACCGCTCGCCTCCACCAGGCAATTGTTGACTTCACCCAGGTCGTGCTGTCGCGTCAGGCAAATATCGCAATCTATTTTCGCGAGGAGAAGAACCTGGCCGCCAACGCGCTGACCGAGATCAACGCGCTGCGCAAGAAGTTTGATCGCGTATTGTCCAATCTGCTGACCGAAGGGGTGACCGCTGGCGAGTTCGAGACCCCGGACGTCAACCTCACGGCACTTGCCCTCGGTGGCATGATCTCGTGGGCCTATACCTGGCATCGACCCGAGGGGCGCCTTCGACTCGAGGACATGTGCCAGCGCATGGGCGACCTTGCGCTTCAGATGGTCGGGGCACGAAGCAAGGTGCCCGCTTAGGCGGACCACAGCGCCTTCTTCAACGCCGCGCTCAGCATATCCAGTGCCATCGTGCCGGCGCGGATGATCCGGCCCTGCCCGACAAACCCGTGCAGCTGGTCCGAGAAATGCAGGTGGATCACATGCACGCCCTCGCGCTCCAGCCTCTCGGCATATGCCACGCCTTCGTCGCACAACGGATCGTAGCTTGCCGTCAGCACCAGCGCTGGCGCCACGCCCGACAGATCGGCAGCACGTAGCGGCGAGGCGCGCCAGTCGGCGCGATCCCTCGGACCATGCAGATAGTGGTCAATAAACCAATCCATCGTCTTCGCCGTCAGCGGCACACCTTCTGTCACCCGCGCATACGATTCGTGCGTCATCCCGAGATCGGTCACAGGGTATACCAGCACCTGGAAGACCAGCGGCGGAAGGTCGCCATCCCGCGCCATCAACGCCACGACCGCCGCCAGATTCCCGCCAGCCGAATCACCGCCGACCGCAACGCGCGAGCGATCGATGTGCAACGCATCCGACTGCGCGATCACCCAGCCGGTCGCCGCCGCGCAATCATCGACCGCCGCGGGAAACTTGTATTCCGGGGCCATACGATAATCGACGGAGACCACGCGGCACTTCGCAGCATTCGCGTAATGTCGGCACTGCACGTCGTGCGACTCAAGATCACCCAGCAGCCACCCACCACCGTGGAAATACACCAGCGCCGGCAAGACCTCGTCGACCTTGGTGCCGAGAGGACGATAGGCCCTCAGCGGGATCATACCGTGTGGGCCCGAGCAAGACAGATCGCGCACCTCGGCCACATCCTGCGGATCGGGCTGCACGACGGCGCGGCCTGCTTTGAAGCCCTGGCGAGCCTCCTCCGGCGACAGCGTCTCCATTGGCGGTCGTCCCGCCTCGCGCATCATTGCCAGTAGTTTTTCGGCATCCGGATCGAGCGGCATGCGTCGAACTCCTCAGTCGGTCCAACGGATAATGGCAGCGGCAACCTCGGCTGGCCTGTCCAACTCCGCGAGGTGCCCCGCGCCGGCAATCACCTCGGTCTCGGTCCGCCCGGCAATCCCCTGTGCAAAACGACCGGCATAGCTGCGCGGCATGACGCGATCCTGCTCTCCCCAGATCAGCAACGTCGGCGCCTGGATCAACTTCAATCGCTTTTCCAACTTGGTGTTACCCAACGGCCAGAAGATGCGGGCCGCGGCTTCGCTGGCGCGTGTCTGTTCGATCGGCCATTCGACCGAGTTCGCGCCCTCGGGCACCTCCTTAAGCGCTTTCCAGATTTCCGGATCGGCACACATCAAACCGGGCACCGCATCCGCGCGCTGCGCCCAGGGATCGGTCGGCGGATCGGCATCATCGAACAGGCCGAATGGCGCGATCAGCGCCAATCGACGAATGCTTGTTGGCCACAGTGCAGCCATCTCAGCGGCCAGCGACGCGCCCACCGAGCTGCCGGCAAGATCCGCGCCCTCCAGGCCGGACTTTGCCAGCAGTTCGTGCACCGCAAGCAGCCAGTCCAAATGTGTGTCCAACGCCGAATGGCCGCGATCACCGCCTGGAAAGCCAGGCAGGGACGGCACGATCAACGTGCGGCTCTTCGCCAGTTCGTCGAGGAATGGCACCCACCGCGGCAGGCCACCGAAGCCAGCGAGAAAGCCTAGCTTTGGCCCACTGCCCTTGCGCCAGACACGGATGGGATAGCCGTTGACATCAACCGTCAACGTCTCAGGTTCGCTCACGTGTTGCTCCCCTTCTTTGAATCCCCTACCGGCGGGTAGTATCGGCGAGCCCCCGGTAAGTCAATCGCGGCCGCCACCGATCAGCGGCACGAATGCCACCGGCAAGACGCCGCGCCGCGTCACATTGCCCGCTGCGTCCTTTGTGACAAGCAGCAGTTCCTGATCCCCATGGCGCGGTCCGATAGGTATCGTCATGCGACCTCCTGGGCGAAGCTGCTCCGGCAATGCCGGAGGCACTTCCGGTGCCGCAGCAGTGACGATGATTGCGTCGAACGGGGCTTGCTCAGGCCAGCCGAGACCACCGTCGCCGGTGCGCAATTCGACGTTCGCGTAGCCTTGGCTGCCGAGTGCCACAGCGGCGCGCGCAGCAAGCTCCGGGATCACTTCGATCGAATAGACCTTGCCCGCCACCTCTGCGAGAACCGCGGCCTGGTAACCGGAGCCGGTTCCAACCTCCAGAACCCTGTCATCCGGCTGCAAGTCCAGCAGTTCCGTCATCAAGGCAACGACGAACGGTTGCGAAATTGTCTGGTCATGCCCAATAGGCAAGGGTCTGTTTTCGTACGCTGTCGGCTCCGACCCTGGCGCCACAAATGCCTCGCGCCTCACCTTGGCCAGCGCGGCCGCGACACGCGGCGACAGCGCCGTGCGGCCCGTCCACCGCGCGGTCTCCTGCATTTCCTGCGCGATCTCGTTCAGCAGCGCGGCGCGCTCATCCATGCCGATCAGGATAGGCGGCCCTGTCCGGTCCTACCATGCCGGTGTAGCGTGCCAATCGAAGCGACAGAGGAAACGGTCCATGGACGTTCACGATGCCGGCGTTGCAACGGACCACATCGCCCGCGCTCGCAAGCTGGCGCCGTTGCTCACCGCCGCCGCGCCGCGCATCGATGAAGCACGCGAACTGCCTGGCGACGTTCTGGACGCGATGCACGCGGATGGCATGTTCCGTCTGCTGGTGCCGCGCTCGCTCGGAGGCGCCGAATTGGATCCAGCTACATATATCCAGTGCGTCGAAGCAATCGCCGGTGGAGATGCCTCCGTCGCCTGGTGCATGAATCAGGGCTCAGGTTGCTCGCTGTCAGCTGCCTACCTGGAGCCTGTCGCCGCCCGTGAAGTCTTCGGTGGCAAGCGTGATGTGCTCGCCTGGGGTCAGGGGCCTGGCGCGAAGGCGATCCGTACCGACGGTGGTTGGCGTGTAAGCGGCACCTGGGGGTTCGCCAGCGGTAGCCGTCACGCGACATGGCTCGGTGCGCATTGCCCCTGCTTCGAAGCTGATGGGAACTCCTCAACGCTATCCTGATGGGCGCACCTGGGAACGCACGATGCTGTTCCGTCGCGAGCGCGCCAAGATTGAAGACGTCTGGCAGGTCGTCGGTCTGCGCGGTACCGGCAGCGACACCTACACAGTGAAAGATCTGTTCGTCGACGATGCCCACACGCTGACCCGCGACCGTCCCGAGGAGCGACGCGAGCCCGGACTACTGTATCGCTTCAGCGGCATGAACATTTACGCATCGGGCTTCGCCGCCGTCGCTCTCGGCATTGCGCGCGCCACGTTGGATGCGTTTATCGATCTAGCGTGCGGCAAGACACCGGCGCTGACGCAGACCGCATTGCGCGACAGCGCGATGATCCAGTCGGCGATCGGCATCGCCGATGCCAAGCTGCATTCAGCACGCTCCTGGCTCATCCAGGTCTTGCGGGATACGCAGGAGGAAGTGGCAATTGCCAGCGAACTGAACACCGCACAGCGCATGCGCATCCGTCAGGCAGCCACCTACGCGATTCACCTGGCGAAGGAGGTTGTGGATGTCGCCTATCACGAGGCTGGGGCCACGGCGATCTTTGACGCAAACCCATTCGAACGACGCTTCCGCGACATCCACACCGTCACCCAGCAGGTCCAGGGGCGCCGCTCGCATTTCGAGACGGTCGGTCAGTATCTGCTTGGCAGCCAGCCGAGCCTTCGCTGGGTATAGGACGCGCGAACCGCTACGGATCGATGCGTGCGGTGGCTGATCCGGTTGCGACCTCCTTGCCATCCTGGTTGGTGGTTGAAAGCGTCAGATCGACGTAGTGCTGGCCGCCCTCCTCGTGGATCGCGGCGACCGTCGCCTTCGCATCCAGGTCGTCGCCCGGCCACACTTGGTTTGTGAACCGCACACCGAACTTGGCCAGCCGACCGTCTCCGACATAGTTGGTCAGCATCTTGCCCGTAAGACCCATTGTCAGCATCCCGTGGGCAAACACGCTGGGATACCCGGCCTTCTGCGTAACATAGACCTCGTCCGCATGCAGCGGGTTGTAGTCGCCCGATACACCGCAATACATGACGATCTGCGTCCGAGAGATTCTCGACCACGCGCTCGCTGTGCGTGTCGCCGACTTTGAGCTGGCTTGCCTTGAGTGCCATCGCGCGGTCCCCCTCAGCTCCGTTCCACCGGACGTTCGGTCGTCACGCCGACGCTGCGCGCCGTGACAACCAGTTCGCCGTGCTGGTTCCGATATTCCGCGATGCGCTCGCGGAACGTCAGCTTGCCGGCCCGTTTGCTTTCGCGCTCCCAGGTGTTGCCTGGGCGATACTCGACGGTCAGCACGTCACCCGGCCGCAGTTGGCGGTGATATTCGAAGTGCTGTTCGGCATGCAGCCCGCCGCCGCCGGATGGCCGGTTGTCGACACCACTCGGGGTCTTGCCGGAGCCGAACCACGGCTGGTCCGGGCGCCAGCGCAGCGGATATTCCGGGTCGAACTGTGCCACCGCCTGAGGAAACGTAGGCGATGCGACGATGCCGCCGACCTCGGTTTGCTTCGCCGCATCGGCATCGTGGTACACCGGATTGTAGTCGCCGATGGCGCGCGCAAACAGCATGATATGGCCGGCCTCGACCGGGAAGGTGATCTTCGCCAACGGTTCCCTCCACTTCGCCTGTCCTGCGCGAGCCTAGCGCGCGGCATTGCCGGCGCACAACGGCACCCGGATAATGCGTCGTATGCGACGACCCGTTAGCCGGCTTGCGCGGCCCCGCATCCGCGCCGAACTCGATGCCACTAGCGTGCCGACCTGGCGCCCACGGCGCATCGCCACTGACGCATCATCGCTGCACTTCGTGCTGTCGCCTGGTCGCCTGCCACCCAGCCGGCGTATCTACGCCATCGGCGACATTCACGGTTGTCTGGCGCAACTGTGTCAGTTGCACACGGCTATCGCCGAGGACATGGCGCGACGCCCACCGGTATCGGCTCTGTTGCTCCACCTGGGCGACTACATCGACTTCGGTCCTGACAGTTCCGGCGTTGTCGCACTGCTGGCGGCAGGTGCCCCGGTTGCCGGGCTGCAGACCATCAATCTGATGGGTGATCACGAACGCACGGCTTTGCAGGCACTGTCGGGTGAAGGCGCCGCCGCGACCGATTGGCTGCACATCGGCGGCGACACAGCGCTTCGTAGCTGGAGCATCGCGGCGAATACACCGCGCACCGAATGGCGCTCGCATCTACCTGCCGAGCACATCGCCTTTCTGGAAGGATTGGCGACCGACCACCGCGAAGGTGATTACCTGTTCGTCCACGCCGGCATCCGGCCCGGCATTCCGTTTGACTCCCAGGTCGAAGATGACCTGCTCGGTATCCGCCAGAGTTTCCTTGCCAGCGAGCAGAACTTCGGCGTGATCATCGTGCATGGCCATTCCGCGAGCCCGTCACCGACGATCCGGGCGAATCGCATTGGCATCGACACCGGCGCCGGCCACGGCGGCAAGCTGACATGTGCGGTATTCGAGGAAGACGGCATAGCATTCATTCAGGCTGCGTAGCATCCAGCAACGTGCAACGCGCGGCCGCGCCATCGTGGCGGACGGGGAATGATTGGTGACAATGCGAGCGAATGCCGTCCCGCCTGACCGGCTGTTGGTCCATCGCAGGGATCCAGACAATGTTTCGAGAGAAATGTCGGATTGATGACGCACCGAAAATCGACGGCAAAAGGAGCGCGCTTGATCCGAACCGAGGAGAACAGTTTCGGTTGCGGTTATTTTGTCTCTTTCCAGAACAATCGGAAGCCGCTGTTCAACGAAGGGGATACCGGATATCAACAATCCCGCCGCTGACAGGCTCAACGGTTTGCTCGCATTGGCAATTCTGTGGCACTGCCGCAACAGCGAAAGCTGAAATCAAATTCGATCGCGCCATCAGTCCTGCCAAAGCGTTGGCTAACATTGCTGTGCTTTGACACTGATGGGATTGCGCAGCAATCGTTGCCCTCATCCTCGGCGTGTTGGGAGCCAATCTTATGCAGTTACGAACCGTACTATTAGGAGCGACCTTGCTTTCGGCTCCCACAATGGCGATGGCGCAACTTCCTGAACTTGCGCCGCCGCCACCATTGACCGGCCTCTATATCGGCGCGGGCGCAGGGGCAAACTGGCTCCTACCGGAGCATTTGATCAACCCACGAACCGGCAATGCGGCGAACGGTAATCTGGTGGCACAGACCGGGTTCGTGGCTCTGGGCAGCGTCGGTTACGCATTGCCCAACGGGTTACGGTTCGAGATCGAAGGTAACTACCGCAGCAACAAGTGGAACCACGCCAGTGGTCTGGGTTTCCCAGGCGGGGCCGGCGGCTATGAGGTCAAGACCGCCGCCATGTTCAACGCCCTGTACGACTTCTCCGCGCTGATCCCCGTTCCGTGGTTTGCGCCCTACGCCGGCGTTGGCGTTGGCTATGGCTGGGCAAGGCAGAGCAGCACACGGTTCTACAACAATGTGACCGGCATCCCACGCTTCTCACTTGGCGGCACGGAGGGCGCGATTGCGTACCAAGCGATCGTCGGTGGCGCGTTCAATATCCCCTATGTGCGCGGGCTGGCCCTCACGGCCGAGTATCGCTTCTTCGGTATGGGATCACGCAGCTACGATACTCTGGTGGCGACTTCGCCAGCCACGGCCTTCGGCGCCAAGGTGAAACTCGGCAATAACTTCAATCATGCGGTCCTGCTGGGCCTGAGGTACAACTTCGGCGCACCATCGCCGCCACCACCGCCGGCCCCTGCGCCCGTCCCGGCGCAGGCTCCCGCACGGTCATATCTAGTCTTCTTCGATTGGGACAAGGCGACCCTGACGGACCGTGCACGTCAAATCATTCGGGAAGCCGCCGACAATTCAACCAGGGTTCAATACACGCGCATCGAGGTGAACGGATATACCGATACCTCCGGCACACCGCGCTACAACATGGGGCTGTCGATCCGTCGTGCGAACGCGGTAAAGGCTGAATTGATCCGCGATGGCGTACCAGAGAATGCGATCTCCGCGCAGGGGTTCGGTGACACTCATCTGCTGGTCCCAACCGGTCCCGGTGTACGCGAACCGCAGAACCGCCGGGTAGAGATCATCATCCGTTGACATCTACGAGCGCATGCTCATAGAACACGCCTGCACTACGAAGCTGACTTTAATGGGCTACGCCAATTCAGGCGTAGCCCATTAATTTCACGGCCATTCACGCTAGCCAGGCGCCAGTCGGAGCAGCGCCGCGCCTGCGGCAATCGCGACTGCGCCACTCCAGCCTCGCCGACCGGGACGTTCGCCCAGGAACAGGCGCGCGAGCACAACGCCCAGCAGAATACTGGTCTCTCGCAGGGCGGCCACCGGCGCGACCGGCGCGCGCGTCATCGCCCACAGCACGAGGGTATAGGCACCGATGCTCGCCCCCGCACCACAGATGCCGCGTGCAGCTTCCGCAAGGTTCGGGTCCACGCAGTGAGGTAAAACGGCCCAGCCACAGCAAAGTCGGGATGGCGGACAACGGAAACATCCATAGCGTGTAGGTCAACGGCGTGTGCGAGACCCGCACGCCGACCGCATCATTCAGTGTATATGCGGATATAACCACGGCGTTGGCCAACGCGAAACGCGCCGCCCTCGCTTCGGCGGCATCGCCGCGGCGCTGCGCCAACGCCACGACGCCACCGCAAATCGCCGCAATGCCGATCCAGCCGAGCGGCGGCAACACTTCGCCGAGCAGCAGCCAGGAAGTTACAAGTGTCATCATCGGCGCGACGCCGCGCATCAGCGGATAGGCGAGTGCGATGCCACCATGTGCGTAGGCTTCAGCCACAAGGATGAAGAACACGCCATTCAGCAGCGAGGAGATCAGCACGTAAGGCCAAGCCGCCGTCGGCAATGCTGGCAGGAACGGCAACAGCACGACTGCCAGCACCGCGCCGCCGGCCAGCATCAGCGCTGATTCGCGCCGTCGGTCCCGGCCAGCGCGTACAGCGACATTCCATCCCGCATGCAACACGGCTGCCAACAGCACGACGGCGACGACGTGCAACGGCAGCATCGTCAGTCGGGCTCAGAGTCCTTGCGAAACGGTGACTGCTGCTCGAGTGCCGCCATCTCCGCGCGAATGCCGCGACGCTCGTCGTCGAGGAAATTGCTGATCGCCCGGCGCAGTCCCGAATGAGCAACCCAATGCGCGGAGAAGGTCGGCTTTGGCATATAACCGCGCTGGATCTTATGCCGTCCCTGCGCGCCTGCTTCCACTCGCTGCAGACCGTGCTCGATCGCCCAATCGATGGCGCGGTAGTAGCAAAGCTCGAAATGCAGGAATGGCCAGTCGCCGCGGCAGCCCCAGTTGCGTCCATACAGCGCCTCGCTGCCAGCGAGGTTCAACGCGCCCGCCACCGGCTTGCCGCCGTTCTCGGCCAGCATCAGCACCACACGCTCACCCAGCCGCTCGCTCAGCAAAGAAAAGAACGAGCGCGACAGATAAGCCGACCCCCATTTGCGATCGACTGTGGAGCGATAGAACCGATAGAACGCATCCCAATGCGCCTCGGTGATGTCCGCGCCATTCAGGGCACGAAACGTCAGGCCGGCCGCGTTCGCATCACGCCGTTCACGTCGCAACACCTTGCGCTTACGCGATGACAGCGCACCCAAGAAGTCGTCGAAGCTGCAATACCCTTGGTTCTCCCAGTGGAACTGCATACCCATACGCCGCAGCCACCCCGCCTGCCCGAGTTCCTGCCACTCCGGCTCGGTACAGAATGTGACATGCACTGACGACAGATCGAGTGATTGGCACGCCTTCTCCAGCGCAGACGCCAAGGCCGCGACTGGTACACCGGCGTCGGGATGACGCAGCAGCCGAGGCCCGGGCGCCGGACTGAACGGTGCAGCGACTTGCAACTTCGGATAATAGTCGCCACCGGCGCGCTCGAATGCATGCGCCCAGCCGTGGTCGAAGACATATTCGCCATAGCTGTGCGACTTGGCGTACATCGGCGCCACCGCGACCACCTGGCCGGCTTCCCCGCGCAACACTGCATGTTGCGGCAACCAGCCGGTGCGCGAGCTTGCCGACCCGCTGTCCTCAAGCGCGCTCAGGAATGCGTGGCTCACGAACGGATTGCCATCACCGGCGCAGGCATCCCACTCCGGCGCGGGAACCTCGGCGATCTTCTGGTGCAGCGTCAGCGTGAGCGTGGCGGAACCGTCGGGCATCCTCGCAACCTAACTGATCTCAAACATGCCCTCTACTTCGACCGCCGCATCGGCCGGCAGCGCGGGCACTCCGATCGTGGTTCGGGCATGGCGACCCGCTTCGCCGAACACCGCCACCGCCAGGTCCGAGGCGCCGTTCATCACCTGCGCCTGCTGGGTGAACTCCGGCGGCGACGCGACGAATCCGCCCAACCGAACCACCCGCTTGACCCTGTCGAGGTCGCCGCCGCACGCCGCCTTCAAATGTACCAGCACGTTGATGAAGCAAAGCCGCGCCGCCTCCTTTCCGCGATCGATCGAGACGCCCGCGCCCACCTTGCCGGTGATGGCGATCTTGCCGTCCACCGCGGGCACCTGCCCGGACACCACGACCAGGTTGCCGGTCACCACGCAGGGCACGTAGTTGGCGATCGGCGGCATCGGACTCGGCAGCGCGATATCCAATTCCGCCAGCTTCACATCGATCCGACCGGGCATCTACATGGCTCCTGCAGCCTCGTCCCGCACTGTGCCCTGCCGGGACTTAAGTTGAAACCACCCGAAATCCACGCCGGCGCGCCCGCGGCGACTGTGGTGGCAGATCGAGCGGCAGCAGGGGTGCATGATCACGGCTACCATTGCCCACAGTATCTGCCTCCTCGACCTCCGCCTCGGGGATGTCGCGCCGCCCAAGGTAATTCGCTGCGAGGTGGCGGAAGGTGTAATCAAGCAGCGACGTCGCATGCGTTACCGCCGGATCCCCCTCCACGACGCCGGCAGGGCCGAAGCGCGTGAAAGTGAATGCCTCGACGAAGGCCTCAAGTGGCACGCCGTGCTGCAACCCAAGGCTCACCGCGATAGCGAAATTGTCCATCAGTCCGCGGAACGCAGGGCCTTCTTTGTGGAGCGCGATCTCGACCTCGCCCAACGATCCATCATCATATTCCCCAGTGCGCAAATAGAGACGATGTCCGCCAACCGAAGCCCTCTGTGCGTACCCCGTTCGCCGCGCCGGCAGCTCGCGGCGTCGGAGATCCTCGGATGCCTGTCGCGTCGGCTCCGGCCGTGCCGGCATCAAGTGAACGAACGGCGCCACCGCGTCGTGCACGGTAAGGTGTGTTGCAGCGCTTGGTGTTGGCAGCGGATCGCCGCCGGCGAGCATTTCCGCCAACGCCGCTTCGGGGGACTTACCCTTCGCTGCCAGCCATGCCCGTGCGGTCCGGCTGAGGCCGCCGGTCGATGCGAGCGGCGAGAAAGGCGGCGCAATCCCGCCGGTTTCGACGCCTAGCAGCGCCTCTGAGGGGCCTGGTTCGACAATCGCTGTCAGCACGGCATGGCGGAGTCCACTGACTGTGCCGGCCGCGTGCCGCGCGATCCGCGCCGCATCAGCCAACCCGACCACCGGCGCGCTCGTTGGCGGCGGCGGCCAAGCCAGTAGGGCGGGCGCGACGCTGCCGAACAATTGCGCAAGCGCCCCAGAGGCCACTTCCGCCCGGCCACGAAGAATGGCGACGATGCACCGGGCAATCGCAACCGACGCATCCGAGCCATACTCGATTCCCAGCGCGGCCAGCAGACCCGCCAGATCTGCCACCGCGACTTCGATCTGTTGGGCGGCGGGGGCTGCCAGGGCAACCGCCATCACAGCGGTCTCCACCGCCTCGCCGAACGACGCCGCGTCGAACCCGCTGCCGGCATCGTGGAACGCGGCAAGATTCAATATGAAGCCGGGCACCTTGCCCTGTTCGGCCAGCCACACCGAGGCCGTTGGCGCGCCGTGTCGCAGCAGCAGCATCCGGTGCAGCCGTTCGGCGAGCGGCAGTTCTAGCCCCGCGCGCAGCGCCCTCTCGGCGATCGGCTTTATCCATGTCTCGGCTGCGGCTGCCAGCGCTGCCTGCCCACTGCCGGGAACAAGCTCCGCCAGCGCTGCCGCCGCTTCGTCCCCCCAGGCTGCCGGCACAATCACAAGCCGGGGTGGCGCGTCAGGATCGGCGCCTGCCATCACCCGCCGCATCCGTACACCTTGCCAGGGTCGAGGGATCTTCATGGCCGCATGCTAGATCGCGATGTGCGACTCGGAAAGCGTATCTTGCGACGAATTCATCTCAGGGCCACAAAATCCTGTGGATGATCCGTCCAGTGGACCGGACTCACGGAGCTTCGTATACCGCACCCATGAACCTTGGCACGTGGCTGTTCACTCGGCTCAGAGGCAGGCGCGTCGGCGCCGATCAGCTGGGTAACGTGTACTATGAGGAACGGCGGCCACGCCCGGGGTATCGCTTGCGCCGCTGGGTCATCTATGTCGGCGCACCGGAAGCGTCGCTCGTGCCCCCCGAGTGGCATGCGTGGCTGCACTACACAACAGAAGCGCCTCTGGTGGAGCAGGCCCGCCACCCCTGGGAAAAGCCTCACCTGCCAAATCTGACTGGCACACCGGCAAGCTATCGCCCACCCGGCCACGACTACCAAGGTGGCACACGCGCACGTGCCACTGGCGATTACGAAGCCTGGACTCCGGGGAACTGAGGTTCCCGCATGCATCGTCGTAGTATTGTCGAGGTTGTGATCGGGGCGGTGGTCCTACTGGTGGCGGCTGGGTTCCTCGCCTATGCCATCGCCAATTCGGGGCGCAGCGCCGCATCCGGCTACACGCTCTTCGCCCGGTTCGACCATATCGATGGCCTGGGCGTCGGCAACGACGTGCGGCTGGCCGGCGTGAAGGTCGGCACTGTCAGCCAGGAGCGCATCGACCCGCAGACTTTTCAGGCCGTGGTCGGCTTCTCGGTCCGCGACGACATCAAATTGCCGAAGGACTCTGCCGCTATCATCACCAGCGAGAGCCTGCTGGGCGGCAAGTATCTGTCGGTTCAGCCTGGCGGCGACGAGACCATATTGCAACCGGGGCAGATGGTGACCATTACCCAAGGGTCGGTCAGTCTCGAGGAACTATTGGGCAAATTCATCTTCAGCATGACGAACGCCCCGAAACCAGGGGAACAGCAGCAGCAACCGGCGAGCCCAAAGCCATGATCCCTCCACCACCCACCGCTTGGCCACAAGCCGATGGCGCACCAGTCTCCTGCCGTGAGAAGCTGCGAATGCTGGCCGAGAACCACGCCGAGCTCGCGCAGGCGCTGCAGGACGCGTTCGAGGACGCCGTGCTGATGGGCGTGGACGAGCAGGCCATGCGGAAGATTCTGGCGGGCATGGTGGAGGGTCTGGAATTGCCGAAGCACGCTGCCCGATGAGGTTCGCTTGCAGCCTGGCCCCCTGGTTCGCGATCTGTGCCGCGGCAAGCGCACAGACCATGCCACCCATCACGGCCACGCCCCTGCTGCCACCGACCGCGCAGCCGCAATTCGCGCCACCCAGCCAGCCGCCGCAGCCAGCGCCACAGCCACCAGCTGCGGCGGGTCCCCAGCAGATACAGTCGACCTGGGTGCCGCAGACGGTCGCGCAGCTGGAAGTGCTGGATAAGGTCAACGCCCAGAACGCGGTCCTTGCGGTCAAGGTTGGACAGGAGGCGCAGTTCGCCTCGCTGAACATCTTGGTCCAGGCGTGCAACGCTCATCCCCGTGATCAAGCACAGGACTTGGCCGCGTTTCTGACAATCAGCGACCGCCATAACGATGCGCCAGGTTTCCGAGGCTGGATGCTGGCGAATGATCCGTCGCTGTCGATGCTGCAACATCCGATCTACGACGTGCGCGTCATTTCCTGCCGGTCCTGATTGAATGACGCTGCATCTTCCGCCATTCGAGCGGACAGCGCTTCTGCTCGACCTCGACGGAACGCTGCTGGACATTGCACCGCGACCGGACGCCGTGGCCGTACCGCCGGGTCTAACCGAGACGCTCATGCTAGTGCGGCGGTTGCTGGATGATGCGCTGGCGGTTGTCACCGGCCGGCCGGTTGAAACTGTCGATGCCCTCCTTGGCAGCGCTATGTATGCGGTGGCCGGCGAACATGGCGGTGCTTTACGACGCAACCCAGGCAGTGCGTTGGAGAGGCCGACCCTGCCATCGCCTCCTTTCGAATGGATCGCAGCAGCCGAGAGGCTCGCCGCACTGCATCCGGGCACGCTATTCGAGCCCAAGGCGCGTGGCTTTGCGCTGCACTACCGGGCGGTGCCGGAGTTCGGTCCGACACTGCACGACGCGCTCAAGGCTATGCTGGCTGGTTCCGCCGACTTCGAGCTGTTGCCAGCGCACATGCTTTGGGAGGTGCGGCCGCGCGGCGTCGACAAAGGAAAGGCTGTCGTGCGCCTGATGGAGTTTCCACCCTTCCTCGGCCGTTTGCCCGTCTTCATCGGCGATGACGTTACCGACGAAGACGGCATCGCCGCCGCGGCGACGCTAGGCGGCGCCGGCCTTCGTGTGCAGGACACATTCGGCGACGCCGCCGGTGTGCGCGCCTGGCTCGCGAAAATCGCCGCGAGAGGCGACTGGCCCTGACTTAGGCTGCCACGTGCCTGCCGAACGCCGCCTCCAGCGCCTCACGCTGGATGACGCGCGTGTATTCCTCCACCATGTCTGGCGTCGCGACTTCAATCATCAGACGGTTTTCGACCCAGAACTCGATGACATGGAATACCGGCTTCTCACCAGGTGCGCCGCGGCCGAAGTAGCGGGTCCGCCAGCCTTCGCGCTCGCCGATCTGCTCCACTGTCGCACGATCCACCGGCACCGACAGCAGCATATGGAACGGTGCGTAGCCGGGCTTCGCATCCTTCAGCGTTCCCACCTGCCGATCGTCGCGGCCAGGGACCAACGCGATGTTCTCCGGATACACCTCGATCATCGAACCATGCTCGTCGAAGCTCACCGCCATGAACGAGTTGGCGACGCCGCCGGGAAACGGATAGCAACGCCCGTTCATCAATTCCGCCAGCACCTCCGCAACGTGCTTAGGATCATGCGCCGAGATCGACACGTGATGGATCATCGCTGACCTCCTCAATAGCGTGATGACCGGAGGCGGAATCGCCGGAGGTCTGAATCACGCGACTAAACACTAGTACGTGCGAAACATGCGCGCGATCTGCTCCTGATCGGACGTCACCGTCAAGGCAAGCGAGAGCAGGATGCGCGCCTTCTGCGGATTCAGGTTGTCGGCAATCAGAAACCCGGCATTCGCCAGCCGCGAGCCGCGGAAGGTCCGTCCGCTGCCCGCCCGCGTGCACTGCACCACGACGATACCCTGTGCCACGGCTTCCTTCAGCGCCTCGAATTCACCGGGCGGCGCAAAGCCTGGCGCAAATCCAGCCGAGACGATGCCCTTGGCACCCGCTGCGGTGAAAGCGCGCACGGCGGTGCCATCGCCACCGGCATAGGCGTAGGCGATATCGACCCGCGGCACTGCATCGAGCCCCCGAATGTCAAATTCGGTGTCGGGATAGCAGCGCCGGATTGGCCTGCGATAAAACGCGATCGCATCGCCATCGGCGTGTCCCAGCACGCCGAAATCGCGCGAGCGAAACGTCTGCAGCCGCAGGGTCGACGTCTTGGTCACCTCCCGCGCGGCCTGAATCTCGTCGTTCACCACCACCAGCACGCCCATGCCGCGAGCCTCGGGACTGGCGGCAACGCGGATCGCATTCACAAGGTTCAGACCAGCATCGGTTGACAGTGCGCTGGACGGCCGCTGCGCGCCGACCAGCACAACCGGCAAATCGATCTTCAGCGTCAGGTGGAGGAAATACGCGGTCTCCTCCAACGTCGCCGTCCCGTGGCCGATCACGATGCCAGCGAGATCCGGATCTTCGCTGGCCAGCTTCTCGCAAAGCAGCACCAATGCCTTCCAGTCGGAGAAATCGATCGCGGTGCTCGGCACGTTGCGGTAGCTGACCGGCAGCACATCGGCAACCAACGCGGTTTCGGGAAACCGCGCGATGATCTCATCGGCATGCATTACCTTGCCGGTCGCGCCATAGTTCTGCAGATCGAGCGGCCCCGTGCCCACCGAGGCAATCGTCCCCCCGGTGCCAATGAATGCGACCTTCGGCTTCATGTATGGTTCCGGGTGCCAGCCCGGCCTTCGGAGCCTGCCACGGGGCTTGACCCGGTGGTCATGGCCGGACTCGATCCGGCCATCATGCGACGATGACGCCGCCTGCATCGACCGCGTCCAGCACAGGCGGCCGGCGTATATGGAAGTCGGTGTCACGCTGATAGGCGTCGGCCACTTTCAGCAGGCGCGCTTCGGCGAACGGCCGCGCGCGATCTGCAAGCCGATCGGGCAGCCGTTCGGATCGAAGCCACAGTTCACGCTGATCGCCGGCAGGCCGAGGTAGTTGTATGGCCGCGTGGCCGAGGAGACCGCCATGAATGTCACCTCGGTGCCCGGCGGTCCATGATCGATGTCTGTCTCCGCGAGTGTCGGCAGGCAGCTGCGAATTGTCGGCGAGATCAGCACATCGACCTTGGCGAAGACCTCTTTCGCAAACGCCTTCAGGACCGGACCGCGCCGGCTGAGCGCCTCGATGTAATACGTCGCCGGTATGGCATAGCCGCCATACATGCGGCCGCTGATGTGAATGCCATACTCGCCCGCCCGCTCGCGCATCCATTGCGCGTGGATGGTCGCCGCCTCGACCCGCGAGACGATGCTGCCATAGGTCGTCACCGCATCCATCAGCGGCAGCGTGATCGGCTGCACCGTTGCACCTCGTGCCACCAGCACCGCGACCGCGTGCTCCATCGCTTCCAGCACGGGCGGATCGACATTCTCAAGGAACCAGTTGGACGGCAGGCCGATACGCAACCCGCGCACGTCGCCATCGAGCGCTGCTTCATAATCCGGTACAGGCTCATGCGAACTGGTAGGATCCTTCGGATCGTGCCCGGCAATCAATGTCAGCACACGGGCACAATCGCGCGCGGTACGCGTCAGTGGCCCGACATTGTCGGCGCTGAACGACAGCGGCATGACGCCATAACGCGAGACGCGTGTCTGCGTCGGCTTGATCCCGGTCACCCCACACGCAGCCGCCGGCAGGCGGATCGATCCGCCGGTGTCCGACCCAAGCGCCATGTAATTGAAGCGCGCCGCCACCGACACGCCGGAGCCCGACGACGATCCTCCGGTAATGTACGGCAGATTCCACGGATTGTGGCAGTCGCCAAACGTGCGGTTGTGACCCGTTGGGTTCTGCGCAAACTCCGCCATATTGAGGCCACCGAACGTGTAAGCGCCTGCAGCGCGCAATCGCTCCATCACCGTTGCAGTGACGGCAGGCCGCCAATCCTTGCGCAGCGCCGAGCCGCACGTGCTTAGCTTGCCCGCCTGATAGTACATGTCCTTGTGCATCATCGGCACACCGTGCAGCGGGCCGGTCCACGCCTTTTCGCGCACTGCGCGATCCGCCGCACGCGCCGACTGTTCAGCACCTTCGCGATCCAGCCAGATCGTGGCGTTCAGCTCGCCATTGACCGCCTCCATGTTGCGCCAGCACGCGTCCAGCAATTCCATCGACGTTGCGTCGCCGCTCCGCACCGCATCGGCTGCCTCGACCAGCGACAGGTCCGCAAGATCCGCCATCGCGGTCACTCCTTCGCTTCGTGCAAGGCTGCTTCGAAGCTCGCCGGCTCGTCCTCGAACACCAGCGTCCCACGCAGCGCCTCGAAGGCGCGGATCGTCGAAATCAGCTCGGCCGCCATTCGCCGCGCCGGATCGTTGGGCGCCGCAATCCCGTGCCATCGCGAAATTGTTGCCTCTACCTCGGCCGCAAAGTCGTCCATGTTCGATCTCCCCGACGTTCTTCACCACACTATGCCAAGGATACGGACCGAACGACATGCCAGATAGCGCTGCCGTCTACGAAACCGATGTGCCCGCCAGGCTCGACCGCCTGCCATGGTCGCGGTTCCACTGGCTGGTGATCATCGCCCTAGGCATCGCTTGGGTACTCGACGGTCTGGAAGTCACCATTGTCGGCTCACTGTCGGGCGCCCTCACCGAAAGCCCGGTGCTGCGCCTGACCGGCGCACAGGTCGGACTGGCCGCCAGCGCGTACCTGATCGGCGCTGTGTCCGGTTCGCTGTTCTTCGGCTGGCTCACCGATCGGCTTGGACGCAAGAAGCTCTTCAGCATCACCGGTACTGCTCTACCTCGTTGCCACCATTGCCTGCGGCCTGTCATGGGATTTCTGGTCATTCGCACTGTTCCGGCTGCTGACCGGCGCCGGGATCGGCGGTGAGTACGCGGCGGTGAACGCGACGATCCAGGAACTGATCCCGGCCCGACGCCGCGGCTTCACCGACCTCGTGGTCAACGGCAGCTTCTGGCTCGGCGCTGCCATCGGTGCACTCGGCGCGCTGCTGGTGCTGAACCCCGCGGTGATCCCCGGCGACTATGGCTGGCGCTTCGCCTTCATCATCGGCGGTGCTCTCGGTTTCATCGTGCTCTTGTTGCGCCGATATTTACCGGAGAGCCCGCGCTGGCTGATGACGCATGGCCAGCCGGAGGAGGCCGAACGCGTGGTGGCGGAGATCGAGCGGCGCGTCGAGCAGGCAACTGGCAAGCCGCTGCCACCCGTGCCACACCAGACGCTTCGGTTGCGCACGGATGTGCAGTCGTGGTTCGCACCGGCGGCCAGTGCGTTGTTCACCGACTATCGCCGGCGCACCATCCTCGGCATCGCGCTGATGGCAGCGCAGGCGTTCTGCTACAACGCGGTGTTCTTCACCTACGCGCTGATCCTGCAGCAGTTCTACAATATCCCCTCGGGCGATATCGGCTGGTTCATGTTGCCATTCGCGCTGGGCAATTTTCTCGGACCGTTGGTCTTGGGTCGGCTGTTCGACACACTCGGCCGCAAACGCATGATAACCGCAACTTACGCAATCTCGGGAATCCTGATGGCGTTCACCGGCTGGTTGTTCGCCGCTGGCTATCTGGACGCCACGCAGCAGACATTGGCCTGGACCGCCATCTTCTTCGTTGCCTCGGCAGCAGCCAGTTCCGCTTATTTGACTGTGGGCGAGAGCTTTCCACTGGAAATGCGCGCCATTGCCATTGCGCTGTTCTACGCGTTTGGAACCGGTGTCGGCGGCGTTGTCGGCCCCACGCTGTTCGGCGCGCTGATCGACACCGGACAACGCATGTCGATTTTTTGGGGTTATCTGCTCGGCGGCGCACTGATGGTCGGCGCTGCAGTCGTTGCCGCATGGTTGGCTGTTCCCGCCGAACGCCGCGCGCTTGAGGATATTGCACCGCCTTTATCATCCGTCTGAACCTGATGGCTAACTGAAAGGTCAACCACGTGGGGATGACAGCAGCGACGCCATCATTGACCCTCTGGCGGACGGTGCTGCGGCAGCTCTCCATCTCCGAAGAGCGCGTTGGCAAGCCCCTTCCACTCACATTTCAAGAAATCCGCAGCCAAGCGGTAGCGTTGCCATAATGCGCCTATGACGTCGCCCGCCGGTTGAGCGGCAATGCAACCGCCGTGATCTTTTTGTTCAGTGGATGTAGCAATAGCGGACAAGCTCGTTGAGCGATATGGCACAGACTACACTGGTAGTCGGGGGAGATATACAGTGAGCAAGGTCGAGACTCTTGAAATCGGCCGCCATCGCGTAGTGATTGCTGCACATGAAAACGTGTGGTCACCGACGCCCTATAGCCTGCTTCTTGCGGAGAGCATTCCGAACCTCGCCGACCTCACGGTCATCGACATCGGCACCGGATCTGGGATCTTGGGCATTGTCGCAAGTTTGCAGGGCGCAGCTCGCGTTTATATCGTTGACACGAACCCTGCGGCCATCGCTGCCGCAATGGACAACGCGGAGCGGAACGGGGTGCGAAAGCGTTTCCATTCCTTGCCGATCAGCGACACGATAATTCCTCTCCCCTCCGGAGAGACGGTTGACGTCGTGATCTCGAACCCGCCCCAACTTCCGTTGCCGAAGCCGGAAGCGAACAACCCGAACTACGCTGGCAGCGACGGCCGCGAGGTAATCGAGAAGCTCATCAGGGAAACGCCTGAGAGGCTTTCTGCATCCGGGCGCCTCCTCGTGGTTTTGAATTCCGTCAGTGATTTCCCGAAGAGCTTGGCGCTCATGAAATCCGTCGGATTGGAACCGCGCGTGCTCGCGAAAAGCTATATCGAACTTCGACCCTTGTTCGATTTGCACTGGCTCGACCAACTCGGCGGCACGTCCCACGGTCTTTATACGATCCGCGATGGCAAGGCATACGAACACATCTACGCCGTGGAGGCGTGTCTGCAATAGTTCAGTTGTTCTCGGTAGTCCTCGCGCCAGCAACGCGCTGATCGCAATCAGGTCGGTCGCACAGCATCCCGACGGCCTCAAGGTCCGCGCTGCGCGCACCGGCTGACTTAGCGTAAAAGTTCCATACCCGGCCGCTGCGCGCGTCAGTCAGGCGATCACGCCCTATTCGCGCGGCCGCTGATCTACGACCCGCCGCGCCTTCCCCACCGAGCGTTCAATCGCATCCGGCGGCTCGACCACCACACGGGAGGTCAATCCGATCGTGTCCTTGATCCGCGCCGCCACCACCTTCGCTTCCGCTTGCAGCAGCACCGGGTCGAAGAATTCGGGCCGAGCCTCGACATGCACGGCGACCTCGTCCATTCGTCCTTCGCGCGTCAGCACGATCTGATAATGCCCGCTCAGCGCCTCGCTCTTCAGCAACTGTTCCTCGATCTGAGATGGGAACATATTGACACCCCGCACGATCACCATGTCATCGGACCGTCCGGTCACCTTTTCCATCCGCCGCATGGTGCGCGCAGTGCCAGGCAGCAGCCGCGTCAGATCGCGCGTCCGGTAGCGCACGACCGGCATGCCTTCTTTGGTGAGTGTGGTAAACACCAGTTCGCCGCGTTCCCCTTCCGGCAACACCGCACCGGTGTCGGGATCGATGACCTCGGGATAGAAATGGTCCTCCCAGATGTGCAGCCCGTCCTTGGTTTCGACGCACTCATTCGCCACGCCTGGCCCCATCACCTCGGACAGACCGTAGATATCCACCGCGTCCATCGCGAACCCGTCCTCGATCTCGCGACGCATCGCGTTGGTCCAGGGCTCGGCCCCGAAGATGCCGATCTTCAGTGAGCAGTCGCGCGCATCTAGTCCCTGCCGGCGGAACTCATCGAGAAGCGCCAGCATATAACTTGGCGTCACCATGATCACGTCGGGGGAAAAATCGGTGATCAGCTGCACCTGCCGCTCGGTCATGCCGCCCGATACCGGCACCACGGTGCAGCCCAGCTTCTCGGCACCGTAATGCGCACCAAGACCACCGGTGAACAGACCATAGCCATAGGCGATGTGCACGATCATCCCAGGCCGGCCACCCGCGGCATAGATCGAGCGCGCCACCACATGCGCCCAGGTCTCGATGTCCTGCGCGGTGTAGCCGACCACGGTCGGCTTGCCGGTGGTGCCAGACGAGGCGTGCACGCGCACCAGCTTTTCGCGCGGCACGGCAAACATACCGAACGGATAATTCGCTCTCAGGTCCTGCTTGGTGGTGAACGGAAACTTTGCGATGTCATCCAGCGTGCGGAAGTCGTCCGGATGCACGCCCGCTGCATCGAACGCGGCACGGTAATGCGGCACGTTGGCGTAGGCGTGCCGCAGCGTCCAAGACATTCGCTCGACGCTGCAATGCCGTAATTTCGTCGCGCGAAGCGGTCTCTATTGCGTCCAGCCCAACCATCTGTCTCCCCTCTCATCGCAGGGACATTACGGATAATTGAGACGCTAGCACATTTTCCGTCACGTCGGGCGCTGTGGTGCTAGACGAAACCGCCAGATCCTCTAGGCTTTCCTCGAAAGAACGTGGGGTGAAACATGGCGAAGCAGGAAATTGAGCGCCGGGGACTGGTGGCGATGCTGGCCGGGGCCATCATAGCGGTGACCGGACCATCGCTGGCCGATGAGGCCATCGACCCCCAAGCGAAAGACGCGATAACTAAAATGGGGAAGACGCTTTCCACCGGCGCGTTCTCCTTCCAATCGAACACCATCCGCCAGTACGAAAAAGACAACCTGCCGCTTCACATCTTCCACTCCGCACAGGTATTGGTACGGCGTCCTGATCGTCTGATGGTGAATATGAGCGGCGATGATGGGCAGGCACAGATCAGCTACGACGGCAAGACGCTGACCGTGTACAGCGTGACGGCAAACAAGTATGGCCAAATGCCGATCACTGGAAGCATCGAGACAATGTTTAGGGCTGCATCGGAGCGTATGGGGGTCGATTTCCCCCTGGCTGATCTGCTTGCCGATAAGCCAGGTCAGGCATTCCTCAATGGTGTAGAGACCGGCAAAAAGGTCGGCGAAGCCAGCATTGATGGGCAGAAGTGCAATCACTTCTTCTTTCTGCAACCGCCGGGAATCGAGCTTGAGCTTTGGTCGGAAGCGAACGAGAAGGCTTTGCCGAAGCGGATTGCCATTACCTACCGCTCCATTCCAGGCGAGCCGCAATTCCTCGCCGAGATGTCGAACTGGAAGCTAGGGCTAAATCCGCCCGATAATGCATTTGTCGTCGCGATCCCTGCTGGTGCAGCACGGGTGGAGGGTAGATCACAATGAAGGCCGTCGTTCTTGCTTTGCTGACGCTTCTCATTACCCATCATCAGGCATTCGCGTGGGGTGCGGTGGAAGGCCGCTATGGTGGTGCGGCGTATCGCGGTCCGTATAGCGCAGGAGTGCGTACCCCCTCCGGCGCAGCAGCGGTAAGAGGACCTGCGGGCAACGTTGCGGTGCGCGGCCCGACGACATACGGCTATGGCTATCATCCACCGACAACATACGCCTACGGCTATCATCCACCGACAACGACCTATCCAGCCGGCGCGGTTGCAGCCGGGGCAGCAGTGGGAGTGGCCGTCGGTGCAGCAGCTACAGCCGCAACTCGTCCCTATTATCCGCCGCCTTACTACACGCCATACTATCCCTGACCAAGGCTGACGGCGCGAAGCGTGCGCGAATGTCCCCTAAACTCCGCCACCAACTCTCCGTCCGCAGTGGACACACGAACATCATAGATACCTGAACGCCCGGCATGCATCCGCTCAGTTGCATCCGCAACCAGAATATCTCCGACGTGCACAGGGCGGATAAAGCTGATTGAGGCATGCTGCACAACGGCAGGCTCGCCACGCGGATTGACGGCGAAGGCCATCGCAGAATCCGCCAGCGCAAAAATGAATCCGCCATGGCAGATCCCGTGCCCGTTCGCCATCGCGTCAGTGATCGTCATAGACAAGCGCGCACGACCTGGCGAAACCTCGTCCAGTCGCATTCCCAGTCCGATGCTGGCGCGATCCTCTGCCCACATTGCCTCTGCACGCGCCCGGACCGCATCATCGTTCATCCACGCCGTCCGAACACCGGGGGTCGCTTCTCCATGAACGCCCGCACACCTTCGGCATAGTCCGTGCTACGGCCCGCCGCCTGTTGCAGGTCCTGTTCCAGATCGAGTTGCCCCTGCAGCGTATTCGTCGCCGACGCGAGGAACATCCGCTTCATCCCAGCCAGCGCTTCGGTGGGCTGCGTCGCCAGATGCGCCGCAAGCTTCTCCGCCTCCGCCGACAGTTCCGCATCTTCGACCATCCGCCAGATCATGCCCCATGCTGCCGCACGTTCGGCGTCGATAGTCTCGCCAAGCATCATCAGCGCTCGCGCGCGCGCTTCGCCGATCAGCCGTGGCAGAAAGAAGCTCGCGCCGAAGTCCGGCACCAAGCCGATCTTGATAAACGCCTGGGCGAACTTCGCACTGCGCCCGGCAAGCACGATATCGCACGCAAGTGCGTAGCTTGCGCCAGCGCCCGCGGCGACGCCATTGACCGCACAGACCACCGGCAATGGCACCTCCCGCAGCCGGTGCACGAAGCGATGATGCAGCGCAGCCACGGCGCCAAGATCGGCCTGCCCCGGCATCACCGCCGGTCCAAGTTCCTGGCCTGAACAGAACCCCCTGCCCTCACCGGTCACCAGCAGCGCGCGGCAAGATCGGTCCAGCTTCCGCATCATGCAGCGCGTGCAGCAACCCGCGCAGCATCGCTTCATTCGCTGCGTTCAGCTTCTCTGGCCGGTTCATCACCAGCTTGCGCCAGCCGTCCCGTTTCTCGACGCGAACCTCGTCGCTCATGCGCGCCTCCACTCGGACCACGATACGAAACCCAGATCAGGCCGTGGTGTCTCATCCAGCATGCAGATGAACTCCAGCGAGTGCCCGTCCGGATCGTCGAAATACACACTCGCCGCCGGCATCCACGTCAGCACCACCGGCTCTTCGATCGGAGTGCCGTCGCCGGAACGCGGTGTCAGCCCCGCTCGCCGCAGCGCCGCAACCGACTCGAATACTTGCGGCAGCGCCACATCGAACGCGATGTGCAGACGCAGGCGCAGTGGCGACGTGCCGATCGACCACAGACCGAGCATCGCCTTGTCGGATGACGGCACCCAGAAGAACGCCACGTTGCGCGCGGCAACGCGGTGCGCCAGCGGCAGGCCGAGGACATCGCGATAGAATGCGATCGAACGGTCCAAATCGCTGACCGTCAGATGAGCTTCGAACAGACCTTTGATCGGTACAATGGACATTTGCGTAGCTCTCTTAGACCCACGGCTGCTCCGCCGTGGCATTTCTACCGGCAATACGGCCGAACGCCAGACACTCGCCGATATTGCCTGTGCCCTGGTACAGGTAGCTGTAGATGGAACCAAGCTCGCCCGCACTGTAGAGCCGCGCGATCGGCGAACCATCCGGCCGTACGATCTGCGCCTTCTCATTGCGCCGCGGGCCGCCTTGCGTGTTCAGCATCGATGGCGACAGTTCCACCGCATAGAACGGCCGGCGGGCAATCGGCGCCAGCATCAGCGTGCGGCCGAAATCCGCATCGTGGCCGGCATCGCAGTGACTGTTCCACGCCGCCACGCTGTCCTCCAGCGCGCGCGGATCGAGCCTCAGCTCGGCGGCCAATGCCGCGACCGTGTCGGCGACCTTGATCCAGCCTTTCGCCAGCTCGGCCCGATTGTCCGCGCTCCAATCGTAGCGTTCGACGATCTGCGTCCAGCCGTGACTTGGGTGCATGTCGTAGAGCGGGCCCGCGCTGAACAGCGTATGGTCGAAGATCATGAACATGGGGCACGGCGCGGACAGCGGCAGCCAGCGGCCGTTGACCGGAACCTTGCCGTGCCGCGTCTTGTACTTCTCGTCAGTGAAGCGCCGCGCGTCGGGGCCCACGACGATCATGCCGCCCGGCATCTGCTTGCTGTAGTGCAGCGCCTGCATCGAAAAGCTGGTGGGCATCTCGGGCACCTTCAGCGCCATCGAAGGGCCGGCGTAGTTGTTCATGTGCCAGAGGTCAGCGCCGACCGACATGGCCATGGTAATGCCATCGCCCTCGTTGTATGGCGAGCCGGACGTGTAACAGTAGGGCACACCAGGCAGATAGTTCCGGATCATCTCCTGGTTGTTTTCGAAGCCGCCGCAGGTCAGCACGACCGCCCGACGCGCCTTCACCGCGATCGAGCGCTCCGCCTGCTGCGCGCGGATGCCGAGAATTTCCTTGCTGATGTCGTGCTGGATCAGCTGCCGGCCTGGCGACTGGTACATCACCGCGATGGGGCGTTGCAGCACCAGACTCTCGAATTGCTTCCAGGTGAGCGAATAGCCATAGGTTGCTCCATCGTGGAACTTGTGCACGCAGTCGGCACCGGGCAGGTCGGGAAACTCGATGCCGACCGGCGGATGCTGGTGCTCCTGCGGGTCCCCGCCCAGGCCCGCAAGCCAGGCGTTGTTCTGGCACATCTCCTCCGCCCAGGCCTGCGCCATCGCCTCCGGCACGGCAAAGGGGCCGCACAGCGCCTTCAGATAGGCGACCGCCGGTTCGACCGAGGATGTATTCAGATAGCCCTGGCCAGCGACGCGGGTATTGCCGCCATGCTGGCCTTCCGGTGCCTTCTCCAGAATGATGACCTTGGCCCCGAGATCGTGCGCGGTGACCGCGGCGGCCACCCCGGCGGCACCGAAACCGACAACGACGACGTCGGCTTCGACGTCCCAGGAAAGCGGCATTCGACTCTGCTCCGATCGGCCATGCACCAGCGAGATTGCTTCGCCTCTGATTTCCTCGCAATGACACGTCGCGCGGGACCACCTTGGCGCAGCTTCGTCGCTATTTCGCCAATTCCCTGTGCGCGACCTCGCCTCACATGGCAAGATTACCGCCGCAGGCTTATGTTCCGAGCAGCTTCACTCACGAGAGATGACCCAGATGGACATCGGCCTCGGCCCAACCATCACGTTGGAAAGCCGCTTCATCGACCTTGATCGGCCAGTGCTGCTGTCCGGCATCCAGGCGCTGATCCGGGTGCTCCTGGAGCAGTCGCGGCTCGACCGGGCCGCAAGCCTTAACACCGGCGGCCTGATTTCCGGCTATCGCGGCTCCCCGTTGGGAGGTCTCGATCGCGAAGCCTGGCACCGTCAGACGCTGCTGTCCGAACACAACATCCACTTCCAGCCTGGGGTCAACGAAGACCTTGCCGCCACCATGCTGTACGGCACGCAGCAACTCGACGCCTTTCCCGGCAAGCGGGTCGATGGCGTGTTCGGCATGTGGTATGGCAAGGGTCCTGGCGTCGATCGCGCCGGCGATGCGCTCCACTGCGGCAATTTCATCGGCACCGCAAAGCATGGTGGCGTGTTGGCAGTGTCCGGCGATGACCATGGCGCGCACTCCTCCACCTATCCGCACCAGACCGAGCATGTGTTCGAAGGCGTGTACATCCCGGTGCTCAATCCCGCCTCGGTCGAGGACATCATCGATTTCGGGCTTGCCGGCATTGCGCTGTCGCGCTTCTGCGGCCTCTGGGTCGCGCTGAAGACCACTGCCGAAACCGCCGAGCAGTCCGCCAGCCTCGTCGTCCCTTCAAGCCGCTCATTTCTCACTCCCGATTTTGCTCTCCCACCGCACGGTCTGAACTACGACCCCACTCTGCGTTTCCCGGCCGACCGCGCTGAATTGGAACGCCGTGTGGTCGATGAGCGCCTTCCCGCAGCGCTTGCCTGGGCCCGCGCCAATCGACTCGATCGCCAAATTTTCGGCAGCGACGACGCGCCCGTCGGCATCGTCACCGTGGGCCGCGCGCATGAAGATGCGATGCACGCGCTGCGCATGCTCGACCTCGCGCACCATCCGCAGCTTGCGCTCTACAAGGTGGCGATGACCTGGCCGCTGGAGACTGAGGGGCTCCGCGCCTTCGCCCGCGGCAAGCGTGCCCTGCTGGTGGTCGAGGAGAAGCGCAGCTTCGTCGAATCGCAGATCCGCGACGCGCTGTACAACCTGCCCGCTGATCAGCGTCCGACAGTCAGCGGCAAGACCGACCCTGCTGGCGCACCGCTGCTGTCGGAGCTGCTGGAACTGTCGCCGGAGATCGTCGCCGCCGGCCTCTCACCGTTCCTCCGTTCGGCAGGACTGAACGTCCAGGATCCACCAACCGTTCGACTGCCGCAGCGTCCGCCCGGCCTGCTGCGGCGCATCCCTGCGTTCTGCGCCGGCTGCCCACACGGCACATCAACGCGACTGCCTGATGGCAGCTTCGCCACCGCCGGCATCGGCTGCCACTTCATGGCACTCGACGAAAGCGACCAGACCCGAACCTTCACGCATATGGGTGGCGAGGGCGCTCCGTTCGTCGGCATGGCGCCGTTCACCGACACGCCGCACGTTTTCGCCAATATGGGCGACGGCACCTACACCCATTCCGGCATCATGGCGATCCGGCAGGCTGTCGCAGCCGGGACCCGTATCACCTACAAGCTGCTGGTCAACGATGCGGTGGCCATGACCGGCGGTCAGCCTGCAGAAGGTGGCTACACGGTGCCGCAGTACGCGGCACAGGTCGCCGCAGAAGGCGTCAAGCGCATCGCCGTAGTCGTCGACGAGGCAGACCGATTGCCGGCGCCATCCGCGTTGCCCGCCGGCGCGACGCGTCACACCCGCGCCGAGCTCGATCAGGTGCAGCGTGAGCTGCGTAGCTACGATGGTGTATCCGTCCTGATCTACGACCAGGTCTGCGCCACCGAGAAGCGTCGCCGCCGCAAGCGCGGCAAGATGCCGCAGCCGGTCCAGAGTGTGGTCATCAATGAGCAGGTTTGCGAGAACTGCGGCGACTGCTCGAAGCAGTCGAGCTGCATAGCGATCGAGCCAGTGCAGACCGCGCTTGGCCGCAAGCGCCGCATCAATCCGACCAGCTGCAACGTCGATCTGTCCTGCCTGAAGGGCTTCTGCCCGAGCTTCGTCACCGTCGCCGGCCCGCCGCAGGCGCCAGACGCCGATCCGCGCTGGCAGGCGCGCGAAGGCGAACTGTCGGCCGATCTGAAGCCGCCGGTCATCCCATCCGTGCAGAAGCCTTGGCGGGCGCTGTTCGCCGGTATCGGCGGCGGCGGCATCGTGACCTCCGGCGCAATCCTTGCCATGGCGGCGCACCTGGAAGGGAAGGTGGTGCGCACGCTCGACTTCACCGGGCTCGCGCAAAAGAACGGCACAGTCGTCGCGCATGTGCAGATCGCCGAAGATGAGGCGGCGCTGGACGTGGTGCGGATCCCTCTCGGCACCGCAGACGTCATGTTCGCCGCCGACCTGGCGGTGGGCGCGGGCCCCGGCGTGCTGGAGCGGAACGCCGCTTCGTCGGCGGTCATCGGCAACCTCGATCTGGCCGCCACCGCCGCATTCAAACACGATGCCAATCTGCTGATCGACGCCGTGCTGCACCGCCGCACCATCGAACGCACCACCGACCCGTCGGCTTCGGTCTACCTCCATGCGGTGCGCCTGGCCGAGCACCTGTTCGGCAATGCACAGGCGATGAACACGATGCTGCTCGGTCTCGCCTGGCAGCGTGGTCTGATCCCCGTCAGCGAACCAGCCATCATTCGCGCGATCGAACTGAACGGCGCGGCGGTCGAGCTGAATCGGCGCGCTTTTCTCTGGGGGCGCATCCTCGCCGAAAAGCCGGAGCTCGAGGATGAGATTCTGGTGCACACGCTGGAATCGCCGCCCGCAAACCTCGACGAACTGATCGGCGCGCGCGCCGCAGGGCTGGTCACCTATCAGAGCAAGAGGCTGGCCAAGCGCTACCGCGCACTGGTCGACGAAGTGATCGCGCGCGAGACGCAGGTGATGGGAGAGCCTGGGCCACTGGCGCGTGCGGCAGCCGAGGGCCTCTATCGGGTGATGGCGTACAAGGACGAATACGAGGTCGCGCGCCTGCATGCTGCAGCGACATACGGGGACAAGCCGGTATTCCATCTGTCGCCGCCGCTGACGCGCGGCATCGATCCGGCGACCGGGCGGCGCCGCAAGATTGCGTTGCCAGGCAGGATCGCACTGCCGCTGTTCCGTGTGCTGCAGCACGGCAAGTACCTTCGCGGTACGCCGCTCGATCCATTTGGCCGCCAGCAGGAGCGGCGGATGGAACGGGCACTGATCAAGCAATACATTGGCGATCTTCGTGCCGTCACCGCTGCGCTTCGGCCGGATAAGCTTGATGTCGCAGTGGCTATCGCGCAGTTGCCCGACATGATCCGTGGCTTCGGGCCAGTGAAGGACGCCAACCGCTTGGAAGCCGAAAGAGAGCGAGGCACGCTGCTGGGCAAGCTCACCAGCGCGCCCGTCCCAGTCGGCGCCGAATAGGTCGGAGCCCACCGCGCCAGACAGGCCCGGCTGCGATCGGCTTTCCGTCGTTGGCGAACGCATGAATTTGGCTCACCCACCCGGTGAGAATCGATCCTTTGTCGTTCGTGTTCTCCGCAACTAGTTGCAGCGCGCAACTCTTCGGGAGAATAGCGATGGATGTTCGTTTGCGCTGGACGCGCTCCGGGCCATCGATACGCGCTCGCTGCACGTGGACTCGGACTGCCTGTCAGTCAGCTTGGTTAGCGACCCCGCCCCACGGCTGCAGGAAGCCCAACTACTACGTTGCCTGCTCACCCAGCGCGGCCTGAACCCGTCTCGTCCCCTGGGAGGTGCTGTCCGGCAGCGCCCCGTCGAAAACACATAGAACTCAGGAGCCAAGAAAATGTCAGGATTGCTTGCCGTGCTGTACGGTATCAGTAGCTATGCCGTATTTGTCTTCACTTTGCTCTACGCTATCGGTTTCGTGGGCAACATCGTGGTCCCGAAGGCAATCGACTCGGGAATTGCCGCACCTCTGCTGCAGAGCTTACTGGTTGACGCGTTGTTGCTTGCCTTGTTTGCCATCCAGCACAGCGTGATGGCGCGCCCAGGCTTCAAGCGGATCTGGACCCGTCTGGTTCCGCGTTCGGTCGAACGCAGCACCTACGTTCTGTTCGCCAGCCTGGCTCTGTTGCTGCTGTATTGGCAGTGGCAGCCGATTCCCGATCCCGTCTGGACCGTGCAGAACCCGCTGATAGCGGCGGCGCTTCATGGCACCTTCTGGTTCGGCTGGGGATTGCTGCTGGTGAGCACTTTTCTGATCAGCCATTTCGAGCTGTTCGGTCTCAGGCAGGTTTTCGCCCGCATGTTTGGGAAGGCATTGCCAGAAGCCAAATTCCACACACCTTCCCTTTATCGTCATGTCCGTCATCCCATTTACCTGAGCTTCTTGCTTGCCTTCTGGTCGACGCCATCGATGACGGCTGGCCACCTCCTGTTCGCCGTCGCGACCACCGGCTACATTCTGATCGCTATTCAGCTTGAAGAGCGCGATCTGATCCGGCTCTTCGGCGAGCAGTATCGCCGCTACCGCCAGCAGGTGAGCATGCTGTTGCCAATGCCACGTCGCGCCATGGTCGACCGGGAGTCCGCTGCCTGGCCAGAGCAACAACCGCATTGAAGCTCGCGAGGAGGCGCCGGGGAGGGTCGAGTTCGACCGCCCTGACGCCGACTGGCTTTTGCCGCCAGCATTTTGTTGACCTAGACCGGTGCGGGACAGTAGACGTTTCGGTGAGCCCTGACGCGACAATAGTCTTCTGATCGGGATATGGACGAAGCTTGAGAACAGTCAGTATCCTCTGCGATCGGTAGACTGGGCTTTTTTTGCGCGAGGCTCCCAACAGCATGTTTCATGACCACCTCCGCCGAGCTCGGAGTCAGGACCTCATGCCACAGGGCTTCCATTCAGTTCGACGGTACGCGACATTGGTTGCGATTGTACTCCAGCTCGCTGGATGCGGCTTGCCCATAACGCACGTCCACCCCTATTTCGGCCCAACATATGGCGATGGTGGCGGATAGCCCACCGATCGCCTGGCCATTAAAGTCGTGGAAGCGTCACCTTGAGTGGTCGCAGCCCCACTTGGCACACTAGCGCCACTCACCAAGATAACGTTAGTGTTCAGTTTCGGGTTAAATGGGGCAAACAATGAGCAAATCGACTGACCAGAATTCTTGGGCTTACCGCCCAGATCGTGTCGGCGCACGTTCGACATAACGCTGTTACGCCGGATGCACTGCCTGCACTGATCCAGGAAGTCTACCGGACGCTGGTGAACATCGGCCGAGCACCAGAGCAGACGGAAAAGCCGACGCCGGCTGTGCCGGTGAAGCAATCGGTCCGCCCGGATCGCATCGTTTGCCTGGAAGAGGGCAAGAGCTTTTCGATGTTAAAGCGGCACCTGATGACCGACCATAAATTGACGCCGCAGCAATATCGCGAGAAGTGGGACTTGCCGCGCGACTACCCGATGGTAGCCCCCAATTATGCGCAGACGCGCTCCACTCTGGCGAAAGAGATTGGGCTTGGGCGCAAGTCCGGCCGACGGCCCAAACGCGGGCCTGGTCGGCGCAAGCGTGCCTGACGCGGTCGGCTTCCGCGATGGGATAATCTCGATCACTCCATCCCTCGCGATCGACGAGAGCGCCATTGTCGAGACGTTCGTGCACGCATCGGGCCCTGGCGGACAGAACGTCAACAAAGTCGCAACAGCGGTGCAGCTGCGATTTGATCCGGCTGCCTCCGGACTGCCACAGGACATACAGACCCGGTTGCGGACGGTCGCCGGCCGGCGAATGACCCAGCACGGCGACTTACTGATTACCGCACAGCGATTTCGCACGCAGGAGAGAAACCGTCGGGCCGCGCTGGATACTCTGATCCAGTTGATCCAGCGGGCGGCGGAGCCACCGGTATTACGCGTCGCCACTCGCCCTACCCCTGCGTCCAGGCGCCGTCGCCGTCACAACAAGGCGCATCGTGCGCGGACCAAGCAGACCAGGAGCACGCCGTTCCAGGACGAGTGACATGGCGGGTCTGCGGCGGGGCCTCGTGTGGACCGATGAGACAGGCAAAACTGCCAGGTCCTGATCGCCCGTCATCGAACTGTTTCCGATTTGCCCTGCAAGCTACATGATTGACCCAGTATCAGCGCACCCTGACCAGTCCGTGCATCATATGAGCACCACGACACTCGGCGCCGTTCCTGTAACCTCGGCCCCGGCGCGGAGCAGGGCGCGCACACGCTCCAGCGTCGTCGCCTATGCACTGTTGGTGCCGTCCGGCATCTTCCTGCTGGCATTCACCTATTGGCCGGTTCTACAGGTCGCGCTCAGCTCGCTGACGATCCGCGCATTTGGCGGTGCCGCCCATTGGGGACTCGATAACTATGCGCGGTTGTTTGCCGATCCACACTTCGCGCAAGCCCTGTGCAACAACCTGGTCTACGCTTGCGGCACAATCGTTCCCAGCCTGACCCTGGCCCTGCTGTTCGCTCTTGGATTGCGGGAGACCACACGGTTCGCTGCCTTGTTGCGTACCCTGATCGTGCTGCCGCTGTTGATCCCCCTGGTCGCCGCCGCTGCGCTGTTCATATTCATCTTCCTGCCTGGCGGCGGATTGCTGGACTACTATCTGGCGCGCCTGGGTCTCGCTGAAACGAACTGGTTGGGCGATCCCGCGCTGGCACTCGGCTCGATCATCGCCATCACCGTATGGAAGAACACTGGATACTACATGCTGTTCTTCCTCGCCGGGCTCGCAGGAATTCCACAGGAACTGCTGGACGCGGCGAAAATCGATGGCGCCGGGGCCTGGCAACGCTTCGTGCGCGTCACTCTTCCGTTGCTGGGGCCGACGCTCGCCTTCGTGCTCGTGATCGCGGTGCTCAACACGTTGACCCAAGTGGACCACGTGATCGTCATGACGCAGGGCGGCCCGTCGGATGCCACGTCTCTGCTGCTCTATTACATCTACCAGCAGGCGCATCAGAACTACGACGTCGGACTGGCATCCGCGGCCACAGTGGTCAGTGTCGGCTTTCTCTTCGCGCTTTCCATCGTATCACTGCGTACGCTGGAGCGTGGGATCCACTATGAAACCTGAATCACCCGACCGCCTCGGCTCGGTGGCCGATCACGCGGCGGTTGGCGAGCCAGCCATCGAGTCCCCAAACATGACCCGCGTTTACCACAACAAGCCAGGTTGTCAGCGTTGCATAGACGATGTGATAGTCGATGATCAGGTTCACGTGGCTTTCGATGTACGGAAAGTCCATGTGTGCGGTCCAGTAGGTCAGCAGCAGTGCCACCCCGAACACGCCGCTGACCCGCACCAGCAGGCCGGACACCAGCGACAGGCCGATCAACAGATGCCCCCACTTGACCAGGAATGTCAGCACAGGCGCCAGCGCCGGCGACGTGAGCGGCGCGTAAATGTCATGAAACGTCTTGGTATGGGCGAGGAACGTCGCTGCAGAAAAGTCCGACGACAGCACCTGCCACGCTCCGGCATAGAGAAACGTCCAGCCCATCAACAGCCTGAACGCCAACACGAACCGTCGGTCCATCGTTACGCTGCCCACCGGGAGCCTCCTGAATCTGGTCCTTCGTGGACGACCCTACCGTCGCCACGTGCCGGCGCATTGATTCAAATCAACGACGAATGTCGCATGGACCCCCGTTGATCCCGCTGCTTTTGCTCTGCGCAGCGGCGCTGCTGTGGGCAATCCCGTTCGCCTGGATGGCGGTTGCCAGCCTGCGTCCGGAGAGTGCCGGTGCCGCAGACATCGCCTCGCTGCTGCCTACAGGTCCGTTCGGCCTGACGAATTTCGCCGAGGCATGGAGTTCCGGCCACTTTCCGCTATGGTACTTGAACACGATCCTGCTGTGCGGCGGAATCCTCGCGGTGCAGTGCGTGACGATCAGCCTCGCCGGCTATGCCTTCGCGCGATTGCGCTTCCGCTATCGGGAGACGCTGTTCTATCTGTTCCTGCTCCAGCTCATGCTGGTGCCGCCGATCCTGATCGTGCCCAACATGACGACGCTGATCGCGCTGCATCTTTACGACACGCTGCCCGGAATCATGGCGCCGTACTGCGCATCGGCATTCGGCGTGTTCCTGATGCGCCAGACCTTCCGCACCATCCCGCGCGACTACGAGGAAGCGGCGCTGGTGGATGGCGCGTCACGCCTTGCGATCATTTTCCGCGTGCTGCTGCCGCTCGCGCGACCGGGCCTGATCGCGTTCGCCATCGTCTCGGTGACCGCGCATTGGAACGAGTTCCTCTGGCCGCTGATGGCGACCTCATCGCCATCCAATCAGGTGCTGACAGTCGGGCTCGCTTCGTTCACCTCCGGCGCCGAGGCGGGATCGGAATGGGGCGTCATCGCCGCCGGAACGTTCTTCGTCGCCGCACCGCTGCTGGTGATCTTCGTGCTGTTCCAGCGGCAGTTCGTCTCCAGCTTCACCTTATCCGGGATCAAGTAAGGGGTAACCATGCAAGTGTCATTGAGACCCTCGCGGATGCGGGGGGAAGCAATCCCGATCAAGCGCCGTGGCCCCCACGTCACCGAGGTTGCTTCCTCGCTGGGCTCCTCGCAGTGACACTTGCGACGGGCACCGCGCAAGCAGCCACTGAGATCGACCTGTTCTTTCCCGTTCCGGTCCAGGGCAAGCTGGCGGTCGAAATGCAGCGGCTGATCGAGCAATTCGACAAGGACCACACCGACATCCACGTCACCGCCGTCTATACAGGCAGTTACGACGACACCAACCTGAAGACGCGTGCTGCGATCCAGGCCGGCAAGCCGCCGGGCGCAGTGATCATGAGTGCCAACTTCGTCCGCGAATACGCCATCAACAACGAGGTCGTTCCGCTCGACGCTCTGATCCGCCAAGGACGGACAGACGGCCGGCGCAGTTCATGGACCAGTTCTGGCCGGCGCTGAAGCTGAATGCCACCGATCAGGGCCATGTCTACGGCGTGCCATTCCAGAACTCGACGCCATTGCTCTATTACAGTGTCGATGCGTTCAAAGACGCCGGCCTGGATCCTGACCATCCGCCGGTCACTTGGCAGGACTGGGCGGATGACCGCACGCAAGCTGACCAAACACGACGGCAACCAGACCACGCGCTGGGGGCTGATGTTGCCGGGCACCTATGATTATCTGTGGCTGGATCACTTCAGCGGCCTCGCCATGTCGAATGGCGGTCGAATATCTACAACCCCGACTACGGCGGCGAGGTCTATTACACCGCGCCAAGTACCGATCGGTGCAGTGCGCTTCATCGACGCGCTGGTGCACACATGGAAGGTGATGCCGGAGGGTGTAACCGACGCGAATGCGGTGACGACGGCGTTCTTCCAAGGCCGCACCGGCATGATGATCCTGTCCACAGGATCACTCTCATTCGTGCGCGACAACATGAAATCGCCGTATCGCACTGCCTTCCTGCCGCGCAACCTCGGTCAACGCCGTCCCGATCGGCGGCGCGAGCCTGATCCTGCCGAAGGGCAACAGCCCGGAACGTCAGGCTGCCGCCTGGACGTTGATCAAGTGGCTGACCAGTCCCGAGACCGCTGGCAGCTGGAGCCGTTTCACCGGCTACTTCGCCCCTCGAATTGCCGCTTACGACCTGCCGGAGATGAAGAGCTTCATCGCCGAGCACCCGGACGCCAAGGTGGCGCTTGACCAGCTTGCGTATGCGCGCGGCTGGTTCGCCACCTACAACACGGTCGGCGTACGCAAGGCGCTGGAAGACGGCGTGCAGGCGGTGCTGTCAGGCAAGGCGACGCCGGAGGCAGCCATGGAGACGGCACAGAAACAGGCCGACGCGCTGATGAAACCCTACGTCGAACAAACGGCGCTGAAGCTGCCGGAATAGGGCGTCAGACCAGCCGACCTATCTAACGGTCTCGACCCTAGGCGGTCGCTCCTTTCGCGCGCCCGCGACTTTAAGGTTCGACGAGATGGACGCTCGGGCTTCGCGGCCAGTATTGTCAGCCGTGGCAGGCGATGGAGGCGCGTAATGCAACGGCGTAGCATGCTACCGACGTTAGGGCTCGCGATGGTCGCCCCTCACTTCGCGCTGGCGGCGCGACCGCCGCGGGTTGGCTTCCTGAGCGGCGGCGACGAGAAGGGCGCCGAGAGCTTTGTCGCGGCAATGCTCGACGGACTTAAGGCTGAAGGTTACTCCGAGCCTGTCACGATGACACTCGATCGCCTCTATGCCGACTATGCAATGGACAAGGTGGCGTCCCTCGTCGCGGAACTTCAGCATCGCGGTGTCGACGTCATCGTGACGCATGCTGCCGCCGCGCCAATTGTCGTGCATGACAGGACGAGGCTGGTTCCGGCCGTCTACGAGTTCAGCGAGGACCCGATCGCCGTTGGGATAGCGAAGGATCTGGCGCATCCGCTATTCAATGCGACCGGCATTACGCTGATGAGAGCGGAACTGAACGGCAAGCGTCTCGAACTCTTGCACGAGCTAGCGCCATCGGTCCGCCGCGTCGCGGTGATTGCCAACCCACTACATGGTGGCGAGGCTGGTGAACGGGCTGATCTATCCGCGAAGGCGCACGAACTTGGAATTCGGCTCGACTTCTTCAAGACGGCAAACCGCGCCGAGCTCGACCAAGCGCTGGCTGCCGTAAAAGCGAACCCACCCGACGCCATTGTGGCGTTTTCAGAAGGCCTCGTTGTCGAAAACCGCCAGCTCATTATCACGACCGCCAATAGCCTGAGGATACCCCTCGTTTCCGGCTGGGCGATCATGGCAAACAGCGGTGCGCTTTTTACTTATGGTCCGCGGCTTAAAGAATCCTATCGTCGAACTGCCTATTTCGTAGACCGCATCCTTAAGGGTACCAAACCGGAAGCCCTGCCGATAGAGCGCCCTGCGGTTCTGGAGCTCGTCATAAACCTCAAGACTGCCAGGAACCTTGGGCTGCAAATATCCCCGGTGCTCATGGCGCGCGCGGACGACACGATCGATTGAATTCCGGGTAGGTTCGCATGGAGGTCCGCTTCTCGTACCGATCCTTCGTCCACCCATGGCTTCGGCGAGGTCGGCTCACCACCCAAAGCGATCACTTTACGGGGGCGGTATCAGTCTGCTTCGGCGGTCTGACCTTCCCGCCTGCGCGACCTGATGCGCGCAAGTGCCTGTTGAACGTGTGCGCTGAACACGTATTCCGCCGGGCGCTGGTTTGACAACGCAATCTCCGGCGCCATCGGCCCCTCAGTGCGAATGCCGCGCAGCGCCTGTGCCGCCGCCCTCCATGGACGGCGGATCGTCTCGTTCACCGCCGTGGCCTCGTAACCGGAATGCACCATGCACTGCGCGCATTTTTCGTAGTTGCCGGTGCCGTAGCGGTCCCAGTCTGTCTCCTCCATCAGCTCCTTGAAGCTCTTGGCGTAGCCTTCACCAAGCAAATAGCAGGGCCGCTGCCAGCCGAAATAGGTGCGCGTCGGATTGCCCCAGGGTGTGCAATGGAACGTCTGATTCCCAGCGAGGAAATCGAGGAACATCGACGATTGATTGAACGCCCACTTCCGCTTGCCCTGGCGCGCGAAGATGCCGCGGAACAACTCCTTGGTCTTGCGGCGGTTCAGGAAATGCTGCTGGTCGGGAGCGCGCTCATAGGCATAACCCGGTGAGACGGAGATGCCGTCCAGGCCCATTGCCATTACTTCATCGAAGAACGCCGCGACGCGCTCTGGCTGTGCGGTGTCGAACAGCGTGCAGTTGATGATAGTACGGAATCCGGCCTGCTTTGCCGCAGCAATCGCCGTCACCGCGCGGTCATAGACACCGTCCTGGCAGACCGAAGTGTCGTGTTCTTCGCGCAGCCCATCCAGATGCACCGACCAGGAGAACCACTTGCTGGGCTGGAACAGATGCATCTTCTTTTCCAGCAGCAACGCGTTGGTGCAAACAATGACGAACTTCTTACGCGCAATCGCGCCCTCGACGATCTGCTCGATCTCGCGATGCAGCAACGGTTCGCCACCGGCGACCACCACCACCGGGGCACCGCACTCGTCGATCGCCTCCATACATTCATCGACCGACAGGCGCTGATTCAGGATCTCGGCCGGGTAATCGATCTTGCCGCATCCCGCACAGGCCAGGTTGCAGCGAAATAGCGGCTCGAGCATGAGCACCAACGGGTAGCGCTTGCGCCCGATCAGGTGCTGCTTCAGGACATAGGCGCCGACGCGCAGCGCCTGGTTCAACGGCACGGCCATTCTCTATCCTTCTTACGTGCGACGCCGGGCGCAGGCCCGGACACCTCGCGTCATGGCCTGGCTCGACCAGGCCATCATGTGTCGGCCAATTCTTTGGGGAAGCGGAACCGCACGTCCTCTGCCACCCCGGCCAGTGTCGATATGTCGATCTCGCCGAACCGGCGCAACCCATCCAGTACGCCCTGCACCAGCATCTCCGGCGCCGACGCACCAGCGGTCACCCCGACGGATCGGACATCGACGAACCACTCCGGCTGCAGCGCATCCGCATCGTCGATGAGGTAGGATGGCTTGCCCAACTCTTCGCCGATTTCGCGCAGTCGGTTGGAGTTGGAGCTGTTGCGGGACCCGACAACCAGAATCATGTCCACCGCGCCGGCGAGTTGCCGTACCGCCTGTTGTCGGTTCTGCGTGGCATAGCAGATGTCCCGCACGTCCGGGCCCACGATAGAAGGGAAGCGCTCCTTCAGCGCCGCTATGATCCCACGCGTGTCATCTACCGACAATGTGGTCTGGGTGATGTAGGCGAGTTTGGTGGTGTCTGCGACCTTCAGAGCAGCGACGTCAGCGACTGTCTGAACCAGATGCACCTTGCCGGGCACTTGGCCGATCGTGCCCTCCACTTCGGCGTGCCCGGCATGGCCGACCAGCACGATTTCCCGCCCTTGCGCCGCGTAGCGACGCCCTTCGTTGTGCACCTTCGCAACCAGGGGACAGGTGGCGTCGATCACCGGTAGATCCCGCTCGGCCGCCAGTTGTTCCACCCGCTTCGCCACACCATGGGCCGAAAAAATCGTCCGCGCACCCGGAGGGATCTCGTCCAATTCGTCTACGAACACCGCACCGCGCGTTCGCAGGTCTTCGACCACGTGGCGGTTGTGCACAATTTCGTGACGGACATAGATCGGCGGGCCGTATTTGTTCAGCGCCCTTTCAACGATCTCGATCGCCCGCTCGACGCCGGCGCAAAAACCGCGGGGCTGGGCCAGGACGACGCGAATCATGGCGGCTTCTCCAACAGGCGGCGTCGCGCCGAAAAGACCGAGCAGGTCGGCCGCATATGGCACGCACCTACCGGTGGGGCAATGCCGGCGGTTCTTCCCAGATGGCACAAACCGAATGGTTGCATTAAGCCATGGCCGAACAGCGACTTACGTGCCACACTTGCGTGTGATTCGTACAACCCGAGTAACCAACTCGTCCCCTTCTGTTCGAGTGCCGGGGTCAACCTCATCCAGGGGTGGTATCTGAGGTCAATGGCACTGGTCGACTCCGATCTCCCCGCCGCCCTTTTGCAGATCGCCGAGGTCGTGGAGGCCGCGTTGGAGAGCCTGCTACCGCTGCCGGAGGGTGCCGAATCCCGACTGGCTGATGCGATGCGCTACGCGACATTGGGTGGCGGCAAGCGGCTCAGGGCCTTCCTGGTGATGCAAAGCTCGGCAATATTCGCCGTGTCCGAGACCTGTGCCGCGCGGGTGGCCGCAGCGATCGAGATGCTGCACGCCTACTCCTTGGTGCATGACGACCTGCCGGCGATGGACGACGACGACCTGCGGCGTGGCAAGCCCTCGACACACAAGTGTTTTGATGAAGCCACAGCCATTCTGGCTGGCGACGCCTTGCAAGCCCGGGCGTTCGAGGTATTGGCGGAGCCCGACACACATTCGGATCCGCAGGCGCGCTGCGAACTTGTCGCGGCACTCGGCGCCGCGGCCGGGGCACGTGGGATGGCAGGTGGGCAGATGATTGACATGCTGGCTGAGGGCGAAACCCTGGATGGCGCAGCAGTGACCCGGCTGCAGGCGCTGAAGACCGGCCGGCTGATCCAGTTCAGCGCCGAGGCAGGGGCGATGCTTGGCCGTGCCCCACTCTTTCAGCGGCACCTGCTGGCGGCGTACGGCCGGGACGTCGGCGCCGCCTTCCAGATTGCCGACGACCTGCTGGATGCCGAAGGCAGCACGGAAGAGACCGGCAAGACCGCTGGCAAGGACGCGGCCGCTGGCAAAGCCACCATGGTTGCGGTACTGGGTGTCGAGCGGGCACGGGCACAGGCCGACCTGCTCGCCCGGCAGGCCGCGGGACACCTCGAAACCTTTGGCGACCGTGCAAAGCTGCTACGGGCGCTGGCCGCCTATGTCGTGACCAGGCGGAACTGAACTCAGAGCGGAGGCACTATGAGCCCTGTCAAAACACCGCTGCTCGATCGCGTTCGCTATCCGGCCGATCTGCGCAATTTTTCCGCGGAGCAGTTGCGCGAGCTGGCTGACGAATTGCGCGCGGAGACGATCGACGCCGTGTCTGTGACCGGCGGCCATCTCGGCGCTTCGCTTGGGGTGGTCGAACTGACGGTGGCGATCCATGCAGTGTTCGACACGCCGCATGACCGGCTGCTCTGGGACGTCGGCCACCAGGCGTATCCCCACAAGATCCTGACCGGCCGGCGAGACCGGATCCGCACGTTGCGTCAGGGTGGCGGGCTCTCCGGCTTCACCCGTCGCGCCGAGAGCAAATACGACCCGTTTGGCGCGGCACACTCCTCAACCTCGATATCCGCCGGCCTCGGCATGGCGGTGGCCCGTGATCTGAAAGGCGAGGAGCGCAACATCATCGCCGTCATCGGCGACGGCGCGATGAGCGCCGGCATGGCATATGAGGCGATGAACAATGCCGGGGCTCGCCACACCCGGCTGCTGGTCATTCTGAACGACAACGACATGTCGATCGCGCCGCCAGTGGGTGCGATGAGTGCCTATCTGTCGCGGCTGATGTCCTCGCGCAGTTTTTTGTCACTGCGCGAACTTGGCTCCCGCATGGCGAAGCGCTTCCCGCGCGGCTTCGAGCGCACCGCGCGCCGTGCCGAGGAATACGCCCGTGGCATGCTGACCGGTGGTACGTTGTTCGAGGAGCTCGGCTTCTATTACATCGGTCCAATCGATGGCCATAACCTAGACCACCTGCTGCCGGTCCTCCGCAATCTCCGCGAGGCGGAAGAGACTGGCCCGATCCTGGTCCATGCCATCACCCAGAAAGGCAAGGGTTACCCGCTGGCCGAAGCGTCAGCCGACAAACTGCACTCGGTCTCGAAGTTCAACGTGATCACTGGCGAGCAGGCCAAGGCGCCCCCCGGACCGCCCAACTACACCAAGGTGTTTGCCGAGGCGCTGATCGACGAGGCTGAGAGGGACAGCGCGATCGTCGCCATCACGGCGGCAATGCCCTCGGGCACCGGACTCGACAGATTCGGCAAGCGCTTCCCCGATCGCTGCTTCGATGTCGGCATCGCCGAACAGCACGCGGTGACCTTCGCCGCGGGCATGGCGACCGAAGGCATGAAGCCGTTCTGCGCCATCTACTCGACCTTCCTGCAGCGCGCCTACGACCAGGTGGTGCATGACGTGGCGATCCAGGGCTTGCCGGTCCGCTTCGCTTTGGATCGTGCCGGACCCGTTGGTGCAGACGGCGCTACCCACTCGGGCAGCTTCGATCTGGCTTATCTCGGCTGCCTGCCGGGCTTCGTCCTAATGGCGCCCTCGGATGAGGCCGAGGTGGTCCATGCCGTGGCGACGGCCGTCACAATCGACGACCGGCCATCGGCGTTACGCTATCCTCGTGGCGATGGCATCGGCGTTGCCCTGCCGTCACGCGGCGAAGTTCTGCCACTGGGACGCGGGCGGGTCCTGCGCGAGGGCAACAACATCGCCATCCTGTCGCTGGGCGCACGGCTCGCCGACGCTCTGAAGGCAGCGGACGAGCTCGCAGCCCGGGGGCTTCCAGCAACGGTGGTCGACGCACGCTTTGCCAAGCCGCTAGACGCTGCGCTGGTCGAGCAACTGGCGCGCCACCACGAGGTGCTGATCACCGTCGAGGAAGGCTCCATCGGCGGGTTTAGCTCTGCCGTGCTGCAGCACCTTGCCTGGAAGGGCCTGCTGGATCACGGATTGAAAGTACGGCCGATGATCCTGCCTGACATCTTCATCGACCATGACTCGCAGGCGAAGCAGTTGGCGCTGGCCGGGCTCAGCGCGAAGGACATCGTGGCGACGGTGCTTTCAGCGATCGGCGTGGACGACGCACTCACAGGTGGCCAAGCGGTAACGGCACGCTAGAAACACGAATTGCCGAGCATTCCTGCGCAAAGCGGGAATCCAAAGGGCCGGATCCCCGGTTTGCGCGGGATGACGATGGGCGCTCTCCGCCGGGCCCGGCTCCTAAAGCATGGGATTTGCGTCGGGCTGATTGAGTTTGAACTGGCCGAGCGCCCGAAAGGAACTCTGACTCATCATGAAATGTTGTCCCGCCGCATAAATATCGCGGAAGCAGCGTTGCAGCGGATTCGTATCGAAAAGTGCACCACCGCCCATGGATTGAAACGCAACGGTCGTCACGCGCTGTGCCACCTCAGTAACGTAACTGGCCGCCGCTCGCACTTCGGCCTGCATGGTCGGCGGCGGCACCGATCCCGCCGCCGCTTGTTCCCACGCGGCCGACAAGATGGCTATTGCCAGTGCGCGCGCCGCCGAGAGTTCGAGCTCGGCCTTCCCGAGTGAGAACTGAAACTGTGCTTGCGTGGCAAGCAGTGAAGGCGGACGGCCGCGGCTCTTTTCGATCGCTTGCACCGTGACCTCGTCCAATGCTCGGCGTGCAATGCCAAGTGCGATTCCAAAATGGAACGGCATCACAAGCGCGGGGTGCCCCACCTTGAGCGCGGCGCCGCCGGCGATGGCGGCCCCCGATGCCATGTCAGCCAAGCGAAACGTCATTGCCTCCGGCACAAAAACGCCATCGACGCTGAAGTCGCAACTGCCGGAGGCCTTTAATCCTGCGACCTGCCAGTTCTCGTGAACCACAACCTGATTTCGAGGCAGGACGACGAGGCGAACCGCCTCGGGTAAAGGCTTCTCGGGCACAATCGAACTCGCGAGAACCCAATCTGCATGATGGATGCCGCTCCCGAAAGACCAAGTACCGTCGACACGGTAGCCGCCGTCTACGGGCTGCGCGCGGCCGCGTGGTGACGCGATGCCAGCCATTGGAGGAACGCCGCTGGCGAAGATTGTATTGGCTGAAGCGGCGGGCAGGAATGCGGCAATGATCATGCTCACGCCGGCCAGAATCCCCACGGTCCAAGCGGCCGAGCCATCAATCTTGGCGAGTGCCTCGATGATTTCGAGCTGCGTAACCGGATCTGCCTCCTCGCCGCCTCGCTCTTTGGGACAGATGAAGCGGAGCAGCCGCGTCTTCCGCAGCGCCTCGATCGACGGTGCATTCAGACGTGCAAGCCCCTCCGAATTCGGCCGCGTGTTCTGCCAGTGATGGCGCTACGGCTTCGACCTCCGCCAGCAGTTCACGCCGCAGCTGAACATTCCGCTCCAATTCGTTCTCCTGCCAATGCGCAATCCCAACAGAAGAAGCCCGCCAAACATTCTAGCGACCAGTACGGTATTTGGGCACGTCCTCGCAGCACATGGAGCAAGCCATCACGGCCACACACAGCAGCGCGACGGTGATGCAGGGATAGACGAACCAATACCGTCAGCCTGCTGCCGCTGCGGCGACTCCCGGCTTTACCATCTTGGCCGGATCGACCACGCGGTCGAACGTCTGCTCATCCACCAGGCCCAACTGCAACGCCGCCTGCTTCAGCGTCAGGTCATGGTCCATCGCGTGATGCGCAATCTGCGAGGCTTTGTCGTAGCCAATCACCGGCGCCAGCGCCGTTACCAGCATCAGCGAGCTTTCCACATACTCGGCGATCTTCTTTCAGATTCGGCCGCGTTCCCTCTACCAGGAACTTGCGGAAATTCGTGCACCCGTCAGCGAGAATGGCGACGGACTCGCGTGATGTTGGCAATCATCAGCGGCTTGTAGACATTCATTTCCAAATAGCCGCCTGCGCCGCCGAAACCGACAGCAACGTCGTTCGCCATCACCTGCACCGCGATCATCGTCAGCGCTTCCGCCTGCGTCGGGTTGACCTTGCCGGGCATGATCGAGGAACCAGGTTCGTTTTCCGGAATCACCAACTCGGCGAAACCAGCGCGTGGTCCGCACGACATCAGCCTGATATCATTGGCGATCTTGTACAGCGAAACCGCAAGCGTCCGCAGCGTACCGGACATCTGCACCAGCGCGTCGTGTGCGCCTTGCACGGTGAACTTGTTCGGAGCGCTCAAGAACGGCAGTTCGGCATGCTTTGCGATCTCCGCTGCCACCGCTTCGGCAAAACCCGGCGCCGAATTGATCCCGGTGCCAACCGCCGTGCCACCAAGCGCCAGGCGATACACGCCCTTCAGCGCATCATCGATCCGCTCGAGATCGTCCGTCAGCATGCCGGCGTAGCCTGACCACTCCTGTCCGAGTGTCAGCGGTGTCGCATCCTGCATATGCGTCCGGCCGATCTTGACGATATCGCTTCCATTCCTCCGCTTTCGCGGCGATCGCGTCGCGCAGTGCAGTCACTGCAGGAATCAAGCGGCGCTTTACGCCAATCGCTGCAGCAATATGCATCGCCGAGGGGAAGCTGTCGTTCGAGGACTGCGACATGTTGACGTGGTCGTTCGGATGCACCGGCGACTTGCTGCCAACCGGTGTACCCGCAAGCTGGCAACAGCGATTGGAGATGACCTCGTTGACATTCATGTTGAACTGGGTGCCGCTGCCCGTCATCCATACATGCAGCGGGAACATGTCATGGTGCTGCCCGGCGAGAACCTCGTCGCAGACCCGCGTAATCAGATCGTGCGCCTGCACAGGCAGACGCCCATCGGCCCGATTGGCGGCGGCGGCGCAGCGCTTCAGGATTGCATAGGCGGTAATCATCTCGCGTGGGATGAGGTCGTTGCCGATACTGAAGTGCTCGAGCGAGCGTTGCGTCTGTGGTCCCCATAGCTTGTCGGCCGGTATCTGGACTTGGCCAAGGCTGTCGGACTCAGTCCTGAATTCGCTCATCGACAATGTCTCCCATGCCGTAGTTGCACACCCAGCGAAATGCGAGCCGCCCGCCGCATGGCCCTGCGCAAACCCGGCGAGTTTGAGAAGGATCTGTCGATTGAGCAATGCCCAAGGCATTCCGCAGGGATTCCCAAATCGCTGGGCGAACAGCGTAATCCGCAGCACTGCGCGTACAGCGTGATATCGCCGGCCGAGAGGTTGGAAACACGCAGAACCGGAACACATACACCCAGTTGACGATCCGCCCCGTCTCGACCGCCCTGGTACTGCATCAGAGGCGATGTCCACGATGCAGAGCGATCGATCCACCATGACGCTGAGGGCAGATGCTGATTAGGCGGCCAAACCGGAACCAGTTCACCAGCTTGATCGTCCCGCCGGCAGACCCCGATGCTGATGCACGACGCGTTTTGCGCCATCATCGCGCGTTCGCGACCGGGCTGCTGGTCCTGATGGCAGCACTCACCCTTGGCACATATGCACTCCCTGCCGGAGAAGCCACCGATCTGCTGCAGGCCGCCGCCAAGGCAGGCTTCGTCGGTGGCATCGCGGATTGGTTTGCAGTGACGGCGCTGTTTCGCCACCCACTCGGCCTACCGATCCCGCACACCGCGATCATCCCCCACCAGAAGGAGCGGCTGGGCGCCGCGCTCGGCCGTTTCGTCGCCACCCACGTGTTCACCGCGGATGAGGTCGCGGGTGTGCTGGCGCGCCTTGATTTGCCGGGTATCCTGCATCGCTTCCTTGCCGATCCGGCCTCCGCGCGGCCGGCAGCCATTGCACTGGCAGGCATGCTGCCGAGGATCCTTGCCAGCGTGGAGGATGGCCGCGCTCGCCGGCTGATCGCGCGGATCGTGCCGCGGATCCTCGGCGGTCCTGGTGCAGGCCGGGTTGTCGCCCGTGCGCTGCACAGCCTTGTCGAAGGCCGCCGCCATCAGGAGGTGTTCGGCTTCATCCTGGGCCAACTTCGGACACTGCTTGCCAGCAAAGAGGAAAGCATCCGCACGGCGATCGAGGAACGCGTTCGCGAGCAAGGCGGCCGCCTTGTCGGCTGGGCGCTGGGCGCCTCGATTGCCCGCCGTGTGCTGACGACCATCAACGGGGAACTCGACAAGATGAGCCCGGACGGGTCCGAATTGCGCGCCGCATTCGACGAATGGGTGCGGAGCGAGATCGCGAGGCTCGAGCAGGACCCCGCGCGCGCGGCCGAACTGGGGGCTGCCATCCGCCGCGTCGTCGCGCACGAGACGGTGCAGGCGTGGCTGTGGGATGTTTGGGCACGGCTGCGGCTGGCATTGGAAGCCGACGCCGCGAAACCGTCCGGCCGAACCGTTGACTATGTCGAAGGCGCGCTGGGCAACCTCGGTGCCATGCTCGAGTCCGACCCTGCTGCGCGCGAACGGGTCCACGCCGCCGTTCAGGGCATGGTCGCCAGCCTGCTGCCTGCCGCACAGGTCAAATCTGTCGGACTTCATCGCGCAGGCGATCGCCAACTGGGACACCGCCACCATCGTGGAACGCCTGGAACTCCGCGTCGGCAAGGACCTCCAGTTCGTTCGCGTCAACGGCACGCTGGTCGGGTTCTTGGTCGGTGGCTTGCTCTATTGGGCGCTGCGCGCCACGTTTGGCCACGTAAGCTTCTGACTGGAGAACAGCGCCAATGGCCATCACCTACAAGGACATGGTTGCCGCCGCCAATGCCGTGGTACCGGCAATCACCGCCGCGGATGCCGCGAAGCTGGTCGAGACCAGCAGTGCCGTGCTCGTCGACGTCCGCGACGGCACCGAACTGCAGGCGAGCGGAAAGGCCAAGGGCGCGCTCGCCATTCCGCGCGGTTCGCTGGAATCTCGTGCGGATCCGGAATCACCCAACCATAATCCGGCGCTGCGCAAGGACCGACCGGTGATCCTGTATTGCGCCGGTGGCGGACGCGCCGCGTTGGCCGGCAAGACGTTGCACGAGATGGGATACACCGACGTGCGCAATCTCGGTGGCTTCAAGGACTGGGTCGCCGGCGGGGGAGCGGTCGAAAAGGTCTAAGATCTAAGGTCAACGCGGCGGCTGGAATTGCACGGCGAGCGGCGCCTTGGGCAGGTCGTGCGCGTCCCAAGCCTCCCAGCCGCCGCGATACCAGTAAACTTTGGTGTAGCCCAGTGCGATCAGCCGCAACGCGAGATTGCGGCTGTGCCAGCGGTTGACGCACCAGGCGAATGTCACGGTCGGCCGTTGCTTATCGCCATCCGTGGCAATACCCACCAGCTTTCCCAACGCTTCCTGCCATTCATCTGTCAGACTGCCACTGTTCGGCAGATTGACCAGAATGGCGCCCGGTATTGTCGGGTTCTCCGCGGTGGTGTTCAGCATCAGCGGTTTGCCCGGAAGCAACTGCACCAGTTGCTCGGTATCGATGGTGGTGCCACCCGGCACGCCGGTCGGTGTCGGCGTGTTCACCGCGTCGCGCAGGTAACCACCCGAAGCAATGTGGAAGTCGGCCCGCTCATCGAGGTGATCGCGCAGGCCGGCGCGCCTCATGCCCTCGGCGATACGCCGTTCCTGTCCCTGCCGATGTTCGTCGAAATAGACCGGAATGCTGTTCAGAAAGACCCTGACGGTGAAGTCCATCATGCGATTGGACGACATCGCCGATGCCAGCATCATATGCGCATCATCCAGGCGGCCAGCCAATGCATACGCTGAAGCAAGACTTGTCTTGGTATCCTCTATTACCGTGTCCCACGGTTCCCGATCGGCAATCTGTGTAGGAGTAAGGGTTCTGTAAGCGCGCCTCCCCTGTTCCAACCACTCGATAGCCTCGTTGTCGCGCCCGCGCATGATCAGCATACGGCCAAGCGCCAGATAGATCGCCTGTCCGCTCGGGGCGAGCGGATTGAGACGAGCCGTTCGCTCCAACAGCGGGACTGCGTCTTCAGGATGGCCCCACCGCCGGTAACAATAGCTGCATTCAATGAACTCGGCGGTTACTCCCGCGGCACTTGAGTTGATGTCGAGCAACTGCCTGAACGTCGCTACGGCCTGCTCGTCACGCTGTCGTCGCATCAGCAGACGAAACTTGGCGGCAAGTACGTCGGGAGAGTTCGGAGCCACCAGGGACGCCCGGGTGATCAATGCATGAGCCCGGTTCAGATCGCGATTTGCTTCGATCAGGATGGTTGCGGCACCGGCCATCGCCTCAACCGAGTGCGGATCCTTCCGCAAGGCCTGTTCGAAATAGCCTGCCGCGATGACATTACGCACATAGCTAAGGCGCTCCTGCATCACGGCCCTGGCGCGCAGTACCAGGTCGTAGGCGGATGGATCAGGTGTTGAGGTCTTCGGTTGCTGTTTTCCCCGATCGAACTTGATATCGAGGGCCGCGCACAGCGCTGTCCTGTCCATTCTGCAGATCATGCGATGGCTGATCGAACCGATCAGCCCACACATGCGCACCATTGTCCGTCGAGATGAGCTGCGCGTTGATCCGGACCGCATCGCCAATCTTGCGAACACTGCCCTCCAGCACATAGCGGACACCGAACTGCCGACCGACATCACGTATGTCCACCTCTTTCCCCCGATAGGTAAAGGCGGACTCGCGCGCGATGACGACGGCCCCGTCGAGATGCGACAGGTCGGTGGTCAGATCTTCGGAGATGCCATCTGCCAGATAATCCTCATCCCGATTGCTGCTAAGATTGGTGAATGGCAGCACGGCTATGGAGAATACCGTGGTGCCATTATCGACTATTCGACCGGCGTCTGGCCGGTATGCCATCAACCACCAGACTATAGCGACGGCACCCACGCAGAGCAGAACGGCTGCGGTAACTGACCGAGCGCGATCGAACCGGTCGGGTCTGCAAGCGCACGACCGGATGATCGAGGCGCACGACGAAAGCCTTGACCGGTCGGGCAATGTTCTTCAACTCGACTGTCCCCAGCGGCTCGAATTGCAAATCCATACCTTGGACGTGATGACGGACCACAGCCGAAACGCAGAGGCTGCCAGGTGGACAGATCGCCTGCAGCCTGGCCGGTGTCACCGACCAACATGCTCGAAGCCGGGCGCAGGCTGGGCGTTGCCGACGGGGAATGCCTATATAACGGGTGCCGCGGCGGCGGATACTGAATGGGGAGAACCATGGGACGCAGATACGCCAGCATTCTCGAAACTGTCGGCAACACGCCGGTGGTGCGCATCAATGCACTCGCGCCTGAAGGCGTGAACCTGTTCGTCAAGGTTGAGGCATTCAATCCACTTGGTTCGGTGAAGGATCGCCTCGCGCTGGGCGTCATCGAGGACGCCGAACGCCGTGGCCAGCTGAAGCCCGGCCAGACCGTGATCGAGGCCACTAGCGGTAACACCGGCATCGGCCTTGCGATGGTCTGCGCCGCCAAGGGCTACCCGCTGGTCGTCACCATGGCCGAATCTTTCAGCGTCGAGCGTCGCAAGCTGATGCGCTTCCTGGGCGCCAAGGTGATCATCACCCCCGCGAGCGAACGCGGCATGGGCATGGTGAACAAGGCCAATGAGCTGGCCGCAAAGCATGGCTGGTTCCTCACCCGCCAGTTCGAAAACGAAGCCAACGCCGATTTTCATTCGCGCACCACTGCGCGCGAGATCGTCGAGGACTTCAAAGACACTCAGCTCGACTACTGGGTCACCGGCTATGGCACAGGCGGCACGCTGAAGGGTGTCGCGCGCGTGCTGCGCCAGGAGCTGCCGAACACCAAGATCGTCGTCTGCGAACCGGATGACGCGGCGATGGTGAGCAGCGGCGAAGGCCAGAAGCGCAATCCGGATGGCTCGCCGGCCGCAGCGCATCCGGTGTTCAAGCCGCACCCGATGCAGGGCTGGGCACCCGACTTCATCCCGAAGCTGCTGGGCGATGCGGTAGAGGCAGGCGGACTCCACAAAACCCTGCGCATCAAGGGTCCCGACGCGATGCGCTGCTCGCGCGAACTGGCGCAGAAAGAGGGTATTTTTGTCGGCATCACCGCGGGCGCAACGTTTGCGGGGGCGCTACAGATCTGCGCCGAGGCACCGAAGGGTGCCAACATTCTGGCCATGCTGCCGGACACCGGCGAACGCTATCTCAGCACTCCGTTGTTCGCCGATATCCCTGCCGATATGACCGAAGAGGAGGTCGGCATTTCCAAGACCACGCCAAGCAATCAAATGCCGGCATAGCGCTCGTTGGCTCGGCGCAGGTGACGCATGAGCGGCGCTGCTGCCATACTGTCCCGGGCAAAAAGAGTTCTCGAGTCGCTCGACAATGCTGCATCTCACCAAGCTCGCTGTGGGCGTTCGCGACATCGAGCATCTGCGGGACCTGCAGGCCGAGCGCGCGGAGAAAAGCCCGCCGCTGCGTCACCGCACGCGCAACTTTCCGCGCCGCCACCAGGAGATCGTCAGCGGCGGTGGCTCGATGTACTGGGTGGTAAGCGGCACCATGCTAGTACGTCAGCGGGTCCTCGACATTGTCGAGGACCGTTGGGACGATGGCTCGGCCTGTGCCGGCGTTGTGCTGGATCCGAAGCTGGTGCCGCTTTCTGGCCGGCCGACAAAACCATTCCAGGGGTGGCGCTACTTGCGCCCGGCCGAAGCGCCCCCTGATCTGCCGGCCGGGCCGCGTGCCCGGGGTGTGGCTTCCCTGCCACCGGCGTTGCGGCGCGAACTGCAGGTACTGTGTCTCCTGTGAATCCGCTTGCGCGACTCTGTCAAGCCAGAGGATAATCAGATCAGTCGATTAAGCTTGCTTTCTCAACTCATACGCAAACTTGTCCCGATAACCCCAGCTACTCTCGGAGCCAATCCCGTGACCCCCTCGCGCAGACATCTGTTCGCCCTTCTCGGCCTCGTTCTGCCGGTCGCAGCGTTCACCGCATCGCCTGCTGCGGCCGCCACATCAAGCTCGTTGCACGGCAAGTCACATGCCCATCACGCAGCGTCGCATAAAACCCCGCATCACAGCGGCTCGGTCCACAACACGTCACATCGCAGCTCGCACCACGCGCCGAAGCCTACCGCGAGCTGATGCCAGGCCTGCTGCGCGCGTTCGCCTCCACAAGCGCGCGCAGCCCCGCCAAAATGCGCTCTGGGGCGGGTGGGCAGCCGCTGATCAGCAGATCGACCGGTAGGGTCGTCCCTACGCCACCGGCGATCGCGTAACTGCCCTTGAATACACCCCCGTCCACCGCGCAATCGCCCAGTGCCACCACCAGCTTCGGATCCGGCATGGCGGCGTGAGCCAGTTCCAGCGCCTCGACGAGGTTACGCGTCACAGCACCGGTGACCAGCACGACATCTGCATGGCGAGGACTGGCAACGAAGCGCACACCGAAACGCTCAAGGTCATAAACCGCGCGCCGCGAGGCGCGCAGCTCCACCTCGCAGCCACCACAACTGCCTGAATCGACGTGCAGCACCGCGAGGCTGCGCCCCAGTGGTGCCTGCCCCCCGGCCGCCAGCCGTCCCGCCAGCGAAGATGCCGTCTCTCTGTCCACCGGGGGGATCGGAGACCCCGCCCGCCGCGCAAGAACGGTGCGAGCGAAGGTGCGCCAGGGGGTCACAGATCCACCCCTGAACTCGATAGACCCAATGACGCCAGAGCCTGCGGCAGATCATCGATCTGGCCGCCAGCCATTCGAGCCGCCAAAAGCGGCCAGCGTGCCCAACCGGGATCGCACATGAATACGCTAGCGATCTGACCGTGGTCGAGACTCAGCCAGTGCCAGATATCGCCTGCAGGTCCAGTAGCATGGCCCAGCCCCTCGCCGCTCGCCATTGTCAGCGGCACCAGGACATCTCCTTCGGGCAGTCCCGTCACCGCTGTCCTCAGCCGCTGCGCGTCCGCCCGGATCTCTGGTCCATCAAGCTCGCGCAGGCTGCGCTCGATCGTGTCGGCGCCTCCCGGCGCGATATCGGCCGCGACCCCACCCGGCACGACGCAATCCATCATCAGCCGATGCCCGAATGCGACATTGGCCGCCGTACGCAGCGCTTCGGCGCTTCGCGCAGTCAGGCCGGAGGGCTGATCGGCGGCCTCGGCCATCGCGGACGCCAGATCGAGGCGCCACAGGATCTGCTCTAGTCCAGCCATGACCCCCCGCAATGCGCGTGCGCGGGGAGGAATATCGCCCGCGAGCGCTTCCTCGGTTGCACGGGCAAAGGCGATCGAGTGAGCAACAGTTGTCTCGCCGACCAGACGTGCAGCGAAACGAGCAGCAGCTCGGGGCGACTTGCCCTGCATCAGCGCCAGCACCCCTTTGTGGGTGTAGCCCAGCCACGCCTCCAGCTGCTCGACCGTCCCCCCGCGAACCCCGAGCCGGAGATGGGCTGCCGGTTCGATGCAGCCGCGAACCGGCCCTAGAAGGATCTGGTCGACATTCTCGCCGATAACAAACTCTGGGGGCTCTGCAGTAACGGGCGGCCCGGGACGCATTGCCATCGGCGGGCTCTGCCCCCACCGCCCATGATCGAGCCAGGCGCGTTGGTCTGTCCCTCCGACGGCCGTGTGCCCCCACAGGTCATGCACCATTCGCTCGAACCATGCTGCGAGCGGCCGCGCCGGGGACAGGGCCGGGTAGCCGCCATCTACGACCAGCGTGGAGACCAACAGCACGCCTTCTTGCTGGTGCAGCAGTGCGTAGACTGTCCGTGTGTCGCCCCACAATGCGACCAGAGGCGGCGACAACTCGCTCGCCATCCGAGCCCATTCGTCGTGCGTCCATACCTGACGGAGCGACTTGCCGCGGCTGACTGCCGGGGCGTCCGCAATGGCGCAGTCAGTCACGCGGCCCCCGTCTGGGCGAACAGGAAAGCGGCTGCGAGCAAACCAAGCAACGCCGCCGCGCCGAGTGCCTGGGCTGCGTGCGCCAGGCTGATCCTGCCTATGACAGTGCGCACCACTGCCAGCGCAACCGCGAACAACACGGTCCTGAATAGCCAGGTCGCCATTCCAGCCACCCAGGCGAAGGGAGAGGAGCCCGCCGGCGCCATTCCGAATGGCAGGAACATACCTCCGATCAAGTTGAACCAGAGCAGCAGACGCACGGCTTCCGATATATCAACCAGCGCCAGGTCCGGGCCGGCCAGCTCCTCCGTCAAGTTTTCCCGGCGCGATGTGTCGACGAGCCCTACCAGCAGCAGTGCAATCAGCGCCGGCACAATGCCGATCTGCCAGTCAGATTCCTGCTGCATCGCCGCGATCAGATCGAGGTTCAGACTGCCTGCAGGCAGCGCCGCCACCAGCACCGCGAGCAGCAACGCCGGCTCAAGCAGACAGCCAAGCAGCATGACCCGGCTCGCGCCGATCCCGCCGAGTGTGTTGCCCACATCCGTGGCGGCCAGCGCCAGCGAGCAACGCGCCGCAAACAGCAGCCCGAAGATGAGCAGCAGATCGGCAAACGGGACGAACAGCATGCCAAGGGCGAAGGAGGGCACCAGGCATCCGGCAACTGCGGTCGTCGCGGCGCAGGCGAGCGGCGCGTGACTGGTCACGGCAGTCGAACTTTCGGCCAGCACTGGCTGTTTCCGCAGCAGACGGAGGAGATCTCGCCAGGGCTGCAGCACGGGGGGTCCGACATGTCCGGACAGCCGGGCCTGCAGCCAGCGCAGCAGTCCGACAAGGCTCGGGGCAGCCGCGGCGATCAGTGCGATGTGCAGCAGCTGGGCGATGAAACCAAGCAACAGGTTCATGTCGCCACCCGAGCCGCGATGGCACGGAGCAGCCTGTCCCGCCAATAAACAAGTCGCTGGCGCGCTGCGTCGGTCGAGGGCAGCCGAGCAATTAGATACTGGAGCGGTGCGACAAACGAGGCCGGCCCACATTGCGTCGTCGGGTCGCCGAACGGCATCCATGCTGGCGGTGGGGAAAAGCCGCCGGACCAGTCGGGTTCGCGCCGTCCCAAACGCGGGCGATGGATCGCCTTCGCCAGGCCGATCCACGTGCTTGCCACAAGTACCGCGATGAACGTCGCCGCGTAGCCTTCGGTCTGGAACCCGGTCAGCAAACCAAAAAGCGAGGCGGCCGTCGCTCCGTCGCCCCAACGGAACGCCGGCAACAATGCCAGAACCGGAAACACGCCCAACAGGCCGAGCAGCGCGGCCAACCCCACAAGTACGAGCTGGACCGGACGCGCCACCTCGTCAGCAGCTGCCGCGCGTGGTGTGCGCGGCCGGCCGAGAAACACGACGGTTGCCACCCGCATCGCTGCCAACGCGGCGAGACCAGCAGAAGCGCCCGTCAGCAGCGTAACGACTGCGACCAACAGTCCCAGTCCCAAGCTTCCGATCCGCGCCGCGGCCACCAATGACTGGAACACCAGCCAGAACGCGGCAAAGCCAAGCCCGGGCGGAAGAACAGCAATCGTGAACAGCCCAATGAGACAGCCGCCGGTCGTCATCGGCATGCGGTGAATGACGCCGCCAAGAAGATCGAGTCGCCGAGTCCCAGCACCACTCTCAACGGCGTCTGCACAGCGCAGCAGCAGTGCGCGACACAATGCGTGGCATCCGATCGCCAACCACGCGCCGTCCAGGGCGTGTGACGCGACCGACGGCAAATCGGCCCCCCGCGCGCACAGCGCCACGCCGAGGCCAATCACCGCCAGGCCGACCTGGTGCAGCGATGCCTGCGAGACGGCCACGTCCAGCCAATCCGCCAAGGCGCCGCGTAATGACGTGACCATCGCGATACCAGCGCCCGCCAACAGCAATGGCACGCCCCACCAGAGCGGCTGTGCAGTGCCGCACAGATCGAACAGCAGCCGGATCAGCACATAGATTGCCATGAGCGGGCTGAAGGTTGCCGTCGCCGCAGCGCCGGCGAGTGTCAGCAGCAGCACTGCAGCGGCACGCCAACCATCTGGCGGCACCGCTCTGATCGCAGCGAAGTCGCTTAACGAGCCAGCCAGCACTAGCGCGACGATGCAGCAGATTGCTGCTGTCGAGGCCGACCGCAACGACGCAATACCGCCCAGCAGCAACAGCCCGATCGCAAGCGTGAAGCCGTTCGCGGCGGACAGAGTCACGATCGCTGCTGCCAAGGGCAGCGGCGCCAGCGTGATGCATGGCGCCAGGAGCAAAAAACTCGCCGCCAACGGATCCAGCGCAAGCTTGATTGCCATGCCCGCGAATCCGATCGGCAACGCCGCCTGCGGCAATCCACCAGTCGCCAGCAGCAGCAGTGCCGCTGCGACAACGACGACACAGGTGCCAATCCTGATTGCAGCTGGCCTGATGGACCGCGACTCGATCACGCGATGAAGAATAGCAGGATCCATTGATTGGGAGCGCGATTCACGCTTTCCGACGGTCCCGCCTCAGGCGATCGCGCTCTAGAAATATCGAGCGACTTCTTCCCGGCAGGCGGTGGATGGGCTGCATCGATCGTCGCTAGGTCTTCCGTGCTTAGCTCGATGCTGCCGCTCGCAGCATTCTCCCGTACATGCGCCGGATCGCTCGCCTTCGGGATGCTGATGACGTTGCCATGCCGCATCGTCCACGCGATCGCGATCTGCCCAGGCGTCGCGTTGTGGCGCTTGGCGACGTCGACCAGAGCCTTCGATCGCAGCAACCGCGCACCCTGCCCTCCGACCGGCGAATATGCCATGATCGGCATCCTGTGCTCGCGACACCAAGGCAACAGATCGTATTCAATCCCCCGGGTGCCGACATGGTACAGTACCTGATTGCTGCTGCAGTTCCCCCCACCCGGCAGGCGCGCCACTTCGTTCATGTCACCCATGTCGAAGTTCGATACACCCCAGTAGCGGATCTTACCCGCAACCCGCAGCTTCTCGAACGCCTCGACGGTTTCTGCCAGCGGATGGCTTCCCCGCCAATGCAGCAGGTAAAGGTCGATCCGATCCGTGCGCAGCCGCTTCAGGCTACGTTCGCAGGCCGCCGCCACGCCGCTGCGCGAAGCATTGTGCGGATACACCTTGCTGACGATGAACAGCTTGTCGCGTTGACCCTGCGCCGCATCTGCGACCACCTCCTCGGCGCCGCCGTTGCCGTACATCTCGGCGGTGTCGATCAACGTCATGCCGAGTTCGATACCCAGCTTGAGCGCGGCTACTTCAGCGTCGGTAGCATTGCCGCGTTCGCCCATATGCCAGGTACCCTGACCCAGCGCCGGCACCTCGGTCCCATCTGGCAGCCGCACCATACGCATCAGCCGGCCCTCTCCTCCGCAATCCGCAGCACGCGCAGGAAGTTGCCGCCCCACAGCGCGGCGATCTCCTGCCGGTCGTAGCCGCGACGCAACAGCTCGACGGTGATGTTCGCGCTCTCGCCGGCATCATGCCAGCCGGTAAATCCACCGCCACCGTCAAAATCCGACGAGATACCGACGTGTTCGATGCCGATGCGCCTCACGGCGTAGTCCACATGATCGGCAAAGTCGGCCACCTTGACCGTATCAGGCTTACCCTCCGGTCTGAGGAAGGCGGCGACTGCGGTGATCTGGATGACGCCGCCCACGTCGCGCAGCACATCGAGCTGCGCGTCATCCATGTTGCGCGCATTGTCGCACAGCGTCCGGATGCAGGAGTGGGTCGAAACGATCGGCGTGCGCGATAGATCGGCCGCCTGCAGCATGCTGTCGCGGGAGACGTGTGCGACATCGACCAGCATCCCCAGGCGGTTCAGTTCAGCGATGGCGGCACGGCCAAGCGGGCTTAGGCCGCCGTGCTCGGTCAGCGCGTCACCCAGGTCAATGCGGCAATTGCATGAGTTGGCCAGAGCGTTGTGGCCGTTGTGGGTCAAGGTCAGGTAGCGCGCCCCCATTGCGCGGAAACGTGCCAGCCGCGATAGGTCGTGGCCCATCGCAAAGCCGTTCTCCACGGCCAGAACGATTGCCAGCACGCTATCGCGCTTGCACGCAGCGATCTCGTCCGCGGTGACCGCGACGCGCGCGGTAATGCCATTCTCGCTTCGCCCCATCGCGCGGATCGCCTGCAGCATGCCGATAGCCCGTTCGAACGCCGCGGCCTCATTTTCGGGCGTTCGTGCTGCCTGCGGCACATAGGCTGCGAAGCAACCGGCAGCCATGCCGCCGCGATGCATCTTCGGCAGGTCCACCCGGCGCGGACCCTCCAGGAATGGATCGGGGCCGGTCGGCCAGGGAATGTCGATATGGGTGTCGAGTGTCAGCAGTCCGCGATGGAGCGCGATCGGGTCAGTGGCAATGGCGTCGTTCATGATAGCTCGACGCTCGCAGATATCGGCGTGAGGCGGAAGGGGCCGATTGGTCTTCTGGCCGGACGCGGGTTCTGGCAATAGTCCGGCCGCCTGGAGGAAGCACCATGACTGATACATTCGATGGCGGCTGCGCCTGCGGCGTGCTGCGCTACCGCATGCGGTCTCGGCCGATGTTCGTGCATTGCTGTCACTGCAAGGACTGCCAGCGCCAGACCGGCACTGCGTTCGTGCTGAACGCCTTGATCGAGGCCGACCGGGTCGAGTTGCTCTCCGGCGATCCCAAGCCCTTCGAAATGCCAACCGACAGTGGCCGGCCTCACACTGTGTTCCGCTGCCCGGATTGCGGCACAGCGGTCTGGAGCAACTACGGAGGCCTGACCAAACTCAGCTTCCTCCGTGTCGGTACGCTGGACGATCCGACGGGGCTGCCACCCGACGTGCACATCTACACCCGGTCGAAGCTGCCGTGGATCAACTTGCCCCACGGAGTGCCGGCATTCGACGCCTACTACAGCTCGCGCGAGCTGTGGCCGGCCGACAGCCTGGAACGCCGCAAGGCAGTAATGGGCTAATACGCACCGCACCTCTCCGATGTGCGGGTGAGCGTGCTGGCTAGCGCGACATCGCCTTGGCCCGTTTCTTTTCCTTGGGCCGGACAGGCGATGGCGCTTCACCCGGCGCCATGTCGAGCCCGAACATCGCCGACAGATCGCCCGCCTCCAGCACCTTGCCGGTGGCGGGCGCGGCCTCCTTCGGCAGTGGGTCGTCGATGCGAGCCAGCAGATCCTTCTCGTTGACGCCACGCAGTCGGAACAGCAGTTCCGGCTGCTTATCCAATCGGGCACCGACACCATACAGCACCGCCGCCACGTGCTTGCACATGAAGGCGAAGTCGGGACAGCTGCACCGGAACCTATCTGATCGGGCGTGGGAAACAGTCCCAGGCCCTGGCGGCAGATGCGTTCCATCACGCCGTGCGACAGCCGCCCTTGCAGCAACTCGACCAGCGAATTGATCGCACCGGCGCAATCCTTGCAGATCGAACGCCATTGCCGCCTGGCCACCGCATCGATGCTGACGGCAGTGCGGTAAAGATGGGACCCGCTGACCATCGCCGTCACGGCGCCCGACGCGATCTGCAGGTCGAGCACCGAGCCGTTGCGCACATAGCTGCGCCCGCGCGGCAAGCGGCTGGCGAAATCCTGGTAGCTTTCCAGGTTCTCGCACCACGCCTTGCCCCAGAACGTTGTGGCGATGGCACGGCCCTCGATGACCACTGGGGCAACCGGATGGCCCTTCCTGGAAAGCTTCGCCACTTCGCGCGCGGCGCGACGGCGGCGTTCCGCCACCGGGACATAGTCGGTCCAGCTTCCGTCCCATGACATTCGTCAGTCCCTCATCGCGGCGTTCAGATCGAGCGCCACCAGACGCAGCAGTTCGTCGTCCTTCATCTCGGTCAGGTTGATCTCGCTGCCGCCCGCCAGCAATCCATCAGACATGCCCTGCTTGGATTCGATCAAGGCGTCGATCTTCTCCTCGACGGTGCCGCGGCAAACAAACTTGTGCACCAGCACATTGCGCCGCTGACCGATGCGGAATGCGCGGTCGGTCGCCTGGTTCTCCACTGCGGGGTTCCACCAGCGATCGAAATGCACCACGTGCGAAGCGGCGGTGAGATTGAGCCCCGATCCGCCAGCCTTCAGCGACAGCACGAAGAACGGCACGTTCTCATCCTCCTGGAACGCACGCACCACATCGCGTCGACGCGCGGACCGCGGTCCCGCCGTGCAGGACCACCCCCGGTCGGCCGAACACTTCGCCAAGAAATGCCGCGAGGGGCGCGGTCATCTCGCGGAATTGGCTGAACACCAGCATCTTCTCCTGGCGTGATCCGACAACCTCGGCGATCTCGCGCAGGCGCGCCAACTTGCCGCTGTCGGATTCCGCCCAGACGTTGTCGCGCAGCCACTGCGTGGGATGATTGCAGATCTGCTTGAGCCGCATCAGCATCGCCAGCACGACCCCTTTGCGCTCGATGCCCTCGCTGTTCTCCAGCGCGCGCTCCAGCTCACGCACCGCCTGCTCATAAAGGGCTGCCTGCCGGCGGCTGAGGCTGCACCACGCCTTCACCTCGCTCTTGTCGGGCAGGTCGCTGATGATCGCCTTATCGGTCTTCATCCGGCGCAGGATGTAGGGACGCACCAGCTCGCGCAGCGGACCGTATGGGTTGGTCTCGCGATCGGCCAGCATTTTGGCATAGCGGCGGAACTGCTTCGCTGAACCCAGCAGGCCGGGATTGATGAAGTCGAAGATCGACCACAGGTCGCCCAAGTGATTCTCTACCGGCGTGCCGGTCAGCGCGACCCGTGCACTCGCCTTCAGCGCCTTCGCCGCGCGCGTCTGCTTCGCGTTCGGGTTCTTGATCGCCTGCGCCTCGTCCAGGACGGCATAGTGCCATTCGATTTCCGACAGCGCACTGATGCGCAGCAGCGAACCGTAGCTGGTGATCGCCAGATCCAGCCTTGCGGCATGCTCCGCTGTGAATTCGCTGATCTCCGCCGTGCTCATCGCCGAGGGATGCACGATGGAGACGCGCAGGTCGGGTGCGAACTTCTCCACCTCGGCCGCCCAGTTGGCCAGCAGGGATGCCGGTGCCACCAGCAGGCTTGGGCCGCGCCGTTCCGCCAGCAGCAGCGCCAGCACCTGCACGGTCTTGCCCAGGCCCATGTCGTCGGCGAGGCAAGCGCCAAGCCGCAGCCCCGACAGCAGGCGCAGCCACTGCACGCCGGCGCGCTGGTACGGACGCAGCGTGCCGCGCAGCGAAGGCTCGCTGTCGTCCCGCGCGGCATCGGGCGAGCGCAGTCTGCGCAGCGTATCGGCAAGCCATGGCCCTGCCGTCACCTGCGACCAGTCCGCGACGGCAACATCGCTCGGGCTATCGACTACCGCAGCACCCGCGAGCATCCGCATGGCGGCGGCGAACGATAGACCCTCGCGTTCCGCCAGTTGCTCCGCTTCGCGGAATTGCTGGATCGAGCGCTCGAGCCGTTCGCGATCGATCTCCACCCACTGGCCGCGCAGCAGCACCAGCGAGTCGGTGCCCGACAGCAGCGCGGCGATCTCCTTCTCGCTCAGCGTCTCGCCGTCCAGCGTCACGTCCATGCGAAAGTCCAGCACGCCATCGAGGCCGAGCGCCGAGGGTCGGCGCGCACCGACGGTTCCGGTGACCAGCGGGCGCGGCGGTCGACTGGCGCGCCAGGTCGGCGGCATGCGCACAACCAGGCCGGCTCGCTCGAGGTCCGGCACGCTGGCAAGAAGCTGCGAGGCCTCGTGTGGCGTCCAGCGCAGCGGATGATACAGCGTGCCGTCATCCAGCATCGATCGCAGCCAGGCGCAGGTCTCGGTGGCGCGCTGCACCGGCAGCAGCAGAGACAGCAGCCGAGGGCGATTGGCCGCGCCGGCATATTCGCGCAACGCCTGCCCGAGCGGCACATGCTGCGCCCGTGCCTGCGACGAGAGCTGCGTCGTGTATGTCGCGAGAAAAGCAAACGGCGCATCACCGTCGGCACGGTTCTCGGCAAGATTGAAGTGGACGCGACCGACCAGGTTCCAGGCGGGATTGAGGCTCCTCAGAAAACTCTGCAGGTCGCTCTTTGCCGCGGCCAGCGATGCCGCCACCGCCGCCGCGATCTTCTGCCATAGCGCGCGCAGCACATCCGTCGTGAAGTACTCCGCCCCGGTCATCATCGGCGCCGTTAGCACCAACGATGCCAGATCTGCTTCGCTGGGCGGCGCCAGCTCCGGAACATTGCTGCCAGATGATTGCAGGCAGAGCGCCCCGAAATACCGGCCGGCAAAGCCGCGCCACCAGGCGAACAGGGGCGGCAGCGTGACTCCCAACTCGCCGGCGCCGAGGCGCAGCAGTCCCTGGCCAGTACCGCGCGCGAACGCCTCAGTCAGGCGCGACGCGGTGCGCTCGTCGAGCTCCGCCGCATCAGCAGAGTGCTCCAGCACCAGATGCCCGTGCGGTGTAAGACGCAGGTTCACGTGCGGCATGCCGGCATGCTGCGGCCGCCCCGTGCGCCGGGGCCAAGTGCGTTCAGCGATCACCAAGAAAATGCAGAACGGCCGAGTTGAACAGCGTGGGATCCTGCAAGAATGCGAAATGGCTGGTGTTGGGCAGGATCAGCAATCCGGCGCCCGGGATCGTCGCTGCTATATATTCTGTGTGCGACCGCTTGATTGCCTCGTCATGGTCGCCATCGACCACCAGAATCGGCGAACGAATTGACTTCAGCTGCTCGTCAGTCCAATTCGGCTGGGTCTCCCACATCTGGCTGATCTGCGCGACGAAGGCGTCGTATTCCTTGGGCGTTGACGAAAGACGCGCGTATTCGTGCCCGGCCCGCTCGATGAACCGGGCGAAAGTCGGGTTCTTCTCTACCCCCTCCTGCACCCCGCTGGTCACGGTGTTGGCGGCAAAGGCGAACACCTTGCCGACCCGGTCCGGATGGCGAATGGCCAAATCCAGGCCCAGGATGCCGCCATCGCTCCAGCCCACCACGTCGGCTTTGGCAATGTGCAGTGTGTCGAGCAAGGCCACGACGTCATCCGCCATCAGGTCGTAGCCGTAGGGACGCGCATCTCGCGTGCTCCGACCGTGACCGCGACTATCCACCACGATCACCAGATGATGCGGCGCCAGCGCCTTTACCTGGTTGCCCCAGTAGTCTGAGTTTGCCAGACCGCCGTGCAGCAACACCACGGACGAGCCTTGCCCGATGGTGGCGTAGTACAGGCTGATGCCGTTGACCTTGGCGTGACCTGTGTGTTCCCCGGGCACCGGCGGCGGTGTAGGCGGCAGCGTTTGCCAAAGCGGCTCCGCGAACGCGACGCCCCACGGAAGCACGAGAGCCAGAAACAGCAGCACACGGAACATGATTTGCCCCCGGTGACGACGCCGCAGAAGCTGCCATCGGCAACGCATGCTTGAACAGAGCGACGCGTCGAACCAATGTCGCCGACAGATGGTTCCGGCGTTGGACATTCCCGCACGCATTCCCCGTGCCGCACTGGTGACCGGCGCGGCACATCGGATCGGTCGCACCATCGCGGTCGCGCTCGCGAAGGCCGGGTTTGATATCGCCGTCCATTGCCATACCAACCGCGACGCCGGCGTGGGGACCTGCGAGGCGATCCGTCGATTGGACCGCCGCGCCTGCCTGTTAAGCGCCGATCTGGGCAACGAAACCGCCACCCAGGCGCTCTTACCGGAAGCCGTCGCTGCGCTTGGACCGATCGGCGTACTGGTCAACAACGCCAGCCCGTTTGAACGCGATGAATGGCATGACGCCAGCCGTGCCTCATGGGACGCCCATATCGAGCCAGGCCTTCGCGCACCCTTCGTGCTCATGCAGCACTTCGCCCGCCAACTGCCTGCCGACGCCGAAGGCGTTGTGATCAACATGCTGGACCAGCGGGTGTGGTCGATCACGCCGCACTTTATCTCCTACACCGTCGCGAAGGCCGGGCTGTGGGCATTGACCCAATCGATGGCGCTCGCGCTGGCGCCACGCATCCGGGTGAACGGCATCGGTCCTGGGCCGGCGCTCGCCAGCCCTCGGCAGACACAAGAACAATTCACACGACAGTCGGCCTCTGTGCCGCTGCACCACGGCACCGACCCCGACGAGATTGCCCGCGCCGTGCTCTCTATACTTGCCCTGCCGGCAATGACGGGGCAGATGCTGGCACTCGACGGCGGCCAGCACCTGCAGTGGCAGTCCGGCCGCCACGGGCCGCCGCCCGAGGAGTGACGCGCATGGAAGCTCAACCGATCGCCAGCAGCTCCCGGGCGCTTCGGCACATGTTCCTGCGCGATATGGTGCTGACGGCCAGCATCGGCGTGCATCCGCACGAGCATGCAGCACCGCAGCGCGTGCGGATCAACGTGGATCTCGGCGTCGAGGACGACGGCGCACGGCCGCTGTCACGCCAGCGGGTCGGCGGGGACGAGATGGCGCGAGTGGTGGACTACGAGAAGCTGGCGGAACGGGTGCGAAGCATCGTCGCCGCCGGCCACGTGCGGCTGGTCGAGACGCTGGCGGAGCGGATTGCCGACGCCTGTCTGGCCGACCGGAGGGTGCATCTGGCACGAGTTCGGGTAGAGAAGCTTGACATCTTCGCGGATGCGACCTCAGCGGGAGTGGAGATCGAACGTCGCCAGCGGGACTTGTCCACCCCGCCGCAAGCCGCCGTTAATAGCGAATCAAGGGGGAGCAAAAAGTTAACGGATGGGTAACATTCATGCTGGAGGTCGCAACGATTTCAAGGAGTTAGCTTTTGCCTAAATTTTTTGCAATCGTGCCGCAAGCCAGCGATTCCGAGGGACTTACACGAAGGGGAGTAGCGGCACCCACAATGTTATCCACAGGAAGGGTGGACCGTCCGGCAGCGAAGCAAAGCTGGGCTGATGCCGGCGTGACGCCAAATTATCCCTACCGTGAATGATTCATCCTCTGTTCCGACTGGCTCTGTTCCGACTGGCGTGGCAGCCATCGAGGCGGCACTGGTCACCATGCCGTTCAACCCTGGCGTCTATCGCATGCTCGACGCGAAGGGTGACGCACTGTACGTCGGCAAGGCGCGCAGCCTAAAGAAGCGGGTCACTGCCTACACCCAGGTTGGCCGGCTGGACGAACGGCTGCGGCGGATGGTGAACGAGACCGCCGCAATGGAGGTCATCACCACCCACACCGAGGCCGAGGCGCTGCTGCTCGAGGCCAACCTGATCAAGCGGCTCAAGCCGCGCTTCAACATCGTGCTGCGGGACGACAAGTCATATCCGTGGCTGATGCTGACCGAGGACCACCCCTACCCGCAGATCGCCAAGCATCGCGGCGCTCAGGTGCGGAAGGGCAGCTACTGGGGCCCGTTTGCCTCGGCCTGGGCAGTGAACCAGACGGTCACGGCGATGCAGCGGGTGTTCCTGTTGCGCTCGTGTGCCGACACGGTGTTCGCCAATCGCACCCGCCCCTGCCTGCTGTTCCAGATCAGGCGCTGCTCGGCACCCTGTGTCGGACGGATCAGCGGGGAGAATTACGCCCGCCTGATCGGTCAGGCGAAGGCATTCTTGGCCGGCAAGTCCGCCACCGTGCAGCGCGAGTTGGCGAACGAGATGGAGCACGCGGCCGAAGCGCTGGAATTCGAGCATGCTGCGGCGGTGCGCGACCGCATCCGTGCCCTGACCTTCGTGCAGGGCAACGACGTCGTGAATCCCGCCAGTCTGCAGGACGCCGATGTCATGGCCGCGTGGCAGATCGCAGGCCAGACCTGCGTACAGGTCTTCTTCGTTCGTGGTGGGCGCAACAACGGCAACCGTGCTTTCTTCCCATCGAACACGAAGGGTGAGGACGCCGGGGAGGTGCTCGCCGCCTTTGTCGCTCAGTTCTACGACGATAAGCCGCCGCCGCCCTGCGTGCTGGCGAATCACACGCTACCCGAACAGGAACTGGTCGCCGAGGCGCTGAGCCTAAAGGCAGACCGCAAGGTAGAGATCCATGTGCCGCAGCGTGGCGAAAAGCGCGCCGTTGTGCAGCACGCCGAGGTGAACGCGCGAGAAGCGCTGGAGCGCAAGCTGGCCGAGAGCGCCGGTCAGGCCAAGCTGCTGGAAGGTGTGGCGCAGTTGTTCAGCCTACCCGCACCGCCCGAGCGCATCGAGGTTTACGACAACTCGCACATCATGGGCACGAACCCCTATGGCGTAATGATCGTCGCCGGCCCCGAGGGCTTCCGAAAGGCCGCCTATCGCAAGTTCGCGATCCGCGGCCCGGTCACACCGGGCGACGATTTTGCGATGATGCGCGAGGTGCTGACACGTCGCTTCACCCGCGCATTGAAGGAGCAAGAAGAGGGCGCGCCGGCGACCGACTGGCCGGACGTCGTGCTGATCGATGGCGGGGCGGGTCAATTGTCGGCGGCGCGCGACGTGCTGACCGACCTCGGTGTGCAGGATGTAAAGCTGGTGGCGATCGCCAAGGGACCCGATCGCGATGCCGGCCGCGAGTGGTTCTACTCGGATGGCATGGAACCCTTCCAACTGCCGCCACGCGATCCTGTGCTGTATTTCCTCCAGCGGTTACGCGATGAAGCACACCGGTTCGCGATCAGCACCCATCGCGCCGGACGGTCGAAGAACATTCGTCAGAGCGAACTTGACGAGGTCCAGGGCATCGGCGCGGCCCGTAAGCGCGCGCTGCTGAACCATTTCGGTTCGGCACGCGGCGTGAAGATGGCCGGGCTCGCTGACCTGGAGGCGGCGCCGGGAATCAGCAAGGAAATCGCGCGGCGGGTATATGCGCATTTCCATCCGGGCGTACGTATGGAGCATGCGTCTTAAGTTCGACACCGAGGTCCGGCGCTGCAACTTTCTCGAAACAAAATTAGGCGAACCTGAAATCATTAGCAGCCTTGGATGCACTGGGCGTCGTCTCGACTCCTAGCCAGGCGAGTAAAGCATGGTTTACGCGCTGATACAGTTTGCGATGGCGCATCCCCTGATCACCGTGGTGGTGATCGGCATGCTCTCTCTGATTGTCATGCGCGCTGCACTAAGTTGAGGCGCTATGCGTCGTATTGCACCGGCCTTATTCGGCCGGAATAGCTGCTCGATCTCGCTGGGAACATCTACGAGAGCTAGGGGCACCAGACCAGTGGGCGAACGTTTGCATGTGCAACGCGGCGTTGGAGGACCCAATGCGATATTGTCTGGTGCTTCTGCCACTCTTGGCAGCGGGATGCGCCGATACATACGGATAACGGCTATGCATATCGCGGAGACGCGTATTACGGTCGCTATGATACGCCTGGATACGGCACTGGCTACGCATATCGAGGCGAATACAACGACCCCCGCTATCCGGCGCGTGACTACACTGCCCCCTACGGTGGAGACTACTACGCCAGTAGGGAGTCGGGGTTTAACAGTGGAGAAAACTGTGGCACGCCCGATGAACCGAGAGCTTGCCCACCGTTGCCGCGCAGACCGCTCCAATATTATCCGGATGATCGCTGGTAGGCGCTAGCTGAGACGCCAAGATCACGTCGGGCGTGCCGCAGGCGCTCCATCCTACCTGAACTTCACAACCTTAAATCGCACTGCGCTACACAGCATGATTTGCCCGCCCTGGTAGAATTTCGCGCTGCTCATTACGCCTCCTGATTAGCTGCACTTTTCGGCACTCTTGATAATCTCTCAGGTCAGGAGGGCTGTGGCATGAGGCACGCACTTCGTTATCCGGTCGCTTTGATCCTCGTTGGCCTTTTGGCGATCCCGGCGGCGGACGCGCGCGGCGGCGGGGGAGGCGGTGGCGGATTCCACGGCGGGTTTGCCGGACCCAGGTCCGTGAGCAGGTCGCATGTGGGGACAGTAGTGACGCGGACCGCCAATGGCACTTTGATCAGGCGACCAGGATTTGCCAGTCACCAGCCCCTTGCACCTATCGTGACCCACGGGTTTAGCAATCCTCAGTTCGCCAATGGCAGCAGCATCGGCGCCCCGTTCAATGGCTTTGCAACCGGCTTCCCGAACACCGTTCCCGCCCAGTTCCAGCATGGCCAGAATAGCTTCCCGCGGTGGAGAAATGGCTGGGGTAACTGGGGTGGGCCGGTGGTGGGGGACTGGGGCTGGCCCAGTGACTGGGGCACGGGCGGATACTACGGATACGCCTATCCACCGGCGCAGCAAGCGCCGCCGCCGGAACCCCAGGTCGTCGTGATCCGCGAGGATGGCCAAGGTCGCATGACGACAGCGGAGGCCCCTGCCGATTTCAGTTACGTGAAGGGCTGCCACGCAATCGCCAACGGCTATCACTGCGACACACCAACGGCCACTCCTTAGCAACCCCCGCTGCAAGGTCGCACGCTTCCGGCTCAACTGCAGCGTGCCTGCCTGGAGCGCTCTCGCCCGCGTCGTGCCCGTTGACCTCGGAATTTTTCAGCCTCTCAAGGGCGATACGCTGGTTTGGCCACCCGGTTCTGCCGAGCAACTAGTATTGAGACCGCAAAGATTAAACACTGTGTCAGTTACATTCAGTGCATTGCTTGTTACAGATTTTGCCCCAACTTCACGATAATGAAAAAGACCCGCCTGACGTTGCTGGCGACGCTCATCGTATTGGCCGCCGTGGCGTCTTGGTTCGCGCGTCCGTATGGTTCGTTCGCCGCGGCAAACTCCGAGGCACAGACCCCTCCGTCTGAGGCGGTTCCGATCACCGCTGTTGCGGCGAAAGTTGAGGACGTGCCGGTCGAGTTGCGCGGACTCGGGACCGTGCAGGCATTCAACACCGTTGAAATTAAGGCGCAGGTGAACGGTACGCTCGTCGCGATTCCGGTACAGGAAGGCCAGGAGGTACATCAAGGCGACATCGTCGCGCAGATTGATCCTCGGCCCTATCAGGCGGCGCTGGACCAGGTCACTGCACAACGCGCAGAGGACGCGGCCCAACTGCAAAGCGCGCAGCTCGACCTGCAACGCTATCAGCACCTGGCGAAGAGCAGTTTCGCACCGGTGCAGCAGGTCGATGACCAGCAGGCCACGGTCAACAAGCTGATTGCCACGTCGCAGGCAGATACTGCCGCAATCGAGACCGCAAAGATCAATCTCGACTACTGCACGATCCGCGCGCCGATCAACGGTCGTGTCAGCTTTCACCAGACCGATGTCGGCAATCTAATTCAAGCCGCGAGCCAGACAGGCATTGTTTCGATCACCCAGGATAAGCCGATCTCCGTCGTCTTCACGCTGGCCGAGGGGGAGCTTCCCGCATTCAGCGAGCCATGGCGAAGGATACGCTGCCGGTGTCGGTCTACACGGGCGACGACCAAACGAAACTCGCTGACGGGCAATTGCTCACGCCGAACAATGCGATCGACACATCGACTGGCACGATTCAGCTCAAGGCGACGTTTAGCAACGATGACGACGCGCTGTGGCCGGGCGAGTTCGTCAATGCACGCCTGCGCATCGACACGCTGCACAATGCGGTGACCGTGCCGCTCACCGCGGTGCAGCATGGGCCCAACGGAATGTTCATCTACACGGTCCGGCCGGACAGCACCGTGCAAGGGCAAGACGTGCAAATTGCCTATCAGGACGATGAGCGTTGCCGCAATCTCCAAGGGTGCAAATGGCGGCGACACCGTCGTGCTGACTGGCCAGTCCCGCCTTGCCCCTGGCACCAAGGTCGCATTGGATGAAGGTTCGCCGACAGCCGGCGGCAAGAGCTAAGCCCTGGTCCGCGACGAATCGGACACCGGCACCACAATCGCATGAGCATCTCCACGCCGTTCATCCGCCGGCCGATCGCCACCTCGTTGCTGACGGCCGCGATCGTGCTAGCGGGCCTGGTTGCCTTTCCGCTGCTGCCAGTTGCGCCGCTGCCGAACGTTGAATTCCCGACGCTGTCGGTGACCGCCAACTATCCCGGCGCCAGTCCCGAGACGATGGCATCGACCGTCGCCACGCCGCTGGAGACGCGAGTTCGGCGAGATGCTGCCAGGACTTGCGCAGATGACCTCGACCAGCGTGCTTGGCAGCACCCAGATCACGCTTGCAGTTCGACCTCAGCACCGAATCTAAAATCAGAAGAGACCCTGGTGCTGGAGGCGATCAACGCCGCCGAAGGCTCGCTGCCCAAGGCGATGCCGAACCCACCGACGTTCCGCGAGATCAATCCATCCGATGCTCCGATCCTGATCCTGTCGATGCAGTCGGACCAGGCGCCGATCACCGAAGTCGACGACTACGCCGAAAATCTCGTGGCACAGCAGCTGTCGCAGCTTTCCGGGGTCGGGCAGGTGCTGGTCGGCGGGCAGCAGACCCCGGCCATCCGCGTGCAGGTCGATCCCGCAAAGCTTGCGTCGATGGGCATGACGCTGGAAGACGTCCGCAACGTGCTGACCAACGCCACCGTCGATAATCCGAAGGGCAGCATCGACGGGCCAAAGCAGTCCTATACGATCTATGCCAACGACCAGCTCACCAAGGCAGCGCCCTACAACAACGTCATCATCGGCTATCGCAACGGCGCAGCCGATCCGCATCGGCGATATCGGGCGCGCGGTCGATGGACCGCAGAACCGCGAACTGCGCCGCCTGGACCAACGGCAAGCGTGCGATCCTGCTGCTGGTGTTCAAGCAGGCCAACGCCAATGTCATCACCACCGCCGATGGCGGTGAAGGCCAGGCTGCCGCAACTGGAAGCGGACATCCCACCGAACATCCACCTCTCTGTGGTGTCCGACCGGACGCTGACCATCCGCGCTTCGGTAGGCGACGTCGAGTTCACCCTGATGCTGGCGGTCGTGCTGGTGGTGATGGTGATCTTCCTGTTCCTGCGCAATGTGTGGGCCACCATCATTCCCAGCATCACCATCCCGGTGGCGCTCGCCGGCACGCTGGGCGCGATGTATCTGTGCGGCTTCAGCCTGGACAACCTGTCGCTGATGGGCCTGACCATCGCGGTGGGCTTCGTGGTGGACGACGCCATCGTGATGCTGGAGAACATCTTCCGCTATATCGAAGAGGGCATGAAGCCGCTGGACGCCGCGATCAAGGGCGCCGGCGAAATCGGCTTCACCATCGTTTCGATCAGCTTTTCCCTGATCGCCGTGTTCATTCCGCTGCTGCTGATGGGCGGCATCGTCGGGCGCCTGTTCCGCGAGTTCGCCATCTGCGTGTCGATGACCATCGTGATCTCAGCCATGGTGTCGCTGACGCTGACGCCGATGATGGCATCGCGCTTCCTGTCCGGTGAGGCGCATCAGCACGGCCGCTTCTACAACGCCATCGAGCGCGTGTTCGCCGGCATGCTGCGATTTTACGAGCGGACGCTGGACATCGCGCTGCGCTTCCGCTTCGTCACGCTGATGGCGTTCATCGCCACGGTGACGCTGAGCGTCGTGCTGTACGTCATAATCCCAAAGGCTTCTTCCCCGACCAGGACACCGGCATCCTGATCGGCACCACCGATGCGGCGCAGGACATCTCGTTCACCGCGATGTCCGCGTTGCAGCAGCAGGTGAACCAGATTGTGCTGGCAGGATCCCGCCGTGGCGTCGGTCGTGGCCGCCGTCGGCGCAGGCGTCGGCCGGCCAGACCGCCAACAACGGCCGCATGTATATCACGCTGAAGCCCTGGGATCAGCGCAAGGACAACGCCAACCAGGTGATCGCCCGCCTCGATCGGAACATGCAGTCGGTCCAGGGCATCCGACTGTTCCTGCAGTCCGTGCAGGACGTGCGCGTCGGCGGACGCATTTCGCCGCACGCAGTATCAGTACACCTTGCAGGACAACCGAGCCCGACGAACTCAATACCTGGGCGCCGAAGATCCTGGCGAAGCTACGCAATCTCCCGCAGCTTGCCGATGTCACCTCGGACCAGGAGAACGCCGGCACAACCGAGACACTCACCTATGACCGCGACCAGGCGGCGCGATTCGGCGTGCAGCCGGCGGCGATCGACGACATCCTGTACGATGCATTTGGCCAGCGGGAGGTGGCGCAGTATTTCACCGGCAACAAGGCGTATTACGTGATGCTCGAGGCGCTGCCGGATCAGCAAGGCCAGCTCGGCACATTGCAGAAGCTCTATGTCACGTCATCGACCGGGCAGGCCGTGCCGCTGTCCACGCTGGTGCATCAGACAACACGTACCGGTGCAGCCGCTGGCGGTCAATCACCAAAGCCAGTTCCCCTCGGTGACCATCTCCTTCAACCTGAAAGGCGACGCGGCACTCGGCGATGCGGTGAATGCAGATTCAGCAGACCGAAGCGCAGATGGGCTGTGCCGGCAACTGTGCAAGGCAGCTTCCAGGGCACCGCGCAGGCATTCCAAAGCTCCCTGGGCACCGAGCCCTACCTGATCGCCGCAGCGCTGGTCACCGTCTACATCATCCTCGGCATTCTCTACGAGAGCTACATCCTGCCGCTGACGATCCTGTCGACGCTGCCGTCGGCCGGCGTGGGCGCGCTGCTGATCCTGATGCGCTTCCGGTTACCAGCTCACTGTGATCGCACTGATCGGCATCATCCTGCTGATCGGCATCGTCAAGAAGAACGGCATCATGATGGTAGACTTCGCCATCAACGCCGAACGTCGCGACGGGCTGTCGCCGCTCGCAGCGATCCGTCAGGCGTGCCTGCTGCGCTTCCGGCCGATCCTGATGACGACGATGGCTGCTTTGCTCAGCGGTGTGCCCCTGATGGTGGAGAGCGGTGCGGGTTCGGAGCTCCGCAAGCCGCTGGGCTTTGCCATGGTGGGTGGGCTGGCGCTAAGCCAGGTCCTCACGCTCTACACAACGCCGGTCATTTATCTCTATCTCGACCGGCTGCAGCACTGGTTGACACCGCGCCGCGCGTCGAACGTCCCGAAGCTCGCCGCCATCATGGCGGGATCGAACGCCGAAGCTGATTGACCCGCCAACCAAGGCCCCGATGAAGAGCCGCCGTCAGGTCACCTGCCGCAGCAGCCAGTAGAGCGCCCCTGAAAGCAGCATGGCCGCAGGCAGGTCGCAACGGCTTCAGACATTCAAATTGCCCGATTTCGTTTGTGCAGCCAGCAGGTTAACCTTGGCTCGGCCGGGCAAATATCTCACTTGTGTTACACATAGGGGTCTCCCCTCTCCCGCCGGAGAGCTCCAGTCGCTAAGTTGCTCGCGATGCTGACCGATCTGCCAAATCTGCTGACGCTGTCGCAAATCGTGGCGATCCCTCTCCTGGTCGTGTTGGTGGCCCTGCACGATCCGCCGGCAGACCTTGCCGCCTGCGTGCTGTTCAGCTCCGCCGCGATCACCGACTATTTCGACGGCAAGCTGGCGCGGTCCCGCAGACAGCAGTCGGACCTCGGCCGCATGCTCGACCCGATCGCCGACAAGCTGCTGGTGGCAGCGGCACTTATGATGCTGGTAGGGCGGGGAAGGCTTTCCGGCTGGGGGCTTTACCCCGCCATCGTCATCATGCTGCGCGAAATATTGGTAAGCGGGCTGCGCGAGTATCTCGCCGCTCTGCGCGTCCTCCTGCCCGTAACCCCGCTGGCCAAATGGAAGACCGGATTCCAAATGGGCGCCCTCGGGACATTGCTTGCCGGTGACTCGGCGGCCGGCTGGCTGCACCTCTCCTTCGTGCCGGTCTCCGCCATCGGCGAGACCATGCTGTGGGTGGCCGCCGCTCTGACACTGTGGACCGGATGGGACTACTTGACGGTCGGTGTCCGACACGCCTCCGGTCCCCCCGCTGCGGCCCTGACCAAGCGCCAACTGCCCTGACCGTGCGTGTCCTTGGCATCGTCGGGTGGTCCGGCAGCGGCAAGACCACGCTGGTGACCGGGCTGATACCCAAGCTGCGTGCCGCGGGACTGACTGTCTCGACCGTCAAGCACACGCATCATGGCTTCGACATGGACCGTCCCGGCAAGGACACCTACCGTCATCGCGAGGCTGGCGCGCATGAAGTGCTGGTGGCGGCAGGCACGCGCTGGGTGCTGCTGCATGAGGTCGTCGGCGCCGAACCATCGTTGCCGGAACTTCTGGAACGGATGCAGAAGGTCGATCTGGTGCTGGTCGAGGGCTACAAGACCCATCCCTTCCCGAAACTCGAGGTGCACCGGCCTGTGCTCGGCAAACCGCCGATCTGGCCTGACCACGCCGACATCGTAGCCGTGGCAAGCGACGTTCCGGTCATCACTGATCGAAAGCTGTTGCCGCTGAATGACCCCGCGTGATCACCGAATGGATCTTGAACGGCTGAAATCCATGGTCTAAACGCGCGCCGCATCCACCAGAGCGGCGTGCGGTCCGATGCCATCCACCTCAACGATCGTGTCCGCCGGTATCCCAAGCCTCTCCGCTGCGGCACGGATTGCGGCGGCACTGGGCGCCTCGTACAGACAATAGGTCTTTCGCTTGTCGGCGCTCAGAAACGAAAACAACCACTGGATGCCGATCTCGTCATTGACTTGCTTGACCGTCGCCATGCTCTCGGGATCGGTCGGCACAAGCTCCGCGAATTGTCGTTCGATCAGAAACAAGGGCATGGGACGTCCTCAGCTACGCGCGGTTCTCAGCATCGGGCAAGAGCAACGGCAAAGGCAACGAGGAGAAGACCTCCCTCTCTGCTGATTGCGCTTGCCTTGCGGCTCCGGCCCGGGTCTCGCTGCTACAATAACCAATCCGGCCATCAGGGAGGCCACATGGCAGCGCCGACCGGCAAATTCGTCGGACGACTGCGAGAATTGGAAACGCTGCGTGGCACGCTCGAGCAGGTTCTGGCGCGGCACGGCCGCATTGTCCTGCTGGCTGGCGAGCCGGGCATCGGCAAGACCCGCATGGCGCAGGAGCTGACGCTCGTTGCCGAGAGCCACGGTGCGACGGTGCTGTGGGGCCATTGCCCGGAAGAAGCGGGTGCCCCGCCCTACTGGCCATGGGTGCAGATCATCCGCGCCGCACTTCGCGCCGCGGACCCACGCGCGCTACTCCGGGATGTGGGATCGGGCGCGAGCGACATTGCCGACATCGTGCCGGAAATCCGTGATCTGCTCCCCGAACTGGAGCCTTCTGTACGCTTGGAAGACGCCGCTCAGGCGCGGTTCCGGATGTTCGAGTCGATCCGACACTTGCTGAACAGCCTTGGGGACCGGCAGACCACGATACTGGTCTTGGACGACCTGCACTGGGCAGACGCGCCGTCACTGCGTCTGCTTGAGTTCCTCGCGCCCGAGATGGCCGATGCGCGGCTGCTACTGGTTGGCACCTACCGCCCAACCGAACTATCGCGCCAGCATCCGCTGTCGGACGCACTAGGATCGCTCGCGAGGGCGCCGCACGTCGCGCGAGTGCACCTCGCGGGCCTGACCGCCGAGGAGGTCCATGACTTCATAGCCGCCGCGACAGGAACGCCGCCGCCCGGATGGCTGGCAGCATCGCTGTACCGCCAGACCGAAGGCAACCCTTTGTTTCTGCGCGAGATCGTTCGCTTTCTGGAGCAGCAGGGGCTGTTTGGCGCAGACTTCGCCACCGCGCCGGCCTCGCTCCCAGCGGCGATCCGCATTCCCGAAGGCGTGCGCGAGGTAATCGGGCGTCGGCTGAACCTGCTCTCTGCGGCTTGCAATGAAGCTGTTGGCGTTGGCGGCAGTGATCGGTCGCGAGTTTTCTGACGACCTGCTGCTGCGCGCCGTCGGCCATGACGACCATAAGCTGACCGACGTGCTGGATGAGGCGCTGGAGGCGCACATTATCGAGGAGAGGCCCGATGGGCACTATCAGTTTGCCCACAACCTGATTCGCATGACGCTGTACGACGAGTTGCGGCCGGCGCGGCGCCGGCAGATGCACCGTGCTGCCGGCGCCGCGCTGGAGGCGTCGCGCCGTTCGGATCTCGACGCGGCGTTGCCGGAATTGGCGCGTCACTTCATCGCCGCCGGCGATCTCGACCGTGCACTAGATTATGCGACTCGCGCCGGGCAGCGTGCCGAGGCGCTCCTGGCCTTCGAAGATGCCGTGCTTTTGTTTCAATCGGCACTCGACACGCTGGATCAACGCGGTGATCGGGATGAAACCGAGCGCTGCCGCTTGTTGCTGCTGCTCGGTGACGCACAACGGAAGACCAACGCCTTTCCGCAAGCGCTCGCCACGCTCCTCGATGCCGCTGAACACGCGAATCGCCTTGACGATGCGGAAATGTGCGCTCGCGCGGCGCTGGTCTACGAACATGTCGCATGGCGTTATGCTCAGCAAGTTGATAAACCCGCACGGCAATTGCTGGATCGGGCGCTTGCGCTGGACGACATGCGGCCAGCGCTCCGAGCGCAGCTAACGGGGGCGCTGGCACGCGCGCTGCTCCATGAAGGTGCCGAGCGGGAAGCCAAGCGGGAAGGCGAACGCGCCATCGCTATGGCGCGTCAACTTCGTGATCCAAGTGTACTGGCGACCTGCCTCTACTGCATGCTCGCCGTGATCAACGCCGACAGCAGCGAGGATTTGCTGCGGCTTGGGACCGAAGGATTGGCGGCCGCCAACCAGATTGGCGACCTGGAACTGGTCCACCACATGCAAACTTGGCGATACCTGGCATTCATGGAGCGCGGCGACGTCGCGCTCGCGGAGGCCGAGTTGGACGCCAACGTACGGCTCGATGCGCGTTTGCGGCAGCGAACCTATGAGATGGCGGTGCTCCTCCATCGCATTATGCTCACACTGATGCGGGGCGAACTCGCCGAGGCCGAGCGGCTGATCGTGCGGGGGATGGCTCTGCAGAACATCGCGGCCCATGCCGACCAACTCAGCGTGCAGACCTTCACGCTGCGGCGCGAGCAGGGCCGGCTTGGCGAACTGCGCCCTGTATTGTCCGCGTTTCTGCGCCAGACCGCGGCCGCATCGATCTGGGGACCAGGACTTGCCCTGCTTCATCTGGAGGTCGACGACCTGGACGCCGCACAGCGCGAATACCAACAGATCGCGAAGTCAGGCTTCGTCAGCATCCCACGCGACGGAAGATGGCAGCTGTGCATGGTCTATCTCTGCGAAGTCTGCGCCGCACTTGGTGACGCTCCCAGAGCTTCAGAACTTTATGAGCTGATGCTGCCACACTGCGGGCGCAACCTTATCGGCGGGAACCTGATTTTCTTCGGCTCTGCCGATCGTTATCTCGCGATGCTGTGCTCTGCGATGTGTCGCTGGTCCGACGCACAGCGCCACTTTGACGCAGCGGTCGCGATGAACACCCGCACTGGGGCCCTCGCGCCTCTCGTGCACACTCTGCACGACTACGCGACCATGCTTCTGGCGCGCAATGCGCCCGGCGATTGGCAGCAGGCTGCTGCGAAGCTGCGGGACTGCCAGGAGAGAGCGCATGAACTCGGCATGCGCGGCCTGGAGAATCGCGCTGCCGCCTTGCTGGCCTCTCGTGCGAAGCCTGTCTCGGAGCCAGCCGCAGTCGACGATTTGACTTCCCGAGAGATCGAAGTGCTAGGGCTTCTCGCGATCGGTCGCAGCAATGCCGACATCGCCACAGTGCTGGAGATCAGTCTCAACACTGTGGCGACCCATGTTCGCAACATCCTCGCCAAGACCGGCTGCGCGAACCGCACCGAGGCAGCGGCCTACGCCATGCGCCACCGCCTTGCCGGGGCAATCCACTAGACCAGCACGAAGATTTTTGACTGGTTACCTGAGCATTTGACAGGCCCCTCACACTGCGCGACGGCGAGCGTGGCGAAGGGCGGGTCGACATGATGCTGTGCCGTCGCCGCGGTGCGATCTATAGATGTAGCCAACAAACACTGGGGGATGCGCAGCATGGGCGACCTGTTCTCGCCAGACGGGCGGTGGACCCGCCGTAGCCTTCTCAAGGTAGGGTGCCGCGCGGCGATGGGGACGTGGGCGCTGCCGCGCGCGTCCGCGCAGGCGGCCGATGTGCCCGCCGCGTTTGACGGCTCGAAATTCCAGCTAAGGGCGCCGGAACCAAACGCGAAATATGGTGGCGTGCTGCGCTACGGCATCACCTCGCGCCAGCCGCATTTCGACGTGCACCAGTCGGGGACGGTCAACAACATCGGCACACAGGGCTGCATGTTCGACAACCTGGTCCGGCACGATCCGCGCGACGGCGGCCAGACCATCATCCCTGACCTCGCGCACAGCTGGGAGATCGCCAAGGACGGCAGAACCTACACGTTCTTCCTGCGCAAGGGCGTGCAGTTTCATGACGGCGCGGAGCTGACCGCCGCCGACGTCAAGGCCACCTTCGACCGCATCGTCAAGCCGCCGCCCGGGATCGCCATTCCGCGCAGCGTACTGTTCAAGGCGGTCAGCGAGATCAACACGCCAGACCAATATACTGTCGAGTTCAAGTTGTCGGAGCCCCGCCCGTCCAGCTTCATGATGTCGGCGATCGCCAGCGGATGGAATGTCATCCTCCGCAAGCAGACGCTGGAGGACAACAACTACGATCTGCGCAAGGTCGCGATCTACCCCGGCACTGGTCCCTTCCGCAGTGTCCGCCGCAGCGAGGGTGAAGTCTGGGTGATGGAGCGGAATCCGAACTACTGGAACAAGGGGTTACCGTATCTGGACGGTGTCGAGTTCTACCACGCGTTCCCGTTCTCCAGTGAGCTCGGTGCCGCGGTGCTTTCAGGACGCGTGGACTACGTCCGCCTGACCGACCCGGCGACCGCCCGCAAGGCGAAGGCCACGCCGGGGATGTCAACGACGGCATTCAACCAGAGTGCGATCCACGGTACCTGCGTCAACGCCAGGCGCAAGCCGTTCGATGATCCGCGAGTGCGCCGGGCCTTCCACCTCGCACTCGACCGGCCGGCACTGATCGAGGCGGTCAAGGACGTGGCGCCGATGCAGGTCGGCGGCTTCATCTTCCCGATCTCCGAATTCGCCACGCCAACGGAGGAGCTGTCCAAGCGCCTCGGATATCAGGCCGACACCGCAGCGGCGCTGAAGGAAGCTCGAGCGCTGATGGCGGCGGCGGGCCACGCCGATGGACTGAAGAGCCTGGATTTCCTGGTACGCGAACAGGCTGCCAATAAGAACTGGGCGGAGGCCATTCAGGCGATGCTGCAGGAGGGGCTAAACGTTCAGTGTAACCTGCGCAGCGTCTCCGTGTCGGTCTGGTTCCAGGACAGCCTGAGCGGGAACTTCGACCTGTCGATCGGCGTCATCGTGTCGACCCTGCTCGACCCGTCGGACTACTTCAATGCATGGTACCGCCATGGCGGCCCGCAGAACTACTCATTCTGGCATAACAAGGAGTTTGACGCACTGACGGACCAGATCGACCGTGAGGTCGATCCGGCGAGGCGCCGCGCCCTGGTCCATCAGTGCGAGGCGATCATGGAACAGGATCCACCGATCCTGCCGGTGGCCTGGGAAAAAACCAACGACGTCTGGTACAACTACGTCAAAGGCCATAATCCGTACGACCAGTTCGGCACCTTCGACCTAGTCAGGCTGGACACGGTCTGGCTCGACAAGTGACCTGATCGCCGCTCCCATCAACCTGCCAACCGGTCAAAACTCCTGAGTGGGTACTGGGTCTCGATCCTCTCACCATTTCTGGTGAGCCGTATTCTGTTCGAAGAAACTGCGCATCGTTTGATCGAACGATTTACCGCCACAACCCGCCGCACTTACGCTTCGACAGACAAAATCGAACACAGGGGAGCGTGCCAAGATGAACGATCTAGAGACACTCAAGCAGAACCTGCGCGGCGGTCTGATCCAGCGAAACGACCCCGACTACGCGGAGGCGTGCAAACTCTACAACGGAATGATCGACAAACGACCGCTGGCGGTCGCTCGCTGCGCCGACGTGGCGGACGTCATCACCGCCGTGAAGTTTGCGCGGGAGAACCGCCTGCTGCTCGCGATACGCGGCGGCGGTCACAACGGACCAGGGCTGGGCAGTTGCGACGATGGCTTGGTCATTGATCTGTCGCCGATGAAGAGTGTGCACGTTGACCCGGCGACTCGCCTGGTTCAGGTCGGGCCAGGCTGCACCCAGGGCGACATGGACCATGCGACCCACGCCTTCGGGCTGGCGGTACCGGCGGGCATCGTGTCGAGCACCGGCGTCGCCGGCCTGACTCTGGGCGGGGGCTCCGGTTACCTGACGCGAAAGTATGGCCTGACCATCGACAACCTGGTCGAGGCCGATGTCGTGCTGGCGGATGGCAGCTTTCTCACCGCCAACAAGACGCAGAACGAGGATCTGTTCTGGAGCCTGCGCGGTGGGGGCGGCAATTTCGGCGTGGTCACCCGCTTCGTCTACCGCGCCCATCCGGTCAGCATGGTCTACGCCGGTCCGATATTCTGGGACCAGTCGCAGGCACGCGAGATCATGCGCTGGTACCGCGAATTTCTGCCGAAAGCGCCTCCGGAACTCGGCATCTTCATCGGCCTGAAGACGGTCCCGTCCTGCGATCCATTCCCGCGGGAGATCTGGGGTCGGCGGATTTGCGCGTTGATCTCCTGCTTCGTCGGCACACAGGACGAGGGCGAAGCGGCCATGCGCCCGGTTCGCTCCGAGCTTCCGCCACCAATACTCGATTGGATGAGCATGATGCCGTTCCCCGCCCTCCAGGGGCTGTTCGATCCCCTGCTGCCGAAAGGCCTGCAGTGGTATTGGAAAGCCGACTTCGTGCGGGAACTGACGGACGCCGCTATCGAGGAACATCTGCGCCACGCCGCCATGGCGCCGAGTGAGCTTTCACTGATGCATCTCTATCCGATCGACAAGGCGGCCCATGCGGTCGGGGCAACCGACACGCCATGGGGCGCTCGCGATGCCACCTGGTCGATGGTGATCGTCGGAATTGACAAGGATCCGGCGAAAGCGCCGGACCTGAAGCGCTGGACCAGGGCCTACTGGGAAGGCGTACACCCGCACAATATGGCCGGCGCGTATGTGAACTTTATGTCGGACGATGAGGCCGAAGGACGGGTGCAGGCAAGCTACGGTGCGAACTACGACCGTCTCGTGGCGGTAAAGCGGAAGTACGACCCGGCGAATCTCTTCCGGGTAAATCAGAACATTCGCCCATAGTGTAGAATCACGCTTCAAGTCCTTGAGTGCAACGCATAGCCGGGGCACATTCAGCCCCGGCTGGCCCCGTCCGGCCCGTCGATTCGTCCGTTCCGGTGGGAGCCCTCCTAATGCGGCGCATCGCCTTGGCCAGTCTCTGTTTTGCGCTCTCAGGCTGCGGCTTCGACACGTGGTCGAACCCGCCCTTCTCAAGCGGAACCAATCCCCACTTTCCGGTCGGCGACAGCGAGAACCTGCGACGCGTAACAGGTGAGCAGGTCGAAACCGCGCCGCTGACCCCCGAGCCCGGCGACATTTGGCCCGGGCCCTTGCCGCCATCGCCGACGCTGCAGGACTTGGAGCAAGGTGGGGGGCCTCAGCCTGGCGTCGAACAGCCGGTGCCGGGATCGCCCTTATTTCAGCAGAACCAGGCGCCGGGGAACCAGCAGCCTCCAAACCTGCCACCGCCGCCTCCGGGGCGCGGCAGTTCGACCCCGCCTGTGGCGAACCAGCCTCGCCTGGCACCGTTGCCGGCTCCCAATCCGCCGCGGCCCACCAACACAACGCCCCCGGCGCCTAACCCCGGCGGTCAGATTGTACAGACACCGCAAGGACCCGGCGTCACCTCCGGCGGCACCAGCGGCTACCAGACGCTGACAACTCCGGGCGGCGGCACCGCCATCGTGGTGCCCAATGGCAATGGCACCAGCACGATCATACATTCGGATGGCCGGATCGAGACGGTGCCCACAACCCGCTGAGCTGCCATGGCCGATGTCGAAGCCCCACTGACCATCCTCTATTTTGCCTGGCTGCGCGAGCGCACCGGCACTGCGGAGGAAAGCGTGACGCCGCCCGCCGACATCGGCACAGTCGGCGAATTGATCGACTGGCTCGAGCAGCGCAGCCCTGGCTACGCCAGCGCATTTGCCAACCGTCGCACCGTACGCTGTGCGGTCAATCAGGAATTCGCCGAGCCGTCCACACGCATTGGCCCGGGTGACGAGGTGGCGTTTTTCCCACCGGTGACGGGGGGCTGACCTCATGTCTCGCATCAATGTGCAGACCGACAATTTCGACATTGGCGCCGAATTCACTGCGCTGACTGCCGGACGCACGGATATCGGCGGTATTGGCTGCTTCGTCGGAACCGTGCGCGGACCTGTCGCGGCGATGACGCTGGAGCACTACCCGGCGATGACCGAGCGCGCGATTGCTCGCATCGTTGATGAGGCCGAAAGGCGTTGGTCGCTGCTCGGCTGCACGGTCATCCATCGCTCTGGCCGGCTACTGGCCGGGGAGAACATCGTCCTGGTGCTGGCTGCTGCGTCGCACCGTCAGCCCGCTCTCGATGCGACCGCGTTCCTGATCGACTGGCTGAAGACGAAGGCGCCGTTTTGGAAAAAGGAGGAATCCGTCGGCGGTGCCCAGTCCTGGGTCGAAGCCCGCGTGGAGGACGACGCCGCAGCGGCACGGTGGTGAACGCTGCCAGCGATTATTCCGCTGCAAGTATTTCGGTGATCACCCGCGCAACCGATCGACGAACGTCGTGGATGGCCTCGGTCGCGGCGCCGCGTGACTGGCAGGACGATAGAAGCGTGGTTGCAAGCTCGCCGACGGCGAATTCGATCCGGTCCAACGCCAATTGCTGGCGGTGGTTCGGTTCGCCGTGCGCGAGGGAGACCCTTTTAGTCACCATGGTGCCATGATGACGGAAACCGGTTACGGCGAAGTGTACGTGCTCAGACCGGTAGCGTCATCGTCGCCTTGACACCACCCATGGCACGATTGGCCAGCGTCACATCACCTCCATGGGCCCGCAGGATGTTTCGGGCGATCGGCAGCCCGAGCCCGACGCCACCGGTCTCCTTGCTGCGCGATGGCTCGCCGCGGTGGAACGGCTCGAAGACCTGGTCCAGTTCGCCGGGAGGTACGCCTGGGCCTTCATCCTCGACCTCGACGACCAGCACACCATCGGACGGCGGCTGCAGGGTCACGCGAGCGCAGCCGCCATAATTCACGGCATTGGTGACCAGATTGGCGATCGCGCGCTTTAGTCCAAGTGGGCGTCCCCGCACCGTCACATGGGGTGGGCCATCGTGACCCGTAGTCTGGCCGCCACATCCGGTCTGGCGTCGCCTGCTTCGTCCAGCACTGTGCGCAGCAGTTCGGCCAGGTCCAGCGGCACCACGGGTTCGGTGGTCCGAGCGTCGCGGCCAAACGCAAGCGTCGCCGACACCATCGCCTCCAGTTCCTCGACATCCGCCAGCATCTTGGCTCGCTGCTCGTCATCTTCGATGAATTCGGCACGCAGCTTGAGCCGTGTGATCGGCGTGCGGAGGTCATGCCCGATCGCGGTCAGCAACTCGGTGCGGTCCTGGACGAAGCGGCGGATGCGGGCCGCCATGGTGTTGAAGGCCGCGGCGGCAGTTGCGACCTCCGATGGTCCACTCTCCGGCAGCGGGGGCGCGTTCACATCACGCCCGAGCGCCTCCGCAGCCGCGGCCAACGTGCGCACCGGCTTAGTCAGGCGTCGTACCGCCCACAGCGTGAGGCCGGCCGCGGCAACCGTCATCAGCAGAAAGGCGGCTAGATAGGCTGGGGAATGCCAGGGTCGCACCGGTCCGAGCGGTGCACGCACATTCAGCCACTCGCCTTCCGGCATACGCAGACCGACGACGATCTGACCCGAGCGTGGGCCGCCGAAGAGCTCGATGCCCCGCCAGTGGTGTGCCGGTGGCACACCGCTCAAATTCAGGTTGACGCGCCACACGCTTTGTCCAACCGGCGGCATCCGGGGAAGATCCGTGATCGGTGGCGCGTCGCTCAGTTGCGCGTCCAGACCTGTCCCGTGGGGCAGCTCTTCCAGGACTGCCCGGCGCTCCTCCGGAGCCGTGAGCGCAACGGTCCGGTAGATACCGACGATGCGGATCGCCAGATCGCGTGCCTGTGCCAGACGCAGGACCTCGATACGATCGCTCGCATGAATGCCAAGGCCCGCAATCTGCACCACGACGAGGCCGGCAATGAGAACGAGGGCCGTGCGGGCGGCCAGGCTCCGTGGCCATAGGCGAAATCTCACGCCCGTTCGACGGTTGCCGCCAGTACGTAGCCCCCACCACGGACCGTCTTGATGAGCTGCGCGTTGCGGCCGTCGTCCTCCAACTTGCGGCGCAACCGGCTGATCGCCACGTCGATCGCGCGATCGAAGGGCCCAGCCTGGCGGCCGCGCAGAAGGTCGAGAAGCATGTCGCGCGTTAGCACGCGATTTGCCCGGTCGACCAGCGCAACCAGCAGATCATATTCGCCGCCGGTCAGCGCCACCTCGGCCCCCTCCGGATTGAGCAATCGTCGCCGCGCCGGCTCCAGCGTCCAGCCGGCAAAGCGCATATTACGGTTGCTCACGTCCGATCGGCGTTCGACCGTGTCGCCGGCACGACGCAGGACCGCGCGGATACGTGCCAGCAGCTCGCGTGGATTGAACGGCTTCGACACGTAGTCATCGGCCCCTAATTCAAGGCCGATGATCCTGTCGGTTTCCTCTCCCATCGCGGTCAGCATGACGATCGGAACGTCGGATTGCCCGCGCAGCCAACGCGCGAAATCGATGCCACTTTCCCCTGGCAGCATCAGGTCGAGCACCACCAGGTGGTAGTGCCCGTTGGCGAAGGCGCGCCGCGCCTCCCTCGCATCGCGCACCGCGGTCACGCGCATCTGGTGCTTCTCAACCAGGAAGCGGGCGAGCAGGTCGCGGATCTCGCGATCGTCGTCCACCACCAGGATGTGCGGTGCAGGTTCCATTGCACGGTAACATATGACGATTGGCGCCGCGTCGGCAGGTCCGTTTGCATTCTGTCGCAATTCGTCGCGGCGCCGACACATGCGCGCAAACTGCCAGACCCAGATTGTGCGCACCGCGAGACGCGGCATGGGTTTTGGAGGCATTTGATGCGTAAGACTATTCTGACGGCGCTGGCAGTCTCGGTGATCGGCGGGGCCACCACAGGGATCGTCGTTGCCCAGGCGCAGCCGGCGCCAACGGCGCCCGATGCGGGCGGTCCGCCTCCGCAGCGCGGGATGGGCTGGATGCACCGCGGCCACGATTGGCAACAGCGCGGTGCGATGATGCAACGGCTGCGCGCCTTCGCGCTGGTCTACCCGCAGAAGGACCGCAAGCTTACCCCGCCGGATGTGCAAAAGATCGCCGAAGCGTTTCTGCTTTGGCACGGCAACCACGACTGGAAGGTGGTCAACGTTGCGCCGACTACCGATGGTCCGATCGGCTTCGCGCTGGCGACCCAGGACGGGTCAGTGATCGCCCGCTTCACGATGGACCCGCACACCGCAGAGGTTGAGCGGATCAGCTAATCCTGGAATCGGCGGGCTAATTCCCCCACTTGCCCGCCGCTGCCCGCGCGGCGCCCGATGGACTATTGGCCAGCCCTCGCCGCTTGGCCTCAATCGGTGCGCGCGCGGGCTTTTTTTGCCTCGCCGAAGCGTGGATCGGCAGCACGAAGTCTGCATAGAACACCCGCGCATGAACTTCCCCGAACCACCAGCGCGAGCGCGTGCCGCACTCAACCGCCTGATGAGTAGCGATCCCGACCTCGCGGGCATCGAGGCGCGTGCCGGGCCACTTCCGTGGCGCACCCGTCCGCCAGGCTTCCCGGGCTTGCTCCAGGCCATCGTGGCACAGCAGATCAGCAACCAGGCCGCCGCAGCGATCTGGGGCCGGTTGCGCGCCGTCGGCGGCGCGCTGGAGCCAGCCGGCATGTTGGCACTGTCCGACGAAACGTTGCGCGCTGCCGGCCTGTCGCGGCCGAAGATCTCGCATTGCCGCAGCCTGGCCACGGCATTCGTCGATGGAACATTGACGGCGGATCGAATTGCCGCAATGGACGACGAAGCCGCTGTTGCCGCGATCATCACCGTGCGTGGCCTCGGACGGTGGACGGCGGAAGTCTATCTGCTGTTCGCGCTCGGGCGGCACGATGTGTTTCCCGCGGGCGACATTGCGCTGCAAGCCTCGGCGGCGCACTTGAAGGGGCTGAGCGAGAGGCCGGGTCCGTTGCTGTTGCGGGAGATGGCCGATGCTTGGCGGCCGGCGCGGGGCCTAGCGGCCCGGCTTCTCTGGCATCACTGGCGCCACGTCACGGGGCGCCCGGCGATGGACGATTTTCCCTCGGGCTGACGATCTCGTCGGCTCGGTAGCCTTGGGCAAACAAGAGAGCGCGCAGGTCCGCATGATCCACGCGTGCGCGCGCCGCTGCCGCGACGACTGGCTTGGCATGGAATGCCACACCAAGTCCCGCGGCTTGGATCATGTCCAAGTCGTTGGCGCCGTCACCGACAGCGAGTACCGCGTCCAGCGGCAATCCCCGCGCGGTCGCGAGCTCCGTCAGCGTGTGCAGTTTCGTGTCGCGATCGAGGATCGGCTCCGCCACTGCGCCGGTCAGCGCCGCCCCATCGTCCAGCAGCACATTGGACCGATGCGCATCAAACCCACAAAGTGCTGCCACTCGGCTGGTGAAGAAGCTAAATCCGCCAGACACCAGCACGGCATAGGCGCCATGCGCGCGCATGGTCGCCACGAGTTCGCGCGCGCCTGGCGTAAGATGCACGCGCTGCCAGGTGCGTTCCAGCGCATCGAGCGAGAGGCCACGCAGCATCGCCACCCGCTCGCGCAGTGCGGCCTTGAAATCGAGCTCCCCGTTCATCGCTCGCGCGGTTATCGCGGCAATGCGGGCCTTCAGACCGGCAAAGTCGGCGAGTTCGTCCAGGGTCTCGCCGGTGACGATGGTGCTGTCCATATCGGCGATCAGCAGCGACTTGCGACGGCCATGCGCTGGCGTGCTGATAACGTCGACGGCTGCTCCTTCCAGCGCCGCGCGCACCGCAGCGATCTCGGGTGCGGGTATTACGCTGGTCGCAATTTCTGCTGCCTCGCCATACGACAGCCACCGGAATTCGCCGCCCCCGATTGCATCGCATACCCGCGTCAGGGTGGCTGTAGACAGCTCATCCGTGTTACGGTCGGCAACCAGTGTTACGACGTGACTCATGGCCTCTGACCGTCGCAGTCCAACCGGGCCGCGGCAAGAGAGCGACAGGTTCTTCAGCGATGAAGGCCGCGTCTGGCACGCCAAGCCAGCCTCCCACACTTCCAGAGAGCCGAGCCAGCAGGCGCAGCGGATTTCGCTGCCGACAGCGCTCGTTGCTGATCAACCGCGGAAGTGGAGGCGACGGCAACCTATTGCGTACTTATACTGGTTAATCATCACTAAGGCAGCATTGGTCTATGCTCCATTGGTAATCCTTCTCGCTCACTATCGATCTAGGGACGTGAAACGCGCGCCTCGAGAAAAGGTTACAACGCCGCACTGGACATTCTGTCGATCAAGGTTGATCGTGACTATGGCGTCAACAGACTGGCGGGGGACGATGGACCTCGCAGAATGGCTTCGAAGTCTGGCTCTGGAACAGTACGCGGCGGCATTCAACGAGCACCGCGTCGCTGCCGAGGACTTACCATTTCTCACCGCCGACGATCTCAAGGAGATCGGCATCACTGCGGTCGGCCATCGGCGCCGGCTGCTGGCCGCGATCGCCGCGATACTAGATAAACCTGCAGGAAGCCGCTCCCGACAGGATAGCGGACGAAACTCCCTGACCGCTGCAGAGCGCCGGCAGATTACGGTGCTGTTTTGCGACATCGTAGGCTCGACCCCGCTATCGAGAGGTCTTGATCCGGAAGATCTGAGAGAGGTTCTGACGGAATATCAGGCAAGCGTTGGAGCGGCTGTAGCCGCTCAACAGGGCTACGTCGCCAGGTTCGTTGGTGACGGCGTCCTCGCCTATTTCGGCTGGCCTAATGCAGATGAGGCGCATGCGGAAAGTGCGGTGCGCGCGGGGCTCGCCATCGTTGAGGCAGTCGGCCCGCAAAGACTCTCCGTGAGAGTTGGAATAGCGACCGGGTTGGTGATCACCGGCGATCTCGTTGGCGTGGGATCGGCCCAGACGGTTACTGCAGTAGGCGAGACGCCAAACCTTGCTGCGCGCCTGCAGTCCATGGCCCAACCCGATTCAGTTGTAGTGAGCGAGTTCGACTCGTTCACTGCTCGGAAAAATGTTTGACCTGGAGGATCTTGGCTCGCTCAAGGTCAAGGGCTTCGACAAACCGCTCCGCGCCTGGCGTGCCCTAGGGGACACCGGAGCCGCGAGTCGTTCAGAAGCGCTCTATTCAGGTGCTGTGACGCCATTGATCGGACGCGACGAAGAGTTGAACTTGCTGGCGCATCGGTGGCGACAGTCGAGTTCCGGCGAGGGCCGGGTGGTATTGCTTTCAGGGGAAGCAGGGATCGGCAAGTCCCGGCTGCTCGCGGCTCTTGAACAGAGATTGGTAGGGGAACGGCGTACGAGCCTCCGTTATTTTTGCTCGCCGCATCACACAGATAGCCCACTTCATCCTGTTATATCTCGTATGGAAAGAGAGGCGGGATTCCTGCGCAGCGACACGCCCTCTGATCGACTGACGAAGCTTGAGGCCGTCCTCGCCCCATCTGAGCCCACAGCGACCGAGATGGCCCTTCTCGCCGCTATGCTGTCTGTGCCGTCCGACGGGCGATACCACCCCTTGGACCTAAGCCCGCAGCAACGGAAGACCCGGACGTTTGCCGCACTGCTGCGCCGCCTCTCGAACCTGGCGCTTAGAGAGCCGGTATTGATGTTGTTCGAAGATGCACATTGGGCGGACCCAACTTCGCTCGAACTGCTCGATGCTGTGATTGAAAAAGTGCCCGCCCTTCCAATCCTGCTGATCATTTCTTATCGCCCCGAGTTTGCGGCACACTGGTTCGACCTTCCAAGCGTCAGCCTAATGGCGCTGAGCAGGCTCGATCGCCGTGATTTGGCCAGACTGGCGGCACAGGTGGTGAAGCACCAGGTTCTGTCTTCGCGATTGGTGGATCAGATCGTCCTACAGTCTGATGGCGTGCCGCTGTTTATTGAGGAGCTGACCAAGGCGGTGCTCGAGGTCAGCGACACAGGCTCGCAGGGTGTGGCGATTTCGATACCGGATACCCTGCAAGCCTCGCTGATGGCTCGTCTCGATCGTTTGCCATCGGCCAAGACGATTGCTCAGGTCGGCTCGGTCGTTGGCCGGGAATTCGCCCATGTGCTGCTCGCGTCCGCCGCAAGTATGCCTGATGAGCAACTGATGGATGGACTGGAGGAGCTGTCAGGGTCAGGACTGTTGTTTCGTCGTGGTACCGCGCCTGATGCAATCTATACGTTCAAGCATGCTCTGGTCCGCGACGTTGTCTATGCGAGTCTGCCAAGACAACCACGTCAACACCTACACCAAAAGATTGGTGAGGCGCTCCGCGATGAATTCCCCGAGCGATCGGAAAGCGAGCCCGAACTCATCGCACATCATTTCGAGCAAGCGGGCTTACGAGAGCTTGCCGTGGATTGGTGGAGCAAGGCGGGAGACTTGGCGCTGCAACGGTTTGCAATGGTCGAAGCAGTAGCCCATCTCGAAAGGGCGCTGGAGCTTGCTGGGCAACTTGAAGACTCGCAGGAGAGACGCCTCTTCCGTGCGCGCCTACAAATAAGCTACGGCAACGCCTTGCGAGTTGTGCGAGGATATGCCGCGCCAGAGACCAAGGCGGCGTTCGCTATCGCACGTAGTCTCGCCACGCCCCTGCCCCACGCGCCGGAGCGCTTCTCGGCCGAGTACCGGCTTATGGAGCGCCAGCTTCCTTAGCGGTGATCTAAGCTCGATGCGAGAACTGGCTGATGCGTTCCTACACAACACCAAAGGCCGGCCCGCATCGCCTGAGACTGTCGTTGCTCACCGCCTTGATGGGATGACGCGCTGGTTCATTGGCGACTTCCGTGACGCACAATCGCAGTTGGAGCGAGCGATCGCTTGCTACGATAGTGAACGTGACATCCCGATGGCATTTCAATTTGGCCAGGATCTGGTGGTGCCCGCCATGATCTACTCTGCTATATCGCTCTGGGCGATCGGGAGCGAGACCGCAGCCGCTCGTTTTGATGATGTCAGTCGCCCACGCCTTGCGAACCGAGCACGTGCCAACGATCGCCTACACCCACCTGCACGGCGGCTTCTTTGAAATGTTGCGACGTGATCGCGCGCGGAGCGCTGTTCACCTGCACGCCTACCTTGGGCTTGCGCGCGAGCACATCATGCCGACATGGCTCGCCTACGGCGCGTTTCATGAGGGCTGGCTGCGTTGGCATTCTGGCGATCATGAACGAGGCGCAGACCAGATGCGCAACGGTCTTCGGCTGATGCAAGAGCAAGGCATCTCGACCTTTAGACCGTTGTTCGGAGTATTACTGGCTGAGACGCAGGCGGCAGCAGGTCTTCATGACCTGGCCCTCGCCAGCGTGCATTGCGAACTGAGCCGGATTTCTCAAACTGGGGAGCGCTGGTTCCTCGCGGAGGCAGAACGAGCATTGGGTGAAATTCTGCTCGCTTCACGTCGTGACGCGAAAGGCGCCGAAGACGCATTTCTGCGCGCAATCGATGTTGCTCGAGCCCAATCAGCAAGACAGTTTGAAAGGTCGGCAGCAAGAAGCCTTGCGCGACTACGAGCTGAACAGGGTGGCAGCCTTGAGCCACAAGGCCCGTTGTCGATTCTGGCCCGGATCAAAGGTGACAACAGTGCGATCCTTGGGCGACAGGATACATGATGCGAGGCAATCTTATGATCGCCTTCTCCCTCGCCGCTGCAGATTATCGAGTTTATCACCGCTGGCGGGACAGATGTCGATGCAATGGGGATTGCGGCTAGGGTCTGTGCGGCTTGGCGCGTCAGTTGCCGGCGCACTGGGTTGACCCCACTCGCTGTGATTGTCGCCGGCCCCACTGCCAGCGGGAAATCGGCGCTTGCTCTCGAATTAGCCGAGTGTTGCCGCGGCACCGTCATCAATGCCGACGCGATGCAGGTTTATCGCGAACTGCGTGTGCTGACGGCGCGCCCCACGCCGGAGGACGAAGCGCGGGTACCCCACGCCCTCTATGGCACTCGCGCCGCGGCAGAACCTGGCAGCGTTGCCTGGTGGCGCGACGCCGCGCTGGCCGCAATGGACGCCGCACGCGCGAATGGACAAGTGCCGATACTGACCGGCGGCAGCGGCATGTATTTCGCCTCGCTGACCGAGGGCTTGGCGCAGATACCCGATGCGGGACCAGCTGCGCGAGTGGAGGCGCGCCTGCTGCTGAAGCAGATCGGGCCAGTGGCGCTGCACGCGCGTTTGGCAGAAAACGATCCACGCACAGCGGCCACCCTGCGTCCCACCGACAGCCAGAGAATTGCCCGTGCCTGGGAGGTCTGGAGCGGCACCGGCACCGGCCTCGCCGACTGGCATAAGGCGAAGGCCCAACCCGCTCCGTGGCGATTTGCCGCCATTCTTCTCGACCCCCCGCGGGCAGAACTGCGGGCAGCGATCGGGCTCCGCTTCGCAGCCATGCTCGCTGCAGGGGCGCTGGATGAGGTTCGAGCGCTGATGGATTTGGGCCTGGAACCGGACCTGCCGATCATGCGCGCACATGGCGTGCGTGAACTGGCAGCCCACCTGCGCGGCGAAATTACTCTGGACGAGGCAGGCCGCCGCGTCGAACTGGTGACCGGCCAGTACACCAAGCGACAGGCCACTTGGTTTCGGCATCATCAATTGGCAGATGCGAAGCACACGCATACGATCCGTGCGCGGCACATCAGATGCGCGCAACTTTCGGAAAGAATCGACCCCGGTATTTTGGCATTTATTGATCGCGCGGGTTGACGCGCCGCAGCATCCGGCCTATCGCTGCGCCTATTCCAAGACCCTGGAGCACGACCATGTCGGCAGATGCCGCCCAGACGGGAGCAGAAGTCCTCCTCCGCGCACTGAAGGATCAGGGCGTCGAGGTCATCTTCGGGTATCCGGGTGGCGCCGTACTGCCGATTTATGATGCGCTGTTCCAGCAGAATGCCATTCGCCATGTCCTGGTGCGCCACGAGCAGGGCGCAGTGCATGCGGCCGAGGGCTACGCTCGCTCCACCGGCAAGGTCGGCGTGGTGCTGGTGACCTCGGGGCCGGGCGCCACCAATGCGGTGACCGGACTGACCGATGCGCTGATGGACAGCATCCCAGTGGTCTGCCTGACCGGGCAGGTGCCGACCCACCTCATCGGCAACGATGCTTTCCAGGAAGCGGACACGACCGGCATCACTCGTCCGGCGACAAAGCACAATTACCTGGTCAAGCGCCCCGAGGACCTGGCGCGCGCGGTGCACGAGGCCTTCTATGTCGCGCGGTCAGGCCGGCCGGGCCCGGTGGTGATCGACCTGCCGAAGGACATCGTGATCGGCAAGGCTCCATATACGGCACCCGCATCCGGGCACCCCAGTTACCGTCCGCAGACCGAACCCGACCACGGCCAGATCGCCAAGGCGATCGCGCTGCTGAAGCAGGCGAAGCGGCCGATGATCTATACCGGCGGCGGCGTGATCAATGCCGGCCCCGCAGCATCGGCTGCCCTGACGCAACTCGTCCGCATGACCGGCTTCCCGATCACCAACACGCTGATGGGGCTTGGCGCCTACCCCGCCTCGGACCCGCAGTTCCTGGGCATGCTGGGCATGCACGGCACCTATGAGGCGAACCTCGCCATGCACGGCTGCGACGTGCTGCTGGCCATCGGTGCACGGTTCGACGACCGGGTGACCGGCCGGCTCAATGCGTTCAGCCAAGGGTCGAAGAAGATCCATGCCGACATCGACCCCTCGTCGATCAACAAGAACGTGCCGGTCGACGTTGCCATCGTCGGAGATGCCGGAAGGACACTGGAGGCGCTGCTCGCTGCCTGGCAGGCGGACCCAACCCAATCCGACCGGCAGGCGCTGACCACATGGTGGCGCCAGATCGACGCCTGGCGCGCCAAGGACAGCCTGAAGTTCACGCAGGATATGAAAGCCGGCGCGGTTATCAAGCCGCAATATGCGATCCGACGCCTCTATGAACTGACCCGCTCCGTGCAGAAGGATATCTTCATCACCACCGAGGTCGGCCAGCACCAGATGTGGGCGGCGCAGCACTTCCGGTTTGAGCAGCCGAACCACTGGATGACGAGTGGCGGTCTCGGCACCATGGGCTATGGCCTGCCAGCGGCTATGGGCGTGCAGATTGCATATCCCGAGGCGCTGGTGATCGACATTGCCGGCGAGGCCAGCGTGCTGATGAACATCCAGGAGATGGGCACACTCGCCCAGTATCGCCTGCCGGTGAAAGTATTCATCCTGAACAACCAGTACATGGGCATGGTACGCCAGTGGCAGGAACTGCTGCATGGCGGGCGCTATTCCGAAAGCTACAGCGCGGCGCTGCCGGATTTTGTCAAACTGGCGGACAGCTTCCACGCGGTCGGTCTGCGCGCCGAGAGCGTCGATCAACTCGACGACGTGATCCGCGAAATGCTGGCAATCGACCGTGCCGTCATTGCGGATATCGCTGTGGATCCGAAGGAGAACTGTTTCCCGATGATTCCTTCGGGCGCCGCACATAACGAGATGATCCTCGGCGCCGAGCACGAAGGCGAAGCCGCCGGCATCACCGACGAAGGACTGGTGCTTGTTTAATTAAAGGTGGTCGGAGGAAGGCCGGCCGGTACAGGTGAATACAGCCCCCGGAGTTAGGTTCAGGGGTCCTCCGGCTTGCACCGCGCCAAATTTCTGACCATACTGACCAGATTGAGGTCCAGCAGTGCCCAATCCCCGCCGGCAGCCCCCGAAACCTAGACGCTCGCACCTGCAGGTCTGGAAGCTGCAGGACGCGAAGGCACATTTCAGCCAAGTCGTCCGTGAGGCGCAGCAGCATGGACCGCAGCGGGTAACGGTGCACGGCAAGGATGCGGTAGTTATCCTCTCGGCGGAAGAATACGACCGCCTGGCGCCGATCGCGTCGCAGCCCAGCCTCTCCGCGGTGCTGTCGCCATTGAAGGACCTGGATTTCGAGCACGCCTCGGTTCGCGCCCCCGTGCGCGAGATCGAGTTGTGAGGGGATGGTTGCTCGATACCAACGTGATTTCCGAGCTACGCAAGGTGCGGTGCGACGCGAGGGTGCGCGCCTGGGCCGATTCGCAGCCCTCGGCGAGCCTGTTCCTGAGCACGGTGACAATGGCGGAGATCCGGTATGGCATCGAATTGCTGGCGGGCACCGATCCGCTGCGGCCTCGTCTGGAAGTGTGGTTAGAGCGGGAACTCCGCCCCTGGTTCGCCGACCGTGTCTGTGCGATCGATGAGGATGTGCTGATCGTGTGGCGGCGCCTTGTCGAGCAAGGCCGCGCGATGCGGTTTACTTTTGCGCAGCCGGACCTGTTTATCGCCGCAATTGCCACGCTCCACGATCTTTGCGTGGTGACACGCAATATCGATGACTTCGTGGCGGCCCGCGTGCCGGTCCTCAATCCCTGGACCGACGCTCAGCCGCGCTTACCCGCCAAATGACACAAGCCGGTTCATACATGCCTGACACCACACTGCGCAGCGCAACCATATCGGTCCTGGTCGAGAACGAACCCGGCATCCTCGCCCGTGTCGTCGGTCTGTTTTCCGGTCGAGGCTACAACATCGACAGCCTGACCGTCGCGGCAGTGGAAAGCGGCGGCGCACGCTCGCGCATCAACATCGTCACGTCAGGTACTGAAATGGTGATCGGGCAGATCAAAGCGCAACTCGATCGCCTGGTGCCGGTGCATCGCGTCGCCGACCTTTCACTCGAAGGCCCGCACATCGCGCGCGAGATGGCGCTGATCAAGGTCGCCGGCGTCGGCGAAAAGCGCGTGGAAGCGCTACGCATTGCCGATGCATTCCGCGCCCGGGTGATCGACGCAACGCATGAGAGTTTCGTGTTCGAACTCACCGGGGGTACCGACAAGCTTGATGCGTTCATTGACCTGATGCGCCATCTCGGGCTGGCCGAGGTATCTCGCACCGGCGTGGCCGCGATAGCGCGCGGCGTGCGGACGATCTAGGGTCTCCTCACGATCTCTGAAGGTTCTCCATCATGTCCGGCTTCGAACCCTCGTCCGCCGAACTTCCAAAAGACAGCAGGAGCTAGCAATGCGCGTCTACTACGACCGTGATGCCGATGTGAACCTTATCAAGGGCAAGCGCGTTGCCATTATCGGCTATGGCAGCCAGGGCCACGCCCACGCCAACAATCTGAAGGACAGTGGCGTCAGGGACATCGCCGTTGGCCTGCGGCCAAACTCCGGCGGCGTGGCCAAGGCGGAGGCCGCCGGCCTGAAAGTGATGGATCCGGCTGACTGCGCGAAATCGGCCGATGTGGTGATGGTGCTGACACCGGACGAAGGCCAGGGCGACCTGTATCGTGAGAAACTGGGCCCGAACATGAAGAAGGGAGCGGCGCTCGCCTTCGCGCACGGCCTGAACGTGCATTTCAATCTGATCGATCCTCGCCCCGATATCGACGTGTTCATGATTGCACCGAAAGGTCCCGGGCACACTGTGCGCAGCGAATATCAGCGCGGCGGCGGCGTACCGTGCCTGGTTGCCGTGTCACAGAACCCGTCAGGCAATGCGATGGAAGTCGCCTTGTCTTATGCCAGCGCCATTGGCGGCGGCCGCGCCGGCATCATCGAGACGACATTCAAAGAGGAATGCGAGACCGATCTGTTCGGCGAGCAGACCGTGCTGTGCGGCGGCCTGGTCGAACTGATGAAAGCCGGCTACGAAACGCTGGTGGAAGCGGGCTATGCGCCGGAAATGGCGTATTTCGAGTGCGTGCACGAAGTAAAGCTGATCGTCGATCTGGTCTATGAAGGTGGCATCGCCAACATGAACTATTCGGTCAGCAACACCGCTGAGTATGGCGAGTACATGTCGGGCCCGCGTATCGTGAACGAGGCGACCAAGGCGGAGATGAAGCGCGTACTGGCCGACATACAGTCGGGGAAATTCGCGCGCGATTGGATGCTGGAGAATAGAGTGAACCAGACCAGCTTCAAGGCAATGCGGCGCCGCCTGGCCGAGCACCCGATCGAGCAGGTGGGCGAGAAGCTGCGTGCGATGATGCCATGGATCGCCAAGAACGCGCTGGTGGACCGATCGCGCAACTGAGTCACCTGAATGCTGCGGGCATTCGAATACCGAGACGAAAAACTCTGCCGCACGACAGACCGGCTGTCACAGGCGCAGTGGATCGATCTTGCCGAGCCAGCGCCGGATGAGGTGGAGCGGGTTGCGCGTGAGACCGGCCTTGCTATCCCGACCGAGCCAGAAATCAATGAGATCGAGAGCTCCAGCAGGCTCGCCACGCGCAATGGCGCTCTCTATCTCAGCATGCCGCTGGTCAGCCGCCCTGAGACCGAGCCGCGCTCTATCTCGGTAGGCTTCATTGTCACGCCCGAGCGCCTGATCACGATACGCTTTGCACCAAGTCGGCTGTTCGATCGTTTCACGGAGGAACCCAATTTTGCTGGGCACAGTGGTCCTCATGTGTTGGTCGGACTGCTGGAGGCCATCGTCGACCGGCAAGCTGACGCACTGGAGCAGGTGAAGACAGAGTTGGAGACGGTCTCCCATCGCATCTTCTGCCCCGATATGGCCGCAGCGAGTGGACGCAAGCGCGAGGACGCCATGCTGCGTGCGACACTTGTCGCACTCGGCCGCGTCGGCGACCTCGTCTCGCATGTGCGCGAGAGCCAGGTCAGTGCGGGTCGCATCATACCTTATGTCGAGGCGGTGGCCGCGGACTGGCTGCCCAAAGAACTGCGCCCCAGATTCCGCACCCTGCGCCGCGATATCGACTCGCTGAATGATTTCGACACGCACCTGAACGACAAGCTGCAGTTCCTGCTGGATGCCACGCTGGGGTTCATCAACATTGCACAGAACAACGTAATGAAGGTGCTGACCGTTGTCTCGGTCGCCGGCGTGCCTCCGGTATTGATCGCTGGCATCTACGGCATGAACTTCAAGCTGATGCCGGAACTGGAGTGGACCTGGGGGTATCCATACAGCATGGCACTGATTGCGATCAGCACGATTATCCCGCTCGTCATATTCCGCTGGCGCGGCTGGCTCTGAGGGAGATTGCAATGCAGCGCATCGAAGTTCGCGAGGCGGACATCACCCGGCTGGCGGTCGATGCCATTGTCAATGCGGCCAACCAGTCGTTGTTGGGTGGCGGCGGCGTGGACGGCGCGATCCACCGCGCCGCCGGTCCGGAACTACTGGAGGAGTGTCGCACCCTGGGCGGCTGTCCCACTGGACAGGCGAAAATCACCAAGGGCTATCGTTTGACCGCGAAGTTTGTGATCCACGCCGTCGGTCCGCGGTATCGTGACGGAGCGCACGGCGAACCGGAGCTGCTGGCGAGCTGCTACACCGAAACCCTCAAGCTAGCGGTGGCGCATGGCGTACGCACGATCGCGTTCCCCGCCATCAGTTGCGGCATCTATGGTTACCCTATTCCCGATGCCGCGCGGATTGCGGTCGGCACGGTCTCCGACTTCTTAGAGCGCGAGCAATCAGTCGAGCGCGTCATCATGGCGTGCTTCGGGCGCGAAGTACTGAGCGCCTACCAAGCAGCATTGCGGGACAGCTAAGAATCCCCCCTCCCCTCGCGGGAGGGGGTTAGGGGGAGGGGGCGCTCAATAAATCGTCGCCTTCAGCCGCTCCGGGTACGCGGCATCGTACTCCGCCCCGCCCACGCGCCCGCTGGTAATGTCCGCCAGGATCGTGCCGCTGCTTGGCAGGCTTCGCCGCTCGATGTGCTTCGCCGGGTTCCAAAGATCCGACCGCACCAGCGCCTTGGGGCACTGGAAATATACCCGCTCGACATGCACAACGATCACCGACCGCGGCAGCTTGCCCTGTGCCGGGAACCGCTCCAGCACCGCCGGGTCCACCGAAATTTCCGCGCGCCCGTTCACCCGCAGCGTTTCGCCGACGCCCGGTATAAGAAACAGCAGCGCAATCCGCGGATCGGCAACCAGATTGTTCAGGCTGTCGGCGCGGTTGTTGCCGCGTCGGTCGGGGATAAGTAGGGTCCTTTCGTCCTGCACGACGACAAAGCCAGGCGGATCGCCGCGCGGGGAGACATCGAGGCCATCCGGGCCGCTGGTCGCCATGACCATGAATGGCGAAGCCTCGATCATCGCGCGATAATGCGGATGAACGTAGTCGATCTCCTTGGCGATCGCCCCACCAGACGGTTCGCCGTAGAGTTGCCGCAGCGCCGTCGCGTCCGTCAGCAGAGTGCCATCCATTGTCGCCTCGATCCACCATACCCGTCGCCATCGTCACCGGCTTTCTCGGCAGTGGCAAGACCACACTGATCTCCCGCATCCTGCGTAATCCGGCATTCGCCCGCACCGCCGTCATCGTCAACGAGTTCGGCGAAATCGGCCTGGACCACGAACTGATCGCCAGCAGCGACGAGACGTTGCTGGCACTGACCACCGGCTGCCTGTGCTGTGCCGTGCGCAGCGATCTCGTCGCCACTTTGCTCGATTTGCAACGCCGGCGCGAGGCCGGGGAAATCGCCTGCGACCGGGTGCTGATCGAAACCTCCGGCCTCGCCGATCCCGCGCCGATCCTGCACGCGCTGATGACGGACCGCGACCTCGCCCAGCTTCACGTGATCGATGGCATCGTCACCATCGTCGATGCGCTGCACGGCGAGGCGACGCTGCAGCGCCATGCGGAAGCGCGTCGGCAGGTCGCACTCGCCGACACGCTGTTGCTCAGCAAAACGGACATTGCCGAAGCAGGCGACGCCTTGCTGCAACGGCTCGCCGCGCTCAACGCCAGCGCTGTGTTGGGCACAACGCAAGACGCGGCGCCGAGCACACTGTTTGCCGGCACTATGGTCGCGTCGCGGTTCGCCGACCTGCCGGCGCCGACTGTGCGCAATCCCTTCGCCATCGCGGACCACAGCGACAACGTCGAGACCTTCGCACTGCGCCGCGATCGCCCCATTCCCGCGCTCGCCCTGACCCTGCTGCTCGAAGCGCTGGCGGAGCATTGCGGCGCGCGCCTGCTGCGCCTGAAAGGCCTGGTGCACATCGAGGAAATGCCCGACCAACCAGCGATGATCCATGGCGTGCAGCACGTCGTCTCACCGCCCGTATTCTTGGAACGATGGCCGTCCCACGATCAGACCACGCGCATCGTCTTCATCACGCAGGGTGTGCCGCGGCACTTTCCGGCCCGGCTGCTGGAGGTGATCGAACAGGAAGTACGCGACGAGTTGCCGAACCATCCTCCCCCTCCCCCTGCGGGAGGGGGTAGGGGGAGGGGGCAGGAGTAGAGCGCTACTTCACCGGAAGCATCAGGTGCTCGTATTGTGTTCCCGACCACATAACGTACGGCTTCTTCGGGTCTGGATCAGGGTCCCTCGGATAACCCCCCATAGTCTTGACTGTGGGTCCTACTATCATCACGTGAGAGCCGGTCTCGATCCAATGGTTGCTGGCAGTCTTCCCCGTGGCCCACGGGTCAGAGTTGCTGGCACCTTTGTCGCCCGACAGCATATACATGAAGCCGGTCTTTTCTGGCGGTTTGGCATGGCTCTGCCAAGCATGTGCCCATTCCGTCGCAGCGGCATCCATGCACATCGGTACGCCCACCTGGTCGGCCATGCAGGTCCAGCCGTTACTTCCCTTCTGAATGGTCTGCATGTCCGACCCATTCATTTTGACAATGGTGGCATTGTTGACAATATCGGCTGGCGCCGCCCGCTTGACGGTCGCCATGTAGTCGGCCTCGGAAGATTGAGCGTGGAGCGCCCCCGAAGTTGCAAGCATCATCAGTGTAGAGCCAACCAAACTGAGCTTCATGACAATGATCCCCCTTGTTGCTCGGACTTTCCGTGCGGCAGTTCCTGACGCAGACTCTGTTCGACAATGCCGGGGCGAATCTTAACCAAGGACCGCCTTAGTTTGCCGAATTCTTGGCGAAAGGCATAGCGTGCCCAAGTGGCGAGACGACCAACGAAGGGGTTGTCTCGAGGCCGCTCACATGCAACTCGGCACACGGACTCGCATTGGGGCATCGTTGCTGCCTGCGTGGAACTGATGGTGGCGCCGGCTGCCGATAGTTCAGGTTAGGAATTCGCGCTCCCCCTGGCGCTTCGCTGCGCGAGGTGGAGGTGATTGAGCCTATGGTGCGCAAAGCGAAGAAACTGCGCTAGACTCCGGCCATATCCGGAAGGAAGCATCAAAATGCACCGACGCAGCCTGATGCTGGGTGCGGCGGCGGCGGCGTTCGCGCGCCCGGCGATTGCCGGCAAAGCGCAGACGCTCGCCATCGTGCCGCAGGTCGCGCTGAACAGCATCGATCCGGTTTGGACCAGCTCGCAGATCGCCCGCAACATGGGCTTCATGGTGTTCGACCTGCTGTACGGCCGAGACGAGCAGATGAACCCCAGGCCGCAGATGCTGGAAGGCGACGTGATGGAGGATGACGGTCGCCGCTGGACGCTGCGACTGCGCAAAAACCTATGGTTCCACGACGGCGAACCGGTGCGGTCGCGTGACTGCATCGCATCGCTCAAGCGTTGGATGGTGCGCGATCAGGGCGGGGTTACGCTGTCGCAACGGCTCGATGCGATCGAGGCGCCCGATGACCGCACCATCGTGCTGCGGCTGAACAAACCGTTTCCGCATCTGCGCACTCTGCTGTCGAAGTTCATCATCCCGGCGGTGATGATGCCGGAACGGCTGGCACAGACCGACCCGTTCAAGCAGATCCCCGAGGCGATCGGCAGCGGCCCGTTCCGTTGGTTGGCAGACGAGCACGTGCTGGGCAGTCATGCGGCGTTCGCCAGATTCGATCGCTACGTACCGCGCGATGAGCCGCCGAGCTACACGGCCGGCGGCCATCGCGTGCTGGTTGATCGAGTTCGAATGGAAGATGATCCCCGATGGTTCCACCGCCGCCAACGCTCTGGTGACCGGTGAAGTGGACTGGATCGAAATCCCGCTGCCCGACCTGCTGCCGATGCTGAAGCGAACGCCCGGCGTCACGGTGGGCGTGCTCGACACCTATGGGCAGATCTGCTTCCTGCGTCCCAACCACATGGCCGCGCCAACCAGCAATCCCGGCCTGCGTCGCGCCATGCTGGCCGCGCTCGATCAGCAGGAGGTGATGGCAGCATCGATGGGCGGCGATCCGCAGAACATGTTCACCGGGGTCGGCTTCCTGCGCACTGGCAAACCGGAAGTGGACGACGCCGGCATGGAATTGGTGGGCACGAAGCATACGCCCGATCAGGTCAAGGGGATGCTCGACAGGGCCGGCTACAACGGTGAACGCATTGTGTTGTTGCATGCGACCGACCATTGGTTCTTCAACCCCACTGCCGCGGTGATCGCGCATTCGCTGTCAGCGGCCGGCATGAACATCGACGACCAGGCGATGGACTGGGCCACCGTGCAATCGCGCCGCAACAGCCATGAACAGCTCGACAAGGGCGGTTGGTCGATGTTTCCGTCTGTCGTCGCCACACCTGATTACCGCGATCCGCTGCTCGCCAACTTCATCCGCGCCAATGGCAAGGAGGCGTGGTACGGCTGGCCTTCCGATCCAAAGATCGAGCAGATCTACGCCGAGTGGCTCGGCGTCACCGACCCAGCGGAACAGACGCGGCTGGAGCGTGCCTATCAGTTGCAGGCCTTTGAGACGCTGCCGTACATCCCGCTTGGCGGCTATCGGCAAAGTGCGGCCTGGCGCAACAACGTGACGGGCATTCTAAAGGGCCCGTCGGTGGTGTTCTGGAACGTGAGCAAAGCATGAAACGACGCAGTCTCCTTTTTGGTGCCGCGGCCGCAACGCTGGCGCGTCCGGCGATCGGTGGTTCGACCAGCACTCTGAATTTCGTGCCGCAGGCAGCGCTGTCTAGCATCGATCCGGTGTGGACCAGCGCAATGGTGGTGCGCAACTTCGGCATGATGGTGTTCGAGACGCTATACGGCCGTGATGCTGCGATGAACCCGAAGCCACAGATGCTCGCAGGCGAACTGATCGAGAACGACGGGAAACGCCGCACCATGACCCTGCGTGATGGGCTGCGCTTCCACGACGGCGAGCCGGTACTGGCGCGCGATTGCGTGGCCTCGCTGCGACGCTGGATGAAGCGTGATCCGGTCGGCGCCACCATCGAGGTGCGTGTCGATGCGTTGGAAGCACCCGATGATCGCACCATCGTCTGGCGGCTCAGCAAGCCGTTCCCGCATCTGCCCAAGGCTCTGTCAAAGTTCCAAACCGCCGCGGTGATCATGCCGGCACGCATTGCCGCAACCGACCCGTTCAAGCAGATCCCCGAAGCAATCGGCAGCGGCCCCTTTCGCTTCCTGGCCAGTGAACAGGTGATTGGCAGCTTCGCCTCGTTCGCAAAGAACGAGCGCTACGTGCCGCGCGACGAGCCGCCAAGCTTTACCGCCGGCGGCCATCAGGTACGCCTCGACCGGATCGAGTGGCACATGATTCCGGATGCCAGTACAGCCGCCAATGCGCTGATCACTGGCGAGATCGACTGGATCGAGATGCCGGTACCGGACCTGCTGCCGATGATGCGCCGCGCCGGCGCGGTGACCGAACGGCTGGACGATTGGGGGTTCATCAGCCAGCTGCGCCCCAACCACCTGATCGCGCCGACCAGCAACGTCGGCGTCCGGCGCGCCATGATGGCGGCGATCAGCCAGCGCGACGTGATGGAGGCGCTGATGGGTGGCGATCCCGATGGCTGGATGGTCCCGGTCGGCTTCCTGATCACCGGCAAGCGGAAGTAGACCAGGCGGGCATCGGGAACGTCAGCGAGCCCCACAGCATCGATCAGGTGAAGGCGATGCTGGACAAAGCCGGCTATAATGGCGAACGGCTTGTGCTGCTGCATACCACAGATCAGCCGTTCCACGCCGCGTCATCGACGGTTGTCGCGGACGCGCTGACGCGGGTTGGCATGCATATCGATGATCAGGCGATGGACTGGGGCACCACGCTGCAGCGGCGCGGCAGCAAGGCGGAACTGGATAAGGGCGGCTGGTCGGTATTCACGTCTGTGACGCCGGTGCCGGAATCGCGGGATCCGCTGCTCGCTTCACTTATTCGCAGCAACGGCAAGGACGCCTGGTTCGGGTGGCCCAACGATCCGAAGATTGAGGCGATCTACACGGCTTGGCTGGATGCCCAGGATCCTACGGAGCAGACGCGGCTTGAGCGGGACTATCAGCTGGCCGCGTTCGATTCTGTGCCGTTTATTCCGATGGGACGCTACATGCTGCGTGGCGCCTGGAGCCCTCGACTGTCAGGCCTGCTGAAGGGTCCCGCACCCGTGTTCTGGAATGTCAGTAAGGCGTAATCGCTGGGGCAGACGACGCCTCGCCTCCTTCGCGGCCCAATGAAGAGACCGCGAAGGAGGACGAGAAATCTTTATGCCCAGTTAATCGAACTGGTCGCCACAGCAGCCAGGCCGTGAACGTCGATGGCGTGGCTGGCGCCGGAACCGAAGGTGATCAGCGTTCCACCTTGGCCGTCGGAGCCCTGAACCATCGAGCCTTTCAACCCGCTATCGATGGTCAGCTTGTCACCCTTGGCAGCAGAGAAGTCCTCGATGGTGAGCAGTCCGCTGTTCGCGTGGAACACATAGGTGTCCTTGCCACCGCCACCCGTAGCGTCAAGACTGCCGGAGCCCGCCGTGAACGTATTCGTGCCGGCATCTGCAGTGACGGTCGCACTGCCTGACCCTCCGGCCAGGAGTAACGAACTTGGCCCGATGAATGCCATGTGGCTGGTCCCGGTCCCCAGGGTGACAGACGCGGCGTTGCCACTACTGAGCACGATCTTATCGCCACCTAACGTGTAGGTGCCGATCTGTGACAAATTCTTCTGCAGGGATCCCTGATCACTTGTTTCTGTGACGGATGGTGTCGTCCCCCCGCTGATGGTGAACGCGCGCGAAACAGCGCTATACAGAGTGGCGGTGGCCTTCGTATCAACGCCATTGTAGACAACGTCGTTGACGTAAAGGTTGCGGTCGGTGGACGGTGTACCGGCATAGGCGTCATTCAGGAACTTGACACTGACGCTATGCTGTCCCGCACCGAAATCGCCGGCGAAAGCAAAAGCCTGGCTGCCACCGGAAGAGTGCAAAGTCGTGGCGGTGAAAGTTCCACCAAGCTGCTTGCCATCGACGGCAACTGTGAACTGCGCGTTGCCGAGGTAGGCGTCCTCGGAGACCTTGACGACCAGCATGTCGGAGCCCGCACCGGTGACGGGTGGCGGAACAGCCGTGTTGTCCGTGACCGCGAAACTCTGTGACTCCGACCTGAGGAAGGTCGCGCTCTTGTTGATGTTGGTGCCGTCGTAGGTCACCTTGTCGACATAGAGGTTGCGGTCGGTGGCCGCGGTGCCGCCCCAGGCGTCGTTGAGGAAGTTCACCGCCACGGTATGGCCGCCGGGCGCCCAGTCGCCCTTGAACGTGAAGGTCTGGTCGACGCCATCAGCATGCGACGCCTTGGCGGTGAAGGTGCCTGCGAGCTGCTTGCCGTCAACCGACACCGTGAAGGTGGCATCGCCGGCCGCGTCACTCGTTTTATCGCCGTTGGCATAGGCATCTTCAGAGATTGACAGGACCAGCGTATCCGATCCGGAGCCGACAGATACCGGCGCTGGTGCTGTGGGAGGAGGCGGTGGCGCGACACTCGCGAGCGTCCATGTGCTCTGGTCCCAGGTGTACCAGGTGCCACTTCCCCTGTCCTGACCGTACACTGAGCCGTTCGCATATTCCATGGCGCCGGTGCCAGAACCGCCCGCCATTGGCTTGCCGTTCTCCAAAGCATTGTCCGCTGCGTCGACTGTGTATACGTTCCCAATTGCGTCGGTGAACGAGCCGGACCCCGCAGTGATGTATGATATGCCCGTTCCAACCACCGGAGGCTTTTCCACAACAACCCCCAATGATGTTGACCCATCATGGTCCTGGTAGCCAGTCATCCCGGCTATCTCTTTTGCATTCGGGTCATTCGAATAGGCATGCACCCATGCGATCTTGTACTGATCAATGGTGCCAGCGAGCGGGGGCGGAAGCCATGCAAGGTAGCTCGGGCCACCACTCAGAATGAGATTGAAAGGCTGATTCTCGTTCGATGCCGTTGGCGCGGAAAAGACTTCCTGGCCATTGATGAACCACGTCAGCGTCGTCGGCGTCCACATGAAGCCGAACGTGTTGAAGCTGGTGGTCAGATTCGGGACGCTGTACAAGGCGAGATTATTTACCGGCGTACCTAGCATCGCCGCCGTGGTTGGTCATCTCATAATCGCCGGCAATGTAGCCGTTGTGCTCATAGACATCGAACTCGGGAGGCCATGGGCCCGAGTTCGGCATCATCCAGAAATCAGAGTTATAGCCCGACGTGTCAGTCAGTTGGGCGCGCACTTCAAAATAACCATACTGCTGCGAGAACCCACCTGGGACGCCGTTGGGGTTGGTGTCGAGATACGGAGCCTGCGTGGTCGTCATGTTCTCGACGAGGACGCCGTCCTGCAAACTGAACAAGGAGCCTGGTTGACCAGGCGGGGTCGGGTTGACCGTCCCCTGGCCGCCATTCGAGGTCTCCTTGTAGAAGACCTCTGTTTCCCAGGTAATGCCTGGTGTGCCCGGAAGTCCAAAGTCCGAGTTCGACATAGCGGCAAACTCGGAATCGAATGTCAGTTTATAACCCGACAACGACAGCGATGAACTCATGTTGCTACTCCAGGCTGCTTTTTATGTTGCGACTTCGGAACGTTATGGAAACATCTGTCCGGCCACTGCCATCGATTAGACAGCGGAACGGTTCCTTACTTGCTGGTGACTACCGGTCGCACACGCGCTTCGGCCGACGGCGAGCCGTAATGCTCGTCGTTGTGACGAAGGCCGAAAGTTAGTGTGCGGTCAGGCTAGGGATATATTTAGCGGCTTGCGATCAGTGGCGCGGCACGACAACTCCCGCCGCGCACGACGGGCATCGCTGCACAGGTCCAACCTGTCTAGATCATCGGGAGGGATCATGGCTCGCATAAGACCTTCCTACTGAGTGAATATGGCTCGACCAAATGAAGCCATTTCTCTTACGCTTCGTTCTTGGGCCGGCTCAGGAGACCTGAACTCGGTGGAGGGGACCGGCCTATTTCGCCAAATTGCCCGTCCCTCGCTTGCTGATCACCTTATTCGGTCAGAGTTTCGACTTTATTGATTTCCCGTATTGATTATTCAGTGCGAACAGTTCACTTTTTGTTCCCTACGACATCTCATCAAGTTTTCGCAAGGTTGAGCTACTCCCACTGGAGATACAGCAATGGCAGAAGCCCCTTGTTCGCTTTGCGCATGATGAGCCTGCGCCGTCGGCGTGCAGCGACGCGCTGGCCTCAAAGGCGGTTGTACCATGGATGCGGCATTCCCGGCGTCTTCACCCGCAACGTATAGACAGACGTGCTGGCGGTCAGGAACAGCGTACGCAGGTCGGGTCCGCCGAAGGCGACAGTTGGCACACACCTCCGGCATTTCGATGATGCCGATCTTGCTGCCGTCCGGCGCGAACACCCACACCCCGCCGGTGCCGGTGCAGAACACGCGCCCCGCCTGATCGACCTTCATGCCATCCGGCACGCCATTGGTGCCGTCCGCCGACATGTCGGCGAACACCCGCCGCCGCACCATGTTGCCAGCCGCATCCAGTTCCACTGCGTGGATGTATTGGCACCAGCGCGTATTGGCGATGTAGAGCGTGCGCTCGTCAGGCGACAGCGCCAGCCCGTTCGGATACTCCACCGGCACCGCCAGGCTCACCGCTCCGTCCGGCGCGATGCGATACACCGCCGCGTCCAGTTCGCGCTCTGACAACGGCACGCGATAAGCCGGATCGGTGAAATACAGCGAGCCGTTGGAATGGCAGATCACGTCGTTCGGCCGGTTCAGCTTCTTGCCCTCGAAGCGATCCACCAGCGTCGTCACCGAACCATCGGCGTCGAGCCGCGTCACCATCCGGCCGTCGCCTTCGCAATGGATCAGCCGGCCTTGCAGATCGAAGGTCGTGCCGTTGCCGCCGATGGTCTTGCGGACCACCTCGGGCTTCTGGCCCAGCGTCATGCGGTACAGCAGGTTCTGGCGGATATCGACGAAGTACCAGAAACCATCCGGATGCCACAGCGGCCCTTCGGTGAACACGAACCCTTCCGCCACCTTCTCAAGCTGCGTCGTCTCCAGAATATCCGCCAATCCGGCCATGCTTGTTTCCTCCCGCGCGATGCCTGACCGTAGCACCGCCACACACCAGCGCGAAGGGCACACACAATGGAACTGATCGACCTCAGCCGCGAACTGTTCCACCGCACGCAGACCCATCCGTCGCATCCGCCGGTCATCGTCTCGGTCTGGGGCGACCACTCGGAGAAGAAGATCGCCGGCAACACCGTGTTCACCTCGAAGGCGCTGTCCATCGCGCTGTCCGACCATGCCGGCACGCATGTCGATGCGCCGGTGCATTTCGATCCGCGGCCCGGCGCGCTGTCGATCGATGAGGTGCCGCTGGAGAATTTTTACACGTCGGCGATCTGTCTCGACCTGTCGCACGTGCCGCTGAAGCACGCGATCACCGTGCCGGAGATGGCAGGCGGCGCTCGACAGATCCGGCCAGGAGATCCGCCCGCGCGACACGGTGCTGCTCTACATGGCGACCAACGACCGGCTGCTCGGCAAACCCGGCTATCTGCACGACTTCCCTGGTCTCGCGCTGGAATTGGTGCACTGGCTCGCCGATCGCGGCATCCTGCATGTTCGGCGTCGAGGCGATCAGCCCGGCGCCGGAAGGCGAACCCAACTACCTCGCCCACATGGCGTGTGCCGAACGCGGCATCACGCACATGGAATGCCTTGCCAATCTCGACAAGCTGGTCGGTCGCGGACGCTTCCGCTTCATCGGCTTCCCGCTGAAGATCCGCGGCGGCACCGCAAGCCCGATCCGCGCCGTGGCGATGTTCGAGTAACCGCCATGGCAATCCGCACACGACTGACCGAGCGGCTTCAACATCGAACATCCGATCCTGAATGCACCGATGGGTGGCGCGGCCGGCGGCAGACTTGCCGCCGCTGTCACCGCCGCCGGCGGGCTCGGGCTGATCGGTGGCGGCTCCTCCGATGCGCAATGGCTCGCGCACGAATTCGCCGAAGCCGGCAATGCGCGCGTCGGCTGCGGCTTTATCACCTGGGCGCTGGCGACCCAGCCCGCCATGCTGGATATGGCGCTGGCGCACGCACCTGCCGCGGTGATGCTGTCGTTCGGTGATCCGCGTCCCTTCGCGCCAGCAATCAAGGCGGCAGGCCGGCTGCTGATCTGCCAAGTGCAGGATATGCGGCACGCCGAGGCAGCCATCGATGTGGTGCCGACATGATCGTCGCCCAGGGCACCGAGGCCGGCGGGCACGGCGCCAGACGCGCGACGCTGACATTGGTGCCGGAGGTAGCCGACTTGCTGGCACGGCGCAGTCCGGATACATTGCTGGTCGCCGCCGGCGGCATCGCCGATGGCCGTGGCCTAGCCGCTGCGCTGATGCTGGGTGCCGATGGGGTGCTCGTAGGCTCGCGGCTCTGGGCCAGCCCAGAGGCGCTGGTCCATTCCAACCTGCAACGTGCCGCGCTTGCCAGGACGGCGATGGCACGCTGCGCCAGTCAGCCGGCGATGTCGCCCGCGGCGCTGCCTGGCCCGCCGAGTTCACCGGCCGCGTTCTGCGCAACAGCTTCACCGACCGCTGGGCCGGACGGAAGATGAATTGCGTCTGATGGCAGAGGCTCTGCGGCCGGCATATCTGCAATCGGTCGCCGATGCCGATGCCGATAAGATCGCCGTTTATGTCGGCGAGGCGATCGGGCTGATGGACTCGCTGGTGCCGGCCGGCGACAGCGTCCGCGCGATGGCCGCGCAAGCAGAGGCCCTACTCAGAAGCGGCGCTGCGCGAGCGCGGCCCTGAACGGCTCGCACAGCCCGGCGGCGGGATAGAGGCCGCAGAAGCCGGGCACTGCGCGAGCATGCTCCAATAACCGGCAGCTCATCCGATATGATCATTCTCCGCGCTTCACCAGCGGCGCGACGAACTGCGGTTCGGTATCCCAAGGAAACAGGATCCAGGTGTCCTGGGATACCTCGGTAATGTAGTCATCCACCGCAACGCGTCCGGCCGGCTTGGCATAGACCGATGCGAAATGTGCCCGCGGCAGCAAACCGCGCACCACGCGCGCCGTGGTGCCCGTATCCACAAGGTCATCGACGATCAGAAACCCCGCCCCATCGCCGGCAGCCGCCGGCGGCTTGATCACGACCGGAGCGCCGCCGCGTTCCTCCTCGATCAGCGTGCCGCTGGTGCCCGCGGCATAAGTCACGATCGACACGCTCTCCACCAATCGCACGTCAAGCTCCCGCGCGATGATTGCAGCCGGGATCAGTCCGCCCCGGGTGATCGCGACAATTCCGGTGAACGGACCTTTCTCCATCAATCGCCATGCCAACGCGCGAGCGTCGCGGTGCAACTGATCCCACGACACCGCATAGTAGTGGGTCGCCATCAGAACAGCTTGCCGCCGTTCGGTACCTTGAAGTCCGGCTTGATCAGCACCACCGCGCCCTCGCCATCCGGCATGCCCAACGTCAGCACTTCGCTGATGGACGGCCCGATCTGGCGCGGGGGAAAATTCACCACCGCGCACACCTGCCGCCCGATCAGCTGATCCGGCCGGTAGTGCACGGTAAGCTGCGCCGAGGACCGTTTCACCCCGATCTCCGGCCCGAAGTCGATGACCAGCTTGTAGGCCGGCTTGCGCGCCTCGGGGAACGGCTGCGCATCGGTGATCGTGCCGACGCGGATGTCGACCCGCTCGAAGTCACTGAAGGCGATCGTCTCGGCCATCGATCGTTGCTCCTACGCCCGGTTGGTCCATACTGGCGGACTTGTCGACCCCCGGGTCAAGCTCGGGGGCAAGCCCCCCGGGTCAAGCCCGAGGGCAAGCACCGGAGCGAGCCCACGCATGCGCGATCACCACCTGGCCGGCCGAAGCCCCGTCTATGCCACGCACGGCATGGCAGCCACCTCGATGCCGGCGGCGACGCTGACGGCGCTGGACGTGCTGCGCGCGGGCGGCAATGCGCTGGATGCCGCGGTAGCGGCGACGGCGGTACTGTGCGTGATCGAGCCGCAGTCCACCGGCATTGGCGGTGATTGCTTCTGCCTCTACGCACCGGCCGGCGCCGGCAAGGTGATCGCGCTGAACGGATCCGGCCGTGCTCCGGCCGCCGCCACGATCGACTGGTATGAGCAGCAGGGCATCACCGCACTGCAGAACACCTCCGCCCATGCGGTGACTGTGCCCGGCGCGATCAATGCGTGGGAGACGCTGCTGAAGGCGCATGGCCGCAAGGGGCTTGATGAACTGCTGCAGCCAGCGATCCGCTACGCCGCCGATGGCTGGCCGGTGCACCCGGTTGTGGCCTGGGCGTGGAAGCGGCTGGAGACGAAACTGCGCAAGAACGGCACGCATAGTTTCCTGCCCAATGGCAAGGCGCCTGCGGCTGGCGACATTTTCCGGCAGCCCGCGCTGGCCGAGACGCTGCGTGCCGTTGCGCGCAATGGGGCGAAAGCCTTTTACGAGGGTCCTGTGGCGGCCGATATTGTCGCCACGCTGCGCGCACGCGGCGGGCTGCACACCGAGGAGGACGTTGCGTCCGGCCTCAACAACGCCGAGTTCGTCCAGCCGATCACACTGAACTGGCATGGCTACGACGTGTACCAGTGCCCGCCCAATGGCCAGGGCATCATCACGCTGATGATCCTTGGCATGCTCGGCGGCATTGCATCTGCATCCGATGGACCCTTGGGCGCGCTGCGCTTCCACCGCCACATCGAGGCCGCCCGCCTCGCCTATCGCGATCGCGATGCTTTCGTCGCAGATCCATCGCAGGCGGATGTACCGGTGAAAAAGCTGCTGAGTGCCGACTATTTGTCAGGCCTGCGCGGATTGATTGATGACGGCAAGGCACTCCGCGCACTGCCCGCCGCCGGCGAGGCGATGCTGCCGCCACATCGTGATACGATCTATCTCTGTGTCGTCGATCAGGATGGCAATGCTTGCAGCTTCATCAACTCGCTGTTCGAAGGCTTTGGCTCGGCGATCCTGGCCGAACGGTCCGGCGTTATGCTGCAGAACCGCGGCTTCGGCTTCCGCGTCGAGCGCGGTCATCCAAATTGCATCGCGCCTCGCAAGCGGCCGATGCACACCATCATCCCGGGCATGGTGATGCAGAACGGTCAGGCGGTGATGCCGTATGGTGTCATGGGCGGGCACTTCCAGCCGATGGGCCACTCGCTGTTTCTTACCAACATGCTGGAATATGGCCTCGACATTCAGCAGGCGATCGACCTGCCACGCCTGTTCCCGCTGCGGGGAAAGGTGCAGGTCGAGCACGGCATCCCTCCCGACATCTGCGACGCACTGACAAAGCGTGGGCACCAATTGGAGACAGCGGATCGGCCGCATGGCGGCGGCCAGGCGATCTGGATAGACCGGGCGCGCGGCTGTCTCGTCGGCGGCTCCGATCCACGCAAGGACGGACTGGCGCTGGGGTATTGATATGGCCGAACCCTGCGATCTCACGGCGATCGAGGCGCGTCGCCTGATCGGCCAGAAGAAGCTTGCGCCCACTGAATTGCTGGCCAGCTGCATCGCACGCATCGAGGCGGTAGATCACGCGGTCAACGCCATGGTCGCACGCGACTTCGACCGGGCGCGCGCAGCCGCGAAGACAGCCGATGCGGCCGTGCTGCGCGGCGATGAACTACCACCGCTGCACGGGCTGCCGATCGGTATCAAGGACCTGCAGGAGACCGAGGGCCTGCGCACAACGCACGGCAGCACGTTGTTCCGCGACAATGTTCCTGCCGCTGACGAGCGACTTGTTGCGGCGGTGCGCCACGCCGGTGCCATCGTTGTCGGCAAGACCAACACCCCGGAATTCGGCGCCGGTGCCAACACGCGCAACGCCGTCTATGGCGCGACCGGCAATCCGTTCGACCCGACGCTATCCTGCGCCGGCTCCTCCGGCGGTTCCGCGGTTGCGCTGGCCACCAACATGGTGCCGATCTGCTCCGGCTCTGACACCGGCGGCTCGCTGCGCAATCCCGCCGCATTCTGCGGTATCGTCGGCTTCCGCCCGACGCCGGGCCTGGTCGCAAATGAACGCCGCGGTCTTGGCTGGAACAACCTGTCCGTGGCCGGGCCAATGGCACGCAACGTGGCCGACCTCTGCCTGCTGCTCTCCACCATGGTCAGTGATGATTCGCGCGATCCGCTGGCGACCACTGTCCACGGCCGCTCCGTGCGCCAGGCACAGGACTTTGCCGTCCCTGCACGTATGGATCTGTCGCGTCTGCGCGTCGCGATTACGCCGGATTTCGGCTTCGCTCCCACCGAGCGACATATCGCCGAAGTTTTCGCGGAAAAGACCGGCTTGTTTCGCCATGTCTTTCACCGCGCCGAAAACACCGCACCAGACTGTTCAGGCGCGGACGAGGCCTTCGAGGTACTGCGCTCGATAGGCTACCTCGCCACCCACTTGGATAAGGTTCGCACGCGACCTGACGATGTCGGACCGAACGTGCGCACCAATGTCGAGGAAGGACTGCGTTACTCGGCGGCCGATGTCGCGCGAGCGCAGGCGCTGCAGACAACGCTGTATCGTCGCTGGCAGAGCTTCTTCCGGAACTGGGACATTATCCTGACGCCGTCGATCACCATCAGCCCGCGGCCGTGGCGCGAACTGTATCCAGCCGAGATCGATGGTAAGAAGACCCGCACCTACTTCCACTGGCTGGCGCTCGCCTATGCGGTGACATTGCCGGGCCATCCTGCGGTGTCGCTGCCAGTCGGCGTCGATCGCAAAGGCATGCCATTCGGCCTGCAGATCGTTGGACCGCGCGGGGGCGATGCGTTCGTGCTGTCGGTCGCAGCCGAATTGGAGGCGCTGCTTGCCGGCGATCAGCGCACCGCGAGACCGGTACCCGATCTGGCGCGTCTGCAGGCAGCGCCACCGATCAGCGATATGCCAGGATTTCTTGGGTTCGGGTGACTGAAGAGGAAAGGAACGCGTAGGGACGCCATAATAGACGAGATGGCTGCGGTCCTCAGTGATGGCGGTGTGATGGTCTGCCGGGGCCGACCACCGTTGAGCCGGAACTCAGCGTCCCGTGCGCTCCTCGCCACGCTCTGCGGCCTGGCTTTGTCAACGTCCGCCTCAATTGCTCAGGTGCCCAACACATTACAGCTTGAGCGATTGACTTGGACCGAAATCCGCGATGCGGTGCACGCCGGCAAGACAACGATCATCATCCCCATCGGGGGGACCGAGCAGAGCGGCCCATACATGGCGGTCGGAAAGCACAACGCTCGGGCTGCTGTCTTGGCTGGCCGAATTGCGCGCCAACTTGGCGATGCGCTGGTTGCGCCGGTGATCGCCTACGTTCCGGAGGGCGACACTGACCCGCCAACGTCCCATATGCAGTTTCCTGGCACGATTACCGTGCCGACGGACGTATTTGAACGGACAGTCCAGTCCGCAGCCGAAAGCTTCCGCATTCACGGCTTCAGCAACATTGTGCTGCTCGGTGATCACGGCAGCTATCAGTCCAGCTTGAAGGTGGCGGCAGAGCGACTGAACGAGAAGTGGGCCTCGTCGCGCGCAACACCGCGGGCGCGCGTGCGCTATATCCCGGAGTATTACCAGGCCGTCGAGTCGGTCTTTGCCAAAGAGTTGCAGGCGCGAGGTCTTGGCGCAGATGTCGGGACGCATGCAGACTTGATGGATACCTCGCTGATGCTCGCTGTCGATCCTTCGCTGGTTCGCCTTCAGCAGCTTCAGCAGGCGCCGAAGCCCGGCGCATCGGTCGGTGTCTATGGGGGCGATCCGAGGAAAGCGAGTGCCACTCTCGGTCGGTTGGGCACCGACGCGCAAGTATCCGCTGCTGTGCAAGCGATCCGACGAGACATCCGGAGCGAGTAGGGTGCTACTGCCATCATTGAAGCGAATGACGAGTGGCGGACCGCGAGAAAGAGCGGTTCAGTCACTCGCCTGAGCTTCCCGATCACTAAGCCAGTGCGACGAGTTTTGGTGATACCGATGCTGGTCGCTCTTTGCTGTCTAAAGGGACCCTAGTGCGATGCGCACTATGGGAATGTCACCGATGCCGCAGCGTTTAAGGTAACCCCGGTCTTCATCGCAGCCCGCCGCTTCTATGACAGCGACGAGTATCGACCGCACATTCAACTCAGGAAGTCTGCAAGCGCCGGCTATGCGGCAATCGTCGAGGGAGGTCCCCCCTCGACATGAGTTGGGCGGGACGCACCCGGCGCTTGGCTCAAAGCATGCTCATCACCAACCGGATGAACCCGTCCACTGAAGCTGGATCTAACCAACGCATCACCGCGACCAGGTCGTGCTCCGGATCGATCCAGGTGATGTTTCCTCCGGCGCCACTCGCAAAGAAGCTCGCCTCGCTCGCGCTCGGATAACGCGTCCGCCCGGTGTTCAGCCACCACAGCAGGCCATAGTCCGGATGCAGCGCGCATGGCTTCAGCGACTCCTCGATCCAGCCTTCCGGCAACAGAAGCCGCCCATTCCACACACCACGATGCAGCATCAACGATCCAACGCGTGCCTGATCCTCTGCATGAATCGCAATGCCGCCGCCCCAGTGGCTGCCGCCGGACACAAACTCCATCGGCCGCCCGTCGATCTCGACCATGGATGTGCGATAGCCATGCCAGCTCCACGTGTCCGACGCGCCGATCGGCTGCATGATCCTCTCGGCGAACACCTCCGGCAGAGGTCGGCGAAACAGGTGCAGCAACGCCAGTGCCAGCCGGTTCACCCGCACGTCGTTGTATTCCCAGAAGGTGCCTGGCGGACGCAGCGGCCGCGCATCGCCCTTCCGCCCTTTCCCTTCCAAGGCGAGGTTCCGATTGCGATCGATGACATCGGACTTGCCGAACAGCGTCCCTTCCCACTCCGACGTCTGCTGCAGCAGGTGCCGCCAGGTGATGGCGCCGTTGTGTGGTCCCTCGAACCCGCCGTCGGTGACCGTAAGCGCAACCGGCTCGTCCAGCTCCCTGATCAGCCCGTCGCCGACCGCAATGCCGGCCAGCAGGCTGAGATAGCTCTTCGCGACGGAGAAGGTGAAATCGACCTGCTGCGTGTCGCCCCAGCGCGCCAGCACCGAACCGCTGCGTAAGATCAACCCGTTTGGACCACCACGCGGTCGGATCGGGCCAAGGATCTCGTTGTGCGGCGGCGGCTCGAAGAAGCCCGCCTCGAGATGCGCCCGCAGGTCGCGCGGCCATGGCGTCTCGTGCGCCAGAGCAAAACGAGCCGCATCCTCAAGCGACCGACATCACGCCTCCTTGTCCACCGCGACCGCGGGATACCACATCTGTAACAGGACGCGCATACTGGGCCCGGGAATCGCCCAGAGCGGACACAACCGCCGGGCGGGGCATCGGGACCGGGAGACGTACGTGGCCAGGCTAGAGCGCGACGGCAAACGTGAGGCCCTGTTGGGCAGCCAGCTCTTCGCCGCTATGCAGCCGGCGGAGCTGGACGAGATCCTGAAGTTCGCCTCCGAGCGACGTTATCCGTCGCGGGCAGACGATCTTCCAGCGTGGCGACAACGCGTCGTCGATGATGGTGGTCCTGCAAGGGCGGGTTCGCATCAGCACGGTGTCCGCCGAGGGAAAGGAAGTCACACTGAATGTCATCAACCCTGGCGAGATCACCGGCGAGCTGGCCCTGCTCGATGGCAAGCCACGCAGTGCGGATGGCACGGCGACCGAGGACTCACTGCTGCTGGTAGTGGAGCGCCGTCAGTTCCTGCCGTTCCTTGCGCAGAACCACGATCTCGCGCTGCGGGTGATCGCCGTGCTGTGTGACAGGGTCCGCCGCACCAGCATGGCGCTGGAGGAGATCGCCCTGTTCGACCTCCCCGAGCGCCTTGCGCGGGTCCTGTTGAAGCTGGCGGACGACTACGGACGGGCAGGCTCCGCCGGCACCCGCATCGACATTCGCCTGTCGCAGCGCGACCTCAGCAACCTCGTGGCCTCGTCTCGGGAGAGCGTGAACAAGCAGCTGCGCTTATGGCGTGAGGACGGGATCATCGACGTCGAGAATGGCTTGATCGTGCTGCGGCGTCCGGCAGAGCTGAGGCACCTTACCGAGCCCAGGTGACCACACAGTCGTTGACACGACGCGGTGCAACTTTGTGTTGTGGCGGCATGCGCATCGCTGCCGCGTTCCTGGCAATTCTGGCGCTGACCTCCTTCCATACGGCGGCAGCGCAGGACGCGATGCAGAGCCGCTACTTCGTCACCAGCGACGGGGTGCGGCTGCACTACCTGGAAGCGGGACCATCGACGGGCCACACCATCGTCTTTGTTCCAGGCTGGACGATGCCCGCCTGGATCTGGCAGCCGCAGCTCCGCGCCTTCGCGCCAGGCTATCACGTCGTGGCGTTCGACCCGCGCGGTCAGGGTGACTCCGATACGCCAACCTGGGGATACGAACCGAGGCGGCGCGGCCAGGATCTCGCCGAGTTGGTCAGCAACCTGGCGCCGATGCCGGCGCTGTTGGTCGGTTGGTCACTGGGGGTACTGGACACGCTGGCCTACGTGCGGGCACATGGCGACCTGATGGTCGCGGGGCTGGTGCTGGTAGACAATTCGGTGGGCGAGGAGCCGCCTCCGCCGCCAAGGCTGCATCGCCCCGGACCGGTGATGCCGCACGCGATCGCCATGCACCGCTTCGTCACCGGGATGTTCCTGCACCGCCAGAGTGACGCGTATCTGGATCGTCTCACCGAGGCCACTCTGCACACACCGGAGGCGGCCAGCCGAGCCCTGCTCGCCTATCCGATGCCACGCAGCTACTGGAGAGACGCGATCTACTCGACGGACAAGCCGGTACTGTATGTCGTCCGCGCCGGCTGGTTGGCCGAGCAGGCCGCGAATCTCGCACATAATCGCCCGGGCACCCAGATCGCGGTGTTCCAAGGCGCCGGCCATGCGCTGTTCGTCGATGACGCGGCGCGGTTCAATGCGTTGCTCGCGGGATTCATGACACGGACCGTATGGCCGTGACGCGACGCCACGATAAATTCAGTCTGCTGCCGCTGTTTCTGGTCTCGATGGCGGCAGTGGGATACGAGACCGCCCTCACCCGGTACTTCGCCGTCGCGAAGTGGTCCGAGTACGGCTACTGGGTGATCTCCATCGTGATGGTCGGCTTCGCCTTCAGCGGTGTGCTGCTGGCGCTGTGCCGCGACAAGGCGGCGCGTCATGGCGAGACGCTGCTCGCCGCGTTGCCGGCGCTGTTGGTCGCTGCCGCGGCAATCGGCTTTTACTTCACCACGATCAATCCATTCAATCCGCTGCAACTGCAGAACCCGACGACCTGGCAGCCACAGCTCTGGAACATCGCTGGCTATTATGCGTGCCTGCTGCCCTTTTTCTTTTTGACCGGCCTGTTCATCAGCCTGACGTTCGTGCTGCATGCCGACCGCATCGGCCATGTCTATGGCTACGACCTGACTGGCGCAGGCGCGGGCGCTGCCCTCGTGCTGGCGATGATGTTCGTCGTGCATGCCTTCTACCTGGTGCCCGTGCTGCTGATACCGCTGGCGGCGAGCGCCTGGTTCGCGGCGGGACGCTGGCGCTGGGCCAGTATCGCCGCGGCGGCCGCGACACTTGTGGCTGCCGAGGCGCTGCTGCTGCTCAACAATCAGGCGCAGTTCAACGACTTCAAGGCGATCTACGCGCCGCTGCACACCCCGGATGCGCGCGTCGCGGCAACCGTGCTGTCGCCGCGCGGCGATTACACGTTGCTCGACGATTTCACCGAACGAGTGGACACCGACATCTCCAACAACGCAGGCATGCTTGGTGTCCCAGGGCCGCCGCAGACCTTCGGCTTGTATCGCGACGGCAATCGGATTGCCGCACTGCCGAAGCCGGATGGTATCGATGTGGGTTACGCACCCGCATCATTGGACGCACTTCCGTACGAACTCATCCCGCGTGCGAACGTACTGCTGGCCGGCGCATCAGGTGGGTTTCGGGTCGCGCAAGTGCTGGCACTCGGCGCAGCACATGCGGACGTGTTGGAGTCAGAGCCGGTTCTGCTGCGCTCGCTGCAACAAGGCCTAGGTCCTTCTCCGCCCTGGAAGCCCACCCAGCGCGCCAGCCTGTCCGGCAGCAGCCCGGTTGCTGCGGTTCTGGGCGGCGCGCGATATGACATCATCGATATCTCCGCCGACTTCCTCGATGCGGCAGAAGCCAATGCCAGTGCCTTCACCGTTCAGGCCCTCGCCAACGACGTGCGTGCGCTGGCACCGGGTGGCATCGTCTCCATCCCGGTGTCTATCCGTGACTTCCCGGTGTACGCATTGCGCGTACTCGGCACCGCGCGCGCTGCGCTGTTGGCTGCGGGTATCGCCGATCCCGGCGCGCATGTGGTGGTGTATCGCTCAGCCTGGAGCGCGCGCGTTCTGTTGTCCAACCGCCCATGGGATGCGGCGCGCATCGCAACTGTGCGGAAATTCTGCGACGATCGCTCGTTCGATGTGTCGTGGTATCCGGGGCTCGATCCAACCACCGCGCGCGCCGGCATATACAACGACCTGCCGGCCGTCTCCTTCGCCAGCGGCGAGGTCACCTCCGATGGTCCCGATGATGCGATTGCCGACGAAGCACGGGGGTACTGGAGGATCACGCGACGCCATCCAGCACGGCCTTCAATCTGACGCCCATCACCATGGACCGGCCGTTCTTTTACGCCGTGTTGCGACTGGATCAGCTCAGCACCATTCTGCAGCGGCTTGAAATCCTGCCGCAGGCCGAGATCGGGGCTCTGGTCAATCTTGCGGTGCTGGCCCAGGCGGTGGTGATCGCCATCCTCGTGCTGCTGGTCCCGCTCGCCGCGCCACGCAGATTGGGTCTGTCGGAAACCGGTGTGCTGCGGCCGATCCTTACTTCCCGGCGCTCGGCCTCGGCTTCCTGTTCATCGAAATCTTCATGATCGAGAAGGCGAGCCTCTGGCTGAACGATCGCACCTCGGGCTTCGCTCTGGTGCTTACCGGCATGCTGGTATTTTCCGGTCTGGGCGCCATGCTGGCGGACCGAGCCTCCTCACGCCACGCCATCGGCATTGCGTGCCTGATCATCGTGGCGTGGTGCGCCATCACACTGGCCGGGCTGCAGCCAGCGATCCTGGCGACCCTCGACCTTCCCTGGATCGTTCGTGCCGCCCTGGTGCTGGTCGCACTGGCGCCCGTGTCGGTGGCGCTTGGGTTCCCATTCCCGCTGGGTCTGGCACGCACCGGCTCCGGCGCATTGCTGCCCTGGGCATGGGGTCTGAACGGCGCCTTCTCTGTGGTGGCGACGCCACTCGCCAACCTGATTGCACGAGAGGCCGGCTTCAGCCGGGTTCTGCTCTCTGCCGCGCTGCTGTATGTGCTGGCCCTGATAACGTTTCCAGCAGCAAGAAAGAGCCCGGTTTGGCAGCACATATCAGTAGGATCACGCGCCGCGGAGTAATTGCCGCGGCCGGCGCGCTGGGATTCGCGCACCGCGCGCCAGCGGCGGCGTGGACTCTCGCCGCGTATGAGAAGGCAATGCAGGAGTCCGGTCGCCCGGTCAGCCTGACCGATGCACAGTTCGACGCGATTCAGAAACGCAAGCCGGCCGCCATGCATCTCATTGAGAGCTATCTGAAGGCCCATCTTGGCGCGGTAGACCCAGCCGTGATGGCTGCCTTCGAAGCGGTCCCACGCGAATACTTCCACTACATCTATTCCGAGCACCGTGCGACGCCAGGTGACGCGTATGAGTTGGATCCCAAGCCATGGGGACTGGGTTATGGATCGGCCTTATCGGACTATCTGGGCCAAGCCTACATGTCGCAGGTCTGCAAGCCGAAGGCCGAGGACGTGACGCTGGAGATTGGCACCGGCAGCGGCTTCCAGAGCGCATTGCTCTCACGCATCGTGAAGCAAGCATACTCCATCGAAATCATCGAGCCGCTTGGCAAGGCAGTGGGGAAAATCTTCGCACCGCTCGGCTATCGCAATGTCCATACGCGCGTGGGTGACGGCTATTATGGCTGGCCGGAAGTGCAAGGCGGCTTCGATATTATCATCGTGACCTGCGCCGCTCAATACGCGCCGCCCGATCTGTTCAAGCAGCTGAAGCCAGGCGGTCGGATGGTCATTCCGATCGGTCAGCCATTCAAGCGTGGCCAAGTGCTGTACGTCTACACCAAGGATGAAGAGGGCAAAGTCCACTCCAAGCGTGACATCGGCGTGTTCTTCATCCCGATGACCGGCGCGATCGCCAAGACTCCGGCGCCGCACACCGCCGCCGCGACTCAGGCCGCGCCCGCATCGCAGCCAGAGAAACCGTCAAGTGATTAGGACGTTATTGATCGGTCCATGTCTTACAGGACGTTCTGAGCCTTTGGCGAGTATAACGGCTTGCTTGAGCATTGCATGTTCACCGAGCAGCACATAGTGGCACCATTGCCGGAGACGTGAATCATGCCCTAGCGCCGGCCGCTGGCAATTCGGTACTCCGCTTCCACTTCGACTGGGCCGCCCGTGTCAGCTAGGCCACGCCGCACCTCTTCACGTACGGCGCGGCGTAACTCATTTGGAAGTGCGGTCAGCGCCTGACCGGTGGAAGCGCCACCGCGTTCAAAGGGACCATAATAAGCGTCGGACGACGGCAGCACGAAGGTGTGGCTCACCGTATCGGTCTCGAAGTCAGTGAAGCCAGCCTCATTGAAGAGCAACTGCAGTCGTGACGCTTCAGCGAGCGCGAAAGTCCGGATGACGGCTTCAGCGAGGCTCGGTACGTAGCGCGATATTGCGACATTGATCTGATGGTTGTAGGAGCGCTCTACCACCGTGTTGACCGAGACAGCAGCGCGCCCGCCGGGACGCAGCACGCGACGAAATTCCTTGAGGCCCCGCACCGGGTCGGGAAAGAACATCAGTCCGAGATTGCACAGCACCGCATCGAAACTCTCCTCCAGGAAGGAAAGCGCCTGCCCGTCCTCAACCGAGACGGAAACGTTCGGCGCTTTGCCGAGGCGCTCGCGCGCCTTCTCAGCCATGGCCGGCGAGATGTCGGCGGCGGTGACGCGACCGGTCGGGCCGACAGCGGCGAGGGCCGCTTCCGCGGAGAGCCCAGTGCCCGTGGCTATGTCGAGGACGCGCATGTCCCGCGCAACGCGGGCTGCGCGCAACACAAAGGGCATAAAGTACGCCGTGACATGCGCGAAGGCACGGTCGTACTCTGCCGCCGCCTCATCCCTGAAGGTGAGTTCCTTCGCCATCCCCGGCTCCTGTTTCTTGTTCCTGGATTTGCAGGCACGCGCTGCACCAACAAATGGCTGCAGGCAAGCGCCGCCAATATACCTTGAGGTGCCGAACGGAGGTTCGGGAACGGTACTCGGCCAGAGTCGCTTTCACGCGGCAGGGCCGGCGGGCAGAAAGGCGACGGCGTCGATCTCGATCTTCGCGTTCAGCAGCAGGCCGGCGACCTGCACGGCGGTACTGGTGGGCGGGTCTTGCGGAAAGAACTCTCCGCGGATGCGTGAGAACACAGCGTAGGGACCGAGGTCTGTCAGATAGGTCTTGATGCTGACGACATGGTCCATGCCAGCGCCGAGTTTCCCGAGCGAATCGCGGATGCGCTCGAATGTCGTGCGCACCTCCTGTTCGAATGTGACGCTGCCTTTATCGGGCGGCAATGGCACGCCGACTTGGCCGGAAACGAAGATCCAGGAGCCGGCGTGCGTATTGATGCGCAATGCCTCGCTGAAGGTCGGCGCGATCGGACTCTGGTAGGTGCTTGAGAAGTTCCATGACGCTACTCCCAACGATATTGTTATTCATTCCTCCGCGACGAGCTCGATTATCAGGCCGCGTACACTTTTAGCAGTCTGCACATTGTCGCGCTGCCTATCGCAGCATTACTGAGCGGTGACGGCAAAGCGTCAATGGCGTTTTCCCAAGATCCCGTCATTGGCAGGCTCGCCTTCTATTGGGACCTAGCCTCAGCTCGGACGGGCGGCTGTCGGCTCGCCTCACCCGGCAGGCCCAGGGTCCGTCCGGCGTAGCCGGCGGCATCGAAGTAAGTTGCATCGCCAACCTTCTGCGTCAGAAGAACGGTCACGTTCCCCATGGCATCCGGCCCTGAACGCAAGGTCGCCGAACTGTACGGCGGCATCGATCCGTCGGGCATCGCCTCGGTCAGCTCGCGTCCGACAAGTTTGCCCTTCGGCTGGATGTTCAATCGCAGCAGTCGGGCGATAGTCATTCCGATATCGGCGTTGCTGGCAGGTGCGTCATCCTCAAAATGTTCGCGAAAGCTGGGCCCGGCAGCACCCATAATGTTGCGCGTGTCAGCGCGGGAAAAGCTCCCGTGCATACCCTGGCCTTGCTGCAGTCCAGTATCGGCAATTTCAGCGCCGCATGTGGTGGCATCCGCGCAACCAACCGAAAACGAGCGGAAGTTTACGATGATCGCTGGCGCAGGTGTCGCGGCGGTTCCGCGAAAGGCGATTGCCGATGTTGGGAGCGTTCCTGGAATGGTCCCCAGGTCGTCATTGACAAAAAGACCGCTGACATAATCCTGCCTGGAAAGAGCCGAGACAATTTTGGCAGCCAATGCCCCATCTCTAGTCGGCAAGTAGACAAGGTCGGATCCGCCATTGGCTGCGACGACGACAACAGGACGTGCGGGATCGTCACTGATCACGCCGTTGCCGCGCACCGGGTATGCATCAACGTCCACCAGCGCGTTCTTTGCGTCGGGATCATAAAGGGGAAGCCCTAGCGCGCGAGCAAGATCGATTGCAATGAAGCCAGGCGGCAGCAGGTGTGGGGGAACATCCTTGTAACTCTGCGTCGCCGCCCAACTTGTCGCACTCTCCTTACTGATCGTCGAGAATCCATGATCCGAGGTGAGGATCACATCGGTGTTGCCGTCGAGCCCTTGCTCCTTCAAGGCCTCGAGCAATCGCGCGAGATCATTGTCCGCGTTTCTGATCGCGGCGAGTGAGGTGGGGCCATTGATTCCAGGTATCAGGCGGCCGAGGCTATCGCCCTGATTGTGCTGCGTTCCATCGGGGTCGCGAGACCAAAACACCATGACGAAAGGCTTCCCGCGCTCCCTGAACAGGGGCAGCACCGCCTTTGTCGCGACATCTACAAAGAAATTCTGCTGATCGACATTCGCGACGGTGGTCCCAGGAACCACATTCGTACCAGCCTTTCCGTTGTCTCCGCGGGTGGGAGCCTGAGGGGGCAGGGTGGCAGCAGCCAGCCGCTGTTTCAGTTCGTCAGACAGAGGAATCCCGCCGGCGCGGCCGGTCATGTCGTCGACGAGAATGGTATGCTGTCCCGTCCGCTCGGTATGATCGAAGATCAGCGCCGGACCGAGCTTGCCGATGCTCGCTGTCGAGTATCCCGCCGTACGTGCGCCTTTGAGAATAGTTTCTTCATTCAGGTAGTCGCCGGAAAAATGTTCATCGACATCGCCCAGCACAGGATCGCTCTCAAGGGATGGAGTGATGCTCTCCCCAGCGCCAGCCACCTGAAACGCAGTGTAGATCGTGTTGCTGAAGTCCCCCGTATCACCCAGCAGGTGTCCTGTCGCTATGCCCGACGCGTTGGCAGTGGTGAAGGTCGGGAAAAGCGAGTGGGTGTTGGTGAACCGGACGCCGCGTGCCAGCAGAGCGGCCATCGCCGGCGCCGTCTGCTCGTTGACCATGCCGGGCCGTAGCCCGTCCGCTACGAAAAGCATGACGTTATGCGGCTGGGGTTGGGCCAGGGCGGCAGATATCCACGAAATGAAGACACCAACGGTAGCGAGCGGTAAGCGCATGCGGCGAACTCTCCTTGTTGATTGAAGCCTTATGCCGAAAGGTTGCGACTGAATATCTCAGTTCTGTTACAGTGAGACCGCTGGTGAGGCCCGTTTTGACGCCCCGTCGCGGGCATAGGGGCCGAGTTGCAACCTGCACGCGGCTCCCCAGCCCGGGCTTGTGCCGGCTCTCCGTCATGGCACTGTTACCGCGACGAATGGGCCTGACCAGGCCGGCCACGACGGAGGAGGCGAAGAATCCATGGGCTACGAACACATTCTGACGAACGTAGAGGACGGCGTCGGCACGATTACCCTGAACCGTCCTGACAAGCTCAACGCAATGAACCGCAAGCTATCGGCCGAGCTGCACGCTGCGGTGAAGGCGATGGATTCCGACGACGGGGTCGGCTGCATCGTGATCACCGGCGCGGGCACCAAGGCGTTCTCGGCCGGCGGCGATATTCACGAGCAGCGCGAGGACGATCGTCGATATACGTTCGAACAGCTTGAGGCGATGCGCGAGGGTCGCCGCGCCTATGACATCGCGGGCTCCGCCAAGCCGACGATCGGCATGATGAACGGCCTGGCCTATGGCGGTGCCGCCGTGCTGTCCTCGTCGCTCGATATGCGCATCGGCTGCGAGGACACCAAGTTCCGTTTTCTTGCGGCGGCATACGGTCGGATCAACAGCACCTGGTCACTCGGTGCGCAGATCGGCTGGCCGATGGCCAAGGAGCTGCTGTTCACCGCGCGCATTGTCGCAGCCGAGGAGGCGTATCGCATCGGATTGCTGAACCACCTGGTGCCCCGCGACAAGCTGCGGGACAGGACCATGGAGATCGCGCGCATGATCGCGGATAATCACCGCGGGGCCGTCATGGGTGTCAAGCAGTTGCTGCTCGAACAGAAAGGCGAAAGCCTCGAACGTGCCTATGAGATGGAGCACCAATACACGACGCACGTAATGCGCGGAGCCAAAGCCGAGGACGCGTTCCCCGAGTTCATCGCGCGCAGGGGAAGGGCGCTGACCTGATGGCTCTGAAATACGAAAAGCGCGATGGCGTCGCCTATATCACGCTGAACAATCCGGCGAAGGCGAACATCTTCGACAAGGAGACGTCGGACGAGATCTCCGAGGCGTGGATCGACATGTGGGAGGATCGCGACATCCGCTGCGCGATCCTGACCGGTGCCGGCGACCGGTACTTCTGTGGTGGGCACAACCTCGCACCGCGCAAGAACATCACCGAGGAAGAGCGCGAGTATCTGCGCACCAACCGCATCTTCTGGCCACTTGCGGGCACCGTGCACGGGCAGAAGACCGGTGTGGATGGACGTTTCGGCGACCATTATCCGCGCGTGTGGAAGCCGGTGATCGCCGCAGTGAACGGGTGGGCGGCGGGCGCGGGACTGTATGTGCTTCTTATCGTCTACCGATATCCGCATCGCCAGTGCCGAGAATGCGCGGTTCAAGTTCTCGCTGCTGTCACAGGGATGGATTGGGCATGGGCCAGGCGCCAGCCTGCTCATCAAACAACTTCGCTATGCGGACGCGATGAAGATCCTGCTGACCGACGAGCCGTTCGATGCACAGGAGGCGTTGCGCATCGGCTTGGTGAACGACGTGGTACCGCACGCGCAGCTGATGGAGCGGGCGGAAAAGTACGCGCGGCACATCGTCAAGCTGCCGCCCGTCGCGGTGCGCATGATGAAGGAGTTCGTCGTCCGCTTCGGCGATCTGCCGACGGATCAGGCGTGGCACGTGCAGACGCTGATCAACAACCTGCTGATCCAGGTGACCACGGACGGCGAGGAAGGCCGCCAGGCATTCAACGCCAAACGCCCGCCCAACTTCACCGGCGCCCTGCGTCGTCGCGGCGAGGCGTGGCCCGAACCCTCAGAAGAGGATGCCGAACGCCTCGATGAGGCATATCGCAGCGGAGAATTCTAGCGCCACGGGACGGACCCGCACCTCCGTAGGCGTCGTGGAGGGCTGACCCTATGCCGGATCACATCGCCAACTCGGTGACACGCGACGTCAGCATGTATCTGCCCTTGATCGTGGCCAATGGGCTCAACGTGCTCGGTGCGGTCGCCATCCTGATCATCGGCCTGTGGCTGTCGGGAAAGGCACATGGGCTGGTTGCCAAAGCGCTCACCAGGACCCCGCATCTCGACCAGATGCTCGTCGGTTTCTTTGGTGCGATCGTCCGCTATCTGATCCTCACGGTCACATTCCTGGCCGTCCTGTCGCAGTTCGGCATTCAGACCACCAGCCTCATCGCCGTTCTGGGCGCTGCCGGTCTTGCCGTCGGGCTGGCTCTGCAAGGAACCCTGTCGAATTTGGCTGCGGGTGTGATGCTGCTGATCTTCCGGCCGTTCAGGATCGGCCATTCCGTACAGGTCGGGGGCATTCAAGGCACGGTCAAGGAACTCTCATTGTTCTGGACCGAACTGGTAACCCCGGACAACGTGCAGATCATCGTTCCCAATGGAAGTGTCTGGGGACAGCCGCTGCGCAATTTCAGCTTCTATCCAGTACGCGGCATCGAGCTCCACTTCCCAGTAGCAGAGACCATCGACCTCGAACGCGCACTTTCGTCGGTCAGAGGTCTTTTTGAATCCGACGCACGCATCGTCGACAGCCCCGCCCCCGCAGTGACGCTCGAACTCAGTGCCGCCGACAATTCCCTGCAACTCGTGGTGAAGGTTTGGACGTCGTCCGGGAATGTGGTCGGCGTGCGAACCGATGTGATCAGAGGCGTGCGAGAGACACTCGCCTCGCAGGCCGTCGTGGAGCACAGCAGGGCCGACTAGATCGATAGGCACAGCTGGCGATCTTGTTGCGCCTGAAAGACCATCGTGGAGAAACCAACAATGAGCGACGCCATTCCGGCATTCGCCGCAACTGATCCGGATATTTATGAACGGTTCATGGGCCGATGGAGTGCTCGCATAGCCGCGCCTTTTCTGGCGTTTGCCGGGGTGCAGACGGGGCAGCGTGTGCTTGATGTTGGATGCGGCACAGGCACCATCACCTTGGCGCTCGCACAGATGGGCTGCCAGGCGGTGGGGGTAGACGCATCCGAGCCCTACCTGGAGGGAGCCCGTCGCCGCCGCTCGCATGCCGGCATATCGTACGAACATGGCGACGCTCGCCGCCTCTCCTATGCCACGGCCTCGTTCGATGCGAGCGTTTCGATGCTGGCCATCGACGTGATCCCGGAGCCTGAAAAGGTCGCAGCGGAGATGCGCCGCGTGACGCGGCCCGGTGGGGTCGTTGCCTGTGGCACGTTCGACTTCTGGGGCGGGTTCACCGCCGCTGACATGCTTATGGATACCGGTGCCGTCCTGGATGAGGGGCTGCGGAAAATCCGTGACTTCCTTCGATCCCGCCCATTGGCCCGGGCCAATGGTCAGGCAGAGCTATGGAACCAGACCGGCTTGTCCGATGTCGTTGAGGTGCCCCTTGTGGTGAGCTTCGACTTCGACTCGTTTGATGATTATTGGACAAGCCTTGCGACCGGCCCCAGCCGCGGGGCGCAGCGCGTTCAGGCGATGCCTGCCGAGCGACGAGACGAGATAAGTCGTCTGACGAAGCTGGCGTATCTCGCGGGCGAACCGGACGGGCCAAGGTCTTTCGCGGCGATCATTCGAGCCGTTCGCGGCGTGGTCGCCTAACCGGCGGCCTACTTGACAGGAGAGGATTGCCAGCCTATTTAACCTGGTAGTTAATTAACTAATAGGTTACATGGAGCTGCCCGACCCCCTCACGAGCACCTTTGCCGCCCTCGCGGATCCGACCCGTCGCGCGATCCTGGCACGGCTCGCATCCGGCGAGGCCTCGGTGACCGAGCTCGCCGCCCCATTCGAGATGAGCCTTCCCGCCATCTCCAAGCACTTGAAGGTACTGGAGCGCGCCGGACTAATCACCAGGGGTCGGGACGCGCAGTGGCGGCCATGCCGGCTGGAACCGCGCCCGCTGAAAAGCGCGGCCGATTGGTTGGAGCACTATCGCGTGTTCTGGGAGCAGAGCCTGGATCGCCTGGAGGGCTACCTCAGCGAACTGCAAGGCAAGGAGAAGCCACGTGGCCGCAAGCAGTGACGAACGCGAACTCATCGTCACACGCGTTGTCGATGCGCCGCGCCGGCTTGTGTTCAAGACCTGGACGCAGCCCGAGCACATCGCGCGCTGGTGGGGACCGCAGGGCTTTACAACGATCCACTGCGAGATGGATGTGCGCGTTGGCGGCGCCTATCGGTTCGGCATGCGCTCGCCGCAGGGCACCGAGCGTTGGAAGCGTGGTGTCTACCGCGAGATCGTCGAGCCCGAGCGCATCGTATTCACCTTCGCCTGGGAAAACCCTGGCGCCGATGTGCCACACAACGAATTGCTGACCACAGTGACGTTCGACGAAGAAGGCAGCGCGACCAGGCTCACCCTGCGCCAAACGCCGTTCGCGTCAGCCGCGTTGCGCGACAGCCACAACGCTGGTTGGACCAGCACTTTCGAACGTTTCGCCGAATACCTCGCCACAACAGGAGACCAGAGCAATGCAACATCAGGTCGTATCGCGCGATGAATGGCTTGCCGCCCGCAAGGAACTGCTGCGCAAGGAAAAGGAGTTCTCCCGGCTGCGCGACCAGCTAAGCACCGAACGTCGTGCGCTGCCCTGGGTCAGGGTGGAAAAGAACTACGTGTTCGAAGGTCCCAATGGCCCGGAAACGCTTGCTGACCTGTTCGATGGCCAGAACCAGCTGGTGATCAAGCACTTCATGTTCGGGCCGGATTGGTCGGAAGGCTGCATCGGCTGTTCGTTCGAGCTGGACCACGCGATCGGCGCCTTGATGCACATCCGGCATCATGGCGTGGCCTACGCGGTCGTTGCGCGCGCACCGCTTGCGAAGACCGAGCCGTTCCGGCGCCGCATGGGCTGGGACGTCAAGTGGGTGTCGTCGCATGGCAACGACTTCAACTACGACTTCAACGTGTCGTTCACGCCCGAGCAGATCGCCAGCGGTCAGGTCTACTACAACTATGACACGCGGCCACCTATGAGCGACGAGCTCTCGGGCCGCAGCGTGTTCTACAAGGACGCGGACGGACAGATCTTCCACACCTACTCGTCCTACGGCCGAGGCGGTGAGCTCTTTCTGGGTAGCTATGCCTTCCTTGACATCGTCCCCAACGGACGCGACGAAACGATCAACGGCAACCTGAGCGACTGGGTGCGCCATCACGACCGCTATGAGGAACGGCCATGAAGCTCTTCTACGGCTGGGTTATCGTCGGCATCGGCATGATCGTCACATGCATCGGCATGGGGTCGATGATGTCACTCGGCGTCTACCTGCAACCGATTTCCCAGGACATGGGCTGGACACGCACGGGCATCTCGTTCACCGCCGTGCTCGCCTTCCTCGCCATGGGCTTCGGCTCGTTCATGTGGGGCACGCTATCGGATCGCTTCGGGACCCGGATGGTGGTTTTGGCAGGTGGCGTGATCCTGGGCGTCGGCCTGATCGGGGCAAGCCTGGCTGCAACGCTGCTGCAGTTCCAGCTGCTGTTCGGCCTGCTAGTCGGGCTCGCGGCCGGGAGTTTCTATACGCCGCTGACCGCCAGCGTGACCCGATGGTTCACCGCCAACCGCAGCCTGGCTGTCGCCCTGGTATCGTCAGGCATGGGGCTCGGCTCGTTGCTGGTGGCGCCGCTGTCGCGCTGGATCATCACCAACTATGACTGGCGCAGCGCAATGCTCACCATCGGTGTATTGGCACTCGTGGTGATCATACCCGCGGCTCTGTTCGTACGCCGGCCACCCGCCGGAGAGGTGATCGGCGGCGCTGCCGATCGCGGTGCGGGCGGACGCGACTTCACCATCGGTGAGGTGATCCGCACCCCGCAGTTCGCGGCGATTTCGCTGACTTTCTTCTGCTGCTGTGCCGCCCACTCGGGGCCGATCTTCCATATGATTAGCTACGCGGTCGATTGCGGCATTTCGTCGATGACCGCAGCCACCGTGTTCGGCACCACCGGGCTTGCTTCGCTCAGCGGGCGCATCGTCTGCGGTCTGATTGCCGACCGGGTCGGCGCGAAACAGACACTGGTGACCGGGCTTGCCGTGCAGGCGCTGGCCGTGAGCCTTTACATCGTCACCAAAGGCACGGTTGGATTCTATGCACTGGCAGCCATGTTCGGCCTGGCGTTTGGCGGGGTGATGCCGCTCTACGCCATCCTGGTGCGCGAATATTTCGGCGCGAAGGTCATGGGCTCGGCATTCGGCGCCGCGGCGGCGATCTCGACGCTCGGGTATGGCGTTGGGTCCATGGGCTGGTGGCTGGCTGTTCGACACGTTCGGCAGCTATTTCTGGATGTATATCGGCTCGTTCGGCATCGGCCTTGGCGCTGTCGCCATCGCCTTCACCTTCCGGCCACCAGAACGTCAACAAGTCGCGCTGGCGGTGGCGTAAGCACCCTCCGTGTCATGGCCGGCCCTCGTGCCGGCCATCCGTAGCGATGGCTGCAATGGCCACTCAAACTCAATGCCCTGCGAGTATCCTGTCCTCGTTTATGCGACGAGCAGCCGACCGAAGTTGTGGGGCACAACAAAAACACGCCGGGCAACTGGAGGAATTGACTAGATCAACGGACGTGCAGGACAACATCGGAGGCCTTCCCAGCTTGCTGAGACGAGATCAAGCCTGTCAGCAAGAGCCATCCCTGGCTCGTTGATCCCGGCTATCCGTCCAATCGTGGTGGCCCCAACGCACCGGATTGATGCAGCCCATCGATCTCGCCACGCGACAAGCCGAGTACTTCGGCCAGGACAACATCGGTATCTGCGCCGAGCCCTGGCGCTTGCCCAGACTGTCTGCCGAAGCTGCTGCGCCACGGCCATCCGGGCAAAAGACCATCGCCATAAGCTTCCCAGAAGCCGCGCTGCCGCAAATGATCCGAAGCCGCAAGGCTCGATGCATCGGCCAGTGCTGATGCTGCAACACCCGCGTCGCGCAGTGAACGTTCGGCGTCCACCGCGTCACGATCCTTCAGCCAGCTTGCCAGATCCTGCCCAGCAAGCAGCGAGCGCAGACGACGCAGCTCATCTTCGCGTTCTACCGCAACGCTGATCCATGCATCATTGCCGGCGCAGCGAAATGCATCATGCACCATGTGGTGCTCGGATCGATTGCCTAGCGGCACTGCCGGCGCGCCGCCCTGCGCCTGCAAAAGCGGGTCCGCCATCGTCCACAGCATCGCCTCGATCATCGAGAAATCGATCCTCGCGACGCCACCATGTCGCTGCCGCTGCCAAAGCGCGGCTGCGACAACAAAGGCCAGCATCAGGCCGCACATCGGATCGAGCCAGGCAAATCCTACGCGCGGCGGCACATCAGGATGCCGGTTGAGACCGGCAAATCCAGCATAACACTGCAACAGCGTGCCATAGGCGACCGCATGCGAACTCCGGCCCTGTCCGACCAAGTCCGGATGCCGACAGATAGATGAGGTTGGGGTTACGCTGCTGCAGCGCTGCCGCACCGAGACCCAATCGATCCATCACGCCGGTGGCAAAGTTCTCAACCAGCACGTCGCACTTCTCGGCAAGCGACCGCGCGAGATCGACCGCCTCGGGCAACTTCAGGTCAAGTACGATCCCTCGCTTCGCCTGTCCAAGCACCGTATGCAGCTCTGACGAGCGACCAGGATCGCCGCGACCGGGTGCCTCGACCTTGATCACATCTGCGCCCATCGCTGCGAGATATCGCGTCGTCGTCGGTCCAGCGATCACCCAGCTGAAATCCAGCACGCGAATCCCGGATAGCGGCAGTGGTCCGTGCGCCTGCGACGGCCGCGCCGCACGCCCCATGCTGATGCCAAACGGCGACCCCGGCACCCGCACAACCCGTCCGCCAAGCTCGATCTCGCGGTAGAATCCGCGATGCGCCAGCTGCGGCGACTCGATGTGTTCCGCCAAGTTGCGCAATGGGAAACTCGGCACGCGCGCGGCCTGCGCTGCATCAGCGATCCATTGCTTGTCATGCTGCCGGCTCCACACCGACATCAGCGAATAGAGCGTGTCCCAGTTGGCCACGCGATTCGGTTTGGTGACGAAGCGCAGATCGTCGCCCCATTCGGGCGAACCCATCACCCGCAGCCATGCTTCCCACTGACGATCCTCCCGCGGCGAGATTGCGGTGTAGCCATCGCTCGCCGGCAGGATGCACACAGTCGCCCCATTGCCGTCGCTCACGCGCTTGCGTGAGCGGCTTCTGCCATGCAGTCCGGCACTGGTCAGCTCGCCGATTGCCATCGTCGCCAGCGCTTCCTCGATTGACACATCGATGACCGCGCCCGCCATGTGCGGCTGCACCGCATGCATGGCTGCACAGGCCGCGGCAAGCCCGCCGATGAACGCTGACTGCTCGCCAATCGGACGGATTGGCGCCTCTGCGAGATCGTCAACCTGGCCGGTCAGCAGTCGGGCAATGCCGCTGGAAAACATCAGCGTCAGATCACTCGCTGGGTCATCCGCCTTTGGTCCGGTCTGACCGTACGGTGAAATAAACACCAGCGCCGCCGTGGCATTCTCAGTCCGCAGGGCCGCGGCATCGCATCCGCACGCCCGCAGCTCCGACGGTCGTCCTTCGCAAATGATCATGTCGGCGGACGCCGGCGCTTCACGCGCGACAATTAGCTTGCCGTTATTCAGATAGCGCGCCAGCAGCGACGAGCAATCCGCACCAATACAGGCGACTTCGGCACCCACGTCCGATAACAGCCTGCCGCACACGGCAGCCGCAAGACCTCCGCCGATCTGGACAACACGCAGGCCGTTCAGCAGAGACATCGGTCACCCGACAACGATTGGACGGATGAAGTCCAGCAGATTTCCTCCCGAAAAGCGAAGCGCCGAGATACCGGCTGCCTGCGCTGCCGCCATATCGCTGTCCTGATCGCCGATCAGCAGACAACGCGCGCGATCGAGTTCCCAGCCACGCATCAGGTCCAGCAGCATTCCAGGTGCCGGTTTGCGCCAGTCACTGGCCTTGCTATACGCAGGAACAATCCCATCCGGATGAAAAGGACAGTAGCGAATGTCGTCGATGGTGCCGCCGGCGCGCCGCACCTCGTCGGTCAGCCAGCCATGCAGCGCCGAGACCGCTGCCTCGTCGTACAACCCACGTGCGACACCTGACTGGTTGGTAATGACGAACACATGCCAGCCAGCATCCGTCGCAGCACGGATTGCCTCGTGCGCGCCCGGCATCCATTCGAAGCGATCGCGAGTGCCGACATAGCCGTGATCGACATTGATCACGCCGTCGCGGTCGAGAAACAACGCGCGCCGTCGCAACAGTCGCGGAACCTCCTGCTGCGCGAGGGCGTAATCGTCGGGGATGCCGATATCGCGAAAGTAGCCAGCGGCAACTGTTCCACGGAGCGTGCCTCGTGCTGCAAGCCGCGGCAAAACGTCTGCTTCCAGCGAGCACACCGGCGACAGATCATGCAGCACCGCACGATTGAACAGGTAGATCCCTGTGTTGATTATGCCGCCTTTGCCGGCCTCAGCCTGCTGGCTGAACGCGGTGACCACGTCACGATCCAGCCGGACAAGCCCATAGCGTGACACATCGCTGGTCTCTCGCAGCAGTATAATGCCAGCGGCATCCGTATCGCCGGCCGACAACAGCCTGGCCAGGTTGCAGTCGAACAGCGAATCGCCATTGCAAAGCAGGAACCGTTCATCGAGATGGTTGCGAGCATGCCAGATCGCACCTCCGGTGCCGGCCCGTATCGGCTCGCGCGACACGACGATGCTCACGTCGCGCGGCAACGACGCCCGCACGGTTGCGACACGCGCTTCCACCTCTGCCGCGAGATGGCCGGTCAGCAATACGAATTCCTCCACACCGAAGCGGATGAACTCGCGCATCAGCCAGGCGAGAAACGGTCGATCGCCGCAGGGCAGCAGTGGCTTGGGCGTCAGCGAAGTCAGGCAGCCGAGACGTGTTCCCAACCCGCCGACCAGCACGGCACATTGCCGGATCGTCGCCATGATCAGACGCCCGGGGCCGGCTCGCGGGTCACCCGCACCCTATCCATGCGCCGGCCGTCCATCTCCAGCACCTCGAATCGCCAACCCGAGAACACAATGCGATCGCCAACACGCGGCACGCGGCGCAGCAGGGCAAGCAACAACCCGGCCACCGTATGGTAGCTGCCTTCCGCCGGCAGGTCGGGCAACGACAACCGTGACTTCAGCTCGTCGACCGGCATCATCCCGTCGATCACCAGCGCGCCATCTCCCTCACCCTCCCCGCCATTGGCCTGGGGTTCTGTGTCGCCAGGATCGCCGACGATGGCTTCGAGCACATCCGAGGCCGTCACGACGCCTTCGAAGCTGCCGTATTCGTCCATCACCAGGACGATGCCCAGCGAGTTGACCTTCAACCTCTCGAGTGCATGCAGCGCGGTCACCGTGTCCGGCACGACCATCGGCTGGCGTAGCGCCGCGCTGAGCGAGACATCACCGCCGTCGAGCACCCTGTCCAGGATGGCTTTCGCCTGCACTACGCCAACCACGTTGTCCACCGACCCCTCGCAAACCACGAAGCGCGAATGCGGCGCGGATTTCAGCGCTGCGGCGATGTCCGGCGGTGGATCGGTGCGATCGATCCAGGCGATCTCGGTGCGTGGCGTCATGATCGCGCGGACCGGCTTGTCGGCCAGCCGCAACAGGCGCTCGATCATGTCGCGTTCCTCGATTTCCAGCACGCCTACCTGCGCGCCTTCCGACAGCAATGCCTTCAGCTCTTCCTCAGTCACCGTCTGTCGCGGCGCGCGGTGCAGTCCCAACAGTCGAAGCACCGCGCCGGACGACCTGTCGAGCACCCAGACAATCGGGCCGCTCACCTTCGCCATCCCGGCGATCCACGGCGCGACAGCCGCCGCCACCTGCTCCGACCGGCGTAGCGCCAGGTGCTTCGGTACCAGTTCGCCAAGCACCAAGGTAAGGTAGGTCGTCAGCACCACGACCAAAACGAGTGACAGGGTCTCCGCCATCGAGGCCAGTGCGGGAATCGTGACGAACCACGCATTGATGTCGCTGGCGATCCGCGCGCCGCCGAACACGCCGGTCAACATGCTTACGAGAGTGATGCCGATCTGCACGGTGGGCAGGAAGCGTTGCGGATCGCCGGCGAGCTCGCGCGCGATCTTCGCCCCCTTCACGCCCTTGCGTTCCATCACCGCCAACCGGGCGCGCCGCACCGAGGCCAGCGCAAGCTCGCTCAGCGCGAACACGCCATTCAGCACGATCAACAATAGGACAATGATGATTTCGAGCCCGATGCTCATGCCGCAGCATACCCAGCGCAGGCAATCTGCCCATAGCCATACGCGGGACCATGTGTCACATGGGCCCATGCCCTGGCTCGCCGTCCTGCTGAGCGCTCTCGGCCTTATCCCCTTTATTGTCTGTGGCCTGGCGGCCCTGGGCCCGGATCTCGATACGGCGGCGCGCATGCTGGATGCGCTGATCGGCTATGCCGCTGTTGCGCTCGCCTTTGTCGGCGGCATCCACTGGGGGTTCGAGCTGCAGTCCGACCAGCGACAGAGGTCCGTTTCCAGCGCCCGGCTCGGCCTTGGCATCCTTCCCCTTCTGGTTGGCTGGATTGCCCTGATGCTGCCGCTCGTGGCGGCGCCCTGGGTCTCGCTCGTCCTACTGATCATCGCGTATATTGCCGCGGTACTGGCCGAACATGAGGCAGGGCGACGCAACCTGTTGCCTCCCCGGTATCTTTGGGTTCGTTGGGGCTTTACCGTGGTGGCCGTTGCGATGCTGGTCACCGTGCTGACGCTCAGACTGATCGGATTAACGATTTGTTTTTAGGATTTGCCTGGATTTCGTTCCGAATTCATGATTAAGTAACCTTTGCTCAGTCGGAGTGCAGATCTTGTCAGAGTCCACATCCGCGACCGCGCAGATCATCCAGTTTCCGCTGCGTCGTCCCCCGGTGCAGCGCGATGGGAACGAGCGGCTGCAGCGGGCACTTGCCGCGCTGGAGGTGGCGATTGCCGACCAGCGCGTCGCGGTCGCTGCCTGGCGGAGTGCCCTGGTCGACCTGGGCAAGGTCGTGTCCGGCCTCGGCGACGGCCTGCAACGCTATCGTGGAAGCCTCGATGGCCTGGCGGTGCGGGTTGACGCGCTGCGCGCGCAGGCGGTCCAACTCGATCGCACGGTCGACGCCGCCCGTGCAGTGGCCGGCGAATAACCCTCCCACACAACCTGGGTCCTCTCGCGTGGAGAGCTACGGCCCAGCCGTAAGCTAGCAAGGCTTACCTACCGCATGGCGCTCGAAGCGGGGTTAGACTATCAGCCCAGCCGAGGGAGGGCATGTCATGCCGCACGCGCTGCTGGACAAGCTCCGTGCTGCTCGCGTGGTGCCGGTGGTTCGCACGCACGAGACCAGGCACGCTGCGACCGCGGTGCAGTGGCTGCGCGACGCCGGCCTGCGCATATTCGAAATCACCATGACCATCCCGGATGCGCCAGCGCTGATCCGCGAACTGGCCGCCGATCCAACGCTGCTGGTCGGCGCGGGCACGGTACCTGACCGCGCCGCGGCTGAAGACTGCCTCCGCGCCGGTGCGCGCTTCATCGTCGCACCTTGGGTCGATGCGTCGCTGGCCGCACCTTGCCGCGCGGCGAATGCCGTCTTGATGCTGGGCGCCCTTACTCCGGGCGAGGTCCGCACCGCGCGCGCTGCCGGCGCCGATGCGGTGAAGATCTTTCCCGCCTCGTCAGCCGGCGGCCCAGCGCACATCCGCGCGTTGGCGAGTGTGTTTCCTGACGTGCCCTTCTGTCCCACCGGCGGCGTGGAGCCAGGCAATATCGCCGCCTACCTCGCCGCCGGCGCGGCATTCGTCGGCATGGGTGGCGCGCTGGTCGACGAAGAGCGCATCGCCGCCGGCGATCGCGCCGCGATCGAGGCTGCAGCACGTCAGGTGCTGGCCATCGCATGACGGTCGATCTGCTGTGCATGGGCGAGCCCATGCTCGAATTCAATCAGTTGCCTTTGCAGCCGGACGGAACGCGTCACTACTTGGAAGGGCACGGGGGCGACACCTCCAATGCGGCAATCGCCGCTGCCCGCCAGGGCGCCCGTGTCGGCTACATCACTGCGCTCGGCAACGACATGCCGGGCGACAGCTTCATGGCCCTGTGGGAGCAGGAGGGGGTCGATGCATCGACCGTCCTCCGCACCGACCGCTGGCAGACTGGCGTCTACTTTGTGACCCACGACGAACGCGGCCATCACTTCCTGCACTACCGGACGAATTCCGCCGCCGCGATGTACAAGCCGGCCGATCTGCCGGAGGCTGCTATCGCCGGCGCGCGCATGTTCTACGTCTCCGGCATCAGCCAGGGCATCTCCACCTCCGCCACCGACGCCGTGTTCGCCGCCATCGACATAGCCCGTGGCAATGGGGTGCAGGTCGCCTATGACACCAACTATCGTCCGCGCCTGTGGCCGCCCGCCCGCGCAGCCGCGGTGATCCATGCGGCCATGGCGCAGACCGACTACGCCTTGCCCGGCATGGACGATGTGGCGGTGCTGACCGGCCTGACTGATCCCGATGCGATCCTCGACTTCTACCTGCGCCTCGGCCCGAGGGTGGTGGTCCTGAAGATGGGCGAATCGGGAGCCTACCTGGCAACTCCCGACCACCGGGTGCTGGTTCCCCGGCATGAGGTCCACGTAGTCGACGCGACCGGTGCTGGAGACACGTTCTGCGGCAGTTTTCTCGCCCGAATTCTTTCCGGCGCCGACCCGGAAGCGGCCGCGCGCTATGCCGGCGTGGCGGCGGCGCTAAAATGCACCGGCTATGGGGCCGTGGCGCCGATTCCGCGCGCGACAGAGGTCCTGGCGGCGATACGAAAGGAGAGCTGAATGTGTCAACGCTGCGCCGGTCTGTCGCGCCGGGCTATGCTTGGCGGAGTGGGCGCCTTGTTGGCCGCCGCTGCCCCGCCGCCCGACGACACGATCAGCGGTGACGAGGCGCTGCACCGGCTGCTGCAGGGGAACGCCCGCTATCGCAAGAACCACATGAACGTGCGCGACTTCGCCGTGGGACGCGCCGCGCGGGTGGCGACGCATCGTCCTATAGCCTCCATACTGAGCTGTTCCGACGCCCGCGTTGCCCCGGAACTCCTGTTCGACCAAGGGCCCGGCGACCTATTCGTGGTTCGTGTGGCAGGCAACGTGCTGACCGACGAAGGACTGGCCAGCCTGGAATACGCAGCACAATTCCTCGGTTCTCCGCTTGTGTTCGTACTTGGACATCGCGGCTGCGGCGCGGTCGAGGCGACGATCAAGGCGGTGCACGACAACGCGGCCCTGCCGGGTCATCTGCCGGGGCTGATCGATCGTCTGAAGCCGGCAGTGACCGCAGCCGAGGCCGCACACCCCGCGAACCTGCTGAACGCCGCCATTGCCGAGAACGTCCGCAGGACCAGCCAGGCTGTCGCCGCGGCGCAGCCCTTGCTCGCCGAAATGGTCGCCAGTGGCAAGGTAACAGTGACGGGCGGCGTCTATGACATCGCCACCGGCGGCGTAAGCCTGGCCTGAATGCTGTTCAACAGCTATCCGTTCCTGCTGGGATTCCTTCCCGGCATCGTGGCGCTATATGCCGTTATCAATCGCTATCCGCGTCTGCGCATACCGTGCCTCGTGGTGTGCTCGCTGCTGTTCTATGGCTATTGGAACCCGCTATTCGTCCTGTTGCTGGCGGGTTCGATTCTCGGCAACTGGTTCGCCGCAAAGCAGTTCGCCGCCACGCGGCAACCGCGCCATCGTCACCGCGGCGATCGTCCTGAACCTCGCGGTACTCGGGCTGTTCAAGTACGCCGACTTCTTCACCGGCAGCCTGGCTGCGCTTGGCAGCTTTTCCATCGGTCGCCTGGACTGGGTGCTGCCACTCGGCATCAGCTTCTTCACCTTCCACCACATCATGTATCTCGCGGATCTGCGCCGTGGCCGCGCCGAAGCGACCACGCTCGACCGCTACGCGCTGTATATCTGCTTCTTCCCGCAGGCGATCGCCGGTCCGCTGGCGCGCTGGTCCGAGGTTGGGCGGCAGTTCGGCCGCGACGCATTTGGCCCTGAGTGGGAGCAGCGCTGGGCCAACGGCATCACCTTCATCATCATCGGGCTGCTTGAGAAAGTGGGCCTTGGCGATCCGATTGGCGTTATCCTGGACCCGATCTTTCACGCAGCCTCTGTCGGACAGCTGCATGATGGATCATCCTGGCTAGCCCTCGCGTTCGGCTTTCAGATCTTCTTCGACTTCTCCGGCTACTCGGACGTCGCCATCGGGCTTGCCCTGCTGTTCGGCGTCCAGCTTCCGTTCAACTTCAACGGCCCGTTCCGTGCCACCAGCATCCTCGTGTTCTGGCAATGCTGGCACATGACGCTGTCGCGATTCCTGCGCGACTACGTGTTCATGCCGCTGGCTGACATGCGGATTGCCGGCACGCGCCACACAACGGCGCAGTACGTGTTTGCCATTCTGGCCACCATGGCGCTGTGCGGGCTGTGGCACGGCGCCGGCTGGAATTTCGTCCTTTGGGGCACGATGCACGGCATCGCCATTATCTTCGCGCTTGGTTGGCGGCGTTTCTTGCCATCGCCACCGAAGGCGATCGGCTGGGTGGCCACGATCGGTTTTTTCCTCCTCAGCGGCGCCGTGTTTCGCACCCAGACGCTGGATGCCGCCTGGCACATCTACGCCGGCCTCGGATCCCTTCCCAGCCTGCATATGCTGGGGAAGGCATGGATCCTGGGCGTCGGCGCATTGCTGGCATTCGCGCTGCCTGCCACGCAGGATCTGTGCAAGATTATCAATACGCGCCCGGTGGCATGGGTTCCAGCGGTGCTTGGCCTGGCAGGGCTGGGCATCCTGGTCCAGCTCGGCGGCAACCAGTCGTATGACTTCATCTACTTCCGTTTCTGAGCCTGCCCGTCAGTGGCGGCGGTGGCTCGTCGTGTTCGGCGGCGTATTCTTCGGTGTCGGTGCGCTGCTGTTCGCACTGCTGCTGCTGATCGATCCTTATGACACGGGCCGCTTCCCGTCCTTCGGACTGGTCGGCGTGCAAGACCGCAGCATGCGCACGGCGGACGCCAGTCGTGGCCGCAATCCGCACTTCAACGCCGCTGTGGTGGGCAATTCGACAGCACAGATAATCAATCCATACCGGCTGTCCGAGCTGACCGGCCTGCATTTCATCCAGCTGTCGATCCCACAGACAGGTCCGCGCGAGCAGCTCGAACTGATGCGCTGGGTTCTAGTAAACCATGCAAGCTATGGCGCGCTGGTGATCGTAGCCGACACCTTGTGGTGTTCGCATGATCCGAACCTGCCGCTTCGAGAGCCGTTTCCGTCGTGGCTGTACGGCGGCGATGCGGACTACCTCGCCAACGTGGTCAGCTCGAAGGCAATCGACCGCTCGGTATGGCGTCTGCAGATCGCGCTTGGACGTGCAAAGCCAGTCGATCCGGTTGGCTACACGGACTACATCAGCGGCAAGCGGCCGCCGTTCGAACCTCTGCCCTCCGGTCCGCCGGTCGACACCAATGCGACCGCCGGACAGCCACCGTTTCCCTGGATTGACCGGCTCCGCGCCCTGGTCGCCGGCCTGCCGCAAAGCGTTCGCGTGGTCGTCGCCGTGCCGCCGGTCTACTTCGCCTATCTCTCGCCTCCCGGCAGCAAGGAGGCCGCCACCATCGAAGCGTGTAAATCGGCGTTGGCGAACGTGATCGCCGGTCGCCGGCTTGGCGCATTCCTCGACTTTCGCGTCGACATGCCTGACGTGCACGACATCGGCGACTTCGTCGATTTTGTACATTATCGCGAGAAGCTGCAGCGCGTGATCGAGGACCATATCATCTCCGCGCTGCGCACGAACGAGCCCAGCAACGCGCAGGCCAGCAGGGTTCCTTGAGCGACGTGCGTTGATCCAGCTACTGTCAACCCACCCATCAACGGAGTCCGTATGCCGCACGTGACCCAGCCCGAAATCGCCGCATGGTGTGCCGACTATCTACGCCGAACGCTGAAATTGCCTGATGGGCCAATCGACATGCATGCGGAATTCCCCAGCCTGGGCCTGGACTCGGCCAAATCAGTTTTCCTGGTGTCGGCGATCGAGGACTGGCTGGGCCTGGAACTCGCGTCCGACACCGCAGTGGAACACCCGACGATCGCACAACTGGCGAGCTTCGTCGCAGACCAACTCGACGCACTGCCGTTGCGCACTTGATGCAGACCAAGACAGGCCCGGCATCGCTGGTCGACGTGCTCGAACGGCGCGCGGCGGAATATCCCACCGCGACGGCATTCGTGTTCGTTGCGGAGCGCGGTGACGAGCATCGGCACCTCTCGTACGGCGAACTGCACGATCGCGCCCGCGCGGTGGCGGCCTCGCTGGCAGAGCGCGTCGCGCCCGGCGAGCGAGCCGTGCTGCTGTTTCCGCCCGGCCTCGATTTCATCGTGGCGTTCTTCGGCTGCCTCGCAGCCGGCGTGATTGCCGTGCCACTGATGCCACCCCGCCGGACCGCCGATCGCGATTCCAGCGACGCGATTATCGGCGACTGTTCACCAAGTGTCGCGATGACGACGCCGGAGCTGTTGGAGCGCCGCCCGGAGATCGCTGAGCGGTTTGCAGGCGCGGGTTTCGATTGGCTGCCGGTCAGCTCTGCCGACCACATGACACATTCGGCAGACGCCACGCTGCCGCGCATCCGCGCCGATGAAATCGCCTTTCTGCAGTACACCTCGGGATCGACATCCACACCGAAAGGGGTCGTGGTCGCACACGACAACCTGCTGGCCAACCTGGAGATGATCCGCGTGGCCATGAGCAATCGGTGGCGCTCTACGTTTGTAGGCTGGGTACCGCACTACCATGACATGGGCCTGATGATGGGCGTGATGCAGCCGCTATATCTCGGCGGCACGTCGGTGCTCATGGCACCCGCTGCGTTCATGCAGCGCCCGCTCAACTGGCTGCGCATCATCCACCAGTATCGCGCCGAATTAGCCTGCGGTCCGAACTTCGCCTACGAGCTTTGTGCCAGCCGGTTTCGCCCCGAGCAGATGGAGGGTGTCGATCTTTCCTGCTGCAAACTCGCTCTGAACGGCGCCGAACCAGTGCATGCGGTTACGCTTGAGCGCTTCAGCCGAACCTTTGCGCCTTATGGTTTTGACCCCGGCGCGCTTTATCCCGGCTATGGATTGGCCGAAGCCACCCTGCTGGTGACGGGTTCGGTGCGTGGTCACGGCTGGGTCACACGCGACATCAGTCGCGCTGCACTGCTGCAGGGCGATGTCACCGAACCAGCCGGATCCGCCGACCGGCAGACCTTAGTGTCGAGTGGGCAGAGCGTGATCGGCGGCGAGATCGCCATTGTCGATCCTGACCAGCGATGTCAAGTCGCCCCGTGCCGCGTTGGGGAAATATGGGTCAACGGCGCGCATATCGCGCACGGCTACTGGCGCGACATGGAGGCAACCGACGAGACATTTCATGCAAAGCTCGCCGGTTCGCCGGATCAGAGCTGGCTGCGCACCGGCGATCTCGGCTTCATCGACCAAGATGGCGCGTTGTTCATCACCGGACGCATCAAGGACCTGATCATCATCCGAGGCATGAATCACTATCCGCAGGATATCGAATGGACAGTGCAGGCGAGCGATCCGGCACTGCGCCGGGACTGCGGCGCCGCCTTCGCGATCAGCGATGACGACGGCAGCGAAAAGCTTGCCGTGGTGCAGGAGGTCGAACGCACAAGCCTGGCCCGACTGAACGTCACCGACGTGGTCAGCCGCATCCGCGAGGCCGTCGTCCGGCAGCACGATATTGCCCCGGCGGTGATCGCACTGATCCCACCGGCAACGCTGCCCAAGACCACCAGCGGCAAGATTCAACGCAGCCTGACGCGCAAGCTATACCTGGAAGGCGCGCTCAAGATCATGCAGCCCGCGGCCGACGCCGCACCTCCGGACGCACATAGCGGAAATTGAGGATCGCCGGATCAGCCACCACCGGCCCGGGTGCGATGCCGACAATGATCCTCTCGGCGATCGGCCCGAAATCCGCACGGAAATGTACCGACGACTTCAGCACCAAGATCGGACATTCGGCGGGCTCGACGCCGACATGCCGCAGGATCGCCTGATCGAGCGCCTGCACCTTATGCGACACCACCATCACCCGCACGCCATCAATCTCGATCAGCGCACAGGGGCCAAGATTGCCCGGATTGCCCGCGCCCATCGGACCCGTCAGCGTGAACCTGCCATCGGTCAGTTTTAGAACGCGCGCCCGGCAGTCGAACGGCATTCCGTCCGACTTGCCGCCCAGTGACAATGATACGTGTCCGCCCTCGCCGGCGGCTGCGCAGGTGGCGACACTGTCGGCGTCATTGATCAGGCACAGCACTGCGCCCGTTGCCTGCTGGCGCACCAGTTCGGCGAGCAGCCCGGTCGTATCGCCGTGACCACCGCCACCAGGATTGTCCTGCGTATCGGCAATCACGACTGGCCTGCGTGCTCCATCAGCCAATCGCTTGGCCTCAGCCACCGCCTCTGCCGCTGGAAGCAACTCCTGCCTGAAGTCCGCCTCGCGTGCTGCAACGTGCGCGACGAATGCATCGGCCGCCGCGGCGGCCTTCGCCTGCGTATCGGCATAGGCGGCGACCGCCGGACCGCAATCGGGAAAATCGGCGTAAGGAAAGCCAAAGCAGAATGCCAGTTCGGCGACGTCCATGCGCTCGACCAAAGAAGCGCGCTCCGCCATCACCTCGTTCATCGGCGCGAGCAGCGTGCACTGACTACCGAGTGGCAGCCAGAACTCCAACTGGCGGAACGCGCGCGCCCACGGCTTGCCGCGCGCGATGCGCTGCAGCAGCAACCGCATCGCCTGCGCGCCGGCATCCTTCATGTCGACGTGCGGATAGGTGCGGAACGGCACGACCGCATCGGCGAGCGTGACCATGCGGAACGTCAGGTTGGCATGCGGATCGAGGCTGATAGTCATCGGCAGATCGCCCACGATCGCGCGCACACGCCGCAACAGCTCACCTTCCGCGTCGGGAAAACTATCGACGACCGCTGCGCCATGCAGGTCGAGATACACCCCATCGAGCGGCGCCGCCTGCAGAGCGCGCGACAGTTGCGCACAGATCAGTGCGGCGATGCGCTCGAACGCCTCGTCCTGTATCGGTCCTGCCGGATTGGCGAGCGACCAGGCCAGCGGCACGATCTCGACGCTCTCGCTGTCGGCAACAGCCAGCGCACCAGCCGTAGGCACTGACGTACCACGCACCGCGCTAAGCATCGCCTCGCCTTCGCTCAACCCCGGAAACCCCGCTGGTCGCAGGAAATCGACGAACGTGGTCGGATGCGGGGCGAAAGAATGGCTCTCATGCAGGAAGCCACCGATCGCAACACGGGTCATGCGTTCACTCCCTCCTCAGCGTCGACCCTACGGGGACAGCGCCAGCCCGAGCAAGCATGTGGCCAACCGATGTCGCGACCCCGTGACAGCCTGGATACAATGGTGCATGGCTCAGAAGCCGCCACCACAGCGCCACGATGACGACCCCGCCGATCCCAGGCGAGCCGCGTTGATCGGCCTGATAATCATTCTCGCGCTCGCGATTGGCGCCATCGTACTGATCCGCGAGCTGGGGAAGGCATCAAAACTGCAGGATTGCGTGATGTCTGGCCGGACGAACTGCGCACCGATCGAGGTCCCGTCCCGCCGATAGCCGTCGGCAACGGCTTATCTTCAAGGCGCGAGTGCCGTAGCTTACCGCCAATCGGGCTGGCGAGGCTCGGCGTGGGAGTGCTGGAATGTCGAGGCGCGCATTGGCCGGCGTAGGCCTGTTGCTATTCGTTGCGGTGGTCGCGGCATGGTTTGACCTCACCACAAAGCCACCCCAAGCGAAGGCGCAGGCAGCGCCACCGGAGGTGCCCGTCACGCCCGGCGTTGTCACTGCACGTGATGTATCTGAGTACTTGCAAGGCATTGGAACGGTCCAGCCTTTCAATACCGTTACGGTGAAGTCACGCGTTGATGGTCCCATCATCAAGGTGGCCTTCACCGAGGGCCAGGCGGTCAAGCAGGACGACCCGCTGTTTCAGATCGACCCCCGCCCCTACCAGGCCGCACTGGAGCTGTCCGAGGCAACCAAAACAAAAGACGAGGCGCAGCTTCAGACCGCGGAAGGTGATTTGGACCGCTATGGCCGGCTCGTTGGATCCGGTTTTCAGACCCGGCAGAGCTTCGATCAGCAAAAGGGACTGGTGGCGCAGCTCATGGCCACGATCAAGGGCGACGAAGCGCAGATCGATACCGCCCGGCTGAACCTCAGCTTCACCGATATACGCTCGCCGATCACCGGGCGCCTCGGCGCCCGATTGGTCGACATCGGGAACCTGGTGCACGCCAACGACAACACAGCCCTCGTCACAGTGTCACAACTTCAGCCTATATTCGTGAGCTTCACCCTGCCCCAGGCCAGCCTCGACCGCATCCGCCATAATCAGCAACAGGCGCCGCTCGAAGTGGTGGCGTTGTCGGATGACGACAACACGCAAATCGCGGTTGGCCGGCTCACACTGATCGACAATGCGATCGACGAAGCGACTGGCACTATTCACCTTAAGGGGACGTTCGCCAATTCAGACGAGCGTCTGTGGCCTGGCGAATTCGTCAATACGCGGTTGGTGCTGCGCATGCGACACAATGTGCCGACCGTGCCGTTGCAAACCGTTCAGCCGGGGCCGAATGGCTATTTCGCATATGTCATTGGCGCGAATGACACGGTGAAGCGGCAAGCCGTCGAGGTTGCCGCCATGCAGGACGGCCTTGCCGTGATCCGCAAGGGGTTGACGGCCGGGCAGCGCGTCGTGGTCGCCGGCCAGTACCGGCTCACCGACGGCGCGCGGGTGAAGCTGGTAGCGGGGAAGCCCGCCGAGACCGCACAGCAATGAGCATCTCGCAACCGTTCATCCACCGGCCGATCGCTACCTCACTGCTCAGCCTGGGGATACTGGTCTTCGGTATCGTCGCCTACACGCTATTGCCAGTCGCGGCATTGCCGAATGTCGACTATCCCACGATCACCGTGACGGCCAGCTATCCTGGGGCAAGTCCCGCGACGATGGCTTCAGCGGTTGCTACACCGTTGGAGCAACAGTTCACCGCCATTCCGTCGCTCGAACAAATGACGTCCTTGAGCGGCACAGGCACCACAATGATCACGCTGCAATTCGACCTGTCGCGCAATATCGACGGAGCCGCGCAGGATGTGCAGACCGCGATCAACGCCGCCGGTGGGCTGCTGCCGAAGGACCTCCCCAGTCCACCGACCTACAGGAAGACCAATCCGGCCAACTCTCCTGTGCTGATCTACGCGGTCTATTCCGATGCGCTGCCGGTCAGTCGGCTTGACGACTACGCATATACGATCCTGGCGCAGCAGCTCTCGACAGTGCCAGGGGTCTCGCAGGTATCGGTCTTCGGACAGAAGCAATATGCGGCGCGCGTCGAGGTCAATCCCGGCGCGCTCGCCGCCCACAGCATCGGCCTGGAGGACGTCCGCAGCGCGCTGGCGGCGGCGACCGTCAACGCACCAAAGGGGTCGATCGAGGGCAGCCACCAGGTCACCGCGCTGGATATCAACGACCAACTTTTCAACGCCGCACAATTCGGCAACGTCATCATCGCCTACCGCCACGGCGCACCGGTACGCGTGAAGGACATCGGGGACGCGGTCAACTCGGTGCAGAACATTTATGTCGGCGCATGGTTCAACAACCGGCCCGCCGAAGGCATAGCGATCCAGCGAGCGTCTGGCGCCAACACCGTCGCGCTGGTCGATCGCATCAAACAGTTGATGCCGCATCTCGAGGCGTCGATCCCGCCTTCGGTACACGTCGCGCTGATGTCGGACCGGTCGCTGATCACACGGGCCGCGATAGACGACGTCCAGATCACCATGGCTGTGACAATCGGACTGGTGGTTCTGGTCATCTTCATCTTCCTGCGAACGCTATGGGCGACCGCGATCCCCAGCATGGCAGTGCCGTTGTCACTGCTGGCGACTGTCGCGGTCATGTATGTGGCCAAATACAGCCTCGACAACATTTCGCTGATGGCGCTGACGATATCGGTCGGTTTCGTGGTGGACGATGCCATCGTCATGATCGAGAACATCGTTCGCTACATTGAGCAAGGCGAACGCCCCTTCGCCGCGGCGTTGCGTGGCGCGGGCCAGATCGGGTTCACGATCATCTCGATCACCTTTTCCCTGATCGCGGTGTTCATCCCATTGTTCTTCATGGGCGGCATCATCGGTCGCCTGTTCCGCGAATTCGCTGTCACGGTTTCGGTCGCTGTGATCGCCTCCGCCGCCATTTCGCTGACCCTGACACCAGTCCTGTGCTCACTGTTCCTGAAACGTCAGGACGAGCACGCGCGCGGCCGGCTCAACCTGTGGGCAGAACGGTTCTTCAACCGGATGGTGAACACCTACGACAAAGGCCTACGCTTTGTGTTCCGCCATCAGTTCCCGACGCTGCTCACGACGCTCTTGCTCATCGTGGTGACCGGGTATCTGTATGTGATCATCCCAAAGGGATTTTTTCCACAGCAGGACACCGGCTTCATCTTCGGTGAGGTGGACACGCGACAGGATGCCTCCTTCGCGGCGACCACGGCCCTGCGGCACGACATCATCGATATCATTCGCAAGGACCCCGCGGTCGCACACGTGTTCTCGACCGCCGGCGCCTATTCATACAACCCGACGGAAAACACCGCCCGCGTTTACATTCAACTGGTCCCGTTCGACCAACGGGATGTCTCAGCCGATCAGGTTATCGCGCGACTACGGCCGGAGGTGGCCCAGGTCGGAGGCGCCAGGTTCTTCATGCAGGCGGGGCAGGACATCAAAATCGGCGGCCGGCTGAGCCGTACTCAATACCAATACACGCTGACCGACACCAACCAAGACGAGCTCAACCACTGGGCACCAATTCTCGAGCAGGGGATGAGGAAACTGCCGGAACTGCAGGATGTGGCGTCCGATCAGCAGATTGCCGCTCCGCATGTTTCCATCACCGTCGATCGCGACGCTGCATCACGCTTAGGGTTATCTGCGACACTGATCGATCAGACGCTTTACGACGCGTTTGGACAGCGGCAGGTAGCCACGATCTATACGTCCACCAACCAGTATAAGGTGATCCTGGAAGTCGCACCGCAATTCCGCTCGGATCCTGACGCACTGTCAAAAATCTATGTGCCGGCGCCCTCGGGCGCGGAGGTGCCATTGAGCTCGTTCGCCCACTTCACTTCGACCGTCGAGCCACTTTCGATCAGCCACCAGGGCCAATTCCCCGCCATCACCCTGTCGTTCAATTTGGCACCCGGGAAGGCATTGGGTCAGGCGGTGGACGCGATCAATGCAATTGCTGCGAGACTGAACACCCCGCCGACCCTCAACGGGTCGTTCCAAGGCACGGCGCAGGCGTTCCAGGCATCGCTGTCATCGATGCCACTGCTGGTCGCCGCCGCCATCCTGGTCGTCTACATTGTGCTGGGTATGCTCTATGAAAGTTAAATCCATCCCATCACGATTCTGTCCGCCTTGCCCTCGGCCGGCGTCGGCACGCTGATCATGCTGATGATATGCGGCTACGACCTGACGGTGATCGCTATCATCGGGATGATCCTGCTCATCGGCATCGTGAAAAAGAACGCCATCATGATGATCGACTTCGCGCTGCAAGCACAGCGGTTGGCGGGCAAGAGTCCACGCGAGGCGATCCACGAAGCGTGCCTGCTTCGCTTTCGCCCGATCATGATGACGACCTTCGCCGCATTGTTCGGCGCTATGCCGATCGCGCTCGGCCACGGCGCGGGATCCGAACTGCGCCGCCCGCTTGGTATCGCGATCATCGGTGGCCTGCTCGTTTCGCAGTGGCTGACGCTGTACACGACGCCGGTCATTTACCTGTACCTGGAGCGATTCAGCCGTTGGCTAGGCCGGTCCTATGGGTTGTCGCACGCGGCAGAGGCGCTGTCGGACATCCCCACCGGACCGCTGGTGCAGGATCAACGAGGGGCCGAGTAAGGCTTGAAGACCGTTCGACTGTCTATGCCATCCACGCCGGAACGGGCAGGTCCTTGGACCGCAGAAATTCCGGATTGAACAGCTTCGACTGATAGCGCGAGCCACCATCCGCGAGGATCGTCACCACCGTGTGTCCCGGGCCAAGCTGCTTGGCGATCCGCACCGCTGCGGCGATGTTGATCCCCGATGACGTGCCAACCGACAGGCCTTCATGGATCAGCACGTCGAAGATGAGCTGCAGCGCCTCGGCATCCGGTATTTTCTCCGCATCATCGATCGGCGCGCCATCGAGGTTCGCAGTGACCCGCGAATTGCCGATACCCTCGGTGATGGAGCTGCCCGCGATCGTCAGGTCATTGCTCTTCACCCAGCCGGCGAGCCCGCTGCCCTCGGGATCGGCCAGCACGATGCGCACGTTCGGATTGCGCGCCTTCAGCGCCATGCCGACGCCCGCCAGAGTGCCGCCAGTGCCGCAGGCGCAGGTGAATGCATCTACCTTACCGCCGGTCTGCTCCCAGATCTCCGGACCGGTATGGGTTCGATGGCCCTCGCGGTTGGCCAGGTTGTCGAACTGATTGGCCCAAACCGCTCCGGTTTCCTCCGCCATCCGCCGCGACACATGCACGTAGTTGCCTGGATCGCGATACGGCTTGGCCGGCACCAGCCGAAGATCCGCACCGATCATCCGCAGGAAATCGATCTTCTCCTTGCTCTGCGTCTCCGGCATGACGATCACGCAGCGGTAACCGCGTGCGTTGCCGACCAGTGTCAGTCCGATGCCGGTGTTGCCCGCTGTCCCTTCCACGATCGTGCCACCCGGCTTCAGCGCGCCACGCTTCTCGGCATCGGTGATGATGTAGAGGCCGGCGCGATCCTTCACCGAGCCGCCGGGGTTCATGAACTCCGCCTTGCCAAGAATAGTGCAGCCGGTCGCCTCGGATGCGCCGCGCAACTTGATCAGCGGCGTCCGGCCGATCGATGCCGCAAGATCCTCTTGCCAGCGCGTTCCATGGTAAAGTTCGGTCATCGCAATCCTCGTGCAGCCGGAGTTCTTGCCATGGTCGAGAATGTGCCGCCGAAGCAAGTCTGGGAAGCCCTGCAAGAGAACCCCAACGCGCAGCTTGTCGATGTCCGGACAGATGTGGAATGGCAGTTCGTTGGCGTGCCTGATCTTGTGTCCATCGGAAAGCAGGCTGTGTTGGTCTCCTGGCAGACCTATCCGGATATGGCGCTCAACACCAACTTCACGGAGCAGCTGAAAGATACCGGGTTCACGCCGGAGCACCATATTTACTTCATCTGCCGCAGCGGCCAGCGCAGCCACGCGGCGGCGGAGGCCGCTCAGGCTGCTGGCTTCTCGCACGCCTATAATGTCGCGGAAGGCTTCGAGGGCGCGGTCGATCCGGATGGTCACCGTGGCGCTGTCAGCGGATGGAAGGCCGAGGGCTTGCCTTGGCGACAAAGGTAGCGGCGTTGCTTGCGCAGCGCGGACCAGGTGACCGGCACTGATACCGACACTTGCAGAACCACCATCCACGGATACCGATCGTCGAGTACCATCCCGTCAGGCGTTGCCAGTTTGCCGTCCGCCGTCACCGGGACATGCTTCATCGTCACAGCGTCATCGACATTGCCGCCGATGACGCTGATCTGTCCGGGCGCAGTGGTATCCACCACGATGTCGCAATGTCCTGGAAAGTGTCCGGCGGGCAAATCGTCATAACGCAGGTCGTGCGCGTTGGCGCGACCGAAGCAAATCATATCGCCAGGTTGCGGTGCATAGTTCTCAACCCGCTGGGCGGTCACAACCCAGCCCGAGGCCTGTCCCTGAGCCTGCTGCTTGGCTGCATCGATATAATCGGAGTGGCTTGCGGAATAGGGAAATCGAGGACCGGCGCCGGCAATCCTCATGACATAGGATACGAAGGCCGCCGACCAAGCGTAGGTTCCGTCCTGGGCTGCGGGAAACTCGATACCGTTGCCGTCATGTTTGCCGGTCCACCCCACGTCGGGGTCGCCCGGATTGAGCCCTTCCCACCAGTATTCGCCGACACGCTCCCAGAGCCCTTGCTGCCGCTCGGCCTTATCCTCGGGTGTTGTCGGATGATAGGTGCCCGGCGGACTATCATCCACCGGCGCGCCGAACAGCCGCCATTCGCGCAGCGCAATTGCGACCACAGCGTTACGCGAGAGCGGCTCGTAAGGAACCCGTGCGAAGGGTGGGATATGTTCGTTCACCGAAGTCGTCCGGGGCACCGACGGACCGGCACAGGCCACGAGCGGTACCAGGAGAAGGAGCGGGACACCCCGCATCAGCGGCGACCCGCGATGGCGCCATTGGTGGCGCCGTCGTCCAACCGGCTCGGCAAGCGCACCACCACCCACGAGAGCACGAAATGTGCAAATGCCGCCGCCACGAAAGGTGTTGGTTGGTGTTGACGTTCTGTGCCTGTCGCGGGTGATACAACAATTCCGCAAGCGAGACCATACCGGCGATCAAGCGCCAGCGGGATGCCTATGCTTGCGCTCAGGATCGCTCGGGAAACAGCGTGCGTAACCCGTTGGCGGTGGCATCGCAGCGGCCGCGCTCGGTTATCAGCCCCGTCACCAGCCGCGACGGGGTCACGTCGAATGCGGGATTGGCAGCGGCGCTTTCGACCGGCGCCACGCGGATCGTGGCAATCTGCCCGTCTGCGGTGCGACCGGTGACGTCGGTCACTTCCGCCGCACCGCGCTCCTCGATCGGGATCTCGGCCACGCCGTCAGATACGGTCCAGTCAATGGTGGTCGAGGGCAGCGCCACCCAGAACGGCACCCCATTGTCGCGTGCCGCCAACGCCTTGAGATAGGTGCCGATCTTGTTGGCGACGTCGCCGGTTCGGGTCACACGGTCGGTGCCGACAATCACCAGATCAACCTCGCCGTGCTGCATCAGGTGGCCTCCCGCATTATCGGCCACCACGGTGTGTGCCACGCCATGCCGCCCCAGTTCCCACGCGGTCAGCGCGGCGCCCTGGTTGCGCGGCCGCGTTTCGTCGACCCAGACATGCAGGTCGATGCCCCTGTCGTGCGCGCGATAGATTGGCGCCAGCGCCGTGCCCCAATCCACCGTCGCCAGCCAGCCGGCATTGCAATGCGTCAGGACATTCACCCGCCCACCCGGCTTCACCGCCTGCTCGATCAGTGGTAGCCCGTGGCGCCCGATCGCCTCGTTCTGTGCGACGTCCTCATCGGCGATTGCCGCAGCCTCCGCATAGGCTACGCGAACGCGGTCCGCAGCGGAGGTATTGCGCAGACGCGTCAGCATGCGCTCGAGCGCCCAGCGAAGGTTGATGGCAGTCGGCCGCGTCGCCGCAAGCAATGCCGCATCGCGCTCCATCGCCTCCGAAGACGGATCCTGCCGCAAGCCGAGACACAGGCCATACGCTGCGGCTGCACCAATCAACGGCGCGCCGCGCACCTGCATCGAGCGAATCGCATGCGCGGTCTGCGCCACGTCGGCCAGCCGCACGATCTCCAGCGACCAGGGCAATTTGGTCTGGTCGATGACGCGGATCGACCAGCCGTCGTCGGGATCGACCCAAATGGTGCGGTAAGGAACGCCATCGATGCGCATGAGCCTCAGACCCTCTGGTGCAGCACACAGACCAGCGTGAACAGCCGCCGCGCGGTAGCGAAGTCGATGGCGATCTTGCCCGCGAGCCGCTGCCGCATCAGCGCTGCCCCTTCGTCGTGCAGACCACGGCGTCCCATGTCGATCGCCTGGATGCGTTCGGCACGGCCTTCGTCCACCGCCTTGATGTGGCTGTCCACCAACAACTGGTAGTCCTTTACCAGCCGACGGAACGGCCCCAACGCCAACCCGATCGCCGTCAGCTCGCTGCCGTTGCTACGGCGGATGTCGAACACCAGCCTGCCGTCCGCCACCGACAGATGCAGCACGAACGGACCATGCGTTCCACCAGCCTTGCCGGCCAGCGGCACGAAATGGTTGTCGGCTGCCAGATCCGCCACCGCTTGGGCGCGATCAGCCTCCAGTGCGGGTGGCAGTTGGGAAGGGATCTGTCCGTCCAGCACCACGCGGGACAGGCGCCCCGGGGCAAGGCTCATCCCGGCTCAGGGTCGGGTTTCAGCATATTGAAACAGAGCATCAGCCCGACGATTGCGCCCTTGATCGGCCGCAGCAGCACGAGCGACAGCACCAGTGTCAGCGGCAGGAAGATCACTGACAGCAGCCACAACGGCGGGTCCGACATCTTCTGCATGATCAGCATCGCCGGGATCACGATGTGGCCGACGATCAGGATGGTGAAGTAGGGCGGTGCATCGTCGGCGCGGGCCAGACCGAGCGGCGCATGGCAACGCTCGCACTCCGACACAACGCGCAGGAACCCGTTGAACAGCCGGCCCTGGCCGCAGGACGGGCAACGGCCGCTGAAGCCACGGGCGAGTGCCGTACCCAGCGATGGCACAGCCCAGGGCGGCTTCGGAACGGTTCGGTCCGGTTGCCAGCGAATTGGCGCCATCGCGCAGGTCCTTGCAAGTTCAGTGCCCATATCGGTCCGCTTGCTCGCCTTGGCCAGAGGACGGACAGTATCTGCATGGCTCGTATTCTGGTGGTCAACCCCAACTCGTCGGTTGCCTGTTCCGATGGCATCGCCGCTGCGCTGTCGCCGTTCCGTTGGCCTGGCTCCCCGCAGCTCGAGGTGTTGACCCTGCGTGAAGGGCCGCCGGCGATTTACGACTGGCGCGACTGGCACAGCGTTGTTGACCCTTTGTGCCGGCTGATCGAGCGCGAACCGGCCGCTGCCTATATCATCGCCTGCGCTTCCGACCCTGGCATCGAGGCCGCGCGGGCGACCACACGGCAACCCGTGTTCGGTGTGTTTCGGTGCGCTGTAGCGACGGCAGTGGCACGCGCCGAGCGGTTCGGCGTAATCGCCATCGTCGATGCTTCAAAGGCACGCCACCTTGCCGCATTGCGGGCAATGGGCCTGGAAGCGCGCCTCGCGGCTGAGGTGGCCTTGAACGTGACGATGGAGACGCTGCTGCAGCCCGAGACGGCGAGGGCCGCCCTGATCGACGCCGGCCGCGCCTGTGCCGCGGCCGGCGCCGGCGCGGTCATTCTGGGCTGCACCGGCATGGCGCACCACCGCGCCGCGGTGGAAGATGCGGCCGGTGTGCCGGTGATCGAGCCGTGCCAGGCCGCGGCAGCAATCGCGCTGGGATCACTGTTGCGAGTTCAGTAGCCGGTACATTAGCGCACTGTCGTAACTGAACACGCTTTGTCACAATAATATCTCGTGGACATACCACGGTGTTCATGCCAAAGTGAAACTTGTCGCCAAACGGTATAAATAAGAGGCGCTCGCGATTGGTCGGTACATGCACCTCTGATCGGCGCTCTACTTGGCGATCTGACGCGACATCCTGTCAATGGCTGCGCGATCAGTAATGTGAAGTGTCGCGGGGGAGCTCGATCATGCCGCTGTACCGCATCTACTGGCTTGGCCAGGACGATCACATTGATGCTGCCGATTACATAGAGTGTGAATCCGATTCAGAGGCCGCGACCAAGGGGCGGGAGCTGATCGGCCCGCACGCCGCCGTGGAGCTTTGGCTCGAAAAGCGTTACGTAGCTAAGCTTCCGGCCAAAGCATCGGCTGACCCTGTAGCTGTTACCGGTTAGGTCTCGTTATCCCGCTGGGCGGGCGCGCCGGATCGGTCCTGGCGGTAACCCGCTGTACCGTCACCGCCATCCCCTGCTTGCGGATATAAGCGACGAATTCATCCCAATCGGCTTCGTTGCCCGCTGGTACCGACGCGGCGGCATCACTCAGGCCGTGCAGTATCGCCTCTTCGACGTTGCGATAGCCTAGCTGCCCGATGATGGACAGCATGATTTCGGCGATCGAACCCAACAGGTGGACTTCGGTTTCAAGTCGCTCGATCCGTCGGCGGAGCTCGTGCTCAAGGTCGGGCGTCATCGACGAGGCCAGTGAGCAATAAAGTAGCTTGCACGGTGCACCATTCGATCACGATCCAATTCTGCTGAAATTTCTGACCAAGCGACCTCGGCTGGAATATTGCGCTGTGATGTAGGTGGCGGCAAGGCCGCGACTACGCCGCCAGCTCGCGCATGATCGCATAAAGATCACTCTTGCCCTCGAAGCCGATGCCGGGCAACTCGGGCAACGTGACGATGCCGTTCTCCACCCGTGTACCGTCAGGAAAGCCGCCATACGGCTGGAACACGTCCGGATAGCTCTCATTGCCTCCGAGACCGAGACCCGCGGCAATCGCCAACGACATCTGGTGCCCGCCATGCGGTATGCAGCGCCGCCAGGACCAGCCAGCGTCCTTCAGCATCGCCAAGGTCCGCTGATACTCGCACAGGCCATAGGACAACGCGCAGTCGAACTGCAGCCAGTCACGATCGGGGCGCATCCCACCATAGCGGATCAGATTGCGGGCGTCCTGGTGACTGAACAGGTTCTCGCCCGTTGCCATCGGCGCCGGATAGAATTCTGCCAGCGCCGCCTGCAGTTGATAATCCAGCGGATCGCCCGCTTCCTCGTACCAGAAAAGCGGATACTCACGCAGCATCTTTGCGTAGTCGATTGCAGTGGCAAGGTCGAAGCGGCCGTTGGCATCCACCGCCAACTGAGCGTCACTGCCGATCGCCTTCAGCACCGCCTCGATGCGCCGACGGTCCTCGCCAATCGTCTCACCGCCGATCTTCATCTTCACCACGGTGTAGCCGCGGTCCAGATAGCTGCACATCTCAGTGCACAGCGCAGTATCGTCCTTGCCAGGATAGTAATAGCCGCCCGCGGCATAGACGAAGACGCGCGGATCAGCCTCGATCCCATGGCGCGCGGCCAGCAGACGGAACAACGGCTTGCCGGCGATCTTCGCCACCGCGTCCCACACCGCCATATCGATCGTGCCGACAGCAACCGAGCGATCGCCATGCCCGCCTGGTTTCTCGTTGGTCATCAGAGCGGCCCAGATGCGATCTGGATCGAGGTTCTCCTCCGTCGCATCCAGCAGGGTGCGCGGATCCGCTTCGAGCAGACGCGGAGCAAAGCGCTCGCGGATCAGGCCGCCCTGGCCATAGCGACCGTTGGAATTGAAGCCGTAGCCGACGACGCGTCTACCGTTGCGTTCGACGTTGGTCACCACCGCGACAAGGCTCGACGTCATCTTGGAGAAATCGATATAGGCGTTGCGGATCGGCGAGCTGATCGGCTTGGTGACCTCGCGGATATCGGTGATGCGGACGGGCATTGCTGACCTCTCTCATGGCCGATCGTTCAGGTGACAGGCGCTGCGATGCCCTGGCGCAATGTCGCGTAGCTGCGGCGCCTCCTGGGCACAACGCGGCATCGCATGCGGACAGCGCGGATGAAAGTGACAGCCGGACGGTGGGGAGAGCGGGCTCGGGATCTCCCCCGTGATCGCAGTGAATCGCCGCTTGCGTGCATCGATCCTCGGCACTTCGGCCAACAGCGCCTGCGTGTATGGATGGTTCGGACGATTGAACACCTCCTCCGTCACAGCACTTTCCACGATCCGGCCGAGATACATGATCAGCACGCGATCCGAGAGATGTTCGACCACACCAAGATCGTGGCTGATGAACAGATAGGTCAGATCGAGCTCGCGGCGCAGATCCATGAACAGGTTGAGGATCTGTGCCTGGATCGACACATCCAGCGCGGCAACGGCTTCGTCGCACACCAGGAATTCCGGCTGCACGGCAAGCGCGCGCGCGATGCCGATGCGCTGGCGCTGCCCACCGGAGAACTGATGCGGGTAGCGCCGGCGATAGGCCGGATCGAGACCAGCCCGGCGAAGCTGTGCATCCAGATACGCCGTAAAGTCCGCGCGCTTGACCAGCCCGTGCACCAGCGGTGCCTCGCCCACGATGTCCTCCACGCGCAGCCGCGGATTCAATGACGCGTATGGGTCCTGGAAGATCATCTGGACTTTGAGCTTGGCATCACGCGCACGATCGGGCGGCAGCGTGACGACGTCCCGCCCCTTGTACAGAACCATGCCCTCGGATGGCGGCATGATACCGGCGACCATGCGACCGATCGTCGACTTGCCGCAGCCGGACTCGCCGACCAGGCCCACGACCTCGCCGCTGGAGACACTGAAATCGACGCGATCAACCGCTTGGACAACCTCGTTCTTCTGTTCGGTTCCCAGCCGACGCGCGATCGAGCGTCCCAGACGTGAAGCTGCGTCGTAGCTTGGGCCGAAGCGCTTCGATACCCCGCGCAGTTCGATGACCGGCACCGTCACGCCGGCACCGCGATCAGCGGATGGAAGCAACGTGCCGTCTGGCCTGGTACCGGCTGCGACGGCTCCGGCTCCTGCTCGCACGCCGCATCCGCGCGCGAACATCTGGCGCGGAACGCGCAGCCTGGCGGCAGGCTGAGCAGGCTTGGCGTCATGCCGGGTATCTGCCGTAGCTTCTCGCCTCGCCGATTGCGGCTTGGCACGCTGCCGATCAAGCCATGTGTATACGGATGCAGTGGCACGTCGAGCACTGTCGCGGCAGGACCGGTCTCGACGATGCGACCAGCGTACATCACCGCAATCTCGTCGGCGAGGCCGGCGATCACCGACAGGTCATGCGTAATCCAGATCAGTGCGGTGCCATGGGTCACTGCCAGCTTCTGCACCTCGGACAAAATCTGTGCCTGGATCGTGACATCGAGCGCAGTGGTTGGCTCGTCTGCAATCAGCAGGTCCGGATGATGCAGCAGTGCAATAGCGATTGCCACGCGTTGACGCATGCCACCGGAGAACTGATGCGGATAGGCGGCGAGGCGTTCATCAGGACTTGGAATGCCCACCTGCCCCAGCGCATCGCGAGCGCGCGAACGCGCCTGGGCGTGCGACGCCTTGGCGTGCGCCTGCACCGCCTCGATCATCTGCGTATCGATGCGGAGGACCGGGTTCAGCGTCATCATCGGGTCCTGAAAGATCATCGCGATGCGATTGCCACGCAATGCACGCATCTCGCGCTCGGAGAACCTAGTTATGTCGCGCCCCTGGTACAGGATTGCACCTTCGACAACGCGTCCCGGCGGATCGACCAGGCCCATGATGGAGAAGCCGGTGACCGACTTGCCGGAGCCGGATTCGCCGACCAGCCCCAGCACCTGTCCGCCGCCGATCGAGAACGACACGTCATCCACTGCCTTCAACACGCCGGCTCGGGTGAAGAAGTGCGTGCGCAGGTTGCGGACCTCGAGGGTTGCAGTCACCGCTTCAATCTTGGGTTCAGCACATCGCGCAACTGATCACCGACCAGGTTGATCGAGACGATGGTGACCAGCAGCGCGATGCCGGGATAGAAGCTGATCCAGTACTTGCCGGACAGCATGTACTGGTAGCCATTGGCGATCAGCAGACCCAGTGACGGCTCGGTGATCGGCACGCCCAGACCAAGGAAAGACAGCGTGGCCTCGAGCGCGATGGCGCGTGCCACCTGCTGTGTCACGATAACGATGAGCGGCGGCAGACAATTGGGCAGCAGGTGACGGAAGATGATCCGGCGTCGCGGCAAGGCCAGGCACTCGGCTGCTTCGATATACTCGCGCCTGCGTTCCACCATCGCCGAGGCACGGACTGTGCGCGTATAGTAAGCCCATTCGACGATGACCAGCGCGAGCACGACGTTCATCACGCCTTTGCCCAGCACTGCCAGGATCATCAGTGCGACGAGGATCGACGGGAAGGACAGCTGCAGATCCACCAGGCGCATGATCGCCGCGTCGGCGCGGCCGCCTATATAGGCGGAGAGCAGGCCAAGCGACGTGCCGACGACGCAGGCGATCAGCGCCGAACCGACACCGACGCCCAAGGAAATGCGCAATCCGTACAGGATGCCCGACAGCATATCGCGGCCCTGGTCGTCGGTACCTAGCAGGTAGGTGTAGCCCGCGGCGGACGGCGACCCTGGGGGAAGGCGCCCATCCATTATATCGAGTTGCGCGAGGTCGTACGGGTTCTGCGGCGCGATCAGCGCGGCGAAGATCGCCGCGATGCCGATTAGGACGAAAACAATCAGCCCAACGACGGCGATGTGCGAGGCGGCGAATTCGGAAACGAAGCGACGGAATGGGGTTTCCTCGCGGACTGGCCCCCTCCCCCCAACCCCCTCCCGCAAGGGGAGGGGGAGTTTTGGTGCGGTGTCTGCCGAGCTCATCCTTTCGCCTCCAGCCGCACGCGCGGATCGAGCAGTGTGTACAGCAGGTCCACCACCAGGTTGATCGTCACGAACAGCAGCACGATCATCATCAGGTAGGCGACGATCACCGGCCGGTCCAACACGTTGATCGAGTCGATGATCAGCTTGCCCATGCCGGGCCAGGCGAACACGCTTTCGGTGACCACGGCGAAGGCGATGGTGGAGCCAAGCTCCAATCCCACCACTGTCACCACCGGAATCATGATGTTCTTCAGCACGTGCACGAAGATCACGCGCGCCGGCGTGAGCCCCTTGGCACGGGCGAACTTCACGAAGTCCATGGGCAACGTCTCGCGCACCCCTGCCCGCACCAGGCGCAGCACCAGCGAGATGTTGAACAGCGACAGGTTCAGCGCCGGCAGCAGCAGGTGACGCAGTCCGTCCAAGGTCAGGAACGACCATTGGATCCCGAACAGTTCGGCGGTGGTGCCGCGCCCGGTACTGGGCAGCCAGCCAAGCTGCACCGCGAACACCATAATCAGCATCAACCCGACCCAGAATGTCGGCAGCGAAAATCCCAGGATGCTGCCGGCCATGATCGTTCGCGCGACCACGCCATCCGGATACAGTCCGGCATACAACCCGAACGGGATACCGAACAACACAGACATCAGCACCGCGGTTACCGCCAGTTCCAGCGTCGCTGGCATGCGCTGCGCGATAAGCCGCAGCGCCGGTTCGTTGAACACGAAGCTTCGGCCGAGATCGCCATGCAGAGCGTCGACGACGAACAGCAAGTACTGCTTCCACAGCGGCTGATCGAGGCCAAGTGCCGCAATGATGCGCGCCCGCTCCGCCTGATCGGCTTCCGGCGAGATCAGGATATCGACCGGATTGCCGATCACGTGCACGCCGATGAAAACAATCACCGACATCGCAAGCACAACGAACAATGCCTGGATCAACCGCCGGATCAGCCAGGTTGTCATTTGGTCTCCCGAGCCTGAGGGCGCCTATATCACGCCGGCGCAGGGTGGCGCCATCGGTTGGCCCCTCGCGGCTGGGCGTATAAACTCCGTGGCATGGATGCGCCCACCACCACGGAGATGCTGGCCCGGCTTGTGTCGTTCGACACAACCAGCCGCAATTCCAACCTCGCGTTGATCGATTTCGTGCGGGCATTTCTCGATGCGCATGGCATCGCGTATCGCGTCAGCACCGATGCAACGGGTGAGAAAGCCAACATCCACGCCGTCATCGGACCACAGACGGCGGGAGGTATCGCGCTTTCCGGTCATGTCGATACCGTTCCAGTCGATGGCCAGGCATGGACTGCCGATCCGTTCACGCTGCGCCAGGTCGATGGCAGATGGTATGCGCGGGGTGCGGCGGACATGAAGGGTTTCGTCTCCGCGTGCCTTGCGGCTGTTCCCGTGATCAAGTCGCGTCGGCTCGCGCGACCGCTCCATCTGTTCATCAGCTATGACGAGGAAGTCGGCTGCCACGGGGCACAGCGGCTCATCCAGGATCTGGAGGAGTCCGGACTGAAACCCGCGCTCTGTGTGGTTGGCGAACCGTCCGGCATGCAACCGATCCTGGCGCACAAAGGTAAGTTGAACCTGCACGTGCGGGTGCGCGGTCTCACCGGGCACTCCAGCGAACCCGGCAAAGGTGTCAACGCGGTGCAGGCGGCCGGTGAGACCGTCGCCTATGTCGCGGCCGAAGCGCGGCGCCTGGTGAAGGAAGGTCCCTTCGAGGACGGTTTCGACCCACCGCACACCACCATCCATGTCGGCACCATTCAGGGCGGCACCATCCTGAACATCATTCCGGAGCGCTGCGAGTTCATCATGGAGTGGCGCAACATCCCCGCCGACGATCCGATGCAACATATGGAACGGTTGCGGCGTTTCGTCGTCGACAACATCGAGCCAGCGATGCATGCGGTGAGTGCCAACACCGGCTTTGACTTTCAGGTGACCACGCAGATGCCCGGACTGTCGCTTGGTGGCGATCACGAACTGACGTCGATCGTCAAACAACTGACCGGTTCTAACAGCACCGGCAAGGTCAGCTACGGTACGGAAGGCGGCTATTATCAGAACGCCAGCATCGCCACGATCGTCTGTGGCCCAGGCCATATCGCGCAGGCTCACCAGCCGGATGAATGGATTGCACAGGAGCAACTCGACGCGTGCGACGCCTTCATCCGCCGCCTGGTGGATCGCGTGCTGGTCTGACGCGGGAACCCCATGCCGACAATGGCGCAGCCGCCATTTCCGTCGTTCGAGGTGCGGCTTAACGCGCCTGACATCCGTCGCTGGCTGGACGGCAACACCGGCATTCGCGGCTTCACGACGCGCGACTCCGGGGTTGAGGGGCCGCATGTTGCGCTGCTTGCGCTGGCGCACGGCAATGAGATCGCCGGCGCGATCGTCCTGGAGCGACTGCTCGAGAGTGGGATCACTCCCAAGCGCGGACGACTGACCTTCGGCTTCGTCAACCTTGCCGCATACGAGCGGTTTGACGCACGCCAGCCGACCGCGTCGCGCTTCATCGACGAGGACCTGAACCGCGTATGGGACGCGGCCGTGCTGGACAGTGCACGGCGGTCGACCGAACTCGATCGGGCGCGCGAGATCCGGCCACTGATCGACAAGGTGGACGTGCTGTTCGACCTGCACTCGATGCTGTGGCCGTCGGATCCGTTGATCCTGTGCGGCACATCGTCCAAAGGGAAGCGACTGGCGCTTGGCGCCGGCGCGCCGCCATTGGTCGTGGCGGACCAGGGACATGCCAGCGGACGGCGCATGATCGACTACGCCCGCTTCGCAGACGAGACGACCTCGTGTGCGGCAAGCCTGCTCGAGGCGGGGCAGCACTGGCAGCAGGCGACAGTGGACACGATGTTGACCAGCATCGCGGGGCTGCTGCACCATCTGGACCTGATCGCTCCGCATCCGGCGTTGCCACGACCCGCACCACAGCAGCAGCGCTATGCCGAAGTCACCATGGCGATCACAGCAGGCAGCAGCAACTTCGGCTTCGTGCAGCCATATCGCGGCGGCTACGTGATTCCTCGCCGCAATACCACGATCGCCGTCGATGGCGAGACGGCGATCCGCACACCGCACGACAACTGCCTGCTGATCATGCCGAGTTTGCGACCGAGCCGCGGACATACGGCGGTGAGACTGGCGCGGTTCATCGAGGCATGAACTACAGCTCAGGCTCACCTGGAATTGGCACCTTGCCGAAGCCGGTGATGATCGCGCTGACCTCGTCGATCGCCGCTTCGGCCATCGCGGGTTCGGTACCTTTGGCGACGATTGCCACGCCGTTGCCGGTGGGCCGATAGAACGGATAGCTGCCGATATCGAGGCCCGGATATTTCGCCTGCACCTCGCCGAGCGGTGCAGCGATGATGCCTTCGGCGAGGCCGGACACGTGCACCGAGCGCGATACGATCGGCTTGCCGCCCTTCAGCCGCGGCGCCAGCCACTCGAACATCGACTGCATGACTCGCGGCACGCCGGCCATGACATAGACGTTGCCGATCTGGAAACCGGGCGCCACGGACATCGCGTTGTCGATCAGCGTTGCTCCGCGCGGCATTGTCGCCATGCGCTGCCGCGCGGGGTTGAATTCGCCCGGGCGATAGCTGCGCTCCATGCGCGCCCAGGCCTCCGGGTGCGGCTCCCATGGCACGCCGAATGCCGCGGCGACGCATTCGCTGGTGATGTCGTCGTGCGTCGGGCCGATGCCACCGGTGGTGAACACGTAGTCGAATTTTGTCCGTACCTCATTGACCGTATTGATGATGGTATTGGGCACGTCAGGGATGACGCGGACCTCGCGCAACGGAATGCCGATCTGACCGAGGCCCAGGGCGAGGAAGCGGATGTTGGCGTCCTGCGTGCGGCCCGACAGCACCTCGTTGCCGATCACCAGCAGACAGGCAGTTGGGTTTTTGTCCGGCATCGGACCCTCCGTCAGAGGAAGTCGCGCAGCAGCGGGATAAGCGGCTTGTCGGCGGGCGGCATCGGATAATCGGCAAGTTTCTGCGGCCGCACCCAGGTCAATGTCTGGTTTTCCTTCGGTCGCGGCGTGCCCTTCCAGCGGCGGCACAAATAGAGCGGCATCAGCAGGTGGAACCTTTCGTAGTCATGCGAGGCGAAGGCGAACGGGGCCAGGCAGGTGACGGAGACGTCGATGCCCAGTTCTTCCTTCAGTTCGCGGATCAGCGCGGCTTCCGGCGTCTCGCCGTCATGCAGCTTGCCGCCGGGAAACTCCCAGAGCCCGGCCATCTTCTTGCCCTCGGGCCGGCGCGCCAGCAGCACGCGGCCATCCGCATCGATCAGTGCGCAGGCAGCGACCAGCAGCAGCGGCTTGCTGCCGTTCTTTGCCGCCGCCAATTCGACATGGCCGAAGAGGTCGTCGCGCGTCGCCTCGAAACGCCACACGTCGCATTCGGCGCGACGGGCGAGTGAATGGTCTTTGCCTTTGCCCGCCTCGCGGAAGCCGATGCGCCGCAACACCGCGGCCGAGGCGGGGTTGTCGATGATGACGCCGGCTTCCAGCCGGTCGAGGTCCAGGTTGGCAAACGCCCATCGCGCCAGGCGACCCGCGGCCTCGGTGGCAACGCCGTGGCCCCAAAAGCGGCGGCCGACCCAGTAGCCCAGCCGGCCGGTGCGCTCGGCGATGCGCAGGCCGACGACGCCCACAAGGATCTCGTCGTCTCCCTCGCGCCCGGTAATGGCAAGCTGATATGCGCGGCCTTCGGCGAGCGAACGGCGGGTGGACTGGATCCAGTCGTCGGCCAGTTCGCGCGGATAGGGGAACGGGACCGTGGCAAGGTTGCGGGTCACCTCCCAGTCGTTGACCAGCCAGTGCATGGCCGCGGCGTCCTCGGGCACCAGCGGACGCAGGATCAGCCGCTCGGTCTTCAATGGTTCGAACGTGTCCGGCGGGGCGAGCGCATCGAGCAGTCCCGGATCACTGGTGCGGCGGCGGGATCGCCTGGCCGGCTTGGCTCGGGGACTCGCCTCTTGCGTGCTGCTCATGCGGCGAAGGTGGCGCAGGCGACCGGGTGGGCGCAAGCGCAGCGGGCGGTGAGGCAAGCGTGCCGCGGGCGCGCGATCGTGGATCGGCTTTGTCTCGTTGCGTCGAATTGCGAGACGCTGTCGCATGGGCCGGTTCAGGCCGCCATCGGTTCAGGCGCGTGCGCTTCGCGGAAGGCACGAATCAGCGGCCTGCTGCCGGTGAGGAGTTCGGTGACGACCTCGGGGTCGGGTGGTGGGAAGGTCAGGCGCGCGGGCAGGCCGCCGGCGGCGAGGATCGCGGTGGCGCGGTCTGGATAGAGGGTGACAAGGCGCTCGGCCGGGGTCATGACGCCGTATTCGAGTTTCGGCGGTTCTCCCCGGGTCAAGCCCGGGGATTCGACGGGCCCCCTCCCCCCGTCCCCCCGGATCAAGTCCGGGGCAGGCTCCTCCCGCAAGGGGAGGGGGGATTGCGTTGCTGGTTCCTGGTCGAGGGTCGGATCGGGCTCGGGGGAGGCTGAGCGGAACCAATAGCCGGCACGTTCCATTGCGGCGGGACGCATGGCGGTCTCCGCCTTCTGCCGTTCGGCCTGCATGCGGAGCAGCGTGCGGATGCTGCCGTCGGCCTGGCGCATCATGGAGGCGGCCTGGGCGGTACAGCGTCGGGTTTGGTCGGGCTCGAGGCCCGGTTGGGACGCGGCTCGCAGCGCTTCGCGGGCGCGGGACTGGGCAGCGACGACGAGCACCGCGACTTCAGCTTCGGCGGCATTTTCCGGCAGCAGGTGGGCAACGGCGGTCATGGCGCGTTCGTCACGACATGCGCGGGCTTCGGGCGTGTCGTCCGGCGGTGGGGGAAGCAGAGGCAGAGGTCGGCATAGATCGCGCGGGAGAGGAGATCTGGGAGGTTCGGAACGGAATACATGATATGGCGGCCGTCCTTTCGCGGCGGCGGAAATGCACGAAGTGTCCTTGTTAGTCATGATTGCGTCAATAGGTGTTTATACTGACCATCGAATTTGCACGAGTCGGTTGGCAAGCCGTCATCCAGCGAGGCGCGTCAGGATTGAGCTTTGGTCGGAATGCAGCCCGGGACTAATATCCTAAGCAACCGATGATGCGATGCCGGGCCGGCAGGGGGAAACATGGCCTCGTCAGGGGACGACGAGCTTGCAGAGCTGAAATCCGCCAACGCGTCGCTGACCGAGGCACTGGCGGCGCGAACCGCCGAGCTGGCCGAGTGCAAGAGCGACTATCGCGAGGCGCTGGAGCAGCAGACCGCGACCGCTGAGATCCTGCAGATCATAAACCAATCGGGCGGCGATCTGTCCCCGGTATTTGACGCTATTCTTGAAAAGACGATGCGGCTATGTGACGCAGCGTTCGGTTCGCTCTACACATATGACGGAGAGCGCTTCCACACCGCGGTCCATCGCAACGTCCCATTGGCATACGCCCAGTTCCGGGAGCAGACGCCGCCCATACCGCTGCCCGGCAGCACTTTCGCGCGAGCGCTCGAGACGCGGCGTTCCCTGCAAGATCTCGATGTCATGGCCTCGGAGTTCTATCGTGCTAATCCCCGCACCCGGGCAATGGTGGATCTTGGGGGCGTGCGCACGATCTTAACCGTGCCGCTTTGCAAGGATGCAGCGGTGCTCGGGCTGATTACCGTGTATCGGCAGGAAGTACGGGCGTTCTCCGATCGGCAAATTGCGCTGGTGGAAAGCTTCGCCGCGCAGGCGGTGATCGCGATGGAGAATGCGCGGCTGCTCGACGAGTTGCGGCAGCGCACGACTGATCTGCAGGAATTGCTCGAATACCAGACGGCGACGAGCGACGTGCTGAAGGTCATCAGCCGCTCGACCTTCGATCTGCAGCGCGTGTTCGACACGGTGGTGGGAAGCCGCCCGGCTCTGTGATGCCGACCAGGCGGTGATCGCGCGACGCGAGGGCGAGTTTGCGCGTTTGGCCGCAAATTTCGGCTTCCCGCCAGACTACGAGGCTTATCTGGCAAATCGTGGCGCCTTCCCTATGGACCCCCGCTCACCAAGCGTCGCAGACAGAGCATGGTGCGAGCGCCAGCCAGCGCATATTCACGATGTTGCGGCGGTTCCAGGGTATCCCGACGGGCCGATCAAACTGGGTAAGGTGCGGACATCGCTGGGCGTACCATTGCTGCGTGACGGTGAGACCGTGGGAGTCATGGTGCTCGCGCGCCAGCGGGTCGAGCCGTTCACCGACCGGCAGATCGAGCTGGTCAGAACCTTCGCCGATCAGGCGGTGATCGCGATCGAGAACACACGGCTGCTGACCGAGACGCGGGAAGCGCTCGAACGGCAGACCGCGACATCCGACATTCTGCACACCATTGCCGCTGCGCCCGGCGACGCCGATGGGACGCTGCGCAAGATCGCCGAGACCACAATACGGTTGTTCGGTGCAATCGGTGCCTCTTTCCGGATCGCCGAAGACGGTGAATTCAAATGGTCGGTCAGCGTCGGAGCAGGAGCAGAACATGTCGGCGCCAGCCTCTGGGATGATGCGACGAAGCGCCCAACGGTTGCCGGCCGCAATCTGCCCGGCACGGTGGTTCGCGAGAATCGGCAAATCCATCTTGCGGACCTCGATCATCTCGATCCTGACATTGCGGATTGGCCCGGGCCGCCGGTAGCACGCAGCGCCGGAATCCGCACGATGATCTGTACGCCACTGAGGACCGAAAGCCGCGCGATCGGTGTGCTGACTGTTTATCGCGATGTCCTGCGACCGTTCGCGCCGGTCGAGCAGCACCTGTTGCAAAGCTTCGCGGACCAGGCCGCGATCGCAATGGAGAACGCGAGGCTCATCACCGAGACGCGCGAGGCGCTGGAGCAGCAGACCGCGACTGCCGAGGTGTTGCAGGTCATCAACGCGTCGCCCGGTGATCTCGCGCCGGTGTTCGATGCGTTGCTGGATAAGGCGTTGGATCTTTGCGAGTCTTCGTTTGGCCTCCTTGCCACTTACGACGGTGAATTCTTTCACGTCTCTACACATCGCGGATCACCCCAAGGTTTCGTGAACCTGTTACGAGAACCGTTTCGTCCAGTCCCGGGCATGAATACGGAAAGGCTTGTGCGCGGCGAAACGCTTGTCCATATCTTAGACTTAAATGCGGATGAAATGTATCGGTCTGGCAACCAGACATCTCGTTCGCTTGCGGATCAGAGCGGCGCACGTACGGCGGTTGGGATCGCTCTTCGGCGTAACGACACCCTGCTCGGCATGATCAACATCTACCGTCGAGAAGTCCGACCGTTCTCTGACAAGCAGACCTCGCTGCTGCAAAACTTCGCCGCGCAAGCGGTGATCGCGATGGAGAATGCGCGGCTGCTGACCGAGACGCGCGAAGCACTGGAGCAGCAGACGGCGACCGCGGAAGTGCTGCAGGTGATCAACACATCGCCCGGCGATCTCGGGCCGGTGTTCGAGGCGATACTGGAAAGGGCGATGCGACTATGCGAAGCAGCGTTCGGCTCGCTCTACACCTACGACGGTGAGCGCTTCCAATCTGCTGCTCATCGCGGTGTGCCCCCCGCTTATGCGGCCTTTAGAGAGGAGAACCCACCGCTGCCAACAACAGGTGGCGGACCAGCTACCATCCTAGCAACGCGAAAGCCGCTTCAGGTCGTTGACATGAAGGCGCACGAAAGCTACCGGCGCGGGGTTGCTGGCGTTCGCGCAATGGTAGACCTCGGCGGCGTGCGCACGATACTGACGGTACCGCTCATCAAGGACGACATAGTGCTTGGTATTGTCTCGGTTTACCGCCAAGACGTGCGCGCGTTCTCCCATAGGCAAATCACACTCCTGGAGAGCTTCGCTGCGCAGGCGGTAATCGCAATGGAGAATGCGCGGCTGGTCAACGAGACGCGCGAGGCGCTGGAGCAGCAGACCGCGACTGCCGAGGTGTTGCAGGTCATCAATTCCTCGCCCGGCGAACTCGCGCCGGTGTTCGACTGCATGCTCGAAAAGGCGTTGCACCTTTGCGGCGGCGCCTTCGGCATCCTCAATGTATTCGACGGCCAAATCTTCCACGGGGCAGCGATGCGCGGCGTTCCGGCGGCGTTTGCCGAGTTTCGCGCGGGTAATCCTGCCGGGCTGGGCTCGGGCACCGCACCGGCACAAATCTTGGCCGGCGAAAATGTAGTGCACAATCTCGACCTCAAGGAGGAGGCTCCTTACCGCGATGGCGACCCGTATCGCCGGGCCATCGTCGATCTCGGTGGGGCGCGGAGTCACCTCGCGGTCGCCCTGCGCAAGGACGATGCGCTGCTTGGCATGCTCACCATCTACCGGCAAGAAGTGCGATCGTTTTCCGGCAAGGAGATATCGCTGCTGCAGAACTTTGCTGCGCAGGCGGTGATCGCGATAGAGAATGCGCGGCTGCTGACCGAGACGCGTGAGGCACTGGAGCAGCAGATCGCGACCGCAGAGGTGCTGCAGGTCATCAATGCCTCTCCCGGCGATCTCCTGCCCGTTTTCGATGCCATACTCGATAAGGCGCACAGTCTGTGCGGCGCGACGGTTGGTAACCTAGCGATCTATCGAGACGGGTATTTTCACGCGTTGGCAACACATGGTTTCCCCGAGCAGGTTGCCTCGCTCATGCAGCATCCCTTCCCTCCCAATCCATATACACTGGAGCTGCTAGAGGGGGCGCGCTTCCGCCAGATCGAAGATATCAAAGCGATAGAGATAAAGCCCGACGCCCTGATATTGCGTGCATTGGTGGAATACGCAGACGTGCGGACTATTTTGTTTGTTCCACTGCGCAAGGATGGTGCTCTGCTCGGCTTTATCAGTGCGAACCGCCCAGAAGTCCGGCCATTCTCGGACAAAGAGATCGCGCTGCTGGAGAACTTCGCGGCGCAAGCGGTGATCGCGATGGAGAATGCGCGGCTGTTGACCGAGACGCGTGAGGCACTGGAGCAGCAGACTGCGACGGCGGAGGTGCTGCAGGTCATCAATGCGTCACCCGGCAACCTTGAGCCGGTGTTCGATGCGATCTTAGAGAAAGCACACCTCCTCTGTGGTGCAGCCAAGGGTTCTTTGGTCACTTACGACGGGGAGCATTTCCATACCGTCGCTGTGCGAGGATTGTCCGAACATTATGAGGAGATGCTGCGAGAAGCGCGTGAAGACCACAATCCGGCAGGCTCGCCGCCACAGCGGCTGGTCGCCGGGGAGAACTTGATAGAGATCCTGGACTGCAGGACGCTGCATTTTCCGATGCCTCGCGCCGCCGCTGAATTGGAAGGAGCCCGAACGATACTGTACGTAGCGCTCCGCCGAGGTGCAGCGCTGCTGGGCTACATCACCGCGTATCGTCAGGAGGTTCGCAAGTTCTCCGACAAGCAGATCGCCCTGTTGCAAAACTTCGCGGCGCAGGCAGTGATCGCGATGGAGAACGCGCGGCTGATCACCGAGACGCGCGAGGCGCTGGAGCAGCAGACCGCGACCGCCGAGGTCTTGCAGGTCATCAATGCATCGCCCGGCGATCTCGCGCCGGTGTTCGACGCAATGCTAGAGCGCGCGACTAGCCTCTGCCATGCGAGCTTTGGGATTCTTTGGGATTTTGACGGTGAGCTTGCTCGTGCAGGTGCGCTCCACCAGGTGCCAGAAGCTTATGCTGAGCTGTGCCGAGTTCCATTCCGTCCCAGCCCTGGATCCGGTCCAGCTCGAATTATGCATGGAGAAGATACGTTTGCGATTGCTGACCTGACCGAGTACGCACCGTATCAGGCCGGTGATTCGCTGGCCCGGGCTATTGTTGATTTAGCCGGTGCCCGCAGCGTCGTCATAACGCCGTTGCGCAAAGATGCGGCTACACTCGGAGCGATCACACTTTATCGACAGGAAGTCAGCCCGTTCACCGATAAGCAAATCGCCCTGTTGCAGAACTTCGCCGCGCAGGCGGTGATCGCGATGGAGAACGCACGGCTCTTGACCGAGACGCGCGAGGCGCTGGAGCAGCAGACCGCGACGGCAGAGGTGTTGGGCGTCATCAACAGCTCCCCGGGCGATCTGACGCCGGTATTCGACGCGATTTTGGAAAAGGCGCACGGATTGTGCGACATCGCCCTCGGCGAGTTGGAGCTCCATGAGGACGGCAAATTCCGCGCCGTTGCGATGCGGGGCGTCTCGGGCCCATTCGCGGAGCTGCTGCGCCAGCCGTTCGTGCCTCCGCCGCATTCTCCGCTTACGCACCTGCTTGCTGGCGAGCCAATCGTGCAAATCACCGATTTGCTTGAAGTCGCTCGGGAGCGGCCAGACGATCCGAGGGCGCAAGCCGGTGCGCAATTCGGACTGCGCACGGTCCTTTTCGTGCCGTTGCGCAAGGATAATGCCCTATTGGGCTACATCACTGCCTACCGCAAGGAACTACGGCCCTTCGCCGAGAAAGAGATCGCGCTCTTGCAAAACTTTGCGGCGCAAGCGGTGATCGCGATCGAGAATACGCGGCTCCTGACAGAGACGCGCGAAGCACTGGAGCAGCAGACCGCTACGGCCGAAGTGCTGCAGGTCATCAATGCATCGCCCGGCGATCCTGCGCCGGTATTTGATGCAATCTTGGAAAAGGCGGTTCGCCACTGCCAGTCCGCGTTTGGGGCTCTCTTCACATACGACGGACAACTCGCCCACTTCGTCGCTGCGTACCGGAATGACCCCGGCGATGGTGGATTTGTTTCGAGACCCGATACCTCCCGCGAAGGGCGCGCCAAGTGGCCGGATCGCCGACGGTAAGTCGTTCATCCACGTCCTTGATGCGACGGATCAGGATATTTACCGTGCCGGCGATAGAACCACTGTCGCGTTTGTGGACCAGATCGGTGCCCGCAGCGCGCTATTCGTCGGTCTCCGCCAAGAAGCCACCCTTCTGGGCTATCTCGTCATTTTCCGTCGAGAGGTTAACGCCTTTTCCGAGAAAGAAGATCGCGCTGGTGATGAACTTCGCCGCACAGGCGGTCATTGCGATGGAGAATGCACGGCTGATCACCGAGACGCGCGAAGCACTGGAGCAGCAGACGGCGACCGCTGAAGTGCTGCAGGTGATCAATTCTTCTCCGGGCGACCTCGCTCCGGTCTTTGACGCGATGCTGGAGAAAGCGATGCGGCTGTGCGACGCCACTTTCGGCGCACTCGCAACCTTCGACGGCACTACGCTGCGAACCGCGGCCACGCGAGGAGTTCCGCCGGAGTATGCAAGGTTTCGCATGAATAACCCCCCTGTCTACGGGCCGAAGACAGCACCGGGGCGCATGATGGCCGGCGAGCGGCTTATCCACAACATCGACCTTAAAGCCGAGGACGCCTATCGAGAGGGTGACCCGAACCGGCGGGCACTGGTTGATCTCGGAGGCGCGCGCAGCGCGCTGCAGGTGGCTCTCCGCAAGGATGACGCGTTGCTCGGCAGCATGACGATCTATCGCCAGGAAGTCAGGGCGTTCACCGACAAGCAGATCGGGCTGCTGGAGAACTTCGCCGCACAGGCGGTCATCGCGATGGAGAATGCGCGGTTGATCACCGAGACGCGCGAGGCGCTGGAACAGCAGACCGCAACGGCCGAGGTGCTGCAGGTCATCAATTCGTCGCCTGGCGATCTTGTGCCGGTGTTCAATGCGATCCTGGAGAAGGCGCACACCATCTGCGGAGCAGAATACGGGGTGCTGCTGACCTATGATGGCGAACTCTTCTGGCCGGTGGCGGTACACGGCCATCGCCTGGCCGATTCCGAAAGTGTTCGGCGCGGCATTCGTCCGGGTTTCGGGTTTGGAAGGTTGGTACGCGGCGAACGGTTTCTTCATATCCATGATATGGCGGAAGTTGCGGTCCAAAACCCCGCAGATCCGGTGCCACGTGCGCTGGTTGAGACCAGCGGAATTCGGACACAGCTTGCCGTGCCGCTGCGCCGCGATGACCAGCTGCTTGGCGTGATTACGGCAAATCGGCGGGAGGTGCGTCCATTCTCCGAGAGGGAGATTGTTCTCATCGAGAGCTTTGCTGCGCAGGCGGTCATCGCGATGGAGAACGCCCGGCTGATCACCGAGACACGCGAGGCATTGGAGCAGCAGACGGCGACCGCCGAGGTGCTGCAGGTGATCAATTCTTCGCCGGGCAGCCTCGCGCCGGTGTTCGAACTCGATGCTGGAAAAGGCGATGCGGCTATGCAGCGCGGCGTTCGGGTCATTCTACGTTTATGATGGTGAGCAGTTCGTCTGCACGGCGCAGCGCGGACTGCCTCCGGCATTCGCAGCCTTCAGGGCCGAGACACCACTGAAGCCGGCACCAGGCAGCAGGCTGGCGCGGGCGATGGAGACCAGGCAGACCATGCAGGCCCTCGATCTGATGGCCGAAGACATGTATCGCAGCGGCAACCCCTTCGTGAAAGCGATGGTCGAGCTTGGGGGTGTGCGCACCATCCTGACGGTGCCGCTGTGCAAGGACGAGACTCTGCTCGGATTCGTCTCGGTTTACCGACAAGAGGTGAAGGCTTTCTCCGACAAGCAGATCGCTCTGCTGGAGAACTTCGCCGCCCAGGCCGTGATCGCGATGGAGAACGCGCGGCTGCTGACCGAAACGCGCGAAGCGTTGGAACGGCAGACTGCGACGGCCGAGGTGTTGGGGGTCATCAATTCCTCGCCTGGGAACCTTGTGCCGGTGTTCGATGCGATACTGGAAAAAGCGCATAGTCTTTGCCACATCGCGCAGGGCAGCTTGGAACTTTACGATGGTGAGCGTTTCTGGGCGGTAGCGGCTCGTGGATTGCCTGACGACTTCGTCGATATGCTGCGTCAGGGATATCCCGCCTCCGATAATCCGGCCACGCGACCGCTGATCGAAGGTCGTCGTTACAGCCATATACGCGATCTGGCAGAGACTGACTACTCGATCACACAGACCGCCGCGGAAATTTCGGCTGCCCGCACATTGCTGTGCATTCCGCTGCGTCGGGACGATGCTCTTCTTGGAATGATAGCCTCGGCTCGCAGCGAGGTACGCCCATTCTCCGAGAAAGAGATCGCCCTGCTTGAGAATTTCGCCGCCCAGGCCGTCATTGCGATGGAGAATGCGCGGCTGCTGACGGAGCTTCGCCAACGGACCGAAGAGCTGGCGAGGCGCAACAGCGAATACGGCGAGCGGATCGAGCAGCAGGCTGCGACCATTGACGTACTGAAAGTTATGTCGGCTTCGCCTGGCGATGCACATCCGGTCTTCCGGCTTATTGTGGAACGGGCACAGGCATTCTGCGAAGCTGATGGTGCGACGTTGGCCCTGCTCGATGGCGATATGCTGCATCTACAAACGTATAGTGGATCTTTTAACCGGGAGTATGAGGCCGAGTTTCCGCGGCCGATCAGCAGAGCGACAATGTTCGGACGGGCGATCCTGGCGCGCGATGTCGTGCAGGTGCCAGACGTGTCGGTAGATCCCGATCACTACGCGCGGGAGACTACCGCAGGCGGCCCGCGTGTTGCGGTGCCGTTGCTCCGTGCCGGCACGCCGATCGGTGCCATCGGGATAGGGCGACACAGGCCGGGCGAATTTTCTCCGACACAGGTGGAACTGCTGAAGACCTTTGCCGAGCAGGCTGTGATTGCTATCTCAAGTGCAGAGACATATCGGGAATTGCAGGAGCGCACTGCGGCACTGGCTCTACGCAACAGCGAATACGGCGAGCGGATCGAACAGCAGGCTGCGACCATCGACGTGCTGAAGGCTATGTCGGACTCTCCGGACGATACGCGGCCTGTGTTTGATTTGATAGCAGAACGTGCGGCTGAGCTATGCGAAGCGCGTTCGGGCCTGTGGGAATTCGACGGCACGCTCTTGCACGTGCGGGCCATCGGAGGATTGGATCAAGAATCGCTCGCGAGATTTGCCGCGCAGTTTCCGCGCCCCCCCGATGGCGGCACAGTGGCGGGACGTTGCATTTTAGAGCGACGTGTCATCCATGTCCCGAACATCGCCGCCGACCCCGACATTGCACAAGTGTCGAGGGATCTCGGGGGCAGCGCGATTGTTGCAATACCTCTGTTGCGCGACAGCCAGCCCATCGGTGCGATTGCGCTGAATGGCAGCCCAGCCGGAGGATTTTCCGATAGTCAGATCAAGCTGCTGCAAACGTTCGCCGAGCAGGCGGTGATCGCTATTACCAGTGTCGCCAACTTCCGAGCCTTGCGAGAACGCACCGCCGAGCTCACCCGATCGGTCGCCGAACTTCAGGCGCTGGAGGAGGTGCTGCGCGCAGTGAATTCCTCGCTCGAGCTGGAGACGATGCTGTCCACCATCATCAGCCGCGCTGTTCAATTGTCAGGCGCAGACGAGGGCACAGTCTACGAATTCGACAACGCGGCGCAGGTGTTCGTGCCCAAGTCTGCTTATGGCATGAGTGAAGAGCGTGTGGCGGTCCTGCGCGACCGCCGCATCCGCATCGCAGATGAGACCCCGCTGGGCAGGTGCGCGGCCATGCGCGCGCCGTTGCACGTCTCTGACCTGACCCAGACGCAGGAGATCGACGGCTCACGCAATCTGGTTGAAGACGGGATCCATGCCCTGCTGGCGGTGCCGCTGCTGCGCGACGACGAGGTGCTGGGCGGGCTGGTGATACGACGTCGCGCCATCGGCGGCTTTGCTCCGACCGTGCCGACGCTGCTGCAGACATTTGCCGGACAGTGCGTGCTGGCGATCGAGAATGCACGGCTGTTCCAGGAGGCGCAGCAGGCGCGCGTGGAGGCGGAAACCACGCTCGCTGATCTGCGGCGCACGCAGGATCGGCTGGTGCAGTCGGAGAAGATGGCCTCGCTGGGTCAGCTCACCGCGGGTATCGCGCACGAGATCAAGAACCCGCTCAACTTCGTCAACAATTTCTCCGAGCTGTCGGTCGATCTGCTGGACGAACTGCATCAGGCCGTGGCGCCGGAGCGGCTCGCGGTGGCGGACGGACTTCGCAGGGAGATCGACGAACTGACAACAACGCTGAAAGGCAATCTGGAGAAGATCGCCGAGCACGGCAGGCGTGCCGACAGCATCGTGAAAAATATGCTGCTGCATTCGCGTTCGGGTCCGGGCGAGCACCGGATGGTCGATCTTAATGCAATGGCGGAGGAGGCACTGAACCTTGCGTATCACGGCGCGCGGGCGGCGACGCCGGGGTTCAACATCACGATGGAGACGCGCTTCGATCCGCGGGTGGGCATGGTCGATATCTATCCGCAGGAGATCACCCGCGTGCTGCTGAACCTGATCGGCAACGGCTTCTATGCCGCGCATAAGCGTGCCGAGGCCGCTGGGAACTCTGGTTTCGAGCCGACGCTGGAGCTGACCACGCGCAATGTGGGTGAGGCGGTGGAGATCCGGGTGCGCGACAACGGCATTGGAATCAGCGCAACGGTGCGCGATCGGATCTTTGAGCCGTTCTTCACCACCAAGCCGGCGGGGGAAGGCACAGGCCTCGGCCTGTCGCTCAGCTACGATATCGTCGTGCAGCAGCACGGCGGGCGACTGACGATGGAAAGCGAACCCGGTGCATTCACCGAATTCGTCGTCACCCTGCCGCGTAGCATGGCGGTCGTGGAGGGAGCGCCGGCGTGACCGCGCCTATTGGCGCTGCCCCCTCCCCCGATCCCCTCCCGCGAGGGAGAGGGGTGACAGTGGACGCCAAGGGCGCGACGCGCGAGCCTCGCTGGGACCGGGAGGAGGCGTGCGTCATGCAGATCGGTATTCATTTGCCGCATATCGGCCGTAAGTCCGGGCCTGACGCGATCCGTCGCGCAGCGATCCAGGCAGAGGACCTGGGCTTTGCCGATGTCTGGGTGAGCGAGCACATCATCATCCCGAAGAACGCGAACTATCCGCCGTCGCCCAACTTCTGGGACCCGGTGCTGACGCTGACCTGGGCCGCCGCCCATACAAAGCGCGTGAAGCTGGGCACCAGCGTGCTGGTGCTGCCGATGCGGCATCCGCTGCCGCTCGCCAAGGAACTCGCGACGCTGCAAAACCTGTCGCAGGGCCGGCTGATCCTGGGCGCTGGCGTCGGCTGGATGGAGGCGGAGTTCGACGCTCTCGGCGTGCCGTTCCGTGAGCGCGGCCGGCGGATGGACGAAGGCATCGCGATGATGCAGGCGGTGTGGAACGACGATCCGGTGACGTTCCCAACGCGCTGGATTCCGGCGAAGATCGAGACGATGCGCATGCAACCGAAACCGTGTGCACCGATCCCGATCTGGATCGGCGGGTCGTCCGATGCGGCGATCGCGCGCGCGTTGCGGCTGGATGGCTGGCATGGCAGCCGTGTGACGCCGGAGCAGGCGCCGGCGATGGTGCAGCGGCTGCGGGCGCAACGGCCCGGCGCAGATTTCACTGTATCGGTGCGCGCGCCTTATGAGCGCGATATGGGCACGGTGCGCGCTCGGCTGGAGGCTTACAAGGCGGCTGGCATCGAGCACGTGCTGGTGGCGCCGGAGGAGCGCGAACTGGACGAGTACCTCGCGGCGGTCGAGCGCGTCGCTCGCTGTGCCGAGGGGATGTAGCGATGGTCAATCCTGCCACGGATCGTGTGCTGATCACCGGCGCTGCCGGCGCGATCGGCACTGCGCTGCGCAACGGACTACGCGGCGCGTATCGCCACCTGCGACTGACCGACAACCGGCCGATCGCCGATCCTGCGCCGAACGAGGAATGCATCGTCGCCGACATCAGCGATCGCGGCGCGATCGAACGGATGATGGATGGTGTGGCGGCCGTTGTGCATCTCGCCGGTGTCGGCGGCGACTACACGTTGGAGGATCTGTGGCGGGTCAATGCGCGCGGCATGTTCGACGTGTTTGAGGCGGCGCGGCTGGCTGGGGTGCAGCGCATCGTGTTCGCCTCCAGCAATCACGCGTTCGGCTGCTATCCGATCGACGAGCGCGTCTCGCCTGCCCTGCCGCCGCGACCCGACAGCCTGTACGGCACGTTCAAGGCGTGGGGCGAGACGATGCTGCGCTGCTACTTCGACCGGCACGGCATACGGTCGGTGTCGCTGCGCATCGGCACCTATCGGCCGCTGCCGATCGATCAGCGCTCGCTCGCCACCTGGCTGTCGCCGGGCGACGTTGCACGCCTGGTGGACGCGGCGCTGCGTCACGCCGATCCAGGCTGCCTGGTGGTGAACGGGTATCTGCCAATACGCGGATCAAGACGCATGATCCGAACTGGGAGTTTCTTGACTATCGACCGCAGGACAACGCGGAGACGCACGTCGAGATGCTGCGGGGGACGGGTGTCGATGTGGACGGACCATGGGAATGGCCCGAGCATGGCGGTTCGCACGCCCGCGCACCGGAGCGCGTTCCGCGGCGATAGGCATCATGGGTGGGTGCATCTGGCGGCAGGCAGGCACGGCTGGTACCAATAAGGGCGAGCGAGGCACATCCAGCGGACAGGAGATCGTCCATGACGGCGCATGATCATCACGGGCACGACCACGAGGAGGCGTCCGAACTTTCGGAAACCGAACTGCGGGTCCGCGCTATCCAGACCATCCTGGTCGAGAAGGGCTACACTGACGCCGCGGCCTTGGACTCCATCGTCGAGGCTTACGAAACCAAGATTGGCCCGCATATCGGCGCGCGTATCGTGGCACGCGCATGGAACGATCCGGCTTTCCGCCAGGCGCTGCTGACCGATGCCAGCAAGGCCGCGGCGCCGTTCGGCTACCAGGGCAAGATCGGCGATCATCTGGTCGTTGTCGAGAATACGCCTGAGCGACACAACATGATCGTCTGCACCCTGTGCTCCTGCTATCCGTGGGATGTGCTGGGGTTGCCGCCGGTCTGGTATAAGTCCTTTGCCTATCGTTCGCGTGCGGTGAAGGAGCCGCGTGCCGTACTTGCGGACTTCGGCGTGAGGTTGCCGGATGACGTGGAAATCCGCATTTGGGATTCGACGGCCGAGGTGCGCTACATGGTGCTGCCTGAACGACCCAGCGGGACAGAAGGCTGGACCGAAGAACAGTTGGCCGCGCTCGTGACGCGGGACTCGATGGTCGGCACCGATGTGCTGCGTGTCCGAGAGGGCGTTCCGGCATGAACGGCATTCATGACATGGGAGGCATGGACGGCTTCGGCGCGGTCGATCCCGTCGAGACCGGCGATGTCTTCCACGCGGAATGGGAAGGCAAGGTCATGGCGGCCAGCCGCGTCATGGGCGCTGTCGGAGCATGGAATATCGATCAAGGCCGATATGGCATCGAGATGCTGCCGCCTCAGCTCTACCTGAAGTCGTATTATCGCCGGTGGCTGGAGCGGTTCGAGCGCGCGCTGGTCAACTACGGCTATGCCGATGCCGATGAGATCACAGCCGGCCATGCGCTGCGCCCCGGCAAGACGCCGCCGCGTGGCAAATTCACCCTCGCTGATATCGAGCGCACCAATCACCGCGGCACCTTTACGCGACCGGAGCCCGCCGCAGCCAAGTTTGCTGTCGGCGATCGGGTGCTTGCGCGGAACATGCACCCGAAGACGCACACCCGGCTGCCGCGCTATGTGCGCGGCCATGTGGGCGTGGTGGAGCGCGTGCATGGCTGTCACGTGCTGCCGGACAGCGCAGCTATCGGCCAAGGCGAAAACCCTCAGTGGCTTTACACTGTGCAGTTCGATGGGCGCGATCTGTGGGGACAGGACACCGATCCGACCGTGAAGGTGTCCGTCGAAGCGTTCGAGCCTTATCTGGAACCTGCCTGATATGATGGGCGATCCTACCCAGCGCGCGCTTCAGGCAAATCTCGGCCTTCCTGCTGACAGCAATGGCCCGGTGTTTCGTGCGCCTTGGGAGGCACAGGCCTTTGCCATGGCGCTCGCGCTGCACGAGAAGGGCCTGTTCGATTGGGGTGAATGGGCAAGCATGCTTGGGGAAACGATCAAGGCGGCGCAAGCCGCCGGCGACCCGGACACCGGCGATACTTACTATAGCCACTGGCTGGCGACTCTCGAACGGATGCTGGCGGAAAAGGACGTGAGTACCGAGGCCGATCTGACAGCTTGCCGCCATGCGTGGGAGCATGCTGCGGCTCGCACACCGCATGGCCAACCCATCGAGCTGCGGACGGAGGATTTCAAGGCGTGATGCGGAAGGTCTTCGTCCCACTGGCCAAAGCTGTGAGACCCACTTCCAAGGAGTTGTTATGACAACCAGCACCGCTTTTGCCCCGACAGTTGCCGAGCCCATTATTGTTCCTGTTCGTGATATCCTGCCCTGGGCGATCTTTGTGGGGTTGCTGGCGCTGCTTGCGATCTATTTTGTCGGTGCCGAACAGGGCGCGACATCGCTTGTACCCGGCATGTACATCCATGACTTCGTGCATGACGGACGGCATTTTCTTGCGTTCCCCTGCCACTGAGGTGTGCGGTGGTTCGAACCCTGCTGGTTCGTGGCATGTTGGCAGGCCTATTCGCCGGGCTGGTTGCCTTCGTCTATGCCCGGTATTTCGCTGAGCCGCTGATCGACCAGGCTATTGCGTTCGAGGATCACAGGCATGAGCTTGCGGGCGGCCCTATTGACCCGGAGTTGGTGAGCCGCGCTGTCCAGAGCACCTTTGGTTTGCTGACGGGTGTTGTTGTTTACAGCACTGCGATTGGGGGCATCTTTGCGTTGGTATTTGCCCTCGCCCAGGGGCGAGTGGGTAGGTTGCGGCCGCGCGGCACGGCGGGCCTGCTGGCAGCTGCGGCATTCGTTGTGTTGTTCCTTGTGCCGCAGATCAAATACCCGGCCAATCCACCGTCCATCGGCGATCCGGAGACGATCGGAACACGAACGGCGTTGTATTTCGCGATCATCGGCTGGTCGCTGATTGCTGCAGTTGGCGCCTTGCTGTTGGAGCAACGCCTTGCGCGCCGTCTGGACAGATGGAATTCCGCCCTGTGCGGCGCCGGCTTCTATATAATGGCCGCGGGCCTCGCCGTGTTCATCTTGCCACAGGTCAACGAGGTGCCCGAGAATTTTCCTGCAACGTTGTTATGGCAGTTTCGGATGGTATCTCTCGGCGGCCATGCTGTGCTGCTGGCCATTCTTGGCCTTGCATTTGGGGTCCTGGCTGAACGCCAGATGCTGGCTACGAGACGCTCGGCCAATCGTCTGCAGCGCATCGTCTGACCGCCTGGATCGACTAAGGAATAAAGGAGGCCGCGGCGATGAAGATTCTGCTGTTGCAGGGCGCCAATCTCACGTTCCTGGGACGACGCGAGCCGGAAATCTACGGCTCGACAACGCCGGCCGAGCTTGCCGCCATGCTGCAGCGCCACGCGCAGCAGCACGGCTACCAGCTGGAGATTTTCTACACCAACGTCGAGGGCGAAGCGATCAATCGCATTTACCGCGCGGTCGATGAGGGATTCGAGGGCCTGGTGATGAATCCTGCCGGCTTTACTTATGCCGGATTTGCGTTGAAGGACTGCATAAAGGGGGCGGGATTGCCTTATGTGGAGGTGCACATCAGCAGTATTGCGAAGCGCAATATTCACTGCGTTCTCTCCGATGCGGCGGAAGGAATGATCACCGGCTTCGGAATGCACTCCTACATTCTTGGCCTCGACGCGATGCTCGAGATTTTGAGGATGCGGGCAACTCGGCGCTGAGGAGCAGCTGTGTGCTCCCTTCAGTTCTGACGTGACGGTAAAGGTCCAACATAATCGAATGTCGGAACGGACCGGGGTATGGACGCACCTTACCCCGATCCCCGTTATGCGACCATGCTAAAGAGTTCGAACAGCTGTACTGCTAACCCTGAACGAGACGGCCGTCCTTATCGATCGCCACACTCTCCTTTACACCGTCACGCATAGCTGTGCCGCTCCAGCCCCCTATGTAGGTTTGCGACGGAACCAACGCAGGAGAGGTGTAGCCGTCTTTGGTCAGCACCTGTTCTGCCACGGCCTTGCTCATCATAGCCGGCGGCTGCTGAGCAGTTGGTCGCGATGGCGGTGGAGCGGGTTGCATCATCGAGCATGCCACAACAAGGCTTGCTGCTATTAGCGTGACCCAACGCATTGAATACCTCCCTTTTCTTTATTGTAGTCTGGCGCAGAACTTCGTCCACGCTGATAGATTGTCAAGGCAAACAGCGCACGCTCGCTGAGCAACGCTTAGTGAACGCAGCAAAGCATTTTGCCACCGAGTCATTCTCCTCCGTGTCATTCTCTCTTGGTGTAAGCGCACACACGCGGCTCGCGGGCCGATCGTCTCATCAACTCGTATTAGGATCACCGTCCCATATATCATTTGCGAGCCATGGCGATCTGCTCATTCGGCGCCGAATCTCGCTTGCTCTGTGGCCGTATACCCAGACCGCGTGCTTAAGTGTGCCGAGATGTTCCTCTTCACCGGAATGAGGGAACGTGAAATCGAGCCGGCATCAGGAATATCGATGATATCGACCATCGTTCTGGCCGCCGCGCTTATCCAGCCGGCTGGCTTTACGACCTGGTGGAGTACCGAAGGTGCGAAGGTCATCCAGGTTCCCGGACAAAATCTTTGCACATTGTATATTTCTAAGCAGCAAGGATCTGTGGGGTTCCTGTGGGACAGGACGGCGCTTGCGGGCATCGTCTTCCAGGACGACGGGTGGGATTTACCACCCAGGCAGACCAAAGCCGCGATTCGTATCGGCTCGACATGGGTCAGTGGCAACGCCGAGATCGATTGGTTCGAAGCAACCGAGAACAAGGACGAGATCATAGTCCCACTGCGCTACTTCCCGGTCGAAAGCCTATTGAGTAATGCCAACTCTGTTTCCCTCTACCGTGATGGCGCTGATCTCAACGTCTCGCTAGACAAGACGAAAATGCCGAAACTGCTCGACGCGGTTCAGACCTGCCGGCAGCACCTGAAATGATGGCGGCCAGCCTTCCATAAGGACCACCACGTTGGAGCGACCCCTCACAGTCTACGGAGTGGGTAATGGTGCGTTAACAGAACAGTTGCCGAGCGTTACGACGTAAAACTTGACGCTGGGCGCGTTCAAAGTATCGTGACCGCACCGTCCGAATCGTCGCTTCGCTCCAACCTGATTGGATCTCGTTATCGAGGTGAACCCGATTGCACGCGGGGACAGCTTTTTACCGCTATTGACGACTAAAGGGCTCGCATGTTGCGCTTTCTGCTTCCAACATTTGCTTTGACCGGCGCGCTGCTCGTGCTGTTCGCCGGTGCCATCAGCGATCGCCTGGGGTCGCTCGGGCTACCTGACACGACACCGCGGTTCGCCGCCAAGCCATCCGAGCAGTCGTTGGCGCCGGCGCCAGATCTGCAGCAGCGACAGGAGCCGCGGGGCCCAGGCCAAGAGCCACAGATCAGCCAGCAGCAGGCCGCACCGGCGCCGTCCCGGCGCGAGGTTGTGGCCCTTCAGCAGCAGGCAACGGATCTCCAACAGCAACTTGCCCAGCGCTCACAACAGCTCGAGCAGGAGACGCAGCAACTCCAACAAAAAACCCGCGACACGGAGACCGCCCAAGCCGAAGCCGATCGGCTCAGACAGGCTATGGACGCTGCTCGTCAGCAGCGCCAGGCCGCTGACGGCGCGAAGGTGGCGCAGCTTTCAGCTCGCGCAGCTGAACTCGACCGACGGTCGCAGGAACTCAACGACCGCAAGCGCGATCTGGATCAACGTGGTCGTGACGCCGATGCCGCACAGGCCGAAGCTGATCGGCTGCGCCAGGTGATCGACGCGCTCCGTCAGCAGAACAAGGCCGAGCAGGCGCCGGTTGTGCATCAGAAACCGGAGGATGCATCGCTGGTACGCCAAAAGCCGAAGCAGCAGCAGTCGCCGACGACGCCCTCACAGGAGCCATTGCGGGCACAGCGCCGGCCTTCAGAGGCGGCCGTCCCGGGCCGGCAATTGGTGACAGCGAAGCAGTGGCTTGCCGCGGGAAGACCGGATGAGGCACGTCGTCTGCTCGCGACGGCGCAGACCGAGATGGTGCTGCAACCTGTTACTCCCGATGCTCCTGATGCGCAGGGAGGCAGCGCGTCCGCAAGCGAGGTCGGCAACGCCATACGCTTGCTCGATATCGGCGCCAATCGCCAGGCCATGGAGGCGATCAATCGCGCCATTGAGGCAGCTAGCGGATCAGTCGGGAGAGTGCGTGCCTGGTCAGGCTACCAGAGCGACAGCTATTCTGGTTATTCGCAGCCGTTCGGCCCGCGTTACTACAGCAGCGAAGCTGGACGCTGAGCTTCGTCCCGGCTGACGTGACAAAGCTTTCACGCAACCGCGATCACGCCCCGCAACGGCGTTGACAGCACCGCTACGTAAACCGTGCGGCCAGTTCGGATGGCCAGACACCGTTCCATTGCCGCCGGCCTGCCGTACCGGCAAAATGGCACGCGTCCTAGAAATGGCACATCGCTTGCACGTTCTCGGCTGATCTCGTGGCGATTGCCTAGTACAGGGTGGGAAAGTCGTGCCTTCTATCCGTCAGCTTGAGCAGACATCGGTCGCTTTGCACTGTGAAGTTGCACGCGCTGCGTTGGCTTCACGTCGCAGCCGACGTAACGGCTTGCTCAACTTTCAAAGCACGATATCATTTACCCACCGTGGCCTGCCGCATATCGCCGGGCTGAGCCTGACGGCAGTGTGGCACGGAATGGACCCATCGCGCTCAACACATCCGACACAACGTCATGGCGCTCTTGCAGAGTGGAGCGCAATGCCAATCGCCTCTACGCCTGTATCCGACAGCTTATAACTGCAAGTTCAGATCGTACTGGAGTTCCGGGCAATGATCGACGTTCGCCGTGGTTATTCCGTTCCACAAAGGAAGCCGGAGCGCCAGACCGCTCTCGCGATGACAACAGCAACGATGCGCCCGCGACCTCGGAACATCCTGGCAGCTACAACTGCGGCCTCTGCTCTGATCGCCCTGTCATCTTGCAGCCCGGTGCCCGACTTGCCGCCCGCGCCAGCCGAGCCACCGCCGGCGACCGGCTATGTCTCCAGCCTGGAACCTTACCGCATACAAGTCGGCGACGTGCTCGACGTTCGTCTCATGCTAAACCCAGAGCTGAATGAAGAAGTAGCGGTTCGCCCAGACGGACATATATCGACCACTGTTGCACGCGACGAACTTGCCTATGGCAGAACGGTGCCGGAACTGACGGCGGCCCTCACGCGTGCCTACAGCGCGGATCTGCGCAATCCACGCCTGTCGGTGATTTTGAGGTCATTCGCGCCAACGCGGATCTACGTTGGCGGCGAGGTCACCAACCCAGGCGAGTTCATCACCGTTGGCCCGACGCTCACCTTGTCGCAGGCCATGGCACGTGCCGGCGGGCTGAAGTTCACCACCAGCGACGAGAACAAGATTTTTATCATCCGCCGCGGTCCGAACGACGTACCTGAATTCTTCTCCACGCGCTTCGATGCGGTGATGTGGGGTAAAGACCCGGCCGCTGATGTGCGACTGGCTCCGTACGACGTGGTATTCGTGCCGCGGACCACCGTCGCCGAGGTTTATCGGTTCTTCCAGACCTATCTGCTGCAATTCGTGCCGGTGAGCTGGGGCTTCTCTTACGTCGTCGGCAGTGGCGGCGGCAGCAACGTCGTTCCGGTTCCGACCGCGACCACTACCACCACTCGTTAGCTCGAAACGAGCGTAGATCGGGGCTCCCTCGCTGGTATCAACGATGCGCCCGGTTCTGGGCGCATCGTCCCGCTAGAAGGCGCCAGCGTTTGAAGGTCGCGTTTCGCGAAACGGATCGACACCCGGGCTCTCGGGCCGTGACGGCGCGATAATACAGGCGCCTTGCTGCCGGGTTGCCTCCTTTTGACAGGAATTCTCGTCGGTGTAGATGCAGAGCGAGGCCATCCCCCCGGTAATGAGGCAGTAGTGTCCAATACTCGGCGTGAGGCGCACCTCGTTGCCATTGATCGAGCAGGTTCCGTTCAGCTGCTGCGCCCGCTTCTGGCATGACCCTGCGTCATAATAGACGCATTGTGGAGGAAGCGCCTGGGTTTGCACGCAAAATGGGGCCGCTATTGCAGGCACTGGAACAGTCAGGAGCAAGGTGGGCACCAAACGACGGAAGATATGCCTCATGCCGAAGCTCCTGTATGTGCGCCAGAATTGCAGCAACTAATGTGCCACCGCACTCGCAGCACCTTTGCCGCAAGGAATATGGCCTCAGGCGGCCGGAAAGGACAGCGGCTTCCGGCATCGCGCTGGCAACCTTGGATGTTTGCTGTCTGCTTGCCGGGATCGATTATCGCTCCTCTTGGGTAATTGCGTGCCCGGGGCAAAACTCTTTGGAGTTGGTGCGGCGCGGCTTACCGCGGGCAACCCGAGGTTGGCCCATCACTTGCAGCATCAATTCAAGACATGCCGGCTTCGTTAAGCTTGGTTGAGGTGGACGGCTCGATTTTGCAAGCGACACGGCCAAGTGCACTTCGTTCTTTCAGCGAACTCAGCATCGAGGAGCGCAACCATTTGCGCGAGTGGCATGCCGAGGCAAGAGATGCCGGTATCGACGGCGTGGAAGATCTCGCCGCCAGGCCTTGGCCCGCGCCCCCCGACGGCACAGTGATCGGCGTGTTCACACGCGGCTCCGACGCTGCCCGGTGGCTGGTGATTGGCCAAAACCGGGCCTGGGCCGTTGCTGACTGCACGGAAGGCCAAGTGTCCCGGGTGTTCCAATCGTTGCCGGAGGCGCTGGCGACGATCTATCCAGGATGAGGCGTCAACCGGCGACTGGCGGAGCCTTCAGCCCGCGAGTTCAAGCTGATCGCGTGCCGCCGCAGCATACGGTAAAGTGTTACGCGGGACACCCCAAGTTCCTGGGCAGTCAGCGTGATGTTCTCCTGGGTGTCCGCCAGGGCCTCGATGAGAGCGGTGCGTTCCTCGTCCGACCCCGGGGTTGGACGCGGAGAGGCCGTGGCTGCCGGTCGCGATGGGTCGGTAAGGCCGCTCAGGTCAGCAAGGGTCACGATACTGGAATCGCCCATCACGACCGCACGGCGCACCACCGCCATCAGCTCACGCACGTTGCCGGGCCAGTCGTAGCGGCGCAGCAAGTCCATCGCTTCGGGTGCAAAGTGCGATATCTCGCGACCAAAATGCGACGTGGCCTGGCGCAATGCGTGATCCGCCAGCAAGGGTATATCCTCGCGCCGCTCGCGCAACGGTGGCAGATGCAGCCCGAGTATGTTTAGACGATAGTATAAATCGTCGCGAAAGCGTCCTTCAGCAATCGCTTCACGCAATCGAACGTTGGTTGCAGCAACGATCCGCACGTCGACGCGGATAAACTCGCGGCCGCCTACACGAACAATGTGACCGTCCTGCAGGAAGCGCAGCAGATGTCCTTGCAGGTCCACCGGCATATCGCCGATCTCGTCGAGGAACAGCGTCCCGCCATTGGCGTGCTCAATTTGCCCCTTGGTGCGCGCGACGGCGCCGGTGAAAGCCCCCTTTTCATAGCCAAATAGCTCAGAAGCGACCAGCGTGGCGGGAAGCGCTGCACAATTCACCGCAACGAAAAGGCCATCGCGTCGGAGCGAGCGATCATGAATTGCGCGCGCTGCGAGTTCCTTGCCTGTGCCACTTTCCCCGGTGATGAGAACCGGATCCTCGGTTCGTGCGAACCGAATGATCGTATCCGAGGCCTGCCGGATCGCAGCGCTCTGTCCGATTAGCTCGGACTGTTCCTCTTGCGCCACAGTCGAATCAGGAGAAATAGAGTGGCTTTCTTCAATCGTAGCGTGTAGTCTAGTTAGTAGTTGTTGGTCGTCGAGCGCCCACTCCATCAAAAGTTGCGCCAGCCGCTCAACTGGCACCCGCGAGAGATCGCTCAGCGTCACCCGCAGCATGCGTATCGACCATCCACTCTTGTTGTTCCGGGCCTGTCGCTCGTGAACCGATTGCTACTTTCGTGGCAGCTCATTCGTTACTTGTCCACAAGAACCTTGTCAAAAGTGGTTGACGTTAAGCCTGGGACGCTGCTCCAAATGTCATGGTCCCTGGCCAGCAAAAGGCGTGTGGGCGCCACATTGGGGATAATTGACGGGCGATAATTCACCGGCCGCCCGCAGCCCCGCGTGAAGCACTCTCAGGATGTGAAGACTACCGGAAAACTGCGTGGATCTCACGCTCAAAGCCAGAGAAAATATGCTGACTTGTGCTCGGTGCATTGGGTGTGGCAGCGACCTGCCGGGAGCTTGGGGAAATGGGGGACGAATCAGGCCAGGGCTGTGCGTTGTAGCGAATACTTGGCGGCTTAAGGGCAGGTGGCGAAGATCCTGCCAAGCCAGCTGTCGTAGTTGACGGCGCGCGTTGCGTCGCCGTCGCTGCCGACGCGGCGATCTGTTTCTGTGCCTGACGCAGCTGATCCTGAACGAGGGCGACTTGATTGCTGACTTGCGCCAGCTTGGCATCGGAACTGCTGCGAGCGGCGAAGCCTATCGCGCCAATCAGCAAGCCCAATGCACCGAAGCAGCCGACGACCAGCGTCTCTCGCCGCGCCCGCCGGCTGGCTTGCTGCGCCTGCGCCGATAATACTTTCGCCCGCTCGGCTGCATCGAGAGCCAACGAGACGAGATCTTCGAGGTATGGCCGCTCGTCGAGCGTAGGATTGGGAGGCAGCGTAAGTCTCGGAATACGCACAGTCTGCATTTCGTGCGTCTGGGTGACCGAATCGCAACGCTGGATCAGTTCGGGATTGATTGCCGCATCGGCCAGAAGACGCTCGGCCAGGCCCCTGACAGATGCACCTCCCGCGTTCTGCGAAACGAAACGATCCATAAAGCAATCAAACTGCCACCTGACGTATCAGGTCCAATCACGTCTGGTCGCATGTGTCCTCAACGCAACGGCAGTCCAGGATTACACGTCGACCTCTTCAACGGTCCTTGCTCTCTCCTGAATGAACTGGAACCGAAGTTCAGGGCGACGCCCCATCAGGCTCTCGACCAGCTCGCTCGTTCGCGCCCGTTCATCTGGAGATGCCACAACTTTGAGGAGTGTTCTCTTCGTCGGATCCATCGTCGTTTCTTTAAGTTGCGACGGTGGCATTTCCCCCAAGCCTTTGAAACGGCTCACCTCGACCTTGGTCCCCTGCCTGAAATCCCGTTTCGTCTTCAACTCCCGGTCGGCATCATCCATTGCGTAGATCGACTTGGCACCCTGAGTGAGCCGATAGAGCGGCGGCTGGGCCAGGTAGACATGCCCGTAGCGCACGAGATCCGGCAGTTCCCGATAGAAGAAGGTCATCAACAGCGAGGCGATGTGTGCTCCATCGACATCGGCATCAGTCATAATGATTATCCGTGCGTAGCGCAGTTTGGTGCGATCGAACCGCTCGCCTACCCCGCACCCCAGGGCCTCGATCAGATCCTTGAGTTCCTGGTTCTGTCGCAACTTGTCGGCTGATGCGCTGGCCACGTTCAGGATCTTGCCGCGAAGCGGCAGAACAGCCTGGGTCTCGCGATTGCGCGCCTGCTTGGCTGAACCACCGGCTGAATCACCCTCTACCAGGAAGATCTCCGTTTCGGCGGCGTTCTCACGGGTGCAGTCAGTCAGCTTGCCCGGCAGCCGCAGCCGGCGTGTCGCGGATTTGCGGGCAGTGTCCTTCGTCTCACGACGCCGCAGACGTTCCTCGGCACGCTCGATGACGAAGGCGAGCAGGTTGTCCGCCTGTGCAGGATCGCCCGCCAGCCAATGATCGAACCGATCGCGAAGCGCGGTCTCCACCAGTCGCGTCGCCTCGACGGTCGTCAGCTTCTCTTTGGTCTGGCCCTGGAACTGCGGTTCGCGCAGAAAAACGGAAAGCTTCACGGCACTTGGGCCAAGCAGGTCCTCCGCCACAACCTGTGCCGCTCGTCGGTTGCCTCGCTGTTCGCCCCACGCGCGCAGCCCCTTCAGCAGGGCAGCCCGAAAGCCGGCCTCATGCGTGCCGCCCTGTGTCGTGGGGATGGTGTTGCAGTACGAATGGATGAACCCCTCGGCCTCCTCCAGCCAGGCCACTGCCCATTCCGCCCGACCGGCGCTTCCTGGGAGATCCGCCTCGCCAGCCCAGACCTGCGGCAGGGCGCGGGAGCTTTCGCCGATCTCGGCCACGAGGCTGTCGCGCAGCCCACCCGGAAAATGCAGCACCGCCTCGGCTGGCGTGTCGTCCTTGGCGCCCTTCAGCAATCCAGGGTCGCAGGCCCAGCGGATCTGTACGCCGCGAAACAGATAGGCCTTCGACCGGCACAGCCGATACAGCCGTACCGGGCTGAAGCTGGTGGCGCCGAACACGGTCCGGTCAGGCTTGAACCGTATCGACGTACCACGTCGATTGTGCACTGGCCCGCCGTTGGTCAGCTTCGAGGTCGGCTTGCCGCGCGCATAGCTCTGCTTCCACAGCACACGGTCGCGCGCAACCTCGACCTGCATGGCCTCCGACAGGGCGTTGACCACCGAGCTGCCGACCCCGTGCAGTCCCCCCGACGTTGCATAGACCTTGCCTCCGAATTTGCCGCCCGAATGCAGGGTCGTGAGGATCACCTCCAGGGCGCTTAGGTTCTTGAACTTCGGGTGCGGATCGACCGGAATTCCGCGACCGTTGTCCCGCACCGTGAGCCAGTTGTCCGGCTCCAAGGTCACCTCGATGAAGCTGGCATGTCCCGCGACCGCCTCGTCCATGGCGTTGTCCAGCAACTCCGCCGCGAGGTGGTGCAGCGCGGTTTCGTCGGTCCCTCCGATGTACATACCGGGGCGACGGCGCACCGGTTCAAGCCCCTCCAGGACTTCGATATCCTTGGCAGAGTAGCCCACGGCTCCCTTGCCACTGAACAGATCGTTCATGCTGTGTTCTCAGGTGTCCTTTGGCACCCTAGCCGGGGCGGAGGAGTCAGAGCAACGGACGCCAGAAGCCGACCCCTGGCGTCTTCAGCAGATGGCCCGCAGTGTTGACGACTTCGGACGTATCAATAGTTACCGCCGCCCATGAACACGCTCGCCTGGTATGTGGTGCTTGGAACCCTTGCTGGCGGTCTGGTCCAGGGGCTGTCCGGGTTCGCCTTCGGCCTCGTCGCAATGACCGTCTGGGTCTGGGTTCTCTCGCCGCAGGTCGCGGGTCCTCTGGTCGTCTTCGGTTCCCTGGTAGGCCAACTGCTGTCAGTCCGCGCGGTGCGCAGCGGGTTCGATCGACGGCGTGTCTCTCCGTTCCTGCTGGGAGGTTGCATCGGCACGCCGATTGGTGTGTGGCTGCTGCACTACATCGACCAGACGGTGTTCAAGCTGACCGTGGGGTTGGTTCTCCTGGTCTATTGTCCATTGATGCTCGGCCTGAGAACCGGACCTCGCATCACCGCCGGTGGCCGATTGGCCGACGGCGGCGTTGGGCTGATCGGCGGAATGATGGGCGGTTTGGGTGGGCTCAATGGACCTGCGCCGACACTCTGGTGCTGGCTGCGCGGCTGGAGCCGACACGAGCAGCGAGCCGTGTTCCAGGTCTTCAGCCTGGCGATGCAGTCACTGACAATGGCGATGTACAGTGCAAGCGGCCTGATAACCCGCGAAACACTGTTCCTATTCGCGCTGGTAGCACCGGCGATGATCGTACCCACGCTGCTCGGCGTGCGGCTCTACGCGCGGTTCAGCGATGCGGGATTTCGCCGGCTCATACTTGTTCTGCTGAGTATCTCGGGGATTGTGCTGCTGGTCGCCTCGGTGCCGCGGCTGATGGCCGGATGACACCGCGGCAGCACCGAACGCCCGCGCCGCGCTGCCTTCCGGCTGAACAACCTTCCGTTCAGCACATCATGCGGCTCTGCTATGCTCGCGCGCGAAAGTGGAGCGCTGAGATGCCCATCCTCCGCCGGTTCCGCCGGACCCATACCGACCCAGGCGACTGTTCCGCGATGCAGCGCCTCCGGACCACCCCCTGCGGTGCCGCCCTGCCGTGAGCCGCCGGCCAGCCCGAGTCGGTTCGCGCGAGCACCTCGTCATACTGGATCGGCATTGGCTGCGGTCGACCGTCTTGACGCTGGTCTTGATCGGCCTCGTTGCAGTCGCGATCGGAGTGGACTGGACGGCCACTCTGTCGTCGCTGCTCACCTGCGCCGTTGGCTTCGGCTTCTTCTATCTGCTGTTCTCGGGCGGTGCGCATTTCGGCATGGTGGTCGCGAATTTTCTGGCGATCTACGCCTGCGCCTTCGAGTTCTTCCGCGAGGCCAATTTCCCCGAGGCGACCCGCCCCTTCGCGCTAGGCGCCGTGGCCATGCCGGTGCTGGCTTTTTTGTCCGGCTGCTTCGCCCGCCGGCGTGCCATCTACTCCATCATCCATGCGCGCCGCATTCGCGAGTTGGAACGACTGCCGCGCATCAGTGGCTGGCTGTTCGGAGGACTTGCGGTCGGCGCAGCGTCATTCGCGCTGCCGCGCCTGCAACTCGATGCGCAGCAACAGGGCATCGCCTTGCTGGCGGCCATGGCATTGGTCTCGCTGTTTGTCATCGTCTCGATACGCGATGCGATCCTGGTGATGATCGATGTGGCCATGGTCTTCGAAGGCGTCGCCGCGCGGTTCGATCGGCTGATCCGCCCGATGGTGGCGTTCATCACGTTCTACGCGCTGCTCGTGGTGATCTTTGCCTGCCTTTACCGCATCGCCGATCTGACGGCCGCAATGCCGCAGTTTGCGATCCACGCCGAGCCGACCCGGATCAGCTTCGTCGATGCGTTATATTTCAGCATTGCCACAATTACGACGCTGGGCTTCGGCGATATTGCGCCGACCACGTCGCTGGTGCGCGCCATCACCTCGCTGGAGGTGGTGTCGGGTCTGCTGATGCTGCTGTTCGGCTTCAGCGAGATCACACGCAGCGCCGGTGGCGAACGCTGATCGATGAATAGAGGCGATATGACCTGGCAAGGACGCAGAGTTCTGGTCACTGGTGGAGCGGGGTTCCTTGGCTCCAATCTGTGCCACGCACTCGCGCAACGTGGCGCGCGCGTGGTGGCCCTGGATGGGTTCCTGTTCGGCGGCGGCGCCAATCCGGCGAACCTGGCTGATGCACCGATCGAACTGGTGCGCGGCGATATTCGCGAGATCGACCTGCGCAACGTCTGCGAGGGGGCCTCGGTTATCTTCAATCTCGCCGCGCAGACCAGCCACATGGGGGGGCAGAACGATCCGCTGGCGGATATCGCCGTGAACGCGGTCGCGCAGGTGCGGCTGATCCAGGCCGCGCGCGAAGCCGCGCCGGACGCCGTCGTGGTGCATGCTTCCACCCGGCAGTTCTATGGCCGCGTACAAAGACTGCCGGTCGACGAGAACCAGCCGGTCGCCCCGCCCGACGCCAATGGCGTTTCCAAGTTCGCCGGCGAACAATACTGGTTGCTGGAGCATCGGGTACGCGGACGCCCGGTCGTGTCGCTGCGCCTGACCAACTGTTATGGGCCGCGGCTGCGCATCCGCGACGCGCGCCAGACCTTCCTGGGCATTTGGCTGCGCTGCGTCCTGGAGCAGCGACCTTTCGAGGTGTGGGGCGGGTCGCAGTTGCGCGACCTGACTTACGTGGACGACGTGACCGAGGCGTTCCTGTTGGCGGCTGACACTCCGCAGTGTCACGGGCGCATTTTCAATATCGGCGGCTCGCCGCCGGCGTCGCTGCACGACATTGCAGAGCTGCTGGTAGGCATCGCCGGCCCTCCGGCACGATACGCGACCCGGGAGTTCCCTGCCGACCGTGCGACGATTGATATCGGCAGCTACCACGCCGATGACCATGCATTCCGCACCGCGACCGGCTGGGAGCCGAAAGTTTCGCTGGAACAGGGGATCAGGCAGTCCCTCGACTGGTTCCGGCCAAGACTGGCGGACTACCTATAGGTTTAGTCCCGGCGCTGATTTGCCACCGGTTAAGCTATCTGGCATACGCCCGCCCCACCCAGCGGGCCGCGGCACGATTCTGGCGCCTGGCCCATAGGCAACGATCAGAGGATCAAGCAGGATGCAACTGGCCCAATTCGTGATCATCGTCTGCGGGCTGCTGGCGCTGATCTACGGCATGGTCACGAGCAAACAGGTGCTCGCCGCGGACGCCGGCACCGCGCGAATGCAGGAGATTTCCGGCGCCGTACAGGAAGGCGCCCGTGCCTATCTCAATCGCCAGTATATGACCATTGGCATCGTTGGGGTGGTGATCCTGATCATCCTCGGCCTGACATTGGGCACCCACGTGGCGATCGGTTTTATCATCGGCGCAGTGCTCTCGGCGGCCGCCGGCTACGTCGGCATGAACGTTTCGGTACGGGCCAATGTCCGGACCGCACAGGCCGCCAAGCAAGGCCTGGCGGCTGGTCTTGCCCTGGCATTCCGAGCGGGCGCGGTGACCGGCCTCCTGGTCGTCGGCCTCGGCCTGCTTGGCGTCGCCGGCTACTACTTCATCCTGCGCAGCGGCATGCCCAACGCCAGCGACGATGAACTTCGCCGCGTGCTGGAAGCGATGGTGGCCCTCGGCTTTGGTGGCTCGCTGATTTCCATTTTCGCGCGTCTTGGCGGCGGCATCTTCACCAAGGGTGCCGACGTGGGCGCCGACCTCGTGGGCAAGGTCGAAGCCGGCATTCCCGAGGACGATCCCCGCAATCCTGCCGTCATCGCCGACAACGTCGGCGACAACGTGGGCGATTGTGCCGGCATGGCCGCCGACCTGTTCGAGACTTATGCCGTGACCATCGTTGCGACGATGCTGCTGGCTGCGATCTTCTTCACCGGACCAGTTCGCGACGCCATGCTGATGCTGCCACTCGGCATCGGTGGCATCTGCATCATCACGTCGATCGTAGGAACGTACTTCGTTCAACTTGGCCCCGACAACGCGATCATGAAGGCCCTCTACAAGGGCCTGATGGTCACCGGTGCGCTGTCGATCGTCGGTATTGCGATCATCATCGCCTGGTTCATCGGCTTCAGCACGCCGCTGCCGCTGGTTGGCGGTGGTTCCGTGCAGGGCTGGCAGCTCTTCATCTGCGCGCTGGTCGGCCTGGCGGTGACCGGAGCCATCGTGTGGATCACCGAATACTACACGGCGACGGAGTTCCGTCCGGTTCGCTCGATTGCCCAGAGCTCCACCACCGGGCACGGCACCAACGTGATCCAGGGCCTGGCAGTGTCGATGGAAGCGACCGCGCTGCCCGCCATCGTCATCTGCATCGGCATCCTGGTGACATACATGATCGCCGGCCTGTTCGGCATCGCGGTCGCTGTCACCACCATGCTTTCGCTTGCCGGCATGATCGTTGCACTCGACGCCTATGGGCCAGTGACCGACAACGCCGGCGGCATCGCCGAGATGGCCGATCTGCCGGCTGATGTGCGCGTCACCACCGATGCGCTCGATGCGGTGGGCAACACCACCAAGGCGGTGACCAAGGGCTATGCGATCGGCTCGGCCGGGCTTGCCTCGCTGGTGCTGTTCGCCGCCTACACGCAGGACCTGAAGCACTACTTCCCCAACCTCGACGTGCCGTTCACGCTGCAGGACCCGTTCGTGGTGATTGGCCTGATCATCGGCGGCCTGCTGCCCTATCTGTTTGGCGCACTCGGCATGACCGCGGTTGGCCGTGCCGCCGGCTCCGTGGTGGTAGAGGTGCGGCGTCAGTTCCGCGAGATCAGCGGCATCATGGAAGGCACGGCCAAGCCGGAATATGGTCGCGCCGTCGATTTGCTGACGAAAGCGGCGATCCGGGAGATGATCGTACCATCGCTGTTGCCGGTGCTGGCGCCGATCATCCTGTGGGTGGTGATCGATATCATCGCCGGTCGTGTGCAGGCCTTCTCTGCTCTGGGGGCGATGCTGCTGGGGACGATCGTCACCGGGCTGTTCGTCGCCATCTCGATGACCTCCGGCGGCGGCGCATGGGACAACGCCAAGAAGTACATCGAGGAAGGCAACTACGGCGGTAAAGGCTCCGAGGCGCACAAGGCGGCAGTTACCGGCGATACCGTTGGCGATCCGTACAAGGACACCGCCGGTCCCGCAGTGAACCCGATGATCAAGATCACCAACATCGTGGCGCTGCTGATGCTGGCGATCCTGGCAGGCTGGCTGCACTAGACGGCGTGTCCTCGATTGAGCCAGATCATGTTGGCGGTGAGGATGATGGCGGCGAGCAAATGTCGCGCCTCGAACTGTTCGCGGTAAGCACGCGGCGACCAGCGGTGGTTTTGGGGCGGGATAGCCAGGTCGCGCCCCGTTGGGGCGCAGGCGCCGGATGACGCGCTTTTCGTGTCGAACACATGGTCGGCAACCAGCCGCACCACTTCAACTGCGGCAAGAGAAGGTTAGCGTCTCAGCAGGCCATGTGCTTCGCCGAGCGCGAGAAAAGTGATTGCTGTCCTGGGTAAAGCCTGAAACCGCAGCCTCGAGTGCGACCGATGTGTCACGCTCGGCGGAACGATACATTCCAGGGATAGATGGGTTACGAGCCGTCGCAGTAGTCTCGGTGATCCTGTATCATCTGCATGACTCGCTGTTGCCTGGTGGCTTTACTGGCGTGGATGTCTTCTTCGCCATTTCCGGTTACGTGGTGAGCAGGTCGCTTGCGCGTGACGGCGACTATCCGTTGCCCAGTTTCCTGCTACGTTTCTATGCGCGGCGAGTGCTCCGCATTCTTCCTGCGCTGCTCGTCTGTCTGCTTGTGACGACGGCTGCGACAATCATCTTTATCCCGATCGCATGGCTTAGCGGAACCACACAAAAGACGGCTCTTGCTGCGTTTTTCGGCATGAGTAATTTTGCGTTGCTTTCATCCGACCCATATTTTTCCCCGAGACCCGGCTTCAACCCCTTCACGCAGACATGGTCGCTTGCGGTCGAGGAGCAGTTCTACCTTTTCTATCCACTGATTTTGTTTGTCGCTTTCCGTCTTGGCCGCCGCCGTGGGCTTCTGAGCGTGGCGGCCAAGGCTCTGCTGCCATTGCTCCTCGTCGCGTCCTTCTTGGCGCTTTGGTGGATTAGCGGAATCAATCGCGATGCAGCCTTCTATATGCTGCCTTATCGGTTCTGGGAGCTCGCCGCCGGCGCTGTGTTGTTCATGCTCCAACGCAGAGGCGTTCTCCGTCTCGTGACGTTGGGTCGACTGGCCGGCTGGGCCGGAGCTGTGCTCGTACTCGCAACGGCGTGGTATGCGGACTGGCGGGCCTCACCGTTCCCTTGGTCCGTTCCTGCTGTTGTCGGTTCGGTGCTGGTCATCGCGGCGCTAACAACCGAACACGTCCCGTCGACACTAATTTCGAAGCTGCTGGGTAGTCGACCTGTCGTGTTCGTCGGCAAGCTCTCGTACTCGCTCTATCTCTGGCATTGGGCGGTCTTCGTGTTATTTCGTTGGACCATCGGACTCGACGCGACATTTCATATGGTCGCTGCGGTGGCGCTGACGCTTGCCCTGGCTTACGCGTCGTACATCGCAGTGGAACAACCCTTCCGTCGCGGCCAATGGGTTAGGGCGCAACCGAACTGGAGAGTGATGGCCTCAGCCTTCGCAAGCGTTACGTTGTCCTGGGCTATTGCACATTATGCCTTTGCGTCGCAGGGCCAGCTAAGCGCCAGTGTCGTAATGCGCAACTCCGGTGACTGGTATCCCATGGCGCCTCAGCGGAAAGCTGGCATATCCTGCGACTTGGAATGGCGGCCCACACAAATTGATCAGGCGCTACTACTGACCCTGCGGCGTCCTTGCGGAACTCCTGCATGGGCACGACGCATGTTCGTCATCGGAGACTCGCACGCTGCGGCCTATTTCCCAATGTTGACGATGCTCGCCCAACAGGAGAACACCGACGTCCGCGTCTACCTGCACAGTGGCTGCTCGTACGCGAATATGCTTGCTCCCACAACTCCGATGTGTCGCTCATTCGTCAGTTCCACCAGCCACAGCGTTCTCAGCGACGCTCAGCCTGGCGACATAGTCTTCCTGGCGTCGCTCCGGATGCCGCGATTGGGAGATCAATATACCGAGGCGGCAGCTTCCATTCATGAGGTGCTTGCGTCGCAAGCCGCCCCCGAAGCAGTCGACGAGCGGAGCAAGGCATATGATGAAACTGCCGCCCTGGTGGCGCAATTTGCCGCGAAACAGCTGACGATTATCTTTGATGCGCCCAAGCCAGTATTTAGAGCAGCAGCCTTCCGCTGCGCCGATTGGTTTGACCGTCAAAATCCTATGTGCCAGAGCGGCCTGGCGATTTCCCGCAGCGATTTGCTGGCGCTGAGGAAACCGATAATGGATTCGCTCACCCGATTGTCCGCAGCGTATTCCGCGGTAGCGGTCTGGGATCCATTTCCCGTACTATGTGGCACGGCAATTTGTCGCGCTATTACCGAGAGCGGGCCGCTATTTTTTGATGGCGACCATCTCAGCAACATCGGCAATCGCGTGCTCTATCCAAATTTCGCATCGTTCGTGCGTCACATATCGGAACACCAGACAACCTTACGCTGACTACCGATCGGCTCCAGCAGAGTGCCGGCATCCGATATCGGAGAACGTCGGGCTGACAGCGACTCCCATCGATGCGCGCCCTATAGCAGCGTTCACGAGCCGACATGCAATCCACCTGCTCTCCCGATCTTCAGGTTCTGGACTGTAGCAAGGCGTCCAGTTCCGCCGCATGCTCGTAATCGGGCATGAGGCGGCGCAGCTCTGCATCCCGCTCGACTGCAGGGTGGAAATAGATTTCGCTCTCTCCGCGCGGCAAGGCGCTCAGCAATCGCCCCAGGCGTTCGGACGTCATGTGCCCGCTCCAGGCGATGCCGAAGCAATAATCGGTCGTTGTCATCCCGGCAGCCCGAACCTGCCGACGCAGCACGCGTGACCAGTGATACAGCGCGTATGCTCCAAAGCCAGCGCGGGTGCCGCAACGCGCCAGCACCGCTGGTGGCTCCGCCGGCACGCGCACGCGCCTGAGGCCAAACTCACGGCCGATGTCCAGCATCAACTGCGCCACCGTCGGGTGCAGGTGCATATGCTTGTGCGCATCCGCGTGGTGCAGCGTCAGACCGGTCGCTGCAAAGGAGGCGAACTGCGCGCGGATCTCCAAAGCCAGTTGCCGCCTCATGCGTGGCTTGGCGAAATAGCCGATGCCAGGGCGAAGCTGCTGTGACGGAAAGCGGCCCTCTGCATCGACAAGATCCGGAATTTCGCTGGCCGGCAGTACGGCCGGCCCCTCCACCGCCACCAGATGCAACCCCACCCGCAGTCCGGGCATAGCGCGGGCACGCTGCACGGCATCCTCGGCTGAGTTCCCCGCCACCATCAGGCTGGCTGCATCGAGTTTTCCCGCGCGATACGCGCGTTCGACCGCTTCATTGACCGATTCGGTCAGCCCGAAGTCGTCGGCCGTGAACGTGACCCCCGGGCGGACGGCCAACGAGGATTACAACAGGAAGAAAGCCATCAGCACCAACAGCACGACCATGAAGATCACCGTTCCCAGCGTGAAATGCGTGAAGCTGCTCCAAAAGCGTTGCCGGTCAGCCAGAAAGGCTTCAGGCGTCTCGGTCCGCATCGGCGGGTGAGCAGCGTGGCTGTGGTCGGACATGCGGCCTCGGTTCTGGCAATTCGTTCGGCAGCGTTCTATGGCAGCCTGGCCGGAGCCGGCAAGCCTCAACCGGGGATTAACCGCACCTCCCGATAGTAGCGGCATGTGGCGCCGCCTCAATGCAATCAGCCTCCGCAACAAGTTCATTGCGGGATTTGCACTGGCATTCATCTGGACCTTGGCGCTTGGCGGGTTTGCCGCCGAGCGACTGAACGTGGTGGAGAATGCCGCGGCTGCGCTGCGCGACGGCGCTCTGCAGGCCACCGTCGCCTTGTCGCACCTTGGCCAGGCGGCAGAACGCCTGCGGTCGGTACAGCAGGTGCTGGTGACCACGATGGCGGAGGAACGTCGCAACGCGCTGATAGCGGATCATGCGGCGCAACTGCGCGATGTGCAGGCGGCGACCGACCTTTACACGCCGACCGCAGCCGATCCCGAGGAGCTCGACCTCGCCAGCAAACTGGTCGCAGCCTGGGCCGCTTATGCAAAGCTCAGCGGCCAGCTCATTGCGATGACCGGCCAGGTCCAGCCTGAAATCCAGACGGGCCTGCTGAACGGCCGCATGCTGCAGTCGATGAACCAGTTTCGCGACGCACTGCGCGCTGCCATCGACTTGAACATGCAGCGGGGCCGCCAGGACGCGGCACGTGGTGAAGCGATCGGACGTGCCACACGCCGCTGGATTCTGATCGCACTCGGCGCGAGCCTGACCCTGTCCCTGTGCGGCGGATGGATGATGATTGCGACCGTCGCCACGCCGATAGTCGCAATGGGTGCCGCGATGCGCAGGCTTGCGGCGCATGAAACCGATACCGCGATTCCTGGCCTGGGGCGCGGCGATGAGATCGGCGTAATGGCCGGCTCGGTCGATGAGTTCCGGCGCGGCATCATAGTGGCGGATCAGGTTGCCGGCGAACGAGTTGCCGAGCAGGCGGAAAAGGCAAGGCGGACCGAGACGCTGGAGACACTCGTGCGTGGCTTCGAACAGCAGGTGGGCGACCTCGCGGGCCACCTCGCCAATGCCGCCGGCAGCCTGCAGCACACCTCACAATCCATGTCGCTGACAGTGGATGGCGCCACGCATGAGGCTGGTGCGGTGGCTGTGGCCGCGGAGCAGACAAGGGCCAATATCGAAACCGTCGCGGATGCAATCAAAGATCTGGCCGCGGCCATTGCCGATGTCGGAAGCCAGGGGTCCGAGTTAGCGGCAATCGCCGCTCAGGCAGTCGCCGACGTCCAGCGCACCAACATCACGGTACAGGCATTGGCCGCCGCGGCCAGCAAGATCGATGCGGTGTTGAAGCTGATCGGCGACATCGCTGGAAAGACGAACCTGTTGGCATTGAATGCAACCATCGAGGCAGCGCGCGCCGGTGAGGCCGGCAAAGGTTTCGCGGTGGTCGCCTCGGAAGTGAAGAGCCTTGCGGGCCAGACCGCGAAGGCGACGGACGAGATCGCAACGCAGGTACGCCAGATGCAGGATGCGACCAAAGAGACGGTGGCTGCCGTGCAGGCAATCGGGACCGTGATTGCCGACGTGGGCGCGATCTCCGGCAGGATCGCCGGAGCCGTGGAGGAGCAGAGCATCGTCACAGCCGAAATCGCGCAAAATGTTCAGCAGGCTGCATCCGGCACGCGCGGTCTCAGCAACGGCATCCAACAGGTCAGTCGCACGTCAACGGAAACACATGCCGCGGCAAATCAGGTGCTGGCGGCCTCATCGGAACTGACAGGTCAGGCCGACGTGCTATCCCGGGAGATGCGTCGGTTCGGTGAACGGTTCCGCGCGGCTTAGTCTTATCTTGGATACATGCGCACGCTGCTCGCCACCTCATCGGCGACGTGTTCCTTGGTGATGACACCCACGATGTTCTCTCGCCGTGGTCGCGTGGTTCCATCGACCACGACCGCCATGGTCGCATTGCGACGCCATAGGCGGGAGATCACGTCGAACATCGCCTCGTTCCGAGGAGCAATGGTGAATTTGCGCAACGCCAGTGTGCCCAGCGACACATGCGCTCCGGCTTCCCGGGGCAGGTCCGCATTCACGCGCAGCACGCCGACGATCTGTTCGCCCCGCGTCACCACCACGTGGCGCAAGCCGCCGCCCGAGCCGGGGAGCCTTTGCAAAAATTGGTCGAAGGTTTCGTCTTCGTCCGCCAGCAGGAAGTTACGATCCATCACCGCGGCCGCGCTGCGCACCAAAAACATATTCGCGTGCAGCGCCTTCGGGATCGGATGGCCGCGCCGGAACAGCTTCATCGTGTACATGTTTTCACGCGACAACAGCCGTCGCACGCCCAGCCCCACGGCGACCGCCAATACCATTGGCAATACGATGTTGTAGTCGCGCGTCATCTCGAACACCATGGCGATCGCGGTCATCGCGGCGCCTGTTCCGGCGCCGACCATGGTTCCCATACCGACCATCGCGAATGCCGGCGCGCTGATCGGCAGACCGGGAAAAGCCGCATTTGCCAGACCGGCGAATGCGCCACCAAGCGTCCCGCCCATGAACAGGGACGGCGAGAAGATGCCGCCGGAAGAGCCGGAGCCGAGGCTTAGCGACGTCGCCAACAGCTTGCAGCCGTACAGCAGCAACAGGAACCATGCACCATTGAGCTGGTTGTTGAGAGTTGCCTGGATCGTCGCGTAACCGACGCCCTCGACGTAGTAGTGCCCGCCCCAGCGCATCAGTGCGTAGATCAGAATGCCCACCAGCAACATGCCGAGTATGTGGCGCACATATCGTCCCGGGTATTTTGTCGAACAGGTCTTCCGCCCAATGCAGGGCCCTGACGAACAAGGCTGCCGCGACGCCAACCGCTGCTCCAAGCAGGACATAGAGCACCAGCACCGCAGCGCTCTTCGCATCGGGCGGCAGTGGTGCGAGGTTGGCGGGGACATCGAAGGCGGGCCGGTCGCCGAAGAATATGCGGCCGATGAAGGTCGCCATGCCGGTGGAGATCGCCACCGGAAGAAACGTGTTGACGCTGATTTCCGGCAGCATCAGTTCGATGGCAAAGAGCACGCCGCCGATCGGCGTGTTGAATGTCGAAGCAATGCCAGCACCGGCTCCACAGGCGACGAGGATGATTCGCTGTCCCATGGCCATGCGGATCACCTGCCCGAAGGTCGAACCGAGCGCGGCGCCGATTTGAATGATCGGACCTTCGCGACCAACCGCTGCACCCGTGCCGATCGCCAGGGCGGATGCGAGCGACTTGGCCACCGCGACCACGGGGCGGATGATGCCGCGACCGTAGTAGATCGCGTCCATCACCTCGGGGACGCCGTGACCCTTCGCCTCGGGTGCGAAATTGCTGACGATGAAGGTGACGCCGATTGCACCGATGACTGGGACCAGAATGACCAGCGGACCCCAGGGCGACGGCGGGGTGAACAGGCTTGAGTTGTAGGCGAAGGACAGGTGCCCGAGGAACATGACGTTGTGTACCAAGCCGATCAGTGCCCGGAACACCACGGCACCAATGCCGGTCACGACGCCGACGACCAATGCCAAGAGACAGAGACGAAGCAGCGAGGTCGGGCGCGCATGCTCATCCGTTGCCGCTTGCGATGCAACGAGCGTGTCTGGATCTACAATCGCGTCATTCGCCATTCGCTGACCGAAGCTGGAGTTCGCTACCTGTCTACTCCAGCTTTGGCCGAGGGCAACCGCCTAGCAATCACGCATGCATGCGCGACAGATCCAGCAGGACGTTTGCCTCCAGTTCCTTCTCGTCCAGTCTGTACTTCACCAGGTCGCCAATGCTCACGATGCCCGACAGCTTTCCGCTGTCGATCACCGGCATATGTCTGATGCGGGCCAGCGTCATCGCGCCAAGTATTGCGTCGATGCGATCTGTGGATCGACAGGAAATTACTGGCGAGGACATCACATGCTGAATGTCGAACCCCAGTGCTGTAGCTCCGTGGTGCGCCACCTTGTTGATGAAATCGCGCTCGGAGAAGATCCCCACCGGCTTCATCCATTGGTCCTGCACCAGCACTGCGCCGATGCGGTGCTCGGCCAGTTTGTTCACTGCCAGCGCGACAGGATCGGTGGGCCGCACCATCACGACGTCGTGACCCTTGTGCCGCAAGACATCGGAAATGAGCATCTGCTTCTTCCTTTCGCGCCCTCTGTTACGGGCGCGATTACACAGATGGGATGTTTCGCCTCTACTATATCCTTCCGCAGCGTTGAATTGAAGTCATCCGGCAGGATTAGCCAGTGAAAAATGCGCGGATGGCGCAATGCCTCGATCACCCGAGGCAAAACAACGCAGTGCGCGTGGATACAGAATGTGCTCCTGCACCAGCACACGCTCCGCCAGAGTTTCGGCAGTATCGTCGGGCAGCACCGGCACCGCCGCCTGCGCCAGTATGGGGCCTTCATCCATGGTCTGCGTTACGAGGTGCACGGTGCAGCCGTGCAGCTTCACGCCAGCGGCCAGTGCACGGGAATGCGTGTCCAGCCCAGGAAACGCCGGCAGCAGGCTGGGATGGATATTCAGCATGCGCCCTTGCCAAGCCTCGACCAGGCGCGGCGTCAGCAGCCGCATGTAGCCGGCCAGGCAGACAAGCTCTGTTCCCGCCTGACGCAGCGCGGCATCGATGGCCGCTTCGTGCGCCGCTCGGTCGCCAGCGAACGGACGATGATCAATGGCGGCTGCACGAACGCCCGCGTCTCTGGCCAGCAACAAGCCAGGCGCGTTCGGACGGTTCGACACCACTGTCACGATTTCGGCGGGGAAGTCCGGGTCGCGCGTCGCTGCGATCAGCGCAGCCATGTTGGAGCCGCGGCCGCTGATCAGGATGGCGACACGCACCCTGGTTCCTGGGATCACCCCGGCCAGCCGGCTGGCAACCCGATCCTGTACTCTTGCCGGTCCGCTGCCTGCCGCAATATGGCCGATCCGCGCGACGCTCTCACCCTGGTCGCGCAGCAATTCGCTCGCGGCATCCGGATCGGCAACCACCATGGCCATGCCGATGCCGCAGTTGAATACCCGCAACATCTCCTCCGAGGCGACCCCGCCCGTGCGCGCCAGCCAGGCAAAAACCGGCGGCACGGACCAGAACGGCTCCAGCACGGCTTCGGTGTCCTGCGGCAACACACGCGGCAGATTGCCTGGCAGGCCTCCACCGGTGATGTGCGCCGCCGCCTTCAGCAACCCGGCCCGATGCAGGCGAAGCAGAGCCGGCACATAGATCCGCGTCGGTGTCATCAGCGCCTGGCCGAGTGACTGCTCCCGATCGAACGGCGCCGGCGCCGACCAGGGCAGCCCGCTCGCCTCCACCACACGTCGCACCAGCGAAAAAGCATTCGAGTGCACGCCGGAACTGGCCAGGCCGATGATCGTGTCGCCGGGCTCGACGCCATGCGGCAGCAACCGGCCGCGCTCCGCCGCCCCCACCGCGAAGCCGGCCAGGTCGTAGTCGCCTTCCCGGTAAAACCCTGGCATCTCGGCGGTTTCGCCGCCAACCAGCGCGCAGCCGGCTTCATTGCACCCCGAGGCGATCCCGGCGATCACTTCCCGCGCCTGCCGCTGATCCAGCTTGCCCGTGGCGAAATAATCCAGGAAGAACAACGGCTCCGCGCCTTGCACCACGATGTCGTTGACGCACATCGCCACAAGGTCGATGCCAACGGTGTCGTGAATGCCCGTCTCGATCGCGACCTTTAGTTTTGTGCCGACACCGTCAGTGCCGGAGACCAGCACCGGGTCGACGAACCCCGCCGCCTTCAGGTCGAACAGCGCGCCGAACCCGCCAAGTCCACCCATCACGCCGGGCCTGATTGTTGCGCGCGCGAACGGCTTTATGGTCTCGATCAAAGCATCGGCCGCTGCAATATCGACGCCGGCCGCGCGGTAGGTCAGCCCGTTGTCAATGTTCGCTGCCGAATCGTGCTGGCCACTGGTCATATGCGCCCCCGATACGCTACTGCCCTGTTTTGTCCAACCGCTCGGTGACGCACGCAACCAGCCGTCTGCCGCGCGACGCAACGTGTGCTGTATAAGCGAGGGAATGCGGGCCGATGCCTGACGGATCGCAGCTCGACCGAAGCGCCTCGCCCGCGCTGCTGACGCTGCCCAACATCATCACCTTCGCGCGGCTCTGCGCGGTCCCGCTGGCTTTCTGGCAAGTGGTGGAGCACCAGTTCGCGCATGCGTTCTACCTGTTCCTGGCGGCCGGATTGTCAGACGCACTGGATGGTTGGCTGGCGCGGCGCAGTGGGGGTGGCAATGCGATCGGCGCAGTGCTCGACCCGGTCGCCGATAAGGCGCTGCTGGTGACGATGTACGTGACGCTCGCGGCGGTGAAGGTTCTGCCCGACTGGCTCGCCATCCTGGTGGTGTTCCGTGACATCGTGATCGTGGGTGGCGTCGTGGTGCTCTCCCTGGCGGGTCAGTCGGTGCTGATCCATCCGCTCTACGTCTCGAAGCTTAATACCGCGTTGCAGATCGCGCTGGTCGCGGTCACGCTGCTGTTGGCCGGGTTCAGCCTGTCCGCCCCGATCCTGACGACGGTGCTGGTCTGGTCAGTCGCGGCGACCACATTGGCATCGGGCACCGCTTATGTCTGGATCACGGTCCGGCGGCGATGAGCGACACGCAGGAGCGACCGCCCACCGAACAGCGAACCTGGTTTCCCGCGCCTGCACCGGTCCCTGGTCAGGCAACGCGCGGACAACGGTGGGCCTTGGTGATCGGGCTGCTGGTGGTGGCGTGGCTGGCATTGCAGTTGTTCGCCTCGGTGCTCGCCCCGTTCGTCGCTGCCGCCGGTATCGCCTATGTGCTCGACCCGCCCACCACGAGGCTGACCCGGCTTGGACTGGGCCGCGGCGTGGCGGCGCTGTTGATGATTGTGACGCTGCTCGCCGGTGTGCTGATTTTCGTCCTGCTGCTTTACCCGTTGATCCTTCAGCAGATCGGCCTGCTGCTCGGGCGAATACCGCAATACGTCCAGTTGCTGCAGGTGTGGGCGAGCACTGTCATCACCGACCTGCAGCAGAACTTCGGCTCCGACGTGGTGAACGACAAGCTGCGCGACCTGGTCAGCGGTCAGGCCGGCAACATGCTCACGTTCCTGGCGTCCGCCTTGACCAGCGTGACCGGCGCCGGATTTGCGATCTTCAACGTGCTGACATTGGCGATCGTCACGCCGGTGGTCGGCTTCTACCTGCTGCGCGACTGGCCACGCCTGATCGGCATGGTCGATTCCTGGCTGCCGCACCGGTACGCCGAGATCATCCGTGCCCAGGCGCGCGAAGTGGATCGCATCCTGTCCGCCTGGGTCCGTGGCCAGGCGCTGTGCTGCATCATCCTAGCACTCTATTACGCGCTGGCACTGACCGTCGTGGGCCTGGACCTTGGCCTCATCGTCGGGATGGCCGCGGGATTGCTGTCGTTCATCCCGTATGTCGGCTCGATCACCGGGGGCGTCACCGCGCTGGGATTGGCGATGGCGCAGTTTCCCCATTGGCGCGGGGTGATCGCGGTGGGATGCGTGCTGATCGTCGGCCAGACCCTCGAGGGCTATGTGATCTATCCGCGCTTTCTGGGTGATCGCGTGGAACTCCCGGCAGTCTGGGTGATCTTCGCGCTGTTCGCTGGCGCCGCTGCGTTCGGGTTCCTGGGCGTCATGCTCGCCGTGCCGGTCGCCGCCACCATCGGTGTGCTGTGCCGCTTCTGGCTCCGCCGCTATCTGTCGAGTCCGCTCTACCTGGACCCGCCTTCCAAACAGTAGCAGGGACTTTTGCCGCGCTCTTGGCGTCTGTTGCGAGGAACGCCAAAATCCAGCGCGATACGCCATCGCGGCGCCAAACGGGGAGGATCAAGCGATGTCAGGAGCGGCCGCTCTCAGATCGGAATGGGAACCGCGCGTTCTCAGCATAGTGCGGATCGTCGTGGGGCTATTGTACCTGCAGCACGGCCTTTCAAAGTTCTTCAACTTTCCGGTCCCGTTTCCGGCCGGCCAGCCCGCGATGTTCACGCTTTACTGGTTCGCCGGCATAATCGAGGTCTTCGGAAGCCTGTTGCTTATTCTGGGCCTGTTTACCCGGGCAGCCGCGTTCATCATGTCCGGCGAGATGGCGATTGCCTATTTCTACGTGCACATGCCCAGGGGAGGCTTCTTTCCTCTGGCCAACGGCGGCGACCCGGTGATCCTGGTACTGCTTCATCTTTTTCTACTTCTTCGTTGCCGGTGGCGGCTGCTGGAGCATAGATGAGTTGCTGTCGCGCCGCTCCGCCAGGCGCTGAACGCCCGGCACACGCCAACGGCAGCGTGTCCGCTTGACGCCGGAGGGGCGCCGGTTCCCAGTGCACCGGTGCAAAGCCCCAGCCAGCTGACGCTGCCGATCTTTCGCGGCCCACGGTTCGCGGAGGCGGATTTCCGCCTGGCTCCATCGAACGCGGAGGCCTGGGCGTGGCTGCGCCGCACCGAAGCGTGGCCGAACCATCGTCTGGCGCTGTGGGGCGAGGCTGGACGGGGCAAGACCCATCTGCTGCACATCTGGGCGAGCCGCACCGGCGCCGAGCTCTGTCATGGGCCAGAACTGTCTGGGCTCCCCGCGCCGCCCACCACCGGCGTCGCGCTCGATGATGCTGACGCCATTGCGGATGAAGCCGCCCTGCTGCACCTCCTGAACGCCGCGGGGGAGGCCGGACTGCCCGTGCTGCTGGCCGCCCGCCTGCCGCCGGCCCGCTGGCCAGTCCACCTGCCCGATCTTGCCAGTCGATTGCGCGCCATCACTGCGGCGGAGATCGGCCCAGCCGAGGATGATCTGCTGCGATCGCTGCTCGCCCGGTTGCTCGCCGACCGACAGCTTCGCCTGCCGGAGACCGTGCAGGATTGGCTGGTGCGGCGCCTGCCGCGGAGCGCCGCGGCTCTGGGCGACGCGGTCGAGCGGCTGGATCAGGCGGCGCTCGACCGGCACCGCAACATCACGGCGCGATTCGCCGCGGAAGTACTGCAAGACATTCTGGCCCCGGATGAAATTTCGGAGACAGAGGTCACCCCCTCGCGAGAAGGCGAGGCTCTCCTGTAGGATTGCTGCATGGACAGATCGGCCGACCAAGACACGCTGGTGAAGGGTCATGAGGCGGTGGCATTGGAGCGGCCGCCGGAACCGCAACAGCCGCAGTCCGTCATCGCGCGGGACAGCCCGGAGCGGTTCATCAATCGCGAGCTCTCCTGGCTCGACTTCAACCACCGGGTCTTGGAAGAGGCAGAGAACCCGCGTCACCCGCTGCTCGAACGGTTGCGCTTCGTTTCGATCGGCGCTTCCAACCTGGACGAATTCTATTCGGTGCGCGTCGCCGGTCTGATCGGCCAGGCAAAGGCGGGGGTGACGGCGGTTTCCCCGGACGGCCGGACGCCGGCACAGCAACTCACCGAGATCAAGGTGCGGGCCGAAGCACTGCTCGCCGACCAGCAGAGGGTCTGGCGCGAATTGCGGGAGCTGTTGCGAGCGGCCGGGATCGAAGTCTGCGAGCCGTCGCACCTGACGCCCGACGACGTCAAATGGCTCGAGGCGTGGTTCATGGAGCGGGTGTTTCCGGTCCTGACGCCTTTGGCGATCGATCCGGCGCATCCGTTCCCGTTCATCCCGAACATGGGCCTGGTGATGGCCCTGCTTTTGCTGCGGGAGGAAGACGGCCAGGGCATGCGGGCGCTGCTGCCGCTGCCCAGCCAGGTGGATCGGTTCATCCGCCTTCCTGGCACCGCCCCTGGGCTTATCCGTTTCGTGATCCTCGACGACCTGGTCACGATGTTTCTCGATCGGATTTTCCCGGGGTTTCGCATCACCGGACATGGCATCTTCCGACTGATCCGCGACACGGATGTGGAGTTCGAGGAGGAAGCCGAAGACCTGGTGCGGTCGTACGAGACCGCACTGAAACGTCGGCGGCGCGGCGTGGCGATCCACCTGGCGCTCAACGCCAGAATGCCGGATGAACTCCGCGCTCTTGTCGCGGCGGAGACCGGCGCCACGTCCGACGAGACACATGTGGCCGATGGCATTCTCGGCGTCGTCGATCTGAAGCAGCTGATCGTGGATGATCGGCCGGACCTGCTGTTCCCGCCGTACACGCCGCGCTTCCCCGAACGCATCCGCGACTTCGGCGGCGACTGTTTTGCCGCCATCCGCGCCAAAGACATCATCGTCCACCATCCGTTCGAAAGCTTCGACGTCGTGGTGCAATTCCTGCGTCAGGCGGCGCAGGATCCCAGTGTGATCGCGGTGAAGCAGACGCTGTACCGCACCAGCCGCGACTCACCGATCGTCAAGGCGCTGATCGAGGCCGCCGAAGCGGGCAAGTTCGTCACCGCCGTGGTGGAGCTGCGTGCGCGGTTCGATGAAGAGATGAACATCCGCCTCGCCCGCAGTCTTGAAGCAGCCGGCGTGCAGGTGGTGTATGGCTTCGCCGAGCTGAAGACACACGCCAAGCTGTCGCTCGTCGTACGCCGCGAGGGCACCGGCGTGCGCTCCTATGCGCATTTCGGCACCGGCAATTATCATCCGATCACCGCGCGTATCTACACCGACCTGTCGTTCTTCACCGTCGATCCGGATCTGACCCGTGATGCCGCGCGGCTGTTCAATTACATGACCGGCTATGCACGTCCGGAACTGATGGACGCGCTCGCCTTCAGTCCGTTGACCCTGCGCGCGGTCCTGACCGAGCTGATCAGGCGCGAGATCGCGTTCGCGCATGCCGGCCGCCCCGCCGGCATCTGGCTGAAAATGAATTCGCTGGTCGATGAGGGCTTGATCGACCTGCTGTATGACGCTTCGCGCGCCGGGGTGAAGGTGATGGGGGTGGTCCGCGGCATCTGCTGCCTGCGTCCCGGCGTCCCAGGCCTGTCGGAGAACATCCGTATCAAGTCGATCGTTGGTCGGTTTCTGGAGCACAGCCGCATCCTGGTGTTCGGCAACGGTCACGCCTTGCCGAGTAGGCATGCACGCGTGTTCATCAGTTCGGCGGACTGGATGGTGCGCAACATGGACTGGCGGGTCGAGACCCTGGTGCCGATCCACAATCCGACGGTGCACGCGCAGGTGCTGGACCAGATCATGGTGGTCAATCTGAAAGATTCGATGCAGTCATGGGAACTGCATCCTGACGGCATTTGGAAGCGCGTCGCGCCGGGCAAAAAGCCGATGTCGGCGCACGATTACTTCATGACCAATCCTTCGCTGTCAGGGCGGGGGTCGGCGTTGCACGGATCGGCGGTCGCCTCCCCGCTTGGAAACCATCGTCGCCCGGATCGTGTGAACCAGGATTGATCGTATGCCATTCCTGCCGCCTGCCGACGCGCCGCGCTGCGCTGTGGTTGATCTCGGATCGAACTCGGTGCGCCTCGTGGTGTTCGAGGGGCAATGTCGCAACCCGGTGGCAATCTTCAATGAAAAGGCCGTGTTGCGGCTGGGCCGCGGGTTGCAAACCACCGGACGGCTGAACGAAGAAGGGATGGGGCAGGCACTCACCGTGCTCCATCGCTATCGCGCGGTGGCGCGCGCCATGGGCGCCGAGGTGTTCGAGATACTGGCGACAGCCGCAGTGCGCGACGCGCGCAACGGCCCCGACTTTGTTGCGGGTCTGCAGGCGCGCTTGGCGGGCGTGCCGATCCACGTTCTGTCCGGGATCACGGAAGCAGAGTATTCCGCAATGGGAATGCTGTGCGGGATCCCCACTGCAGACGGCATCCTCGCCGACATCGGCGGCGGATCGCTGGAGCTGGTTCGGCTGGACCGGGGCGCGCGCGATGTCTCTGAAACGCTGAGTCTTGGGGCGATCCGTCTGGCGGATCGGGCCGGTGGCGAACCCATCCGCGCACGGGCGATCGCCGAGGCCGATCTTGCCACGGTGCCATGGCTCGCCGGGGGCACAGGGCGGGACCTCTATTTGGTGGGGGGCGCCTGGCGCGCACTGGCGCGCATCCACATGGCGCAAACCGGGTATCCGCTGCAGATGGTGCACCACTACACCATCAGCCGCGAGGAGGCGCGCGACCTGACCGGCGTGATCGCCGGGGCCGGCCGGCGTGCGCTGGAGCGTCTGCCAGGCCTGTCGCGTCGTCGTATAGACGATCTGCCATACGCGGCGGTGGTGCTGCGGCGCGTGCTGCGGGCGACCGGCGTACGCCGGGTGGTGTTCAGTGCCAGCGGCCTGCGCGAAGGCTGGTTCATGCAGCGGATGCCAGAGGCGATCAGGCAGCAGGACCCACTGCTCGCTGCCGGGCAGGAACTGGCGGCACGACTGGGTCGCGATCCGAACCTGCCGCCGGCCTTGCTCGCCTGGACCGATCCGCTGTTTCCCGGCGAGACCGGTGAGCCTCGGCGGCTGCGCGAGGCCGCCTGCTGGATGTCCGATATCGGCAGCCATGACCATCCGGAGTTCCGTGCGGAGCAGGCATTCCTGCGGGTATTGCGCCAGCCGGGGATCGGGCTGGACCACCATGCGCGGGCATTCCTCGCGCTGGTTACTGCCATGCGCTACGAGGTGGATACCGACGCTGGCTTCTTGCGTCCTGCGCGCCTGTTGCTGGACGTGGCGAGCGCGCATCGCGCCGAGGTTCTCGGCGTGGCGCTGCGTCTGGCCTACACGCTGTCGGCGGGCACCCCTGATCTGCTGGCCGGGACCGCGCTGCAGCTTTCGGGCAGCCGGCTCGTCCTGCGCCTGGAGGAGGACAGCGGCGTGTTCGCCGGCGAAAGCGTGGTGCGCCGGCTGGACCGGCTGGCGCAGGCCATGGGCCTCGAGGCCGCGACCGAGGCCGCCCGCGAGCGGGCGGCATGATCCGTCTTGCCCTGCCGCATGAGGCAGCCGTTATGCGCGACGTGGTCCACGCGGCCTACGCGCATTACATCGATCGCATCGGCAAGCCACCTGGACCGATGCTGGACGATTATGCGCGGCGTATCGCCGATCGGCAGGCATGGGTGCTGGAGGATGTCGGCACCATCGTTGGAGTTCTCGTGCTGGAAGAGGCCGCAGCCGGCCTGCTGCTCGACAACATCGCAGTGCTGCCGCAATGTCAGGGCAAGGGTCATGGCCGCGTGCTGATGCAGTTCGCCGAAGCCGAAGCCAGCCGGCTCGGCTGTCATGACATTCATCTATACACGCATGTCCTGATGACGGAGAACATCGCGCTGTATCGTCGCGTCGGCTACATCGAGACGCGTCGGATCAGCGAAAAAGGCTTCGACCGTGTCTACATGACCAAGGTTCTGCAACAGGGAGGAAGGGCAATGGCGACACTGGAAATCATCGGCGCACCACAAAGCAACTTCGTCCGCACTGCACGCATTGCATGTATGGAGAAGGGCGTGCCGTACACGTTGACGCCGGCCCGGCCACACACGCCCGAGGTGGACGCCGTTCACCCCTTGGGCAAGATTCCGGCCATGCGACATGGCGAGGTTACATTGTGCGAGTTGAGCGCAATCTGCGCCTATGTCGATCGCGCGTTCGACGGTCCACCTCTGATACCGCGCGACGCTCCGGGCGCCGCTCGGACCGAACAATGGATCTCGCTGCACAACACGGCAATCGATCCGCTCGTGGTACGTCAGTACCTGGCGGCGCACTTCTTTTCCGGTCTCCCGGATGGTGCCCCTGACCGTGCGAAGATCGACGCGGCGTTGCCGAAGATGCGCGAGATATTCGCGTGGTTGAATCGTGAGCTTGGCACGCGGGACTATCTGGCCGGTGATAGCTGGACGGTTGCCGATGCCTTCCTGCTGCCGACGATGCACTACATGCGGCTGCTGCCGGAAAGCAGCGAGATGGTGAAGGCATCGCCCAACGTCGCTGCGTGGTTTGATCGTGTCGCCGCACGTCCGAGCGGCAAGGAGACCGAGCCTCCGCCGATGCCCGGCCGCGGCTGAGCAACTGATTGATGTAGAGCGCGATTCACGCTTTCCGACGATTTCGCCTCAAGCGATCGCGCTCTATCAGAGCACGATCAATAGTTCGTCGCCCTGCTCGATGAAGCGCGTCCCATAAGGCGCGCTGCGAGTTGTGATGTCGTTGAACTCGGCATGCTCGTCCGCGAGCCGGCAAGGCACTGTCTCGTTGTGTTCGTTGTGGCGCACGAACTGCAGGCCAAGCCTGGTGACCCCGCCGCCATCGATACCGGCACGAACCATCATGCCGACCCAGTCGCCGTGCCTGCGGCCGCCATGGCCGGTGTGGAACGAGAAGCTGCCAAGTCCGTAGAAGATCGCCTTGCCGCGATAGACCTCGACGGGCAGCGCGTAGTGCGGGCCGTGGCCGATGACCAGATCGGCACCGGCATCGATCGCGGCGTGCGCGATCTCTGGCATGTAGGCGAGCACCTCCTTGTGCAGTCCCCAGTGACACGACGCGACAACGACATCGGCATTCTGTCGCAGCGTCGCGATATCGTCGGTGAAGCTGCGGAGATAGTCGCGATCGGCCCAGGTGATGATGACCGGCGGAATACCCGGACGGTTCATCGGTGGGATCTCGGGCCGCGTCTTGTGCATCGGCACCTGATACGCGGTGTGCGCACGAAGCACCGCAATGCCGGTGGAGTTTGCGCCTGCTTCGTGGTTGGTCGGCCAATACACCGAGCTGCGCTGCAGGAAGCCGTAGCGGACGCCGCCGCGTTGCACGATGGCGGGTGCACGCGCTGCCGCGACATTGGCGCCGGCGCCGGTGTGCGGAATGCCGAGTGCGTCGAGCCGCGCGATCGATGCGAGGATCGCACCCTCGCCGTAATTCACGTTGTTGGCGATGCCGACTGCGCTGATACCGGCGCTGCGCAGCGCCTCGCCGCCGATATCCGGTGAGGCGAAGAAGCCTTCGTTCTCCACCGCGTGGCCGCGGGGCGGATCGTAGAGACAGCATTCGAGGTTGCCGAATACGACATCGGTGGCGCGGAACTCGTCCTGCACGCGCGCAAACGGCACGGTGGGGTCGTCGACGTGCATCAGGTTCACGTCGCCGGTAAGGATCATCCTTGGCATGGCACCGGAATCGCTACCGCACCTGACGTCATATCGCCAGCTTCTCGCAGCAGCGGAGGTGCGCGCTCTGCTGGCCGCCACGCTGCTGTCCCGTCTGGCCGGGCGCATGTTCGTGCTGGCGATCGTGCTCTACGGCGTGACGCAGGTGCACTCGACCGTGCTCGCGGGTTGGTTGGCATTCGCCGCGGTTGCACCTGGGCTGATCATCAGCCCGATCGCGGGATCGCTGATCGACCGGGTGGGGTCGGCATGGGCGATCGCTGTCGACATGACCGGGAGCGCTGTGTTCGTGGCTGCGCTGGCGGCAGCGGCCGGGGCTGGCTGTACGAACGCTCTGGTCTTGTTGGCACTCACCGGGTGTTTCTCGCTGACCAGCCCGCTGAGCTTTGCCGGCATTCGCGCCTTGCTGCCGCGCCTCGTCTCGCCTGGCGCCTTGGATCGCGCAAATGCGCTGGACACATCGATCAACGGGCTGACCGACGTGGCCGGCCCGGCGCTGGCTGGGCTGGTCTTTGGACTTGCCGGGTCATCCGTGGCGTTCGGCACGATATCTGCGATCTATGCCGCAGCAGTTCTCTGCATCGGACAGATCGGTTGGACCCGAAGGTCGCTGCCACACTTGGCGCCGCTGTTGTCACAGGCGTGGCGCGGGCTGCGTCGCGTTACCACCGAGCCGACGCTGCGCGGGCTTGCTCTGTCGTATTCGCTGTACGACGTCTGCTGGGGCATTCTCGTCATAGCCGTGCCGGTGATCGCCGCAAGACATTTCCCCGGCGATGGTGGCGCAACGGCCGCTGGTTTGCTCTGGGCTGGCCTTGGCCTGGTTGGTGGCGTCACCGCTCTGGTTACGGGCCACTTGCGGACGAGCGGCCGCGAGCGTCGCTTCATCGGACTCGGCATGTTGCTCAGCGCTTTTGCGGTGTGGCCGATAGCGGCAGAGTTCGGCCTGTCCGGACTGGTTGTCGGACTCATGGTAATTGGCGCGGCCGCCGGGCCGATCGATGTCGGCGTGCTGACCTTGCGCCAACGGCGGACCGATCCCGCGGAACTTGGGCGCGTGGTTGCCATCTCGATGAGCCTCAACCTGTCCGGCGGGCCAATCGGATCGGCCTTGGCGGGACTGCTGGTTACGTGGTCCTTGCCCGGCACACTCGCCGTCGCAGCTGTGGCATGCTTGTTGGCGACAATCTGTGCCGTCGCGTTGATCCCGGCGGACGAGGCGGCGCTTTGAGAACGTTGGAGGGTGCGCTCAGGCCGTCTTGGACTTGAGCTCGTCGAGCTGCATCCGCGCGCCGGCGATCATGCACGACAGATCGGATGTCAGCATCACCATGTCAAAGCCGCGCTTCACTGCGCCGGCCGCGAACGCCGCACTGGCACAGTGCATCACGCACTTGATGCCGTGCTTGTGCGCCGTCTCCAGGATCTTGTCGCATGTGGCGAGATGCAGCGGGTCGGGGTTGTCCCCGCGCGGGGCCAATCCCAGCGCGAACGACAGATCGGCCGGCCCGATATAGACGGCGTCAAGGCCAGGTGTGGCGCAGATGGCATCGAGGTTGGCGATGCCTTCCTTCGTCTCGATCATAGCCATGATGACGATCTCGTCGTTGGCCTTGGCTTGGTAATCGGCACCGCCGTAGTGCATGGCGCGGACCGGCCCTGACGAGCGCATACCGACGGGCGGATAGCGGCACGCAGCCACCGCCCGCGCTGCTTCGTCGGCTGTATTCACCAGCGGCACGATGATGCCATAGGCGCCAAGGTCCAGGGCCTTCATGACGGCCGCCGGGTCATTCCATGCAACGCGCACGACCGGCACCGTGTCGGTCTGCGAGACCGCCTGCAACAAGGGCCCGACGTCCTTCATTTCAGAAGTGCCGTGCTGCAGATCGACGCACAGCGCATCGAAGCCCTGACGCGCCATAATTTCGGCCGTGAAACCATGGGACACGGACAGCCAGCCCAGCGTCACACATTGACCGGCGCGCCACATCTGTCTGATCTTGTTCGCCCGCATAGTGTTACCTCTGGCGTTGTTTATTCATCTCGCGAAGCGCGCCGCCGAAACAACCAAGCCCCGCATCGACCCAGCTATACACAAGCAGGCTGAACCCCAACAGGGGTCCATCCTGGCGGGAAGGCGCGCTCGGGCTGACGGCCCCGCTTCACTCTGGACCGCGGCTCGCCTGCACGCTAAGTGCTGCCGCCATGAGCCGCACGGCAAGTCTGAAGCGGACGACCTCCGAAACCGACATCAGCCTGACCCTCTCGCTCGACGGGTCGGGACGGGCCGAGATCGCCACCGGCATCGGCTTCCTGGACCACATGCTGACGGCGCTCGCCCGGCACGCCCTGTTCGACATGGCGGTGAAGGCGAAGGGCGACCTGCATATCGACTTCCATCACACCACCGAGGATGTCGGCATCGTCCTGGGCCAGGCCTTCGCCAAGGCGCTTGGCGACAAGCGCGGCATCCGCCGGTTCGGCCACGCCCTGGTGCCGATGGACGAGACGCTGGCCGAGGCGGCGGTGGATATCTCCGGTCGTCCGTTCCTCGCCTGGGACGTAACGTTCGAGCGGCCCAAGATCGGCGAGATGGACACCGAATTGTTCGAGGAATTCTTCCGCGCCTTTGCCATGAATGCACTGGTCACGCTGCACGTTACCCGGCGGGCCGGCCGCAACGCGCACCACGTCGCCGAGGCATGCTTCAAGGCGACGGCACGGGCGCTGCGCATGGCAGCCGAGCCCGATCCGAGGGTCGGTGATGCGATACCCTCGACCAAAGGGGCGTTGTGAGATTCTACACCGCGCACATCCGGTCGGGCGCTGCGCCTGTGCTGGTCCGCGAGGGCTTTAGTTGGGGAGCGCTGTTCTTCGGCCCGCTCTGGCTGGCTGCGCACCGCGTGTGGATCCCCGCGGTGGTTTCGCTCGCCGCCTTCGTCATGATCTTCGTCCTGACCGATGGCAGAATGGCCGCTGCATTGCTGATCGCACTGGTTGTCCTGATCGGCCTGTCCGGGCATGACCTGCGCCGCTGGTCGCTCGATCATCGGGGTTACGTCTTGTCGCAGGTCGTCTCCGCCCGCGACGAACTGGAGGCGCTGGCACAGTTGCTGGAGCGGCGTCCGGACCTGAAGGGCAGCTACCTGCTGCCACAGGACGCGCGATGATGGGCGGGTCAAGCCCGCGCATGACAAGCGTAGGCCGGGCTAACGCCGGGGACCGCAGATGAAGGTCGCGGTGGTGGATTACGGCAGCGGCAACCTGACCTCTGCCTCGCGGGCGCTCGCACTGGCCGCCGCGCGTGCCGAGCTTCGTGCCAGTGTGCGAGTGACAGCGGACCCGGACTATGTCGCGGCTGCCGACCGGATCGTGCTGCCCGGGCAGGGCGCCTTCGCCGACTGCTCGCGCGGGCTGCAGTCGGTGAGCGGCATGCGCCAGGCCATCGAGGAGGCGACCAGCGCCGGCGCGCCTTTCCTCGGCATCTGCGTTGGCATGCAGCTCATGGCGCAGCGCGGACTGGAGCACGAGATCACCCCCGGGTTTGGCTGGATCCACGGCGAGATCGCCGAGATGGTGGTGCCGGACCTGCGGCTGCCGCAGATGGGCTGGAACGCACTGGATTTCGTTCCGGGAAGCCACAAGCTTCTTGATGGTCTCGAACCGGGCGACCACGTGTACTTCGTGCACAGCTATGCGCTGGTCGACGGAAACCCGGAGGAAACGATCGCAATGACTGAATACGGCGGTCCAGTGGTGGCGATGGTGGCGGCCGGCAACCGCGCCGGTACCCAGTTCCATGTCGAGAAGAGCCAGGAGGTTGGCATCCGCATTCTCAGCAACTTCCTGCGCTGGGCTCCGTGACGCGATGCCGGACGAAGCACCGCCGCTCCCCGCACAGCGGCTGATCGAGCGCATCACGGAGTTCACCGACGATGACCTGCACACGCTGTGTGAGGCGACCGCGGCAGCGATCATCGACGGTGGCGGCTTCGGTTGGATAAACCCCCCCGGCATGATGGCGCTGGAGACCTATTTCCGAGGCGTGCTGCTGGTGCCCGAGCGCGAGCTGTTCATCGCCCGACTGGACGGCATGGTGGTGGGTTCGGCCCATCTGGTCCGCCCACCGCGCAATAACGAGGCTCAGGCACACGCCGCGCAGCTCATGCATTCGTACATTGCGCCCTATGCCCGGGGTCACGGCCTGGCACGCATGCTGACCCTGGAGGTCGAAGAGCGCGCCCGCGATCTCGGCTATCATGTGCTGAACCTCGACGTCCGCGAGACGCAGGACAGCGGCAATTCAGCTTTACGAGTCCCTGGGCTATGAGCGTTGGGGCGTGCACCCCGACTACGCCTTTGTGCGCGGCCAGGTCGTTCGCGGCTTCTTCTACTTCAAGCGGCTGCGGAAGCCGGGTGCACGACGCGGCCAGAACGCGCAATGAAGGCACTGACGCTCTATCCGGCGATCGATCTGAAGGATGGTCAATGCGTGCGGCTGCGCCGGGGCGAAATGGATGATGCTACCGTGTATTCGTCTGATCCAGCCGCGCAGGCACGAACGTGGCAGGACGCCGGCTTCTCCTGGCTGCATGTGGTGGACCTGAATGGCGCCTTCGCTGGCCGGCCGGTGAATGCCGGCGCCATCGACGCCATCCTGGATGCCGTGACCGTTCCGGTTCAGCTTGGCGGCGGCATTCGCGACATGTCCGGCATCGAGACTTGGCTTGCCAAGGGCATTCGGCGGGTCGTCCTAGGCAGCGCCGCGGTAAAGAACCCGGAGTTGGTTCGCAAGGCGTGCCGCGCCTTCCCAGATCGAATCGCTGTTGGCATCGATGCTCGTGACGGCAAGGTGGCAACCGAAGGATGGGCCGAGACCTCCTCTCTTGATGCCAGCGAGATAGCAACGTCGCTCGAGGATGCAGGCGTTGCCGCGATCATCTACACCGATATCGGTCGTGACGGCATGTTGAGCGGGGTGAACATCGCGCAGACCGTGGCTTTGGCGCATACGGTGCACGTGCCGGTGATTGCCTCGGGCGGAGTCGCCGACATGCAGAATGTGATCGACCTGCAAAGAGCATCCACCGGCACAATGATACAGGGCGTGATTATCGGACGCGCGCTGTATGACGGGCGGATCGACCCGGCGCGGGCGCTCGCTACGATGTCAGCGTGACCGCGCACGGCTGAGAACATCAACGCGCACAAATCGCCGACATGTCCGCGATCTTCCCTTGGGTTCCAGGTCAACTTTGCCACATAAGTGCTTGCACTGAACGCGCGTGCCTATTCTAAGACTACGCCAGCATGTTGAAACTGCGTGTCATTCCATGCCTCGACGTAAAGGACGGGCGCGTCGTCAAAGGCATTAACTTCGTCTCATTGCGCGATGCCGGCGATCCTGTCGAGCAGGCCGCGTTATACGACGCAGCCGGCGCCGACGAGCTTTGCTTCCTCGACATTACCGCCAGCCACGAGAACCGCGACACGATCCTGGATGTTGTCTCGCGCACAGCGGCCCGTGTGTTCCTTCCGCTGACGGTCGGTGGCGGCATCCGCTCCACCGAGGACATGCGCCGCCTATTGCTGGCCGGCACCGACAAGTGCAGCGTCAACTCCGCGGCGGTGGCGCGGCCCGAATTGGTGCGCGAAGCGGCGCAAAAATTCGGCAGCCAGTGCGTTGTCGTAGCGGTCGATGCCAAGCAGTCCTGCCCACAGCGCTGGGAGGTGTTCACGCACGGTGGCCGCCGCCCTACGGGCATCGATGCCATCGCCTGGTGCCGACAGGTCGCGGAACTGGGAGCGGGGGAGATCCTGTTGACCAGCATGGACCGTGACGGCACCGGTCTGGGGTTCGATCTGAATCTACTGCAAGCCGTATGCGCGGCTGTGCGGCTGCCGGTGATCGCCTCAGGCGGAGTTGGCATGCTGCAGCACTTCGTCGAAGGGGCCGAGGCGGGCGCCACCGGCCTGTTGGCAGCCAGCGTGTTCCATTTCGGCACCTTCACCATTGCGCAGGTGAAGTCTGCATTGCATGCGGCAGGGTTGCCCGTGCGGTTGCCGCGCCAGGCCGCCTGAGGAGCTACGATGGCCAAGGCTTCCAAGATCAAGCCGCAAGCTCGGCCGAAGAAGCGGCGCAAGCCCAACAAGCGCACCACCAAGGTCCGAGGGGAGGAAGTGACGCGTCCACTGCCGCCGCTGGCGCTCGGTCCCGCGGCCGCGGTGCTGGATCGGCTGTGGACGGTGGTGATGAGCCGCCGCACGGCAAACCCGGCGGTCAGCCACTCGGCACGGTTGCTGTCGCGGGGCGCGGCCAAGGTGGCACAGAAGTTCGGCGAAGAGGCTGTGGAGTGCCTGATCGAGGCGGTCGCCGGCAACCGTGACGCCGTCGTCGCCGAGAGTGCCGATGTGCTCTACCACCTGATCGTGCTGTGGGTCGCGAGCGAGATCCGGCCGGAGGAGGTCTGGGAGGAGCTGAAGCGGCGCGAAGGCATCAGCGGCATCGCCGAGAAAGCGGCCCGCGCACGCAATCTGCCGGTTGCGTTCAACCTCGATACAACGAAAATCCCCTGACCATCGGGTCGAGCCCGGTGGCTCGGGTCAAGCCCGAGGGCAAGCTGGGAGATCGGCCATGGCTGTGAGCGGACTGCCGCCTTACGACGACGGCAACATCTTCGCCCGTATCCTGCGTGGCGAGATCCCGAGCAGAGAAAGTGTACGAAGACCAGTGGTCGCTGGCATTCCATGACATCAATCCGCTGGCACCCGTCCATGTCCTGGTCATTCCACAGGGCAAGTATGTGTCATTCGCCGACTTCAGTGCGAATGGAAGTGCCGAGGAGATCGCCGGTTTCATGCGGGCGGTCGGCAAGATTGCGAAGGACCTTGGCCTCGAGGCGCAGGGTTATCGCCTGCTCGCCAATATGGGGGAGCACAGCGGACAGGAAGTGCCGCACTTCCACGTGCATCTGTTCGCCGGACGGCCGCTTGGGCGGATGCTGAGCGCGTAGCGGATCAGCGCCGGACGATCTCGCGTATGTCTTCGTCGCTGCATCCGATCTCGCGCAAAACTTCCTCGGTATGCTCGCCGAGAGCGGGCCAGAGCCGCCGGACCGAAGGGGGCGAAGCGGAGAAGCGAGCCGGGAAGGCGGTGATTGTCACGTCACCATCGAGCGGATGCCGCATTGGCTGGAAGAACGCGGTCTCCTTCAGATAGGCGTCGTCCAGCAGGTCAGGCAGCGTGTTGGCCGGCCCGGACGGGATATCGAGTGCGGCAAGGATCTCGAGCCACTCCGCGGTCGTGCGCTCGCGCATGCCTTCAGTCAGCACGCCGTACAGGGCGTCGACGTTGTCAGAACGCGCGGCGATGGTGGCGAAGCGCGGATCATCGATCAGTGCAGCGCGGCCCATCGCTTCGAACAGCCGACGCCAGTGGGCATCGCTAACGGCAATCACCGAGATGTAGCCGTCTCGCGTCGCATACGGTCGCCGATGCGGCGTCAACATGCGCGGATAGCCCATGCCGAGTTCCGGCTGATTGAGCACCATGCCCCACATGTGCTCGACCAGCAGAAACGCCAGAGTGGTCTCCAGCATCGGCACGTGAACTTCCTGGCCCTGGCCGGTGCGCTCGCGATGGAACAGCGCCATGCCGACCATCGACGCCAGCATCTGCCCGGTCAGCTTGTCCACGATCACACTCGGCACATAACGTGGCGCACCGTCCGCTCGCAGCATTCAGCGCCGCAACGCCGCTCATGCCCTGGATCAAGTCGTCGAACGCCGGATGTTCCTGCTTGCTGCTGCCTTTGCGAAAACCTGACGCGCAGGCATAGACCAGCCGCGGATTGCGCGCCGACAGCGCAGCATAGCCGAGCCCCAGCCGTTCCGCGGCGCCCAGACGCATGTTGTGCACGAACACATCGGCCGTATCGACCATGCGCAGCAATGCGTCGCGCGCCACCGGACGCTTCAGGTCCAGCACCACGCTGCGCTTGTTGCGGTTGAGCATGGCGAAGTAGCTGCCCATGCCCTTGTTGCGCGACGGCCCGATCCAACGGCAGTTATCGCCTTCGGGGGATTCCACCTTGATCACATCGGCGCCGAGGTCGCCCAGCATCTGCGTAGCATACGGGCCAAGCACCACCGTCGTGAGATCGATGATGCGAATGCCTGTGAGTGGGCCAGGCTGCGTCATCATCTCCATCTAAGGAAGAGGCGGAGCCAAGCGGCCCCGCCTCTCCGTCCTCTCGGTCTCTGCGGCCACTCCTAGCTGTGCCAGCGGAACTCCTGCGCCTTCCGCTGCGAGCCCAGGCTGAGCTTCACGTTGACCAGCGCCGGCCCCCTGAAGTTCATCGCCTCGTCGAGCGCGCCACGCAGGTGCTTCGGATCCTCGACATAGAAGCCCTTGCCGCCAAATGCCTCCATCATCAGGTCATAGCGGGCGCCCCAGATCAACGTGTTCGGCCGCATGTTGAGCATCGGATTGCTGGGGATTTCCTCCATGCCCGGACCGATGCCGCCGTTGTTGAACACCACGATCTTGGCCGGCATGCCGTAGCGGCACAGCGTTTCCATCTCCATGCCGGAGAAGCCGATCGCCGAATCGCCGGACACGTGGATGATCGGCTTATCGGGGTGCACGACGCAGGCGGCAATGACGATGCCAAGGCCGACGCCCATCGTGCCGTAGCTGCCGGCATCCAAGCGCGAGCGCGGATTGTAGTTCGGCAACTGGGTGCGGCCGATATCCATCGTGCTGGCGCCCTCGCTGCAGATGATCGCGTTCTTCGGCGCCCAGGCGGCAACATCGCGCAGCAAGCGATAGTAGCCACCTGGCGCCGAGTCATCGGCGATCTGCGGCGCGATCAGCGCGGCGTTCTCGGCCGACTTCTTGGCGATCGCCGCACGCCACGGCGTCTCCTTCGGATAGAACCATTGGCGATTGGCAAGTGCCTGATTGAGCTGCCCGACGATTGCCTTGCCGTCGCCGACCAGTGCAACCTCGGCCGGCTTGTTCTGATGCATCGCCTCCGGCTCGATATCGAGCTGAATGACTCGCACGTCCTTGTTGTAGCGCGGCGGCAGGCCGAAATGCATGATCCAGTTGAACCGCGCGCCCATCAGGAAGACGACGTCCGCCTGTTGCAGCGCGAGGCTGCGCGACGCGCCGACCGACAGCGGATGGTCGTCGGGCATCACGCCCTTGCCCATCGGCGAGGCGAGGAACGGCAATTGCGTTTTCTCGATGAACGCGCGCACCTCGTCCTCGGCGCGCGAGAATGCCATACCCTTGCCGATGATCACCAGCGGCCGTTCGGCGGATTGCAGCACGTTCAGCGCCTGATCGATGTACTCGGGCATCGTCTGGATGCGCGGCGGATCCGGGCATTTCGCGGCTTCGACGACTTTATCGACGTCGCATGAGCCGGTGATGATGTCGTCGGCGATGTCGAGATAGGTGGCACCCGGCCGACCGTAGATCGATTGCCTGACCGCCATCTCCACATAGAACGGAATGCGGTTCACGTGCTCGATCGCGTGCGCCCATTTGCTGACCGGCGTCGCGATCACCACCTGGCGCTCTTCCTGGAACGCGCCCATGCCGTTGCGATAGGTCTCTGATGCGCCGCCGATCAACAGCATCGGCCAGCAATTCGATTGCGCGTTCGCAAGACCCGCAAGGCCGTGAATGACGCCGGGACCGGTCACCACGATGCATGCGCCGGGACGGCCGGTCAGATACCCGACAGCGCCGGCGGCATACGATGCGGTCTGCTCGTTGCGCATGCCAATATAGGGAAGGCCAACCTTTTGTGCTGCCTCGGCGAGCGGACCGACCGGGAATCCGACCACACCAAACATGTACTCGACGCCTTGTTCCTTGAGGCTTTTCGCCAGCAGGTCGGCGCCCTTGATCTCAGCCATGGATGTCCCTCCCGAAGTGAGTGTGACGCAACGTTGAACGACGAGGCGCAGGGCGTCAAATCCGCTGCCTTACAGGCGATTCCATCACCGGGAGCTCCGATGGCCACACGGCGGGAATGCAACGATTGCTGGCACGCCCAGTAGCTCGCGTGTCTCTGCAAATGGCTGCCTAGCGGCAAGCACGCTCGGATCTGCTCGATCAATGCGATGCCCGCGAGATCTTTCGGCGAACGGCGGTGCTCGCGGGCCACTCCATCGCTGCCCTTTTCCGCAGGCCGCCTGAGATTGACAGTGTCTGCCGCGCGACAGACTATTTCGCACTGAAAAAAAGGCCTGTGGCCACAGCCGGTGATCGTACCGGCCGGCCAATCGGCCGCAACAGGGAGGACGATATGATTCGCCAACCGATGCTACGGCGTCGCGTGATGGAAGGCGGCCTAGGGCTAGCGGCTCTGGGGGCGACGGCGTTGGGGCGTGCAGCGCTCGCTGCGGACGAAGGGGATGCCATCGTCGCGGCCGCTAAAGGCATCGGCAAGACCGATCTCAAGGCGATCATGTGGTCGAATTATTTCGTGCCAATGAAGCCTCCAATGGAGGAGTTCCAGAAGGCCACTGGTATCGGTATCACCAGCATCAAGGACATTTCGACCCCCACCATCCCGCAGGCCGCTATGGCGGAAGCACTAACACGCTCGGGTGATTTCGACCTGATCCACCTTGGCTCGGAGATGATCCCGTCGCTGGTGTCGGCCGGCTATCTCGAGCCGCTCGACGAATACATGCAGAAAGCCAACTACAAAATGAACGCGGTCGGCGATTACGGCAAACTGCCGACCTATGACGGCAAGACTTACGGTATCATTACCGACGGCAACATCTTTGTTCAGCAGATCCGCAAGGACCTGATGGAGGATGCCGACAACAAGAAGAAATTCGAGGACAAGTTCAGCAAGCCGCTGGCCTGGCCGCAGAACTGGGACGAAGAGTTCCGTCTGATGAAGTTCTTCCACAATCCCGACAAAGGGATCTTCGGCTCCGGCAATCTGCGCTCCCGCGGCTTCGGATATGTCTGGTTTCTGATGTATCTGTACAGTTTCGGTGGTTTCCCCTTCGATCCCGACATGAAGCCGACCGTCAATACGGACGCCGGCAAGCAGGCTATTGATATCTATCTGCGCGACAAGGAGGTGGCCTTTCCGGATTCGCCGAGCTGGGGCACCTCGCAGATGATCCCGCACATCGCCGCCGGCGAGGTAGCTGCCTGCCAGGTACCTGGGGCGGCCTGATCAAACTCTGCGAAAACCCCGAAAAATCGAAGACGGCAGGCAAATGGCTTTACGGCCTCGTGCCGGGCGGCGAGGCCAATGGCAAGCCATTGTGGCGCGCCGCGGGGATGCCGGTCGTGGTGCTGGTCGTCAACCGCAACAGCCCGCGCAAGGCGGCAGCCGCCTACATGGCGTGCTGGCTCGGCACCGAGAAGGCGAGCTCGCAGATGGTCACGGACCGGGTCAATACTTTTCATGACGCTTGGACGAGACCCGAGATGACCGACCCCCGCGTCGCGCAAGCCTACAGCCCGGGAGGGGTCAAGGCGATCAAGGCGAACCTCGAGGTTGCGTGTCCCAACATCTATCTCACGGGCAACCAGGAATTCGTCGATGTGCTTGATAAGAATTTGGGCCAGGGTTACGTCGGCCAACTCAAGGCGGCGGAGGTGTTGACGAACATCGACGAGGATTTTGCCAAGGTCGTTAAGCGGATCGGCACCGCCAAGCTGAAGCAGGACTATAAGACCTACGCGGCCATCATGCCGACGGCCACCAAGCCAGCTTGACGGCCAAAGCTCCGGTGCGAGCCGCCGTGCCGGGATCAAGGGCAGGAGGATCGGAGTAATGACAGTGGCTGTGGCGGGCGCCATCCCAGCCGATGCGGCGCCGGTCCGGCGGGATGTCTCCCGCAGCCACGCGGTGCGGCGGTTCAAGTGGCTGATCCTGGCGCCGCTGATGCTGATGCTGTTCAGTCTGCTGACGCCGGTTTTGCTGCTGCAACTCTACTTTTCGTTCCACCAATGGACAGTTTATCTGAGTTCGTGGTGGAACGCTGATTTCGTCGGTCTCGATATTTTCACCAGCGTGTTCACCGACCCCCGCTTCGGTTGGGCGTTGCTGCGCTCGCTGGTTTTCGCTGGCGGCTCGACGATCGGCTGCTTTGTCTGCGGGTTTCTGCTTGCCTATCTGATTTACCGTCCGTTCCGCGGGCAGGCGATCTATTATGCGCTTTTCATCCTGCCGATGCTGACCGTGCCGGTCGTGATCGCCTACACGGCACAGATGCTGTTGGACCGCAACGGCCCGCTCAACGATATCCTGTCGATGCTGACCGGGCATGAGATTCGCGTGTTGTGGTTGTCCGACCCCGCTATCGCACTGCCGACCGTGACGTTGCTCGACATTTGGAACTGGACTCCCTTCTCGTTCATCATCATGCTTGCTGGCCTTTCCTCGCTGCCTAAGGAGCCGGTGGAAGCGGCGCAGATCCTCGGCGCCTCCTCTTGGCGCATCTTCTGGGAAGTGCAGCTTCCGCTACTTCGCCCGGTGATCCTGCTGGCCTTGGTACTGCGCTTTCTCGATGCGATGGGCGCCTTCCCGATCATTTGGGCATTGCTGCAAGGCGGCCCAGGCACCGCGACCGAGACTTCGGGCATCTATATCTACATCACGACCTGGCAGGACTTTAACGTCTCGCTGGGGGCGGCGCAGTCCTACGTCACGATGATGATGATGGTGATCATTGTGCTGGCGGGAATCCGGCTGTTGCGGAAGGAAAAGCGATCGTTCGACTCGATGTACGCAAAGCCGCGCGAAACGGGCGCCGCATGACCAAAACACAAAAGCGCCATGCCGCTGCGGCGACGCGCTACGCCATCCTGACGCTCTGGGCGTTGATGGTGGCGTTTCCGCTCTATTGGATGATAACCACCTCGTTCAAGCCGGGAGACCAGTGGTTCTCATGGCCGCCGGTATGGGTTCCATCACCGCCGACCCTGGAGAACTACCGCGACGTGTGGCTGGGTACGAGCGACGTCGCCGCCGGCGCGCAGTACTCCGTGTCGATGCAGACGCCGTTTTTGGCGCTGCGCAACAGTCTGGTGCTGGCATTCGGTGCGACGGCCCTTGCCGTGCTCTACGGGGCGATCATCGCCTACGCCGTTTCGCGTTATCGGCTTCTGTCCGAAACGCGCATGTTTCAGCTGCTGATGCTGCGGATGGTGCCACCGATCGTTATCGTGGCGCCGCTGTCGCTGTATTATTCCTATGTTGGCTTGCTCAACTCGATGGTCGGCCTCGGCATCCTGTATTTTCTCAGCAGCCTGCCCTACGCCGTGTGGATGACAAAGAGTTTCATCGATGAGGTGCCGCGCGAAGTCGAGCAGGCCGCTGAGATCCTGGGCGCCTCGCGGTGGCGCACCATATTCGAGGTGGTGCTGCCGCTGATCCGCTCGGGGCTGGTGGCCACCTTCATGTTCATCCTGATTCTCAACTGGAGCGAGTACCTGCTGGCGCTGATACTTTCGAAGACCGACGTGGTCACGTTGCCGGTCGAGTTGTCGAAGTTCGAGGGCTCGACCGAAGGCCGGCTGTTCGGCCGCCAGGCGGCGCTGTCGGTCGGCATTACCGTCCCGCTGATGATCGTTGGCCTGCTGATCCGCAAGCATCTCGCGCGTGGCTTCAGTTTCGGCATGGTGCGGAGGTAGGCGTGGCGCGGATCGAGCTGGTCAACCTGAAGAAGACCTATGGACACATCGTCGCGGTGCGCGATCTAAGTTGCATTATCGAGGACGGCGAGTTTATCGTGTTCGTCGGGCCGTCGGGCTGCGGCAAGACGACGACATTGCGCCTGATCGCCGGGTTCGAGGAGCCCGATCAGGGCGAAATCCGCATCGGCGGGAAGGTCGTCAACGATCTCGAGCCGCGCGACCGCGGGCTTGGCATGGTGTTCCAAACTCACGCACTGTTCCCGCACAAGACGGTGGCGCAGAATATCGAGTTTGGGCTGCGCATGAAGAAGGTGCCGCGCGACGAGCGGGCACGACGGGTGCGCGAGGTCGCCAAGATGGTGCGGCTGACCGGTCTTCTCGACAAATATCCGGGCGCCTGCTCGGGTGGGGAATCGCAGCGCGTCGCATTGGCTCGCACCCTGGTGACGAACCCGTCGACCTTTTTGCTCGACGAGCCGCTGTCGAGCCTCGACGCCAAGCTGCGCCGCGAGCTGCGCGCCGAATGCGACCGGCTGCACGAAGAGCTGAAGAAAACCTTCATCTTCGTGACCCACGACCAGGAAGAGGCGATGACCCTGGCCGACCGCATCGTCGTCATGCGCGACGGCGACATCGAGCAGATCGGCTCGCCGATGGAGATATATTCTGATCCAGTAACCGATTTCGTTGCTGATTTTTTTGGCTCGCCGTCGATGAACCTGCTCGCCGGCGAGGTCGTTCGTACGGGCGGAACGCCGCATTACCGCTCGACGCATTTTTCCATTGAGCTGCCGGATGGGTTGGCGCAAACGCTGGCGCCGGGTCCCATTACGCTCGGCATCAGGCCCGAGCACGTTCGTGTGGCGCGTGCCGGTGGGAGCCCCGATGTCGAGCTTCCCGTCCGTCTCGTCGAGCCGCTGGGTAAGGATACGCTGCTCTACTTCGATATCGGATCGGAGCGCCCGTTCGTTGTAATCACCGAAGGCCTGTCGATGGCCCAGATGGGCGCGGGCGACAGGGTCGGCCTGACCCTGACCCGAGACTGTCTCTTTCTGTTCGGTCGCGATGGACGGCGCATCGCTCCCGACGCCATGTTAGTTGCGCCGGCTCCGGAACTCACCGCGGCGCGCGGCTGATAGGCAGACAGCCGCCGATATCGGCCCGCAAGGGTGGGTCTTTTCGTTGGTCGGCATGACGGGTACGAGTGCCGGAAGCAGGCTGACAGCTCTCGGTCAATCGAGCGGCGCGCCGCATTGGGTGAGGCCTGCGTCCAATTCTCCCGAATGTCGGGATACCGTGCTGTCCGATGCTCGAACCGCACTTTGATGCCGGTGAAGCCGGGAGGCCGCTTCGGCTCCCGCGCGATGCGGCCCCTCCGACGCTAATGTTTGCCTGCCCGCGCCTTCCATGCCTCAAAGTCGCGCTTCGCTTCCTCGCCCGCGACCGGGAACAAGCCCGGCAATGCGCGGCCACGCGCAACTTCGGCTTCGGCGAACTCTTCGTATTCCGTAGTCGCCAGCGCTTCCGCTGCGACTTCATCGACGATGTCGAGCGGAATCACCACCACACCGTCGCAATCGCCGACGAGGATGTCGCCCGGATAAACCGCGACACCCCCACAGGCGATCGGAAGGTTGAGATCGCATGGATGGTGCGCGATCGGGCTGGGCGGCGATGATGGGCGCCGGTGATAGGCAGGGAGGCCGGTCTTGAAGATGCCGTCGGTGTCGCGCAGCCCGCCGTCGGTCACGATACCGGCGCAGCCGCGCGCCTTTAGACGCCCGACATAGAGATCGCCTGCAGAAGCAGCGCGTGCATCGCCACGTGAATCGACCACGAGCACGTGGCCTGGCGGGCAGGTCTCCATCGCCTGGCTTTGGATCTGACCGCGCGGACCGCGTGCATTGGGGCCGTCCTTGTCTTCGCGCGAGGGAATGAACCGCATGGTAAAGGCGATACCGACCATACGCGGAATGTCGTGGCGGATCGGCCAGACGTCGTGCAGGAACATGCTGCGCAGGCCACGGCGATTGAGCACGCCGGTCAGCGTCGAAGTCCCGACGCGCAGCAACGCTTCCTTGGTCTTTGGCGATAGTTCGCTCATTGCTTGCCTCCCAAATCTACCACCCTGCGCGCTGTCATCGCTGCGGCGCGGATACTGGTCATATCGATATCCGGCATCGGCACGCTCAGTTGGCGCAGCACACCATTGGCCAGTTCGTTATAGCGTTCGAAGCCAGTGCGCAGCCGTTCGCGCCACCGAGGGATGCCGCCGTTCGCATGCAATTCGAACGCCGACTCGCGCGCCTCCAGCGCCGAGGAGACGTGGTCCCATGCCATCTGCAACAAAGCCGACCGCTGCAAGGCGGTATAGCCACCGCCGCCGAAGGTTTCCTCGAAGCCTGCCGCCATCTCGGGCGCGGCCAGGTCGCGATCGGTTGGCGCCACGACCAGCGACGAACCGGGCACGATGCGCAGCATCTCGCTCATGCGCGGGCGTGCCTTCAGCATTGCGATGCTGCCGGCGGCGAGATGGCACAGATTAGGAAAGCAATAGCCCGCCTGCGTGAACTGCGGATCCCGCTCCGCCGCGACCTGGCAGCTTCGCACCGTCTGCACATCGGTGATCAGGTCGAGCAGGTATTCGTTGGTCGTCACGTCCTTCATCAGCCCCATCGCATGGGTCAGCGCCAAGGCCAGACCGAGCGTGACCTCGGCCTTCGACAGCCAACAATAGAGCTGATGCCAGAACAGCCAACGCGCGATGAGTTCCGGCGACTGGTCAACCAGGAACATGCGCTCCCAGGGAATGTGCACGTCTTCGAGCCACATCTGTCCGTCAAGCTCATCGTAGCGGCTGCTGAGCGGCGAGGCGAACGGGTTGGGATCGTGGACGGAAGTGCGCCGGCAGATAATGGTAACGCCCGGCGCATTCACCGGGACGACGAAGGTTGCGCGCTGCTGCTGGTATTCGGCGCCGCACAACCCGCCGATATAGACGTCCTCGGCGTAGGCTGGACTGGTGTGCATGCTGATCTTACCGCGCACCACCACGCCGGCGTCCGTTTCACGCACAATACGCAGTGCCGTGCGTTCGGCCGGGTCGGGGCGCATGCGATATCCGATGGGTGCCGAACCACCGGCAAAAGTCAGGAATCTGCCAGTGCGCGCGATGTGATCGCGATAAGCCTTGGCGTTGGCGATCTGCTCCGCCGAGGCATTGTAGTGCTGCACCGCGCCCAGGATGCCGAGCGCGATCAGCGCACCATAGGCTGGCGTATGGGTGATGTTGCCTGCACTGAGGAACGTAGTGGCGGAAAAGCAGCGGCCCATGCCGATAAGGTCGTCCACGCCTTTCGGCAGCACGTAGCCCCAGGGCTTGCCATCACAATTCAGCACTACGTCGCGCCAAGTGGGGTCGAAGTGTCGGTCGTACCAGGCGACATACTCGTCCACCATGGCGCGTGTGGCGGGATGCGCGGTGACATCCTCCACCGCGCCATGGCCGACCACCCAAACTTTGCGCCCGTCGTGCAGTGCCTTGTGATAGTCGCCGCCGGTTCGTAGTTCCATCTAGCGCTGCCTTGCGTCGCGGATGGCGCGCCAGATGCGATCGCTGGTGGCGGGCATATCCAGCTCGCGCACTCCGACCGATTGCAGCGCATGCATGACAGCGTTCATCACCGCCGGCATTGCGCCGACGCATCCGGCTTCGCCTGCACCCTTGGCACCAAGGGGGTTGCCTTCTGTCGGCACCGGGTTCGAGACGATCCGCATGCTGCACAGATCGTCGGCGCGCGGCATGCAGTAATCCATGAAGCTTGCCGTCAGCAACTGGCCGGAGTCGGGTTCGTAGACCACCTGCTCCATCAAAATCTGACCCACGCCCTGCGCCACGCCGCCATGGATCTGTCCTGCCAGGGTGAGTGGATTGATCACCGTGCCGACGTCATCGATGACCAGATAGGATTGCAGATCGACCACTCCGGTCTCGGGGTCGATTTCCAGCTCGCAGACGTGGCAACCATTCGGGAACGTGTTGAGCGTTGGCGCATAGGTCGCGTGCTCGTAGAAGCCGGGCTCCATGCCCTTCGGGCAGCCGCGCCGGTTGGAATGCGGCCCGCGCCACATCCTTCAAGCGCCATGCCACGATCGGTTCCCGCGACAGTGAATTTACCATCGGCAAACTCGATGTCCGCCTCTGCCGCTTCCAGGAGGTGCGAAGCGAGTTTCTTCCCTTTGTCGATCACCTTCTGCGCCGCGAGCGTCAGCGCACCTCCGCCCACCACCATCGAGCGCGAGCCGTTCGATCCCATGCCGAACGCCACGCGATCGGTATCGCCGTCGATGAATTTGACCTCGTGCGGATCGATACCAAGCCGGTCGCAGAGGATCTGCTTGAACACGGTCTCGTGCCCTTGGCCGTGCGTCTTGGTGCCCATCAGCAGGATCGCGCTGCCACTGGGCTGGAAACGGATTTCGGCATATTCGGGGGTCGGCCCAGCCGCCTGCTCGATCGCATTGGCGAAGCCGAAGCCGCGTAATTTGCCTCGTGCACGCGACGCTTCGCAGCGCGCGGCAAAGCCGGCATGGTCGGACGCTTCCAGCGCCAGTTCCATGTTTCGTGCGAACTGGCCGCAATCGTAGAACGGGACCGAGTGCCGTCTTGTACGGCATCTTGGCCTGTGGGATCACGTTGCGCCGGCGCAATTCGATCGGGTCGATGTTCAGTTCGCGCGCCGCCGCTTCCATCGCGCGCTCGATCAGATAGCTCGCCTCCGGACGGCCGGCGCCACGATAGGGCGCGGTCGGACTGGTGTTCGACAGCACGGCGTCGATCGTCACATAGGCGGCGGGAATATCGTAGACGCCGACAACGGTGCCGATCTGACCGAATGGCGTCAGCAGCTGGCGGTCGGACGCGATATACGCACCGATGCTGGCGAGCATGTGCAGTCGCAGGCCGATGATCTTGGCGTTCGCATCGAATGCCAGTTCGATCGTGCCGACATTGTCGCGCCCATGCTCGTCTGCCATCAGCACTTCGGAGCGTTCGCAGCGCCATTTTACCGGTCGGCCGATCTTGCGCGCTGCCCACAGCGTCAGCCGGTGCTCGACATACTGCCAGCCCTTCGCGCCGAAACCGCCGCCCACGTCATGGCACACCACGCGCACGCTGCTTTCCGGCACCTTGAACACCATGTTGGCCAGCATGTTGCGCACACGGTGCGGGTAGTTCACATCGGCATACAGCGTGTAGCGGTCTTCCGCCGGATCATAGGTGCCGATCGCGCCACGCGGCTCCATGTACTGCGCGTGCACGCGGGTGACGACGTAGCGGCGCTTTACGATATGCGCTGCCTGCGCGAACGCCGCTTCGGTGGCCTGACGATTGCCGCGCTCCGTGGTGTGCGAGATGTTGTCGGCGTTCTCGTCCCAGATGCGCGGCGCATGCGCCTCCGCCGCCGCGGCCACTGACGTGACTGAGGGTAACGGTTCGTAGTCGACAGCGATCAGCTCCGCTGCGTCCTTCGCCTGCTCTAGAGTCTCGGCAATCACCATTGCAACGGGATCGCCGACATAGCGAGCACGGTCCACTACGAGCGCCGGGCGCTGTGGCGCGAACATCGGCGAGCCGTCGCGCTTCTTGCGCGGCATCGCCGCTTTCGGCATGGCAATGCCGTCGTTCGCGTAATCGGTGCCGGTGAGCACCGCCACCACGCCGGCGGCGCGCGATGCCGCGTCAGTATCAATCGAACGGATCTGCGCGTGCGCATGGGGCGAACGCACGAACACGCACCACGTCTGCCGGTGCAGCGTCTGATCGTCCTGGTAACGTCCCTTGCCGGTGAGAAGTCGAACGTCCTCCAGTCGCCGGATTGGCTGGCCGATGCCGAACTTCATTGTGGCGGTGGAGAAGTCGTCCATTTTCGATCTCGCTCAACAGTCATGGCCGGGCTTGTCCAGGACAAGCCCGGCCATGACGTTTAGGGACGTTATTCGAAGCGGCACGAAATCGAACCGAGCGGTCCGTAGTCGATGTGGAACTGATCGCCGGCACGTGCTTCGACGACGCCGGTGAACGAGCCGCTGAGCACGAACTGGCCGGGTTCCAGTCCGACGTCGAACGCTGCCAGCTTGTTGGCGAGCCACGCGATGCCGTTGGCCGGATGGTTCAGTACCGCGGCGGCGACGCCCGACTCCTCGATGATGCCATTGCGATAGCACAGCGCCGCGACCCAACGCAGGTCGACCTCCATCGGCCTGACCGGACGGCCGCCGACCACCACCGCAGCATTGCCGGCGTTGTCGGCGATGCTGTCCAGCACGCAGCGCGGCGTGTTGGTCTCCGGATCGACGCGGTGGCTGCGACCATCGACGATCTCGGCGGCCGGCACGACATAGTCGGTCGCACTCAGCGCGTCGAAGATCGTGCAGTCCGGCCCTTTCAGCGGCCGCCCGATGACGAAGCCAAGCTCGCATTCCAGGCGCGGCTGGATGAAGCGGCTCACCGGGATCTGCGCGCCGTCCTGGATAGAACATGTCCTCCATCAGCGCGCCGTAGTCGGGCTCGGTGATGTTGGCCTGACGCTGCATCGCCCGCGACGTCAGGCCGATCTTGTGGCCCTTGATCCGGTTGCCCTCGGACAGCTTGATCTCGACCCACTTACGCTGGACGGCGTAAGCATCCTCGATGGTGAAGCCGGGATACACCACGCTTGGCGGCCGCACACGCTGCCGCTGCTTTTCCGCCATGTGGAAACCGCGGGCGATGACTCTCGATCGTCTCCCGGTCCAGCATCGATCAGGACAGCACGGCGATGAAGTCGGCCTGCACCAGCGCACGGCTGTCGGCCGGCAGTGGCTGCGTGTGCCGCGCCGGCCGCGCATTCGGCATCGGGGAACATCTTCACCCACTCGTCATTCAGCGCGGCGCGCTGCTTGGCCGGATCCTTCACCCAGAACGTGACCTTGATGATGTCGTCCACGGTGCCGCCGGCGGCCTCGATATCGTGGCGGATGTAGCCGAACACGTTGGCGACCTGCTGTTCCAAGGTGGGCGGCAGCTCGCGCGTGCCGGGGTTCGATCCGCCGATCACGCTCGACATGACGATGTTGCCGATGCGGCTGGCGTTCGGGATCGGGTTCTCGTGCCGCGCACGCGAACCGTTGACGCTCTGACGCTTCGCCATGGCGTACCTCAGGCGGTGACAGGCTGCTTGAACACCGGCACGTCTTCAGTGCGGTCGTGCAACGCCTCGGCGCCTTCCGTCGGCACCTGCACGGCGAAGTTCAGCGCGCCGTCGATATCGCCTTCCCACACCTCGCGCGGCAGCTCGTACAGCAGCTCGACGCCATAGCCGTTCGGGTCGTTGATATAGAGGCTGTGGGTCATGCCGTGCTCGACGCGGCGGTTGAATTTGACCCCCTTCTCCTGGAGGTAGGCGAGGTGCTGCAGCCAGGCCTCGCGGTTCGGCAGCGCAATCGCGATGTGGCTGATCGCGCACATCATGCCGTTCATCGACCATTCGGTTGGCGGCGGCGGCAGGTTGGGGTTCTCGATCAGCGCCAGGTCATGGTGGCTCATCGCACCATCGCCATGGTCGCCGCTATAGAAGCGCATGTTCGGTGGGTTCGGCCGCTGCGGCGTGGCGTGCAGCTGCGCCGACCTGCTTGAAGCCGACGATCTCGGTCCAGAACTGGTGTGATTCATCCATGTTGCGCACGTTGAGCACCAGGTGGTTCAGGCCGACGGGGGTAGCCGGGCCGTTTGCCATATCTGCGTTTCCTTCTGTTCAGTCCGTGTCGTTATTATAGCGAGGCCTTGCTCCACTGGCCACGGCTGGCGATAGGTAACCCGGCGGTAGGACCCGTGACCTGCTGTCACGCTTGCCGCCGATGGCAGGCGAGACCACGCTTGGTGCCGGTCGCTGCTCGCGCGCGCGGCGCAGCGTATCGAGCAGTCAGCGAGGGGACCGGACCGATGAGAGACAGCCGCGACCGCATCATCACCAGCCATGCCGGCAGCCTGCCGCGTCCCGACGCTCTGATCGCGGCGAACCAGGCGCGACAATCAGGTGGTGACGTCAGCGAGGCACAGTTCCAGCAGCAGCTACAGGCCGCAGTGGTCGACGTGGTGCGGCGACAGAAAGACCTCGGCGTGGACGTGCCGGGCGACGGCGAATACGGCAAGTCGATGGGCCATCGCGTCAATTACGGCGCGTGGTGGCATTATTCGTTCAGTCGGCTCGGCGGCCTCGATCCAAATGGACCAGCGCTTTACGACATGGCGCCGCATCGATCGCAGCCCGGCCAGGTAGCACTGACCAGCTTTTCCGACCGGCGCGATCGTCAACGCTTTGCCGCCGCCTATGCCGATCCCGAGTGAGGCATCACAACCGGCCCGCGTGCCGGTAACTGGCCGATCTGCGTCGGCCCCATCACGTATACCGGCCAGGATGCAATTGCCCGCGATATCGCCAACTGCAAAGCGGCACTGCAGGCCAACGGAGTGGCGGAAGGCTTCATGACGGCGATCGCGCCCGGCAGTGCCTGCCGCATTGCCAATCGCTACTACAAGACCGAGCAGGAGTTCATGTTTGCCTGCGCCAACGCATTGCGCGAGGAGTACAAAGCGATCATCGACGCGGGGCTTGTATTGCAGCTCGACGATCCATCGATCGCCGAGAACTGGGATCAGATCAATCCGGAGCCCAGCGTCGCGGAGTACAAGCAATTCACCATGCTGCGGGTGGAGGCGCTGAACGAAGCGATCAAGGGCCTGCCGCAAGATCGCATCCGCTTCCATCTCTGCTGGGGCAGTTGGCACGGCCCGCACACCACCGATATTCCGATGCGGGACATCGTCGACGTGATGCTGGCGATCAATGCGGGGGCCTACTCATTCGAAGCCGGCAATGTGCGCCACGAGCACGAGTACTGCGTATGGCAGGATGTGAAGCTGCCGGACGGCAAGATCATCCTGCCCGGCGTCGTCAGCCACGCGACCAACGTTGTCGAGCACCCTGAGCTGGTCGCCGAACGCATTGTGCGGTTTGCCAAGCTGGTCGGCCGCGAGCGCGTGATCGCCTCGACCGATTGTGGTCTCGGTGGCCGTGTGCACGCCGACATCGCCTGGGCGAAGCTAGAGGCGCTTGCCCAGGGTGCCGTACTAGCGAGCAAGGAGCTGTGGCGCTAGGTCCGCTCGATGACCTCCATCTGTGCCCCATCGGGGCATTCGACAAACGCAACGTGCCTGCCATTGTTGGGCGGCAGTTCCTCCAGGATGCGCACACCGTTGCGACGGAGTTGCGCCAACGTGCCGGCGTAATCGGTGGTATCCAACGCCATGTGCTCGATACCATAATGCTGCTCGTGATTTTGCACCGAGATCAGCGTGGTGATGTTGAGCTGAAGCCCGTGCAGATCGACGCGCACGCCGCGTCCGGGAATGTCGCCCTTCAGCGTCGCACCGAAGTTGTCGATATAGAACTGCGCCGTCTTCTGCGGATCGGGAGTTTTCAGATGCACGTGCTGGACGGTGAATGCCATGGACGTTCTCCTTCTCCTGGTTGGGCTGCAGGCTGGAGAAAATCCGCAGTTTGGTCAAACCCAGCAGGAGCAGGACGATGACCGTTGCCCGCCAACTCGCCGACACTTCTGAGCCGGACAATCGGCGGCGGAGTTGCCGTCCCAGGCGTTGGATTACGCAGCGATGTTGATCGCCAGCACCATCGCGAGCGCAGCCGCAGGCAGGCAGATCGAGTTGTCGCGCATTGTCCGTGAGCTGGCCATCGAACGTGGCGGTCGTGCCGAGGCATCGGTGTGGTTCGAGCCGAATGCGCGAACCTCGGTTGCCGATGTCGCGCAGGTCAATGCGGTGATGAGCGATGCGGCTGCGTCGGATGACAGCGACCTGCGCAATATCGTCCATGCCGGCACGCCCTGCACTGCGGTCTCGCTGGCAGTTGCCGAACGCACCGGCGCCAGCGGAGAAGCCGCGCTCGCGGCGATCGTGTGCGGCTATGAGGCAGCGGGACGGCTCGGAGAAGCGATCACCCCCGGCTTCCGGCAGCGCGGCTTCCATGGCTGTCACGGCGCAGTCTTTGCCGCCGCCGTCGCAGCGGCGCGACTGTTGGGGCTCGATGCGGCGCAGATGGCGCAGGCGATTGCGCTGTCGGGAACATCGATCGGCGGGTTGGCAACAGCAGCGGACACGTCGGTCGCGCGCGAATACCATGCCGGGCTTGCGGCAATGCTCGGTGTGAACGCAGCGCTGGCGGCGCAGCGTGGCTATCAGTGCGAAGAGCGCGTGCTGGAGGCGCCGCAAGGGTTCTTCGAAGCCGTCGGTGGTGTTGACGGCGCGGCCGGTGCAGCGATCGCGACGCGCGACCTTGGCGCGAGTTGGGACATCTGCACCGATATGGCGATCAAGCTGGTGCCCGGCGGGCATCCATATCACGCGATCGCCGAGGCGGCTGCCAACGCAGCGCGAGAGGGCAACGTCACGGAACCCGAAGTTGAAAGCATCACCATCATGCGGCCTGGAATGAGGCGGCTGGGTGGCCCGCTGCACCCACAGACTCTGATCGACATGGCGCACAGCCCGGCCTACTTCGCCGCGGCAGGCGTGGCCGACCAGACGTTCTCCTGGCAGCACGCCGGAATGGCCAAGATTGCCGACCCGGCGATCCATCGGCTGATCGATCGCGTGCGCCTTGAACCAACACAAGCAGATCCTCGCTTCAGGCAAGGTGCAACTATTATCATTCACACGCGCGATGGCCGCACACTGAGCAACACCGTGCATGTGCCCAGGGGCGCCGCAACACTCGGCATCGCGTGGAACGATGTAGATGCAAAGTATCGCGCGCTGAGCGTGGTCGCCGGGCTCGATCGCCAGAAGGTCGAAGCGAGCCTGCAGCAGATACACGACTTTCGCACTACGCCGAACGTCGTCACACTGCTCCGTACGCTGGAGGCCGTTTGAAATGACTGAGCCACATGGTCCGTTACAGGGCGTCAAAGTCGTTGCCTGCTCTACCGCGCAAGCGGGAACCGTGCCGTATATGCTGATGGCTGATCTTGGTGCCGAGGTCATCAAGATCGAGGTGCCGGAGGGTGGCGATACATCGCGCGGCTCAACCGTGTTGCCGGGCATGCCCAGCACTTACTTCGAAACCAACAACCGCGGCGTGAAGAGCGTCACGCTGAATCTGAAGACGGAGGAAGGCCGCGAGATCCTGCGCAAGCTGGTGGCGCAGGCCGACATATTCGGCCAGAATTTCCGGCCCGGCGCGGCAGAGAAGAATGGCTTTGGCTACGAGGAGCTGCGCAAGGTCAACCCGCGGCTGGTTTATATGTCGATCTCCGGCTATGGGCCGAAGGGGCCGCACGCGCATCTGCCAGGCACCGATTCGATGGCGCAGGCGCTGGGTGGTATCGCCGAAGCGTATTCCACGCCGGGACAGCCGCTGCGTACCGGCATTGTATCCGTCGCCGACGAGACCTGTGCCATCCTGGCTTTCGGCGGAGCGCTCGCTGCGCTCACCTATGCGCGCTCCACCGGCATCGGACAGAAAGTCGATTGCTCATTGCTCGGCGGCCAGATCAGGCTGATGGGCTGGACGCTGACCACGACCATGTGGCGCAATCGCAATCCGGTGACCGGCCAGGCGCGCGTAACCGGAACGCCAGACCGCCCCGGTCTCAGTGCCAGCTTCAATGATCGCGACGGCAAGCCGCTGGTGTTTCAGTTGAACGGCGGGCGGGCGTGGAAGACCGCGATGACCTCGCTCGGCTTCTATGATGCACTCGAGCGGGCAGGATTCGGTGATCTCGGCGTGATCATCACCTCCGACGAACGGCGAGAGACTCTGCTCCGTACGTCTGGACGAGCTGTTCGCCACGGGTCAGCGCGACGACTGGGTGGACAAGCTGCGCGCGGCCGATATCGTGGCGGCACCGATCAACACGCTGCTGGAGGCCTCAAACGATCCCGACGTCATAGCGAATGGCTATGTCGCCGAGGTGGAGTATCCCAAATACGGCAAGACACTGAAGGTGCACGGCACGCCGTGGCACTTCTCCGAGACGCCAGCACAGTTCGGCATTGCACCGGAACTTGGCGCGGATAACGACCACGTGCTCGCGAAGTTGGGATACAGCGCGGAGCAGATCAGGGATCTGCGCGACCGGAAGGTTATATAGCTCGGACTTCTGCTCGCGCAGCATCTGATGTTCGGCAATTTCGCTGGCGCGTTCCGACGCATGCCGGATGTCCTAGGCGGCATCCTGCTGATGTGTGCAGGCGTGTCGACCTTTCCGTTCATGAACGCCGCAGTGAAGCTGCTGGCACCCAACTACCCGGCAGCGCAGATCACCTGGGCGCGCTTCACCGGCCACCTGCTCTTCATGCTGGCCGTGTTCCTGCCTAAATATCGATGGACGTTACTGCGAACACGCCGACCGTTCTTGCAGATCAGCCGCTCCATACTGATGCTGGTAAGCAATCTTGTGTTCGTCATAGCGATTGGCAGCGTTCCGCTTGCTACTGCTTCAGCGATCGGCTTCACCTCACCACTGATCGTCACCGCGCTTTCCGTCCCGCTGTTGCATGAACAGGTCGGGTGGCGTCGGTGGAGCGCTGTAGCGGTTGGCTTCGTCGGCGCACTGATGGTGATCCGTCCCGGCAGCGGGCTGGGCGATCCTGCTGTCCTGCTGATCCTGGCGTCATCGTTTGCTTATGCGCTCTACCAGATTGCGACCCGCTCTGTTGGTCGCGTCGATTCGGCCGCAACCGGCATCATATTTGCCGCCCTGCTCGGTTCGCTGGTGATGAGCCTGGTGATGCCGTTCATCTTCGTGATGCCCACTTCATTATTTGACTGGCTTTTGTTCGGCAGTCTCGGACTGTTGGGCGGCGTCGGGCACTATCTGGTGATACAGGCATTTCAGCGAGGCCCAGCGGCAGTGATCGCGCCACTCGGCTATGTCGAACTGGTGGGCAGTGCCGTGCTGGGATACGTGATCTTCAAGCATTTCCCGGATCTATGGACCTGGATCGGCGCCGTGCGTGATCATCGCATCAGGGATCTACATCGCATTACGCGAGCGTCGACGCCGGCAGGAAGCCACCTGATGCGCCGTCTGTTCCTTGTCGCACTGCTTCTGATCATTGGGGCGGATCCCGCCATGTCCTTTCGTATCGTCAATCCCTGGCCCGATCCCGCGACCGCGCACAATGTTCGCGAGGAGCGTATCACCTTCCAGAGCAGCGACCCGTTTGCACCGAGCGACATTGGAAGTGCTCCTGCGCGCTCCGTCACCGGCCTGCTCTTTCTACCGGCCGACGCCCGGCCGAAACGTGGAATCCCCGCCGTCGTGATGTTGCATGGCTCGGCTGGAATGATCTCGGATCGTGCCAAGTATGGTCCGCAGCTTGCTGCGATGGGCATCGCGGTCCTGCTGGTGGAGACCTATGATAGCCGGCGTGATCTCGCGACGAGCTTTATCGATCGCGTTCTGCACATCACAGAGACGATGTTCGTGGCCGACGCTTACGCGGCGCTGCACTACCTTGCCGAATCGTCCCGAGATCGACGGGCGTCGCGTGGCACTGGCCGGCTTCTCTTACGGGGGCATGGCCACCGAGTATGCGATGTATGCGCAGATGGCCGAAGCGCTGTCGCCTGACGGGCTGCGGTTCGTCGGCCATGTTGCCTTCTATGCACCCTGCATTGCGCGCTTCGCTGACAGCCGCACCACCGGCGCGCCATTGCTGATGCTGTATGGCGCGGACGATGAACTGATGCGCCCTGATCGCTGCGAGCAGGTGGCAAACGATCTGCGCGCGGGCGGCAGCCACGTCGAGATCATTTCCTATCCTGGCGCTGTCCACCAATGGGACGGCGGGATGCCGCGCGGCGTGATCGGACGACAGCTTGCAGGGTGTCGCTTCTTGGTGTCCCGCGGCGGCACGGTGCGCGACCAGAACACCGGCCTGCCGATGTCGGGGCCGTTCCTGCGCAAGATCATCCTGGGGCTCTGTACCGGCAGCCGACCTTATCCGATCGGCCGCGACGATGCGGTGCGAGCCGAGTTCGAACCGCGACTTCGGCAGGTTCCTGGCTCGCGTTTTCGCCGAGTAGATTTTGCTGTTGACGCGCCGTGTTGGGCTCTTGCTCAGGATTGCAGGATATTGGGCTCCGCACGATGACAAAAGGCGTTGCAACTGGTTAACCAGCGCGCAACCTCTGACCAATAGACGCGTTGATCTGACATCCGAATACGACCGAATCGGCATCATCCATGGACCCAATGAAGTGAGTGCGCCAACGCTCCGGATGCTGGCTGCATCGGTGCTATGCCTGACGATGCTTTCAGGCTGCACGTCGATACTCAATGAAAGCGCATCCGCCGGGGCGGGCGTCGCTGCTGCCGGGATTTCCCGCGCGGTGACCAAGGACCCTGCCGTGGTTACCGGCATCGGGCTCGCAGCACAGGCTGCCGCACGTGCCGGGCTGCAGTACACCGAGCGCAAGGTGCACCAGGGTGAACAGGACAGCATCGCCTCGGTCGCGGGTGCGTTGCCGGTGGGTGGCATAGCGAAGTGGCAGGTGGCGCACGACATTCCGATCGAAGCCAACGAGCACGGCGAAGTGACGGTCAGCCGCACACTGGGAGGAGCAGACATCGCGTGCAAGGAGATCGTCTTCTCGGTCGATGACAAAGAGCGCGCTTTCTACATGGCAACGATCTGCCGCGACGGCACGGTTTGGAAATGGGCGACTGCGGAGCCTGCTACCGAACGGTGGGGCGCGCTGCAGTGAGGTCAGCGGGGCGCGCGCTGCTGCCGCTGTTCCCATTCATACTGATGGCGCTCGGAGGCTGCCGGTTCGCCGGCGAACTCGCTGGCGCTGCGGCTGGTGGTGCATCGGCAGCGGCGAGTGCCAATCCGCTCGTCGGCGTTGCCGTCGGTATTGCCGTCAACAGTGCCGTCGATGCCACCACCGACTATGTCGTCCGGACCAGGCAACAGGCAGAACAGGACGCAATTGCCGGTGAGGTCGCGACGATGGAATTGGGCGACCGTCGGCCCTGGAAGATCCGCCACGATATTCCGATCGGCAACGAACATGGCGAAGTGCAGGTGACGCGGGTGATCGCGACGCCATTGGCCTCGTGCAAGGAGTTGGTGTTCTCGGTGGACAGCGGCAGCGGCGAGGACCTCAAGCGCGAATGGTACGCGACGCAAGTGTGCCAGAATGGGCAGCATTGGAAATGGGCACTAGCCGACCCTGCGGTCGAGCGTTGGGGCTCGCTGCAATAGCTTCAGGCCAGACGCCACTGCACCAGCGTGTAGGGTGCCGGCGCATCGTCATGTGGCTCGAACACTGCTTCGACCAGCGTGCCGATCGTTACCTCCTGGTGCGGATCACCGACCAGGTTGCCCAGCATGCGGATGTTGTCTGCATGCGGTAGTTCGACGAGCATGGCGATGTAGGGTCCGTGATCACGCAGCGCCGGATGCACCGCATGCCAGCAACGCGTCCAGGTCCAGATACGGCCTTTACCCTCTACCTGGACCCAGCGCATGTCCCATGACCGGCAGTGGTGGCACAGCCATTCCGGCCCCCATTGCCAGCTATTGCAGGCGCCACAGCGCTGCACTCTCAGCACGCCTTGGCGAGTGCCTTCCCAATACGGCAGATCAAGCCCGTCGTTCTCGACCACAGGCGCCGGAAGCCCGGGCGGGAGATATGTCATCACAGCGTCTCCTCCGAGCCGATGATCATCGTGGATACGGGTGTCACCATTGGCCCGGCGATAATGCCCGCCACATGCACGTCGGGCACCTGCGCGGTGGACTGGCCGCGGATCTGCCGCACCGCCTCGATCTGCAGTTCCAGACCGTGCATGTAGCATTCCGCCAGGTTGCCGCCGCTGGTGTTCAACGGCAGTTTTCCTCCGGGGGCGAGCAGGTTTTCCAAGGTCAGGAACTCGTTTGCCTCCTGCGGCTTGAAGAAGCCGTGCTCGGCCATGCTCATCAACACACCGCCGGTGAAGTTCTCATAGCTCTGCAGCACATCGACATCGCCAGGACCAAGCTTGGCCATCTCCCACAGATGCGGCGCGACCGGGCCGAAGCTCGATGAGGCGAAGTCTGGCGCATTGAAGGAACGCGCCGCATTGCGATGGTCGGAGCCTTGCGCCGCCGCCAGCACGTAGGCCGGCTTATGGCGGAAGTCCTTGGCGCGTTCCGCTGATACCAGGATCAGTGCCGCGGCACCGTCATTCTCCTGGCAGCAATCGAACAGGCGGTAGGGCTCGGCGATCCATCGCGCAGTGTCGTACATCTCCTCGGTCAGCGGACGGCCATGCATTACCGCGCGCGGGTTCGATTGCGCGTGATGATAGGACGCCATGGCGATCGCCCGCATCGCATCGCGCCCAATACCATGCTCGTGCATATAACGCATGAATTTGAGTGCGTAGCGTTGCGCCGGTACGAAGATGCCGTATGGATTGATCAGCGCATTGTCGCCGGAGACGGTATCACCCGTCCCGGCACGGCCGAAGCGCTGAAACTGGCCCTGCGCCAGCGCACGATACACCACCGCGATGTCGGCCTGGCCCGTGATGATCGCCGCCGCGGCATTGCCAACGGCAGCGGCGCCGCCACCACCGCCACCGCCCCACTGCATGTTGGACAACCGCAGTTCCTTGCTGCCAAGCGCGGCGGCCAGTCGTGAGGGCTCATTCCGGTCGTTGCTGTAGGAGGCAAAACTGTCGATGTCGCTTGGATCGATACCGGCATCTGAAGCAGCAGCCAGGATTGCCATCAGCGCCAGCTTGAACTCTGGCTCCGGCGATTGGCCGTGCTTGTAGTATTTGGTCTCACCGATGCCGACTATCGCGACCTTGCCGCGCAGACTGCGTTCCATAATCGGGTCTCCTGAGCGGCAGCTTATGACGACAAAGATTAGCGGTGCCGCCACCCCCGGCAAGTGGTGCCACGACCAAGTCATGCAATCAACGCTTGCAACTGATCGCGCGAGCGTAAATGATTCATTCCCGGCTAGAATGCTGGATGGGGGACCGCATGCAGGCAGTGGCGAACGGCTCCGCTGACGAAGCGGCCGATAGCCGATGGATGACCTACACGGAGCTGGCTGCGGCGCGCCGCATCTCCACGTCATCGGCGATCAAGCTGGTGGTGCGGCGTGGATGGCGGCGGCAAAAGGACAATCATGGCACTATGCGCGCCCTGGTTCCCCCCGATTGGTGGGAGCCGGCCCGTGGCAAGAACGGCGACGCTGACGCCTACGTCAGAGAGGCGATCGGCGCACTGGAGACATCAGTCACAGTTTTGCGCGAACGCGCAGAGGCGGCCGAACAGATGGCCCGTCTGGAACGCGAGCGAGCCAATCGGGCGGTGCAGGCGCACAATGGGGAGCTCATGCGATCCAACTCATTGCGTGGCAGGATCGACAATCTGCGGGCTGAGTTGGCGGACACATTGGAAGCGCTGGAGATCGCACGTCACGAGGCTTGGGAAGCGTTGCAGGCTGCCGAACAGATGCGAGAGGCCGACACTGCCTGGCACGAACTCGGACGGATCGAGCGCGTTAGACGCGCCTGGCGAGGCGATTGGTGAGATTAATCGTCGGTCTTCTCCAGCACATAGCCTTTTCCCGTCATGCAGGCTCGGATCGCGGCCCGTACTTCGGGCGGCCCGGTAATCGGCGAGATGATCCAACTCTGTGGTGTCGCGGCGTTCTTGAGGCGGACTGTTTCCCTTGATGTCGTGCGACATGCCTCAAGATCGGTCTTGTACTTCTCCGACGTGTGGTCACCCTGTATCGGTGGATCGTAGGCGGCGCAGCCGCTCAATCCTAACAGCAGGATGAATACAGTCGAAGTGGCGCGGAACGCTTGCACACGTCCAGCGATCATCCCTGCATGATCAGCCGGGCCGTCTCCTCTGGCGCCGTCAGCATCGGATAATGCCCTGCATCCAGCTCGTGCCATGTCGCGCCGAGTTTCTGCGCAGCGCGACGCTGATGAGGCTCGCCAGGATTTGGTGCCTGGCGGCACCAGACAACGGCCGCCTTCCAGCTTTGCTGCCAGAACGACGGCAACTTCACCGGCTGGTCCATTGCGGCAACCGGATGCGGCGCATAGCGCTCCAGCGTCCAAGCTTTGAGTGGTCCGTCCAGGCTGGCGAACATCCGCGATGCCGCGTCCTCGCGCGACGGGCCGGTGGTCAGTTCTGTGGTGACGCGCGCTGTCCGGTTGACGATATCGCCGATCCGCTCGCCATCGAACAGCGCCAATGCATCAAGAAACACCAGCCGGCCGATCCGTTCGCGCGCACGCTCCGCGGCGCTGCACACGACCATGCCGCCGCTGCTGGTGCCTACCAGCACAACGTCGCGCAGATCCTCGAAGAACAGCAGTTCGGCGATTTCCTGCCCATGTGTCTCGGTGGTGATGCCAGGACGCAGCGCGTGGCGGCGTTCCGCGCAACCATCCAGCGAAGGCGCATAGACGCGATGTCCCGATGCTGTTAGCCGTGCGACGACTGGCTGCCAAATCCAGCCACCTTGATAGGCGCCATGCACCAGTACAACGTTCGCCATGTTTCCCTCCTTTAAGCCAACGCAGGCGCGCGATGACGCTCCTGCACGAACAGCACGGCGATGCCGCTGACGATCCCGGCGGCTATCACGTAATAACTCGGCGCCAGCACGTCGCCGGTGATCCGTACCAGGAACGTCGAGATGTAAGGCGCGAAGCCGCCGAAGATCGCCACTGCAAAGCCATAGCTGACCGACAGCGCCGTGTAGCGAATGTTGGTCGGGAACATCTCCGACAGGATCGTTGAGATCACCCCGGTGTACAGCGTCAGCACCGCCTGGGCGATCGCCTGGACCAGCAGCATGCCCCAGAAGGTCGGATAAGTCGCGAGGAACAGAAACAACGGATATGCCATGATCACTGCCAGCAGCGAGCAGGCAAACAGCATCGGCTTGCGCCCCACGCGATCCGAGTAGTGGCCGACGATCGGCGTCAGCACGAGATACAGCGTGCCCGCCAGTGCAGTCGACCATAGCGCATAACGCAGATCGATCTTCAGTGTCTGCGACGCGAAACTCGGTAGAAACACCAGGAACACGTAGTTGATCACGCAGCCGATGATCGACAGTCCGAAACCGGCCAGGAACATGCCGCCATGGGAGCTGATCGCTTCGGCGATTGGCATGCGCTTGATGGTCTGCGTCTCCAACGCGCGCTGAAAGGCCGGCGTTTCGGCAACACGCGTCCGTAGATAATAGCCGATCGGGCCAAGGACGAAGCCGATCAGGAAGGGGATGCGCCAGCCCCAGGTGAAGAAGCTTTCCGAGCTCATGGATGAACTGAGAATGGCAGCCGAAAACGTGGCACCCATTGCACCGATGGCCGTCGCCGCCTGCTGGAAGCTGCCGATCAGGCCGCGGCGTCCGGCCGGCGCATGCTCGACCAGGAACGCCGCGGCGCCGCCCCATTCACCGCCAGTGGAAAAGCCCTGCAGCATGCGACAGAGCACCAACAGGATCGGTGCCCAGAGGCCGATTGCCGCATATGACGGGATGAGACCGGTGATACCGGTTGCGCAAGCCATCAGTCCCACGGTGACCACCAGCGCTTTGCGCCGACCGAAACGATCACCGTAGTAGCCGATGACCAGAGCCCCGACCGGCCTGAACAGGAAGCCCACCGCGAAGGTCGCGAAGCTCGCCAGCAGCGAGGCCGCAGGGTCGCTCGACGGAAAGAACGCGTGGCCGATGGCGACGGCGAAGAACCCGTAGATGACGAAGTCGAAGATCTCGAACGCCTGACCCGCGGCGCAGGCGAGCACAGCACGGCGCACCATCGCTGCGTCTTCCTCAACTGTCGGCAAGACTGGCGATTGCACAGTATCTGCCATGTCGCTCCTCGTCTTTCAGTAGAGGGAAGGTATCGGCAAGGCAGGCTCAGGGAAACCCCAGCACAAGGGCCGGCGAATCTCCGCTGTTATCTGAAGAGCGTCTGCACAGAACGGAAGAGGACACTGCGCATGGAGATGCGCTCGATCTCGTTGCTGTAGCCGCCAGCGAACAGCTTGCCGATCATCACCCGACGACTGGCGGCATCGTCATCGAACTTCACCGCGAGATTGCCGCCGTTTGCACGCACGGGTCGGAACCGGACCGTTGTGCCATCGGTCAGGAAGGTCAAGCGCCCTGGCGACAGGTTGCTCCACGGCTCGGGGGAACCGATCGGATACTGCAGCTGGGCACCACCTATCGAAACATCGCGGACCAGACAGCTCAGCGTCCTGCTGTTCGGCAAACTGAGCACAGCCGGCTCGTCGGTTGCGAACCGTTCGTTCAACCTGCGGCGTGGTGGTTCAAAGCAGACTTTAGTCGCTAGCGCTAGGATGGCGATGCTGCAAATCGACCAGATGATGTTGAGAGAGTAGCCGGGCATCGCCTTCAGTTGCGAGTAGGGCGTCAGGTGAATCAGCATGCCGACCAGCGTGGCGCCAGCCAGCGCGGCGAAGGGAAGCGCGATCCGCCATTGGATGGTGACGCTATCCGTCGTGCAGCCTTTCGCCGTCACCCTGAACGGATGTCCCCATGGCCGAACGAGACCTGTCGCGACCGTCCCGATGATGGCGACCGCCGAAAGCAGCTGGCTCACGTCGGTCATGACCGGCATCACGCGATTGCCGGCGTAGCCGATGGTGAAGATGATGCTCGCCGCCGCCGATGGAGCGAGCCAATACAGAATATCGCTGGGTTCGGCGCTCACCACCGAGCTTCCCGTCCACCAGAACACCAGCGGCGCGGTGATCAGCAACAGCTTGAAGGGAAACGTAAAGATCCAGTAGCCAACCGTATCGAGGCAACTGAGGCGATTGATCAGGCCAACGCGAGCAGGGCCGGCGAAGGACCAGCGGGTATAAAGCTGCTGGATACCGCCGAGGCACCAGCGCGAGCGCTGCTTGATGTATTCCTGCAGGCCTTCCGGCGCGAGCCCCATGCTGAGCTGCTCGTTGAGAAAGATGGTCCGGTAGCCATGCTCCTTCAACTTGAACGTGGTCAGCATGTCCTCGGTCACCGTCTCGGTGGCCATGCCGCCGATGTCCACCAGTGCCTTCACACGGATCACCGCCGAGGTGCCGCAGCAAAACGCGGCTCCCCACGCATCGCGCGATTCCATTAGGGAGTCGAAGAAGAACCGCTGTTCGTCCGGCCAGATCTCGGCGCAGAGCAGGCCGGCCTGGATCGGGTCGGCATTGTAAAAGTGCTGTGGCGTTTGCACAATGGCAACGTCGTCCGCCTCGAATAGACCGAGCGTGCGTCGCAGAAACCAGCGACTGACCGTGAAATCGGCATCCAACAGCAGCACGAATTCAGGTTTGCGTCCGGTGGACAGGGCATGGGCAAGCCCGTTGTTGATATTCCCCGCCTTGGCGTGCGTGTTGTCGCTGCGTGCGACGTAATATGCGCCCAGCTCGTCGGCAAGCTGCTTCACCCAGGGTCGGGCGCCGTCATCCAGTACCCATACCCGGAGATTGTCATGGATGATACTGGTCGCTGCGACAATAGTCCGCTCCAGGATGTCGTACGGCTCATTGTAGGTGGCAATCAGCACATCGACCGGGGCCGCCAGTATTGGCGATTGCGCTGCACGGTCGGCTTCCGCCGAGCGGTTGCGCCAGCGGCTCATCCAGCCGAGCATTGAGATCGAGGTCAAGCAGGCCATCGTCTCGGTGATGAGGAACAGCCAGGTCCATGCCGTCTGTGCGAATGCCTGACCAGCCGGATCCGGCAGTGACATGGCGTAGCGCCACCACAAGTAACGGACGGCGAGGACGATTGCGAGCGAGGCGGCCACCGCGCGCGCAATGCGAGCGGCGCGGCCGGTTATCTGAACCAGGCCACACATCAGCCCGATAGTGACCAGCAGTGGTCCCCAGGTATGCAGGTCGAGCATCACACGGCGGTCAGAAGATGCGCTGCGCCAGCCGCGATATCGCCGCCATGACGCCGCCGCCCGAAGTGGGCAGCAGGATCCGTGCGGTGCGGCCGACCAGGCACTCGGCCGCGGTGTTCGGCGATGGCGGCACTTCGATGCGTACCATTACGGTCGGCTGGTGCAGGTCGAGCGGTACGGCGGCCAGGTTGCGATCGCCGACTAAGCTGGTGTCGCCGGTAATCGACATGATCCTGCCCGTGCGTTCGGCGCCTTCACCCGCCAGCCGGAACCGCGCATCGCCGCCCAGCACAATGTTCGAGTAGGCCTTCTGCGGCACGGCAGCGACCAGAAATGCCGCACCGCAGTCTACCAGCTCCGCAGCGGTATCGCCGGTGCCGATTCGTTCGCCCGTCGACGCGCCGAGCTTCCACAGCATTCCAGCTGACGGTGCTGCCAGCGTCGCCGAGTGCAGCATGGTCAGCCTGCGACGTTCGGCTTCCACGCGCGAAACCGCCTCCGTGGCGTCCTCCCTCACTGCGTCCAGCGTGCGGTCCAGGTCGGCCAGGCGCAGACGCACTTCGTCGGCGCGCTGGACCGAATATGGCACATCGTTGCCGCCGTTCTCGGTCAGAATACCGTGGTCCGCTGCCGCAAGTTCCGCCTGGAAGGCCGTGAGCTGCCCGCCCAGCGAGCGCGCTTGGCGATCCAGTGCGTCGGATGCGAACTGCGCGCGCTCCAGATCGGAGGTTGACGCCGTTCCCGAGCGCGCCAGGTCCACCTTGCGATGGTAATCGCGCTTCGCCTGCTCGCTTTCGGCCAATTTGGCCTCGAGTGCCATCTGTGCTGACGCGACCTGACCCGACAGTTTCGCCACCATGGCGTGACGATGCTCCTCAGCCCGTTGCAACAGATCGCGCCGGGTCGCTTCGAGGGTGTCACGCTGACGAAGGAGCGTTGCCTGCTCAACCGTCAGCCGATTCACCCGTTCTTCGAAATCAACAAGGCGTTGATCATCAGCCAGCGGATTGGTCATGGTCGCGAGGATATCGCCGCCGTGGATTTCGCGGCCTATCGCTGCAGGATGGCCCGACACATAGCCTTCAATTGGCGCACGCAGCGACATGACGTATGCAGAAACGACAGCGTTGTCGCTCACCACGAACCGTTGCGCTGACCAGATTGCATAGCCTCCCACCACCAGCACGGCGCAGGCGGCTGCGAGCTTCAGCGGGCGTCCAAGTGTAGCGCTGAGACCCGCTCGACCCGCCAAGGCACTTCGCGTCGTCGCCGACATTGCTTGCTCCGAATTTGCGGCCGCGGTTCTGGGAGACCGCTGGAGACCCCGGACGACATAACGCAGAAAGTCTAAGACTCCGTTTCAATTGGCGGGAAATATGCAATGCGTCTCGGTCGGCTCGACCCTGCTCGAGCCGTGCGCTACGGTCCGCCAATGATCGATAAGTTCGTGCACACCATGGCGGATGCCATGGCAGGTGTTGCCGATGGTTCCACCATTCTGCTCGGCGGGTTCGGCGACGTCGGCATTCCGACGCCGCTGCTCGACGGCCTGATCGAGCAAGGTGCACGCGATCTGACCATCGTTGCGGTTGCCGGCGGACGCGATGGCAGCGCGATCGAACGCCTGCTGTCGCTGGGCCGCGTGCGCCGGCTGATCTGCAGTTTCGTGCGCCCTGCAAGTCTCGCCGGACGACTGTTCCAACGCGGCGAGTTGGAGGTGGATATTGTTCCGCAAGGCACGATGGCCGAGAGAATGCGCGCTGCCGGCGCCGGCATCACCGGTTTCTATACACCGACCGGCGCCGATACGCTGCTGGCCGAAGGACGCGAAACGCGCGAGATCGGCGGCAAGCTGTGCCTGCTGGAATATCCGCTGCCAGGTGATGTGGCACTGATCGAGGCATGGCAGGCGGATCGCTGGGGTAACCTGACCTATCGCGACAGTGCACGAAACTTCAATCCGGTGATGGCGATGGCCGCGAAGCTCACCATCGCGATGACGCGCAATGTCGTCGAACTCGGCGAACTGGCGCCGGAGACCATCGTCACGCCGGGCATCTTCGTGAAACGCGTGCTGCACGTGCCGCTCTGAGAGGGTTTCGATGGCATTCACTCCGCTCGATCGCAACGGCATCGCGGCCTGGTGCGCGCGCGACATACCGGAAGGCTGGCTGGTCAATCTCGGCATCGGCATTCCGACGCTGGTCGCCGACTTCGTACCGCCGGATCGCGAGGTGATCTTCCACGCCGAAAATGGCGTGATAGGAGTTGGTCCGGCGCCAGCGCCCCATTCGGTCAATCCGTTCCTGATCAACGCCAGCACCACGCATGTCACGCTGCGTATCGGCGGATCGTATGTGCATCATGCGGACAGCTTCGCGATTGCCCGAGGCGGCCATCTGGACCTATGCGTACTCGGCGCATTCGAAGTTGCCGAGAACGGCGATATCGCGAACTGGGCGAGATCGGCTGACGAGCCGGTGAAGCAGGTTGGGGGCGCCATGGATCTTGCGATCGGCGCACAGCGTCTGTGGGTGGTGATGGAACACACCACCAAAGAAGGCGAGCCGCGGCTGCGGCGGCGTTGCACTTATCCGCTGACTGCAAAGGGCGTGGTGAAGCGGGTCTATACAAACCTCGCGGTGCTCGATGTGACACCAGAGGGTTTTGCCGTGCGTGAGATGACCCCCGGCATGACGCTGGAGGCGTTGCAGGCGCGCACTGAGGCAAAACTGGCCTGAAGAGGAACGGAGGAAGCAACAATGCAGGCCCACATAACGCGCCGCCGCGCTCTGCAAGCCACCGCTGCCGCGTTGCCACTGGTCCATATCCGATCCGCAGGCGCCGCGGGGAAATTGGCGCTCGCCTTCTGGGATCATTGGGTGCCCGGCGGCAACGATGCGATGACCAGGCAGATCAACGCCTGGGCGCAGCAGAACCACGTCGAAGTGACCGTCGACTACATGAGCGCCGGCAACAAATTGCTGATCACTGCGGCAGCCGAGGAGCAGGCGAAAACCGGGCACGATGTCATCGCACTCCCGGTGTGGGAGATCCATAACCATGCGCGGGCCTTCGAGCCGGTTGACGAGGTGGTGCAACGGCTGATCGCCAAGTACGGTCCGACCAACGAGGTGAACGAATACCTTGCCAAGGTGAATGGCCACTGGATGGCGGTACCAAGCAATTCAGGTTCGCAGAACCAGCCGCCGGTGGGCCGCATCAGCGTGCTCAGGGACAAGGCGGGGCTTGACCTGCTGTCGATGTATCCAGTGAACGACCAGTACACGCCAGGAGCAGATGCGTGGACATGGGAGGCGCATCTGAAGGCCGCTGAAGCCTGTCACAAGGCCGGCATGCCGTTCGCACTCGGCCTGTCCAACGCTGGCGACTGCGTCGATTTCTGTGGGGCATTGTTCGCTGCCTATGGCGCTGACCTGGTCGATGCGAAGGGCAATGTCACAGTGCACTCAGACGCGGTACGCCAGGTGCTGGAATATGGCCAGCAGCTGGTCAAGTTCCTGCCAAAGGACGTGCTGAGCTATGACAGCGCATCGAACAATCGCGCGCTGATCTCGGGCCAGAGTGCCCTGATCTTCAATCCGCCCTCGGCTTGGGCCGTGGCCAAGCGCGACCAGCCGCAGGTGGCGCACGACTGCTGGACGATTTCGGCGCCGCGCGGACCAAAGGGTCGGTTCGTCGCATACAATCCATATTTCTGGGCGATCTGGTCGTATAGCCGCAACAAGCAGGCAGCGAAGGATCTGTTGGAATACCTCTCGCAGCGCGAGCAGGTGGAAGAACGAACCAAGGCGGTATCCGGCTTCGACATTCCGCCGTTCGACAGCATGTTGGATTTCCCGGTGTGGAACGAGGTCGAGCCGCCGCGCGGCACGGTGTATCACTATCCCATCCGTGCGTCGCATCACGCGCATCCCCACGTTGCCGGCACGCCCGCTGCACCCGACATCGCGGTGCAGATCTATAACCGCGGCACGCAGCCGGCGATGTTGGCGAAGTTGTTCAGCGGGCAATCGATCCCGCAGGTGATCGCCTGGGCGCAAGAAGAGCTGGAGGGTTTTTCGCGATGATCACGGCAATCGAAATTACCTCGCGCGCGCCGTTCGTCGGCGGCGCAGGCTTTGGCAGCACCGGCGCCTACGAGCGACTCGATGGCGTCGCAATCGGCGAGCTCGATCCCAGACACAGTGCCAACCGCAGCATCGTCAACATCGACAAGGCACCGCGCAATGCGCGCGGCAACGTCGAATACCGCAGCGACATCTGCATGCTGCGCCCCGCTGACCCCGAACGCGGCAACGGCCAGATCTTATATGAGGTGAACAATCGCGGCCGGATCATGCTGTTTGCCAATCTTTGTGCCGGCAAGGCGGGCAACCAGCCCACCAGCGCCGCCGACCTGGGCAACGCTCTGCCGCTGCATCGAGGCTTCACCTTGGTCTGGTCCGGCTGGGACCCTGGCGCGCCACGTGCCAATGGCGGCCTCGGCCTCGATGCTCCGGTGGCGACCAACAACGGCGTCCCGATCGTTCGCCGCATCCGCGAGGAATTCATCTCTGGCACCCGCGGCGGCGACCTAAAGCAGTTCCGCCTGGCCTATGAAGCGGCGACATGCGACGATGCCGTGCTGACCGTGCGTCGTACGCAGACTGCGGCGCGGCAGAAGGTGGCGTTCGAGTTCGTCGATGCCCGCACGATCTCGCTCACCGCAGGTGCATTGCCAGAGCCTGGCTCGATCTATGAGCTGCGCTATAACGCGACCAATCCACGCGTTCTTGGCATCGGCTTCGCAGCGACGCGCGACATAGTCTCGCATCTGCGCAACAGCGCAGAGGGGCGCGACCTGCTTGGCCGCGAACCTAGGCACGCGCTCGCCTTCGGCATCTCGCAGGCCGGACGCTATCTGCGCGACCACCTTGCCCAAGGGTTCAACAGAGACGAATCCGGCTCACGCGTGTTCGACGGCGTGTTCACCCACGTGGCGGGCATCGGTCGCGTGTTCTGCAACACCGAATTCGGTCAGCCGGCACGCACGCGCACATGGCATGAAGACCACGATTTTCCCGAAGTGACACACCCGTTCGTCACCGGGGACCTATTGCAGGGCGACGATGTGAAGGTCATCGAGACCAATACCTCGACTGAGTACCTGGCAGAAAGGGGCATCGCTACTGCATACCGACGGCACCAACGACCTCGCACTGCTGCCGAATGTTCGTGGCTATTACCTGCCTGGGACCCAGCACGGCGGCAAGGCCGGCATGCCGCGCGATGCCGGCCCCTGCAGCAATCCGCGCAACTGGCACGATCCTATGCCGGCGATCCGCGCGCTGCTGGTTGCTCTGGATGAGTGGGTGGCGGAGGGGCGAGAGCCGCCTAAGTCTCGGTTGCCTCGCATAGCGGATGGGACACTCGTGACGGCGGACGCGGTGGCTTGGCCGAAGATGGCCAGTCTGGTGCCACCGGCGGCTGCGAATGATGTGACGGCGCTCGATGACTGGACCGATCCGAAGACGCCACTGAATAAATGGCAAGCGCTGGTGCCCCAGGTGGACGCGGACGGCAATGAGATCGCAGGTCTGAGACTGCCGGATATCGCGATACCGACCGGGATGTTCACGGGGTGGAACCTTTACCGGGCGCCAATGCCGGAGGGGGAACTGGCGGACCGTGAGGGGACGTATCTCGCGTTCGATGCGGAGCGGTATGCTTCGAAGGCTGCGTATGTGGCGAGGGTGGAAGAGGTGGTTGAAGCGCTGGTGCGGGATCGCCTGCTACTCGACGAGGATGCGACGTTGTATATACAACGCGCGCGACAACGGTAGGGCGGCGACAGGGCTCAATCGTCCGCGAAATCGGCGGCCTTGTTCCCCAATAGAAAGCGTGGCCCGGGACCCGCACGCGCGGCGCGGTCGTTCGGGTTGTAAAGCGCGCAGCGATCCAGCGATAGGCAGCCGCAACCGATACAACCATCCAGCAGCTCTTGTGTTCTCTGCAGGGTGGCGATCTGTGCCTCGAGTACGCCGCGCATGCGCGCGCCGATGGCACGCCAGTCCGACCGCGTCGGCGCCTTGTCATGTGGCAGCGTCGAGAGTGCGGCCTCGATCTCGGAAATTGTCAGCCCCAGCTTCTGGGCAATGAGCGCGAACGACAGGCGCCGGATGTCGGAGCGTGCGAACCGCCGCTGATTGCCCGGCCCCCGGGCTGCCCGGACAAGTCCGCGGGCCTCGTAGAACCGGATTGCGGACACCGAAATGCCGGTCCGTCGGGCGATTGGGCCGATCGACAGCGTGACAGGCGGCTTCATGCGGGGTGCCTGAGAAGGGCCTTGACCTCAAGTTAGGTTGAGGTCCTACAGATGGCAACCGGCAAGCGATCTCCGCTTGAGCCAACGAGGAGAGCCAGATGTCGGTACCACGCATTGAGCACGTGAATATCACGGTCGCGAACCCCAAGCGCACGGCCGGTCTCATGCAAGCGCTGTTCGATTGGCACGTCCGTTGGAGCGGCCCGGCGCAGAATGGCGGACATACAGTCCATGTCGGCTCGGATGATCACTATGTGGCGCTCTACGCCTCGGGCAATACGGCCCAGCTGCCCGAGGTATTTACGAAGGGTAGGCCGCTGAACCACATTGGCGTTCAGGTCGATGATCTCGATGCGACCGAGGCGCGCGTGATCGCAGCCGGGTTGCTGCCCTTCAGTCATGCTGACTATGAACCGGGCCGGCGCTTCTATTTTCTGGATCCGGACGGGATCGAGTATGAGGTCGTCAGTTACGCCAAGGCGTCATGAGCAGCTCGCGTTCGCATGGCCCCTCTCCCCGGAAGGCGGGGAGAGGCTGCCGGCGACGCTTAGTAGCCGGTGCGAGTGACACCGATGACGTAGTTCTTGCGCGGAAATTCATCGGTGTGGCTGCGCAGGCTCTTGCCGGTTCGCGACCCCATGTCACGGTACGGCTTGCCGCGCAGCCGTTCTACGTCGAGGTCGATCCCGTGCCCCGGCGCCGTCGGCAGCTCGACGAAGCTGTCCTTCACCACGAGCGGCTGCACCGCGATCGCATCGCACGCCGGCTTCAGGTTGATGAAGAACTCTGCGATCCAGAAGTTCGGGATCATCGCCGACAGCTGCACCGTCGCCGCGGCCCCGACCAGCGTGGAATTGTAGTTGTGCGGCGCCATCGCCACCGCGTGCGGCTGCGCCATCGCGGCGATGTCCAGCATCGCGCCGATGCCGCCGCAGTTGCAGATGTCCGGATTGATGATGTCGGCCGCACGCGCCGCCAACGCTTGCGTCCACGCCTCCTTCGAATAGATCGCCTCGCCGGTGACGATCGGCACACCAGGCAGCGCGCGCCGCACCTCGGCCACCAGCTCGATGTTGTCGCACAGGCATGGCTCCTCGTACCACCCGATATCGTATTCGGCGATGCGCCTGCCGATGCGGATCGCGTGCATCGGCGCCAGCCGGCGATGCACCTCGATCAGCAGCCCGAACTCCGGCCCCAGCGTCTCGCGCATCTTCCGCACATAGCGAACCACATGGTCTTCATCCTCTCGCTCGATGAAGTTCCGCCAGGGGCCGGGGAACGGATCCCATTTCAGCGCGGTGAAGCCCATCTCCTTCACTCTCAGCGCCCGCTCGAGGTTCTGCTCAATCGATTCGCTGCCGCTCGACCAACCGTTCGCATACACCTTCACCCGCTCGCGCGAAGCGCCGCCCAGCAGGTTGTACAGCGGCAGCTTCGCGTGCTTCGCCACGATGTCCCATAGCGCGATCTCGATCGCGCTCCATGCGGACAGCAGAGTCTAGCGACGCCCGCCGCATCGCGAAATCGTCGAACACCACCTGCGCCGTGTGGCGGATGTTGAATGCGCTGCGGCCGATCATGTACTTGGCCATGGTCTGCAGCAGGTGCTCGATCACCGGCTCCTTGCCCGGCGTGACATACGCCTCGCCCCAGCCGTGGACGCCTTCCTCGGTCTCCACGCGGCAGAACAGCAGGTTCTTCGCCAGGCCGGGATCGAACAGGAACGTCTCGATCCGCGCGATCTGCAACTCTGGCATCGGTTCCCTCCTCGGCGCATGGTTCACGCCGACCATACAAGCGGCGGCCACCAGGAGGAAGCAGATGCAGTTCGAGCAGATCACCTACGAAGTCAAAGGCAAGACCGCCATCGTGACGCTGAACCGTCCGGAGAAGCGCAACGCGCTCAGCGCCCGGCTGCTGCGCGAGCTTCACGAAGCGCTGCTTGAGGCCGATGAGTACAACCCGGTGCACTGTGTCGTGCTGCGCGGCGCTGGTCCGCATTTCTGCGCCGGCGCCGACCTCAGCGAATATTCTTCCGGCCGCGGCGAGGATTATCGTGGCCGGCAGGAGATCGACGATGACGTTTGGCGCCTGGAACAAGGCCAGCGCCTGCGGATCACGCTGTTCGACATGCATAAGCCGGTCATCGCGCAGGTGCACGGCACATGCATCGGCATCGGCACCGATCTCGCCTGGCTGTGCGATATGGTCATCGTGGCCGACGATGCGCGGATCGGCTTTCCACCGGTGCGCGATCTTGGCACACCTCCAGGCAGCATGTGGCTGTATCACTGCGGACCACAATGGGCGAAGCGCCTGCTCTTCACCGGCGACAGTGTTACCGGCGCGGACGCGGCGCGCATAGGCCTTGCGATGAAGTCTGTCCCAGTCGACGAACTCGAAGCCGAAGTGATGCGGCTGGCCGACCGCATGGGACTGGTCGATCCGCATCTGCTTTCGGCCAATAAGCGGCTGGTCAATCTCGGCCTCGAGCTGATGGGTGCTCGCACGTTGCAACGGATCGGCGCGGAAATCGACGCGCGCGGCCACAACGCGCCGATGGCGCGCGACTTCCGCCAGAACATGCAATCGCATGGCGTGAAGTACGCTTTCCAGAAGCGGGATGCAGCATTCGGCAAGGGCTTTGCTGCTGTCGAGGGAGCAGATCCCGAATAGGTGAAGCTGAATGCAGCGAGTCTGTAACCGGGCGTGGCATAAGTCTGGACGCTCACGGCCAAACCGAGCGCCGTCATGCTGTCCGCCGCCGACAACGTTGTTCTTACATTCCCGCCACGACCCATATCACAATGGGAGCGGGCACAGCTTGCCGAGTGGCACGCCGCCACTCGGGAACGCGCCCCCGACATCGGGCGCGCTTTTGTCAGTGAGCGTCGTTCCGACCATCCGCGCATTGCCGGCCGGATCGTTGTGACACTGCGATCAAGCCAGGACCCGGCCTATATCGTCCATGCTCCGATGGAGCTGACGTTCTGGGTCGTTGCAGCGGCGCCGGACTGGGACACTTTGAACCGCTTCCGCACGTTGCGTGCCGCACTGAATTTCATCCGGCCCGTGCTGACCGAGCCGGATGCACGATAGGAAGGCGTCGGACCTGCCGTGCCGCGGCAGTTCGATCAGCCTGACATATGATGCGAGCCGTCAGCCATCATCATCGATGGCGGCGAGTTCGGTGTCAGGCTGCCAAACAAACCCTGCTTTTCATCCTGCAGACCGGCGGTAAAGTAGATCTTGTTCGGATCGCCAGCCGACCCGCCATTGCCGGGGATCAGCTCCCATAGGTCGGGGATGACAATCGGTTGGCCGTTTGCATCGGTCAGCTGACCGACAAACTTGTCATGATGGTTCAGGTCGAACGCATCGATGGTGCCGCTACCGAAGTTGCCGACCAGCAGATCGCCGGCGAACTTGCCAAAGCTGTCCGGTGCCATGGCCAGACCCCAAGGCGAGTCGAGCGGGCCGCCCGAAGCGACGCGGTGCAGCAGATGCCCTTGCAGGTCGAACTCGTCCACGAAGCCGTTACCCTGGCCCGCAACGTCGTCGTGTTTTTGATCATCCTGCATCGCATATGTCACAAACAGCTTGTCGCCAAGCACCTGGACATTGAACGGCGCGAAATCTGTCGGCGTGTTCGGATCGGTGAAGCTTTTCACCTGGTCGAAGTTCTGGTCGAACATGTCCACGGTGCCGTGGCGGAAATTCGCCGCGTACAGCATCGGGCCGTCGTCCGTCTGGGCAATCGCCAGACCCTTGTAGACGGCGCCCATACCCAAGGCTTCGCTGCCGTCGGCGGGATCTGCTGATTTATTCACTGCGATGATGGACTCTGACCCGGCGGCCATGTTCCATCCAGATATCGTGCCGTCCTCGGTTGCGAACAGGAACGTCGCGGGCTTGCCATCCATCAATGTGAACGCATTGCTGGATGCGAATGAATTGAACACCTGCCCGGTGGGGGCGGCAGGCCCGCCATCGGGGGTCGCTGGCGCGATGGTGACCGGCGGGATGACATTCAGCGTCACGTTGCCTGCCACAAGGCTGTCGATACTGGTGAGACCGGTGCCGTTGTCGGAAATCCAGAACGGGCTGGTCGGGCTGTAGGAGACCCCCCACGGATTGATCAGGTTCGGATCGGTCTGCTGGGCCGGTACGGATCCGTCCGAGATGAGGTTGGTTTGCGTGAAGGTCGGCGGCGCAACGTGTCGATGATGGGCGTGACTGTCCACGGCTGCATCTCCTGTTTGAAGCTGCGATCACACGGCCAGGTCGCCGCAACCAAGCCATTGCTTCGGTCGCGGCGACCACCGACAAGATAGACGCGCAGGGGCATCGCCCTCGTCCCCCCTCACATTCTGTTGTTGTTCGGCGGGGGGGAATTTGTTGCGCGATGAACTCAGTCAGCAGTCTTGGTTAAGCCGGACCGTCTGAATAATTGTAATTCCACTGCGCGTGAGACGTCGGGGGGGTCGCAGCTGATGCCAGCCTCAGAACGCGGTCCAGGCATAGAGAAAGACGGTGTTGTTGTCGCTGGCGTTCCGGCCCGACCCATCATAGTCGTTGGTTCCGCCATTAAAGCGGGTGTATGCTGTGTACTGCAGGCCGATCTTCAAATTGGCAAACGGTTGCGCCCACGAGTCCTGCTTGCCGAATGGTATCCAATCGGCCTCGACGATGAATGCATTGCTGTTGGGCTTGCCATTGGCGCTGCCCGTCACCGGGGCTGGGGGAAATAGCAGCGGATTGGGCTTGCCCCATACATATTGCCAGCCGAAGGTCAGCCCATAGGTATTGCGGAAGAAGTAGGACGCGTTGAAGTTCACCTGGTTCAAGGCGCTGCCCGTCCGGCTGGAATTGCCCTGATTGAACGAGGCGGTCAGGTCTTGGTTCTCGCGCACGAACAGGACGTAGGCCGTGCCGATATGCGTGCCGTCGCCGAGGAACTGGTAGCCGGCATCGATGCCCCAGTCCGTGTAGCGATTATGCCCGAACGAGCCATCAGCAGTATGCTCGGAAATCGCCGGATTGATGTTGGCACTCAGCACCAGGGCGCCGATATGCGCGGCCTGGGTACCCCAATCCCACTGATAGGCGATCCGGCCGTAAGGCGCGACGTTGGAAGTCGCGCCCTGGTTCAGTGAATTGCCCGTCGCGCTGAGCAGGCTCGGACCATAAGTGCCGTAGCCCCCGACGTCGAGATAGAGGTGGCGATCGGTACCACCCATTGACGGTGACACCGAGCGAATTGCCCTGAAGCCCGCCGCCACCGAGTAGAGTGGCGGCGGCCGGTGTAGGTGCCACGCCCGAGACGGCAAAAGGGAACATCCAAACGGGGATGGAATTAAATGGGTCCTGAACGGTGGGGCCATTGTTGATCGACGCACCGACCCGTAGCTCCGTCGAATCGAATGACAGCGGTGTTGGCGTCGTGAAGCGAATATCGGTGTTGTCCAGGCTGAACGCACGATCGGTGCCAGAATAGGTGCCTTGGACGAAGGCACCAGCAAAGTCGGTGATCCGTCCGGCGAAGAACAGGCTGACCTGGTCAAAGGCAAAGTTATTGTTCGTGCCGAAGTCATGCGGTGGCTCAGGCTGGGCGGTCTTCGTATGAGTGAAGGAACCAAGGGCCATGGCGGCGAGCGGAATTCGTGAGGCAAGTCCCTCGCCGCCCGTCATGGTGTAGCCTTCGATCTTGAACTCACGACCGAACGGCGTCAGTTGCGGTCCAAATGCACCGATATGACAGGTCGAGCAGGGTTGACCGGTTTGGGCCGCGAAACTCGGCACGGCGCGGGCAGGTGCGTCGATGATAGCCAAGAGGAGGCCAACCGTGACACAGAGCTGTACGGAGAAGCACGAAGCCCTCCCAGGGTTGTGCTGGGAGGTAGACGGCTGCATTCGACCGTTATTCCCGCAATCCCGAAGGAGCCGACGAAACTGTTGTGTGGGTTCTTGAAGACTGGTCGCGGCGGCCACACACAAGTGGCCGCTCTTAAATCTTAACATGCCGGGCGTGCGGCCAGCGGCAGCAGCTAACTCTTCGACGCGTGGACCGCGTTTTAGCCGTGCCCCACCGCAAGGGCAGCGCCTAGCCACGCTGCCACCGTCCAAAGCGCGAGAAGGACGACGTAGCTACGCGCGGTCAAAGGCGGCAAGGTCGCGTCCTCGGGCAAAGCAGCACCGCGATTGAGTGCCAGGGCGGTCATCGGCACGAACACGACAAAGCTCGCCACGCTCGCGACGATCAGGCCCGCTACGCTCGCCTGCCAGCCGAACAGGATCCCAGGCACAGCGGCGGTCAGCGCAAATGGCAATCCCAGTAGGCGCCCTCGCGCGTCATGCAACGAGGGCCAGGCGAGTGCAGGCGACGTCTGTCGAAGTGAGCGCATGGTCAGCTCCGCAGTTCGGGGGAGAGATCGGAGTGGAACGTGTTGCCGCTGGTCGTGGGGCGGACATGGCCGGCGCGGATGGCGAAGTCGCCAAACCGCTCACCGGCGACGCGGCGTTCGGCGTAATCCCGTAGGAGTGGCGCCAGTGCAGCCACGATCGCATCGCCGTCCACGTCGCGCCGATAAAGCTTGTTCATCCGCGAGCCGTCGAACGCGCCGCCCAAATAAAGATTGTAGATACCGGGGCTGCGACCGACCAAGCCGATCTCCGCCAGATAGGGTCGCGCGCAGCCATTGGGACAGCCTGTCATGCGGATGGTTATGTGGTCCTGTGCCAGTCCGAAGTGTTCCAGCTCGTCTTCAAGACGCGTGATCAGGTCGGGCAAATAGCGTTCACTTTCCGCCAGCGCCAATCCGCAGGTTGGCAGCGCGACACAGGCCAGCGCATTGCGTCGCAATCCGCTCACCGGTGCCCCGAGCGCGTGCTGTTCCAGCATCGCTGCGACCTCGTGTTTGCGAGCCAGTGAAATGTCGGCCAGCACAAGGTTCTGGTTCGGCGTAATGATGAAGCGCCCGATGCCCAGTTCAGCTAAGGCATGCAGACCGGCAAGATCACGCACGCGGCCATTTTCAACGAACAGCGTGTAATGCCAGGTGCCATTATCTCCCTGTGCCCAGCCGAGCCGGTCGCCATTGTCGGTGAAGGCAAACGGGCAAGCTGGTGTCAGTGCATACCCCAGCCGCTGATCCAGTTCGGCGCGAAACGCGTCCAGGCCCATACGCTCGATGGTGTATTTCAGCCGCGCATGCTTGCGGTCCGAGCGATCGCCGAAGTCGCGCTGCACCGTCACCACTTTCTCGGCCACGTCGACCGCCTGCTCGGGTGAGCAGAAGCCGATCACGTCGCCGGTGCGCGGAAAGGTGTCAGGCTCGCCATGCGTCATGCCCATGCCACCGCCGACGACGACATTGTACCCGACGATCCCGCCGCCTTCTTCGATCGCGATGAAACCGAGATCGTGCGCGAAGACGTCAACGTCGTTGTGCGGCGGCAGTGCGATGGCGACCTTGAATTTGCGCGGCATATAGGTGCGGCCGTAGATCGGCTCGTCCTCCTCCTCACCGCCGGTGATCTTCTCCCCGTCGATCCAGATCTCATGCCAGGCACGGCTCTTTGGCAGCAGATGCGCGCCGATCGCCTGCGCCAGTCCCGCCACCTCGCCGTGCGATTGGCTCTGCCACGGATTCACCCGCGCGATGACGTTGCGGTTCACGTCGCCGCACGCCGCAATCGTGTCCAGCATCGCGTCATGGATGCCGCGAATGGCCTCGCGCAGGTTGGTTTTGATGATGCCGTGAAACTGGATGGTCTGCCGCGTGGTCAGCCTGAGCGTGCCATTGCCGCGCTCACGCGCAACTTTCTCGGCTGCCAGCCATTGATGCGGCGTCAGCACGCCGCCCGGAACACGCAGCCGCGCCATGAAGATGAATGCCTTCTCCATCTTCTTGCGTCCGCGCTCGGCCCGCAGGTCGCGATCATCCTGCAGATAGATGCCGTGGAATTTCGTCAACTGCTGGTCATCATCCGACAGCGATCCCGTCTCCACGCGGGTCAACCCGTCAGCGATCGTGCCGCGCAGAAAGCGGCTGTTGGCCTTGATCGCCTCGTTGGTCGAAGGCGGTCGCGTGTCAGTAGACATCGCGCAGGTACCTTCCCATCGCGTCGAAGTGCATCCAACGCGTCCGCGCCAAGCACCTCTTGCAGTGTCGCGTGCACGTCTTTGGCCATCGCATCGGCGTCGCCGCACACGTAGATCGCCGCTCCTTCCTGCACCCACGCGAACAGCTCGCGTCGTGCGTCCAACAACGCGTGCTGCACGTAACGCTTCTCCGGCTGATCGCGTGAGAACGCGACATCCAGCCGCGTCAGCACCCCGCGCTTCAGCAGATCCTGCCATTCGAGCTGGTAGAGAAAGTCGTGCGTGTAGTTGCGGTGCCCGAACACCAACCAATTGCGACCGCGCGCGCCGATCACGTCGCGCTCCTGCATAAAGGCGCGGAACGGCGCAACCCCAGTGCCGGGCCCGATCATGATGATCGGACGGTCCGCATCGGCCGACAGTCGGAAATGCGCATTCGGTTTCAGGAACACAGGCATCCGGTCGCCGGGCTTGCGCCGCTCGGCCACGTCCATCGAGGCAACACCGTTGCGCACTCGCCCATGCGCCTGGTAGCGCACCGAAGCGATCAGCAGATGCGCCTCGTCAGGCACCGCCTTGCGGCTCGACGCGATCGAGTAATACCGAGGCGCCAATGGCCGCAGCAGCGACAGCAACTCTTCCTCGCTCATCCGTCGCTTTTCGGATTCCAACAGATCGATCACTTGCCAGCCCTCGACCCGCGGCGACCGCGTCAGCGTCGTGATGTCGTATTGCTCGATCAGTCGCATGCGCAGCGATGCATTCGCGGCAAGCCCAGTCGCGTGCAGGACCGCATCGACCAGCGCCGGATCGTTGCGGGGAATGAAGCCGAGTGAATCGCCCGGCTCATACTCGATCGCCGATCCCTCCAGCGAAAGCTCGACATGCCAGGTATCGGACGTCGAGCGGCTGCCCGACAGCCGGATGCGCTCGGCGATCTCAGCCTCGAACGGACGCGCGCGGCTCCAACTGGCGACACCCGCCGTCGGACGCGCGAAATCGACATGGATGACAGCTCCGGCCTCCGGCTCACCGACCTCTGCCTGCAGCACACCGAGAGTGCCATCGATCCACGCACCGGCCGGCGCCTCGTAGTCCAGGTCGCATTCGACCCGCTCAGCCACGCGCCTGGCGCCCAACGCAGCAAAGCGCTCGTCGAACAGCCGGCCGGTTTCGCAGAACTTGGCATAGGCGCGGTCGCCTAGTGCCAGCACGGCGTAGCGCACGTTCTCGAGGCGTGGTGCGTCATCGGCCATCAGCGCGGCGAAAAAATCGGCGGCGCGCTGCGGGGGGTCGCCCTCGCCCCAGGTTGACGCGATAACCAGCAGGTTCTGCAGGCTGGCGACCTGCGCAGGCGTGGCACCCGCCATGTCCAGCACCCGCGCGGCAAACCCAAGTTTGCCGGCCGCTTTGCGCGCGACATCCGCGAGCGCCTCGGCATTGCCCGACTCCGTGCCGAACAGGATCGTCAACGGCACTCGTCTAGCTGGTGGTGCGGCGGCGGCGGGTTGCGGGGTATTGGCCGCCTGATAGCCGGCCAAAAATCCGCTGAGCCAGGTGCGCTGTTCCGCGCTGCTGCCCGAGATGATCCGGTTGAGCGCGACGATCTGATCCGCCGGAAACGGCGCGGTCTCAGGCAGCATGACGTTCTCCTTCCGGCTGGCAGACCGCAAGCAGCGGCTGCAGCGCGACGACAGGGCCGATCACGATCAGCGTCGGCAGATGTTTCGGGATGGTGCCGGCGACATGCGCGGCATCCGCCAGGGTGGTGACGACCACATGCTGGCGCGGCGTGGTTGCCTCGCTGATGAAGGCCACCGGTTCGGCACGGTCGCGGCCCGCCTCCAGCAGCCGCTCGGCGATCGGGCCCATCTGCTGCAGCGCCATGTAGACCACAAGCACGCCGGCGCCCCGCGCCAGTGCGGCCCAGTCGATATCCGGCAATGCGCCGGTCGTATCGTGGCCGGTGACGAAGGTGACGCTATGCGCCAGGCCACGATGAGTGACCGGGATGCCGGCCGCCGCCGTGCCCCCGATCCCGGCGCTGATGCCGGGGATGATCCGAAAAGGGACACTGGCGGCAGCAAGTGCCAGGGCCTCCTCTCCGCCACGACCGAACACCAGCGGATCGCCACCCTTCAGTCGGACGACCCGCAAACCGTCGCGCGCCAGGGCGATCAGTCGTTCGTTGATGCGCAGTTGCGGCACCTGGTCGCTGCCGGCCCGCTTGCCCACCGCTTCCAGCCGCGCCTGTGGCGCAAGCGCGAGAATCTCGGGCGACACCAGCGCGTCGTGCAGCACGACATCGGCCTCGGCGAGCGCCCGCGCGGCATGCAGCGTCAACAGTCCCGGATCGCCGGGACCCGCGCCTACCAGCCAGACGCTGCCGGGCGCGAAGGTCATGCCAGCCATCCGCTGGCTTGCAGCAGCGCATCGGTTTCTGCGCCCACGTCGCGCCCCTGTCGGCGCCACGCCGTCCGACGCTCGCGCAGCAAGGCCAGCCGCTCACCCCATTCCGGCCCGAACTCGGTCGCGAGCCGAGCGCGGACGCGCGCAGACAGCCCGGGGCTAGCCCCTCCGGTCGAGACGGTCAGCAGCAGATCACCTCGGCGCACTTCCGCAACGCTATGGAAGTCGCATAGCTCCGGGCGGTCCTCGACATTGACCAGCACCCGCTCCGCGCGCGCCAGCGCCGCAAGCGCTGCGGCAGTGTCGAGCGGCAGGCCCGCGATCCAAAGCACCTGCAGCGCCGCCATATCAGGCTGGCTCGGCAGGACACGCCGAAGCGTTTCCGTGGGAGCCGCCTCAAGCGTGTCAGGTTGGTCCGAGAAGAGCAGCAGCTCCTTCGCACCACCGGCACGCAGCGCGCGAAACCGCCGGAGCGCTACGTGGCCCCGACCGGCCACCGCCATCGCCATCGCCGCTGGATCGAGTGCAACCGGGACCATGAATGTTGCGCCATCTCATGACGGAAAGTCCGCCCAGACAGAGAAGCATTTTTCTCTAAGGCGCAAGACGAGCCGCCAAATAAGTATTTTTTTCTCCCACCGCCTCGCTAGGGCCAGCCGGGCACTCGCTTAGGCAGCCACAGGAAAAGCCTCTCCGCCTTGCGGGCACGCTGGTGCTGGTGGCGGGTCTGGCCGGAACCTTCGGTGTCGAGGGTGCAACTGCAGCAGTCCGGGGGAACCTGGACCTGCTCGGCCTGATGGTGCTTGCGTTCGCCACCGCGTTATGCGGCGGCATGACGCGCGACGTGCTGATCGGTGCGGTTCCACCCAATGCGATCCGGGACTGGCGTTATCCGGCCGTCGCCTTCGTTGCCCGCACATTGACCTTCCTGGCTCACGCGCTCGTCCGGCCATATCCGCAGCAGGTCATCGTCACCCTGGATGCAGCGGGCCTAGCCCTGTTTGCGGTGGCTGGCGCAGAGAAGGCGCTGGCCTACGGCATCCATCCGTCAACCGCCGTCCTGCTGGGAGCGATCACTGCGGTGGGCGGCGGCGTGGTCCGCGATGTGTTGCTGGCGCAGATCCCCGCCGTGGTCTGGGTGAATATCTAAGCCACCGCCGCCCTTGCCGGCTCCTTGGTCATGGTCGCCGGCCATCGTATCGGCGTGCCTCGCACCACCGCCGCCATCTTGGGTGGCACAGTCTGTTTCACGCTGCGCATGCTCGCAGTCTGGCAGAACTGGCAGCTGCCGAAGGCTGGCGCCTTCTGACTGACCGCATCCGGCGAGCTATTTGACCATCGCCGGCTCGCGCACCTCCGCCTTGCGGAATGCCGGCATCACTTCCTCGGCGAAGCGCTGCAATTGCTCCAGCGCCTCAGACTTCGGCACACCGACCGACAACGACACCGAGATGCGATCCAGCGCCGGATATTTTTCCTCCAGCGCCTTGAGGTGATCGATGACCTCCTGCGCGTTGCCGGTGAGAAAGCCGCCCGCCGCCACCGCGTCCTCGATCTTCGGCAGCTTGGCGGTTGGCGCGCGCTTCGGATCTCGCATGATCTCCACCTGCTCGTCGGTCATCGCCCGCACCAGGCGCAGTTCGCCGAACATCTTCATATTCTCTTCGTAGTATTTGCGGGCGCGCTCGATGCCGTCGGCCTTGCTCTTGCCCATATAGAAGTGGAAGCCGAAACACAGCCGCTCGCCGAGTTCGATGTGCTTGCCCTGCTTTGCGTGCGCCTCTTGCCAGCCGAGCACCACCTTGTGCATCGCGCCGCCTTCGGCCGAGCCACCGCCGACCATGCCCTGGATGCCGTGCTTGGCCATGAACTCCATCGCACGCCCGGTGCCGCCCTGGATCGGCTGCCAGGTCTCCACCGGCAGGCGCGCCGGCCGTGGCACCAGCGTCAGCTCCTTCAGCGTATAGCCGCGATACGGCACCTCGGGAGGCAGCGTGTAGTGCTTGCCTTTATGGCTGAATGATTCCTCATTGAACGACTTGAAGATGATGTCCACCTGTTCCTCGAACAGCTCGCGGTTGGCTGCCTGGTCGAGCAGCGGCGAGCCGAACGTCTCCACCTCGCGCGTGTGATAGCCTCGGCCGAGACCGAAGATCACCCGGCCGCCCGACAGAATATCGGCCATCGCGTAGTCTTCGGCGAGGCGCAGCGGATGCCACATCGGCGCGATGTTGAAGCCGCAGCCGATCTTCAGGTTCTGGGTCACGTGCGTCAGATGCAGCGCCATCATCAGCACGTTCGGAATGCACTCGGTGTCCTCTCGCTGGAAGTGATGCTCGGCCATCCAGAACGCGTTGTAGCCGTGCCGGTCCATCAGCACCGCCATCGACTGCGCCTTCTCCAGCGCCGTGGAGAGATGAGCGTTGTTGTACAGCCGATCGTTGATCGGCGTGCCGGCGTAGCCGATGTCGTCCAGATCGACATGGCCCGCGTAGAGGCTGTCGAATTTCGTGATCATGCCGCGTTCCTCCCGAGGAGCAGGGGTTACCTACCGCATGGTAGGGCGTGGTTGCCGACGCGCAAGCGACCCAGACCAAGCTCGTGAGCTTGCCTCGATTGATCCGGATCAAGGCAAGCGCCGCCCGTTTCGATCACGATACGCAGATCGAACGGTATCGCCATCATGCGTCTCGCTCTGGTTCCGTTGCTCGGAATGCTGCTGCTTCCCGCCTGCGCCACTCAGCCGCCGCTGCCAGCCGCCGTGCCGCCGGCACCGCGAACCACTGCAACTGCAAACCAAGCCTCCCGCACGTCGCAGGTCGACGTCGCCCGCGAGGTCACTCACCTGAAAGCCGCGCTGCTGCGAGAGGTGCCGCACTTAACTCCGGACATGCCCGGCCAAGAGGCCGCCTGGCTCAAGCGAGCGAAGGCCGCAATTGCGACGGCCGGCTACCCAATCGACCAGCCACAATTGCTGGTGGTCACTGACCGCAGTCCGGCAGTGCAGCAGATGCGGATCGTGCTGGCACAACCCGACGCACCCTGGCAGGTGATCGGCGGCGCCAAGGTGTCGACCGGACAGGCAGGTAGGCGCGGCTATTTCATTACGCCCCTTGGCGTCTTCCTGCATACAGACGCAATCCTCGACTACCGCGCGCTTGGCACGTTCAACGAGAATCATATCCGTGGTCTCGGCCTGAAGGGCATGCGCGTGTGGGACTTTGGCTGGCAGGCGGCTGACCGCGGTTGGGTTGCCGACGCCGATACCGTCGACATCCGCCTGCTGATGCACGCCACCGATCCCGATTACCTGGAGCAGCGGCTTGGTCGTCCCGCATCCCAGGGTTGCGTGCGCATCTCCGCCGCAATGAACCGCTTTCTCGATGCGCATGGCGTGCTCGATCTCGACTACGAACGCGCCGCTCGCGACGACCCCAAGTTTGCCGCCGTTCTGCTGCCGAACCGCCAGCCCACCGAACTGGCAGGTCGGGCGCTGGTAATCGTTGACTCGCGCCTGCCCGAGCCCTGACCGACGCTGGCCTACGCCACCGGACTGCCTTTCATCAGGACCGGCGCCAGCGGCTTGATTTCGACCTCACGGCGGCGGTGATATCCGGCGACGAGCGTTTCGAGGACGCCCACCACGCCGACGGCTACGGTCAGGCTGGCGAACAGCCAGAGCATCTGCATCGTCCAAACTGCGACCCACCCGCGCAGCATTCCTGCGCTCCCGATCATATCGTGCATGCGCGCACCTTTTGTGCCCCGTAGCCCAGCATGCTGGTCCTTTTGCCCGGCAGGCGCTTTGATCCAGATCAACCTGGAGGAAAATCTGCCATGAGCCAAAGCAGTATCGGCTTGCCGACCGCACTCGACTTGCGCGGACGACGCGTCCTGGTCACCGGCGCTGCCAGCGGCATTGGCCGTGCAACCGCGAACGTGCTGGCACAGCTCGGCGCGAACCTGCTGTTGAGCGACCGCGCCCCGCTTGCCGAGGCAGCGGCCGAGGTTGGAAATGCCGGTGGCACGTGCACCACGGCGGAAGGCGATCTGACCTCCGATCCGTTCATCGCCTCGTTGTTCACGGGTGGCCAGGTACACGCCGTGGCGCATTGCGCGGCGATCCTGGCATCGCACAACTGGCGCGAGGATCAGAACTGGCACGAGCGGTTCCATCGCGTGATGGACGTCAATGTCCGCGTCCCGCTGAACCTGACGGCGGCAGCGATCGACCACATGGCGGAACATGATGGCGGCTCGATCGTGCTGGTCGGCTCGGTGGCCGGGCGCACCGGCGGCACCTCGCCGAACACGCCGCCCGATTACGCGGCCTCCAAGGGTGCGGTGCATGCACTGGTGAAGTGGCTGTCGCGCCAGGCGATCGGCCGCGGTGTGCTGGTGAACGGCGTCGCACCCGGCCCGGTGCAGACGCCGATGACGACGGGCTTCACCGCCGGACGCCAGTTGCCGTTGGGACGGCTGGGACGCCCAGAGGAACTCGCCTGGCCGATCGCCTTCCTGTGCACGCCGGCGGCAGACTACTTCTCCGGCGCAATTCTCGATGTGAACGGCGGTGCGTTCATCGGGTGAGGCTTGTCGAAACCTGGGACAAGCCCCAAAGTCTTGCTACGTGAGGATGGAGGTCAGCGATGACTATCGTGCTCGATCACACCATTGTCCCGGCACATGACAATGAAGCATCTGCAAAATTCTTCGCCCGCGTTTTCGGCCTGAGCTACGAGGGCGCGCCGTCGCACTTCGCCCCCAGTTCGGGTGAACGACGACC
>CAWKMC010000038.1:0-49717 GCA_963850535.1 uncultured Alphaproteobacteria bacterium | reverse complement strand
AGCCCTGTTTGCGGTGGCTGGCACAGAGAAGGCGCTGGCCTACGGCATCCATCCGTCAACCGCCGTCCCGCTGGGAGCGATCACTGCGGCGGGCGGCGGCGTGGTCCGCGATGTGTTGCTGGCGCAGATCCCCGCCGTGCTCCGGGTGGATATCTACGCCACCGCCGCCCTTGCCGGCTCCTTGGTCATGGTCGCCGGCCATCGTATCGGCGTGCCTCGCACCACCGCCATCTTGGGTGGCGCAGTCTGTTTCACGCTGCGCATGCTCGCAGTCTGGCAGAACTGGCAGCTGCCGAAGGCTGGCGCCTTCTGACTGACCGCACCCGGCGCTATTTGACCATCGCCGGCTCGCGCACCTCCGCCTTGCGGAATGCGGGCATCACCTCCTCGGCGAAACGCTGCAACTGCTCCAACGCCTCGGACTTCGGCACGCCGACCGACAGGGACACCGAGATGCGATCCAGCGCCGGATATTTTTCCTCCAGCGCCTTGAGGTGATCGATGACCTCCTGCGCGTTGCCGGTGAGAAAGCCGCCCGCCGCCACCGCGTCCTCGATCTTCGGCAGCTTGGCGGTGGCGCGCGCTTCGGATCTCGCATGATCTCCACCTGCTCGTCGGTCATCGCCCGCACCAGGCGCAGTTCGCCGAACATCTTCATATTCTCTTCGTAGTATTTGCGGGCGCGCTCGATGCCGTCGGCCTTGCTCTTGCCCATATAGAAGTGGAAGCCGAAACACAGCCGCTCGCCGAGTTCGATGTGCTTGCCCTGCTTTGCGTGCGCCTCTTGCCAGCCGAGCACCACCTTGTGCATCGCGCCGCCTTCGGCCGAGCCACCGCCGACCATGCCCTGGATGCCGTGCTTGGCCATGAACTCCATCGCACGCCCGGTGCCGCCCTGGATCGGCTGCCAGGTCTCCACCGGCAGGCGCGCCGGCCGTGGCACCAGCGTCAGCTCCTTCAGCGTATAGCCGCGATACGGCACCTCGGGAGGCAGCGTGTAGTGCTTGCCTTTATGGCTGAATGATTCCTCATTGAACGACTTGAAGATGATGTCGACCTGTTCCTCGAACAGCTCGCGGTTGGCTGCCTGGTCGAGCAGCGGCGAGCCGAACGTCTCCACCTCGCGCGTGTGATAGCCTCGGCCGAGACCGAAGATCACCCGGCCGCCCGACAGAATATCGGCCATCGCGTAGTCTTCGGCGAGGCGCAGCGGATGCCACATCGGCGCGATGTTGAAGCCGCAGCCGATCTTCAGGTTCTGGGTCACGTGCGTCAGATGCAGCGCCATCATCAGCACGTTCGGAATGCACTCGGTGCCCTCTCGCTGGAAGTGATGCTCGGCCATCCAGAACGCGTTGTAGCCGTGCCGGTCCATCAGCACCGCCATCGACTGCGCCTTCTCCAGCGCCGTGGAGAGATGAGCGTTGTCGTACAGCCGATCGTTGATCGGCGTGCCGGCGTAGCCGATGTCGTCCAGATCGACATGGCCCGCGTAGAGGCTGTCGAATTTCGTGATCATGCCGCGTTCCTCCCGAGGAGCAGGGGTTACCTACCGCATGGTAGGGCGTGGTTGCCGACGCGCAAGCGACCCAGACCAAGCTCGTGAGCTTGCCTCGATTGATCCGGATCAAGGCAAGCGCCGCCCGTTTCGATCACGATACGCAGATCGAACGGTATCGCCATCATGCGTCTCGCTCTGGTCCCGTTGCTCGGAATGCTGCTGCTTCCCGCCTGCGCCACTCAGCCGCCGCTGCCAGCCGCCGTGCCGCCGGCACCGCGCACCACTGCAACTGCAAACCAAGCCTCCCGCACGTCGCAGGTCGACGTCGCCCGCGAGGTCACTCACCTGAAAGCCGCGCTGCTGCGAGAGGTGCCGCACTTAACTCCGGACATGCCCGGCCAAGAGGCCGCCTGGCTCAAGCGAGCGAAGGCCGCAATTGCGACGGCCGGCTACCCAATCGACCAGCCACAATTGCTGGTGGTCACTGACCGCAGTCCGGCAGTGCAGCAGATGCGGATCGTGCTGGCACAACCCGACGCACCCTGGCAGGTGATCGGCGGCGCCAAGGTGTCGACCGGACAGGCAGGTAGGCGCGGCTATTTCATTACGCCCCTTGGCGTCTTCCTGCATACAGACGCAATCCTCGACTACCGCGCGCTTGGCACGTTCAACGAGAATCATATCCGTGGTCTCGGCCTGAAGGGCATGCGCGTGTGGGACTTTGGCTGGCAGGCGGCTGATCGAGGTTGGGTCGCCGACGCCGATACGGTCGACATCCGCCTGCTGATGCACGCCACCGATCCCGATTACCTGGAGCAGCGGCTTGGTCGTCCCGCATCCCAGGGTTGCGTGCGCATCTCCGCCGCAATGAACCGCTTTCTCGATGCGCATGGCGTGCTCGATCTCGACTACGAACGCGCCGCTCGCGACGACCCCAAATTTGCCGCCGTTCTGCTGCCGAACCGCCAGCCCACCGAGCTGGCAGGTCGGGCGCTGGTAATCGTTGACTCGCGCCTGCCCGAGCCCTGACCGACGCTGGCCTACGCCACCGGACTGCCTTTCATCAGGACCGGCGCCAGCGGCTTGATTTCGACCTCACGGCGGCGGTGATATCCGGCGACGAGCGTTTCGAGGACGCCCACCACGCCGACGGCTACGGTCAGGCTGGCGAACAGCCAGAGCATCTGCATCGTCCAAACTGCGACCCACCCGCGCAGCATTCCTGCGCTTCCGATCATATCGTGCATGCGCGCACCTTTTGTGCCCCGTAGCCCAGCATGCTGGTCCTTTTGTCCGGCAGGCGCTTTGATCCAGATCAACCTGGAGGAAAATCAGCCATGAGCCAAAGCAGTATCGGCTTGCCGACCGCACTCGACCTGCGCGGACGACGCGTCCTGGTCACCGGCGCTGCCAGCGGCATTGGCCGTGCAACAGCGATCGTGCTGGCACAGCTCGGCGCGAACCTGCTGTTGAGCGACCGCGCCACGCTTGCCGAGGCAGCGGCCGAGGTTGGAAATGCCGGTGGCACGTGCACCACGGCGGAAGGCGATCTGACCTCCGATTCGTTCATCGCCTCGTTGTTCACGGGTGGCCAGGTACACGCCGTGGCGCATTGCGCGGCGATCCTGGCATCGCGCAACTGGCGCGAGGATCAGAACTGGCACGAGCGGTTCCACCGCGTGATGGACGTCAATGTCCGCGTCCCGCTGAACCTGACGGCGGCAGCGATCGACCACATGGCGGAACATGATGGCGGCTCGATCGTGCTGGTCGGCTCGGTGGCCGGGCGCACCGGCGGCACCTCGCCGAACACGCCGCCCGATTACGCGGCCTCCAAGGGTGCGGTGCATGCACTGGTGAAGTGGCTGTCGCGCCAGGCGATCGGCCGCGGTGTGCTGGTGAACGGCGTCGCACCCGGCCCGGTGCAGACGCCGATGACGACGGGCTTCACCGCCGGACGCCAGTTGCCGTTGGGACGGCTGGGACGCCCAGAGGAACTCGCCTGGCCGATCGCCTTCCTGTGCACGCCGGCGGCAAGCTACTTCTCCGGCGCAATTCTCGATGTGAACGGCGGTGCGTTCGTCGGGTGAGGCTTGTCGAAACCTGGGACAAGCCCCAGAGTCTTGCTACGTGAGGATGGAGGTCAGCGATGACTATCGTGCTCGATCACACCATTGTCCCGGCTCATGACAATGAAGCATCTGCAAAATTCTTCGCCCGCATTTTCGGCCTGAGCTACGAGGGCGCGCCGTCGCACTTCGCCCCAGTTCGGGTGAACGACGACCTGGTGCTGGACTTCGATACTCGCGAGTCGTTCGACTGGCAGCACTACGCGTTCAAGGTGAGCGATGGCGAATTCGACGCGATCTTCTCTCGGGTGAAGCAGGAGGGGCTTGCCTATGGCAGCGGCCCGTTCACGCCTGAGAATATGGAGATCAATCACCGCGGCGGCGGCCGAGGATTCTACTTTAAGGATCCGAACGGCCACCTGCTGGAGGTGCTGACCGTCTAAGCGTCACGCGTCGCTCTGGACCAGAACTCAGCGGCGGTACGGCCGAGACCGTCGCGGAGCGGCGCCTTCGGCAGCCGTAAGCCACCTTTGACAGCGTTCGACGAAACGGCACATGATTTGACGCGGACCGTCAACGGTGCCGATGCAAAAAATTCAGGGGGGTCCATTCATGGATACGTTGCGGCCTGCCAAGGCTGACGATGCGCCGACGTGTGGCCGCATCTGTTATGATGCGTTCGGCGCGATCAACGACGAGCACCGTTTTCCGCGCGACTTCCCCTCAGCTGAGGTCGCCACTGGCTTGCTAGGCATGATGATCGACCATCCCGGATGGTACGGCGTGGTCGCCGAACGCGATGGCAAAATCATCGGCAGCAACTTTCTGGACGAGCGTGCCACAGTGGTTGGTGTCGGGCCGATAACGGTCGATCCCGCTGTGCAGAACCAGGGCGTCGGGCGGCGGCTCATGCAGGCGGTGATCGACCGTGCATCGTCGCGGGGCGCCCCCAGTGTGCGGCTCTGCCAGGCTACCTTCCATCGTCGCTCGCTCTGCCTCTACACGACCCTCGGCTTCCGCACACGCGAGCTCCTGTCATGCATGAACGGGCCACCGTTGAAGCGGACATTCCCAGGATATCATGTGCGGGCGGCGAGCCTGACCGATCTCGACGCCTGCAACGCAGTCTGCCTCGACGTACATGGGTTTGCGCGTGGCGGCGAACTGAAGGATGCCATTGAGCGAGGTACCGCCACGGTGGTCGAGCGTGACGGTCAGATCACCGGTTACGCCACGGCGATCGGCTTCTTTGCCCACAGCGTGGCCAAGAGCAATGCCGATCTGATGGCGCTGATCGCTGCTGCATCTGAGTTCACCGGACCCGGATTTCTGCTACCGACGCGCAACTACGAGGTGTTCGCGTGGTGCCTCGCCAACGGCTTGCGGCTCCAGTATCCGATGACCCTGATGACGACCGGATTGTACAATGAGCCGGCCGGCGCCTATCTGGTGTGCATCCTGTACCGACTTGTGGCGTCGCGGTCACCAGCCATGGTTTCTCCTGCGGCGGAAGGATCACCGATGAAGTTCGGCTACTTCACCCTGAGCGACAACCACTATGCCGACAATACACGCACGCCAAACCAGTTCGTCGCCGACATCATCGACGAAGCACTGTATGCCGAGACGGTGGGAATGCACTCGGCATGGATCGGCGAGCACCACTTCAGCACGTTGGGCGTGCTGTCTTGTCCCGATCTCGCGCTTATCCTATATCGCCGCACGCACGCAGCGCATTCGCCTGGCACCCGCAGTGACGGTGCTGCCGCTGCACCATCCGATCCGCGTCGCCGAGCAATGGGCAAGCCTCGATCTGCTGAGCGGCGGTCGCGTCGATTTTGCCGCGGGACGCGGTTACGACCGTCGCGAGTACGAGCCGCTTGGTGTTTCCTTTGACGACAATCAGTCGATCTTCGAGGAAGGCATGGAGATTGTGCGCCGGCTGTGGTCGGCGGATGCGCCGATCTCGCATCACGGCCGGCACTACGCATTCGAAAATGTCGCCATTACGCCGCGACCGGTGCAGCAACCCATCCCGGCCTATGTCGCATCATTCTCACGTCCGTCGATCGAACTCGCCGCGCGGCTCGGCTGCGGCCTGATCGTGGCGCCTTTCGCCGCTGCGATGACCTTTGGCGGGCTGCAGCAGGTGCGCGATCTGTATCACGAGACGTGCGCCAAGCATGGCACGAAACCTGGGCGGCTGATGTGCAGCTACTTCACCCATTTCGCTGACGACGATGCGCAGCAACAGGCAGCGCGGGCCCGCCAGATCCGCTACTACAAAGAGTGTGTCATTCGGGCCTTCCCCGGCGATCCCGCCACAGCGCCGCCGAGCTACCGCTATTTCATCGCCATGGTCGAGCGTCTGCATAACGTGCGACCCGAGGATCTGACGGAGAACTCGGTGCTGATCGGCACACCGATGCAAATCGCCGATGTTCTGAAGCAAGGTCGAGGCCGCTGGGTTCGATGAGGTGATCCTGTATTTCAACGTCGGCTTGAAGCCGCATCCACAGGTGAAGGATGAGATGGCGCGGTTCATGCAGCAGGTGGCACCGCACTTCGCATGAGCATGACGGATCGCCTGGCGCTGTACAGCCGCAATAGGCTGAAGCTCGGCCTGTTCGGCGCCAACTGCTCGTCCGGGCCGCGCCGTGACCACGGTGCCGGAACGCTGGAGCGGAAGCTGGCAGGACTGCCTGCGCCTGGCGCGCATGGCGGACGAGGCCGGGCATCGAGTTCATGCTGCCGGTCGGCCGCTGGAAAGGCTATGGCGGCGACACCGACTACCAGGGCGAGACGCTGGAGACCGTGACCTGGGCCGCCGGCCTGCTCGCCGCGACACAACGGCTGACAGTATTCGGCACGGTGCACGCGCCGCTGATCCATCCGTTGATCGCGGCCAAGCAGTTCGTCACCGCCGACCATATCGGCGAGGGCCGCTTCGGCCTGAACATCGTGTGCGGCTGGAACGAGGGCGAGTTCGACATGTTCGGCGCGACGATGCGCGACCACGCGCGCGCGCTACGAATACGCGCAGGAATGGTTCGACGCCGTCAGGCTGGCCTGGTCGGATGCCGAGGACTTCGACTTCGAGGGCCAGTTCATCCGGCTGCATCAGGCAAGGGCAAAGCCCAAGCCGTTCGGTGGCAGCCGGCCGATCGTGATGAATGCCGGCGGCGTCACCGGCCGGTCAGGCGTTCGCGATCCGCAACTGCGATGCGCTGTTCTCGGTCACACCGAAAGGCAAGTTCGACGAATTCAGTGCACACGTGGCCAACGTGACAGGCTCTGGCGCGTCAGGGTGGACGGCAACTCGACGTCTACACGGTGGGCGTCATCACCTGCCGGCCGACACAGCAGGAAGCGGACGAGTATTATCGTCACTGCGCGATCGACAATGCCGACTGGGCGGCGGTCGACCGTATCCTGGCGATGCGTGGCGTGACACGGGAGGCGTTTCCCGACGACTTCGAGGAGCGCCGCGTATCACCAGGCCAACAGCATGGGTGGCGTGCCCATTGTCGGCGATCCCGACGCCGTGGCGCGGGAGTTGGCGCAGCTGGCCGAGAGCGGTGCCGCAGGCATCGCACTGTCGTTCGTCAACTACCTCGACGAGTTGCCGCTGTTTCGCGACGAGGTGGTGCCGCGACTGGCACGGATAGGCTTGCGGGAGAGCGGTTAATTCAGCGCCAGGCAAAGTTCGAGTTCGTCGTGGATGGGTATTCCGTGTTGGCCAACCAGCGAAATGGAAGGTTTCCGCTTACGCGCTTCGTCCACTGCGCCGGGCCGCAGCGCAACGAACCGAAACCCGCGCCGCATATAGAACCGCAGCGCCGATAGATTGTCGTTGGTGGTCGTCAGGCACAGCCGCGCGCAACCCTGCGCACGGAGCCGCGCCACCAGTGCTTCGATCAGCGCAGTTCCGGTTCCGCATCCGGTCGGCACGGCATCGAGCGTCATCAGTTCGGCGTCGCTGCCGATCCGCCGCCAGGTCGCGAGGCCACGTCGATTGTCCACGACGAGAGCCGGCAACTCGAGGGCATCGATGAGTTCGCCATGCGCCGCGATCTGCGTGCCATGCCAGCGCTCACGCAGCAGATTGGCGATCCATTCGCGGTCCGCCGGCGTCGCGTTACGCACCACCATTACGTCCCGCTTCAGGACAATCATACCCGATGCGTTTCGTGCGTCGACGGATGGAACAGTTCCTCGGGCGTCAGCAGCCGCGATGACAATCCTTCGGCATGATGCCGACGCAGGAATACCTCCAGCACATGGTGGTTCGCCTCCAGGCCATAGGACCAGAAGTCTTCGCCCATCAGTCGGCGCGCGGCATGCAACTGCTCGTCCACGAACGGCAGCGTCACCTTCGACGTCGCGACCTCAGTGAGTTTCGCCAGCGCGTGTGACTTCGCCTGCTCGAATGCTTTCATCGCCGCGACCGGCAGCCACGGATGCCTCTCGGCAAGGGTGCGACGAATGCCAAGGATATGCATGATCGGAAAGATGCGCGTCTTGCTGAACCAGGCGGACGCTGCGGCCGCGGGATCAGGAAACAGCCAACCGACTTGCGGATGCCGCCCGAAGCACGACGGGGCGCGCGGCCCGATCACCGCATCGATCTCGCCGTCCGACAGCATGCCGGAAATCGTCGCAGTTGCCGGTGCGTCCTCCACGCGTACACCCGGCGGCAGATGCAACGCGATCTTCTCGATGCGACCAGGCTGTTCGTAACCGCCGCGGACCCAGGTAACATCCGATGGCTTCACGCCGTACTCGTCCTCCAGCACCGCGCGCGTCCAGACATTCGCCGTGACCTGGTAATCTGGCACGCCAATACGGCGCCCCTTTAGGTCCTCCGGCCGTTTGATGCGATCAGTGCGCACGTAAATCGAGTTATGGCGGAACGAGCGCGAGGGAAATACCGGTACACCGACATAGGGACAGTCACCGTTCGCCGTCTTCACCGTGAAGCTGCTCATCGACAGTTCGCACATATCGAAGTCGGCGTGACGGAAAGCACGGAAGAAGATCTCCTCCGGCTCAAGCGTCATGAACACCGGATCGACTCCGTCGATCTGCACGCTGCCGTCGATCAACGGCCGCACCCGGTCGTAATCGCCGACTGCGATGGAGAGAGTGAGCTTGCTCATTCGGCTGCCTCGCTGGCCGGTGACAGTGCCCTTTCTTCAGGCGACACACCCAGCGTGCGCCAATCCTCCGTCTTCGATACCACACCCTCGAACGAGCGCAGCTTGGCGTGCGGGATATGCGGCTCTCCGCACCCGATCACCCGGCGGGTGGCGACGAAATCGTGTGCCGCCTCCAGCATGATGCGGCGGAATTGCAGGATCGCGGTGTCGCTGACGCCCAGTCGCTCCTGCGAGCGATCGGCGATCGGCCCCATCGTCTCCCACATTGCGATGTCCTGGTTGGGAATGCCGCGAATGCCGGTAAAGTTTTTCCCGCGCATCGCCGCACGGTCCTGCAGGAAATCATTGTCCCGCGTGCGCGTTCTGCGGAACCGCCGATCCACATCGACCCCGACCTCGGCACCCAGAAACCGCCGCCAGTTCGCAGTGTCCGGTGTCGTCTCGCCGCCAAATGCAATGAAGTGAAACACGGTGTGAGTGTCGTCCATCGGCACCTGGTGGATCGCCATGCTGTACAGATTGTTGCGGGGGATCAGTACGGTGAACGGCGCGATGAACAGCGTCGTTCGCACGTACATGTGGGTCGCTTCGTTGCGGATCGGCTTGCGTAGCGCGGCATAGCGGAAACCGAACGGCGTGCGCTGCACCACCAGCCGCGGCGCTCGATCGGTCGAAGGCCGCAGCCAGAGCTGGTCGTTCGCTACGCTCGCTGCATCGACCTGCGCCGGCACCATGTCGGAGGCATGCAGCGTTGAGGAATGCGCGGAGTTGATGGCGCCCTCCAACACCTGCGCCCAATTGCACTCGACGACGATCTTGGCGATCGAAATGCGCGTCTCGGACGTGGGCTGGAACACCGGCGGGTCGAACGGCCGCAGCTCGGCTTGCGGACCCATGAACACCCAGACCAGGCCGGCGGCTTCGTGCACCGGATAAGACTTGTGCTTCACCTTTTCCTTGAAATGTGAGTCGGGCGGCTCCGACGGCATCTCCAGCACATGGCCCGTGACGTCGATTTTCCAGCCATGATACAGACAGCGTATACCGCACTGTTCGTTACGACCGAGCGCCAGCGAGGCGCGGCGGTGCGGGCAGTATTCGCCGATCACCCCCAACCGCCCGTCGCTGTCGCGGAACGCGATCAGGTCTTCGCCGAGCAGGCGGACGCGCACCGGATCACTGTCGCGTTCTGCGACTTCCTCGGACAGGCACGCAGGCAGCCAGTGGCGGCGCATGATCTGTCCCATCGGGGCATCGCCTTCCACCCGGCACAGCAGGTCATTGTCTTCCGCAGACAGCATCCGCGTTCCTCCTTGACCGTTCGCCTATCCAAGGCAGATATGATCGTCCTGTCCAGACACATCACGCGCGGTCCGCCGATGCGCGGCGTCACCTACGACTGGATCATGCAGACTGCCACCGACTTCTGGTCCTTCAAGGTGCTGTTCAGCACCATCGAACTCGGTGTGGTTTGAGTTCTTGCCAAAGTACCTCGGATGCCGGTGCGTCGAGACTGCAAATTGGCATTCACCAGCGCGGGCCGATGGCGCACCGGTAAACCGCAAACTGCACAAGGCGGCACCGACCGGGCTTTAGGTGCGGTGATCGGGACCAAGGCTCAGCGTGTATGACTTTCAAGTGCTTTTCGCAGGGAGCCGACTTCCTCTAACAATTGCTCAACCTGCTTGTCCTGCAGACCGGTAGCCTGGCGCACTGATCGCACGATGTCCGATGCCCGCATTCGCAACTCCCGCCCCGCTTCTGTCAGATGAATGCGAACCTGGCGTTCGTCGGCGAGATCCCGACTGCGCTTGATATAACGGAGCGATTCCAGTCGCTTCAGCATCGGGGTCAGGGTATTCGACTGCAAGAACAGCTGCTGACCAAGCTCCCCGACTGTTTGGCCATCCTGCTCCCATAGCAGGACCATGGCGATGAACTGAGGGTATGTCAGGTCAAGATCCCGCAGCAGCGGCTGGTAGACGCGATTGAACGCGTGGTTCGCCGAGTAGATGGCGAAGCAGAGGAAATCCCCGAGATCCAAGGGCGGCTTGATCACAGATTCGTGTCGGCGGCTTCTCATGCAACCTCTTCGTTTGGAAAGAGTTAGGTAGATCGTTCGCGATAGAATCGCAAGTGCTTGACCCATTAGATCGTGAACGATAAAGTCGCGAACGATTACAGACCAGCAGGCATCGAGGGACGGAGTAGGGCGCTGCTCGGATACAAATCCCGCCACACTTGTCACTCCTGCCGCTGGCACTGCAGCCACTAGGTCTGTGCAGGACAACAAACGGAGAGAGACGATGATCGACCACCAGACCGGAACACGCGAAGAGTGGCTGGCGGCGCGGCTCGATCTGCTGCAAGCAGAGAAGGAGTTGACGCGGCGTAATGACGAGTTGGCACGCCGGCGTCAGCAGCTGCCGTGGGTCCGCATCGACAAGGCGTATCGCTTTGACACTGACGAAGGCAGCGCGTCACTCGAAGACCTTTTTCGCGGGCGCTCGCAGCTCCTCGTCTACCACTTCATGTTCGGGCCCGACTGGAACGCGGGATGTCCGTCCTGCTCGATGATTGCGGACGCCTTCAATGGCTCCGCGATTCACCTTGCCAACCATGACGTGATGCTCTGGGCGGTATCACGCGCCTCGCTGGGCAAATTGCAGGCATACAAACAGCGGATGAGCTGGACGTTCCCTTGGGCCTCGTCTTTCGACAGTGACTTCAACGCAGATTTCAGCGTCTGGATCACCGAAGAACAAGAGCGCTCGGGTGCGCAGTACAATTATCGGATCGAACCGATCGCGAGTGATGCATTCCGCTGGCGCGATGGTCAGCAAGGCGGCGGCGACTCGGCAGAGGGCAAGCTGGCAACTTCATGCGGCACCGACGTCCCTTCGTATCGTCGTGATCGGCCAGGCATGAGCGCCTTCGCGATCGAAGATGGCGTGGTCTACCACACCTACTCGACCTACGCGCGCGGCGTAGACCCGTTCTTCGGCGTGTACCACTGGCTCGATCGCGCTCCCAAGGGGCGCAATGAGACGGGCGTCTGGTGGCACCGTCACGACGAGTATGACAAGCGCTGATTTGGCAGCAACCAGCCGACACAGGAGAGCAACGATGGCTTACCACGGAACTGCCGGTTCCCCCGACAGTGCCCTGGTCGTAGCGAAATGGTTGCGCATGGCCGCCTCGCCTGTCTTTACGATCATGGCGCTGCTGACCAGTCTGGATGCCAGTCCGATGGACAGCATGTGTTCTCACGGGCACGCATCTCTGAGCGGAATGGTCCCCATGTACTTGCTGATGAGCGCGTTCCATTCCGCGCCTTGGCTGAACCTGCTTTTCGGCCGGCGGCAAAGAACCTCCGCTGCTTGACCGGACCGTCTCCAACCAATTCTTGCAGTCATGGAGAGAACGAATGAGTGACTTCACCAACGATACGCCTGCTGCTCCCGACGTAGTCGATCGGAACACCTTCCAAGCGGCGGTAGACGCATTGCGGGTCAAAGAGAAGGCCCACATGCGCGAAGGCGATGCCATTGCCGCCACTCGCCGGCGACTCCCCATGGTCGAGGTCGACGCTGCCACGCCGCTCATTGGCGAGCGTGGCCCAGTGACGCTTTTGGATGCGTTCGAAGGACGGCGGATGTTGATCGCTTACTATTTCATGTGGCACGCCGGCGACCCTGCGCCCGAGCAATGCGAGGGATGCAGCTTCTATACGTCGCAGGTTCGCGAGCTGTCGTTCATCCATTCTCGCGACGTCACCTATGCCACGTTCTGCCAAGGTCCATACGAGGAAAGCGTCCGGTATCGCAATTTCATGGGCTGGGAGATGCCCTGGTATTCGGCCTCGCGCGCCTCGCTCGAAACTCTTTTGGTTGGGCGCAGCGTGGGCATGATGCACATCGTCTGCTACCTCCGACAAGGATCGCGCGTGTTCGAGACCTACTGGACGACGCGGCGCGGTGTTGAGGCGATGGACAACAGTTACCGGTTGCTTGACCTGACCGTTTATGGGCGGCAGGAGCGATGGGAGGATTTAACGGCCGGTTGGTTAAAACGACCGGAAGGCACGCACAACTATCGCACTGATGGGCGCCCCATTGTCCAGTGGCCGCGCGTAAAGGCCGGGTATTCGGACGATTTGGGATCCGGCGGGCACTGACGTGTCGCATTCCGGGGAGCTCACAGCATGAAACTGTATATGTTTCCGACGGCACGTGCACTCGGCATCGTGGCCTTGAAGAACTACCTCGGGCTCGACTGTGAGATGCAGTCGATTGATCTTGGACGTGGCGACCAACTGACGCCCCGGTACGTCGCTCTCAATCCCAACAGGAAAATGCCGACCCTTGACGATGACGGTTTTGTCCTTTGGGAATCGAATGCCATCTTGTTCTACATGGCGGCGAAGCATCCAAACAGCGGACTCTGGCCTGCCGACTTGCAAGGCCAAGCGGATGTCTTGCGCTGGCTGGCGTGGCAAGGCGCGCATTGGGACGCCGAGTTCATGCGGCATGGTGGGGTACGAAAAAGCGTCAAAAGCTGTACTCGGCCTTGGTCCTCCGGATCCTGCCTTTATTGCGCGCGGCGAGCAGAACTTCGCGCGTTTCGCGGCCGTGCTCGACGCCTCGCTCAGAGGCAAGACCTGGCTCCTTGGCGAGCGGCTGACGATTGCCGATTTTTCCGTGGGAGCGCTCGTGCCAGCCGCTGAACGCATGGCGCTGCCCGTCAAAGACTTTCCCGAGGTCGTGCGCTGGCACAAGGGCCTTGCCGCACTGCCAGGCTGGCGGGAAGCTCTCGCAACCACCGACTCCGCCATGGCGGCATGGCGGTCGAAAAGAGCGGCGTGATTGTCCCGCGTGACCTCTGCTGCGACCGGGACTAGCCTCTCAGCCAGGCACAGGAGGGCGTCCCTTGCAGCGGCATGTCATGGCGATAGCCGGCGTCGAGCTAGAGCTGTTCGAAGTCGGCGAAGGTCCGCCGATATTGTATCTGCACAATGGCGGCGGCTTCGATCCCGAGCACGATTTTGTTCGCCTGCTATCGACGAGACGCAGGCTGATTGCGCCCTCGCATCCAGGGTTCGGCCGATCGAGTTTGCCCGATTGGATCGATACCTGCGACGACATCGCCTACGTCCATCTGGAACTGCTCGATCGACTAGGGTTACGGCAGGTCGACGTGATTGGCTGCTCGATCGGCGGATGGATCGCCGCCGAGATGGCCACCAAATCACCGGAACGCCTGAGCAAGCTGGTGCTGGTCTGCCCCGAGGGGGTCAAGGTCGGGCCACCGGACAAGCTCGATATTCCCGACATCTACGCGATGGCGCACGACGAGCTGGAGCGAATTTCGAATCACGATCCTGCGCGCATGCAGGTCGATCCGTCGCGGCTGAGCGACGAAGAGCTGTCGATCCAGGTGCGCAATCGCGAGACCACCGCGCTGTTGGTCTGGGAGCCGTATATGCACAATCCCAAGCTGCGTCATCGGCTGCATCGGATAACAGCGCCGACGCTGTTCGTGCGCGGCGAGAGCGACGGGCTGGTGTCGGCGGAGTATGTGACGGCCTACGCACGGCTGCTGCCGAACGCACGCATCGCGACGATAGCGGCCGCAGGCCATTCGCCGCATATCGAGCAGCCGGCAGCCTTCGCTCGCGTCGTATTGGAGTTCCTCGTCATGAAGGCGTGGCATTTCAGCGAGAACGCCTATCCGTATCTGCCGCCGGCCGACGAGTATGAGTCGATCCGCGTCAGCTTGCCCAATCGCATCTACGATCCGGAGAAGGGCGCCGCACTGTACGACCGCTTCCTCGATGAGTGGCTGATCGCGGAAGACGAGGGCATGGAGATCATGCTCAACGAGCACCATCAGACGGCGACCTGCGTCGACCCTGCCGCACCGCTGGTACTCGCAGCGCTCGCACGATTATCCAAGAAGGCGCGATTGCTGATCCTTGGCAATCCCATCGCCAACCGCCGCCAGCCGGTTCGCGTGGCGGAGGAAATGGCCATGGTCGATGTGCTGTCGCGCGGCCGCCTGGAGGCGGGCTTCGTGCGCGGCGTTCCGTACGAAGTGCTGCCGGCCAACAGCAACCCGGTGCGCATGAATGAGCGCGAATGGGAAGCGCTGGACCTGATCATCAAGGCGTGGACCACGCACGATGGTCCGTTCAGCCATGAGGGCCGCTTCTTCCACTATCGCGCGGTGAACATCTGGCCGCGCTGCTATCAGCAGCCGCATCCGCCGATCTGGATCAGCACCACCAGCCCAGGCGGTGCCGCTGTTGTTGGGTCGCGTGGATTCGTGCAGGCGACGTTCCTTACCGGCTTCGATGGCACGCGGGCGATCTACGACGCGTACCGCCGCGGCTGGCGCGAGGCAGGGCGCGGACAGGATGTGCCGGCGCATCGCCTGGCCTATGCCGCGATGGTCTATACGGCACCGAACGAGGCAGACGCGCGCGCCGGAGCGGAGAAGCTGTTGTGGTACATTACTTCAAACAAGGTACCGCCGCACTTCGCCAATCCGCCAGGTTACGTGCCGGTGCAGGCGAACGTGGCAATGCTGCGCGGCGCCGAGCATCCGCTGAGTGCTTTCCGCAAATCAGCGAGTGTGGAGGGCGCGATCGAGGCGGGCATCATGTTCGCCGGCACGCCGGACCAGGTGTATCGGCAGATGAAGAAGCTCTACGACCATGTTGGCGGCTTCGGACATCTGCTGATCATGGGCCAGGCTGGGTTCCTGGAGCATGACGATACCGTGCTGGGCATTCGCACTTTCGCACGTGAACTGTATCCGCGGCTGAAGGAAGAGTTTCCGGATACCGCATTAACCGGAATGTCACTGCAAGGAGCGTAGCGGTCCCGGTCCTGACCCGGGAAGCAATCTCGGCGAGATTGCTTCGCTTCGCTCGCAATGACACTCTGGAGCATGAGCATGGCAGACACTGACACCAGAGCGACCGAAGCCGGTCGCGATTTCATCCGGGATATTATCCAGGACGATGTCGACACTGGCCGCGTGAAGACCGTGGTCACTCGGTTCCCGCCGGAGCCGAACGGCTACCTGCATATCGGCCATGCAAAGGCGATCTGTCTCAACTTTGGTGTCGCCGAGGAATATCGCGGCCGCTGTCATCTGCGCTTCGACGACACCAATCCGACCAAGGAAGAACAAGAATTCATCGACGCGATCAAAGCGCGACGTTCACTGGCTGGGATTCGACTGGGGCGAGCATCTCTATCACGCCTCGGATTACTTCGAGCAGCTGTACGAATGGGCCGAGTACCTGATTCGCGAGGGCAAGGCGTATGTGGACGACACGGCGGCCGACCAGATGCGCAGTCAGCGCGGGACGCTGACCGAGCCGGGACAGAACAGCCCCTATCGCTATCGCTCGGTGGAGGAGAACCTGGACCTGTTCCGCCGCATGCGCGCCGGCGAGTTCCCCAACGGTGCCCGTGTGCTGCGGGCCAATATCGACATGGCGTCGCCCAACATGAACCTGCGCGATCCGGTGCTGTACCGCATCCTGCATGCGGAGCATCCGCGCACCGGCAATGCCTGGTGCATCTATCCCACCTACGACTACGCGCACGGGCAGTCGGATGCGATCGAGGGCGTAACTCACTCGCTTTGCACATTGGAGTTCGAAGACCACCGGCCGCTGTACGATTGGTTCATCGAGAACCTTCCGGTGCCCGCGCAACCGCATCAGTACCAGTTTGCTCGGCTCAACATCGCCTACATGGTGATGTCGAAGCGCTTCCTGACGCGTCTGGTCCATGAGGGCCGCGTCAGCGGCTGGGACGATCCGCGTATGCCGACGCTGGCCGGTGTCCGCCGGCGCGGCATTCCTGCAGCGGCGCTGCGCGATTTCGTCCGGCGCAGCGGAATTACCAAGTCGAACAGTGTTTCCGAGTACGCGGCGTTTGAATACTCGGTCCGCGAGTTGCTCAACCGCACGGCACTGCGACGAATGGCGGTGCTGCGGCCGCTGAAGCTGGTGATCGAGAACTGGCCGGAAGGCCGCACCGAAACCTTGGAGGCGATCAACAACCCGGAAGACCCATCGGCCGGCGCTCGTCCGATCACCTTCGGCCGCGAACTCTACGTCGAGCGCGATGATTTCATGGAGAACCCGCCAAAGAAATTCTTCCGCCTGGCACCGGGACGCGAGGTGCGCCTGCGTTATGGCTACTTCGTCACCTGCCGCGAGGCAGTGAAGAACGCGGCTGGCGAGGTGGTGGAACTGCGCTGCACGTATGATCCCGCGACGCGCGGCGGCAACTCACCGCCGGATGGTCGCAAGGTGCAGGCGACGTTGCATTGGGTCGCAGCCGCCGATGCGGTCAAGGCCGAAGTGCGGCTGTACAATCATCTGTTCACGCGCCCCGACCCAGGCGCGGACGGCGATCTGATCGCCGATCTCAATCCCGACTCTCTGGAAGTGCTGCACGACTGCCTGCTGGAACCAGCCCTTGCAGACGCGCCGATTGGCGAAGCTGTACAGTTCGAACGGCTCGGCTATTTCTGCGCCGATCCCGACTCGGCGCCAGGCAAGCCGGTGTTCAACCGCACCGTCGGGCTGCGCGACACCTGGGCCAAGGTTCAGACAAGGGGAGGCTGACAGCATGCACTTCGGCGCCGCGATGTTCTTCACTGACGCCTCGATGACGCCGACCGAACTTGGCTCATTGCTGGAGGAGCGTCGCTTCGAATCGCTGTGGGTGCCAGAGCATTCGCACATCCCGCTGGTGCGCACCAAGCAGTTCCCCGGCGGCCCAGAACTGCCGCGCCCCTATTACGACATCATGGACCCATTCCTGGTGCTGACCGCGGCAGCCGTCGTCACCAAGACGCTGAGGGTCGGCACCGGCGTCTGTCTGATCAATCAGCGTGACCCGATCCAGACGGCCAAGCTGGCCGCCTCGCTCGATCAACTTTCGAACGGCCGTTTCCTGTTCGGCGTCGGCAATGGCTGGAACAAGGAGGAGATGGAGCACCACGGCACCCACTTTGAAACTCGCCACAAGTTGGCGCGCGAGCGCATCGAGGCGATGAAGGCGATCTGGTCGCAGGACACCGCCGAATACCACGGCGAGTTCGTCAACTTCGCGCCGATGCAGACCTGGCCCAAGCCGGTGCAAAAACCGATGCCGATCATCGTTGGCGGCGCCTTCCCCTACGGCGCGCGGCGTGCCGTACGATATGGCGATGGCTGGATCCCGGGGGCCGGCACAACGCGACATGGGGACATCGCTGCGACGCTGCCGGCATTTCATCAACTGGCGCGCGAAGCGGGTCGCGATCCCGCAACGCTGCCGGTCACGCTGTTCCGCGTTGGAGAAGACCTGGAGCGACTGAAGCAGTACCGCGATCTCGGCATCGCGCGCGTGGTCATTAGCCTGCCCGCGGCGAAGCGGGATGCTATCCTGCCGATCCTCGATCGCTGGGCGCCATTGATGCGAGCGGTTGCGGCGTGAGCATCCATGTCGGCGTTGGCGGTTGGACCTTCGAGCCGTGGCGCGGGACCTTCTATCCCGCCGGCCTGCCGCAGAAACGCGAGCTGGAATACGCCAGCCGACATCTGACATCGATCGAGATCAACGGCACTTACTACGGCACGCAGAAACCCGAGAGCTTCGCCCGCTGGTATCAGGAAACGCCGGAAGGCTTCGTGTTCTCGTTGAAAGGTTCGCGCTTCACCACAAACCGCCGCGCACTGGCCGAGGCTGGAGCATCTGTCGAACGCTTCGTCTCCAGCGGCGTGTTGTTGCTCAAGGAAAAGCTTGGGCCGATCAACTGGCAGATGCTGCCGACCAAGAAATTCGATCCCGCCGACTTCGAGGCCTTCCTGAAGCTGTTGCCGGCTCAGAGTGGATGGACAGAAGCTGCGCCACGTCGTCGAGGTGCGGCATCCCAGCTTCGCCTGCCCCGAATTCATCGCCCTGTTGCGCGGCTACGGGGTTGGTGTCGTGTTCGCGGACCACGCCAGCTACCCCTGTCTGTATGACCCCACCGCCCCATTCGTCTACGCACGGCTGCAATGTGCGTCCGAACAGGAAGAGGCCGGCTATTCGCCGGACGTTCTCGGTGCCTGGGCAAAGCGAGCGCAATCCTGGGCCAAGGGAAAGTCGCCGCGGGACCTGCCGCGGATTGCGCCTGCGGAGGCGAAACCGCCCGTATCGCGCGACGTCTTCATCTATATGATCAACGGCTTCAAGCCGAAGGCGCCCGCCGCCGCGATGGCGCTGATGGGGCGGCTGTCCTGAACCAAACTGTGATCTACCTCACAGACAACGGGCACGTCACAGCCGATACCGCACGCTAGCCGGCCCAGGGGAGTGCCGCGTATGGGCAGCGTGGTCGCCGAGTGTGGTGCATCCGCAAACGGGTGTGCAACCCCATGCAGCAATGACGATCGCATCGCTGGTATTCTGCGCCTTATCAAGCCGGATAGCGTGCTTGGTCTGCTGGCCGAGCGTGATCTGCAGGGACTGCTGCGGCAATCGACCGTCCGAACGTTGCCTCGGCAGCGCGTGATGTTTCGCTGCGGCGACCCGGGCCGGATCGTAGCGCTGGTTCTGCAGGGCTTTGTGAAGCTGTCCAGCACAGCCCTGAACGATCGGGAGGTGGTGCTGGAGATTGCCGGCCCCGGGACGATCTTCGGCGAAATCGCCGTATTCACCGAGGCGACGCGACGCGCCGACGCGACAACCTTGACCACCTGCCGCATTCTGGCGATCGACGGTAGCGCATTCCGCCACGCGCTGGCGCGCTCTCCGGAGGCGATGTTTGCGGCGATCCGAATGCTCAGCGATCGCCTGTCGGCGGTTACCGAACGTGGCATGGATGCGGTATCGCTGCCGGCTCCGGTCCGCCTGGCAAAGGCACTGCTGCACCTGGCGGAGTTGGCCTCCGAACGCGTGGAAAGCAGGATCCATATTGGCTTCCGCCTGTCGCAGCGTGAGTTGGGTGCGATGACCGGGCTGACGCGCGAGAGCATCAACAAGCACCTGCGGACGTGGCGAGCAATGGGATGGGTGGAGCTCGCCGGCAGTGCGGTAACCCTGTGCGATGTGGTTGCTCTGCGCAACTACGTGCACCTCAGCGAGCCCGCATAGCCTGGTTCGGCAGCGCAAAAAAATCCGCATCACGGCGTGAATTGATTCACTCCTGACGAGGTCTGGCTCTGTCAGTCTGACCACGGCGCATTGGGGCCGATGTGAATTGGCCGAGCCATGCGCCTGCCAGCCGACAACGACGCATTGAGGAGCCGAAAGGAGGCGGCCATGATCAGCACGTTGTTGATAGCCCTTGCAGCGGTGGCGCTCGCAGTAATTGGGTGCGCGTTCATCGCCCCGACCAACTGCGTCATGGATGATGGGGAAAGCGCCAAGGATGATGCGGTTTGAGCATGCGTGGCCAGGCTGTGGTGGACATAAGCCGGTGCGCCGACCAGTCTCGTCATGGCCAGCGCACGGGGGAACTTCATGCCCACAACCTGCATCCGCAACGCGGCCTGTATCATCGCCTGGGACGCAGCGAACAAACGCCACGCATACCTGAACGGGGGCGACGTCGTCTTTACCGAAGACCGTCTGACCTATGTCGGCCGTCGCTTCGAGGGCACCGCTGATAGCATCATTGATGGCACCGACCTGATGGTCATGCCGGGCCTGATCGACCTGCATTCGCATCCCAGCACCGAGCCCTTCTACCGTGGCGTGCGCGAAGAGCACGGCGTACCCGCCATGTATATGAGCGGCCTCTACGAACGCTCGTTCGCGCTGCAGCCCGATGCAACCGCGCGTCGCGCCGGTAAGCAGGTGGCATTCTGCGAAATGCTGCTCTCCGGCATCACCACCGTCGCCGATCTGTCAGGGATCGACGAGGGCTGGATCGATACCGCTGCCCAGAGCGGCCTGCGCGTGTTCCTGGCACCCAGCTACGCCTCCGCCCGCTGGCATCTGGAGAACGGCTGGGCGCTCAAATACCGCTGGGACGAGGCCGCCGGACGACGCGGGTTCGATGCAGCCCTTGCGCTGATCGAGCAGGCCGCGTCGCATTCCAGTGGTCGCCTGTCAGGTATCGTATCGCCGGCACAGATCGATACATGCACTACCGATCTGTTGCGCGACAGCTTTGCCGCGGCGGAAGCGCGCGACCTGCCGATGACGGTGCACTGCGCCCAAAGCGTCAACGAGTTCCTCGTCATGGTCGATCGTCACGGCAAATCGCCGGTGCAATTCGCCCACGACCTCGGCATTCTTTCGCCGCGCACGGTGCTCGGCCATGCGATGTTCATCGACGAGCACTCGTGGGTGCGCTGGCATACGCGCACCGATCTGCGCGCACTCGTCGATACCGGCACGCATGTGGCGCATTGTCCCTCGCCGTTCGCGCGTTACGGCCACACGCTGGAGGATTTCGGTCGCTATACAAGGGCGGGCGTCAACCTTGGGATCGGCACCGACGTCGCCCCGCACAACGTCATCGAGGAGATGCGCCTTGCGGCAATTCTCGCGAGAGTTGCTGCCCGGGATATCACCACTACCAGTATCGGCGCGCTGTTCCACGCGGCAACGGTCGGTGGCGCCGATGCTCTGGGCCGCGCCGATCTAGGTCGCCTGACACCGGGCGCGAAGGCGGACCTGGTGCTGGTCGACCTGGCCAATCCCTGGATGCGGCCCGCGCGCGACCCGCTGCGGTCGCTGGTATTTACCGCCGCCGATCGTGCGGTGCGCACTGTCTTCGTGCACGGTGCGAAGGTGATGGACCAGGGCCGCGTACTGACACTCGATCATCAGGCTGCGCTCGCCGGGGTCGCAGAGGGCCAACAACGCATGCTGCGCGACGCGCCCAACCGGGATTGGGCAGGCCGCACCGCGGAGCAGATCTCGCCGCTCAGCCTGCCAATATTGCAGTAGAGACGTATACCACCCCGGATGGTTCGCGCGTGTGTCCACATGCGACGATCGCTCTTGGGTCCGTGCAAGTCGGCGAGCCTCCGCGTAGCTGTATGATTATGCTCCAAGGTCAACACAGCGAACCGAAGCTTGACGGGGCGATCGGGGGCATCGCCGGGAACAATCGTCCGCGCAAATATTCAGCCAACGTCCGCCTCCAGTAATTCCCGCCAGTGGTGTGAAGCGCTTCAGCGCAGCGAAGCCGGCGCGCCGCTATCTGGCATCCCCCGCCCCTGAGGGGCTCAAAACCGAGAGAGGAACAAATGGCCGCGTTGCTGGTTGGTATGGGAGCGTTGCTGCTGGCGGTCATCGTCAGCGCACTGCTGGACCCGTCGCCGGCCCGCAAAGATCGGGCCGGCGACGACCTCTCTTCCACGGGCGAGTGCGTGCCCGCGGTCTGACCGTTACGCCTTCAGCAGCGGTGTCGCCGCAAAGATGGTGATCGCGTTCAGGCCACTGCTTCGGCTTCGATCTCCACCATGAACCGCGGGTCGGCCAGTCCCGCGACGAACAGCAACGTCGAGCATGGCGCGTGGCCGGCATATACCGCATCGCGCGCAGCGCGGAACGACGTCAGCAACGAACGATCGGTCAGGAACACGGTCGTCTTGACCAGGTTGTTGACGGCCATGCCATTCGCCGCGAGCACCGCGCGCAAATTGGCGAAGGCCTGAGCGATCTGGCCCTCGCCAGTGCTGGGCACCGAGCCGTCCGGCGCCAACCCGACCTGCCCGGAGATGATCAGCCGTCGTTCTACACCCTCCAACAGCAGTCCGTGCGTGTAGCCGGTCGGTGCACGTACGGCCGGCGGATTGCTTGACGTAATCGTCGCCATCGTTGCTCTCCTCGGTTCTGCTACCGCGCGAGCCAGTCCCGCACGGCGTCTTTGACGAAGCGCGCATCCTCGGGGTTCGTCGCCGGATTGCCCGCGCGATGCCCCCAGATGCTGGGGATTGGTTTCAGCTCCGCATGTGCCAGGAACGGCAGTTCCGCCGCGTTGTCGGCGACGCGGAAATAGAGATCCGTCTCACCGGGCATCAGCAGGACGCGGGCCGTATCGCTCGCAACGCGCGCTGCAGGTCGCCATCGTACAGCGCGTTGGCGCTGATATCCGCAGCATCCCAGGTGCGAAGTTGCGCATACTGGTTGGCGGCGGGCCGCGGCACGAACCGGTCCTCCCAATCGGCGCGGAGGAACGTCTCCAGGTCGGCGCCCCAGTTCGGCTCGGCACCGTCGCCAGATGCAGGCCGGCGCGATAGAAACTCCTGGCTCAGCGCCCAGGCAGCATAGATCCGTGCGAATGCCCGCTTCGCGGCGCGCGGCTCGGCTGAGAAGCGGCCATTGCCGACATGCTCCGGCGCGGCTTCCAACGTCGCCATCAGGCTGCGCAGGAACACCTGGTTGTGCACGGCAGTGCGGGCGACCCCGCAGTTGACTACGATCCGATCCACCGCGTCGGGAAACAGCGCCGCCCAGTGATATGCCTGCAGCCCACCCATCGACCAGCCATAGACGCAGGCAACGCGTTCTATGCCGAATAGATCGCGCAATGCGCGGCGCTGCGTCTGCACATTGTCGAATATGGTCACAAGTGAGGGATAGTCCGCGGTGTTCGAAGGACTGGATGACAGTCCGTTGCCGAACATATCGAGAATCACGATGAACCAGCGCGTCGGATCGAGCACCCCGTCCGGACCGATCAGCCATTCCAGGTCCGGGATGCTGCGCGCCATAGCTGGTGGGATAGACGATGACGTTGTCGCGCGCCGGCGACAGCGTCCCATGCGCCTTCCATGACAGGCGGGCACCGCGCAGCATCTCGCCGGATTGCAGCGCCAGGTCGCCGGCGTCGTAGATCCCCTGCTGCGTCGGCCAGGCCATTGCTTCCCCCTATGGTCGGGCACGCACCATGGTTGGCTTTGCCGCGCGTCATCGCAAGGGGTGAATTGATGGTGTTGCGCCTGATCGCCGTAGGTCGGCTGCGTGGCGGTCCGGAGGCGGAGCTCTTCGACCGCTACAACGCACGTCTGCGGCCAAAGTTTGTGCTGACGGAGATTGCCGAGGCACGCGGCGCGCCTGCGGAGGTGAAGCGGCGCGAAGGGTCGGCGTTGCTGGCGCCGCTGCCTGACCCGGCATTCGTGGTTGCGCTGGATCAAGGTGGCGACACGCCGAACAGCGAGGAACTGGCGCGCCTGCTGGAACGCTGGCTCGTCGCTGCCCAGACCATCTGCTTCCTGATCGGCGGTGCGGAGGGGCTCGATGCAACAGTGCTCGCGCGCGCCGACTACGTCTTGTCACTTGGTCGGCTTACCTGGCCTCACTTCCTGGTCCGCGCAATGTTGGCCGAACAGGTGTATCGCGCTCGCGCGATAGCGGCAGGACATCCCTATCATCGCGCGGGCGGCCCTGAGGACCGCCCCGGCATATTCGCTATACCGTTGCGCCGGTCAACAGATCGCCGAACCGTACCCACGTCTTGCCGTCCCACTTCATGAACTGCATCGACGTGATCGGCCGGTGGTCGGTGTGCGTGACTGTTCACCTTGATACCCGGCAGCAGGACCTGAAGGTCTACGTCGTGCAGGCTCTCCGCCTGTTTCATCACGTTCTCACGCGAGAAGTCACCGCCGCACTGCTTCAGTACCTGCAGCATCGTCTTGCTGACCGCGTAGGCGAACACGTAGCTGGCATCGGTGACATCACCGTCCGGCATGTACTTCGCCATGAACGCGCGCCACTCCTTCATGCCTGAGTCGTCCTTGAAGATCGGATCTGTCGGATCCTTCAGATATGCCGTGCTCAGCATACCGACCGCCTTTTCGGGACCGGCCGGTGTGATCACTCCGCCGACCGAGATCGCCACGTTTGTCATCAGGAAGGTCGGCTTCCAGTTCATGTCATACACTTTGCGAATTGCCTGCGCGGCAAATTTGGGAAGAGCCGCAACCAACAGCACGTTCGCGCTGGAGCTCTGCAAATCGACGATCTGCGAATTGATCGTCGGATCGGTCGTTTCATAGCTGTTCGACCTGGTGACGATCTGGTCCCACTTATCTCCCAGAATGTCTCGCACGCCGGCGGGATAATCCTTACCGAAGTCGTCGTTCTGATACAGGATCGCCAGCTTCGGATCCTTTACGTTGGCCAGCATGTACTTCGCGTAGATCTGCGCCTCGGTCCGGTAGCCGGGCTGGAAGCCCATCGTCCATGGGTACTCCTTGATATCGGCCCACTTGCTGGCGCCAGAGCCGACGAACAGGTGTGGAATTTCTTATGATTCAGGTATTCGGCGATGGCGGAATTGCATGGCGTGCCAAGGTTCTGGAAGCAAAAGTCCACCTTGTCCGCCTCCACCAGCCGACGAACCTGCTCCACCGTCTTCGGCGGACTATAGCCATCGTCGTACGAGATGAAGTCGATCATGTGCCCGTCAACGCCGCCCTGCTCGTTGACCATCTTGAAGAATGCGCTCTCGGTGCGGCCGATGACGCCATAGGTCGAGGCTGGCCCGCTGTACGGCATGGTGTTGCCGATCTTGACCGTCGGGGTTTCGGCACGTGTGCGCGATGTCGCTGCCAACGCGGCAGTGGCGAGGCCGGACGTCACAGCGACTCGTCGAGTGATCATGCTTTGTTCTCCTGAGCGATGTAGTCTCCCGTCCCGGCTCTTTGGCCGGCGTTCAGACATTGCACCCTTGCCGCCGGCGCCGCTACCGTCTGCGCAGGCAGCCCACGCGGAGAGCGATCATGGACGTCCCCATCACGCATGACCTCGCAACCGATCTGGCCTGGCCGCATGAAGGCGTAACGCGGGTGCCATTCCGCGTGTTCTCCGATCCCGCGATCTTTGCCGAAGAACAGAAGCGGCTGTTTCGCGGACCGATCTGGAACTTCCTCTGCCTGGAGGTGGAAATACCCGGACCGGGTGACTGGCGCCTCGCGACAGTCGGTGAAACGCCGATCGTCGTAACGCGCGATGAACAGGGCACCGTCCGCGCGATGGTGAACCGTTGCGCCCACAAGGGAGCGCTGGTGTGTCTCCAGGAGCGCGGCAATGCCAAGGCGCTGACCTGCGTCTATCACTCGTGGAGCTATGACCTGACGGGCCGTTTGCAGAGTGTTGCCTTCCGCCACGGCGTACGCGGAAAGGGCGGCATGCCGGAGGACTTCGATCCCACGCAGCATCGGCTCGAACCGTTGCGCGTCGCAGTGTTCTGCGGGCTGGTGTTCGGCACATTCTCCGACGCGACCGTGCCAGTGGAGACTTATCTCGGCGACACAATGGCGCGCATGATTCGCCGCAATCTCGGCCGGCCGCATCGCATCCTCGGCATGCACAGCCAGATCATTCACAACAACTGGAAGTTGTACGCCGAGAACGTCCGCGATTTGTACCACGCAACGCTGCTGCACACGTTCTATACCACGTTCAAGGTGAATCGGCTGGACATGGACGGCGGCATGCTGCTGTCCGAAGATGGGCGGCATTCGATCAGCTACGCCAAACGCGACACGCTGCAGCAATCGGCAGAATACCAAAAGGTGCATTCGGCGCAGTACAGCTCGGCACTCGCGGCGCCTGAGTTTCTGAACACCTTCACCGAGTTCGACGACGGCGTGACTCACTGCATCCAGACGGTATTTCCCACACTGGTCGTGCAACTGACGTTGAACTCGCTAGCGGTGCGCTTCTTCACGCCACGCGGCGTGGACAAGACCGAGCTGTTCTGGATCTATCTCGGGTACCGAGACGACAGCGAACAGCAGACGCGGCAGCGCTTGATGCAAAGCAACCTTACTGGTGCGGCGGGCCTCGTTTCGCTGGAGGACGGCTGCATCAACGAGTTCGTCCAGCGCGGCACCCGTGGCAGCGAGGACCGCAACGCATTCCTGGAAATGGGCGGACGCGATGTTGCCTCTTCGGACGGGTCGCGCGCCACCGAGACGGGCATCCGTGGCTTCTGGCAAGGCTATCGCGAGCTGATGGGCTTCTAGTCGTGCGTGAGGCAATCGAGGATCTGCTGTCCGACTATGCCGAGACCATCGATAGCGGCGAACTTGAGCGATGGCCCGAGTTCTTCACCGAAGACGGCGAATACCAGATCATCACGCGCGCGAGCCACGACGCCGGGCTGCCGATCGGCATTCTGTATTGCGGTAGCCGGGGCATGATGGAAGACCGCGTGCAGGCGCTGCGCACTGCGAACATCTATGAGCCGCATGCCTATCGGCACATGCTTGGCCGTCCGCGGTTTGAGAAGCAAGGCGAGGAATTTGCCGTGCAGTCGAACTTCTGCGTGTTTCGGATTGCGCAGGATGGCGACACGGTGACTTTCGCCACCGGCCGCTATCTGGACCGGATCGTGCACGATGGCGGTGCGCTACGGTTCCGCTCGCGCCGCGCTGTGCTCGACTCGCGTCGCGTCGATATACTGCTGGTATTGCCGTTGTAGCCTCTCTACCGCGGGAGAAGATTGTGGCGGTATAGCGGATGGTGGGGCGACACACGGTCGTTCCGATATCCTATATACACCCCTCGAAAACCGCCCAGATTCCATGGTCCGCTTATTTTATTCATTGGCCTTGGCCTGGGCGAAAGGATGCATCAGTGCTGCTTGCGGCGCTGGTCCAAAAAGGAGCGCAGGCTGCGCCGATCGATCTCTTTCCTGACGGACCGCCGGACGTCTATGGTCTTACAGGTGTATCGGAGCCTGGCGGGGCCCTATCGCCAACTCTGGAGATCATGAATTATGTCCCCTTCGTCCGTCCCGGTGCCCACACTCAGTGTTATCAGCCGCCACGAATCCGCCGTTTATCCGGCGATGGCAATGCTCGCCGGCATGCAGCTCGACGTGTTCACGCCGTTGCAGGACGGCCCGCTTAACAGCACGGAGATTGCGGGAGCAATCGGTGTGAATTCGGCAAAGCTGGTCCCGCTTCTCTATGCCCTGGTCGCAGCTGATCTGCTCACCGTCCAAAGCGATCGGTTCAGCAATACACCGGAGGCCGACGCCGACTTGGTGAAGGGGCGTCCGACATACATGGCAGGAAGCCGGCAGTTGTTCTATGCCGACATATGGCAGGCCCTGCTTAAGACCGCTGATTTGATCCGTGCCGGGGCACCACAGCACAAGCACAGTTTCTACGACATGTCCGAAGACGAAATGATAACGTTCTTTCGTGGCCAACATTTCAATGCAGTTGCAGCCGGCGAGCAGCTAGCACGCGTCCACGATTTCTCGCGTCACCGATACATGTTGGAGGTGGGCACAGGCTCTGGTGGCGTTTCGATCGGCATCGCCCGCAGCGATGCCGATCTTAGAATAACCGCTCTCGACCTGCCAAAAGTTATTCCGATAACGCGGCGCTTCCTTGAGGAAGAAGGTGCAGCAAGTCGTGTCGCAACGTTGGTGGGTGATGTGATAGCTGGCGCACCAGAAGGCACATACGACGTGACGGTCCTGCGGAGCCTAATACAGGTTCTCTCGCTCGCAAACGCGCAGGCGGTGGTACGCCATGTCGCGCAGTCGTTGGCACAAAATGGAACCATACTCATCATCGGTGGGATGATAGAAGACACCAGGCTGGCACCTCCCGAACGCGTAGGGCAAAATCTTGTCTTTCTTAACATCTACGACGATGGGTTGATCTATACTGAAGGAGAGTATCGTGGACTCCTGGTAGCCGCTGGGTTCACGGATATCATGGTTCGCCGCGGCGAGATGCCCGCCGGCCAAGTGCTGATTTCAGCGCGTAAACAAGCCTAATTTCGTCGCTGCGTTGCAGTCTTGAGTCCTGCTCCGGGAGATGGCACTGGCGGAACGTCGGATTGCCCGCAGGCGACTGGTCCAGACGCCTAGGAAGACAATCACCGCGCTGTTTAGCATGATAGCGAGATCCAGCATTCCCCTTGCCGACCGAGGCCACTCCACCAGCTCGTCACGCCGGCAATTCGGACGTGGCGCGCGCAACCGCCTGGGGCAGCCACACGCTGACCGTTGTGCCGATCCCTTCCTCGCTCTCGATCGACAACTGGCCGCGGTGGCGATTGACGATGTGCTTGACGATGGCGAGACCGAGACCGGTGCCTCCGGCGGCGCGCGACCGGCTGGTATCCACGCGATAGAATCGCTCGGTCAGCCGCGGCAGGTGTTTGCGCGGGATGCCGGACCCTTCATCGCTGACCGTCAGCAGGACGCCCGGGCGCGGGCGTGCGGCAACGGCGAGTGACAGGTGCACGGTGCCTCCGGCCTGACCATACTTCACCGCGTTGTCCAACAGGTTCTGCACCACCTGGGTCAGCTGGTCGGCGTCGCCGGTCACCGGCGGCAGATCCTGCGGGACACGCAGATCGAGCGTGACCGAGCGTTCCTGCAGCCGTGGCTCGAAGCCGGCGACCAGCCGTGTCAACACTGCGTGCAGCTGTACCGAACCGGATGGCGCCTGATGCTCGATCAGTTCGATGCGCGATAGGCTCAGCAGGTCGTCGATCAGTCGATTTATCCGTGCCGCCTGCTCGCCCATGATGCCCAAGAAGCGCTGCTGCGCCGGAGGGTCATCGGCTGCGGGTCCTCGCAGCGTATCGATGAAGCCGATCAGCGATGCGAGTGGTGTGCGCAGCTCGTGGCTGACATTGGCGACAAAGTCGGCGCGCATCCGTTCGACTGCACGCTCCCGCGTGCGATCGGACAGCACCAGAATGGCGCGGCCACCATCGGCGATCGGGGGATCCATCGGCACCACCGCGGCATGCAGCTCGCGCGGCACCGGCACCGGCAGGGTCACATCGGCGGTTTGGTTCAGCCCGGCGGTGAAGGCGCGATCGATGGCGGCGCGCAGATCGGGGTGGCGCAGTACCGCCGGCATGTCGGCGCCGAACGCCGCGCGTGCGGCGGAGTTGGCACGCTGTACGCTGCGATCCTCGCCGAGCACGATCAGCGGATCGGGGAGACGCTCAACCACCGTAGCATCCGCGCGGCCAAGCTGCTCGATCAGGGCGGCGCGCCCGGCCACGCGACGGCCAAGTCGCTCAAGATCTGCTCCGAGACGCTGCAAGCCCGGCAGCTCCGGGCGGCGCTGCGTAATCGGTTCGTCGGCGGCAATCCGTCGGACGGCGTCCGTCAGCACCGCCAGGTCACGACACCAGCGCGTTGCGAGCAGCACCGCGGCAATCAGTGTCGCGGCGATGGTCGCCAGCGCTGGACCAGGCGCAATCTGCTGCATCAGTGCCAACACGACCAAAGTAGCGACTGGGACCCCAGCGACCATGGCCGCCGCTCCCAGCACGCGCATGGCTATTTGTTGGACTCCACGCGTTGGTGGCGCGCGCGTATGCCGCGCTCGATCGCGGCGCTGACCAAAGGATCGAGGTGCAGTTCAGTCCGCACGAAATCCAGCATCTCCAGGGTCCGCTGCCTGGCCACCTGACTGGCGGCCACGACCTCGCAGGCGAGCACATAGGCGGTCTCGCGCAGCCGCGGCTCCAGCGCATTGCGGATCAGTCGTGCCGCGTGTTGCAGGCCATCGTCTTCGTCCAGCAACCTTACAGCGGCCGTCGTGGCGGTGTTGAGCTGCTCCGAGGTGAAGTCGTGGAACGCCGGCAGCGTCTGCACGATGCCCGACATGACGCCGATTTCGCGGTCGCTCATGCCGCCATCGGCGGCAGCCACCAGCACCATCGTCAGGACCAGTGCCTCTGGCGCTGCCAAGCCTTCACGCGCGCGCATCGTCGGACTCCAAGCTTGCTCCATGCGAACCTGATGGAACGGCCGGGACAGTTCAAGCGGCCAGCGACGCGCCAAGGAATGCACGCGTTTGTTTGACCGCCTCGGCCAGCCCGACCCGCCGGACTGTCACGCCGGCAGGGAATGCCGAAAGTAGCCGCGACGGGGTCTGGCGGTCGAGCAGCACGAACACCCCGCGATCGGTGGCGCGGCGGATCAGTCGCCCAAAGGCCTGCCGCAGCCGTAGCCGCGCGATGCGGTCGTCGTAGGCTTTCGGATCGCCGGCCGACAGGTGAATCCGCCGCTCGCGGTGAAGAATATCGGGGCGCGGCCAGGGCACCTTCTCAAATACGACGAGACGCAGTGCACGGCCGGGCACGTCGACGCCGTCGCGCATCGCGTCGGTGCCAAGCAGGCAGCTCTCCTCCTCGGCGCGAAAGATGTCGACCAGCGTGGCATTACCCATTGCATCGACATGCTGCGCATAGAGCGGGATGCCCGCCTGCTCGAGTTCCGGCGCAATGCGGGCGTGCACCGCCTGAAGCCGACGAATGGCGGTGAACAGACCCAATGCGCCACCGCCTGCGGCGCATAAACAGGGCACGATATGCGGCGGCGAGCTGGGCGATTTCACCGGCATGCACGTCCGTGACGATGAACGCGCGAGTCTGGGCCGCATAGTCGAACGGGCTGGCAACCGCGGCGCGGATCGCCGGCGATGGCAGATGCGGCGCGCCAATGCGTGCTTCGGCAGCTTCCCAGGCGCTTTCCGGGTCAACGTCGCCCGCGTCGCGCAGCGTGGCGGAAGTGACCAGAAGCCCCTGCGCCGGAGCCGCCAGGGTTGCCGCGAAAGGGATGGAGGGATCGAGCCAGTGGCGGTGCAGCCCGACATCGATCTCGCGCCCGCCCTCCCCCCGCGCCAGATGCAGGAACAGGATCTGATCCGGCCGTTCGGCGCCCCCCGGCCGCGGTTCGCTCAGTGCATGCAGCATGTTCTGCCACGCCGAGAGCGGCGCAAGGACGCGGCGATTGAGCGAGCGGCCCGCGGCCTCGATGCGGTTGCGGGTGGCGGCGTCCATGTCGTCCGCCTCCTCGTCGAGCCGGGCGAGGAGGCGTTCACGCAGCGTGGCAACCGGTTCGGCAATGCGCGCCATCGCGCGGGCGAGCCTCTCGGCTGCCTCGCCGACACCGGGGCCAGTGGGAACATGTCGCATTCAAGCGCACCCCTACCGGCTTCGTCGCCTCGCGCACGTGCCAGCACCTGATGCCGGATCTGGCGCAGAAAGGCTTCCGTAGGATTGGGCCGACCTGGCTCCGTGCCGCCGAGTTCCGGGTGGTCGGCGCTGATGCGACCGGCCCAGCCTGGTGCCGGCAAGGCGCGCGCTGCCTGCACCGCAGCATCCAGCGGAGCCTCGAGCAAAGGCCGCGCCGCCACCAGTTCCTCAAGCCGCCGACGCAGGCCGCGCGCCCGCGAGCGCCCCCCCTCCGCGCCCAGCAACCAGCGCCGCAGTTCCGCGGTCTCGAAGCCGGACAGTTCGGCGGAGAAGGCACCATCAGCGGCATCGAACACGTGATGACCCTCGTCGAACACGTAGCGGCTTGGCACCAGGCTGTCGTCCAGCCCACCCCAGGCCGCCTGGGTCATCACCAGCGCATGGTTGGCGACCACAAGCTGCGCCGTGCGGGCACGCCGGATCGTGTGCTCGACGAAGCAGCGCCGCCAGTGCGGGCAGGCGCCGTGAATACATTCGCCCCGACGGTCCGCGAGGCCCAGGATCGTGCCGGCGCCGAACAACTCGGTAAGCCAGCCGGGGAAGTCGCCGCCCTGGATGTCGCCATCATCGGTGACCAAGGCCCAGCGCGCGACCAGTGCCAACGGGATCAGTGTTGCCGGTGACAGCCCGGAGACCGCCGGCGCCACCGCATCCTCCAGGTTCAGCAGGCAGAGGTAATTCTCGCGACCCTTGCGGACCACGACACGCTTATGGCGCTCCAGCGGATCGGGGAATAGGTGAGTTAGTTCCGCATCGATCTGGCGTTGGAGATGGCGGGTGAACGTGCTGATCCACACACCACCGTGGTTCTTTTCGGCCCACAGGCTGGCCGGCGCGAGGTAACCGAGTGTCTTGCCGGTGCCGGTGCCGGCTTCCGCCAATACGAGGTGCGGATCGCCCCGGGTTTCGCGCGGCGCGAAGGCCGCCGCCGCCGCTCCCGCATAGTCGGACTGGCCGGGGCGTGTTTCGGCCTGTGGGCCAAGCATGGCTGCGAGGCGCGATCGCGCCTCGGCTTCGGCCACCGGCAGCGAGGACGGCGGGGGCGGTGGCGCGGTCTCCTCCCACTCAGGCAGCAACTTCCAAACTCGCAGCGCCTCGGTCGAAGGCCGAGCATCGGGTCGATCCAATGCAGCAGCGACCGAAGGTGCCCAGCCCCAGCCGGCCTGCCCCATGCGCGCTGCCAAGCCGGCCGCGTCGCGGTTCAGCGCAGTGTCACGGCCCTGCGCGAGCCGGTGCAACAGGGCGGCGGCGAGCTCCGGTAGCAACGCCGCCTCGGCCTCCAAACCGGCACTCGGCTCGAAATCGAGTGCCGTGGCGAGGCCGCGCGGCGTCGGCGCCGCCGGGCGAGCCGGCAGGACGAACGCAAACAGCTCGAGCAGATCGAAGGCGGGACCTCCACGCAGGCCGAGGCGGCGGAAGGTCGCCGGAGCATGCACCAGCAGCGGTGGCGGCAGATTGCGCAGACGAGCGGCCGCATCGGCGCTGCTCAACAGCAGCAGTTCGCCATCAGTCGTGAAGATGGCAGCGCGCCCGTGTCCCGCAACGACGGACGGAGCGTCTGGCAGAACAATGCGCGATGCAGCCACTGACTATGGTTACAGCAGATGGGTCGCCCAATGAAGAGACGTCGGTACCTAACAGACTTGCAATGATCGTCGCGATTGACCCGGCACTCCACCGTTTCTAGCTTTCAGCCAATGTCCGCAACAGTTCGCAACAACGAAACGGCGCATCCAAAAATCTGGCCATTCGACGAGGCTGCCAAGGTCGCGCGTCGGCTCGCCGCCACGGGCAAAGACCACGCGCTGTTCGAAACCGGCTACGGCCCGTCCGGCCTGCCGCATATCGGGACATTCGGAGAAGTCGCCCGCACCTCTTGGGTGCGCAACGCGTTCCACGTGCTGACCGGCCTGCCGTCGCGGCTGATCGCGTTCAGCGATGATATGGATGGGCTGCGTAAGGTGCCGGACAACGTGCCGAAACGTGACCTGTTGGCGCAGCATCTCGGAAAGCCACTCACGCGCATCCCCGACCCGTTCGGATCGCACGAGAGTTTTGGCGCGCATAACAATGCAAGGCTCCGAGCGTTCCTGGATTCCTTTGGCTTCGATTACGAATTCGCCTCATCGACCGAGTACTACGCCTGCGGCAAATTCGACGCGGCTCTGATCCGGGTGCTGGAATGCTACGACGAGGTGATGGCAGTCATCCTGCCGACGTTGGGGCCGGAGCGGCGCACGACATACTCGCCGATCTTGCCGATCCACCCGCGCACTGGCCAGGTCATGCAGGTGCCGATGGAGCATCGCGACCCTTCCGCCGGTACGGTGGTATGGCGCGATCCGGACAGCGGCGCGTCCTTCGAAACCTCCGTTAAAGGAGGCGGGTGCAAGCTGCAGTGGAAGGCGGACTGGGCGATGCGCTGGTACGCTCTCGGCGTCGATTACGAGATGTCGGGCAAGGACCTGATCGACTCGGTGCGCCTGTCGGGACGCATCTGCCGGATACTCGGCGCGCAGCCGCCGGAAGGCTTTACCTACGAGCTGTTCCTCGACGAGCAGGCGCAGAAGATCAGCAAGTCGAAGGGCAATGGCCTGTCGGTCGAGGAGTGGCTGCGGTATGCGCCACCCGAGAGCCTGTCGCAGTTCATGTTCAACGCACCGCAACGCGCCAAGCGGCTGTACTTCGATGTCATTCCACGCGCAGCGGATGAATACCTGGCAAATGCGGCAAGGTTGCAACCGGACGACGGTCTGAATCCGGCCTGGCATATCCACGCCGGACGGCTGCCAAACCATAGCGGCAGCCCAGTATCGTTCGGCATGCTGCTGAACCTTGCGTCGGTGGTGAACGCAGAGACGCCGGCGATCCTGTGGGGCTTCATCCGCCGCTACAGCCCCGATGCATCGCCCGAAACAATGCCGTTCCTTGACCGGCTGGTCGAGCACGCTCTTGCCTACTATCGCGACTTCGTGCGCCCGCAGAAGCGCTATCGGCACCCCAACGATGTCGAACGCGCGGCACTAGCGGACCTGGCGGAGACGCTGAAGGGTCTTGATCGCGGCGCCGATGCAGAAGCGATCCAGACCATTGTCTATGAGGTGGGTAAGCGACATCCGTTCCCAGAACTGCGGGCTTGGTTCGGCTGCCTGTACCAGGTGCTGCTGGGCCAGCAGGAAGGCCCGCGCTTCGGCGGCTTCGTCGCGCTGTACGGCATCGACGAGACAGTGGCACTGATCGAGGCCGCGTTGTCACGCCCGGCCGACGCCGCCTGATAGCGATGCGCGCGCAACGCCTGCGCGGCTTCGGCGCGGCCTGTCTTCGGCAGTTGCCCGCGACGTTGGGCGTCATATTGCTGATTGGCGCGATCTATGTGGTGCAGAAGGAATTCCGCCATCTGCGGCTGCGCGATATCGAGGCCGCACTGCACGACTATCCTGCGCGCGCGCTGGCGATCGGCTTTCTGTGGACAGTGTTGTCCTACGCGGTCCTGACGATCTACGACCGGCTCGGCACAATTTACGCTGGGCATAAGGTGTCGTATGGCCGCGTCGCGTTCGCCTCGTTCTGTGCCTACGCGCTGTCGCACAATCTTGGTTTTGCTGCCGTCTCGGGCGCGGCCGTACGCTATCGGCTGTACGCTCACTGGGGGCTGACGCCGCTGCAGATCGCCAAGACGGTGGCATTTTGCAGCCTGACCTTTGCGCTCGGAGGGATGGTGCTGGGCGGGGCAATCCTGTTTCTGGAGCCGCGCTCGATCCCTTTCTTCGGCCAACACTTGCCAGGCGAGGCAATGTACGCGGTGGGCGGGTTGCTGTGGGGCATCGTCATCGCCTACGTCACGCTGTCGCGCATCCTGGGCACCGTACGTCTGTTCGGCTTCGAGATCGTGCTGCCTGGCTGGCGAATGGCGGTGTTGCAGGTGGTGCTCGCAACGGTCGATGTGGCGATCACGGCGTCGATCTTCTATGCGCTGCTGCCGCCGACCCCGAACCTTACCTGGGTGATCTTCCTTGGGGTCTACGTCGCGTCCTACACGGCTGGATTGGCCGCCAACCTGCCAGGCGGCATCGGCGTGTTCGATACCGCCATGTTGCTAGGGCTGGAACCCTACATGAGCGCGCCGCAGATCGTCGGCGCAATCGTGGTGTTCCGACTTTACTACTATATCATCCCGTTGTTCCTGGCGGGCTTCCTGTTCACCGGCAACGAACTGCTGCTGCGTGGCGGGATGCTGCTGCGACGCTGGGAGAGGCTGGGTGCGCTGGCGCGCTGGAGCGAGCCCGATTTTGCCGTCGCCAGCGCCACTGGACTGGTGGCGCTATCCGGCGTGCTGCTGCTGTGTGTCGGGGTGCTGGCGCCGGAGTCCGATTTTTCCTGGATCGATCCGGATTTCGCCGATATGGCAAATCAGGCCGGGCAATTCATCCCATCGCTGATTGGCGCCGGACTGATCGTGGTCGCCCTCGGCCTCTCGCAGCGGGTCAATCTGGCTTGGGGCGCGACGGTCTTCCTGCTGGTACTCGGCGCCGCATTCACCGCCACACAGCCGCAGCGACTGTGGATCGTGGGCGTGCTGGTGCTGGTGGCCATGCTGGTGGCGCCGCTCCGGCGCAGCTTCTATCGTCATGCCAGCCTGCTCAGCGGGCCACTCGATGCCTCGAGTGCGGTCCCGCTGTTCACACTGGTCATCTGCCTACTGGCGTTGGCGGGCACGCGGCCCCGGGTGTATTTGCTGTCGAACAATGCCTGGTGGGCAGTGGTCATGTCACGGGACCTGCCGCACTCATTGCGCCTGACGGTGGCGTTGGCCGTGGCATTGGCGCTGACTGCTATTTGGCGGCTCCTTCGCCCAGGCAAGGTGCGCTGGCTCCCATGGGACGCCGCAGCACGGCAGCACCTCGCGCTGCTAGGTGGCGCGATCCCGCCTGCACGGGCCGATGGCGTGGTGCTAGGCGAGGCAGAGCGGGCCGGCATTCCATTTCGGCGCTGCGGTCGTGTGCTACTGGCCATTGGCGACCCAGTGGGAGCCGAGGCGGACCGCGTGTCTACGATCTGGCGATTGCGTGACCTGGCACAACAGGAGGGTCTCGATCCCGCGTTCTGGCGCGCCGGGCCGGGACTGCTGAAGGTGTATGGCGAACTGGGCCTCACCGCCCTGCCCCTGGGGCCGGACGGCTTGCCTCTGCCGGAGACTCCTGACGAGACACCGGAAGCTGCGCAGTATCTGGTATGCGTGGCCGAGCGGGACCTTAGCACGCTGCTGCCTCTGCTGCCGCAACTGGCGGCGAATCAGGACATCGTGCCAGCGGCGGCCTAACGTCCAAACTGTTTCTGGCTTAACCGATCTCTTCCGCTTATGGCTGCAGCCCAGCAGCTGTCGAACGGCAGTTCCGGACGAGCTCGCCATAAAGTTGGACTTCTTGTACTGAACGTTGAACATTGCGAATAGATTTTTTTCGGCCTTGCATGGAGTTCCGGTATTTGAGCGGCCCTTTTAGGCGTGATTTTCGCGACTACCGCCAAAGCACCGAGGCCGCGTAGGTGCGGGACAAAGTCATTCGCCTGTTTTGGCTGATGACTGATCAGGGGGTGTTCGCACTGAGCAACTTCGTGCTGAACGTGCAGTTCGCCCGATGGCTTTCGCCCCATGATTACGGGCTGTTCGCAATCAGCTTCACCGGATTCCTGCTCCTGTCAGTCGTACACTATGGATGTCTGCTTGAGCCGCTCCTGGTGTTGTCTGCGCGAGTCGGAGCTGACCGGCGCGGTTCCTACCTGATGGCGCTTGTGCACCTTCATCTGCTGCTGTTTGGCTCTGCCATCGCGCTTTGCACACTGGCCTTCATGTTTGCATGGGGCCTTGGGCAGCCCGAAGCAGGTTGGCTTATTGTCGGTGCGGGTATCGGGGGATCGACAAACCTTGCATTGCTCACCGCTCGCCGGCTGTGTCTGATTTTCCTCACCGCGCGACTGTCCGCGCTGGTGGGCACCATCTATCTCCTTGGTGTGACCGTAACCAGCTACCTATGCATCCTGGCTTGGTCAGTATCCTGGTTCGCGATCTGGGAGATCATAGGAGCCTGGTCGCTCGTCTGCGCCGCGCTGGTCTTCGGGCTTCTGATCGCGCGGGTGAAAGGCAGGCAACCGTTCAGCTTGTCGGAGGTCCTGAAGTTCCAGGCACGATATGCCCCGTTCACTCTGATTGGCGCGGTTGGGACCTGGGTCACGGCCGAGAGCATCATGATCTTCCTGGCGAAGATCCAAGGTCTCGAGGCAGTCGCCGAGACGCGCGTAATTTTCAATGTTGCGAGCCCACTGGTGCAGATAACCATCGCGATGAATGCGTTCTGGCTTGTCGGATTTAGTGCGAAACACGCCAATCGCGAACAGCATGGCATTGCGAACGAGGCAATGCCTTACCTCGCAGTGTGCGCGTTGGGCGCCCTCTTCGCCCAGGCCGCCGGTGCCCCCCTGATGGATTTCCTGTATCGGGGCAAGTATGTAGGCGTTGCCTGGCAGCTGCCGATCTACTGCCTGGCAATCGGCATTGCTGGCCTGACGCAGATCGTTGGAAGCTCCTTCAAGGCTCGCGGCCAATTGTTCCTTGGTAATCTCCCGCAAATTGTGTGCGGTGCCGCGACCTTGATGGCGAGCATCCCACTGATGCAGATGTTCGGTCAGCCAGGTGCTATCTATACAAACTTCATCGGCAATGCGACCGGGCTTGTCGTTGCTGTGTTGTTGCTGGGCGGCAGCAGAATGCCAGGAGCATTCAACTCACGGAACAGATAGCGTCCGCGATTTAGACGGTTCAGCTCCGGAACTGCCCGCAACAGACGATCAGAACGTGACCCGTACTCCACCAAAGCCGCCGACCGGTGCGGCGGGACTAAAACTGCGCGGATTGGTCGCGCCTGGAGCCTGGGCGATGAACACTGAACTGGTCGGCGAGAATGTGCCGAACGTGTAGTACCTCGAGTTGGTCAGGTTCTGCACCCAGGCGAACAGCTGCACGTGATCAGTGAATTGGTATGAGGAGCTCAGGTTCATGGTGAAGTATGGCGGCAGCTTCGGTGTCAGGTTGGCCTCGTCGCCGAACAGAAATGTGCCGCTGGCGACGATTGCCGTGCCGCCGACGGTCCATTTGTCCGTCACTTTGTAATAGACGCCGAGCTTGGCCTGGTTAGCGGGAATGCCAGGGAGGCGATTGCCTGATTGCACGGTGATGTTGCCGTTCGCATCTCCTGCCGGATTGCTTCCGGCAGCTTCGACGAACCCATCTTGGAACGTTGCATCGGTGTAGGAGTAATTGACATAAGCGAGCCAGCGTTCGTTCTTGAACTGCAATCCGACGTCAACACCTTGCCGTCGCGTCTGGCCGACGTTGGCGAAAAAGGCCCGCCCCGTGGTGACACTGTTAACGAACGCGATGTCGTTGTTGAGGTTGCTGCGAAAGAAGGCGACGTTATAGCTTAGATTGGCACCATCGAACGGCTTAAAGCTGCCGCGCACGCCAGCCTCGGCGGTGTAGGAGATCACCTGTTGCAGATCAGGGTCGCCCACGAAGAAGTTGGCCAGGCTGCATGAATTCGTCGGGCCGGCGCAGGACAATTCAGCCGGCGTAGGCGCACGGTTTGCCACAGCGTAGCCGACATACGCCGTCAGCCACGGCATGACCCGGTACGTAACGCCACCTGCCGGGTTGAAGTGGTTGAAGCTGTGATTGCCGGTCAGGTCCCCGCCATTCTCATCCTTGAGATCGACGAGCGCCGCATTGAAGCGGCCAGAGACAGTCAGCGCGAGACGTTGCGTGAGATTGAAAGTATCCGCGAAGTAGACGCCATAGTTGGCATTCGAAATCGCCACCCGCACCGGTGAGTTGACGGCGGTTTCAGCGATTATGATGCCTGGCCCAAGAAAGATGCGACTGAGCGGGGTTAATCCGCCGATGAACGAGGCGGCGCCGAACAAGGTCTGCGCTCCGTCGAAGCTGAAGCCCGCGACGAAGTGGTTCGGGAAGCCGAGCAGATCGTCGGTATTTGTAACCTGAAGCGACGCACCGTAGGCGTTGGTGTTGGTCGTTTGATTGTCGAGTTCCGAATAGGGACCACCCCTGAGGAAGTCTGGAATGAAGGCGCCACCGAGCGTGGTGCTGGGGACGTCGCCGTTACAGAGCAAACCGGGAGTGTCGTCGCATGGCGTATCATTCGGCACGTTGCCGTTGGTGACCCGCTGGAGGAAGTAGCGGTAATAGGCAAGCGCCTGTATCGACGTGGTGTCCGTGACGTCCAGGGTGCCGGAGAGGCTGACCGCCCCGTACGTGTTACTGATCTGATTGGGCGCGGTGAACTGGGCCGCAGGATCAGCCGAAAGCAGCTCGACCGGCGAGGTACCCGGGCCATTGAGCACCGAGTGCGCCCCCGTGACATTCAGATGCAGTTCCGCGCGCTCGCCGCGCCAGCCGACGTCGCCGTAAAGATTCTGGAGATTGCTCGATTGCAAATCGCGCCAACCACCCTGGTGCAGCACGGTACCGGCAACATAGGTCGCCACGTTGCCGGCCTGCTTGCCGTACTGGAACTCGCCCTGTCCGAGGCCGAACGAGCCGCCAGAAATATCGGCCTCGAACCCGTGGTAGGAAAACCCGTCTTTGAGCTGCACGCTCACCGCGCCGCCGAGCGCGTTGAGGCCAAACACCGGGTTGGAGCCGACGAGGTTGATCCGGTCGATCGCAATGTTCGGGATGAGGTCCCAATCCACAGTGTCGCCGAACGGCTGATTGAAGCGCATGCCGTTGACGTAGACCGCAAGCCCCTGCGGCGTTCCCTGCAGCCCCGATGCAGCAAAGCCATGATAAAAGAGTGTCGGCTGGAACGGATTCCCCGACGCGGAATCGACGTTGACGCCGCCGACTTGCTGGTTCAACGAACCCAATAGATCGGGCACGCCCTCGCGCTTCAGATCATCGCTGTTCAAGACGTGCGTTTCGGCCGGCACCTTGTTCCGGTCTATGCCGGAACCTATCAGCGGCGACGTGCCGACAACCTCGACTGGTGGCAGTTGAGTGACTGGCTGCTCACTTTGGGACGTCTGAGCAACTGCAGATCCGCGGGCCAGAACCAACAACGACAATAGACACACTATGAGACGCAACCGATCCCCCCGGCGTTTTCGAGCGACGTGCAAGAGCGCCATCTGGAGTTCGCAATGACAAGGGGAGGATTCCGGTTTTAGCGGGAAAATGCTCCCAACTCTGGGCCGCTCTTATCGAAATGTGATCCCCGCCCGATCGGCCTGCGCTGCAAGCGATAACTCGTCTGCCGAGCGTGGCCAAGCCACCCACCCGCCATGACGGCGAAGGTGCTCGCGCCCTTGCAACGTGCCATCTTGGCCGGATGGCTCACCGCCCTCCCCGCCCGGCAGGCCCGGCGCCCGACGTGGCGACGCTGCATGACGCGGCGCTCGCGTATTTGGCGCGCTACGCCGCCACAGAGGCAGGTCTCCGCAGCGTGCTGGAACGGCGGGTGGATCGCTGGAAGCGTCTGGCGCAACAGAACGAGCCCGATGCAGAGGCCATTGCCGCACAGGCGGCGGCGGCACGAAATGCGGTGCGAGAGGTAGTGGCGCGACTGGTCGCTGCCGGCGCGGTAAATGACGCTGCCTACGCGGAAAGCCGCGCACGTAGTCTGGTGCGAGCAGGCCGTTCACGGCGCGCCGTTTCAGCGTATCTCGCAGCGAAGGGGGTGGATCCGGAGACTGCCGCCACCGCCACGCTGGCTCCGGAGCAGAGCGAACTCGCGGCGGCGCTGGTGCTCGCGCGGAAGCGGCGGATCGGGCCATTTCGGCAAGGGCAAACACCAGACGAAGCCGGCAGGCGACGCGAACTTGGGGTTTTGGCGCGGGCAGGATTTTCAGGGTCTATCGCGCATCAGGCCCTGACGATGGATTTGGATCAAGCCGAGGCACTGGTCAACGAACTGCGACGTTGAATACGGCCGATCCGCCGGCTAAGGGCGATGGCAGGACGGTCAACCGTGCGCTCAAAGCCAATCGCTGCGAGCAGTGTCACGCCGAGAAGCAGCAAAAATGCGACAAAGACTGACGGTATGACCACGAAGGCTGCGCAGACGATGGTGAACAGAATGGGGAAGTGCAGCAGGTAGATGCTGAAGGACAGGCGCCCGATGTAACGGCATGGCGTACTTTCCAGGATTGGCCAGACCAGCGGGCACCAAAGAACGCCAAGATACAGCGCGATTGCGCCAAGCTGGCTTTGGAACTGGAACAAGTTGGGTGCGCAAGCAAGTTCGGTATGGCAAAGCAACTGACGTGGCCACTCGACAGCGCGCCAATCTTTGGAAGCGCATAAGGCAATGCCAAACAGCAGGACTGCCAAGCCCGTAAGCGCCTTGCCGTCCCCTCTCGGGCCAGGTCGCGGGGGACGCGGTTGCAGCAGGTGACCTAACACGAAGAGGAACATCGGATGCGTCGCAAAAGCCAACGCTGCCGCCACGATTGCGACGCGATGCGCGACAAGCGACCAGGCGCGCAGCGAGACCAGGCAGAGCACCAGGAGAGAGCCGTACAGTTCCAGATGTAACGACCAGAATGGTGCGTCGAGCGACCGCTCCATTGGTGGCAGATATGGTACGAGCGGACCGAACAGAGTCGCCTCGCGATATCCAAGCAACAGGCTGTCGAGGCCGATTTCGCGGGCAACGTGGGCCAGAGTGGGCGCGCCGCTCGAATCCATGGCGAGCCATGCAGAGTGCGTGATGGCCGCGGCCCGACGATGCGCATCCGGCAGCGACATCAGCAGCACGGTCGCGACAGCCGCGGCGGCGGCAACTGGGATGCCGAGTCGGACGACGCGCCTGGTCAGCTTGACGGCGAAGCTGCCCGGCCGAGTAAAGGAGGGCGTCAGCACCGCGCCGCTGATCAGAAAGAACACATACACTGCGGTGTGGCCATCGAACACGATGCGCAGCGGCGGCCAGACATGTGTGACGGTCGAGGGCATGAAGCCGGTGACGAAGTGCAGCAAGACTACCTGCATCGCCGCGATGCCCCGCAGTCCCTCCAGATACTGCACCTTGCCGGGCTGCATGCCCATCGTTATCGCATTTCCATGGCGGCCGTGGAAACCATGCGGCCGACTGGCACGTTTTGCGGCTTTGCCTCGCACTGCAAATCGACGCGTATGGAACCAGTGAGTGAGGAGCACAGCCATGATCTGGATCCGCCGTATCAATATCGGGTTCGCCGTGCTCGTTGTTCTGGCGCCAATGGCGCACGTTCTCGAGTTGCCCAACAAGTTCGCACTCGACGCAGAGCTCTGGCTTGCAGTGCAGCAACACCTGTATCGCGGTTGGGGTCCGTTTCTCGGTGGCCCGACCGAGATCGGCGCGTTGCTTACGAGTATCTGGCTGGTTTATCGCCGGCGGCGATCCAGCACCGTCCTTGCGCCGACTGTTCTCGCGAGTGCCGGATATGCGGGCATGCTCGTCGCCTTCTTTCTCCTCAACCAACCGGTCAATGTCGCGGTCGCATCGTGGACGCCAACGAGCATGCCATCCGACTGGGCGTCTTATCGCACGCGGTGGGAAGCCGGGCATGCGATCGCCGCCATGCTATCTGTTGTGAGTCTCACAGCACTGGCGGTGGCATATGTGAAGGAGCGACAAGCCGCGCTGAGGTAAGGTTGCGCTACGCCCTCGCCAGCATGAGTTCGTGCGCTGCCAAGCGTCGATGCAGCAAGTACATCGGCACTGCGATCGCCGAGATAAGGGCCCCAGCGAACAGTGCCCCCTCCGGCCCACCAACCATGTCGGCAGACCAGCCGCAGAATGCGGGGACCACTGCTCCACCGGCATAATATATGGAGTAGAATAGGCCCATACCGACCGCGCGGTTTGCCGGCTTTGCCGACAGCGTCCCGACCGCCATGATCACACCGGGATGGGCGGAACCAATAACGCCGACCACCACGGCGCACACGATCGGCCAGTCCAACAGCGCCGCGCCGAGCATGCCGATCACCAATGCAGCAGTGCCTGTGAGAAAAATCAGCAATGCACCGAATCGCTCGGCCAGGCTGGCACCAAGCAGTGTCGCCGGGACGTTGCCCCATGTGGCGATGGTGAGCACGACACCGGTCAGCACGAGGCCCTCGCCCCGTGCCGCCATCAGCGACGGCACGTAGCCCGTGTAGGCAGAGTAGCCGGCGGTGTAGGCCGTCCAGATAAGCCCGGCGATCACCAGCAGCAGGCACTCGCGACCACTGGGCCATGCGAACCGTCGCGATGGCGCTGCGGCAGCGGGCGATGGACGGAAGCTCGCCAGGAACAGCACGAGTGCCACGACCATCGGCACCGCGCTCGACAGGACTGCTGCCTGCCAGCCAGCGTTGCGTGCCAACGGAGGCAGGACCAGCTGCGCAAGACCGACACCCATCGAGTAAGCCGCCACCGAGATGCTGATCGCCCACATGAAGCGCCGACCGGAGAACCAGTCGGCAATGACCTTGTTCTGCAGCACGATCATCGCCACGGCGCCGGCGCCGGCAATGCTGCGACCGAGCCCAATACCGGCCGGATCAGCCGCGGCGGCACTGATCGCCGGACCCACCACCATCAGGCCGACGCCGGCGCCAAGCACCAGCCGGTCGCCGATCCGGCGCGCCAGCAGCCCAAGCGGCAAGGCGAGGAAGGTGCCCAGTAACATGAACACGCCGATCAGCGTGCCGAGCGTGGCATAGTCCAGCCGGAATTGCCGCATCAGGTCGGGCGCGAGCGATGCGACGGTCTGATACTGATAGCCAAAGCCTGCGCGGGCGAGCGCGATCGCCGCGAGAATCACCCAGGGCCTGGCGCCCATGACAGTCGCTTCTCCATGTTCACAAAAGTCGGTTCCGCATAGCCCGGGTGTGCCTCGCGTGTCGTCTCGACGAAGCCGCAGGCGGCAAACAGCCGGCGATTGTCCAGCAGCGCAAGCCGCGTGCTCAGTCGCACCACCGGAAGCCCAGCATGGCGCGCCGCCGCCTCGGCCGCCGCGACAAGCGCACGCCCCAAGCCGCGGCGACGCCAGGACGGCGCGACTGCGAGGCGCGCGAAATAGAGGCCGCCGTCCTGCGCGGCCCAGAGGGCCGATCCAACCAACGTCTCTGTCACCTCCGCCACCATCCCGCTGCCTATCCGCAGATGCGCTGCGACGTCCGCCTCGGTGACGCGCAGCGCAGAAGGCAGCGGGTCTGTCACGACGGACTGGGCGACGAAGGCCGCACGAATGAGTGCAGCGACCGGGCCGGCATCCTCCGGCGCCATGGGGCGAAGCGAAATGTCACGCATCCGCCGGACGGTAGCCCGCACGGCCAGGCATGCCTATGTTGGGGGCGATGTCCGAAACCCCTGCGTTCCTCGACGGCGACCGTCCGCCGGTGCCCGATATTGTCGTGCCGCGTGGCGTGACCCCGTTCCACCTGCCCCGCCGGCCGGTGCGCGGTCGCCTCGTGCGGCTCGGCCCGCTGGCACACGCACTGCTGACGCGGCATCCCAACCATCCGGCGGTGACGCGGCTCAGCGGCCAATCGCTGGCGCTGGCGGCAGCCCTGTCCACCGCGCTCAAGTTCCGTGGCTCGTTCAGCCTGCAGGCCAAGGGCGACGGGCCGGTACCCATGCTGCTGGCTGATTGCACGCATACCGGGGCGCTGCGCGGCTACGCGCGCGCCAAGCCGCAAAAGCTCGAGGCGCTGCTGCAGACCGATCCATCTCCGTCGGCCGACCAACTGCTGGGCGGCGGTTACCTGGCATTTACCGTCGATCAGGGCCCGGACCAGCACCGGCACCAGGGCATTGTCACAATCGAGGGCGGCAACCTGGCTGAGATGGCGCTGCACTACTTCCGTACCAGCGAACAGCTCCGCTGTTTCGTGCATCTCGCCTGCGATGAGACGCCGGATGGCTGGCGGGCCGGCGCGCTGGTGCTGGAGAAGATCGCCGGCGCCGGCGGCATCGATCCCTCGATGGATGAGGAGGCGCAGGAGGAGAGCTGGCGGACGGCGACCACGCTGGCCGCTCACCCTGACCGATCGAGAGTTGCTGGACGACGCCTGCCACCGCAGCGACTGCTCTATCGGCTGTTCCACAGCGAGGGCGTCGCAGCGGATCGGGCACGTGCGCTGTCCTACGGTTGCCGCTGCTCGCAGGCAGCGTCTTGTCGGCATCCTCGAAGGGTTCCCGCCGGACGATCTGGATCACATGGCGGTGGACGGCGACATCGTGATGACGTGCGAGTTCTGCAACTTCGACTTCCGCTTCCCGCGCCAGGACGTGCGCGGCGCCGAGTGCACCCCGCATGCTGACCCGGCGGCGTCGTTGCTCTTGCCGCTGCTGCTGGCGGGCTGCGGTGGCGGCGGAAGAGCCGCGAGCGTTCCCGCCTCTGCACTACGAATATCTGGTGCCGCTGCGGGTGAACGTTGCGAGCATGCAGATCGAGCAGCGGTTCGTGCCTTCCGGCGCGCCGCCGGATGTCAGCCAGTACGATCCGGTGCCGCCGGTGCTTGCCCTGCGAACGATGGCGCAGGATCGGTTGCAGGCGCTCGGCAGCGCCGATCTGGCGATATTCGTGATCCAGGATGCATCGCTGACCCGGCAGGGCGACACGATCTCCGGCAATTTCGCTGTGCAGCTCGATATTTACAACACGCCCACCACCGTGCGGCCTATGCGCAGGCCAGCGTGTCCTGAGCTACACGGGCGACCTGGATGACCTGTCAGGCCGCCTCTATGACATGACGAAGATCTGATGGAGCGGATGAACGTCGAGTTCGAGTATCAGGTCCGGCGTTCGCTGGATAACTGGTTGGTGCCGGCTGGCGCGGTTCAGGCGCCGGTAGAACAGCAACCGCTGAACGGCGCACCACTCGAGACAGCGCCTCCTGGCCCGCCACCTTCTTCGTTGCCGCCTTCATCGTTGCCGCCGCCGGAACCGATGCCGCCTCCGGAACCGCTGCCCACCTCGCCTTGACGCGCCCTGGGCGCGTCCCCATACCCGCCAGTATTACGCGAATACGATTGGAGGATTTGGCCAATGGCGCATGGTTTTTCGCGGCGCGCATTTGCGCGCAGCTCGCTTTTGACTTTGGGCAGTTTTGCCATCCTGCGGCACGCCAGAGGCGATGCGCCGCTTGAACTGCGCTGTTCGCTCGACACCGCGCCATCGCATCCGCGCAACGTCGCGTTCCACGACTTTCTGGGCAAGCTGGAAGCGGCGTCGGGCGGCCAGATCAAGACCAAGCTGTTCGAGAGCGGCTCGCTGTTCCCTGATCTGCAGGTGCTGAAGGCGCTGGTGCAGGGCCAGGTGGAGATGGCCTGTCCGGGCACCTGGACGATCACCGGCTTCGTCCCCGACGCCGATTTCTCCCAGCTGCCGGCGTTGTACGGCCGGCCGATCGACATGGTGCACAAGGCGGCCGACGGCGCGGGCGGCAAATTCGTCAACGGCGAGATCACCAGCAAGCTGAAGGTCGAGGTGCTCGGGCCATGGTTCGATCTCGGCTTCAACAACTGGTACTCGACCCGCAAGCCGCTCAATTCGCTCGCCGACCTGAAGGGCATGAAGCTGCGCAGCCCGGGCGGCGTGCTGAACTCCTTCCGCATCCGCTTCTTCGGCGGCATCCCCAACGTCACCGCCTGGCCGGACGTGCCGCTGGCGATGTCGCAGGGCACGTTCGATGGGCTGATCAGCAGCAACGAGAGCGTCAACAGCGCCAAGCTGTTCGATTCTGGCCTGCGCTACTCGCTGCAGGACAACCAGGGCATGGGACTCTACGTGCCGATGGTCAATCCGGAGTTCTGGCAGAAGATCGGGCCCAAGCTGCAGGAGACGATGGTCAAGCTGTGGGCACGACAACATCGCCGCCTACCGCGACAACACCGCGAAGCCGCAGGAGAGCGGCCGCGCGTGCGCTGGAGAAGCAGGGCGTCAAGTTCGTCGACGTGCCGCAAGCCGAACTCGACGCGACGCGCGCCGAGATGCTGAAGGTGCAGGACAAGGCGGTGGAGGACGCGCACATCTCGCCCAAGCTGGTCGAGCTGGTCATGGCGGATGTCGGCGCCTGAACGCTGACGCAGGCTGCGTCCGAAGGTTGCCAGTCATGGCCGCGCAATCCTGCGGCCTGGGATTGGGTCGAGCGGATCGTCGTCGGTCTGCTTGGCGCCTTCGCGCTGGTGATCGCCGTGCTGCAGGTGTTCGGCCGCTACATCGATCCCGAGCACGCGATCACCTGGGCCGAGGAGGTGATCGTCTATGTCGCCGTATGGGCGGTGATGATCGTTGCCAGCGATCTGGTGCGCACCAACGGCCATGTGCGTCCGGATCTGGTGCTGCGCCTGCTGCCGCCGCAGGCGCAGCGCTGGGTCGAGATGTTCAACTGCCTGGTGGCGATCGCCTTCACCTCCGGCATGGTGTGGTACGGCTGGGAGGTGGTGGACACTGCGCGTGCTGCTCGATCAGCGCAGCTCCTCCGATCTGCAGTTCCCGATCTGGATCTACTATCTGGCGCTGCCGGTTGGCGGCGGGCTGATGCTGATCCGTTATCTGGCGCGGCTGTTCCGCTACCTGTTCCTCTTCGACCCGCGCATCATGACGGTCGGCCACGCGATCGCGCACGAGGCGCCGCCGATCTCGCGCATACCGTCCCGAGCCGCGCTAGACTGGCCGATGTGGACTGCGGCTTCCTGGTGATGTTCTTCGGCCTGCTGGCTGCGGGCATGCCGATCTTCCTGGTGCTGGGCACCTGCGCGGCGGTGCTGTTCTTCGTCTCCGGCCAACCGATGGTCGGCGTGGCGCAGAACATGATCGACCAGCTCAACTCCACGACGCTGATGGCGTTGCCGCTGTTTGTCATGGCGGCGGCGTTCATGCGGCGCGGCGGCGTGGCACAGGCGCTGGTCGATCTGTCCACCGCATGGCTGGGCGGCATCAAGGGCTCGCTCGGGCTTGTCGCGGTCGTGTCCTGCGCGCTGTTCGCGGCGATCTCCGGCTCGTCGGTCGCGACCGCGCTGGCCATGGGCACGATCCTGCTGCCGGCGATGATCGAGCGCGGCTATCCGCGCGGCTTTGCGCTCGGCGTGCTGGGCGCGTCCGGAACGATCGGCGTGGTGATCCCGCCGTCGCTGGCGCTGATCCTCTACGGCATCGTCACCGAGCAGTCGGTGCCGCGGCTGTTCCTCGCCGGCATCCTGCCCGGACTGCTGCAGGCCGGCGCGTTCTTCCTCTGGGTGCTCTACTACGCGCGGCGCAAGGACTTCCCCGCCGAGCCGCCGATGTCGTTACGGCAGCGGCTGCGCGTGACCTGGCGCGCGCTGCCGGCGATGGCGGTGCCGTTCGTCGTGCTGGTGGGGATCTACGGCGGGTTCATGACCATCACCGAATCGGCCGCGCTCGCCGCGGTGACCGCGCTGATCGTCAGCCTCGGCGTTTATCGCGGCTTCCCGGTCAGCCGCACGCTGGACGGTGATCGCCGAGGCGCTGCGCAGCGCCGGCGTCATCATGCTGATCATCGCGACGGCGCTGGTGTTCGGCCACTGGATGACGGGATCGGGTATCCCTGGGCGACTGGTCGACTTCGCCGCGCATCGCGGCTTCGCCACCTGGGAGTTCCTGCTGACGATCAACGTGCTGCTGCTGATCATCGGCTGCTTCCTCGAGGTGGTAAGCACGCTGTTGCTGGTGATGCCGATCCTGGCGCCGGTGCTGCTGCCGCTCGGGGTCGATCCGGTGCATTTCGGCATCATCTTCACCCACAACATGGAGGTAGGACTGGTGCACCCGCCGGTTGGGCTGAACCTCTACGTGCTGTCGACGATCTCCGATGCACCGATCGGCGAGGTGATCCGGGGCATCCTGCCGTTCCTGATCCTGCTGCTGATCGTGCTGGGGATCATCACCTATGTGCCGGAGCTGACGCTGTGGTTGCCACGGGTGGTGTACGGTTCC
>CAWKMC010000037.1:0-157987 GCA_963850535.1 uncultured Alphaproteobacteria bacterium | reverse complement strand
TAGCCGAATACTTTGCCTGCCTGTTCCGTCGCGGCCAGTTCGGACGGCTTCGGGAGGCTTGCCGCGAGTTCGGTGGCCGTGTCGATCTGGCGGCTCTTCCCAACGGCGTTGGTGAAGCCCTGCGACTCTGGTCAGGCGGCGACGCCGCGATGCGGGCCATGTCGCGCACTGTCGCAACTAGCGGGTCACCATGAGCCGACGTGAGCCTGAGGCCGACATCTGCCTCATCCTGGAGGGCGCCTACCCGTTCATTGCCGGCGGCGTCTCCTCCTGGGTGCACGATCTCATCAAATCACAGCCCCAGTTCACCTTTCATATCGTCGCTCTTTCGGCTGACGATTCAGAGAAGCAACTCCGGTTCGAGCTGCCGCCGAACGTGATCCGCATGACCGAGATCGCACTGCAGCAGTCAGAGCCGCAAGCGCCGGGGGCCTGGGCGGTCGAACGCCTGATCGCCGATATGGAGGCGCCGTTAACCCGACTGTTCAGGAGTGGCGGGCTCGCCGACTTCCGGCAGCTGGTGGCGGCGCTGCGACGGCGTCCCCGCGCTGCGACGCGTGCGGCGCTGATGAACTCCGAGGCTGCCTTCGGCATTTTGCGGCGCATGTACGAAGGCTCGGTCTCTGGAAGCTCGTTTCTCAAGTACTTCTGGAGCTGGCGCTCGCTGGCCGGAGGGCTGTTCTCGGTTCTCCTGGCCGAACTGCCGCACGCCCGTGTCTATCATACCATCTCGACCGGCTATGCCGGGCTCTGATGGCAAGGGCCGTCCTGGAGACAGGTCGACCTGGCCTGCTCACAGAGCACGGCATCTATACCAACGAGCGGCGTGTGGAAATCGTCATGGCCCACTGGTTGGCCGACAAAGTTCCGGGGTCGCTCGATATCGAGGACCGGCGCCGCGATCTCCGCGATGTGTGGATAGAAGCGTTCATCGGTTATTCGCAAGCCTGCTACGAGGCATGTAACAAGATCACCACCCTCTACTCCGGAAATCAGGTCATGCAGCTCCGCGATGGGGCGCCGCAGGATCGGCTGTTGATTATTCCAAACGGCGTCGACTATGACGGCTACTCGCAGTCTCACGCGACACCTCGCCGCGGCCGCCGACCGTCGCATTGATCGGACGAGCTGTGCCGATCAAGGACGTCAAGACCTACATCCGCGCCGCCGCCATTTTGCGCGATATGGTGCCGTCCGTGCGGGTCCTGCTGCTTGGGCCAACCGAGGAGGATCCCGTATACTTCCGCGAATGCCAGGAGATGGTCGCGCATCTCGGCCTGGGCGAGACCTTCTCGTTCATGGGTCGGGTGAACCTGCGGGAATATCTTGGCCGGGTGGACGCGATCGCGCTGACCAGCATCAGCGAGGCACAACCTCTCGTGCTGCTCGAAGCGGGCGCCTCCGGGATCCCGAGCGTCGCCACTGATGTCGGCTCCTGCCGCGACATCATCGAGGGACGGCCCGACGAGGATCCGCCGCTCGGACCAGCGGGTTTTGTCACGCCGCTGGCAAATCCGCTGGCCACAGCCAAGGGACTCGCTGCCCTGCTGACCGATACCGAGCTGCGCGCGCGTTGCGGCGAGGCCATCCGCCGCCGCACCGAACTCTATTACAACAAGAAGGCGGTCGACCAGCTTTACCGCAACCTCTACCAGGAACACCTGGCGATGCCGGATCGCTCTTCGCTCAGAAAGGCCGCCTGATGGCAGGCATCGGCTTCGCTCTGCGAAAACTTGCGCGGCAGGACACGCTGTTGTCCGGCCTGCGCGCGTATTCGCATGCTGCGGTGATCTCCTGCGGCCCATGGCTTTTCATTGTCCTGTCGCTTGGCGGCATCCAGTTGATCGGGCACACCATCGTGCCCATGCCGGACCTGCAGCGCTTCTCGTCGATGGTGCGCTATAATTTCTGCTTTTCGCTGGTCGCGGCGGGCCCGATCGCGCTCGTTGTCACTCGCCACCTCGCCGACCAGATCTATGCCAAGGATGTAACAGTCGCCACCAGCCTGTTCCTGGGGGCCCTGCCGCTGCTGTTTTGCGTGCAGGCGATCCCCGGCATCGTTTTCTTTGGTTTCTTCGTCGACATGCCGCCGGCCGAGCGTTTGATTGCTATCATCTGCCTGCAGGTGGCGGGTGGCATTTGGGTCGCCTGCCCTTTTCTGTCGGCGCTGCAGAGTTTCGGATCGATCTGCGCGGCGTTCGCTGCAGGTACGTTGCTTGCGTTCGCCTGTGCTGTATCCGCCGGACGAGTATTTGGCGCCGCCGGCATGCTGGCTGGCTTCACCGTCGGGCTGGCGTTCATCTTCTTTGCCCTCTCGGCGCACATTTTTGCCGAATACCCGTATCGGGTACGGTCCTTGTTGATTTCAGTTTTCGCCGCTACTGGCAGTTCGCCGTCATCGGCCTGCTCTACAATGCAGGATTTGGGTGGACAAATGGATCATGTGGTTCGCGCCGGGGAACATGGTCACGGCGAGGGGATCTGGTCCAATCCGTCGTACGACAGCGCAATGTTCCTCGCCTATCTCACCATCATCCCCACGGCAACACTGTTCCTGATTGTCGTCGAGACGCGGTTTTTTGAGCATTATCAGCGGTTCTACCAAGACATCGAGAATGATGCGACGGCGGACGAAATCGACCGCAACCACCTCACAATTGTACGCGTGCTGCGAGAAGGAATGCGTAGCATCATCGCGCTGCAGGTCGCGGTCTGCTATCTGGCCATTCTCTCCGCACCGCACCTAATTGGCCTGGCGCAAGGCGATCCGGAAATGGTGCCAATTTTCCGATTTGGCGTGATCGGGGCTCTGTTCCACGGGATCCTACTCTGTACAATGGCAATTCTCTCCTATTTCGATCTCAGGCGCGAACTCCTCCGTGTATCTGCGGTGTTTCTCCTGCTCAACGCGGGACTGACCTTGGTCACTTTGTGGCTAGGGCTGGGCTATCAGGGCTATGGCTACGCTGGTGCCGCTCTGGTGTCCCTTATCTACGCGTATTCGCTGGTATCATCCCGTATCGCCCGGCTGCCCTTCATGACCTTCATCGTCAATAACGGCGAGCTGCGTCGACGTCATATCTAGAGCATTCTGAGACGCGCAGATTTGGACGGTCTGCTTCTGACTGCGATTTCGATGAGTCTGCTGCCATTTGATCCCCGGCGGACACCGACCACGCCAGACCGACATTCCGTCAGATCAAAAACAAACTTCTAGACTTACGCGCCTCTCGGTCTTGCGCCTTCTTGCCTAGCTTCTTCGTGTTTCTGGTAGGCCCCGCATCCACCTGCTGCAGTGCAGCGAGCGCCCGCAGCGCTGATCTCCGGAATTCCTCTGTCACAATCTCTATGTTGCTCGTCTGCTTCCTCAAGGCGACCATAAAGGCCCGCGCCCTTTCGCTCAGATCACGAAGCCCAAGGTGCCCCCCCATCGATACCAGCGAATGCAGGTCGTCCCCAAGGTGTTTACTGTCCGCTTCCGACGAAAGTTGCAGCAGAACATACTCCAGCCGAATACACACCTCACGGATGAACTGTTGTGTCCTAAAAGGACCGAAGTGGGCTCGAATGTTCTCCAGAACCCCAAAGTCAATGGTGTTATCCCGCCCAGCTTGCCGCTCGGGCTGCACCTTGTGGCTGCTCTTGAGCCATTTTCGCATGGTGGAAAGCAAATCCGCCTGGTCAACAGGCTTGCAGATATAAGCGTCCATGCCTGCGGTACGACAGGCCGCTAGCTGCTCCGGCCCTCGGTTGGCCGTCATAGCCACGATCGGAACCGCGCCAGCTTCACCCAGCGCCCGGATCGCACGAGTGGCCTCGAGGCCGCCCATCAGCGGCATCTCAATATCCATCAGTATGAGGTCGAATGACTCCCGACGAACCGAGTCAATGGCGGACGCGCCATCTGCAACGGTGACTACCTCGTAACCGGCAGATTCCAGCATCTCTGCTATGATTTCCTGGTTCATGGCCAGATCCTCGGCCATGAGGATCCGCCATCTCTGCAAGCCTGGGACAGACCGGGCGCTTGATACCGTTGGCCGGTCTTCACGGGCTACCCACAAAACCCCCGCTACGGCGCCGCACGCGTTCCGGAGGGCGGCAAATGAATGCTTTTCGCCTCTCCCCACCACAGCGTGCTCGGATCCATCGCGCAACACGCTGTCCTCAACGATGTCGCCGGTCAGCACCCGCAGGAAGTGAGTTTCGAGTTCCGCCGCAAAGGCTGGAACGATCTCGCGAATTGGCAGCCCTCGCAACTTCTCTCCGCTACTGCCGAGCGTCGCCGCCATGCGGCGGTTGAGCTCGACACACCTCAGATTGTCGTCAACGATCGCCAACGGGAGAGGAATCGCATCGAGTAGTTCCCGTATGGCCACTGGGGCTGAGTTGCCGAAGGGCGGTCCGTCGCTCGACGACTCGGACCCAACATCGATTGTGGCGGAGGTGATGTCCATAAGACTCTCGCTGGATTACGCGGATCTAACCGAGCATTATGTCTGGATAATCTTCAACATAGATGAATCTCTAGGCATGCACCGTCGCCCATTTTTTATCCGGCCAACTGTCCGTTGTGCGGGCGGGGAGAGGTCGCCGATGGGTCCCGAGAACTTTCGTCTCCAAGTTGCGCCAAAGCAGCCTCGGCGGAGGCCATGACTTGGGTTACCAGCGCAGTGTCGGCCAAATTTTGCTGAAACACGTTCATCAGCTGGCGCGCCTGCTCGCTGAGCTCGCGTAGTCCTACATTACCTGCAATCGATACTAGATCATGCAGCGCATGTGCGGCCGCCGACCGATCGTGGCAATCCCGTAACTCCCCAACCACTTCTTGAATTTTTGAAGTCGCCATCGACGCGAACCGGAGCGCCTTCTCCGCCCCAAATTGTCGCTCGAGCGTTGCGACAATTTTATTCTTCATCCCTTCCGGAGGTTCGCTGTCCTTGTGCATCACCACAGCGGATTCGTGCCCAATCCAGGTGGCTACTGTGTGCAGCAGGACGCTCCGATCGATCGGTTTCGATATGAAATCATCCATACCTGCCTGCCGACAGGCGGCAACCTGATCGATCATACAATTCGCGGTTAGCGCCACAATAGGCGTGCGTGCCTTGCTTTCCATGCTGCGGATAACCTGGGTGGCCTCAAGGCCATCCATGACCGGCATCTCCATATCCATCAGGACGACATCGAATGTTTCATCGCGCATGGCTGCAACGGCCATGGCCCCATTGTCGGCAAGCCGGACACGATGGCCTTCTTTTTCCAACATCTCGGCGATAATCATCTGGTTCATCGGCAGGTCTTCGGCGACCAGAACTCGGCCGGCTGTCGCAGGTCCCGCGGGCTTACGCTCCGGCACAGGGCCAGAGGAAGACGTCGTAGTTGGTAGTGGAAGCTCGAACCAGAATGTGGATCCTTCGCCTTCCTGACTTTTCACTCCAATGGCGCCCCCCATGACTTCGACCAGACGGCGGCTGATGGCCAAGCCTAGGCGCTGCCCTCCGTGTCAGCTCTTCCGTCCCCCCGCACACGATAGAATTCCTGAAATAGGTGACGCTGGTTTTCCAACGGGATGCCGATCCCTGTGTCGTGTACCTCAAAACGTAGCAATTCGGCGGACGACTTCGCTGAACGGGTCACGTAAACCATGACTTCGCCTTGCCGAGTAAATCTCAGGGCGTTACTCACGAGGTTCAGCAGGATTTGTCGGAATCGCGTTGGGTCCGTCAAAACCCAGGTCGGCACATCGCTTGCGCTGGACCATCGTAGATGGAGTGACTTCGCATCCGCCGTTGATTTTACCGTCTCAAGCACACTATCGATCATGCTGCGCAGGTCGGTCGGGATGTTCTCCAGTTTGAACTGGCCCGATTCCACTCGCGAGATATCAAGAATGTCGTTGATGATGGCAAGAAGAGACGTCGCAGCCTGGCGTAGATTCCGTACTTTGCTGGTCTGTTCATCCGACAGGGGCGAGTCCAGGAGAAGATCAGCAAACCCGATGATACCGGTCATCGGCGTGCGAATTTCGTGGCTCATACGATAGATGTAGGAGGTTTTGGCGCTACTGGTCTGCTCCGCCTGGAGACGTGCCCGGGCAGCCTCCACCTCCGCTGCGCGACGGACCTCGATTTCGCTTTGCAAAGAGGCGTTGGCTTGCACATTTTGTCGCAGAAGTTCGGATAAGTGTTCGGAAGTCCGCTCCAGGTCCAGCTGCAGCTGCTTCTGGCGGGTGATGTCGCGCACGATGATAGAGGCACCCTTGTTCGTACCATCGTCGGCATGCGTGGCGGAGAAGGACAACGACAGGTACGGAAACCTTCCCGTTATTGGCTCGGTATTTTGTCTCCAGGCTCATGGGCCGCCCGCTCGACCGGGCACGGCTGAGCGCATGACGTAGTGCACGTGAGTAGCCCGCCTCCAAGGCCTTACGAAGCGGCTGACCAATCGCATTGCTCGCAGCAGTGCCGTAGATCGTCTCAGCGCTGGTATTCCATGCGGTCACTACATCCGCCGAGTTGACGCCGATAACCCCATCCTTGGCGCATTCAAGGATCCAAGCCAGCTCGTTGTGCGCCTGCTGGATTTTTCGCCGCTCTCTTGCCGCTTCGGCGTCGCGGAGCGCCCCGATCACTGCGTTCGGCAGTCGTGCCAGATGGTCCTTTAGTACGTAATCGCCGATGCCGGTCTTCAGCAGCTCGGCGGCGGCCTCATCGCTGAGCACTCCAGTCACGAGAATGATCGGCGTGCCGGGACTTTTCGACCTCGTTATGCGTGCGGCCTCGAAGCCACCAAATCCGGGTACTCGATAATCGACGATGATGATGTCAGGTCGGAACGTGGCGAGCGCCGCGAGAAAGTCTGCCTCGGCAGCGACGACCTGTGCGGCAAACTGCAATCCGGCTCTGCGCAGCGTGAGCTGTTCGAGCTCGGCGTCCGTAGGGGTGTCTTCCAGGATGAGTAGTCGGAACGGCGAAGGTACCGAAGCCTCGTTCCTGGCGATCTGTTCCTGCATTGAGCCCTCCTGGAGCTCACTTCGCGCTTAGCTCGGCGGTTGCTTTACCACGAGCCAGTAGAACCGAGCTTCGCCGTGTCGATCGTGTCCGTGTCATGTCGCTTACCTTAGAGATCGAGCGTGCGGACCCGCGGACCGGACCAACATCGATCCCCCTGGGAGTCGCCTCCCAAGTGCTCGCGAACGCAATCGATCAAGGCTGAAGGATTGATCGGCTTCATCTCAGATAGCCGTTCTGAGGTGGACCCGAAAAATCGGACAGGAGGTTAAGCTCGGTTTGCTCCTGAGAAGGACAGACCTGAATGATGGGCAAACGGAAGCGGTATTCGGCGGAATTCAAGGCGAAGGTTGCTCTTGAAGCGCTGCGCGGTGAGCTGACAGCGGCGCAGCTGGCGAGCAAGCACGGCATCCACCAGACGATGGTGGGGAGTGGAAGAAGCAGGCGATGGAAGGGCTGGCGGCGGCGTTCTCTGACCGTTCGGCGGCGCAGGAGACGGCGAAGTCTTCCGAGGCGGAGGTTGAGAAGCTGCACGCGAAGATCGGTCAGTTGCTGGTGGAGCGGGATTTTTTGGCGAAAGCCTTCGGTCGATGAGTGTCGAACGGAGGCGTCAGATGATCCAACCGCAACATCCACGGTTGTCGGTGGTGCGCCAGTGCGAACTGGTGTCGATCAGCCGGTCGGGGTTCTACTACCAGCCTGCCGGCGAGACACCGCTGAACCTGGCGTTGATGCGGCTGATTGACGTACAGTTCCTGGAGACCCCTTGGTATGGGTCTCGCCAGATGGCGCGCCATCTTCGGCGCGAGGGCTACGCGGTCGGCCGCAAGCGGGTGCGTCGGTTGATGGCCAGGATGGGACTGGAGCCGATCTATCAACGGCCACGAACAACGATCCCGCATCCTGGACATCGGATCTATCCGTATCTGTTGCGGGACCTGGTGATCGACCGTCCGAACCAAGTGTGGTGCGCCGATATCACCTACATTCCGATGCGGCGTGGCTTTCACTATCTGATCGCGATCATGGACTGGTCGACGAGAAAGGTTCTGTCCTGGCGAGTGTCGAACACCATGGATGGTGAGTTCTGCATCGAGGCTCTGGAAGAGGCTTTGGCACGGTTTGGCTGTCCCGAGATCTTCAACACCGACCAGGGAAGCCAGTTCACCTCACCGCGCTTCACCGGTGTGTTGGAGAAAGCGGGTGTACGCATCTCGATGGACGGCCGTGGGCGCTGGATGGACAACGTATTCATCGAGCGGCTCTGGCGCAGCCTGAAGTATGAGTGCATCTATCTGAACGCATTCGAGACCGGATCGGAATTGCGTGCCGGACTGACTTGGTGGATCGGCTACTATAATGCCAGGCGCCCACATTCGACGCTGACCGGACGCACACCGGACGACGCTTACTGGGCATCCGGGATGGATCAGTTGGCGGCATGACGACAACCAGAACCGAGCTTATCCAAGCCGCCAAACTGTCCAACTGGAGGGGTCCACCTCATCAGATAGCCGTTCATCCCGGCCACGCGCATTTCCTCTGCATACAAATGGAAAGCGTTGGCTGTCATGGCCACGATCGGCACCCGCGCCTTCTGGTTCTGCAAAGAACGGATGGTCCGTGCTGTCTCGATGCCGTTGAGGCCGGGCATGTTCACGTCCATCAGCACAAGGTCGTATCGCCCGCGGATCACGGCGGCCAGCGCCTCTTGGCCATTGCCCGCGTGGTCCACCCGGTATCCTTCTTGAGTCAGGATATGGACGACGATCTCCTGGGTCAGTTGTTCATCTTCGGCTACCAACACGCGCAAGTGGCGTGGCTCAGCGCATTCGGCCCTAGGACTGCTGGGAGCCGACGCCGCCCATTTGCCAGGATCGGCGTTGCGATAGGCCTGAAGGACGGCGCGATCGGCCGAGAAACGCTCATCCGGGCGTGCTGGCTCGACCTTTTCCCAGACAATCGGCTCAGACAATGGATCTCCATGCGATACCATCTGTGCTGGCCGGTCCGTCCACACCATCGGGGCGGCGGCGATCCCTACACTGCCCTGGCCGGTGAGACTGGCGATGCGGCGCAGCAACATGGAAGGGATAAATGGCTTGCACACAAAAGTTGTGGCGCCGGCCATTCTGGCAGCGCGCAGCGCCTTGTCCGTATGGTGGCTGGTGAGGATCAGGATCGGCACGTGCTGCCACGCGCCCATCTGGCGCAACGCCCTGCAGGTGTGCAGTCCATCGCCGTTCGGCATCGCCAAATCCACGATCGCCACAGTGGCGTCGAGATGTTCGGCCAAATTCAGCGCCTCCTCGCCGCTGGCGGCAGCGACCACCGTGTAGCCGGCCTCGTTCAGGAGCGAGCGCAGGACGTCCCGCATACCGGGGTCATCGTCCGCTATGAGGGCAATCTGATCGATTTGCCGGCGCGCTGGCATCTCGGGCGTTCTCACCGTCACCTTTGGCCTCCGGAACCGGAATTAAGGATAGCGGACATGGTTTTGCCGCGGCGTTAATCACGCACAATCACTGTGAACCAATTGGCAGGGCAGAGGCGAAGGTCGCCCCCGGCTAAGCGCCCCGTTCGCGGACCCGGCCCGCTCAGGCGGAGATGATCCGCATTAGAAGGGCAGATCCGGATGGGTTACTGAGGTGCGCCTGTGACTATCCAGCCAAGGCGAACGTGGCCCGTTTGCTTGCGCCTTGCAGCCGCTCGAAGCGTTGGGCTTGAGCAAAGGCGGCGCCGATCCACTCGCAGAGAATTCGGAAGTTTTGCACGGCCGCCGGCGTCAGTTCATGGAACTGCATACCCTCGATCTTCAGCATGCCAAATGGCTCACCACTCTCCTCACTGGACAAGGGGCCGGCCAACAGGCCTTGTTTTCCCAGAACGGCTTCGTTCTCCGGCTCGGATGCGATAAGCAAACGTCGCTGTTCCACTACGGCCGCAAACAGCGGGGTCCCTGCTCGGAATCTGTGTTGAAACCGATCGTCGGAGGTCCATCCCTGGTTGGCGGCAAGCTTCAGTTCGTGACGATCAAGCAGGAAGAATGAGAACTTTTCGGGGTGCAGCACTGCCGCGACGACCTCTGGGATCCCGGCGAGCACCTCCTCCGTGCTTTGGCGTTCGATAGCGCGGGCAGCAGCGTACATCGTCCGTACGGTCTGCCGCTGGCCAGCGACCTGCGCTTCCAAGTCGGTCTTGATCCGCAGCAAGCGGTCATAGGCATCGGCGATCGCCTCTGCCTGCTGCTGCGCCTCCACCAGGTCGATCTGCAAGGCTTCGGCTCGTCGTTTATGGCTGGCGCGAATTTCTCCCAGAGTGACAGCGGCGATGCACCACAGCACCGGATTTAAGCTGATGCGCAACAGCCAGGCATACAGATCCTCGTTAAAGCCCTGCTCTGGGAAGTTGTTGATCAGCAGCGCCGCACCCGACAACGCCGCCGCGAACAGGGCCTCGCCAGTACCGTATTGCGCTGCGATCAGCAGGACCACTGCCCAGAACGGATGTGGTGAGACAGAGGTGAAGCGATCGCCCGCGAACAACAGCCGGTCCGCCGCCAACGCAAAACCGAGGAGAACGACTGTCTCTAAAATCGCCGAAACGCGGAGGCCGAATAGCTCCCGCGCCGGTCGTTTTGCGCCAGGTTCACGAGCAAGTTGCATTCGGGCAAGTTGCATTTCAGAAGAACCGCGTCAGCGATCCGGCGAATATCGCCGTGCTTCCGGCCGTACGGCCGATATTGTTGACATAGCCGGCCCGCAGTCCCAGTTCGAAGTCACCCACAGGATAGGTGAGCACGGCTGCCAGGATCGGGCCTGATTTGCCGTAACGGTCCGCGCCATATCCTACTGAAACTTCATAGCTGAGCGCTCGACTGTTGGTGTCCAGCTTCCAGCTGCCGACATAGTCGAGCACCCCGGCATAGACTTCGCGGTTGGTGATATCGATGCGGTTGAATGTTTCCCCAGTTGCGTTGATCCCTGTCGCGATCTTGTTAACGTATTCGCCATCCAACACGCTGGCGATGGATAGGCCGTGCACGCCGGCGAGATTCGCCAAACGGAGTTCCCCGTTGACGGTGAACGTCGTCGCGAGGTTGGGCCAGCCCTGGAGACTGTAGCGATTCGCGCCAACATCCAGACGCGCTGTCAGATCCTGGATGATTACCTGACGCCGGCCGATTGCGACTCGGTCCGTGGTTCCGTTGTCTACGATGCTCTGGAAGAAATCCCAGTCGGGCCGGCGATAGTCGGCACGCAAGTAAGTGGTGCCGTGATCGTCGGGTAGCTCGCCCGCGAATCCCAACGCCGGGGATCGCACCGGTCAGGTATGCCGAGGCTGCGACAACAATGCCGTTGAGGCTGTCATGCTGCAGCGACAGCTCGCTGCGCTGGCGAACACCGGTGATGGATTCAACCACGCCACTGGGCTGCTGCACCTGCGACGCGTCCACCCCGGCCGTATTGATGGACACGCCAAGATGCCAAGCATCGCCGAAATTCTGTTGACCGCTCAGCGCGCCGATCGCCGCGGTGGAGACGCCGGAACCTTGACCCGCATTGGTGCGGCGGAACTCGAAGTCGGCGCGCAGACGCGGCGCGTGCTCGTGTTTGATGGCGTCAATAGCATCGGCGATGGAGGGATCTTCCGGATCGAGCTGCTGCGCCCGCTCATAGAGCGACAGAGCCTGCCGCCAACGGCCCGCCGTCTGCTCGACGCCCGCGAGCCCGCTCATCGGCTCGGGATTTTCCGGCATCGTCAGGATCAAGTCGCCGAACTGGGCGCGCGCTTCCGAGGCCTGGCCGGTCCGCGCCATGAGCTGGGCGCCCAGCATGCGCAGGCGTTGCGCGCCTTCCTTGTCTGATTCGGTAGCGGCCTCGGCTGGGAGCACTTCGCTGCCAGTGCCGCCCGTGGTGGGCTGCACCGTGAGCCGCACGTCGCCTTGTTCGGCCGTCTTGCTGACGGTCACCCCCGGGGAGACACGCAGAAGCAGTGTGTCATATCCGACGCTGACGGCCTCCAGCTGATTCGACAGTAGTGCAATCCGACCCAGGTGGAGAATTGCCGGATAACTGTTGGGTTGATCAGCGGCTGTCTGTGCGAACTGCTTGCGAGCCTGAACAAACTCTCCAGCTTCAAAGAGCCGATCCGCGGATGCTATCGTCACCTCGTGCTCCCCCGATCGTGCCGGGACAGGGCAAGAGGCACACACCAACGCGAATGCAAAGCCTGCCGCGGCATACTGCATCATCGGAACTCCGTGCGGGATTGAGCCCTGTGGCTCAGGCACGCATCTCGCGATCGGTGCCGCGCATCAGGATCTGGGCGTGAGCGCCGGTGATAGCGGCGTGGTGAGCGATCGCGGCTGGCGACAGATCAGCATCAGGCCGCTGCTCAGGCTCGAAATTGCGGCAGCGATCCTCGCCGCGCACCAGCGTTGCAGTGTCGTGGCTGCCGGCGACCTGGCGCACATAGGTCGGAATGTAGCGGATGGCAAAGCCAATCCGTCGCTCGTCAGACGGGTTGGGATCTGAACCATGGATCAACCGCACATGGTGCAGCGACATCTCGCCCGCGGCGAGCTCTAGCATTACAGCCTTGCGCTCATCGACATCGACGAGGATCTCTTGGCCGCGCGACAGCAGGTTCTCGGCGGCGAAGGTGTCATGGTGCGGCACCTGATCAAGTTTGTGCGTCTCCGGGATCACCCGCATCGCGCCGTTTGCCCTATTACTGTCGGTGAATGCGACCCAGGCGGTGATGATGTCCGGCGGCTCGAGACCCCAGTAAGTAGAGTCCTGATGCCACGAGACGTAGCCCGGATTGCGCGGCTCCTTGATAAAGAACGACGTTCCCCAGCACAGGATGTCAGGACCGATTATGTCTTCCACAGCATCGAGAATGCGTGGATGGCGGATCAGATCGTTGAGCCAGGTGAACAGCAGATGCGGCTTGTGACGCACGGCGCCTTGCATGCCTCTGCCGCTTGTCTCGAATGTCTCCAGCATGCGCCGTAGTCCATCGGCTTCGGCGCCGGAGAGAACCGGCACCGGAGCACAATAGCCGAGATCGCGGTATTGGCGCACTGCGGCTTCAGTCAGCGTTTTCATGGCGGCGGCATCCTGAGCATATGGACAAGTCCTGTAATCCCGCGCCACCATCGCCGGCAAGCGCGGGAGGAGACAACAATAATCTCTGGGAGACTAAGCTATGCACAGACGCACCTTCCTCACAGCCTCAACCGCCGCACTGGCACTACCTGCGATCGCACAGGCGCAGAATAAGCGCGTCCTGCGTTTCATCCCTCAGTCCGACCTGGCGGTTGTCGATCCGATCTGGACCACCGCCTATGTGACACGCAACCACGGCTTCATGGTGTTCGACACCCTTTACGGGCAGACCGGGCAGGCGGGAGGCTTCAAGGCGACGCCGCAGATGGTCGCGGGCCACGTCGTGGAAGACGACGGCAAGACCTGGAAACTTACCCTGCGCGATGGCTTGGTGTTCCACGACGGCGAGAAAGTGCTCGCGCGGGACTGCGTCGCTTCCATCAAGCGATGGGGCGCGCGTGATGCGTTCGGCCAGGCATTGATGGCGCGTACGCAGGAGCTGTCCGCTCCGGACGATAAGACCATCGTTTTCCGCCTGAAGCAGCCGTTCCCTCTGTTGCCAGACGCGCTGTGTCATGGCGCTTCCAATATGTGCGCGATGATGCCGCAGCGCATCGCGGACAGCGATCCGTTCAAGGCCTTTACCGAGGTGGTCGGCAGTGGGCCCTACCGCTTCAAAGCCGACGAAAGGGTGCAGGGCTCGCGCTTCGTCTACGAGAAGTTCGACAAGTACAAGCCGCGCGAGGATGGCGAGGCAAGTTTCACCTCCGGCCCAAAGATCGTGCATTTCGACCGGGTCGAATGGAACGTCATGCCCGACCTCGCGACCAAGGCTGCCGTCATGCAGGCGCGGGAGATGGATTGGTGGGAGAATCCATCGGGGGATTTGATGCCCGTGCTGCGCAAGGCTGACGTTCAGACAGTGATCACGGATAGCACCGGCTACCCATATCTGCTGCGGCCCAATCACTTGTATCCGCCGTTCGATAAGCCGGCAGTGCGTCAAGCGCTGATGGGTGCGATCGACCAGAAAGAGTTCATGTTGGCGATGATGGGCGAGGACACCTCGCTTTGGTCAGTACCATGCGGTTACTTCCCGCCTTCGTCGCCACTTGCGAACGATGCGGGCCTTTCGGCTTTGACCGGCAAGCGCGACTATGCGGCGGTCAAGACGGCGCTGGAGAAGGCTGGGTATCAGGGGGAGAAAGTGGTGCTGATGGGCGCAACCGATCAGCCCACCAATTATCCGCTCGCCGAACTTACCGCCGATGTGCTGAAGCGCGTCGGGATAAACGTAGAATATCAGGCGACCGACTGGGGCACTTTGGTGCAACGTCGTGCACTGACCAAACCACCGGCGGAAGGTGGTTGGAACATGTTCTGCACTGGCTTCTCAGGCCTCGATTTCTCTATTCCGGCGAGCCACTTGCCGTTGCGCGGCAACGGCAAGAACGCCTGGTTTGGCTGGCCGACAATGCCAAAGATAGAAGAACTGCGAGAGGCGTGGTTCAACGCGGAAGACGCGGCTGCGCAGAAGAGCATAGGCGAGGCGATTCAGCGTCAGGCGTTCGAGGACGTGCCGTACTATCCACTCGGATTGGCGCAGCAGCCGACGGCGTTTCAGAAAGACATCACCGGCGTGCCGGAAGGCTTCGTGATTTTCTGGAACGTGCGCCGCACCGGATGATCACCGCCGGCATCGTCGGCCTCGGCTGGTGGGGCAAGAACCTAGTCGAAGCGGTCCAGGGCAAGAGTGAGCACCTCCGCTTCGTGCGCGGCGCCTGCCGCGACACCGCGCCGGTCGCTGCGTTCGCCGAACGGCACGGGCTGGCGCTCTCGTCCTCCCTGGATGCGCTGCTGGCCGATGACCGCGTGGAGGCCGTGGTGCTGGCCACACCGCACTCACTGCACGCCGATCAGATTGTGGCTGTGGCGCAGGCAGGAAAGCCGGTGCTCTGCGAAAAGCCGCTCGCCCTGACCCGAGCAGATGCCGCTCGCGCGATCGAGGCCTGCCAGCACTCCGGCGTGGTGCTGGCCGTGGGCGAGAACCACCGGTTCTGGCCCAACATGCAGGAGATGCACCGCATCGTCGGTGCAGGTGAGCTGGGCGAACCGATGCACATCGAAGGCCACACCAGCAACGAGAATGCCGGGCGCCACTTCGGCGTTTGGCGCCACTCGCCTGCCGAATTGCCGGCTGGCGGGATGACCGGTGCGGGCATCCACGTGCTGGATGCGTTCGTGCACCTGATGGGGTCGGTGCAGTCGGTGACGGCACAACTGGTGACACGCAAGTCGCCGCCCGATCCCACCGACATGCTGTCGGCCATATTCCGCTTCACCGCGGGAGCCACTGGATTGTTCGCAACGCTGCGCTCGACGGCCGATTATCGGCGCGTCCATGTGTTCGGCCGCGCCGGTTCGGTGGAGGCTATTGGCGATACTGCATTGGTGCTTCGCCGCAGCGGTAAGCCGTTCCAGATGCTGCGCTTTGGTCGTGTGGATTCGCTCCGGCTCGAACTGGAGGCGTTCGCCGATGCGGTCACCGGCCGTTCGGCCTATCCGATCACCACTGACCAGATGCTGGCGACCATCACAGCGTTCGAGGCGCTCGTCTCGTCGGCCGAGACCGGCCGTCCAATCGCCTGCTGAATTGACCTGACGCAGTCATCGTGATCTTCGGCGCCGCAGTCCGCTCCGGCGGAAGACCGAGCACGACGCTGGTGCTGCGTGCGACGGCCGCCGTGTCCTTCGCCGCCCGCTTTGCCGATCCGTTGTTCGTCCCCACCGGTGCGGTTGGGCAGCACGGTCCGTCGGAGGCGTCAGTGATTGCGGCGCTGCTGCAGGCCCGCGGCGTACCGGACGCGCGCATCCTGCTCGAGGAGACCGGCACCGACACGCTGTCGTCCGCGCGCGCCGTTGTATCGCTGCTTCGCTCGCGCGGCATCGGCGCACCGGTGTTCGCCGCGAGTAGCCTCTACCACCTCTTACGCTGCGTGCTGCTGTTGCGCCTGTTAGGTCTGCCCGCACGCGCCGCCATCCCGCCCATCGTTCCGGCGGCCACCCATTGGTGGCGCCGCTGTTATCGATGGCTGCGCGAAGTTCCGGCACTGCCATACGATTGCCTGCTCGCGATACTGTCGCGCATCAGGAGGAACCACCATGGTTGATACAGTTCACCCGTCCGCAATCTGCGCAACCGATGCACCGGTGCGTGCGAGGGCCTCTGGTTACCCCGCCCATCTTCTGGCTCGCGTCGCCGGCCGGGAGAAGCGCCCGCTGGGCGATCCGTTCGGACTGAGCATTTTTGGCGTGAACCTTACGCGTCTGTCGCCGGGCGCGTGGTCGGCACTACACCATCGCCACACCCGTTCCGACGAGTTCGTCTACGTGCTGGAGGGAACGCCCACTCTGGTCACCGAAGCAGGGGAAACGGAGCTGTCGCCAGGCATGTGCGCCGGATTCCCAGCGGGTGGCACCGCTCACCAGCTGGAGAACCGCAGCGCAGCCGACGTCGTAATCCTGGAGATCGGCGACCGCTTGCCTGGTGACCAGGGCACGTATCCCGATGACGACCTGAAGGCGGTGATGGGGCCCGACGGCAAGTGGCTCTACACGCGGAAGGACGGCTCGCCGTTGTAGCGACTATCGTTCCGTCTCGTCGGTGTCCGATTCCACCTCGATGTCCGGGCCGATAGCGTCGGCGTCGTCCTCGAGGTCTGCGGCATCCTCGATGATGTCCTCCTCGCTTTCCTCTTCGACGCCCTCCACCTCGATGTCCGCCTCCTCCAGCCCAGGGGCAGGTGCGGGCTTCTTCGGCCGGCGATCCTCAACGACATTGCCACCAGTGCGGCGTGGACGCGGTTGTTCGATCGGCTGTTCGGTGCTGCATTTCGGGCACACAGCAGGGACTTTGGTCAGGTCATAGAAGCGCGCGCCGCAGGCGACGCAGACGCGCTTGGTGCCTAGTTCAGGCTTCGCCATCCGGTAAGCCTCGCAGGGTTGGCGTGTGAAAGCGGGCGCCCATGCCACCGCGGCCGGCCAGTGTCAAATGGTTGTCGCCACTGCCGTGTCCGACCCCCCTATGCCGCACCTTGTTCCATGTCGCTTGGTGCAGCTATCAACCGAACCATGGACAGCTTCCGCATGGCATCCCGTCGCGCCGCCGCACCGCTGACCGGTCGGGTCACCGTGCCCGGCGACAAGTCGATCAGCCATCGAGCGTTGATGTTCGGCGCGCTGGCTGTGGGAGAGACCCGCATCACCGGCCTGCTGGAGGGGGAGGACGTGCTGCGCACGGCGGCAGCCATGTGCGCTCTCGGCGCCGAGGTGGCGCATGATACCGATGGAACGTGGCGCGTTTCCGGCCGTGGCGTTGGTGGCCTGGTAGAGCCGGCCGACGTGCTGGACATGGGCAATTCGGGAACGGCGGCGCGACTGCTGTGCGGTGTGCTGGCGTCGTATCCGATGTTCGCCGTGATGACCGGCGACGCCAGCCTGCGCCGGCGGCCGATGCGGCGGGTTATCGACCCGCTGTCCGCCTGCGGAACCCGGTTCGAAGCACGGGAGGGTGGCCGGTTGCCTCTGGCAATGCGCGGTCCGATCGAAGCGTTGCCGTTGGACTACCGCGTGCCCGTCCCATCGGCGCAGGTGAAATCTGCTGTATTGTTGTGCGGGCTGAATGCGCCTGGCATCACCCGCGTCGAGGAGCCTGAAGCGACGCGAGACCACACCGAGAATATGTTGCGCCATTTCGGCGCCAGCGTGCAGGTCGAAGCGTCCGGGCGAACTCGCAGCATCACGCTGCAAGGCCAGCCGGAGTTACGTGCAGCCGACGTGACGGTGCCAGGTGATCCTTCTTCGGCGGCGTTCCTGGTGGCCGCAGCGCTACTGGTCCCCGGTTCGCGATTATCCATTGCCTCAGTCGGACTGAACGAGCTGCGCTGTGGCTTCTATGCGACCCTGGCGGAGATGGGAGCCGACATCGTCGTGGCGAACCGGCGCGTTGAGGGCGGAGAGCCGGTCGGCGATCTCGATGTGTCGCACGGCGAACTCTGCGGCGTTGATGTGCCGTGGGAGCGGGCGCCGATAATGATCGATGAGTATCCGGTGCTGGCGGTGATTGCCGCCCATGCCACCGGGACCACACGCATGCGGGGGCTGAAGGAGCTGCGGGTCAAGGAGAGCGACCGCGTGGAGGCGACGGCCGCGTTGCTGGTGGCTGCCGGCGCGCGCGTAGAGGTCGAGGGCGACGACCTGATCGTACACGGCGGTGGCCGGGCCCTGCGCGGGGGCGGCTTGGTGCAGACCCAGATGGACCATCGGATCGCGATGGCCGCGCTGGTACTCGGCGCGGCGACTCAGGAGCCGATGATGGTGGACGACGCGGCGTTCATTGACACGAGCTTTCCGGGCTTTGCCGAACTGATGAACCGTGCCGGTGCGGCGCTGGCGCCAGTTTGATGGCCGGCACGGCAGCCGGCCATGACCCCGACGGGCGGACTATAGCCCGCGATCACATATGACGCGCGGTCCGGTCATCGCCATCGATGGACCGGCGGCCGCTGGCAAGGGCACGTTGGCGCGGCGATTGGCGACCACCTTTGCGCTACCTTATCTCGATACCGGCCTGCTGTACCGCGCGGTCGGTCGGCGCGTCCTCGATGCCGCGGCAGATCCATCGGACGCCGCCACGGCGGAGGTGGCGGCACGTGCGCTGCGGCCGGCTGATCTACACAGGGGGGATCTACGAGGGCCCGCGGCTGATGCCGCTGCCGCGGCAGTTGCCGCAATTCCAGCGGTTCGCGCCGCGTTGCTCGACTTCCAGCGCGGCTTTCCCACCGACAAGGGGGCGGTGCTGGATGGAAGGGACATTGGCACGGTCATTTTCCCTGACGCGAAGGTAAAGTTGTACGTGACGGCATCGCTTGCCGAGCGAGCGCGTAGGCGGTGCCAGGAGCTGCTGGACAAGGGAGTGGCTGCCGATCTCGCCACGGTCGAGGCCGAGATGCTCGCGCGCGACACGCGCGATCGGCCGAACATGCGGCAGGCGGATGACGCCGTGCTGATTGACACCAGCCGGTTGACGCCGGACGAGGCCTTCGAGCGGGCTGCCAGAGTCGTGCGAGGCAGGTTGACGTGACACTACGTCGGGCCGGTCGTGGGAGCCGCCGCACAAAACGCCGCTGCCGCTTGACTTCGCTGTCTTGCGGCGTATGTGTCGAATATCCTCAGTTCAACCGGGCCCGCGGCAGTTGCCGTGGGCAAGTCGTGTTCCCGAAGGGACGCGCATATCAACGGCTTCTCCGGGCAATCCGTCCGGCCTTACCGTAACGGAACACAATCAACACATGGCTCTATCCGCCACTGTCGCACGCACCGCGCCGCCTGCCGCTCCAATGCAGGACCATTTCAAAGGCGAAGATTTCGCCTCTCTCCTCGATGAAACGCTCGGCCAGGACACCGGCTTCGATGGCTCGGTGGTCACCGGCCGCGTCCTCCGGTTGACCGACGAATACGCCATCGTCGATGTCGGCCTGAAGTCGGAGGGCCGCGTCGCCCTTAAGGAATTCGGGCCGCCTGGCAGCAAGCCCGAAGTCCAGCCTGGCGATGTCATCGAACTCTATGTCGAGCGCTACGAGGACAGGGATGGCGCCATCATCCTGTCGCGCGAGAAGGCGCGGCGCGAGGAGGCTTGGACCAACCTCGAGAAAGCGTTTGAGACCCAGCAGCGGGTCAACGGCTCGATCTATGGCCGGGTGAAGGGCGGCTTCACCGTGGACCTGGGAGGAGCAGTGGCATTCCTGCCGGGCAGCCAGGTGGACATCCGGCCCGTTCGCGACGTCGGTCCGTTGATGGGCTCGCCGCAGCCGTTTCAGATCCTCAAGATGGACCGTGCCCGCGGCAATATCGTCGTGTCTCGGCGCGCGGTGCTGGAGGAGACCCGCGCGGAGCAGCGGAGCGAACTGATTCAGGGGCTTAAGGAAGGCCAGATCCTCGACGGTGTGGTGAAGAACATCACCGACTACGGCGCCTTCGTTGATCTCGGTGGCGTCGACGGTCTTCTGCATGTCACCGACATCGCGTGGCGCCGCATCAATCATCCATCCGAGGCGCTGCAGATCGGCCAGCAGGTCAAGGTCCAGGTGATCCGGTTCAATCCGGAGACCCAGCGGATCTCACTCGGCATGAAGCAGCTTGAGACGGATCCCTGGGATGGCGTGGCGGTGAAATATCCGGTCGGAGGGAAGTTCACTGGCCGCGTCACAAATATCACGGATTACGGTGCCTTCGTCGAGCTGGAGCCGGGAGTAGAAGGCTTGGTGCACGTCTCCGAAATGTCGTGGACCAAGAAGAACGTGCATCCAGGGAAGATCGTCTCCACCAGCCAGGAAGTGGACGTTTTGGTGCTCGACGTGGACGCGTCCAAGCGCCGAATCTCACTGGGCCTCAAGCAGGTGCAGCGGAATCCCTGGGAGCAGTTTGTGGACGAGCACTCGATTGGTTCCGTCGTCGAGGGCGAAATTCGCAACATCACAGAGTTCGGCCTGTTCATTGGGCTGAGTGCGGATATCGATGGCATGATCCACATGTCCGACCTCTCCTGGGACGAGCCGGGCGAACTGGCCATCGCGAAATACGAAAAGGGCCAAGTGGTCCAGGCCAAGGTACTCGACGTCGATGTCGAGAAGGAGCGGATCAGCCTCGGCATCAAGCAGCTCAAGGATGATCCAGCGGCGTCGGTGCTGGAGTCGGTACACAAGGGCGACGTTGTCACCTGTGTGGTCAACAACATCCTGCCGAACGGGGTCGAGGTGAAGGTTGGGGACGTGCTGACCGGCTTTATCCGCCGTGCGGAACTTGCCCGCGACAAAGCCGATCAGCGTCCCGATCGGTTCGCCGTGGGCGAGAAGGTCGACGCCAAGATCGTCGCCATTGATCGCGCCTCTCGCAAGCTCAGCCTGACCATCAAGGGCAAGGAGGTCGAGGAGGAGAAGCAGGCGATGGCCGAGTACGGGTCGTCCGATTCCGGCGCCTCGCTCGGCGACATCCTAGGGGCAGCGATCCGTCGCCGCAACCAACAGGCTCAGACCGAGAACAGCTGATCCCGGTGATCGCTGATCACCGGCGATGAGCCTCGAGACTGACCTGTTGCTCGATCGGCGCCGCCTGAAGCGGCGCCTGTTCTTCTGGCGCAGCTTCGCCGTGCTTGCTGTGTTGGCGGTCATTCTGGTGGCGCTGCGCGGCAGCAACCCTTGGCTCATCGGTTCCCATGTGGCGAGGCTGACCGTGAGCGGGATCATCACCGCGGATCGGAAGCTGGACCGGGAGGTGGCCAAGCTCGCCGACGATACACGGGCCAAGGCGTTGCTGGTGCTGGTCGACAGCCCCGGCGGCAGCGTTGCCGGCGGCCAGGCACTCCACGACGCAATTGCGCGCGTGGCAGAGAAGAAGCCGGTCGTTGTGGTGATGGGCGGCACTGCAGCGTCGGCCGGCTACATGATCGCGGTTCCCGCTGCCCGCATCTTTGCGCAGGAGAGCACGCTGACCGGCTCCATCGGCGTGTTGCTGGAGACCGGAGACATCTCGGGGCTGCTGAAGTCGATTGGTGTGAGTGCAGACCCGATCGTCTCTGGACCGCTGAAGGACCAGCCCAGCTTCGTCAAGCCGCTGTCGTCCGAAGGACGCCAAATGTTGCAGGGACTGGTGATGGACATGTACGACCAGTTCGTCGACATGGTGGCCCAAGGCCGACACATGGAGGCCGGCCGGGTGCGGGAACTGGCCGATGGCCGTCCCTATACGGGCCGGCAGGCGTTGAAGCTCGGACTGGTCGATGCCATTGGGGGCGAGCAGGATGCGCGCCAGTGGCTGGCGCAGGAGAAGGGGATATCGTCCAACCTTCCGGTCGAGGACGTTTCCAGCGGGAGCTACGCCAGCAGGGCCTTGTCGACGAGCCTCGGCTGGATCCTCACAGAGCTTTGGAAAAGCGTGCTTTCCCAAGGAGTTATCCTTGACGGCGCACAGGTGGTCTGGCAACGTTCCGGCAATTGAACCGTTGTTCGGCGGCTGGCACATTGACCAAGTCGGAACTCATCGCGGAACTCTCCGCCACCAACCCGCACCTGAGGGGTGCCGACGTCGAGCTGATTGTGGCAACGATATTCGACCAGATCACCGGTGCTCTGGCGCGCGGCGAGCGCGTCGAGTTGCGCGGCTTCGGTGCGTTCACGGTGAAGCGGCGCAATGCACGGACCGGGCGCAATCCCCGTACCGGTGCAGCGGTGCCGGTGGACGAGAAGGCGGTGCCGTTCTTCAAAGCCGGGAAGGAATTGCGCGATCGCGTCAACCGGGGGGCGCGCGGGTCTCGGGGGTGAGGCCGTCACTGACCCGTAGGCACCCATGCGCCTGCTGATAGCACTGCCACTTTTGCTGCTGCTGGTTCTGTTCGCATTGTCCAACAGACAGCCGGTGTCTCTGTATGTGTGGCCAACCGACTATGCGGCGACACTGCCGTTATCGTTGGCGATGCTGGGGTTCATGGCGATCGCGTTTCTGGCGGGAGGTCTTCTGGTCTGGGTCTCGGAACTGGTGCAGCGGCGGCGAGCGCGTCGCGCAGAGCACACTGTTCGCCTGCTGGAGGCTCAGGTGCAGGAACTCAAAGCACGGCTCCCGGAGACGTCTCCGCCGTGACTGTTCGGGTCAAGATCTGCGGCATCAATCATCCGGTGGCGCTCGATACGGCTGTTGCGGCGGGTGCCGACTGGCTGGGCTTTAATTTCTTTCCTCCATCGCCGCGCTATGTGACACCGCAGCAGGCTGCCGTGCTGTCGGCCCGTGCAAGTGCGCAGACGCCGCGGGTCGGGCTGTTCGTTGATCCGACAGGCTGAGGTGATTGCCGCGACGGTGGAGTTTGTGCAACTCGACGTGCTGCAGGTCTACGGCAGCGTGGACGTTTCGGGACTTCGACGCAGGTTTGGCTTGCCTGTCTGGCGCTCGGTTGGCGTTGCCTCCAGGGAAGATCTGACAGATGCCTCCGAAGGAGCAGACCGGCTGGTGTTGGAAGCAAAGGCACCCACCGGCGCCACTCGCCCCGGCGGCAACGCAACACTGTTCGACTGGTCGCTGCTGCGGGATTGGCGAGCGCCGGTGCCGTGGATTCTCGCCGGTGGGCTGACCGCCAGCAATGTGGCCGAAGCAATCAGGACAACCGGGGCAGATGCGGTCGACGTTTCATCCGGAGTAGAGAAAGCGCGCGGTGTCAAGGACCCGGACATGATCCGCGCCTTCATCCGGAACGCGCGCGCAGTCCGGCTTTAGCCTCGGTGCGCCGGTCCCGGGACGTCAGGATTTGACTGGCTTTTTCGCCTCTTCGAGCTGCCGACGCAGGCTTTCCACCTCGGCCAGCAGATCGGCAACCTCCTGCGCCTGGGTCGAAGGCCCGGGCTCGGCCGCGCTGCCGCCTCGGTAGAACGGTGTGAACAGGCTGAAGGCCCTTTCCATCATGGCCATGTTCTGCCGGCTCACCTCCTCCATGTTGCCGAACGGGAACATGGTGCCTATCGAGCCCATCGTCTTCTGCATCGCCGTTCGGACCTGCTCCTGCTGCTGCGCCAGGGCGCCCATCGCCTGGTCCAGGAAGCGCGGCACCACGTTCTGCATCTGATCGCCGTAAAAGCCTATGAGGTGGCGCAGGAAGGTGATCGGCAACAGGTTGTGGCCCTTGCCTTCCTCTTCGACGATGATTTGGGTGAGCACCCCGCGGGTGATGTCCTCGCCGCTCTTGGCGTCGTAGACGACGAAGTCGCGGCCCTGCCGCACCATGTCGGCCAGGTTGTCCAGAGTGATGTAGCTGGAGCTCTCTGTGTTGTAGAGCCGCCGGTTCGCGTACTTCTTCACAACGACCGGGGAGGAGGCGTCGCGCGCCTTGCGTTCCGGCGGCGCCTGGACAGTGTCGGCCATGCATGCCTCGACTTTTCTTAATCAGTGCAGCATGGGGCCAATATCGCAACCGCGAAAGCCCTTTGGCCTACTCATCTCGTTGGACCCCTGCCCCGTGTGCGCTGCCAGAGGCCGCTTGCCTTGAAGCGGCAGGCGCCCGGCTGACAATGGCCCTCACGGCGCGAGGGCAGACGATGGATGATGGTGTTGGTGGGATGGCGCAGTATGCGTGGATTCGCGAGCGCATCGGTCGCGTGCCTCGCGTCAGGCTCGCGCTAATCCCCACGCCGCTGCAGGAAGCGCCAAACCTGACACGCGCGCTTGGCGGTCCTCGCATCCTGATCAAACGCGATGACCTGACCGGCGTCGCGTTCGGCGGCAACAAGTTGCGGAACCTGGAGTTCCGGCTGGCCCGCACGATGGCGGAGAACCCCGACACCGTGGTGGTCGGGCTCGATCTGCAATCCAACTCGGCAAGGCAGACGATCGGTGCCTGCAACAAGCTCGGGCTGAAGACGATCCTGGTGCTGGAGGGCCAAAAACCCGACGTCGTTCAGGGCAACCTGCTGGTCGATTACCTGCTTGGGGCCGAAGTGGTGTTCGCACCGACCCGCGAAGCCCAGCGCGCCGCACTCGATGACAGCGCGCGCCGGGTGCGCGAGGCAGGCGGCCGCCCCCACATCCTTAACGACAATCCGATGTTCGATGTCGCCTCGGCGCTGGCGTACCTTGAGACGACGCTCGAGATGCTGGAGCAACTGGCGCCGATGGGTATGCGGCCAGACGCGCTGTACATGTCGTCGAGCGGCAAGGGGCAGGCAGGGCTCGTACTCGGCAAGCGTCTGACCAACGCCGGGCATAGCGTTGAGGGCGTGACTGCAACTGACGAATTCCACGTCCCGTCGCGTACCGCCGCGATCGCCAACGAGACCCTGCAGGTGCTCGGTCTCGACATGAGGATGACCGAGGACGAGATACACAACGACATGCGCTTCGTCGGCCCCGGTTACGGCATCCCAACCGAGGCATGTGTCGAAGCAGTGAAACTGTTTGCACGTACCGAGGGCGTGATCCTCGATCCGATCTACACCGGCAAGGCGGCAGCAGGCATGATCGCGCACATCCGCGAAGGCCGTTACCGCAAGGGCGACACGCTTGTGTTCGTTCATACCGGCGGAACCCCGGCCATCTTCACCTGGAACACGCTCTGGCTCTGAGAGGACCGCGCCATGCTTCGTCGTCACTTCCTCACGCTCGCCGGCGGCGGCGCTGGCGTTGCGCGCGCATGCCCAGGGCACGCAGGCGTCGTCGCTCACCTATGGCCAGAGCGTCGGTGTGCTGACGCTGGATCCGGTGCATGGCTCGTACACGTTGTATCCGGCGGGCAGTGAGGCGGCGCTCTGCCTGTATGACGGTCTGCTGACCTTTGCGCCCGACATGACGATCGTTCCGCAGCTTGCCGAGAGCTGGACGATGGCGGATGACCTGAGGTCGTGCACGCTGAAGCTGCGCTCAGGCGCGCACTTCCACGACGGCACGCCGGTGGATGCTGCGGCGGTGAAGTTCAACATCGAGCGGCTGATGGACAAGCAGCGCAATCCTACCAACCGCCCGCTCTGGGATCCGGTGGCGGGCGTCGACACGCCGGATGCAGGCACGGTGGTGTTGCGCTTGTCGCAGCCGTTTTCGCAGTTGCCGAATTCGCTCGCGCATGTCTCGGGTGCGCTCGTGTCGCCAGCGGCAGTGGCGAAATATGGCGAGGACGGTATTGCCAAGAACCCGGTCGGGGCCGGTCCTTATCGCATGGCCAGTTTCGATCCCGGACAGCAACTGGTCCTGGAAGCTTTCGATGGCTACTGGGGCGGTAGGCCGAAGACGGCGAAGCTGATACTGAAGGCCATCTCCGATCCATCCACGCGGGTGGCCGCACTGCGCACGGGTGCGGCGGATATCATCGACAGCGTACCGGTCGCGCTGGTGGGCGGACTGAAGGATGATCCCAAGGTTCAGATCATCCATGTCCCGGGACTGCGGCCGATCGGTTTCGTGATCAACCTGACGCGGCCATACCTGTCTGATCTGCGTGTTCGCCAGGCGCTTCAACCTGGCCGTACCAGTCGAGGCGATCGCCTCAAAAGTGTTCTTCGGCTATGCGCGCGCACCTGACTCACCTCTCGCGTTCAACACCGAGGGCTACGCGCCGGTCTCCAAGTTGGTGCACGATCCGGCGCAGGCGAAGGCACTGCTGGGAGCCGCCGGCTTCGGTCCCGAGAAGCCGCTGGAACTGGCAATGTTCGTCTCTCAGGGTCTGTTCCCGAGCGATGTCTCGGTGGGCGAAGTGGTGGCGAATGCGCTGACCCAGGTCGGAGTGAAGGTAGCGATCACCAAGATCGAGGCCGGATCGTATTGGGACGCGATGCGGCAGGATCGCGCGAACATCAAGTGGGACATCGCGATGTTCGGCTTCAATCCCGCGAACGCGTCAGGCCTCTATCACCTCGCATCACTGTTCAAGTCGAACAAGGACGACGCTGCGCGGCCGGACGTCTGGAATATGGGGCGTTATCGCAATCCCGAGGTGGATCGCCTGCTGGATGCCGCCGGCATCAGAGTCCGATCGTAAGCAGGCGGCGGAGGATCTCGCCAAGGCGCAGACGCTGATTTGGAACGACGCACCGTATATCTGGCTGCAGATCAACGAGAACGTCTCCGCGCTGCGCAAGCCGGTGAATGGCGTCGAGGTCTGGCCGATCCTGTTCACCAACGTGCGTCACGCCGCCGCTTGATCCGTCTGCTGCTTTGGCGCCTCGCGCTCATCCCCGTCACGGTACTGGGCGTGGTGACGGTGCTCTTTGTCATCTTTAAGTCGGTGCCTGGCGACGAGGCGACAATGATCGCTGGTGCAACGGCGACGCAGGCCGAGATCGAAGTGGTGCGTCACCAACTCGGCCTCGACCGGCCACTTCTGGTGCAATACTCGCAGCGCGTTCTGGGGCTGCTGTACGGTGATCTCGGCTACTCCGCCACGTTTCGCGCCAATCCACTGCCGCGCATTTTGGAGCGCGTGCCCGCGACTCTGCTGCTGACCACCTCGGCTATTGCTGTCACCGTGCTGGTGGGGGTTCCCGCTGGTGTTGTCGCAGCGAGGTTCCAGCATCGCCTGCCGGACGTCGCAGTCTCAGCCGGCGTCATCGCATTGCTCGCGGTGCCGAACTTCTGGCTTGGCATGATGCTGATCACGCTGTTTTCGGTGCAGTTGCATTGGCTGCCGAGCCTGGGCCTGACGGGCGCTGCATCGCTGATTATGCCGACATTGGCGCTCGCGGCGCGGCTGGTCGCACTGGTGGGCCGGCTGACGCGCGGCGTGGTCATCGAGGAGCAGCGCAAGGACTATGTGCGCACGGCATATGCCAAGGGCTTGTCGGCATCGCGCGTGATGTATCGCCATGTTCTGCGCAATGCCTTGATCCCCATCGTGACCGTGGTCGGGCTGGAGGCTGGTTATCTGCTGGGCGGTTCGGTGGTGGTGGAGCGTGCTCTTCGCCTGGCCGGGCATCGGCGACCTGCTGCTCACCGCCGTCGGGTTGCGCGACTACACACTGGTGCAGGGCATCACCGTGTTGTTTGTGATCGGCTTTCTGCTGATCAACCTGTTGGTCGAAGTGCTGTATCGCATGATCAATCCGAGGCTGCGCTGAGTACGACGATCGCATCTTTGCGCCGCGCCCGTCAGACCGGGTTGTTCCTGCCGATCGGCGCCGCCTTGCTGGCGATGTTCGCGGTCGTGGCAGTGTTCGGGCCAGCAATCGCGCCATATGATCCGACGGCGCAGGACCTGTTGGCGATGCTGGATCCGCCGTCTGTTCAGCACTGGCTCGGCACCGATGAACTGGGCCGTGACATGCTGTCGCGCGTCATCGTCGGCACGCGCGATACGCTGACGATCGCTGTCAGCTCGGTGTGCTTCGCCGCCATTGCCGGGATCTATCTCGGCCTGATCGCAGGTTACTTCGGCGGCGGCGTCGATCGCGGCATCAGCCTGTGCATCGATCTGGTGATGACCATTCCCAGCCTGGTGCTGGCGATCGCCGTGGTAGCCGCGATCGGCGCCAGTGCCACCGGGCTGATCGTCGCGATCACCGTCAGCTTCATCCCGCCGCTGGCCCGGCTGGTGCGTGCGCGCGTGCTGGAATTGCGAGAGGTCGACTATGTCGAGGCCGCCCGTGCAATCGGCATGCGGCAGCTGCGCATCCTGCTGCGGCACATCCTGCCCAATGCAATCTCGGTCATCGTCATCGAGCTGAGCCTGATGGCAGGGCAGGCGGTGCTGGTCGGAACCGCGCTGGGGTTCCTCGGCTTCGGCGTGCAGCCGCCCGCGCCGGAATGGGGAGCGATGCTGGGTGCCAGCCGCCAGTTCCTGGATGTGGCACCGCATGTCGCGGTGGTGCCCGGGCTGGCTGTCAGCCTGCTGGTGCTGGCGTTCAATCTGTTCGGCGACGGTCTACGCGACCGGCTCGATCCGACGAGGTGAGGAGATGCCTGGATGGAGTTTCGGAATTATCGATTGTCACGCACATATCTTTCCGCCGCTTGCCGGCGCGTGCGGCTTTGCCGGACGCCGCGAACGCATCTGCTGCACCAGCAGCGCGCGATGCATGAGCATGGCAATCAACCGTACCGTCGGCTGCGTGACGATGCGGTCGTGACCGAGCGTGCGCTGTGGGCTGCCGACGATGCATCAGTCGCCGGCCGGCGCGACGTCGGCTTCCGCGTCGGTCGCTAGCGGCCGCTTCGAATGGGAGGCGAATGGCGAGGCGCAGTACGTGCAGTTCCTGCCGCCGTATATGGCGGACATGTCCGCGCCAGCCGAGGTGATCGTGCGGCAGATGGACTATGCCGGCGTCGACTACGGCGGTGCTGCAGAACGATCACATCTACGGCGACCTCGCCGAGGAGTTTGCCGCGGCGACGTGCACGATATCCTGGGCGGTTCATCGGCCTGGCGCAGCTGCAGGAGGCGTGGGCCTTTCGCGATGATCAGCTGACGCGGCTGCACGAGCAGGTGGATCGGCTCGGCATGGCTGGGCTCTATTTCACCTATAGCGGGCTGTTCCGCAGCGGCTATTCGCCGCGTCCGAGCGATAAAGTCTACGATCCGTTGTGGCGCGAGGTGGCGCGATTGAACTTGCCGGTATTTTGGGTGAATCGCGACAACTCGCCGATCGGCAGTTACGAAGATGAGCTGGCGGATGTCGCGAAGATCCTGGAACGTCATCCGACGATCACCAGCGTGTTGGTGCACGGGCTGCCGACGTCCCGCTATGCGGATGACAGCGAGCGGCTGACCCTGCCACCGGTCGCGCAGCGCATGCTGACGGAAATGCCGGTGTCAGCAGAGCTGCTGTATCCGATCTCCTGGGGTGGGCGGTTCGAGTATCCGTACCCCAAGTCGATGCTGCACTTCCGCCAACTGGTCGATCGGTTTGGTGCCGGCCGATTCGTCTGGGGCTCCGATATGCCGAACGTCGAGCGCTACTGCACATACCGGCAGACATTCACCTATGTCTGGAACCACGCCGAGTTCCTGACGGACACCGACCGGCAAGCGATCTTTCGCGACAATACGCTGGCGCTGTTCCCCCGTCTCAGAACGCCGACGCGTTCAGCGTGATGTCGGCTGATTGCCAGGCCTTGTCGAACCGCTGACGCACCGCCTGCGCCTCGGCATCTTTGTGCTGCGCGGACAGCGACTGCGATAGCCCGAACAGTGCCCAGCCGTTGTCCGGATGCCGCCGGAGGTCCTCGCGATACACCGCCTCTGCCTCCTGCGCCTTGCCTTCTCGCAACAGTGGTGCGCCCAGCATATGGCGCACCGGGATGAACCAGTCGGACGGTTCGTCGTATGCCAGCTGGTCTTCTTTCGCGGCAGCCTCGATCAGCAGAGCGATCGCGTCGTTGCTGCGCTGCTGCGCATCCGCAATCCGCGCCTTGCCGACAAGGACCGCAACCGCCAGGACATCGCCTGCGGCGTTCAGGCCCGCGCTGTCGTCAGCGGTCGTGGCAGCCGCAATCTTCTCCAGTTCGGCGAGTTCGGTCTTCGCCTCGCCGGTTCTTTGCTTGGCCGCCAGCGCCACCACCCGTCCGTAGCGATAACCGCCCGTCAGCGCGGTCAATTGAGAACTGGGCGGGTTCTCGGCCAGCATCTCGTCCCACATGCCAAACCGCACCATCGTCGCGTAAGTCTCGGCGAGATACCAATCCTGTCCTGGCATCGCCATCAGTAGATCATCCGATATGACGGCACGTGCCTTCCGCGCTGCATCCAGCGTGTCTGCCTTGCGGCCTTGCATTGCCGTGGAAAAGGCCAGGAACTCGTAGTTGTGCGCGGTGTACATCGCGTAATAATCCGGCGGCGTCGTGTAAGCGAAATATGCCACGTCCGCTGCCGCACCCTTGCGATTCGCCGTGGCCGCGTCTCCGTAGCGGCCGACACGCTGCATGATATGCGCCGGCATGTGCTCGAGGTGACCGGCGGCCGGCATCATGCCAGGGAGCCGCTCGGCTGATCGGTACTGCATTCTCCGGATGCGACGACGCCTCGACTGCATGGATGTAGTAGTGGTTGGCACCAGGATGCTGCGGGTCCTTCGCCAGCACACCTTGCAGCCGTGCGACGATCTCTTCGGTACCCGGCGCCGGGGCTCCATCCAACGCCCACAGCTTCCAGGCATTGATGTTCATCAAAGCCTCGGCTGTGAGTGTCTGCACGTCGCTGTCATCGGGGAATTGCTGAGCGACGCCCTGCATCGCCTTCGCGTAGGCACTCAGCACGGGACCCTCGTTCGATGGATCGAGCGGCTTTGCGTCCGGATAGCGTGCTCCCAGTGCCGCGATCATCGCCTGCTCGACCGGTGCGGTGCGCGACGCATTGGCTTTTGCCTGCTGTAGCGCCTGCCATGCAACCTTGGCACGTCGCTCGGCCATCATCGGCAGGTTGTAGTTGGGTCCGACGGTCAACGCGACGCCCCAGAAACACATGGCGCAGGTAGGATCGAGCTGTGCGGCGCGGGCGAATGAGCGCGACGATTCATCGTGGTTGAATGCCCACAGCAACCGCATGCCTTGGTCGAAATACGCCTGGGCCTCCTTGGAGGAGGTGGTCACGCCGCGATGGAAATTGCCGAGACCATCGAACAGCTGTGCGCCCTCAGCCCACTGCTCCAGCGTAGCTGGAGCGCTGGTCATATCTGCCGTGGCGGTGCCGATGACACAGCATAGCGCGGCAAGCGCGCTGCCGCAGAGCAACGTGGCACGGTTCATCTGGACTCCTCCCCCTGCTGCGACTTCCGTCGGTGCGATGATCGAGTTTAGCATGCTCGGTTCTGGCAGGAGTGTACGTTACGCATGGACACTGGTTGCAATCTGGGCACTGACGTGGGCGGTACCTTTACTGATCTCGCTTGGTGCACACCCTCGGGCGAGCTGCACTGCTTCAAGGTGCCCAGCACGCCTGCGAGTCCGGGCCAGAGCATTTTGCAAGGCGTCGACGAACTGTACGCCACGCTGCGACCTGATGGCACGACCTGGCAGAACGTGCATCACACCCACAGCAGCACAGTCGCGACCAATGCGCTGATCGAGCGGCGTGGCGCGCGCATTGGCCTGATCACCACCGCAGGGTTCCGCGACCTGTTCGAGTTGCAGAGGCTGGCGGTCCCGCACCCGATGCGCTTCGACTCGCGTAGGCCTGAACCGCTGGTGTCGCGCGCCCTGGTGCGCGAGGTGCGTGGCCGGATCGGACCTGACGGCGCCGAGTTTGAGGCACTGGACGAAGTCGATGTGATGGAAGCCGCGCAGGCCTTGCAGGACGCCGGCATCGAGATCGCCGTAGTGGCGCTGATCCACAGCTATCGCAATCCTGCGCATGAGCAGCAGGTGCGCGAGATCGTCACACGGCAGGGGCTATCGTTGCGTCTGGAACTGTCCAGCGAAATCTGGCCGCAGGCGCGCGAATACGAGCGCAGCGTTCTGACGGCGCTGAACGCGTCAATCCGGCCAATCGTCGAGACTTATCTCGATCGCCTGACGGCCGGCCTGGCCGAGCGAGGGCTTGGTTTGCCGCCGCGTGTGGCACGATCCAACGGCGGCGCTGAACTTGCTGTCACGCTGCGCGAGCGGCCAGTGGTGGCACTGTTATCCGGGCCGGCGGCCGGCGTGGCCGGTGCGGCGGCAACGGCAGAGGACGCCGAGTGGGTTTCAGCTGATCTGATGACGCTGGATGTCGGCGGCACAAGCGCCGACATCGGTGTGATCCGCGGCGGCAGGCCGGTGCTGAGTTCGGAGGAGCAGGTCGGCGACTTTCCCGTGCTGGTGCCGACGATTGCGGTTTCCAGCATCGGCGCTGGCGGTGGGTCGATCATCTGGCTCGACCCGACAGGATCGCTGAAAGTCGGGCCGCGCAGTGTCGGGGCGGATCCAGGTCCGGCATGCTACGGCACCGGCTCGCTGATCCCTGCGCTGACTGACGCGTTCCTGGTGGCGGGGCTGCTGGAGCCGGGTCAGCGACTCGGCGGCAAGCTTGCACTGCAGATGGAAGCGGCGCGCATCGCGCTGGAAGCGTTGTCGCGCCAGATTGGCATCAGCGTAGAGGAGGTCGCCGATGGCGCGATCCGCGTGGCCACGGCGTTGATGGCGGCAGAGGCATCGCGAGTTCTCGCACGCCGCGGTGTCGATGCGCCGCGCTTTCGCATGGTGGCATTCGGCGGCGCCGGTCCGTTGATGGCGGCATTGTTGGCTGATGAAATCGGCATAGAGGCAATCCTGATACCGCCGGTGCCGGGAGCGCTCTCGGCACTCGGGGCCGCGCGTGCCGATATCGAGGGTGACCTGGTGCAGCCCGTGTATACACGGCTGCACAGCCTGACGGCGGACGCGCTGATCCGGCGATTCCATGACCTTGAGGCGCAGGCACAGAGTTGGACGGCCGAACAGACTGCGCGCCTGCCGGTTCGGGAGGTGAGCATCGAGTTCGCGGCAGATATGCGCTATGAGGGGCAGGGTTATGACGTAACCGTTCCATTCGAAACCAAATGGCTGGAGCAAGGCGATGTCGAGGCGATTGCCGCAGCTTTCCATGCTGCACATCGCGATGTCTATGGTCATGCCAACGAAGAGGCGGAAGTCTGGATGAAAGAGCTACGCGTCCACATGATCGGCGCAATGCCGAAGGCGCGTGTGGTGGCCGCGCCAGACGAAGCCGCGGTGCGGGACGCCACGACACGACCGATCCGGCTGTTCGGCAAGGTATTCGAGGCGCGCATTGTCGGTCGCGCTGCATTGGCCGATGGGCGCATGTTGAAGGGACCGGCGATCATCAACCAGATGGATACCACAACGCTGATTCCGCCAGGATGGAGTGCACACATCGTGCGATCTGGCGCACTGGTGCAGGAGCGCACGCCATGACCGACGCTGTCACCACCGAGGTGTTCGCCAACCTGTTCAAGGCCATCGTCGATGAGATGGCGTGGGTGGTGTTGCGCTCATCGCACACGACCTTCGTGAAGGAGACGCAGGATTTTGGCGTCGCACTGGTGACCGAGGCGGGTGAGACGTTTGCCGCCCCGTACGGAAGCGGTGCACCGACGATGATCGGCATGCCGATGCAGGCCGGAACGCGGGCCGTTGCGCAGTGGGAACCTGGTGATGTGTTGGTTACCAATGACCCGTACAGCTCTGGCGGCATGGTGATGCACCTGAACGACCTTTACGTGTTCCGGCCTATTTTTGCCGATGGAGCACTGCTGTGCTTCGCCTGGGCGTTCATCCATTGCACGGATGTCGGCGGCTACGCGCCTGGCAGCATCGATATGCAGAACGGCGAAGTATTTCAGGAAGGGCTGCGTCTGCGGCCGGTGAAGCTGTTCAAGGGCGGGAAAATCAACCAGGAAGTTTGGGACATCTTCGCCGACAACTGCCGTATCCCCGCTCTAAACTGGGGCGATCTGACCGCCTGCCTCGCAGCCTTGGCCAAGGCCGAGCAGCGCATGCAGCGACTGGCGCAGCGGTACGGCCTCGACGCGGTGCGTGGGGCCATCACTGCCACCATCGATCGTACCGAACAGATCACGCGCGACGTGCTGCGGCGGATCCCGGCCGGTGAATATCGCTTCGTCGATTACTTCGAGGACGACTACATAAGCGACCTGCCAGTACGCATCGCGATGAAGCTGAGCTCGCGTGGCGACGGCACCGTGGAACTGGATTTCACCGGCTCCGATCCGCAGGTGCGCGCCGCACTGAACCTGCCGACCGGTTCGAATCGACATCATCCGTTCATGTCATTCGGCTTCACCAACTTCGTGGTGACGCAATCGGAGTTGATTCACATCAACGCCGGAATCATCCGCTGCATCGACCTGGTGCTGCCCGAGGCGTCGGTGGTCAATTCGCGCTTTCCCGCGTCATGTGGCATGCGCATCACCACAGCGATGCGCATTCACGACATGGTGCTGGGGGCATTGGCGCAGGCGCTTCCTGGCACCGTGCCAGCCGGCGGCGGCAATACGCTCGTAATTACGTATATATCGACGTCCGAGCTGGGAACTCAGGGCCGGGTGGTGGTGGCCAATCCGGTGCCGGCAGGCTCCGGCGGCGGGCCCGATCGCGACGGCATTTCGGGCACCGACTTTTCGGTGGCGTTCCTGCGCAACGTCCCGGTCGAGGTGCTGGAATCGGAAGCACCGGTGCTGGTGCGCAAGTTCGGGCTGCTGCCGGACTCCGAAGGACCAGGAAAGTATCGCGGTGGGTTCGGGCTGCAGTACGAGCTGGAGATCCGGCATCCCAGTGCGGTGGTGGTCATGCGCGGCAAGGATCGACATCGTTTCAGTTCATGGGGGGTGGCCGGTGGCCAGGCAGGTGCGGTGAACGGCAATGACAGCCTGCTGCCGAATGCGCCGAAGCGAGATATCGGCAAGCGCACGGTGTACCGACCGGAGCTGCATGAGGTGATCCGGCTGTGGAGCGGCGGCGGCGGTGGCTATGGCGATCCGTTCGCGCGCGATCCGGATGCTGTCGCGCATGACGTTGCGGCGGGGCTCGTGTCGCGCGAGCGTGCACGCGGCGTGTACGGCGTCGTTTTGAACGGTGACGCGGTAGATGCGCCCGCGACAGCACGGCTGCGCGCGGGGAATCGGCAGACCGGCGAGATCGATTTCGGCGATGCGCGCCGCGAATGGGAGCGCATGCACGGCATCGCCGCTGAGAGCGTCGCTGACTGGCTGCCAACTCTGCCCGTCGGCGTCCGTCGCTATGCACAGGCGCACGTATATGAGCAGCTGCATGCATCGGGTCCGGGCCCTTACGATGCGTCGCTCGTGGCAGAGGTCATTGCCGGGATCGAGGCAAACTTGAAGCGAACGGCAGCCTGAGCGTCACGCCAGCCACTGCCGTCCAGGGATCGAAGCTATCAGCTCCTGCGTGTAGTCGTGCTGTGGATTTGCGAACAGTGCCCCGGCAGGACCATATTCCACCACTTTCCCACGTCGCATCACTGCGATGGTGTCACACACCTGGGCGGCCACGCGCAGATCGTGGGTGATCAGCAGCATCGCCAGATCGAGCCGCCGCCTTATGTCGTCCAGGAGTGCCAGAACCTGTGCCTGCACGGATACATCGAGTGCCGATACCGGCTCATCCGCAATCAGCAGTTCAGGCTCCAGTGCCAGGGCGCGCGCGATGCCGATCCGTTGACGCTGTCCGCCGGAGAACTCGTGTGGAAAGCGTCGAGCCGCTGCCGGATCAAGCCCGACCAATCCCAGCAGTTCGGCCGCGCGTGCCGATGCCATACTGCGGCTGGCACCGTGGGCGACCGGTCCGGCGGCAATGATGTCGCCGACAGTCCAACGCGGGTTGAGTGAACCGAACGGATCCTGGAACACCATTTGGATACGGCGTCGATACGGCCGCAGCGCGGCACGCGACAGCTGACTCAGATCATTGCCGTGAAAGTCGATGCCGCCCGCGTCTGGACGCAGCAAGCGGACAATGAGACGCGCCAACGTGGTCTTGCCGGAACCACTTTCACCCACCACGCCCAGTGTTTCACCACGGCGTACGGCAATGTCCACTTGATCGACGGCTGTCACGCGCCGGGCAGGGCGAAACAGCGAACGTGTCGAACCATAGGTCTTCGCCAAGCGTTCGGTGCGCAGGACAATCGCTGCGTCTTTCCGTATGGGCGTACGTGTCGCGTGCAGGCGCGGCACTGCGGCGATCAGCGCCTGGGTATAAGGATGCGCCGGTGCGGCGAGCACCGCACGCGCCCGACCCTCTTCCACCTTGCGTCCGTGACGCATCACGACAACACGGTCCGCAATCTCTGCCACCACGCCGAAATCATGCGTGATGAACAGAATGCCCATATGACGTTCCGTCTGGATCTGCTTCAGCAGGCGCAGGATCTGCATCTGCGTCGTGACATCGAGCGCCGTGGTCGGCTCATCTGCAATCAGCAGATCGGGCGAAAGCGCGAGCGCCATCGCGATCATCACTCGCTGTCGCTGGCCGCCCGATAGGTTGTGTGGATGCGCGCGTCGCAGCAGTGATGGATCGGGCAACCCGACCGACGCCAGCAGCGTCTCGATGCGCTGACGCAGCGCGCTCGTCGCGACACGCTCATGCGCACGGATCGCTTCGGCGATCTGGTCGCCGACTGTCAGCACCGGGTTGAGCGCAGCCATCGGTTCCTGAAAGATCATGGCGATGCGCGCACCGCGCAGCTGGCGCAGTCGCCACCCGGGCGCCGACACCAGGTCCATTCCGCCGTAGATGATGGCCCCGGCGCCGATCCGAAGCTGCGCCTTCGGCAACAGTCCAAGCACTGCCTGCGCGGTGACCGACTTGCCTGAACCGGATTCGCCCACCAAGCAGACAATTTCACTGCGGCCGACCGTCAGGTCCAGTTCCTCGACTGCGTGTGGGCGATCTGCACCCGCAGGAAGGTCAACGGTCAGACCTTCGATCGCCAATACCGCGTTGGTCATGCGCGGCCTTGGCGTGAGATGCGCGGATTGAACGCGTCGTTCAGGCCGTCGCCGATCAGGTTCAGCGCAAGCACGGTCAGCACAATGGCCAGACCAGGGAACACGCTCATCCACCAGGCGCGGCGGATCAGCGTGCGAGCCGCACCGATCATGTAGCCCCAGCTCATCAGATTGGGATCGCCAAGGCCCAGGAAACTAAGGGCAGATTCCAGCAGAATCGAGGTTGCCACCAGCAATGACGCCGAGACTATGATCGGCGACAGCGCATTGGGTAGGATCTGTGTTGCGATGATGCGCGTATCGGATTCTCCCAGCAGCACGGCCGCCTGCACGAATTCGCGGGCGCGCAGCGACAGGAACTCGCCGCGCACGATACGGGCGACCGGCGGCCAGCTCACCACGCCGATTGCCACCACGATCGAGGCCACACTTGGCGTGAACAGTGCCACCAGCACGATGAGCAGTACGAAGTTCGGGATGGTCTGAAAGAACTCGGTGACGCGCATCAACGCGTCATCGATCAGGCCGCCATAGTAGCCTGCACAGGCGCCGATGGTGACGCCGATCGTCACCGCGACCAGTGAAGCGATCACGCCGATCAGCAGCGAGACACGTGCGCCATGCATGATTCCGGCAGCGATATCGCGCCCCAGCATGTCGCTACCCAGCAAGAAGCCACGCGCACCGGGAGGCTGCAGCGGTGCGCCGATCATGTCCCAGGGGCTTCTAGGATACACCATCGGGGCAAGCGCGGCCATGACCATGATGACGATCAGGATGACAAGTCCGGCGACGGCACCTCGGTTGCGCAGGAACGCGCGCATCAGCCGGGGGCGCCGATGCGTGGGTCGATCAGGGTGTAAACCACGTCAGTCAGTAGATTGAATGCGATCACCATGATCGAGGTGATGATGAACACACCGAGCAGCAGCGTGTAATCGCGGCCAATGACCGCGTCGAAGGCAAGTCGGCCAATGCCCGGCCAGGCGAACACCGTTTCGATCAACACCGATCCACCGACCAGATATCCCGCCTGCAACCCTGCATAGGATACAACCGGTAACAGCGCGTTGCGCAGGATATGACGACGGACAACGCGTGGCTCCGACAGGCCTTTGGCGCGTGCGGTGCGCACATAATCGAGGTCCGCCACCTCCAGCATCGATGCGCGGGTCAGGCGCGCATAGATGGCAACGAAGAATAGGCCGAGAGTGCCGGCAGGCAGGATCAGATGCCGTAGCACGTCACTGACAAGCGATAGGCCGGTATAGTTGGCACCTACTGACGTCATGCCGAACAGTGGCAGCCAGTCTAGCTCGACCGAAAACAGCAGAACTGCCATCAGACCGAGCCAGAAGCTCGGTGTGGCGAATACCAGCAGCGCAAGTGCCGTGATCACGCTGTCGGCCAATGTGCCGGCACGGACAGCCGCGAGTGCGCCCAGTCCGACGCCGACAACCAGCGCCAGCCCCATGGCACTGCCAGTGAGCAGGAGAGTGGCCGGCAGGCGTTCGGCGATCAACGTGGCGACGGGCAGTCGCTGGCGATACGAATAGCCGAGGTCACCTTCGGCGACGTGTCCGACATAGAGCGCCAACTGTACCCAGAGCGGACGATCGAGCCCGAATTCGTGCCGCAGGTCGTCCAGATATTTTTGATCGGCGGCCCCGGCTTCACCCGCAATCACCAGCGCCGGGTCGCCGGGGGTCGCGCGGATCAGCAGAAAGTTCAATACTATGATGGCGAAGATGACGGCGACGGCCTTGCCCAGCCGCCGTAGGATGAAGCCGATGCGTCCGATCACGCCTTATAGGCCTGGTCGAAGTCTCCCAGCGCACCATGCGCATCAATGATCACATTGTGGAACGTCTTGTTGACGAAGGTGGGGAACTGCAGTTCGGTCAAGTAGAGCACCGGCACATCGTCGCTGATGATGTGCTGGACCTGGCTGTAGAGCTTCTGCGCCTCCTGCTCCGATGGGGTGACGGCGGCGCGGGCGAACAGGTCATCGACCTCCGGGTTGGAGTAGCCTTCGACATTGGTCGAGATCACACCCTTCCGAATGTTGGAGCTGATATAGGTGCGCGCCACGCCCAATGCGGGATCCATGAACTGGCTCAGGAAATTGAAGCAGAGCTCGAAGTCCCAGTTCGAAATCGCGCTGCAGGAAGCCGGCAGCATCGGTGGTCTCGATGGTCACATCGATGCCAACTTTGCCGAACTGCTGCTTGACCAACTCAGCTTGGCGCGTCCAGACCTCGCCATACGGCAGTGCGATGATGTTCACATGCTGGCGGATGCCGCGTGGATCTGGCTTCAACCCCATTTCATCCATCAGCGCGATGGCACGCTGCGGATCGTAGGGATATTTCACCAGCGTCGCGTCGTCATAATAGCGTGCCGAGGTGGCGATTGGTCCGTTCGCTACCTTGCCGAGACCGAAATACAGGTTGTCGACAATGAACTGGCGGTCCAGCGCGTACATCATCGCCTTGCGGAAGCGCTTGTCCTGGAACTTCGGCAGACGCAGGTTGATGTCCATCCATGAGATTGGCGAGATCGCCTCATTGCCTTTGGTGAAGAAATCAAGCTGCGGCAGATCCTTGAGCCGTGGCACGTCGAAGTATTCGATGTCGTTGTTCTGTACCATGTCGACGCGGCTGCTCTCGATCGCGGCGACGCGCTGCGCGCTGTCGGGGACAACCTCGTAGACGATCTCGTCAAGATACGGTTGACCAGGCTTCCAGTATTTGTCGTTGCGCGCCAAGCGGATGAAGCTGCCCTTGCGCCATTCAGCCAGCTTGAACGGCCCCGTGCCGATTGGTGTCGCGTTCGCAGGATTGCTTCGGAAGTCACCTTTCCCGTCATAGATGTGCTTCGGCATCATAGGGCAGCCGTTCTGCAGGAACGCCGATATGAAGGCACCGAATGGCTGCTTCAGTACGAAGCGCACGGTATGCGGATCGATGGCGGTGATCTCCTTGCAATGGTCGTACATGCCCCGCCACCGCGCATGTGTTTCCGGCAGCATCTTTGTGGTGCTGAACACCACGTCATCGGCGGTAAACCTTTCGCCGTCGTGCCAGGTCACGTCCGGCTCCAGGTTGAACGTATACACGAGGCCGTCCGGCGAGATGGTCCAGGACTTTGCCAGCACCGGCAGCGGCTTCAAATCGAAGCTGTAGCGCAGCAGACCTTGGTAGATCTTGCCGGCCACCACCAGGGTAGGCAGAAGCTGGTTGAGCGCGAGGATCAGTCCTGGGGGTTCCGGATTGATGATGCTGCGGAGCGTGCCGCCACGCTTCGGCGTCTGGGCAGCCGCGCCATGGCCAAGTGTTGTCGCCAGACCCGCTGCCAGAACACTGCGTCTTGACCAGTTCATCGCCGCCCCCGTCGCTTTGCGATAGGGTATCGGACGTGGATGGCATGGCCAAGCCATGGTATCCAGCCTGAAGTGGTTTGAGATGGGGGTGGCTGTGATTCGATGTGTTCGCATTTGGACGGGCCAGGATGGCAACTCCTATTTCGAGGAGGGTGCTATTGAGCTGGTTGGTGGTGTGCGTGGCGACCTTATGAGCGGCAAAACTCACACCACCAGTGTCTCCTTCCAAGAAACTGCATCCGGGGGCACGTTCGCCTGGCACGATGCACCTGCGCGGCAATTCGTCATCACGCTGAGCGGCACGCTCGACTTTCAGACGCGTAATGGCGAGCATTTCATGATCCGGCCCGGCGATATCCTGCTTGCCGAGGACACAACAGGTAGTGGTCATAGCTGGCGACTGGTCAACGACGAACCCTGGCGGCGCGCCTACGTCATCCTGGCCCCAGGCGTCGACGTCCCGTTCGTCGCAGCACCGGCAAAAGCTTAATTAGCACTGGAAGAGCAATATGCCCCAGACAAGCATCCCTGCCACCGCCGACATCGTGTTAATTGGCGCCGGGATCATGAGCGCAACGCTTGGCACTGTGCTCAAGGAACTCGACCCGTCGCTTCGCATCGTCATGCTCGAAATGCTGGACGATTGTGGACAGGAAAGCTCGCAGGCCTGGAACAATGCCGGCACTGGCCACGCCGCCAACTGCGAGCTGAATTATACGCCGCAGCGTCCAGATGGCAGCGTCGACATCTCAAGAGCACTGGAAGTCAACACCGAATTCGATCTGTCGCGCCAGCTCTGGTCTTATCTCGTCAAAAAGGGGGCGATCGCCGATCCGCGCGCCTTCATTCATCCGTGCCCGCATATGAGCCTCGTCTGGGGCAAGGAGAATGTCGAATTCCTGCGTGCCCGCCACAAGGCGATGGCGGCGCACCATTGTTATCATGGCATGGATTACAGCGAAGACCACAAACAGATTGCGGACTGGGCCCCGCTGACTATCGAAGGCCGCGATGCGACTCAGCCGACTGCTGCCACCCGGATCATCACCGGAACTGACGTCGATTACGGTTCACTGACACATCTGCTGGTTGCGCAGCTCTCCAGCCAGTCCGGCTTCTCCGTGCACTACAAACAGCACGTGGCTGGACTGGAGCGCGAGGGCGGCGGCCGATGGCGTGTGGAGACCAAGGATGGAGAGAGCCGTGACACCCATACGCTGTCGGCGAAATTCGTGTTCATAGGCGCCGGCGGCGCTGCATTGGCACTGCTGCAGAAGTCGCGCATCCCGGAAGGACACGGCTACGGCGGCTTCCCGGTCAGCGGCATTTGGCTGCGCTGCGACGTCCCGGCGGTCAGTGACCGCCATCATGCCAAAGTGTACGGCAAGGCGGCGGAAGGATCGCCACCGATGTCCGTGCCGCATCTCGACACGCGAATCATCGGCGGCAAGAAGTCGCTGCTGTTCGGGCCGTACGCTGGCTTCTCCACCAAGTTTCTGAAGCACGGATCGTTCACTGATCTGTTCCGGTCAATCGACCCTGGCAATATTCTTCCGCTGCTGGCCGTTGCACGCGACAACATCGCGCTATCCGAGTATCTGATCGGCCAGGTGCTGCAGACCTCGGCTCACCAATTTGCCATGCTTCAGCAGTTCTTTCCGTGGGCCAAGCGGCATGACTGGAAGGAGGCAGTGGCCGGCCAACGCGTGCAGGTCATCAAACCAAGTCCGCAGCACACCGGCGTGCTCGAATTTGGCACCGAGCTGATCGGTGCCGAGGACCGATCGCTGGTCGCGTTGCTGGGTGCTTCACCCGGCGCCTCCACCGCCACTTTCATCGCCATGGAGGTGCTGCAGAAGTGCTTTCCTGATGAGCTGACCGAGTCAGCGTGGCTGCCCAAACTCAGGCAGATTATTCCAACCTATGGCATCGACCTCAAGGCGGATGCCGATGCCTGCCGGCGCATTCGGGCCGAGACCGCAGCGGTGCTGAAGGTGGACAATATCTGACCGGCAGTTGGCAGATCCACCAAGACTTTAGAAGCTCGCAACGAACATTTGGATGGCTCATGCCCCTATATCGACGTCCTCCTTGACGACCATCTGTTCTATATTTAAGGCCGGTTGCTCGTTTCCGTCGATCGAGCGAACCTGCATCAACAAGTAGCAACCCACCCCGGCGATAAAAGCGACCATCTCCAGCGATGTTGTCATGCGGCCGTGAGTCCCCATGATGAACATCGCTACGATTGGTGGTCCAAATAGCTGGGCAACGGCGCGACCGGTGTAGAGCAGCCCCATCATGCTTGCGACGTGTTCGCGTCCAAAGTGATCAACGGTGAATGTTGGAAGCAGGGCGACAAATCCGCCGTAGAACAGGCCGAACGCCAGAGCGAAACCATGGAAGCCAAAGCCGTAGGCGTTCGCCCAAACGAGCATCACCGCAGCCAATCCTACACAGCACGCAATGAACATTGACCGTCGGCCCAGACGGTCGGCTGTTGAGGCAACCACCAGACGACCTACGATCGATCCTATACCTACGATGCTAATCAGCCTGACGGCCTCCCTCACACTAAATCCTTGCGACATGGCCGAGGATGCGAGATAGGCGTACGGCAAGGCGACTGGCACCGACACCAGCATTATACCGCCGTACATACGCCTGAAGGCGGTAGAGGACAGAGCCTGCCGCAACGATATTGCGGTTACAGCGGTACTGATCAGACCACGATGATTTTTAAGATCGTCCGGATACTCTCCCCATTCTTCGGGACTGTCGGACAAGAGCACTGCACCAGCGATACCAATCAATGTGACCATGAGTGAGGAAATCTTGAAAGTGGTTCGCCAGTCACCATACTGCGACAGTAGCTCGTTCATTGGGTGAATGAGGAACGTGCCCACGCCTATTCCCGATGCTGCGATACCTGAGGCAAGGCCACGCCATGTGATGAACCATCGTTGAATGGCGGCGAAGGCTGGCACATATGCGAGACCAGTACCGATACCTACGAGGGCGCCGTAACCGAGATAGATTTCGGATGCGCTGGTCGATGAGGCGGCGAGCAATAAACCGCCAGCGATGACCAACATTCCCGTGACTGCCAAGGCTCGGGAACCAAACCGTTCAGCCAGCAACCCACTGATCGCACTGAGTGCGAATGCTGTCCCGTTGGAAAGGGAGATGATGATGCTAGTCGCGGCAAGGGACATATGGAACGTGGAGGCCAACGTGACCGAAAAGGCCCCGTAAGAGTAAATCGCCCCGAATCCGACCATGCTGGTAATGAAGGCTCCCGCAACGACGCGCCAGCCGCGAAAGGCCAATGACGGCGGAGCGCCGCCCAAGCCGCTGACGACGAGAACACGCACGTATCCCCCCACTCGTCAGCCCCCCAAGCATTTTCACTTATTAATCGCCTATAACGAAAACATTAGCAAAAAGCAAAAAGATTCGCTTTGAATTGCGCAGGCTCGAGCAGTTCTACTTCTGATAGTGTCGGATTGAGCAGCGAAGAGGCTGTGATGGCGGCACAGTGTCCAGATAGGTCGGTGGCCATCGCCAGCGTCATTGACTGGTCACAGGGGCTGATTGCGCGAGTTGGCGGCCTACGACGGAATGGCATTACGCTGGCCAAGATCAGAGATGCGCTGATTGGCGTGGGGCTCGGATCACCTCTCTTTGGCCTCGATACGCCTGATCACCATAGACCCGCGTCTCGGCGCCGTGCAGTAACCGTCCCAGCACGCTGCCGTCGTGCGCATCCGCCGTCATTGAATGGACCAACTTGGCCTTGCTGTCCACGCCGACGTGCAACTTCATTCCGAAATACCACTGTTGACCCTTACGCGTTTGGTCGCATCCCAGGGTCGCGCATCGCAGCCTTGTTCTCGGTCGAGTCTCTCGAAATCGTCGGTATCGTTACGACGCGGCGTTCGCCATCTGAAGCCCAGACTGGACCACCTTGCAAAACTCCGGAACCAGTGTGACTAACTGATTCGCCGGGGGTGTGATCTCAGGTGAAATAGAGCGCAGACGGCTCAACGCCTCACGTGCCTCGGGCAGCCTTCCTAAGTGCGCATAACAGGCTATCAGCGCCTGGTATGCGATTGGGCTTGGATCCTCTTCGATTAAAATCAAGATTACAGAAAGAGCCTCGTTGAAGCGGTGGCAAGTCATATGAGCGGCGGCGATCAGGTTCAACCCCCAACCCACCCGAGTGCGCGGACTGAGCCGCAATGAGGTTTTGATATTTTCTATCGCGATATCGGGTTGGCCGGCCCAGAGCCGCAGACAGCCGCTGGCATGCCATCCGCGCGCGAAACTCGGGTTCAATGAGAGCGCGCGCTCGACGAGGGCAATCATGGCGTCGATGTTCTCGCCGAAATAACCGAGCGCGAAAGCAGAATTCACGAGAATTGTAGGGTCATCATTTGCCAAAGTTAGCGCACGTCGTCCGCGCTCCAAACCCTTACGGCAGTTGGTGTCGTGATCCTCGCACCAGCCCATAATATCGCTATTCATGTGAAAGGCCGCAGCCAAGGCGAGGGCTGGTGCAAAATCAGGGTCGCGTTCCAACGCCTTGTCGAAGATGTTCTCGATTTCAGCGATCTGGCGTGCTGGTGATAGCATCATCGCAAGCGCGCGCAGGTAAAGGTCGTAGGCCGCTAGATCCGTTGTGGGGCGACGCGAAGTCCGCTGCACCTCGGCAATCTGCAAGGTCGGTTCGATAACTCCAGCCACCGACGCCGCCACATTGTCCTGTAAGTCAAACACCTCCTCTAGTGATCCATCGAAATGGTCCGCCCACAAGTTCGCGTTGGTCTCAGCTTCTATCAATCGCGCGGTGATGCGGACCCGATTGCCGCTCTTCCTGACCGAACCTTCGAGTACGTAGCCCACGTCCAGTTCGCGCCCGACCTGTCTTGTGTCGATCGCCTGACCTTTGTAGGTGAAGCTGGAATTCCTGGATACCACATGTATCCAGCGGACACGCGAAAGCGCTGTGGTGATTTCGTCGACCATGCCGTCGGCGAAATACTCCTGGCTTGGGTCGCCGGACATGTTCTGGAACGGCAATACCGCAATCGATGGCTTCGTCTCGCGGTGACCGCCGCGATGCTGAGCTGCAATCTCGGCCAGCTTCGCCGGCACCTTTTCGAGGGGCACCTCCTGTTCGCCAATGGTCCGGAAGAAGCCAATGACGGCCTCCGCGGTAAAGCCAAGCTGGGTCGCCAGAATCGGCTGCCCGGGCTTCCGCTTTGGCGAGCGCTTCGGTGCTGACCCCAATCTGGTTTGAGAATACCTCGGTCAATCGTATGAGCTCAGCCGGCGACGCTCCGATATTTACATCGCGACCGGCCCTGATATCGCCAATCTGGGTGGTCGTACCACCACCGCCTGGGCTTTCGGTAATTTGCGCGGAAGGCGTATTGCCCGCCTCGCCCCCGCTCACGCTTTTTTTGACGCGCTGGCTCCTGCTGTGAGGTTGGTAAGGGTCGCGTCCCCCGTTTCGGCGCGTATGTCGCCCAGTTTGATTCGCCCGCTGGCGACGAGATTGTTCACCAGCACATTCACCTTGCCGCTAATGTCGCCGACCTCGATATCGGCACCTCCGCCCGCAGGGGCACTGGCGACAGCAGCGCGAAGCGTCTCGGCATGCTGTGCTAATTCGGGGTCGGCCACGAGGCCAGCTTTCGTCAGCGCCTCCGCGAGCGTCGCCTGCGCCGCCTCGGAGCGTGGCTCATCCTCCAGACTTTGGACGGCCCCGCCTTTGCCGAGCTTGCGGACAATCAGGGACCGCAAAGCATCATAGGCGTCCGTGACAGCTCGGCCGCCAACCTCTCCGGCCTTGGCAAGTGCCCCCGCGGCCAAGGCCCCGATAACGCTAGCAAGAAATTCCACCATATACCCACCTAATGCTTTGGCAACCTTAGTGTTGCGCAACAGAATGCACTGTAACTTAGAAGCCTTCGAGATACTCAGCGAAATACTCCTCGGCGCCGATACGCCGGCTGACAATCCCGGAACGGTGCGCCTGCTCGGCGAACACCTCGATGGTGTCACGGTTGCGCTCGTAACCATCCGCATGGAAGTCAGGACCCATCAGCGCCTCGACTTCCTCCAGCTCCGCATCCAGCCACGGCGAGACGTACGGAAAGGACCGCTGCGCCTTACCAAACGTCTCCGTGCTCTGGATGAACGCATCGGTCAGCGCGCGTGCGATCCATTTGTCCTGCTCCCATACGTCGCGTCGCAGCACGATCAGGTGCTGTGGCGGAAACATGCGGGTGGCACGGAAGTACTGGCGCTCGGTCGCGCGAATATCGGGAAACAGCCGAACGATCGGACCGTTCAAAGGGTGATAGCGACGCGGTCTAGGCGGGCTGTAAATGGCGTCCAATTCGCCGGCGACCAGCATCTCCGACAAGGCGCGTCCCTCAGGCGCTGCACGCACCCCGTCAGGCAGCGAATAGACGTGGTTGGTGATATTCGGCTCATCCACCGCGCCAATGGTCCAACGCAGTTCCTCGGGCGGCACACCGATGTAATGCAGGAAGTGCCGGTACCAGATCGAGCCGCTGGCGACCCAGTCGTACATCCCGACATGCTTGCCGCGCAGATCCGCCGGCGTTGTCACCGCGCCATCCTTGCGCACATACAGGTCGCGCGCAGTGAAGTTGCGCAGCGGAAACACCGGCAGCGCGACCAGGCTGCGATCGCCTTGATCGATGCGTCGCAGGTGGCCTGCCATCGAGGACTCGCCGCCATGCACCGTCGGGTCGCCTGCGGCGCGGCGCAGCATCTCGGCGCGCATTGGCCACGACCCTTCGCGACCGAGCACCATTGTCAGCGCGATGCCATCCGGCTTCACGTCGCCGATCGCGAGAGGCATCACGCGCGCATAATCGGCGCAGGTCAGGCGGATGGGCAGGTCGGCCATTTCGTTGCCTTCAAGAAAATTGCAGTGCCAGGGCGGAGAAGTCGTCCTCCAGCGGTCCCGGCTTCGCCGCCTTGCGCACCGCGTCGTAAAGCCGACGTGGGCCATTCGGTGCCGCCATGACCGGCAACAGCGACATCACCTCGGACAGGCCCCAGTCACGGCCGTTCTGATCGGTGATCTCGAACACCCCGTCGCTGAACAGAAACAGCGAGCTGCCAGGCACTATCGGTGCACGCTCTGCAGTAACTTGACGGTCCGCGCCAATGCCGACCGAAGGATTGCGCGTGCCAAGCGGTGTCGGCCGGTTCGCATCAGGTGCCAGCAGAAATGCCGGGTGATGACCGGCGGTGGCGTAACTCACGTTGCGCTCGGCTATGTCGTAGACGCCGTACCACATGGTGAAGAACAGGTTGTTGTGGCGCTCCATAGGAAACATGCGGTTGAGCCCGCGGAGTACAGCGCCGGGGTCACAGAAATTCACCTCGGGCAACATGCGCTGGCGCAGCACATTCGCCACTGTGACGGCATACAAAGCTGACCCTGCGCCGTGTCCGGCAACGTCCAGCATGTAGGCGGCGAAGTGTTGTGTATCGAGCATCTGATAGCCGAACGCATCGCCGCCGAGGCGCGTGCAAGGTTGATAGTGCCATGCTGCCTGCACTGGACCGGACACGATTGGCGCAGGGAGAATTGAGAGCACGTAGTCGTGCGCCTCGCCGAGTTCGCGATCGAGAGCCTCCCACCCCGCCAGTTCTTCCTGACTGCGCCGGTGATAGTTCAGAGTGTGAGCCCCGATATTGATGCGTGCGCCATCGTCCAGCGCCACTGTCGCAGAAATGCGCTGGCCATTGACGAATGTACCGTTGGTTGAGCCGAGATCCGTCAGCACGATCTGGCCGTCCAGCTGCTCCAGCTTGCAGTGGCGTCGTGACACTGTTGGGCCTTCCAGCACTACATCGGCAGGGGCGTTGCGGCCTATCGTTAGGGGCAACAAGTGCAGCGGGACGTGGCGCGGCGCCGCATTCTCGACCAGGATCAGGAGCAGGTGCGCCGAAGCCTCGATCTGCGCCGCCAGCGCCTCGGCGGCGCGGAAGGTGATCGTCTGTTCAGTGCCGTCGTCGTCCGCCGCAGCCACGCTCCTGCCGTCCCCAAGGTATTTTCACCCACTGTGAACCGTGATGGAGCGCCTCGCAAGAATGGCTCCTCCGTTGACGCTGGCGCGGCTGCCCGGCAACGGTAACCTATGCGAACTGCAGCAATCCTGGTGGCGGCGGGTTCGGGCAGCCGGTTCGGCGCCGATGTCCCGAAGCAGTTCTTGCCGCTTGCAGGCAAACCGGTGCTGCGACACGCCGCCGAGACACTGGCAGCCAGCGTCGACCTGATGCAGCCGGTAGGCGATGCACCAGCGATCGAGGTCGCATTGGCGGGATTGCCGCACCTTCCGGTCGTGGCTGGGGGTGAGACACGGCAGGACAGCGTGTGCCGCGGGCTCGACGCCCTGGAGGTCGAGGCGCCGGATCTGGTCCTGGTGCACGATGCCGCGCGGCCCTGGATACCTCCAGGTACAATCGCTGCACTGCTTGCGGCGTTGGAACACGCGGATGGGGCGATCCCAGCCGTGTCAGTGGCGGACACACTGAAGCGGGTCGCAAACGGCTGCATCGACGCCACCGTGCCGCGTGAGGGACTTTACCGGGCACAAACCCCACAGGCGTTCCGCTACGGCGCTCTGCTGGCGGCGCACCGGTCCGTCGTCGGTGGCGTGGCCACCGATGACGCGGCGTTGCTGGAGGCGATGGGAAAGCGGGTGGCGATCGTTGCCGGTTCAGAGGACAACATCAAGCTCACCTATGCTGAGGACCTGCTTCGGCTGGAGCGCATCATGACGGCCCAGATGTTTCCCCGTGTCGGCACGGGGTTCGATGTCCACGTACTACAGGCTGGCCGGCCGCTGGTGCTGTGTGGCGTCACGGTGCCATACGAACTGGGCCTCGCGGGGCATTCGGATGCGGATGTTGGCATTCACGCGTTATGTGACGCGATCTATGGCGCCCTGGCCGAGGGGGACATCGGGCGGCACTTTCCGCCTTCCGAGGCTCTCTGGAAGGATGCCGACAGCACACGGTTCCTGGCGCACGCCGCCGAGAGGATCGCGGCGCGCGGTGGCAGGCTGGCAAACGCCGACGTCACGCTGATCTGTGAGCGGCCGAAGATCGCGCCGCACGCCGCAGCGATGGTCAAACGCCTATCCGGCGTGTTGAGCGTCGATCCGGCGCTCATCTCGGTGAAAGCGACAACGACCGAGAAATTGGGCTTCACGGGTCGCGGTGAGGGTATCGCTGCCCAGGCTGTCGCTACCATATTGCTGCCAATTGAGGAGGTTGCGCCATGAAGCGGGTGTTGGTGACGGTCGTAGTGTTGCTGGTAGGCTGCGCCGAGCCCAGCCCTCCCGCGCCGATACCGCCGCCCATGGCCGAGGCCGTTCCGAAGCCGCCCGTCAGTGCCGTGGCCCTGGTCTGGCAACCCGGTCACTGGGACTGGACGGGTAGCTCCTATGTCTGGACGCCGGGTCAATACGTCGATGCGGCGAACCACAGCGGGAACTGGATGCCTTCCTACTGGGACAAAACAGGGTCCGGCTGGGTCTGGCGGCCGGCGCACTGGATGTAGCCACCCGGGCGGTTAGGGCATCCTACTGCTCTTGCGACGCCCGAACTTGGGTGTTAGTGCCCGGCGCTTGTTTGCAGGGATCGATCGATGTCGTCGACCTTCGATACCGTCGCCGGAATCATTGCCGAAACATGCGACATTCCGCGTGAAAAGATCACGCCGGAAAGTCACGCAATCAACGATCTCGGTATCGACAGCCTGGACTTCCTCGATGTTGCGTTCGCCATCGACAAGGCGTTCGGCATCAAGATGCCGTTGGAGCAGTGGACGCAGGAAGTGAACGAGGGGAAAGTCTCGACGGACGAATACTTCGTGCTGGGCAACCTCTGCGCCAACATCGATAGGCTGGTCTCCGCGAGAGCAGCCTGACGCCAGCATGCGGCTGGAGTACTTTCAGATGGTCGACCGGATCGTGGCTCTCGATCCGGGTGCGCGGACCGTCAGGGCCGAATGCTTGGTGCCCACGGAAAGTCCCGTGTTTGAGGGCCACTTCCCCGGCCATCCCCTATTGCCCGGCGTGCTGATGATCGAGACCATGGCACAGACCGGTGGCTGGCTGGTGCTGGCGGTGCTGCGCTTTCAGCGGATGCCCTTCCTGGCCCAAGTGAAGGAGGCCAAGCTGCGCAGTTTCGTGGTTCCTGGCCAAGCCATGGAGACTGAAGCGCGGCTCTTGCATGACGGGTCTGGCTACGCTGTGGTCGCCGCCAGTATTGGCGCCGAAGGCAGGAGAGTCGCGGACGCGGAGATTACCTATCGCGTTGTGCCCTTCCCCAACGAGATGCTGCGGGCTGAAATGCTGGCGACTGCACGGCGAGTCGCCGTGCCGGAGGCGTTTCTGAATGGCTAATCCGCGTGACGCAATGATCACCGGCGTCGGGTTGGTCTCCAGCCTCGGCGAGGGACTAGAGGCGCATTGGGCGGCGCTGAACCGTGCTGGTGGATTCCAGCCGGTGGTCGACGACACCAGCTTCGCGCCATTTCTGGTGCACCCAATGATCCCGCTGGAACTGGACCGGCAGATACCCAAGCGGGGCGATCAGCGGCAAATGGAGCCCTGGCAGCGCATCGGCACCTACGCCGCCGGCCTCGCGTTGGACCGTGCGGGGGTCAAGGGCAACGGTGATTTGCTGTCGCGCATGGACATGATCGTCGCTGCCGGTGGCGGCGAGCGTGACTATGCGGTTGATACCGCCATCCTGTCCGCGCTGCCCTCGGCGGGCGACCCGGGGACGTTCCTCAACGAGCACTTGCTGTCGGGTCTGCGGCCCACCCTATTCCTGGCGCAGCTATCGAACCTTCTGGCTGGCAACATCTCGATTGTGCATGGCGTGGTTGGGTCTTCACGCACGTTCATGGGCGAAGAGGCCGCGGGCACTGACGCTATCCGCATCGCCTGCGCGCGCATTGCGGCCGGGCAGGGAGATCTGTTCTTGGTCGGTGGTTCCTACAACGCGCAGCGGCCGGACGTGTTGCTCCACTACGAGATGGGGCAAGTGCTGCGGAAAAATTCGTTTGCCGGTGTCTGGGCGCGGCAGGCACAGGGCGGCGGCATGCTACTTGGCTCGGTCGGCTGTTTTCTGGTGGTGGAGAGCCGGGAACATGCCCAGGCACGCGCCGCGACCGCCTTGGCGCACATTGCGGCCATCGCCACTGATCGGTGCCGGCGAGGTTCAGCCGAAGCCACAGCGATTGCCGACCGGCAGCTTCGGGGGATGCGCGATCATCTGAAGCCCGGACATGCGGCGATTATTTCCGGCGCCTCTGGTGTGGCGATCCCCACGGTGGAGGAGGCAGAGTTCTTGCGCGGATTGCGGCTGCCTGTACGCGGAACCGCCACGGCGCTGGGCCATTCGCTGGAACCATCGTTCCCCGCCAATCTGGCGCTGGCGGCTATGGCATTATCGCGGGGTCGGCTTTTCGCACCATTGGAGCCGGACGAGGCGGCGATGGCCAGCGAACTGCGGCAGGTGCTGGTGACCTCGTGGGGGCACTGGCGCGGCGAGACACTTGCGGTTGTCGAGGCCGCGTAGGAGGCGGAGATGGGCGCAGCGCACGACAACCGAGGCCGACCGGTGGTGGTGGTGACCGGCACCGGCGTGCTGACGTCGCTCGGGGCCGGCAAGCAGGACAACTGGCGTGAGCTGACAGCCGGGCACTCAGGGATCCGTCGCATCTCGCGATTTCCCATCGGCGGACTTCGGACCAAGATCGCCGGTACAGTGGATTTCGTGTCTGTGGACGAGCTCTCCGCACCGGGCCTCTCGGAGCGGCTCGCAGAGCTGGTGATCGATGAAGCGGTGACCGAGGCGGCGATCGGCCGTCCGGGTGACTTTCCTGGACCGATGTTTCTCGCGTTGCCGCCCGTCGAATTGGAGTGGCCGCAGCGTCTGGCAGTTGCCACCGCATCGGAAGGGAACGAGGCGGTGACGTATGATGATCTGCTGCGTGCAGCCAGCAGCGGGAAGTTCAGGCAATGCTATGAGCAATTCCTGTTCGGTTCAGTAGCCGAACACCTTGCTGTCCATTTCGGCACCAAGGGATCGCCGGTGGCGACCTCTACAGCCTGCGCATCCGGCGCTACCGCCATTCAGCTCGGCGTCGAGGCGATCCGCCGCGGCGAGGCCGAGGCGGCGTTGATCGTCGGCACGGACGCATCGGTGAACCCCGAAAGCCTGATCCGCTTTTCGCTGCTATCCGCGTTGTCAACGCGCAATGATCCGCCGGAGGCGGCGGCGCGTCCGTTCAGCAAGGACCGCGACGGCTTCGTCATGGCTGAGGGCGCGGGTGCGTTGGTGCTGGAAAGTCTGGAACATGCGCGTGCCAGAGGCGCCAGGATCCTGGGCGTGGTGGAAGGCTGCGGCGAAATGGCCGATGGGTTCCACCGCACGCGGTCGTCACCCGATGGCAAGCCGATCACCGCCTGCATGCAGAGTGCCCTGGACGACGCAGGTCTGGCGCCGGCGCAGATCGGCTACATCAATGCGCACGGCACCGGGACGCCGGAGAACGACAAGATGGAGTGGGTTGGCGTATCAGCAGTGTTCGGGGAGCGCGCGCTCTCGATCCCGATCTCGTCCAACAAATCGATGATCGGCCATACACTGACGGCGGCCGGCACCGTGGAAGCGATCTTCACGCTGCTCGCCATGCGTCACGGCCGGCTGCCGCCGACGATCAACTACGACACACCGGATCCCGCTTTGCCGGTCGACTGCGTGCCGAATGTGGCACGCGATGCGCAGGTGTCGCATGCGCTCTCCAACTCGTTCGGCTTTGGCGGGCAGAACGTCAGTCTGGTGATGGGGCTGCCATGAGATGCGCCGCGCCCTGGTAATCGGGGGCCGCCGCGGCATCGGCGCCGCGGTGGTACGGGCGCTCATCGACCAAGGCATGGAGGTCGCCTACACTTATCGCAGCGCACCAGGTGAGACTGGCACCGTTTTCTGCCGCCTGGACCTGCTCGACCGCGCCGCAGTTGAAGCGTTCGCCCGCGAACAAGAAGATGCAGCTCCGTGGGACGCGGTCCTCTATGTTAGTGGCGCAACTTACGACACGCTCGCCGCAGTCATGGACCAGGACGCGGCCGAACAGACAATGCAGGTGAACTATTGGGCGTTCGCCCGCATTGCACGCGCCGTGATCCGTCCAATGCTGCGGGCGCGGTCGGGGCGCATCGTCGTCATCGGCTCGGTGATGGGGCTGCACGCGAGCCAGGGGAATGCGGCGTACGCTGCGAGCAAGGCGGCGCTGCTGTCCTATGTCCGCACCTTGGCAATCGAAAGCGCCAAGCGTTCGGTGACCGTCAACTTCATCGCCCCCGGTTTTGTCGATACGCCGATGATGGAGCCCTATGCGGCCTATCGACCAGGCATCGAGGCGCGTATTCCCAGGGGTCGCTTCGCCCGGCCAGAAGAGATTGCTGCCGTTGCTGCGTTTCTGGCCTCGCCCGCCGCCGGCTATATTACCGGCGCCTACATTCCGGTGGACGGTGGGTTGACCGCGTCACTTGGCATTCATCGCGGCTGAATGGCAGAAGTGTCGGCATGCACGCCCTGCAACTGCTCGCTGACCGAGACCTCACGCTGCTACAGCGTTCCCCGCCGACCGCCGCCGCCGCCTGGAGAGGTGCAGCTCCGGGTCCGCTATGTCGGGTTGAACCACATTGACCTCTGGGGTTTCCGGGGTATGGCATTCGCGAAGCGTCGGTTTCCGCTGACGGTCGGCGCGGAGGCGGCATGCGAGGTGATTGCGGTTGGCGAAGGCGTGTCAAACGTCGTGCCAGGCGATCGCGTGGTGCCGTACGCTGCGCTGGTCTGCGGTACCTGTCGCGCCTGCCTGCGTGGACGCGACAATCTCTGCGAGAATGTCGCCGGTGTACGCGGATTCCACGTGGATGGTTTCGCGCAGGAATTCACCAACCATCCTGCACGTCTGACGGCGATGATTCCATCTGGTGTCGATTGGCGTGCTGCCGCCTGCGTCGGCGTGGCGTATGCCACCGTTGAGCATATGCTGTTTGACAATGCACAGCTTGAACCAGGTGAATGGCTGCTGGTGCATGCCGGCGGATCAGGTATTGGCAGCATCGCGATCCGTGTGGCGAAATCGATTGGATGCACGGTGATCACCACAGTCGGCAGCGAGGAAAAGGCGGCCAGGGCGCGGGCGATTGGCGCCGATCACGTGATCAACTACCGCGAGGATCGGTTCGAGGGGGTGGTACGCAAGCTGACCGGCCGGAGGGGAGTCGACGTGGTCTTCGAGCATGTAGGTGCCGATACGTGGAATGGCTCGCTGCTGTCGCTGAAGCGCGGTGGGCGGCTGGTTACATGCGGCGCAACTTCGGGACCGTCGGGCAGCATCAACCTGATGCAGCTGTTTCAGCAGCAGTACCGGATCATCGGTTCGTTCGGCTCTCCATTAGGCTCGCTTGGCCGCGCATTGGACCGTATTGCGGCCGGCGTGCCCCCCGTGATCGATACGGTGTACTCGCTTGATGACGTCCGCGCTGGGCTTGCGCGGTTGGAAGGCCGCGACGTGTTCGGCAAGCTTCTTATCGAACTTTGATCGTGTGTCACGGTCGCTTGCCGATATGATGTATTGAGCGTGCTCCGCTATCTGCCGCTATACGCTGATCGGATACTCGGGCGTTTGGTGAAGTATTCGCTCGCGACCCTGCGGCACACTGATCCGGATCGCGCGTCCGATTGGTGCGGTGCAGTTGCCCGTCGAATGGGGCCTTTATCGCCAGCACACCGGATTGGCCGACGCAACCTGCATGCTGCCTTTCCGGAACGAGATCCGGAATGGATCGAGGCGACGCTGCGGGGCGCCTGGGAGAACCTCGGACGGGTTGCCGGAGAGTATGTCCACCTCGGCAATCTCTGGGACTATGACGTCCAGCATCCGAACACGGGGCGCATCATCACCGACAACTCGAAACTCTTTTCTCAGCTGCAGGACGATGGTCAGCCGGCACTATGCTTTGCGGCGCATCTCGGCAACTGGGAGCTGCCGGCAGTGATGGCCGCGGCACATGATATGCCATCCGCCGTGCTCTATCGGATGCCGAACAACAAGGCGGTCGCTCGTGAAATTTCCCGCATCAGGGCGCCTTTGATGGGCCACCTGATCCGTAGCCGCGCACAGGCACCGTTGGAAATGGCGGCAGCGCTCGAGCGCGGTGAGCATCTTGGAATGCTGGTCGATCAGCATTTCACGCGCGGCGTGGATGCCACCTTCTTCGGACGACGCTGCAAGGCCAACCCATCGATCGCACGCCTCGCGCGCCAGTTCGAATGCCCAGTGGTTGGTATCCGGGTAATTCGGCTGTCTGACCACCGCTTTCGCATCGCAGCGGAGGGACCGTTCAATCTTCCGCGCGATGCGGACGGCCGCATCGATGTGTCGCGGTCAACGCAAATGATCACATCCGTCATCGAGCGCTGGATCCGCGAATACCCTGACCAATGGCTGTGGTTTCATCGTCGCTGGCGCTGATATTCACCAGCTTGTCATTGAACTTTGGGCGCACCTGTGCACCGCGCCGGTGGGGCCGAACGCGACCCGGCGGACTACCCCAGCACGTCGCCGCAACCGCTCCAGGCCGGCCGTACCGGTGAGGCGCAGCAGGCGCTTGAAATGGCCGAAACCAGGCTGCTCGATCGCTCGGTGCCGATTGGGCAGGTCAACAGCCCCGACCAGAATCCTGCGATCGCCAGGTCAATCAGGCCCTGCAGGCCCTCGCTGCGGGCGACCGGGGGCAGGCGGTGCAACTGATCCAGCGCGCCATCCCCGCCGCGATGGCGTCTGTCCGATAGGCTGCGGCGCTCCGTCGCCGGACGGGACGAATCGGCAACGGACCGGCTGGCTCGCTTGACACACCATCGACCCATGGGCTTGATCCGCCCGTATTTTTCGGACGGAAGTCCCACGCTGCATGGCGACCAAGGCGAAAGCCAGGCGAAAGTCGAACGCCTGGGTCGAGAATATCAAAACGATCGTCTACGCCGGCTTGATCGCTGTCGTGGTGCGAACCGTTTTGTTCGAACCATTCAATATCCCGTCCGGCAGCATGATCCCTACCTTGCTGGTGGGTGACTACCTGTTCGTCGCAAAATACAGCTACGGCTACTCGCGCTATTCCCTGCCATTCGGCTGGCCAGCGTTCTCCGGGCGCATCTTCGGCAGCCTGCCCCACCGTGGGGACGTCGCCGTATTCAAGTATCCCCGTGACAACAGCACCGACTACATCAAGCGTATTGTCGGATTGCCTGGCGATCATCTCCAGATGCGCCAGGGGGAGCTTTACATCAACGGTCAGCTTTGTCCGCGCAAGCCGGAAGGCGATTACGTCGCGGACGACAACGGCATCAAGATGGTGGATCGGCTGTATCAGGAGACGCTGCCGAACGGCGTAAAGCACGATATCATCAAACAAACCGACGAAGGCGACGTGAACAACACGCCGGAATACGTGGTGCCACCCGACCACGTGTTTGCGATGGGCGACAATCGCGACAATTCGGCTGACAGCCGATTCATGAATGGCGTTGGCTTTGTCCCGGTCGAGAACCTGGTTGGCAAAGCCGAGATCATCTTCTTCTCGGTGGACGCCGAAGAGCCCTGGTGGGAGTTCTGGTGGTGGCCGTTCGAAATCCGCTGGAGCCGCCTGCTGATGTTCGTCCGCTGACTGAGAACGCGTTGGCCAGCCCGATCGAGACGATCCTCGGTCACGAGTTTGCCCGTCCCGACCTGCTGCGTGAGGCGATGACGCATCGCTCGGCTATACACAGCCGTGGACGCGTCCGGGGCAGAGGATCGAACGAGCGAATGGAGTTTATCGGCGATCGGGTGTTGGGCCTGCTGATCGCCGAATGGTTGGCCGAGCGGTTTCCGCGTGAGCAGGAGGGCGATCTCGGCCGTCGCCTGGCGGTGCTCGTATCGCAGCCGGTGCTCGCCGAGGTGGCGGAGGCGATCGGCCTAGGCGAGACTCTGTCCGTCGCGCCAGGCGAGGCGAAGGCGGGTGTGCGACGTCGCGCGACCGTCCTGGCAGACGCGCTGGAAGCTGCACTGGGGGCTCTCTACCTCGACGGTGGCCTGGGCGCCGCGAGGGAGTTCGTGCGGCGAGCGTGGGTCGCTGTAATGGAGCGGCACGAGGATCCCCCCAAGGACGCCAAGACGCGATTGCAGGAATGGGTGCAGGCGCGTGGGCTCGCGTTGCCGGATTATGCGGTGTTATCGCGGGTTGGGCCGCCGCATGCGCCAGAGTTCATGGTGACGGTTGCCGTCGGCGCCGCTATCGGATCGGGCACTGCCGGCAGCAAGCGGGCGGCCGAGCAGCTTGCGGCGCGCGATCTGCTGCGGGCGCTGGGCGCCTGATGATTGGGTTGCGCCTAGCGGTGGCGAGAAACGAGCGGGTTATTGCCCGCAACCGCGCATGACCTCGCGGTGCGGCTTCGTTGCGATCGCCGGGGCGCCCAACGCCGGTAAGTCCACGCTGATCAACCGGCTGACCGGGGCGAAGCTATCGATCGTGACGCCGAAGGCGCAGACGACGCGGTTCCGCGTGCTTGGGATCATGTTGCGTGGCGACAGCCAGGTGCTGCTGGTCGATACGCCGGGCATCTTCAATCCGCGACGGCGGCTGGATCGGGCGATGGTTGCAGCGGCTTGGTCGGGCGTGCGGGACGCTGATCTGACCCTGTTGCTGATTGATGCAAAGGATGGCGCGACCGAGGCAGTGCGGCAGATCGCCGCGACCCTCGCCGCGCAGCAACGGCGAAGCTGGCTGGTGCTGAACAAGATCGACCTTGTGCCGCCGCCTTCGTTGTTGCCGCTGACCGCTGAGCTGACTGCAGCCGCGCCATTCGAGCAGACCTTCATGGTGAGCGCCGCGAATGGCGACGGGATGGGTGAACTGGCAGAAGCTCTTTCGGTTGCAGTGCCGGAGGGGCCACATCTTTACCCGGATGACGATCTCACTGATCTGCCCAACCGGCTGCTGGCGGCAGAGCTCGTGCGCGAGCAGATATTCCTGCAGACCCACGACGAAGTCCCATACGGTACGACCGTCGAGACCGAGAACTGGCAGCAGCGCAACGATGGCTCGGTGCGGATCGATGCGACCGTGTATGTCGCCCGACCAGGTCAGAAAGCGATCCTGATCGGCGAGGGTGGCAGACGGATCAAGGCGATCGGCGCCCGAGCGCGGGAGGAACTCGCTGCCCTCCTCGAGCGCAAGGTGCACCTCTTCCTCAATGTGAAGCAGCGTGACGGGTGGGATGAGGAGACCGCACGGCTGCGCGCCATCGGCCTCGAGGACCAAACGTAGCGATTGGTCGCTGGAAGGTGGCTCTTTTCGCGGCCCACAAAGCATGTTTTGGTGAGGGGCGGCGATAGCGTCGCATGAGCCTTGATGAGGGGGAAAGAGGAATGTTCAGCCACGTCATGATCGGCAGCAACGACATCGCCCGATCGAAAAAATTCTATGATGCTCTGTTTGGCGCACTCGGTGGCAAGCCGGCGGCGCAGGATGCCAAGGCGCGGCTGATTTATGCGCATAACGGTGGGCTATTGATGGTGAGCAAGCCCATCGATGGCAAGCCGGCAACGAACGCAAATGGCGGGACGATCGGGTTTACGATGGCAAATCCGGAACAGGCCGATGCCTGGCACAAGGCAGGCGTCGCAAACAGCGGCGCGGCGATCGAGGATCCGCCCGGTGTTCGCCAGGGTGGCGCCGGCCCGATGTATCTCGCTTACCTGCGCGATCCCGATGGCAACAAGCTGTGCGCGCTGTGTCGCATGGCGGCTTCCTGAGCGTCTGAATCGTCTGGGGGGCGCAGCATCATTTGACGAATGGCGCTGCGCTCGCCTCTGGGTTGGATTTAGGATACACGGCGTCTCGTTTCTGAATTCGACGTCCCTCCAGTTCGACACGAGGTATTATGCGAGCGCGCATCTATCAGCCACCGAAGAATGCGATGCAGTCTGGTCGGGCTGGCACGCATGAGTGGGTGCTGGAGTTCGAGCGTTTATCGCCGCAGCGTCCTGATCCTCTGATGGGTTGGATTGGCAGCAGCGATACGCAACAGCAGGTGCGGCTTACTTTCGCGACCCGGGAGGAAGCCGTTGCTTACGCCGAGAAGCAGGGCATCGTTTACGATCTGGAGCTGCCGCAATCACGGCAGATCAAACCGAAAGCCTATGCCGACAATTTTCGTTACGGTAGAATCGAGAACTGGACTCACTGAGCGGTCCGGGGTTAAGCGCGGCCCCAGCCTCGTGCCAAGCCGACCAGCAAGACCAGCGTAGGCAGCGCGGCAGCAATCTTAAAGGTGAAGCCGAAACCGGCGATAAATGCCATGATCTCTGGAGCACCGGCCGCTAGCGCATCGCTACGCCAAGTTTGAAACAATAGCATGAGCACTGTTGCGCCACTCACCGTGCCGAGCGTGCGCGTCATCATCACCAGACTTCCGGCGACGCCCCGATCGGCACGTGGGATCGCCGACGTGACAATATCGAAATACGCGACCTGAAACAGTCCCACGCCTGCGCCTTGCAGTGCCATAGCGGTCCCGAGCAACAGAATGTTCGGCGTCGCATCAACCGTGCCAATGACGATTTGACCAATCGCCATCGCTCCGGCTCCGATCAACGCAAGCAGCCGTGGCGGCACGTAGCCTGCCAATCGTGCCGCAAGAGGTCCTGCGACGGCCGTGCCGGCTGGCGAGCAGGCGAGCAGCAGGCCAGTGCTGTAAGGGCTCAGACCGCCAAATCGGCTGAGATAGAATGGCACCAGAAGAAGCACTGAGAAGCCGGCAAGATTAAGCGCCGCATGGCCGGCATTCAGCAGCGAGAAGTCGAAATCGCGAAAGAACCGAAGATCGATGATCGGTCGCTCGGTTCGGCGTTCCTGCAGGACGAACCCAATTGTCGCGAGTATGCAGATTACCGCCGCCGCGGCGAACATCGTCAGATGCTGCTGCAACTGGTTGAGAGCCAGCAGCAGGGCACTGATCGCCAGCACAAGCAGTGCGCCGCCGACAGCGTCGAATGGTTCGCGGTGCGCGCGGCGGCTGTCGCGGGGCAGCTGCCACCCCAGCAGGAACGCCAGCAGTGCCAACGGCGCTCGGAACCAGAATACCGCAGGCCAATCGATCATCGGCACCAGCGCACCAGCGATCAGCGGTCCCAAGGCGCCGCCGAGACCGATCACCATGGTGTAGAGTCCCAGCACGCGGGTGCGCGACGATTCTGAGTGAAGACTTGTGGCCAGCGCCGGTCCACAACTCAAGACCAGCGCTGCGCCGACACCTTGCAGCACCCGCGCGGCAAGCAAGGCAGTGTAGCTCTGTGCCAATGCGCAGAGCACGAAGGCAATGGCACTCCATAAGCTACCGGCCAGGAACACGCGGCGATACCCCAGCACGTCGCCGAGCCGACCGAACACCAGCATCAGTGCCGCGTAGGTAAGCGTGTAGGCGATCACCACCCATTGGATCGCCGGTATCGGCAATCCGAAGGCACGGGTGATAAAGGGAAAGGCGAAATTGACCGAGGAGTTGAACGGCACCACCAGCGTGCCGAGGGCCACCACCAGCACGCCAAAGCCGGGGCGTGTGGCGGTCGGCGTTGCGCGGCGGATCAGACGGCTTTCTTCAATGACGGCGAGGCTTTGAATCGTACAGTCTTTCCAGCCTTGACCTTGATGGACTTGCCGGTGCGCGGGTTCAGGCCTTTGCGGGCCCTGGTCTTTCGCACGGTGAACGTGCCAAAGCTTGGCAGGGTGAACTTGCCTGCCTTTTTCATCTCCTTGATAATCGCATCCATCAGATCGCCAGCGGCGCGATTGGCTGCCGTGCCGGTCAGATCTGCCGACTCCTGCAGCACCTGGGCGATAAAGGCCTTGGACATACTGTCTCCTCGCTGGAACAATCGGCTGGGCAGCGAATCGCCCACATTCGCAGTGGTCTTAGACGGCTGATCCAAAATCCACCAGCCCCTCTATCAATTTTGGGAAATGTCTACAGCACGCCATGGCGCGCATACACGGCCCGGAGCGACTCGCCCGCTTCCAGTTCTGCCCGCGTCGTATCTTCGGCAGCAATCTTATCGAGAGCCGCATGAAACACCGCCTCGGCTTTATCAGCCGGGACGAACACGACGCCATCAACGTCACCCAAGACCCAGTCGCCGGACGCGACGCGCACGCCGGCGATGTCGATGACCGTGTCCTTCTCGACCATCTCGGCACGGCCCTTCGTGTCGAGCGGCCCAATGCCACCGTGGAACACCTGAAACCGCATCGCCCGGATGCGTGCGACATCGCGCACCAGACCATCGGTCACGCAACCCGCGGCGCCGCGGGCGCGGGCTGCAGTCGACAGTAATTCGCCCCATGGTGCGATCCAGTCGGTCGGGCCGCCGCAGGCCAGCACCGGCACTTCGCCGGGATGGAGGCCATCGATCAGGTCCATTTCCAGCGCGTAGGGGTTGTGGCCGGGTGGAACCGTATCCGTTGCTTCGTAACGGCCGGTGCGGACGCGACCAAGCAGCACGAGCGATTCGTCGAGCGGGCGTACGAATGGCCGCAGTGCCTGATGTATCAGCCCAAAACTGTCGAGAACGTCCGACAGCACGGGCGTGTAGAGAAGCCTGCGAAGTTCATCAGGCGACGGCAGTGGCTGGGTCATGGCGATCCTGTGCAGCGAAGCAATTTCACCGGAGATTGCTAGGTCGCTGCACTTATCGCAATGTGATCAGATTGGCTCGGTGTCCAGCGCGTAGCCAGCGGCGCGGACCGTGCGAACGATGTCCAACTCGCCCGTGGCGTTGATCGACTTGCGGAGCCGACGAATATGCACATCGACTGTGCGGGGCTCGACGTGAATATCTCGACCCCAGACGGCGTCCAGCAGTTCTTCGCGCGAGAACACCCGACGTGGATGTTGCATGAAGAACTCCAGCAGCCGGAATTCGGTCGGTCCCAGGTGGACCGGTCGGCCATTGCGCTGCACTCGATGTGAGGCGAGGTCCATGGTGATGTCATGAAACGTCAGCTGGCCCTTCACCGGCAGCGAATTTGACCGGCGCAACAGCGCGCGGATGCGCGCCAGCAGCGCGTCCATCGAGAAGGGTTTGGCGATATAGTCGTCCGCCCCGGTGTTCAACCCGCGAACAGCATCCTGATCGTCAGTGCGCGCAGTGACCATGATGACCGGCAGATCGCGCGTTGCCGAGCGGCGCCTGATCTGGCGGCACACTTCAAGACCTGACATCTGCGGCAGCATCCAATCGAGCAGGACCAGATCGGGCTGTGCCTCGGCAATGCGGGTCAATGCCTCTTGACCGTCGGTCGCTTCTTCAACGCGATACCCCTGCTTTTCCAGGTTATACCGCAGCATCGTGGCAAGCGCGGCCTCATCTTCGACGACGAGTACCAGTGGTTTGGTCAGCGCGGAGACGGCGTCGGGCATTTAAGCTCTCACTCTCGTGGTCGTACTACGGCGAAGGCCGAGGTGTCGCCCTTGGGGCGCGAATCGGGCAACGATTCACCCGTAACGGCATAATACAGGTTCTCGGCGACGTTCGTTGCGTGATCGCCAATGCGCTCGAGATTCTTGGCGATGAATAACAGATGGGTGCAGGGTGTGATATTGCGCGGATCCTCCATCATATAGGTGATCAGCTCGCGGAAGAGCGCGTTGTAGATATCATCGACCACCTGGTCGGACCGCCAGACTTCAACCGCCTTCTCCGCATCATTATCGCCGAGTGCGTCGATGATCGATTTCAGCTGCCCCTGTACCATTTGTGCCATGTGCGCGAGCCCGGCCAGCGAGTAGGGCAGCGAGAACTGCGCCAGCACGATGGAGCGTTTGGCGACATTGGCGGCATAGTCCCCGATGCGTTCAAGATCTCCGGTGATCTTGAGAGCGCTGACGGCTCGCCGCAGATCGTCGGCAACCGGCTGGCGCAGTGCGAGCAGGCGGATCACCAGCTTTTCCACCTCGCGTTCCAGCGCATCGACCTTGGGGTCCTCCTCGACAGCGCGGGTCGCCGAGGTGGCATCACGGTTCATGATGGCGTCGGCGGCAAGCGCGACCTGGGTTTCGACGATGCCGCCCATTTCCGTCATAAGGTTGCGGAGGCGCTTCAGCTCTTGGTCGAAGCTCTTTACCAAATGTTCCGGCGCTACGGACATGGTGTGCCTCCGGTCAGCCGAATCGGCCGGTGATATATTCCTGCGTTCGGCGCTGCTTCGGTGCGGTGAACATCTCACCTGCCGGCGCCACTTCCACCATCTCGCCAAGATAAAAGAACGCCACCTGATCGGCGCACCGTGCCGCCTGTTGCATATTGTGCGTCACAATTGCGATGGTGAAGTCTTGCTTCAGTTCGTCGATCAGCTCCTCGATCTTCAACGTGCTGATCGGATCGAGCGCACTGGTCGGCTCATCGAACAGGATGACCTCGGGCCGGACAGCGATCGTGCGTGCAATGCAGAGGCGCTGCTGCTGGCCGCCGGAGAGGCCCATCGCAGAGGTATTGAGACGATCCTTCACCTCTTCCCACAAGGCGCCGCGCGTCAGCGACCACTCGACCCGCTCGTCCATCTCGGCCTTCGACAGCCTTTCATGCAATTTCACGCCGAACGCGATATTGTCATAGATTGTCATAGGGAACGGTGTCGGCTTTTGGAAAACCATGCCGATCCGTGCACGCAGCGCATTCAGATCCACCGCTGGGTCGATGATGTTCATGCCGCCCATCATGACATCGCCGGTGGCGCGCTGGCCCGGATAGAGGTCGTACATCCGGTTCAATACGCGCAGCAAAGTCGACTTGCCGCAACCGGACGGGCCGATCATTCCGGTCACCTGCCGGTCAGGGAAATCCAGCTGAACATTCTTCAGGGCCTGATTGCTGCCATAGTAGAAGTTTAATTGCTTGATCGCGATACGCGGCTCGTTCATTCGCACGTCGCTTGCGCGCGCCTGAACACCGCCGAAGCCCGCCCGCCGATCCTGGGATACGCTCATGGCCGTGCTCATTCTCATCTCCCGCCGCGCAAGGCAAATCTCGCCAGAACATTTGTGGCCAGCACCCCGACTGTGATCAGCAGTGCGCCTACCCAGGCGAGCTGCACCCAGTCTTCGAATGCCGAACCGGCATACTGGTAGATGGTCACCGGCAGACTGGACATCGGTTGTGCCAGGCTGATTGACCAGTTGAGATTGCCGAGGCTGGTGAACAATAGCGGCGCGGTCTCGCCGGCGATGCGCGCGATGGCGAGCAGCACCCCAGTGACGATGCCGTTCATCGCAGCGCGATAGCAAACCAGAACGACCGTCTTCCACTTCGGTGCACCAAGTGCCATGGCCGCCTCGCGCAGGCTGGGCGGGATGAGTTGCAGCATGTCCTCGGTCGTTCGCACGACAATCGGAATAACGATCATGGCCAGCGCGAGGCAGCCGGCCAAGCCCGAAAAGCCGCCGAACGGCTCCACGCAAAGTTGGTAGATGAACAGCCCGATCAGGATCGACGGCGCCGATAGCAGCACGTCGGAGACGAAGCGAACTGCGTTCGCCAAAGCCGAGCCGCGGCCGTATTCGGCGAGATAAGTGCCCACCATCAGTCCGATGGGCGTGCCGATCAGCGTACCGATACCGGTCTGGATCAGCGTACCGACGATCGCATTGAGCAATCCACCGTTGGAGCCTGGTGGCTTGGTGGTCTCGGTGAACACAGCAACTGACAGGCCCGGGGCGCCTCGCCAGACCAACGTGAATAGGATCGAGGCTAGAAACATCAGGCCGATCACGGTCGCGGCCAGGCAAAGTGCGGCGATGATGCCGCTGGTGCGCCGGCGTCGCCGTCCAAGGGCACGTGCGACCTGCTCATTCCTGGCCGGCCCCGCAAGCGAACCGGAGGTTGTGGCGCTCATGGTTACACCTTCAGGCGCGGACGCAGAAGCAAGCGCGATATCGCCAGCACGATGAACGAGATGACGAACAGGATGAAACCAAGTGCCAGCAGTGCAGAAAGCTTGAGGCTGCCGGCGGGACTTTCGGGAAACTCCAGTGCTACGATAGAGGCAATCGTGTTGCCGGGACCGAACAGGCTGGTCGAGATACGGTCGGTGTTGCCGATGACGAAAGTGACAGCCATCGTCTCACCCAAAGCGCGCCCAAGGCCCAGCATAATGCCACCGACCACCGAGACGCGTGTATACGGCACTACGATCGAGCGCATGACCTCCCAGGTGGTGCAACCGACTCCGTAGGCGGATTCCTTATAAACAGCCGGCACCGTCTCAAACACATCCCGCATTGTCGCGGCAATGAACGGTATGACCATCACGGCGAGGATCAGCGCGGCGGTGAACAGACCGGTGCCGAACGGCGGGCCGGCAAACAAGTCCTGCAGCACGGGGATGCCATCGAGCGCATCGATCACAAACGGCTGGACGTATTGCGACATCGACGGGACGATGACAAAGAAGCCCCACATGCCATAGATAATCGATGGAACGGCGGCCAGCAGCTCCACCGCGGTTCCAACCGGCCGTCGCAGCCAGGTGGGCGCAAGTTCGGTCAGGTAGTAGGCGATGCCGAAAGCGAGCGGTACGGCTAGCACCAGCGCGACGACTGAGGTTATCAGCGTTCCGTAAACCGAGACCGCTGCCCCGAATACCTGCTGCACAGGATCCCAGTCGGCCGACGTGAGAAACGCGATGCCGAACTGGCGGAAGGCAGGCAGGCCGCCAATCAGCAGCGACAAAATCAGGCTGCTCAGCAGAATCAGGACAAACGCGCCGGATGCTCGGGTCAGGGACGCGAAGACTGCGTCCCCAACCTGGTAGCTGCGACGTCGCGTGCGGGTCGCCTCGGCCAAGACAGCTGCTTGCTGCACGTGCGGAATCAGATAGTGCCCGGCACTTCGGCCTTCCAGGCGGCCCGCACCGCGTCGTTCACGCTGGGCGGAAGCGGGATGTAGAGAAGTTGCTCCGCGATGTCGTTGCCATGCGCAAAGCCCCATTCAAAGAACTTCTTCACCGCCGCGCTCTGGTTCGGATCCTTCGGATCGGTCGGCAACAGCACAAACGTGGCGGACTGATCGGCCAGCTGTTGTCGCCAGGCTGGTCATTGAGGTCGATGGCGAAGTTCTGCACCTTCGACCAGTCCGCGCTTGCCGCGGCGGCCTTGTAGCTATCCATGGTCGGCGACACGAACTTGCCAGCCTTGTTGCGCAACTGCGTGGTCACCAGGTTGTTCATCTTGGCATAGGCGCTTTCCACGTAACCAATGCCGCCCTTAATGTTGTGCACTGTGCCGGAGACGCCATCACTGCCTTTGGCACCAGTGCCGGCGAGCCACTTCACGCTGGTTGAGGATCCCACCTTGGATTTCCACTCCGGGTTCTGCATCGACAGGTAGTCGGTGAAGACGAAGGTCGTGCCGGAGCCGTCAGCACGATACACCGGAGCGATCGTCATGTTCGGCAGCTTCAGACCTTGGTTTACCTCGGCGATCTTCGAGTCGTTCCATTTCGTGATCTTGCCGAGATAGATGTCGGCGATCAGTTCACCGGTCAGTTTCAACTCGTCTGGCTTCACCTCCGGCAGGTTGACGATGATGTCCACACCACCGATCACGGTGGGGAACTGCATCAGTCTGTGATCCTTCAATTGCTCCGCCGGTACAGGCATGTCCGAGGCGCCGAAATCCACGGTGCGATTGTTGATCTGGTTGATGCCCGCGCCTGAGCCGATGGCCTGGTAATTCAGCTTTACGCCCGCCGTCGGCGCAGCGGCTTCACCCCACTTCGAATAGATTGGCGCGGCGAAAGTCGATCCTGCGCCGGTGATCTGCGATTGCGCATGTGCGATGTCAGGAGCAACCAATGTGGCGGCCGCGACGTATCCAAGCGCCACGACGATGCTACCGAATTTCATTTTCTAACTCCCCTTGATTGGCCTGTCCCCAAGGGGGCGAAACACAAACCATACAGTATAACTCTAGTCAAGTAGATGCTGATCATAGAAGTAGTTGTTCATAAATGAAGAACAACCACCAAGAACGGGACGCAATACCTTATGCACCGCTCGATGCTGGCGGTCGCCAAGCCCGGCCCCCGCGCAGCCAACACCTAAGAGCTGGCGGTTTAGGGAGTATTGCAGTTTGATGAAGGTTCGATGACAACGCACCTTTCTCGAGGGCCAGTGTCACTTGTCCCTGGTGGACTGCCATTTCATCCTGGCGCCCAGCCGCGTCAGGGTTCGTGACTGCGGACGAGGGGAATCCACTGATGTGGCAGTATTGGTGTCAGATATGCCGGGTCATGGCTCGGACATCTATGATGGGTCTGCTGTTGGCCGGTCAGGTGCACGCGGCGAGCTTGCGAATTGGTCTCAACGAGGATCCCGATGCACTTGACCCGGCCCGCGGCGGGTCCTTCGTCGGGCGGGTGGTCTTTGCTTCCGTCTGCGACAAGCTGATCGACATCGACTCCCAGAACGATTTCGTCCCGCAGCTTGCAACGTCCTGGAATTGGTCCCCTGACAACCTGGTCCTCACGATCGCATTGCGCGACGGCGTGAAATTCCATGATGGCGAGTCCATGGGTGCCGACTCGGTGAAGGCCAACCTGGAGCGCTACCGCAGTGCGCCCGAAAGTCTGCGCAAGAGCGAGCTCAAGCCGGTAACTTCCGTGGAAGTCATTGATCCGCGCACATTGCGGCTGCACCTGGCGCAGCCGTATGCGCCACTTGTCGCTGTGCTGGCGGATCGCGCCGGCATGATGGTCTCCCCCAAGGCACTTGCTCGGGATGTCAGTACCGACCTGCCATGCGCCGGGCCGTTCAAGCTGACCCAGCGCGTGGCGCAGGATCGCATCGTCGTCGATCGCTTCGCGGGCTATTGGAACCCCGCGGCGATCAAGCTCGATCGCATCGTCTATCATCCGCAGCCCGATACGACAGTGCGGCTGGTCAACCTCCAGGCGGGGCAGCTGGACATGGTCGAGCGGCTGGGGCCGACCGATGTGGCGACGGTGAAGAAGGACCCGAAGTTGCGTCTGGTCAGCCAGGCCGCGCTCGCCTACTACTCGATGAGCATCAATCTGGCGGCCGACACACCGCTCAAGGATCCGCGCGTGCGCGCGGCGCTCGATGCCGCAATCGATCGGTCTGCCCTGAACCAGGTGGTGTTCGACGGTCAGTTCATACCATCAAACCAGTTCGAGGCACCCGGAAGCCGCTATTGGGATCCAGACCACCCGGTGCCCGCGCGCGACCTTGCCAAGGCCAAGGCGCTCCTGAAGGACGCGGGGCAGCAGCATCCGAGCTTCACGCTGCTGACGGGCAACAGCCCAGTTGAGCAGCAGGTCGGCCAGGTGGTGCAGTCGATGGCCAGCGAGGCCGGCTTCGACGTCAAGCTTCAAACGGCGGAGGCGAACGCGCTTGTCGCTGCGGGACGTGCCGGCAATTATCACGCGACGATCGTGATATGGAGCGGGCGGCCCGACCCCGACGGCAATGTGGCGATCTGGCTTGCCTGCGACGGCTTCCTCAACTGGGGCAAGTATTGCAATCCGAAGTTCGATGACTTGCTGGCGCGCGCTCGTGGCGTGACCGATGTGGCGCAGCGGCAGGCGCTGTATCGACAAGTGGTCGACCTCTATACGACCGATCGACCGCACCTTGTTCTGTACCATGCCAAGTGGCTGTGGGCGATGTCGGACAAGGTGTCTGGCTTCACGCCAACACCGGATGGACTGATCCGTCCCCAAGGGATCACGCTCGCACCATGATGACACGCATCGACGGCGACCGGCTGCTTGGCGATCTCTACGCTCTGCGCAAGATCGGGGAATACAAGACCGGCGTACACCGGCCGACCTACTCTCCCGAGGACGTGCAGTCGCGACACTGGCTTGTCGCGCGGATGTCCGAGGCGGGGCTGGAACCCGAAATCGACGGCATCGGCAACGTCATCGGACGCGCGCGTGGCGCGGGCAGGAAGCTGCTACTGGGCAGCCATCTTGAAACGCAACCGCACGCAGGCTGGCTCGATGGTGCGCTGGGCGTGACCTATGGGCTCGAGGTTGCCCGCGCGCTTGGGGGCGGCATCGATGTCGCAGCCTGGGCCGATGAAGAAGGGCACTTCGGCTCATTCATCGGCAGCCGGTCATTCTGTGGCTTGCTGCCGGAAGTCGGAAATCGACACCTGCCACAATCGCGAAGGCACCACACTGCGCGACGCGCTGACCCGCGCCGGGTTTGCCGGAAGGCCGCGCGCAACAATCGATCCGGCGCGCGTACCTCGGCTACATGGAAGCGCATATCGAACAAGGGGCGGAACTGGAGGACACCGGCAAGCGCATCGGTATCGTTACCGCCATTGTTGGCAGTCACCGGTTCCGCATCCTGTTCGAGGGTGTGCAGAACCACGCGGGCACCACGCGGATGGCAATCCGCAAGGATGCCGGCGTCGCTTTGGTCAGACTGGCATCGGCGATATATGATCATTTTCCGCAGGTGACGGGGCCGCGCACGGTTTGGACCACCGGCCGCATTTCGCTTGATCCCGGCGCTCCCAGCATCGTGCCAGGCCGCGCTGAAATGTTGTTCCAGTTCCGCGATACGGATCCAGCGATGCTGACAAAGCTCGACCACGAGTTGGAAGTCCTGGTGGCCGAAGCGAACAGCGGTCCATGCAGAGTGACCATCGTGGAACGCGGGCAATCGACGCCGCAGGCGATGGATAACGGCTTTCAGGATGCACTGGAGCGCGCGGCGGAAGCGCATGCCGCCGGCCTGCATGTGCGCATGCCGAGTGGAGCCGGACACGATGCGCAGATCCTGGCCGAGCGAACGAAATCAGCGATGCTGTTCGTGCCGTCTATCGGCGGCGTCAGCCATCACTACGCAGAAGACACCAAGGACGAAGACATCGTCTTGGGCTGTCAGGTGGTCGCCGAGGCAGCGGCAGATCTTTTGGCGCAATAACGCAGGGAATTATCTGCCGATCGGCACCCATTCTTTGCCGCGCTTGCGATAGCCGCGCTTCACCGCCGCCCAGGCGACGCGGAATGCGCGTTGCTCGTCCCTGTCGTATTCGTCCCACGCGTGGTTGAACGCCTCGTGGATAATATCCTGCGCGTGCGGCGGCGAGTGATCGGCCACGGCGGGAGGAAGTTCGTCATTGGATGCGTAGGGCATGGCTCACCGCGACATAGTCTTGGCCGGTCATGGCACAAGGCACATCACGATGAGGCGACGTCGATGGCCGACTCTACTTTTTCACCACGACAGTCGTATTCATGTGTGCCCAGCTGTACAAAGTCCGGGCATCGTCTTCCAGGAGCCGAACACAACCATGCGAACCAACCCAGCCGGAGCCTTGCAGCTTCAGTGATCGGAGAAACGAAAACGCGGGGCCATGGTATTGATGAATTGCCTTACCGTCGCGAGTGAAAAACAGAGCATAGTTCATCTGGACATGGTACCTGGAACTTACGTGGGTTTTGTCCTTGAGAAAGACGTGGAACGTTCCTTTATCAGTGGGATGGTCGGCGTCGCCAGTTATGCATTCGAAGGTGTGCACAACGGTCGGTCCGTCGAGTGCTTTCAGCGTTTGATTTGAGAGAATTACTTCGATCCGATGTTGGTGCGGGTTCTTCGGTTTCTTATCAGGATGCCCGTTGTGTGGTTGGTGAGCCATCGTGACTCCTCGCATTCCAAGCTGAGGCTGTGTACAACACAGGCATCGGCCGGGAAGTGATCCGGGTCACAGCACCTCAGGCTCCCCCTCTCCTCGCGGGAGGGCGATGGGGAAGCTTGGCAGCTAAATCGCGGCCATCCTGAAGTCAGTCGATTGCGGCGTGCACCAGGTTCGCCACGCGATCTAGCCGCGCCGAGTGCCATGGATCGGGTGACACGTAATTGGTGAGATAGGTGAACGACACACCGCTTTCAGGATCCGCCCAAGAGTAAGACGACCCGACACCGCCATGGCCAAACGTCGAGGGTGCGCCGATCGTGCCAAGGCCGCGGATCCGATCGCTCTCGCCGCGCACGTGCGGGCCAACGCTGCTCAGCTGGTTACGTCACCGCTACAGATTGCCTGTCACCGGGCGATTGTATTGCTACCCGGTTCCGCCCAAAGTGCTTCGCATCGTATAGGGCGGTGTCAGCTCGGCGCAGTAGATCGTTGCCCTGCTCGCCCGGCACCATTTCGGCCACGCCAAAGCTCGCTGTTACCGTGTTAGGTAAAGGGTCGATGGGGAATGCAGCAAATGCTTCCCTTATGCGATCTGCGATAGCGAAGGCATTTGCCAGATCGGTATTAGGCATCAGCACAACGAATTCTTCGCCGCCGAACCGTGCAACGATGTCAGTTGCTCGCGTCCGTCGGCGTAGCAGGTCACCGAATGCCACGAGTACCTTATCGCCGACTTCGTGTCCGTAGTTGTCGTTGACCAGTTTGAAGTGATCCAGATCGGCTATGAAAGCGGTGAGTTTGGTGCCTGTGCGGTCCGCCCGATTAGTCTCCGCAATCAGCGCCTGCTCCAGACGGCGACGGTTGCCGGCACCCGTGAGTGGATCGGTCAGAGATGCAGCAACGATCTGCGCCTCGCGTTGTTGGAGCTTGAGATTGATCTGGGCGAGATCAAGTTGGGCTTTAGCATACTCACGATTGAGGCTTAGAATGGTATCATTGAGCCGTTCCAGTTCCTCAACATCATATTCCACCAACAGGCGCAGCGACTGGTTCACGCGCCAAATGTGCGCTCGCAGTGTCCGTGTCTGCCCGATGTACTGACCAATGGTAAGCAGGCCACAGTAGATTGTTCCATTAGCTTCGCCGGCCCGCAACCCGGTAAGTGTTGCAAAGTCGGGTTGGATAAAAAACCGGGCCACACGGGCTCCGACTGGTAGAGGCTTCTCGACGCTGATGAGCTTCAGAAACCCAGCGTTCGCCTCAATCAGGTGGCTTTGTTCGTCGAGCGTCGCAAGTCCGACCGCAAGCGCCTGTTCGAGTTCGGCGGGGAACCATGTCATTAGACGCGCTGGCTGCTAACCAGTTGTCTGGCAGTCGCGACCGCCGAGAGCGCATCGGGGCTGTACGCGTCTGCACCTACCATCTCGGCCAACCGATGGAAGCGATTGATGGCCAGTCCACCGATGATCACCGCGGGGCGCCCGCTGCCGAAGCGTTCGCCCAACTGTTTGATGCCCTGCTTGACGACCCGCAATTGCTGCGCGAACGACACGGATAAGCCAATAAGGTCGGGCTTCCAATCTGCAACCTGCCCAACCACCGCAGAGGTGGGCACGTTAGCGCCAAGGTATTGAACGTCCCACCCAGCGAGTTGAAATGCATCGGCCACCATGCGCAAGCCAAGAGAGTGCTCGTTGCCCGCGACGCAGGCCAATAGTACCCGTTTGTCGATCGCCTCGGGCGGAGGCGAACGCAGCAACCCCATGGTCATTACTGACTGTGCAATTGCGGTTGCTAAATGCTCACTTGCTACCGTGCATTCATTTGCCTGCCATTTCTCGCCGATATGGTACAGAGACGGTCTGACTACGTGTTGCTCGACTTCGACGAGGTTATGGCCCGAGTCGATACAATGACTTCACGATCGATAATGCCTTGCCGTGCTGGCCGGCGAGCAATGCTGATTCGAATTGCGCTACTTCCGGCCAGGGCTCGCTGGGGCTCGGAGCCGTTACATCGTCCGCTTTCAAGAATTGCTTCCGGGCGGCGCCCAAGGCAGCGCTCACAACCGCCCCGTCCTCTGCGTCCATGTGTTGGGCAAAGAATGCTGCTAGCAGGTCGAGTGACAGTGCTACGTGGTCTACAGGAATCAATCGAGCGGCGAGCACACTGGCCAACCACCGAAGGTAATCGACCATCGGTTGCAACAGCCCGAACTCCAATACCGGTTGCAGGAATTCGAGATGGTAGGCTAGGTCTTCGCGGCAGGATTCGCGTCCTCGCGCGCCGAAGTCCTCATAGGTCGATCCATGTGCCTCATAAAACTGCTCGGTCACAGCACGCACCGCGTCAGTCTTCAACAACTGAAAGCGTCGTAAGCCGTCACTTCCCAGTGCACCCAAATCAACATCCATGTCGATCCTCGTGATGGCTATTCCGCGAATACCTCGAAAAGCCGCAGAGTGGCGGTTCTCGGCACAAGCTTGAGACCCTTGGGAATACCATCATGTGATCTGTGATATTCGTGGCTTCGATGCCAGCTACGAAAGCTTTGCTCGTCGCGCCAGCGCGTCACGAGCCAGATTTCCGCTGGTGTGTCGGTTGGACTCATTACCTCCATACCCAGGAACCCTGGTGCGCTTTCCACGAGATGAGGACGGTTGAGGAACGCGGACCGGACCTCCTCCAGCTTGTCATTTGCGATTGTGAAACGACTGAGCGCAATAAGCATCCCCGAACCCGGTCAGGTGACTGATCCATACCCCAGCTTGCTGAGGTTGGTGGAATTTCGAACAAGCAGAGCCGCCCCCTCTGCATGGTGCATGCAGCGGGTAGTGCAAGCGTATGCCTGCCTCGGTGAACGAACGGTAAAGCCTCGGAGCCCCCCAGCGCTGACTGGGCAGGATCACGGCCATCCTTTCGTCAGTCGATTGCGGCGTGCACCAGGTTGGCCACACGATCCAGCCGCGCCGAGTGCCAGGGATCGGGTGATACGTAGTTGGTCAGGTAGGTGAATGACACGCCGCTTTCGGGATCCGCCCAAGAGTACGACGATCCGACACCGCCATGGCCAAATGTCGAGGGTGCGCCGATCGTGCCAAGGCCACGGATCCGATCGCTCTCACCGCGCACGTGCGGACCAAGGCCGCGGTGCATTGGAATGCCGTTCATCTGCTCATCCGGCCGTTCGCCGGTGTGATTGCGCGACACGTAGGCCACCAGCCGCGGGGAGAACAACCGCACGTTCCCGAGTCGGCCTTTGCCGAGCAGCATCTGGTAGAACGCCGCCATACCACGAGCCGTGGCGAAGCCACCACCACTCGGCAAGCCAGCGGCACGGAACTCTGCGGAGTTGTCGCGCGGCTCCGGTGCATACGTATCGGTGCAGCGGGTTTGCAATTGCATCGGCACGCCGATGTAGATATCGTCGCCGAGACCAAGCGGCCCGATCACCTTGTCACGGATCACATCGCGATAGTCCTGACCGGTGACCGCCTCGATCACCATCGCCTGCACCAGATGGGCCGCCTGGCCGTGATATTGCAGCTTCGAACCGGGCGTCCAATCCAGTGCAAAGTCGCACACCTCGGCGCGCATTCGCGCATGGTCGGCCCAGCTTGCCTTGGTCACATTGTTCGAAGGAAACCCACCCTGGTGCGTCATCACCTGCTGCAGCGTGATGTCGGCTTTGCCGCGGCTGGCGAACTCGGGCAGGTGGTCGGCGATCTTGTCCATGAAGGACAGCTTGCCCTCCTCGATCAATGTCCAGACGGCGGAACTCGTCAGCACTTTTGTCTGGCTGAACAGCAAGAACAGCGAGTCATTGGTCGCCGGCTTGCGCCTGGGCTCAATTGCGGCGTCGCCATACGTCCGGAAAAGCGCAAGTTGACCATGCCGGGCCAGGGCGATCTGCGCACACGGATAGCGGCCGTCTTCGATATGTTGCTTGATCAGCCGATCGAGATGCTCGAGCGGCTTGGTGGCAAAGCCAAGGCTCGCGGGCTCGCTCGATGGCAGCGGATAGTCGGTCGGCATTGGGTTCCTCCGGGTGACCTGTGGGGAAATGCTAGCGCTGGGTTGGTTGCGGGACCAGACGCGTAAAGCGCGCTTGCCCGGCAGTTCGGTATCGGGTCTGATCCACGCCGGAATCGCAGGCAAGCGGGGAACGCCAATGGCCGAGATCCATACCGCACATCTGATGACCCTGACCCTAAGCGTTGGCGGCATGCAGGCGATTGGCGCAACACCCAGCGGCAACCGACGGGTCGGTCTGGTGTCCGGCGGAACATTCCAAGGCGAGAGGTTGCGCGGCACGGTGCTGCCAGGCGGCGCCGACTGGATCTCGGTGCGCGGCGACGGGTCCACCACGCTCGACGTGCGCCTGGTGCTGGAAACCGACGACAAGGCGACGATCGGCATGACCTATCGCGGGATGCGTCATGGTCCGACCGCGGTGATGGATCGGCTCAACCGTGGCGAGAATGTCGATCCGTCAGAATACTACTTCCGCACAGCGATCGCGTTTGAAACAGCGGCGACGAAATACGATTGGCTGAACCGCATCATTGCGATCGGCACCGGCCGACGGCCGCCGGAAGGGCCGGTGTACGAGATCTTCGAGGTGCTGTGACCATGGCAACGATCGGCTTCATCGGATTGGGCAACATGGGGGCGCCGATGGCCGCCAACCTGGTGAAGGCGGGGCATCGCGTACGCGGCTATGACATGAATGCCGCCGCCGTGCAGACGCTGACGTCGGTCGGCGTGGCAGCCGCCGCCAGTGCCTCGGAGGCAGCGCGCGACGCTGATGTTGTCATCACGATGCTTCCAGCCGGTGAGCACGTGCGCGAAGTATGGCTGCACCAGGGCGGCTTGATAGAGGCCGTGAAGAATGCGGCTCCGCTGCTGATTGACTGCTCCACGATCGATGTGGAGAGCGCGCGCATCGTCACTGAAGCGGCACACAAGGCGCGGGCTGGATATGCTGGATGCCCCGGTCTCGGGCGGAGTGGGCGGCGCGGTTGCTGCAACGCTGACTTTCATGGTCGGCGGCAGTGAGGCCGCATTCGCACGCGGATTGCCGATACTGCAGGCGCTGGGGAAGAACATCGTACACGCCGGTGGGCCGGGCGCAGGACAGGCCGCCAAGATCTGCAACAACATGATGCTTGCGATCAACATGGCCGGTGTGAGCGAAGGCTTCTTGCTGGCGCGGAAGCTGGGACTGGATTGGGACAGGCTTTTCCAAATCGCATCCACGTCCTCCGGGCAGTCCTGGGCGTTGTCGAATTACTGTCCAGCGCCTGGCCCCGTACCTGCCGCGCCCTCCAACCGTGATTATGCTGCAGGCTTCATGGCGGCGCTGATGCTGAAGGACGTGAAGCTGTCGCAGGCTGCGGCCGATGCCGTCGGGTCGCCGACGCCACTCGGCGCCCACGCCATGTCACTGTATCAGGCCGTGGTTGAAGCCGGCGACGGCGCCAAAGACTTTTCGGTCGTGTTCCGTTGGCTGGAATCGCAGCCACGGCAATAATGGAGATATCGATGGGGGCAGCAGCGTTCAAACAGGCGCGCGATTTCCTGTTCGAGCACCGTATGGACTATCGTCGCGCGCATGCGGGGTTTCGTTGGCCACAGCTGGACAACTTCAACTACGCGCTCGACTGGTTCGACGCCGAGTTGGCGCAAGGCGAGAACGCCAAGCGCCCGGCACTGAAGATCGTCGGCGATGGAGCGGCGACGGTTACGTTCGCCCAACTGTCGGAAAGCTCTAACCGCATCGCCAATGGCCTGCGCGCTCTCGGCGTAAGGCGCGGTGAGCGCATCCTGCTGATGCTCGGTAACGTCGTGCCGCTGTGGGAACTCATGCTCGCGGCGATGAAACTCGGCGCGGTTGTCATTCCGGCGAGCACGCTGCTGACTCCGAACGACCTGAAGGATCGCTTCGAGCGCGGCCGGGTTCGCCACCTGATCGCCAACGCTGCGGATGCGGCAAAATTCGACGGGCTCGATCCAGCGGTGACGCGCATTGCGGTTGGAGACGCGCCCGCAGGATGGCACAGCTACGCGGATCTGGTGCGAGGCGATGTCCGGTTCACTGCGAACGGCGTGACTCGGGCGACAGATCCAATGTTGCTGTATTTCACCTCGGGCACCACGTCTCGGCCGAAACTGGTGGAACACAGTCATCAAACTTATCCGGTCGGCCATCTGGTCACGATGTACTGGATCGGTCTGCAACCCGGCGACATGCACCTGAACATTTCTTCGCCCGGCTGGGCCAAGCACGCCTATAGCTGCTTTTTCGCGCCGTGGAACGCCGGTTCGACCGTGTTCATCGCCAACCAGCCGCGCTTCAACGCACAGGGAATGCTGGACGCCATTGCCGAGCACAAGGTCACAACGCTCTGCGCACCACCCACCGTGTGGCGCATGTTGGTGCAGGAGGACTTGGCCCGCTGGAAAACATCGCTGCGCGAGGTCTGCTCGGCTGGCGAGCCGTGCAATCCCGAGATCATTGACCATGTCCAGAAGGTCTGGGGCCTGACGGTGCGGGAGGGCTACGGCCAGACCGAGACCACGTTGCAGATCGGCTGCTTCCCCGGCGAGCGGGTCGAGCCTGGATCGATGGGTCAGGAGTCGCCTGGCTTCCGCATTCGTCTGCTGGACGCAGAGGACAAGGACGTTGAAGAAGGCGAGGTCTGCATCGATCTCGATCCGCCGCCGGTCGGGCTGATGCGCGGTTACCAGAACGACGACGGATCCTTTGCTGCGCTGGGCACGCACGCTTATCGCACAGGCGATATCGCGGCACGCAGCCCGGAAGGGTACTACACCTACATCGGCCGCGCCGATGACGTGTTCAAAGCGTCCGACTACCGGATCAGCCCGTTCGAACTGGAAAGCGCCCTGATCGAGCATCCCGCAGTTGCCGAGGCAGCCGTGGTGCCGGCCCCTGACGCGATCCGGATGGCAGTGCCGAAGGCCTATATCACGCTGACCTCCGGCAGCACGGCGGATGCCGCAACGGCATTGTCGATCTTCCGGCACCTCCGCGAAACGCTGGCAGCGTTCAAGCGCGTGCGGCGGCTTGAGTTCACGGATCTGCCGAAGACGATTTCCGGCAAAATCCGACGGGTGGAACTCCGCCAGCAGGAGATTGTCAGGGCAAGCGAGGGCCAGCGCGCTCCCACCGAATTTCGCGAAGAGGATTTTGCGGAACTCAACCGGCGCTGATCTCCGCCCCCTATCGACCGAGCGCTGGGTTAAGGGCCTGACAAGGCAGGCGGCCCGTTCGTCAGGGCCCCCGTTTTTCAAGAGATTGTTAACACCTTCCATTCTACGCGTATGTGCATGAATGCGTGCCCGGAACGCCCGCTTCTTCGAGTAGTTCAGCAATGGCTTCCGTTGCTCAGGCGACGTGCCTTCCTGCTGTTCTGGTGGACGATAACGCTGCAACTCCCCCATCAGTATGTCCTATGGCGTCGTGCCAGGCGCATCAGGCGCTCGGCACCCATATCGGCAGAGTTGAGCCCGACACTGATACACGACACGGACCCACGTTGCATTACGTTGCCCAGCAGCGCCAATCCAACGGTGTCGGTGATCATTCCCTGCTATGGCAAGGTGGAATACACCCTGCGCTGCCTGGCAGCGATCGCAGCCAACCCGCCAAAGGCCGCAATTGAAGTGATCGTGGTCGATGATGCGACCCCGGATAAAGCCATGGCCTGCCTCGGTGACGTCCCCGGGGTCCGGCTGCTTATCAATCCGCGCAATCTCGGATACCTGCGCTCCTGCAACGCCGCTTCACGTGTCGCCGTGGGTGAATATTTGATGCTGCTCAACAACGACACGCAGGTCATGCCAGGCTGGCTGGACACGCTGCTGGAGCCGTTCAGAGGCCGCAGTGACGTCGGTGCTGTGGGATCGAAGCTGCTGTATCCCGACGGACGCTTGCAGGAGGCAGGCTGCATTATCTGGAATGATGGCTCCGGTTGGAACTTTGGCCGGTGCGACAGCCCCGATCGTCCAATGTACAATTACCTGCGCGAAGTAGACTATTGCTCCGCCGCATCACTGCTGGTGTCGCGGGCGCTGTTCAATGAGCTGGGCGGCTTCGACGAACATTATGCGCCAGCGTACTGCGAGGACAGTGATCTCGCGTTTCGGTTGCGGGAACGTGGTTACAAGGTGCTGTTTCAGCCGCGGTCACACGTGGTACATTTCGAGGGGGTTACCCACGGTCGCTCGCTGAGCAACGGGATGAAGGCGGGCCAGGTCCGCAATCAGCAGAAGTTCCAGGCGCGCTGGCAGTCCGTCCTGTCGTCCCAGCATTTGCCGAACGGTGAACATGTATTGCGCGCCCGAGATCGTGCGCATGGTCGCGAGGTCGTGCTGGTCGTCGACCATTATGTCCCCGAGCCTGATCGAGACGCAGGTTCCCGAACGGCCCTGTGCATGATCCGCGGCCTGCTGCAATTGGGGATGGTGGTTAAATTTTGGCCGCACAATCTATACTTCAACCCTGGCTACACCGAAGCGCTTCAGGACCTTGGAGTCGAGGTCGCCTATGGCGCCGGGATCGGCACTTTCGGGCAGTGGCTGGCCGACAACGCGGACGATGTTGACTACATCCTGATATGCCGTCCGCAGGTCGCGACGGACTTCCTGCGTGATCTCAAGGGATATCCTCGGATAGCTCGCCTCTATTACGGCATGGATCTGCATTTCAGCCGAATGCGGCTGCAAGCGAAGGAACAGAGCGACCTCGTGGTGTTGCGCCAGGCGCAGCGCATGGAGGCCCTGGAACGCTCAGTATGGCATGATATGGATGTCGTGCTGTATCCGTCGAGCCAGGAAAGCGAATACGTTGCCGCCGCCGAGCCGGGGGTCGCGTCGCGCACTCTGTTGCCGTATTGCTTCGAGCGATTTGCCGCTCTGCGGCCGCCACCAACGGATCCCGTGTTGCTGTTTGTCGGCAGCTTTGCCCATCAGCCAAATCGGCACGGACTGATGTGGTTTCTCGATCAGGTGTTGCCGACCATCCGTATGCGCGCTCCAACTGCGCGGCTTGTCGTCGTCGGCTCGAACCCACCAGCTGACATCGAGGCGCTGAACAGCAGCCTGACCAGCGTCCGTTCGAACATCAGCGATTACGAATTAGGCGAGCTGTATCGCGCCGCACGGGTGGCAATCGCGCCGCTGCGCTATGGCGCTGGCGTGAAGCTGAAGGTGGTGGAGGCCATGCGCGAGGGCTTGCCGCTGGTCACCACGTCCATTGGTGCTCAGGGACTGCCTGGTCTTGAGAAGATTGTGTCGATCTGCGATGAGCCGACCGCATTTGCCGATGGCGTCTGCCGGCTTCTGACCGACGACATGGCATGGAGTGAGCGCGCTGCGGCGCAGCTCGACTACGCTGCGTCGCGCTATTCCGAAGCGGCGTTTCGTAACAGCCTGCAACAGGCGCTGGCTCAATCTGCGAACCGCTGTGCTGCACGGTTCGCCTCACACGCGGTGCGCGCCACAGCCACCTGAGACACGACGGGACCGCGGGCACACGCTATCGTTCCATCCCGCAGCAGGGAAGGAGGGCAGCGTGACACTGAGCATTGCCGTAATTGGTGCGGGACGCATCGGTCGTATCCATGCCCGCAACATTGCTGAACACGCTGCTGCGCGGCTGGCGGGTGTCGCCGATGTCGATACCGCGGCAGCCAAGGCGCTGGCCGAGGCCTGCGGCGCGCCCTCGATTTCCGTGGATGAGGCATTCGCTACTGACGCCGTGCTGATCGCCTCGCCGACCCCAACGCATGCCGACTACATCGAGCGCGCAACTGCCGCAGGGCGCGCGATCTTTTGCGAGAAGCCAATCGATCTTGCCGTGGACAGAGTACGCGCGTGCCTGGCCGCGGTTGGTAAATCTGGCGTCCCGCTGATGATTGGCTTCAATCGCCGTTTCGACGGACATTTCGCTACGTTAAAGCGTCGAATGGATGGCGGCGAGATCGGCGAACTGGAGTTACTGACCATCATCAGCCGCGATCCGGCGCCCCCGCCACCAGCGTACGTCGCGACGTCCGGCGGACTGTTCCGCGACATGATGATCCATGATCTCGACATGGCGCGCTTTATGTTAGGAGAGGAACCGCTCACGGTGTACGCTGCCGCTTCCTGTCTGGTCGATCCTTCCATTGCGGCGGCAGGCGACGTTGACACAGCTGTCGTGACTCTGCGTACAGCCAGCGGAAAGCTCTGTCAGATCTCCAACTCGCGCCGCGCCGCCTACGGTTATGATCAGCGGATCGAGGCGCACGGCTCGAAAGGGCTGCTGCGTGCAGGCAATGTCACGGCAACCACGGTAGAGCTGGCCACTGCTGCGGGCTTCCTCAGCGAACCAGTGCTGCCGTTCTTCCTGGAACGCTACGCCGCAGCGTATCGCGCCGAGTTGGATGCATTCATCATCGCGGTCACCAGTGGCATAGCGCCTCGGCCCGATGGTGCGGATGGTCTGAAGGCGCTACTGCTAGCGGATGCGGCGACCCGGTCGGCGCAGACCGGCCAGGCGGTGCAGCTGCAGCTGGGAGCCTAATCCTGCGGCCGCATGGTCATGGACAGCTCCTGGCATCCGGCGGTACGAAGGCATTGTCATTCCCGCAGCAGCGACTCGCGCTGCGCCGCCGCGGGTGTCGCTGGCATCTCCTCTACCGTGACATAGGCTCTTGCCCGGCTAATGGCAGCGCGCGGTCCCCGCCGTGGAGGGCAGACCTTATACTTGTCGGGCGTGCCGCAGTTGCTGGGCTGGGGAGGGCCCGGAACATAATTGGCATATCGGGTCTGGAAGTCGCCGTTCGGTCCGATCGCATTAGCGCAGCCGGATAGGCAGAGGGCGACAATCCAGGCGATCCCAAAGCCGCGCACAGCATCTCCGGCAAGACAGCAAGCCCACTACTCCGCGGTGCGGCCAAGGGCCTCCATCAGCTCCGCCCACTCCCGTCGGTTCAGGCCGCTGGTGGACTGCTCAACAGCCTCTCCGGCCAGCAACCGCCGCACGGCCGTCAGCATTTGTGCCGATAACGTGACAGATCCCAAGCGGTAGTCAAGGAAAGCCTTTTGGGCGATCGGCACCCATGCCGCCACCGTTCCAAGCATCACCTCGGCATAGGTTCGAATCTCATACTGGGCGTGAGGGTCAGCTCGAAGCGAAAGGAAATGAAACAGGTTGTAGAGGTCTGTTTTCCAGTACCATTGTGTGTAGGTGTTTAGCGGCAGGTTCATTCGCGCGAGCTCGCGTGCTAGTCCCTGCCGCGATGCGTCGCGGGCGGAGCCGTCCCCGTCCTCGTTCAGCATTTCAGTGTAGTGGTCGTAGCAGCGGGTGGCGTCCTCGCGCAGCAAGTCCAGTACTCGGGCGGCTTCCTCGCCGGCCAGCACATTGCCCCGACCCTGTCGGTTGGCGGCCGACTGCGCCGCCAGCTGTTCCGGGGCCGGCAGGTAGAATTCCCGGTCCAGGATCGAGTAGCGGGCGGAATATTCGTTCACGTTCGCCGTGCGATGGCGGATCCACTGCCGGGCGACAAAAATCGGCAGCTTCACGTGATACTTGATCTCGCACATCTCGAACGGCGTGGAGTGGCGGTGCCGCATCAGGTAGCGGATCAGCCCGGCATCCTCCGAGACGCGCCTTGTGCCGCGGCCATACGATACGCGCGCCGCCTGCACGATGGCGGCATCATCGCCCATGTAGTCGATGACGCGGACGAAGCCGTGGTCCAGAACCGGGATCGCCTGGAACAGCAGGTCTTCCAACGCCGCCACGGTAGGCCGAGAGGTCGTCGCCCGCTGGGCGCGGGCGGCCTCGATCTCGGCTTGCTGCTGCTCATTCAGGCGCATGGCGACTCCACTTTCACCGGGCGGGGTGAACGCCTATATTCCGACTGCCGGTCCGCCGGCTATGGCGATAAACGGTGCGTGGAATAAGCGTAGTGGACCCGGGGGCAGTGCCCGGCGCCTCCACCATATGGGGGCGACACAGGCTCGACACGCGTGGTAAAGACGTGTCTTTCGCTCGGCATGGTTCCGCCGTTATCGGGCCATTCTACAAGTGCCAATGACAATGAGGCGCTCGCTATCGCTGCATAAGCGATAAGCGCGGTTCGGGGGGCACCGGGCAACAGAAGCCCCCCACTTCCTTCCCCGCCGCGCTCCATCTGACAATATACGATCAGCTCAGGATGCCAGGAGGCCCGAGATGCAGGATATCACCTCGATCAAGGACTATCACGCCCACGTCTATTACGATGCTTCGACGAAGGAAAAGGCGGCGCAGCTGCGGCAATGGGTGGAGGAACGGTTTGCCGGACAGATGCGAATGGGAAGTTGGCATGACGAGGAGGTGGGACCGCACGTGCGGGCGATGTACCAAGTCGCATTTCCCCCGGAGTTGTTCCCGACCCTGGTGCCGTTCATCATGTTGAACCGCATGGGACTGACGGTGCTGGTGCATCCGCAATCAGGCCGTCCGCGAGACGACCACACGCTGAATGCGATGTGGATGGGAGAGGTGCTTCCGGTGAAGACGGCGGTGCTGCGCGAGGTTGGTTGATGCCGTCAGCAAACCTTCCAGGGGCCAATAATTGTGGAGCGTGCGGATGAGCAAGAAAATCGACATCGCTAACATCAAGCCGATAATCGGCACGCTCTACCCGCCGCCTCTCGACGAACCGTGCCTATCCAGGGAGAGAGCGAAACTCGGCGATGCTGCCGGCCTCACCCAGTTCGGGGTGAACCTCCTGCGGCTTCCACCTGGAGCGTGGTCCAGCCAGCGGCATTGGCAAACCGCGTCGGACGAGTTTGTCTACATTCTGAGCGGCGAGGTAACGCTGGTCACCGACAGCGGGCCGGAGGTGCTGAGACCAGGAGATGCTGCGGGCTTCAAGGCCGGCAATGCCGACGGTCACTGCCTGCAGAACCGCTCGACCGCCGACGCACTCATATTGGAGATCGGCACCCGCATTCCTGAAGATGCGGCCCATTACTCCGATGTGGACATGTTTGCGCCCCCTGGCGGCAAGCCCGCGGCGTATACACACCGCGATGGCACGCCATACACCGACATCAGGCGACGGGCGAAGCCCGTGCCGCTGCCCACCGCGCGGTAGCCTGAGCAGGCCTTCGCTGGGTCGGCAGCGTGATTAGCTTTGCGCTGCCTCCACAATGATCCGCCCGGTCATGCCGAACAAGGCATGCAGGAAGTGGGTGCACTCAACTCGGTAGGTGCCAGGCGTCACTGGCACTACGGTTATTTCCACTCGACCCTTGGCAGGAACATCGACAACCCCGGCGGGAGGCGCACTCCCGGTCAGGAATTTGCTGGCGGCAAAGAATCCAGGGGCGCTGAAGTTATGTCCGCCACTGCTTTCGTTCATCAACAGCAAACGCACCGGCACGCCAGTGCGAAGTCGTATCTCCTCAGGCTCAAAGGCAAAATTGGACAGTTGGATGATGGTCGTCGCTATGCCAGTTGTCTGCAACCCTTGCGCCCACATCGCGGCAGGCATCAGCGTAGTCGGACACGCCAGCGATAAGCAGATCAGCAGACGGCGCATGTCGTTCATCTCTCCTTGCCAGCCATGGCATCAAATACTTTGCCGTGGCGAAAGACGTATCGAACGCGGTGGCTATTCCAGGCTCCATTCCTCGAACGTGTGTGTCCTCAATCCGCCTTAGTGTTCGCGGCACCGACGCATCCCTCGTCGTCCATTTCTTGGCTCCATCTTTGCGAAAGCCGCACCTTTCCATTTGACGGGCATGGCTGACGGATCCTAGTGTGATTTGAATCGCCGTTCCCTGTGCTGAGAGGGCCTTGATCTCGCCTCTCTGCTGCTTCCGTCCGTACGTGCCGTGCCGCTCGTGTGACGACGTCTCAGGGAGGTTTAAAATCAATGTCCGCCAGTGTCAGAAGCGGCCAAAGCTTGCCGTGGTGGAAGGAACCCACCAAAGATCATTGGTACGCATATGTCGCAGCCTGGCTTGGCTGGACGCTGGACGCGTTTGACTTCACCGTCTTCCTGGTGCTGATCGTACCTATAGCCAAGCAATTCGATGCACCACTTGCACTGGTTGCCGTGGTTGGCACCCTGACCTTGTGGATGCGCCTGCTTGGCGCGGTTGCAGCGGGATGGATGGCGGACAGAATGGGGCGTAGAGCCCCCCTCATGATTTCCATCTTGTGGTATTCCGCCTGCAACTTCATCGCCGGTTTTTCTCCCACGTTTATCTTCCTGCTGATCTTCCGGACCTTGTTGGGAATCGGCATGGGAGCTGAGTGGCCAGCCGGTGCGGCGCTTGCGATGGAAACCTGGCCGACGAGGTCACGTGGCCTGATGTCTGCGATCCTGCAGAATTCGTGGGCGCTTGGCTATCTTATCTCGGCGCTTCTGTATGCGACTGTGTACGATTACATCGGCTGGCGCGGCATGTTGTGGATGGGCGTATTGCCTGCACTCGCCGTTGTCTGGATCCGGTTCTATGTGAAGGAACCGGAAGTCTGGGTGGAAAACCAAAGACTGCAGCAGCACCATTCCGCCCATATGAGGGCCCCGCTGTTGGCGCTATTCGGGCGCAAGATCATCTGGAATACGATCACAGCGTGCCTGTGGATGTCGAGTGGGTTTGTCACCTACTATGCGACGTTCGGTCTGTTCGCGACGTATCTGCAAAAGGACCTCGGCCTGTCGGCCGCCGCAGTCGGCTGGCCCCTGGTGTTCACCAACATCGCGACATTCTTCGCGGCATTCTTCTGGGGTGCGCTTGCTGACAAGATTGGCCGCCGCTGGGCGATGATCTTACCTGCGGCGATCGGATTGCTGGTGACGCCGATGTACCTGGCAACGGTCGACTACACACTTATTGCCATCGGCTTTTCCATCCAGGGTGCTTTCGCCGGCTCGATGTACAGTCAGATACCGGCCTATATGACGGAGAGGTTCCCGACCGAGGTTCGAGCGACGGCTGCGGCCTTCTGCTATCACGTGGGTGCCATCTTCGGCGGTATGGTTGCGCCAATACTGACCTGGTTCGCCGTCGAGCAGCATCTGGGCTTCGCCCTGCCAATGATGGTCTGCGCCAGTGTCGCGATCGTGTGCTACATTGCATCATTGCTCGCATGGCCCGATACCAAGGGTCAGGAGATGGTGCCGGATCTCGAGTTGCTGCCGGCCGGACCGGGGGGCACTGCCTAGTCGGATCCGGATGCATTCCGCGCGGCCTGGCGGTCACCAACCCCCCAAGCCCGTCTCGGCCGTATTTGGTGAGAGGAGGCTGCCATGGTCCGCGCGAATTTCGCCGCAGAGGTAATCCCGCACACCGCTGCGGCACCACTCACCCGACGGTCTCTGTTCGCCTTGACCGCGGCCGGCGTCGCTGCCCGATCAGGTGAAGCTGCTGCGGCCGCGACACAGGGGCAACTGACCTACGGCGTGCACGTTTCGCTCGCCCCGAGCTGGTTCGACCCAGGCGAGGCAGCCGGGATCATCACGCCATATATGCTGCTTTACGGCCTGCACGATGCCTTGGTGAAGTCGATGCCAGACAACAAGGAGGGACCGAGCCTCGCGCAATCCTACACCGCGTCCGAGGACGGTCTGGTGCATGACTTCGTCCTTCGCCCGGCGCGATTTCACAATGGTGATCCTGTCACCTCTGATGACGTCAAGTTCTCCTTCGAGCGTTATCATGGGGCCAGCCAAAGCCTGCTGAAGCAGCGCGTTGCCGCAGTCGAAACACCCGATCCGCAGCACATTCGATTTCGGCTGAAAGAGCCGTGGCCCGACTTTTTGACATTCTACGCCGGCGTCAGCGGCGCCGCCTGGGTCGTGCCTCGCAAGTACATCGGCCAGGTCGGCGACGAGGGCTTCAAGAAGGCGCCGGTCGGCGCCGGCCCCTATCGCTTCGTTTCATTCACCCCCGGTGTGGAACTGGTGCTGGAAGCGTTCGACGGCTACTGGCGTCAGACGCCGAAGGTCAAGCGGCTCGTGATGAAGGTGATCCCCGATGAAGCCACGCGATTGGCCGCATTGAAGCGGGGCGAGATCGACATCGCGTTCTCGATCCGTGGCGAGCTGGCGGCCGAGCTGGAGCAGACGCCCGGATTGACCCTGAAGCCTGTTATCCTCCAGGGCGTGTTCTGTGTGTACTTCGTCGATCAGTGGAACCCTAAATCGCCTTGGTACGACGTGCGGGTGCGGCGCGCCGCCAGCCTGGCGATCGACTGCCAGACGATCAATGACGCTTTGACCCGCGGATACTCGCATGTCACCGGCAATCCCTTCGTGCCGGACATGTTCGAATTCTACTGGCAGCCACCCAGGCCGGTGCATGATCCTGCCCAGGCCAAGCAATTGCTCGCCGCGGCCGGTTACCCGAATGGTTTCGACGCAGGGTTCTACAATTGCGATTCGTCTTACGCCAATATCGCCGAAGCGGTGGTGAACAACTGGGGCGAGGTCGGCATCCGCAGCAAATTGCGCCCGATGGAACGTGCCGCGTACATCAAGTCGTTTGCTGAAAAGCAGTACAAGAACGTGATCCAGGCAGGTCCCGGCGCGTTCGGCAACGCAGCGACGCGGCTGGAGTCGCATGCCGTCACCGGTGGCACATTCACCTATGGCAGCTACCCCGAGCTCGACGAACTCTTCCGCAGGCAGGCTGGTGAGCTCGACTATAAGCGCCGCGAGGCTATCCTGCACGAGATGCAGCAGATTGTGCATGAACGTGCAATCTACGCGCCGATCTGGCAGCTGGCCTTCCTCAACGGCATCGGGCCGCGTGTCGCCGAATCAAGCCTTGGCCGTATTCCCGGATTTCCTTACACCGCGCCATTCGATGAACTGGCACTGAAGCCGGGCTGATCAGCGTGCAGCATCGGCCAACCCGGTCAAGCGAAGACTGAGCGTCCGAAGTTTCTGGCGTGCAGCCTCATCATACGCCTGGGCATTGGCGCGCGCCTCGTTCAGTCCGCTGAAATAGCGACCGGTGCAACCCGCAACCGCTGGCGACACCGCGAGCTGCCAGATTGCATCGGCACCTTCCTCCACTGTACTGATTGGCGTCACGCCGGCCCGGCGGACCATGGACGTGTCCATATAGGTCGCGGGATGCAGAGCGTTCACGATCACCCCGGAGTTTGCGAGCTCACGCGCGAGATCGATCGTGAACATGATCTGCGCCAGCTTGCTCTGGCAATAGGCCCGGCTGCCGCTGAAGCCACGCGTCAGCATCACATCATCAAAATCGATCGCCTGCTGCCCCGCCGATGAAACGTTGACGATGCGGGCTGGCGTATTCTGACGAATCAGCGGCAACAGCAAAGTGGTCAGCAGAAAGCCGGCAAGGTAGTTCACGGCGAAGCGCAGCTCATGCCCATCGACACTGGTCAAGCGTGACGAACCTGCCGTGCCGATGCCGGCATTGTTGACGAGTATGTCGAGCCTTGTCTCGGTCTGGCGCACGCTGTCGGCAAGTCGGCGCACATCAGCCAGCGATGCGAAATCTGCGGCTAGAAATTCCGCTGTCCCGCCGGCCGCCTTGATGGCGGCCACAACACGCTCGCCCCTCGGCTGGTCGCGCCCATGGATCAGTACGTGTGCACCCGCCTCAGCAAGCCGGCTGGCCACGACCCGGCCGACGCCGTCGGTGGAACCCGTGATCAGCGCCGTCTTTCCATTCAAAGGCATCATCTTCGACCTCGTTCTGCTCGATGGTTCGCCCGGCGCTCGTTCCTGTCCCGTCCGCAACAATTGTGATTATCTGGCATCAATGCGCCTGGGCGTCGTCCTCTCGGGCAGCGCCCGCTCAAGAAGATCCTACGCTGTCATTGGGGGAAAATGCCGTGTTGTCGCGTCGAAACGCCATGCTGAACATCCTTTCCGCTGCCGTGCTGCCTGCTGCACAGTCTCTCGCTCAGACGGCACCCAGCGCGCCTGATCCGGTCACCGTGCTTCAGGTTCAGCGCCGCAGCATCGAGGTCAAGGGCAAGCCGGCCTCGATCCTGGCGGTGCGCCAGCCGGATGGGACGCCAGGTCTCGTGACTGCTGTGGGGCGGCAGTTTCGCGTGCGCCTAGAGAACAAGCTCAATGTGCCGACACTGATGCACTGGCACGGCTTGACGCCGCCATGGCAGCAGGACGGTGTACCCGGCATTTCCGGACCGCCGATCCCGCCTGGCGGCAGCGCCGACTATGACTTCCCACTGCGTTTCGGCGGCACGTTCTGGATGCATTCGCATCAAGGGCTGCAGGAGCAGGAATTGCTCGCGGCACCCCTTATCATTCACGACGAGCGGGATCGTCCCGACCAGCAGGAAGTCGTCGTGATGCTGGCCGATTTCAGCTTCACACCCCCCGAGAAGATATTCGAAAATCTGCGCAAAGGCGGCAGCATGGCGGGAATGCCGGCACCGGCCGCCGGCAAACCGAAAGCAATGGGCGCCATGGCGATGCCGGCCAAGCCTGTCGCAGCCAAAATGGCTCCAATGTCTGGTGCCACTTCAGGCCCCGATCTGAACGATGTGAAATACGACGCCTTCCTAGCCAATGACCGCACATTGGCGGACCCAGAGGTGATCATCCGTCGAACCAGGCGGGACAATCCTGTTGCGCGTCATCAACAGCTCGTCGATGAGCGCCTATCACCTCGACCTTGGGCGTCTGAATGGCGAACTGATTGCCGTGGATGGCTTCAGGGTCCAGCCTGTTGCCGGGCGACGTTTCCCGATCTCCGTGGCACAACGTCTCGACATCCGTATTACGGTCGCGCGTGAGCCGGCTGCATATCCCATTTTGGCAGTTCTCGAAGGCGAGCGCAGTCAGACCGGTTTGATCCTCAAGGCCGGAAACCGCGCATCGGTCATGCGCGTACCCGAGATGGCAGCGAACGCCTCGTCTCCCGTCGATCTGGATCTAGAGCGTCGTCTGCGCGCTACGGCACCCCTGGCGAAACGCAAGGCCGATCGCGTGCACCAGATCAACCTGACCGGCGAGATGGCCGGCTACGTCTGGTCGATCAATGGCGTTGCCTGGACCAAGGACGTGCCGCCGCTCCCGGTCGCCAAGGGTGAGCGCGTCGAGCTGGTTTTCCAGAACCGAACGCCCATGCCACATCCGATGCATCTGCACGGTCACGAGTTCCAGGTGGTCGAGATCGACGGCAAGCGTTTCCCGGGCGCGGTGCGCGACACCGTATTGGTCCCGCCGAATACGCGCGTCGTCGTGGCATTCGATGCCAACAATCCAGGATTGTGGGCGATGCATTGCCACCTGCTGTACCACCTGGATGCGGGCATGTTCACCACGCTGCGCTACGTCTGACCGAGCCGCTCACCGAGGCCATTTCCCCCCGATCGCCAAGGCAGAGCCGCATATCGGTCATCAGGGCTGCGCGCTTGACATCCGACTCATGGGCTTCATCATCGCGACGCTTGGGAAGAAATCCCAAGGGAGAATTACATGCCTGCGCTCGATCGTTGCCTGAATGTTTATGATCTCCGTGCGGCAGCGAAGCGCCGCTTGCCAAGGGCGGTATTCGAATTCGTCGATCGGGGCAGCGAGGACGGCATTGCGGTCGCCAACAACCGCTCGGCGTTCGAGCGCATCAAGCTGCGGCATCGGGCCTTGGTTGATGTGTCGGGCCGCGCTATGAACACCACGCTGTTCGGCAAGCCGGTGTCGATGCCGATGGCGATCGCGCCCACCGGTGCGGCTGGGCTGTGTTGGCACGAAGGCGAGCTGGAGCTGGCAAAAGCGGCTGCCAAGGCCAAAATTCCCTTCACGCTCGCCACGGGCGCGATGACCTCGATGGAGAAGATCGCCGAGCAGGCGGGGCCCAGTGTAGGCGGTCGGCTGTGGTTCCAGCTCTACGTCTGGAATCAGCGCGAGTTCTCCTACCAGCTCATCGATCGGGCAAACCGCGCAGGATTCGAGGCACTGATCGTTACCGTCGATACCATCGTGCCGCCGAACCGCGAGTACAACACGCACAACGGGTTCCTGCTGCCTTTCACCCCCAACGTCACGTTCACGCTCGACATCATGCGGCACCCCGTGTGGTTCACCAACGTGCTGATGAAGTACTTCACCACGATCGGCATGCCGCGCAACGAGAACTACCCCGATGCTTATCGGCGCATGTCGCGCAACGACCCGACCACGACCGAGATGACCCGCCAGGATTCCCTCAATTGGGATGACATCAGGATCTTCCGCGAAAAGTGGCCTGGCATCCTGATGATCAAAGGCATCAACCGGCCGGACGACGCGCTCAAGGCGATCGAATACGGCGTGGACGGCATCGTCGTGTCGAACCACGGCGGCCGCAACATGGACAGTGTTGTCGCCTCCCTCGATGTACTGCCGGATATTGCGGAGGCCGTTGGTGATCGCCTGACGGTGATTCTGGATTCCGGCGTGCGTCGCGGGTCGGACATCGTCAAGGCGCTGGCACTGGGAGCGAAAGCCGTGCTGACCGGACGTGCCACCTTGTATGGCACCGCGGTAGGGGGCGAGGCGGGCGCTTTCAAAGCGATCAATCTGATCCGCAACGAGATGGACAAGACGATGGCCTACACCGGCTGCCGCTCGGTGGACGAAGTAACCACTGACATCTTCTTCGGTGGACGGCAGGGCAACCGGATGTTCGAGCGGGTGTTGGACGAAGCGGCACTCTAGGATTCTGCCGATGGCCAATGTCGATCGCTGTCTGAACGTCTGGGACCTCCGGTCGGCGGCGCAGCGACGCCTGCCGAAGGGCGTTTTCGAGTTCGTCGATCGCGCCACCGAGGACCATCTGGCGGTTGCCAACAACCGGTCCGCCTTCGAGCACATCAAGCTGCGTCACCGCGCGTTGGTCGATGTGTCCGGCCGCAGTGTGGCCACTACGCTGTTCGGCAAACCGGCCAGTCTGCCAATGGCGATCGCGCCGACCGGAGCTGCGGGCCTGTGCTGGCACGAAGGTGAACTGGAACTGGCCAAGGCCGCGGCGAAGGCAAAGATCCCACTGACACTATCGACCGCGTCGATGACGCCGATGGAGAAGATCGCGGCGGTGGGCGGACGGCTGTGGTTCCAACTCTATGTTTGGAAGCAGCGCGAGCTGTCGCACCAGTTGATCCAGCGGGCGAACCGCAACGGTTTCGAAGCGCTGATCGTCACGGTCGATTCTCCAGTCTCGCCCAACCGCGAATACAACACGCATAACGGTTTCGGGCTGCCGTTCACCCCGACCTTGCGGTTCACGCTGGACATGGTGCGCCACCCCGCATGGAGCAGTTCCGTGCTGATGCGGTACTTCACGTCCGGCCGCTTCCCACGCCACGAGAACTACCCCGAGGAGTATCAATCATCGATCCTCAGCGGCGTCGGCTCACGCGACGCACTGCGCGCAGATTCGCTGGCGTGGGAAGACGTAGCAAAGTTCCGCGACATGTGGTCCGGCGTGCTGATGCTGAAGGGCGTCAACCGACCGGACGATGCAATCAAGGCGCTGAGCTATGGGATCGATGGGATCGTTGTATCCAATCACGGCGGCCGCAACATGGATAGCGCCGCGGCCTCGTTGGAAGTGCTACCGGAGATTGCGGAAGCTGTCGGCGATAAGATGACGTTGATCCTGGATTCCGGTGTGCGCCGCGGCTCCGATATCGTGAAGGCGCTCGCGCTGGGGGCCAAGGCGGTGCTGACCGGTCGTGCGACGCTTTACGGAACGGCGGTGGGTGGCGAGGCCGGCGCGCTGCGGGCGATCAACATCCTGAAGAACGAGGCCGATAAGACGATGGCCTATACCGGCTGCCGCACCGTGGACGAGGTCTCCACCGACATATTCTGGGGTTATCGCGGGGGCAATCGCTTGATGGGCGCCTGAGCGATCGCCCACCCAGCCCCAAGTATCATCGCGCTGGTCGCCATGGACGAAATCGCAATTCCAATCGCCGCGCCCGCCAGCCAGGGGTTTCCTGGCCGTCTCGGATCACCAGCTTCCTTGCCTCTGTGCATCATCGAGTCTCTACTCCTGTATTGCATGGTATCCCGCCGACCTACGGAGGCAAAGCGTGGCTGACACCGTCGATCCGGTGACTGTCTCGGTTGTGCAGCACCGGTTGCACGCCATCGTTGAAGAGATGGGCGAAGCAATGCTGCGCACGTCCTATTCCCAAATCCTTAACTCGAGCCGCGATTTCTCCACCGCGATCTGCGACCTGAACGGCAGGCTGATCGCTCAGGCCGAGCATGTCCCAATTCACGTGGGTGCACTGCCTTGGGCGGCGAAAGCGGTGACTGAATTCTTTGCCGACGACATCCACCCGGGCGACGTCTTCCTGCTGAATGACCCTTACCACGGCGGCAATCACATCCCCGACCTCACCGCCTTCGTGCCCATCTTCGCGGGCGACAACCCGCTGTTCTGGTCGATCAACCGCGCACACCAGAGCGACATCGGTGGCTCGACGCACGGCGCGTACAATGCGGCTGCGACCGAGATCTGGCAGGAGGGCATTCGGGTCACGCCATTGCGCCTCTACGATCGCGGTGTCGTGCGACGCGACGTGCTGGAAATGCTGGTGACCAACGTGCGCCATCCGCACGACTTCCGTGGCGATCTGGCGGCGATGATCGGCTCGGCGCATGTCGGTCAGCGGCGCATGCTGGCGCTTGCCTCCGAGTTCGGCTGGGACATGACGCTTGCGGCGATCGAGGCGGTGCTGGACGGCGCCGAACGCCAGGCACGTGCGGTGATCGCGACGTGGAAGGACGGCGTGTATCGCGGCGAAGCGTTTCTCGACGACGATGGCCATGGCTACACCGACATACACGTGCGTGCGACCGTTACTAAGCGTGGCAGTGATCTGACCATCGATCTGTCCGACTCGCACGAGCAGGTGGTTGGGTTCATCAACTCGTCCTACCCTAATATGCGTTCGGCGGTCGTTGTTGCACTTGCCTATCTGATCGATCCGCACACCCCAAAGAATGACGGTGCCTTCCGCCCGGTTGAGGTGATCGCGAAGCCCGGAACGGTCGTGTGGGCCAACGAGGGCGCGCCGGTGACACTGTGTACCAACCACTGTTCGCAGGAGATCATCGAGGCGATCATCAAGGCGCTGGCGCCCGCTTGTCCCGATCGTGCGATGGCAGGGTGGGGGCGGCGGTTTCGCATCGCCATCCAGGGGCGCGACCCGCGGACGCAGAAACCGTTCATCTGGCACATGTTCCAGGCGCGACCAGGCGGTGGTGCGTCACCAGTAGGCGACGGCTGGCCGGCCGGAGGCGAATGGCAGGCGGCCGGCGGCATAAAGTTTGGCAGCCTGGAGGTAACCGAAGTGCGGTTCCCCCTGTTCTTCCGCCAGCACGAGTTCCGCCCGGGGTCAGGTGGCGATGGACAGTATCGCGGCGGCCCAGGGTGCCTCTTGGAAATGGTGGCGGAGATCGATGAGTTGGCGCGAGGCAACACCGCCGGCGATGGTGTGAAATACGGCGCGTGCGGGATCTTGGGCGGAAAGGATGGGCTGCCGCATCGCTACGTTCTCCACTCAGACGGCCGGCAACAGCGCATGCTGAAGACCAAAGAAGTCGGCATCGAGATCCGACCTGGCGATGTGTTTCGAATTGAGTCAGGCGGTGGTGGCGGCTGGGGCGATCCCGCGAGGCGGGACCCGGCGGCGCGGCAACAGGACGAGATCAATGGTTTCGTCTGACAGCAATTTCTCCCCCTCCCCTTGCGGGAGGGGGGCGGGGGGAGGGGGCGTCGTCATCGGCACATTGCCATGCTGAAAATCGGCATTGATGTCGGTGGTACCTTCACCGACCTGGTCGCAGTCGACGACAACGGCCATTCGACACTGGCAAAGGTGGCATCAACGCCGGAAGACCCATCGGTCGGCGTTATGGCCGGGCTCGACCGGCTGGCGGAACTCCTTCGGCTGCCCCGCGCCGACCTCCTAGCCCAGACAGAACGGATCGTGCACGGCACGACTGTCGCGACCAATGCGCTGCTCGAGCACAAGGGCGCCAAAGTCGGCCTTCTCACCACCGAAGGCCACCGCGACGTCATCGAGATGCGCGAGGGCCTGAAGGACGACCGCTACAACCTGCGCATGCAGCCGCCGCAGCAACTTGTGCCGCGAGCGTTGCGCCTCGGCGTCAATGAACGCATGCGCGCCGACGGCACAATCGAGACACCGGTTGACCATACCTCGCTAGCGACCTCGATCGAGGCGCTGAAGCGCGCTGGGGTCGAAGCCGTGGCGGTGTGCTACCTGCATGCGTACCGCGATCCGCGCCACGAACGCGAGACCGCGAGCGCGCTCGCCCACGCGATGCCCAATGCCTACGTATCGCTCTCCTGCGACGTTTTCCCTCAGATCAAAGAATTCGACCGCGTCTCCACCACGGTGGTGAACGCCTATGTCGGACCGGCGCTGTCGCGCTATCTTACGAGACTAGAGCAGCGCCTGACCGAGGCAGGCTTCGAAGGACCGGTCCTGATCATCCAGTCGCATGGCGGCGTCGCTCCTATCGCAGAGTTGGCACGCCTTGCCGCCGGCGGCGTGTTGTCCGGTCCTGCTGGGGGCGTCGCCGGCAGCCGCTACGCCACTCGGTTGTTGGGCAGCGACAACCTGATCCCGTTCGACATGGGTGGCACCAGCACTGACATATGCCTCATCGTGGATGGCGAGCCGGCGTTGGTCAGCGGTCGCGGCATCGGCGGCCACCGCCTGGCGCTGAACAGCCTCGACATCGTCAGTCTTGGCGCCGGAGGTGGATCGATCGGTCGGGTGGATGCCGGCGGAATTCTGCACGTAGGCCCCGAAAGCGCAGGTGCGGTGCCTGGCCCAGCGTGCTACGGCCGTGGTGGCACCGAGCCCACAGTGACGGATGCAAACCTGGTCCTCGGTTACCTCGATCCCAGGCATTTCCTCGGCGGGACCGCCAAACTTGATGAAGCAGCTGCGAACGCGGTGCTGGATCGTTTGGCGGCGGACCTCAAGGTTGACCGCACAGCGGCCGCGGAAGGCGTGCATCGGGTCGTCAACACCAACGTGGCGGAGGGTATTCGTCTCGTCTCAGTGCGGCGTGGCGTTGATCCGCGTCGCTTTGCTTTGCTGTCCTTCGGCGGTGCGGCAGGACTGCACGTCACCGACGTGGCGCGCCAACTCGATTTGAACCGCGTCGTGGTGCCACGGGTTGCGGCCGTCCTGTCGGCCTGGGGCATGCTGGCAACCGATCTGCGCTTCGAGGTATCGCGCACGCATATTGGTGACACGGCGCGGCTCGATGGTGCCGGCATCAAGTTGTTGTTCGCCGAGATGGAGCAGGAGGGGCTGGCACGCCTGCGAGCGTCGTTCGACGGACCCGTCCATGTGCAGCGCTCGGTCGAAATGCGCTATGGCGAGCAGATCTTCGAAATCACGGTCCCGCTCGATCGCATCGACTGGGCCGTTGACGATCCGCTGCCACAGATCGTCGAGCTATTCCACAACCGCCACGAGGAACTCTATACCTATGCATTGCGTGACCAGAACGCGGTGCTGGTCAACGCGCGAGCGGCGGTGATCGGCGTGCTGCCGGCCGTGCCACAGGAACCATGGCGTGACGCGCGCCCGGATGCGGCGCCGCGGGAGGAGCGCCGCGTCTGGCTTCGCCAGTGGATCAGCTTACCCGTCTTTAAGTTCGAAGATCTGGCGCCGCGGCAGACTATCGATGGTCCCGCCATCATCGAGTCAGCGATGACGACGATCCTGCTGCGCCAAGAAGATCGTGCGGCTGTCACTCCACATGGCTGGCTGGACATCAGAGTATGACCGTGACTTGGCGGCACGTCCTTATGGGCTTGTCTCGATAACGGGGGTTCTGCTTGCGCCACTCGCATGGCGATTGAGCAGCAGGCCAACGACGATCGTGTGAGCGAACACGACGAGCGCCCAGGCCACGGCAAAGGCTACAGGCTGCAGGTCGCAGTAAGCGCCGAGGATCCCAAACCCGCCCACCACCGCGGCTGCGGCATTCACGATCAGCGGCACTGCAGCAGTGGGGACTCCCGCTGCCTCCAGCAGGTCATGCAGATGCTGTCGGTCGCCGCGGAACGGATTCTTACCGGCGAACACCCTCCTGAAGAACAGGCTCGCGGTATCAACCATAGGAATCGACAGAACTAAGCTCGAAGCGAGCAGATGCACGCCATCTGCACGCAGCTCGAGCAAGAACCAGCAAATCGCATATCCGAGCATCATGGTGCCGGCATCGCCCATAAAGACCGACGCCCGCCTCCTCCACGGTGTGCGATGGTTGAAGGCGAGGAAGGCCAGCACGGGGACAACCAATCGGATAATGATGGTTGGCATATCGGCCGAACCCTTTAGAGCGGCGCCGATTCCCAGCCAGGTCAGACTGACCACGATAAGCCCTCCGGCCATACCGTCGATCCCGTCCGCCATGTTAACTGCATTGATGATCCAAAAAATGACGAACAACGTCAGGCCGACACTGATCGAAGTTGTCCAGTCGTCCAGGATCGGCAACCGCCCCAGCGTCAGGAGGGGCAAACCACTCGCGAGCACAAGCAAGAGCGCCGCTATCAACTGTGCTGCCAGCTTGTTGGACGGCCGGAGATCAATTGCATCGTCGATGCTGCCGATTATTGCCAAAAAACCCATTCCGAGCAGCAGTACCGGTGTATCTCTCCAGAAGATCGAACTCGAGCGCCGTTCCAAGAACAAACGCCACATAGATGCTCAGGCCGCCCACAGTCGGGACCTCGCCAACATGCGTCTTCCGCCCGCCCGGTCGGTCCATCAGGCTAAACCTCGACGCATAAGTCCTGGCAACGGTGATAAGAAGAACGCTGAGGATGGCCAAAGTCGTCAATTGCGGAACGAGAGTTTTCACAGTCACCCTCTAGACGTTTGTGGGAAGGATCGGACCGGCCGAGTCCTCAGGACGGAAAGACACAAGCGTGCTTTCCTGGGCGGCTGGCGGAACTTGAGAGCCCCCGCGCCAATGAGACCTCTCGAAACGTCCGTCCCGGAGTTTGGAGAAGACACCATACGCCATCTCTCCGACTTTACTGACCCGCGGCCGAATCCCGTCCGTGTTGGGAACGGTCTCGCGCCAGTTCAAAAGATTATACGTTGGATGCACTGAGATCCCGCTGCTTATACCGAGCGTTGTGGGCCGCCACTTGGGCGGCCTCGGCCGAGCAGTCCCTGCGCAAGCGCGAGCCAGAAGGGGCCGTATTCAATTACTGCGCGATAGCCTATCCGACGCGGCTCGCGAGCGATTCGATACAGCCATCGCAAATTGAGCCTATCGAGGAGCGCAGGATAGAATTGGAAGCCTTGACCGAGATGGTCAAAATAGCCTCCGCAAGTGAAGCCGACGCCTTTCCAGCCTGCGTCTGCGAGCGCGACCAGAAATTCCTCTTGCCTGGGCGCTCCCATTCCACAGATCACGATCTGGGGACCGAGCAGAGATACATTGCTGACTAGTTCGCGTTGGGGACGGTAGCCATCCAGCGCAGCAATAATCGAGATGCCAGGATACTCGGCGGCAAGCCGACGCGCAGCCGTGTCGGCGACGCCTGGGCGCCCTCCGACGAGTGCGACGGTGTATCCCTGGGCCGTGGCAAATTCAAACAGTTTGGGAGCCAGCGAAGTGCTGTCGAAGCTGATTCGCCCCATTGGGAAGCGCCCAAGGCGGCGGGCGGCAACGGCCAGCGCGATGCCATCGCAAAAGACGAAGTCCATGCGTCCGAGGTTATTGCGATAACCTGCGTCCCCTGTTGCAATTCGGACGCCGAGAGGATTCGCGAAGGTTACCAAGCCAGCGCGGGCCGGCTTCGCTGTGAAAAGTTCGCGCACCAGGTCGAAGGCGTGTTCGAGGGACCTCGCTCTTGAGAGCGGTAGCCCGAATAGCGCTATTGAGTCCCTGCTCGAACAGTTTCTAACGCCATCAACTATGAGTGGCGCTTGCATGGAACGATCTCTCCTTCAAGCGAGTGAAGAAGCGGTGGTCGCAGATGGGACCGGCCGATTCGGATGTGCGGGCGACAACGACCAATAATCAGCATTTTCGTACGTTGTCACGCCCACCACACCCGGGATCAAACTGGTAGCAAACAACGTGATGACAACAAACAGGCTCTCACGTGGTAGACGGCTCGCCACATAGTGACCAAGTGCGCCAAGAGCCACACACATGCCGTGGGTGGTGGCAGCTCCAGTTAAGCAGCCACCGTGACTGTCCATCAGTGTCTTTGTAACGTCGGCGGTCCTACATTTCTCTCGGGTTTAAAAGTGATTCTTGACGACGAGGATTTCACTTTTCCCGTTGCGTCGGCTGACGGAAAGCGCCTTTGCTCACTGCAACGCGGCAACAGGGCCGTCGAATGGCGTCCGCTCGTCAAGTTGCCCATGGTCTGGTGTCGAACTCGCATTCGTTTTGGCCACTGGGTTTCCGTCTTCTCGGGTTCCTGCGTCAGGGCGAAGCCATATTGGGCGTCGACCAATACGCAACCTTGGCTTTGGAACTTATGGCATCGCCGTGAAGCGATTGTGACACTCGCAAACAACTGACAGCCTTTTGATAATATGGCCTGCGATAGGCTATGGGCTCAGCCACGACCCGCCGGGGGCCAGGAAGTTTCGCAAGCCTTTCCAATTTTCAAGTGCTTAGCAGTGCTGGACCAGGCAAGATTCTTTGCGGTGGCACTCGTGGAGACGAGACCCTCCGTGGTGGTATCCCATAAGGTGCTTCGGCCACAATACGATTGGGACTCCCCCAATTATCCGGGGTGTGGCTCGACTGATATACCCCCAAATAGATATAAGCGGGTCTGGCTGCTTGCATTAACTACGGCGTTGGTACACCGGTGGCGCGGTGACGCACCGATGCGCATGACTGGGCGGCTGCGCGAGCTACCTCGAGTGCTGAAGATGATGCGGGCGGTCGATCTGGGGGTTGGCTGCAGAGCTCGCCCGCAACAGAACGCGCGAAATGGCGGAAGATGATGGCATGAGCACCTCTCTCTATACACCCGACGAAGCGCTGGCGGAGCAGACCTTTCTGCATGATGCGTTCGTCAAGCTGCGGCGGCGCAAATGGTCGATCCTGCTGACCGGGATCGTGCTGTCGGTGGTGCTTGCCGCGGCGATCCAGATGCTGCCGAAGAAATACCACGGCGTCGCCACGGTCGAAGCTGACTCGCCCACCCCGCAGGCGGTTCCCACCTCGGCGATGCTGCGCGATCAGCAGTTCAGCGACTACACGTTGGGCTCGGAGCTGACCATCCTCAAATCACCGGAACTGCTGCTCTCGGTGATCGACAAGCTCAATCTGGTCAATGATCCCGAGTTCAACCCCGCGCTGACCCATTCATGGGTCGGCGATGCGAAGGGTATATTCAACGAGTGGTTGCAGAAACTCCTGCCCAACAACAGTCCACCCGCACTCAGCGGCAGCGAGCGGCAACTGGGCGAGACGCTGGCCAGCTTGCGCAGCAAGGTAGTCTTCGAGCCGGTGCCGCGGGCGAGAGACATCCAGATCACCGTGACGTCGCGCGACAACCACAAGGCGGCGACGGTCGCCAACGCCATCGCCGATGCCTACATCACCAACCACATGGGGTTTGCCGAACAGATCATGCAGCAGGTGCACGGCTACACCGGCTCGCACCTGATCGAACTGGGCAAGGATGCGTCGCAGAAGGCGCAGGTGGTCGCCAAGTTCAAGAACGACCACAACATCATCACCGGCCGCGAGGCGCCGCTGATCCAGGAGCAGATCACCCAGGTCAGCACCGATCTGATCAACGCCCGAGCACAGTTGGCGGCGCTGCGCGGCCGCTACGACACGGCACGCAACAGCGATCCCGAGACGCTGGCCGCGGTGCTCGGTGCGCAGACCATCAACCGGCTGCGCGAGCAGGAGGCGCAGATCGGCGCGCAGCGCGCGGCCCTGGCCTCGAACTACATGGCGAACAACCCGACCCTGGGCCGGCTGAATGCGCAGTATGCCGACGTCGAGCGGAAGATCCACCAGGAGGCGCAGCGCATGGTGGCCAGCCTGAAGAGCGACATCCAGTCGCAGGAGGCCAGTGTGCAGTCGCTGACCGGGCGGCTCGCCGAACTGCACCAGCAGATCGGCACGACCAACGATGCGATGGCGATGCTGATCCCGCTGCAGCGGGGAGCCGATGCGGCGGCCGACATGTATGACACCTACGCCCGGACGCTGCGCCAGACCGACGCCTCGATGCTGATCCCGGCGACCACTGTGCGGGTGGCGGCCCGCTCCGAGGTGCCGATCTCTCCGGCGTTTCCCAACAACATGATCATGCTGCCGGCCTCGACGCTGATCGCGTTCGGCATCGCCGGCATGATCGGCTGGGTGCGCGAGACCAACCGCAAGGGCCTGGTGAGCATGAACCAGGTGGAGATGGTGCTGGACCTGCCCACGCTGGGCATGCTGCCGCGGTTCGACAGCCACAACGAGGTGATCTACCTCGACGCGGTCGAGCAACTGTTCAACCGGCTGTGGCTGATGGACCGGCCGCGCAGCATCCTGATCACCTCGGCGCGCCCCGAAGAAGGCAAGACCACCACCGCCTGGGCGCTGGCCAAGGCCGCGGCCGATCGCGACATCCGGGTGCTGCTGATCGATGCGGATATGCGCTCGGGGCGGAAGATGCAGGCGGCCCGCAGCGTCAGCGTGGCCGGCCTGGCCGACGTGCTGCGCGGACAGGCCGATGTGCGCGACGTGGTGCAGCGCAATCCGCACAGCGACAATCTGACCCTGCTGCCGGCCGGCCATCCCAAGGGTATCCCGACCCGGCTGCTGGCGCTCGACAGCTTCAACCGGCTGCTGGAGACCTCCACCCAGAACTATGACCTGGTGATCATCGACAGTCCGCCCAGCTTCGTCGGTGGCGATTGCTGGCTGCTGAGCCAGAAGGTCGACAAGACCGCGCTGATCGCCAAATGGGGCTCGACCACGGCGGCGGAGATCCACGAGGCGGTGCGCAAGCAACTGCACCGTAACACCTTCGCCGGCGTCGTGCTCAACATGGTCAACCCCCGTCAGAACGTCCGCTATGGCCATCCCAACTCAATGTACCTCTCCCGCGAGATCACCCGATACTATAGGTCATGAGCGCTGAGGCGCGGCCTTCCGAATGCCAGCGGCACGGAACTTCGGGCATGTCCTGGCTCTGGTTAGCGCAGCGGAGCAGGATCGGTTGAATAACCGGAACTTGCAACTGCACAGCTGATCTTTTTCACGATAGCTGTCGCACGCCATACGCACCCGCGGCAGCCGGCCTTGCGACCAGCGCATCCCCTCCAGTAAACTTGCGGAGATCTCTCCATGAGGAGCGTCTCTACATGCCACAATCACCGGGAATCACATTCTCCGCCAGTCCCCTAACCTTCATCGTGAGACACCAACTGTGGGATGCCAATGTCGAGGATCACACCGACCAGGGTGTCTCGATCGATGTGGTGGCCGACGTTGACGGCAAGGAAACCGCGCTGCTGCGTTTCAACTGCTTCGACCTCGAGCGAAGCTATGTCTATGGCCCGGAGAATCCCGAGCTGTCGACCCCAGGCCGAGTTGGCGGTGGCATGGGGGTGCATTGCCGAATGGACCCGACCACGGATGGTAATCCCATTGGGTGGACCATTCGCGTTCTGAGCCGCAAACTCCCGAGTATGCTGGAGCGGGCCGGGTATAAGGACATCGCGACAGCGACCGACGCAGCCGCCGTGCAACGCATCCTCCCCGAGGTCGAGACCTGCGCTCGAGAGACGTTCATCAGCAAGCGGAATACGGTCAAACACAACCGCGGAACGGAAATTTTCGAGGCCGGCAATATTCGCTTCGGCCTTGAGATGAGACGGCTGAACAATGGCGACGGTGGCCTAGCGGTCCACGTGCTTGCCGACGTCGGCGGGTCGAAAGGCAAGGCATACGTTGAGGAAACCGAGCTTCTGGCGTTCGACTGTTTCTGGAATAACGCGCATTACCACTATGGTCCGCGCAACAAGAACCACCGGCTCAACTTTGACACGACGATTGTCGACGACCCGTTGGAGTGGACCTTCGAGCAGTTCGAGAACAGAAAACTTGGCGCCATGATAGAGCGCGCCGGGTATCCCGAAATCGCCGCCGATCTTGACCTGGACAAAATCGCCGCAGTCGTTCCAGCGCTAAAGAAGCGGGCGTTCGAGATGTACAGAGGAAGGCGAGAGGTTGACGGGTCACAAGGGATTGCCGCTCGCGTTCACCCCCAACCTGGCCGCTGAATAACTGCTATCGAAATGGTGGAGGGCGCGCGGTCCCTCCACAGGCTGCACCGAACAGCGACAAGAGGAGGAAACGCGATGAAGGTGGTCACGCTTCGAGACGTACCCAACGTTCTGGTGGAAGGTGCCGATCGGATCGAGGGTTGGACAGGACCTGTGTCCCGGACGCGTCAGACCATTATCGACCCGGGAGAGTCCAAGAACTACAATTGCAGCGTCGTGAACTTCAGCCAGGGCTGCACCACGGGCTGGCATACGCATGATTGCGATCAGATCCTGGTCGTGACGTCAGGTTCAGGCATGGTGGCCACGGAGCATGAGCAACGCCCGATCGATGTCGGCGATGTCGTGCATATCAAAGCCGGCGAACGCCATTGGCATGGCGCCAAGGCCGATACGACGATGGGCCATATCACTATTACGCTCGTGGGCGGCCAAGCAAAATGGGGCTAGCCTGATTATCGGGTGAACACCTATGCCGAGGGCTGTCGTCGTTATCCTGGATGGTCTGCGTCGCGATTTCGTTGACACTGTTCACACGCCGCATCTCGCTCAGTTCGCTGCGCAGGCAACCTGGTTTTCCGAGTTTCGCACGGCGTTTCCCTCTGCCACCCGTGCGGTTTCGGCCAGTTTCGCGACGGGATGCTATCCGGCACGACACACGCTCCAGGGCAATGCTGTAGCGCTGCTGGAAAGTGATTTGCTCGTTCCGCACGATGTTGGCCGGCCCGATTTTCTGGCCCACAAGCGGGCGGTCACTGGACATGCGCTGGCGGTGCCGACGCTGGCCGAGCGCCTGGCGCCATGTGGAGGGGCTATCGTGTTCAACAACGTCTCGCCCGGCGCCGCCAACGCGCATGACCCCGATTACCACGGCCACCTGTATCACCGCGTGCTTTCGCGAGGGCCCGGCGATACTGCAGTTTCCGACCCATTGCGTGTCACGTTGGATGCTGAAGGCGATCGCGCGATGACCGAGCGGTTCATTGCCGAGGCACTGACGCGCAGACCCGCGCTGGCCGTGCTATGGCTTGGCGAGCCGGATCACATCCAGCACGAGGTTCCACTTGGTTCGCCGGAGCATCTGACGGTGTTGCGCGAAGCGGATCGCAATGCCGGTGCGGTCATGGCAGCAGTGGAGCGTCAGCGTGCCACGGGCGATGACGTGCTGCTGATCGTCGGCTCTGACCATGGGCATGAAACAGTCAGCGGCTTTGTTGATATAGAAGCGGAACTGATCGGCGCTGGACTAAAAGATGGACTGGATTCGATGGACGTGCTTGCCCTGTCGAATGGCACAGCATCGCTGATCTATCTTCATCCCGACCAAGAGAGTCGCTATCCGTCGTTGTTGGATTATCTGCAGAGCCAAAGATGGGCCGGCATTGTCGTGCCACGGGAGGACCTAAATACGATCGGTCACGCGCCCCGTTACGGGTTGGCTGTCGCTGTATCGCTGCGGGCGGACCAAGCTGTCAACGAATATGGTGTGCCAGGTTGCTCGCTCGCAGCCGTCCCGCGTTGGGATAAGAAGACGCAATCGGGATGCGGTCAGCACGGTGGCCTGGGTTTGTATGAGCAATCGCCGGTGTTGCTGGTCGAAGGGATGGGGTTCCGGGGAGGCACAATGTGCGCTGAAAAGGCGCACATCGTAGACTTGGCCCCAACCATTTTGCGCCATCTCGCACTTCCTGAGATTGGCATGGATGGGCGCGCATTGCAGAGATAAATTGGTGATGCCGGGCGTAATCTGCGAGTGCGCCTGTAGCACTCTCGTGCAGAGAGTGCTAAGAACGCCACCGCGGTCCGTATGGGACCGCATGAGGCGGGGGCGAGCCCCGAACACGCCCGTATCAGTTTTCAAGCAGGGGGATACCGATGAAGTTCCGTCCTTTGCACGACCGTGTCGTGGTCCGTCGGCTGGACGCCGAGGAAAAGACTGCCGGCGGCATCATCATTCCGGACACGGCCCAGGAAAAGCCGATGGAGGGGGAAATCGTCGCTGTTGGTCCAGGCGCTCGTGACGAGACCGGCAAACTGCTTCCACTCGACGTGAAGTCAGGTGACCGCATCCTGTTCGGCAAGTGGTCCGGCACTGAGGTGAAGCTCGATGGTGAGGAACTCCTGATCATGAAGGAATCCGACATCATGGGAATCATCGAAGGTCAGCCCGCCGGCAAACGGAAGGCAGCCTGAACCAGAAACGCCTAGAATCTGAAATACGGAGGAAAATCGCATGGCAGCCAAGGACGTAAGGTTTGGTGGTGATGCGCGGCAGCGCATGTTGCGCGGCGTGGACATCCTGGCCGACGCCGTAAAGGTCACGCTGGGCCCGAAGGGGCGCAATGTTGTGCTCGACAAGAGCTTCGGCGCGCCCCGCATCACCAAGGACGGCGTCACCGTCGCCAAGGAAATCGAACTCTTCGACAAGTTCGAGAACATGGGCGCGCAGATGGTGCGCGAGGTTGCGTCCAAGACCAGCGACATCGCGGGTGATGGCACCACCACCGCTACTGTGCTTGCGCAGGCGATCGTACGCGAGGGTGCCAAGGCGGTAGCTGCCGGCATGAACCCCATGGACCTCAAGCGCGGTATCGACCGTGCGGTAAATGCCGTCGTGGACGAGTTGAAGAAGCGTACAAGGAAGATCACCACGCCGTCGGAGACGGCTCAGGTCGGAGCAATCGCGGCCAACGGCGAGAATGAGATCGGCAAGATGATCTCGGACGCCATGCAGAAGGTCGGCAACGAGGGCGTGATCACGGTCGAAGAGGCCAAGGGCATCCAGACTGAGCTCGACGTGGTCGAGGGCATGCAGTTCGACCGGGGCTATGTCAGCCCGTACTTCATCACCAACGCCGAGAAGATGATTGCCGAGTTGGCCGAACCCTACATCCTGATCCATGAAAAGAAGCTGTCGGGCCTGCAGCCGATGCTGCCGCTGCTCGAGAGTGTCGTTCAGTCCGGCAAGCCGCTGTTAATTGTGGCGGAGGACGTCGAGGGCGAGGCGCTGGCGACGCTGGTGGTGAACAAGCTGCGCGGCGGGCTGAAGGTGGCGGCGGTGAAGGCGCCCGGCTTCGGCGATCGCCGGAAGGCGATGCTGGAGGACATCGCGATCCTCACCGGCGGCACCGTGATCAGCGAAGACCTCGGCATCAAGCTGGAGAACGTCAAGCTAAACGATCTTGGCAGGGCGAAACGGGTCGTCATCGAGAAGGAGAACACCACGATCGTCGAGGGGGCCGGCAAAAAGGATGACATCGTCGGCCGCTGCAGTCAGATCAGGGCGCAGGTCGAGGAGACCACCAGCGACTATGACCGCGAGAAGCTGCAGGAACGTCTGGCCAAGCTCGCCGGCGGCGTCGCCGTGATCCGTGTCGGCGGTTCGACCGAGGTCGAGGTGAAGGAGCGCAAGGACCGCGTCGATGACGCGCTGCACGCGACTCGTGCAGCTGTCGAAGAAGGCATTGTTCCTGGCGGCGGTGTGCCATTGGCACGTGCCGCGCTCGTGCTGTCGAAGCTGAAGGCTGACAACGACGACCAGCGCTTCGGCGTTGAGATCGTGCGCAAGGCGATTCAGATGCCGCTCCGGCAGATCGCGATAAACGCCGGTGAAGATGGTGCGGTCATCGCCGGTCGCATTCTGGACCACGACGAGTACAACTGGGGCTACGACGCGCAGACTGGCGAGTTCAAGGACCTGGTGAGGGCGGGCATCGTTGATCCAACCAAGGTCGTGCGGACGGCGCTGCAGGATGCGGCCTCGGTCGCTGGATTGTTGGTGACCACGGAGGCGATGGTGGCCGAGAAGCCAGAGAGGAAGGCGCCCGCTATGCCGCCTGGAGGTGGTATGGGCGGTATGGGTGGTATGGGTGGTATGGGCGATATGGATTTCTGATCCGAGAGCCGCATACCGATGAAGGGGACGGGCCGGGACACCAACGGCCCGTCTCTCTTATTTTGGCGATGCGAGAAGCCGGTTGGCGGCGAGATATCGCACACCTCGCGTCCATGATTCGTCGGTGTTGCCGCGGATGTCCACACTTCCGGCCGACACGATGTCGTCTGTCGCCGTCGACCGGATCACCGCATTGATGTTCAGGATGAGGTTCGAGACCTTTTGCACCCATCCAATGACGGCAACATCGGCGCCGAGCGCCTTCGCTGCAGCGACGGCGCAGCTTTGGCAATTCACGAAATCGGCGCCGGTTGCTTTCGCCGCGGCGGATGCTGTCTCGATGATAACATATTGGTTGGACTGAGCGAGCAAGCGACGGAGCTCCTGCCCGGCATCATGGAGTCGAGCAAGCTCGTCAGCGCGCGGTGGTTCGGGACTGCTGTCGATAAACGCAAAAGGAAAGACCACCGCCGTCAGTGTGGATGCCAGCGCATCAGCTGGGCCAACCAAGGCCATCGAGATAGCAATGACGATCCGCCAAGCTTGCACGCCGTCGCCCTACGCGCCGGCCGTATCCCAGCCGATCCAGTCGCAGAATGCCTGGCCCATCACCAAGTCTAGATCAGGCCCCTTCAGCCAGGGCAATTCCTCGGTGAACAATGTGATGCACTGGCGCCATGTGCAGCGCATGCGGGTGATGTCGGTTCCCCAGAACATCCGCCGCGGCCCGAATGCGTCGAACACCCGATGCAAAGCGTCGTGGATGCTGCGGAACGGATACTGGTCCAGCGCATAGCCGGCCTGGCCGGTTGCCTTCACTGCGACGTTCGGGTGTCTCGACAACGCGAGCAATTGCGGCAGGTTGCGATAGGCGGCCTCCGCCCCCTCGGTGGCACGCGGAACCCCCATGTGATCGACGCTGATCCTCAGTCCCGGGTAGCGTTCGGCTATGTTGCCGACCCGCGGCAGGAAGGCAGACGCCTGTAGCGAAACCGGAATGTTCAGGCGCTCGGCCACAGGGAACAGCAGCTCCAGCGTGCCATCTTCCGGCCATGACCGCGATCTCGGATCGGAGAAGTAGAACCGCAGCCCCTTCATCCCTGGTCGGCTCTTCCAGGTATCGAGCAAGGCGCGCTGCTGCGGGTCATCTAGGTAGATCCAGCCCATGATGGCGAAGCGATCGGGATGAGCGCGTGCCGCTTCAACGGCGAGTTCGTTGGAGTCAGGGTCCCACATCACGGGGTGTATCACTGCTCGGTCCACGCCCGCTTCATCCATGGCCGCCAGAGCTTCGTCTTTGAGGTAAGGCGTCTGACGGTGGTGTGCGGATGGTTCGCCTTTGGCCCAGAGGTGGATCTGTGCGTCGACGATCATCATGGTGACTGCTTCCTTCTTTGCCGCGGAAATGTCAGCACGTAGGTCTCACGAGGATGCGGCCTCAGTCAGCTCAGGCCGTGGTCGAGATTGCCTTCAGCAAGGTGTCTCAGCGCGTCGTGGATCTTCACATCGATCTCGATCCCTTCGCGCATCCGGCGCGCGCGGGTGCAATAGCCGCGTTCCCCGGGGATGCGTATCTCGTCGATCCCCGCTTGCCGTGGGATGGCTTTGATCATGTCGATCCGCCGGCTGACCTCGCGCCGATATTCGTCGGTCGGTGCGAAGAGATCCGGCCTGAAGGCGACGAACAAATATCCGCTGACCGCATCCGCCGCATCGCTGCCTCGCCAAGAGCGCGTGCTTCAGCGACGCTCATTCGGATGCGGTCTCTGCCGGTCTGATAGGTCATCGCCCCACCGTCGATTTCACCAGCCCAGCGTGCCGCTGGATCGCGCATGTGTCCATCTCGGCGCGGTGATGGCAGTATGCGGTGCAACACACGCGACAGGGAAACCAGATGGCGATGCGCATTCTCTGGCCGAACCTTCCAGCCGAATTCGTTCCAGTGGCCCGCGATGCGATCGGCGCAGGCTTCGAGACCGATTTCTGCGCCAATGCTTCGGAGGTGACAGACGAGCAGTGGGCCAATGCTGACGCCGTCGTGGGTTCGTGTCCGCCGCAATACATCGACAAGATGCGCAAGTGCCGCATCTTCGTGAAGTACGGAGTTGGTTACGACGATGTGGACATCGAGCGGTTCGGCAAGCTGGGTATCCCCGTCTGCAACACGCCCGACTACGGTACCCGCGAGGTCGCCGACCATGCGATCGCGCTGATGATGACGCTGGCCAAGAGTGTCGCCTATCACGATCAGGAGCTGCGGAGCGATCTTCGGGCCAACTGGCGACCGGCGCACAATCCGTTCGGCCGTCGGCTGTCGGTCTGTACTTTCGGTGTCGTTGGCATGGGTCGCATTGGCACGGCCGCCGCTCGCCGGGCCAAGGCGTTCGACATGGACGTCGTGTTTTATGACCCGTACCAGCCGAACGGCTATCAGTTCGCGATCGGTGTTCGGCGGGCAGATACACTCGTCGAGCTGATGGGCCAGTGCGACTTTGTCAGCATCCATGCGCCGCTCACGGCGGAGACACGCAACCTGATGGGGGCGGACGCCTTCGCTGCTGCCAAGCGTGGAGTGATCCTGATCAATACGGCGCGCGGACCGATCGTCGATATCGATGCGTTGTATGATGCGATGAAGGACGGCACCGTGCTCGCTGCCGGGCTTGATGTGCTGCCGCAGGAGCCGGCCAATCCGCAATCGCGCCTGATTGCCGCGTGGCAGAGCAACGAGGACTGGATCCGCCACCGGCTGGTGCTGACGCCGCACTCGGCTTTCTACACGCCGGAAAGCATGCGCGACAATCGCGGGTTCGCGTCGCGCACGGCGGCGCGCTATCTGCGTGACGGGCGGCTGGACAATTGCGTGAACAAGCAGTTCCTGATCGCGCGCGCGTGAGGGTTGCGGCATGAAGGACAAGGTTGACGTTCTCATCATCGGCTCCGGTGCCTCGGGCGCCGCCGTTGCGTGGAGTCTGGCCGAGACGAAGATGCGCATCCTGTGTCTCGAGCAGGGCGACTGGATGAAGCAATCTGACTACCCGTCCAATGGGCGGGACTACGAGGCGCGCGTGTTCAGCGACTATGCCACTAGTCCGAATATCCGCCAGCGACCCAGTGACTATCCGATCAATGACGACAACTCGCCGATCAAGGTCGTGAACTTCAACGCAGTCGGCGGATCAACCGTGATGTACACGGCGCATTACCCGCGCCTGCATCCATCCGACTTTCGCGTCCGCGCGCTGGACGGTGTGGCGGATGATTGGCCGATCGATTATGCGACCCTGGAGCCGTTCTTCGCCGAGAACGATCGCATGACAGGCGTATCGGGCCTGGCTGGCGATCCCGCCTACCCTGCGCATGAGCCGCCGATGCCGCCGCTGCCGCTGGGCAACACCGGTACCAAGATTGCGCAGACGATGAACAAGCTTGGATGGCATTGGTGGCCGTCGGACAGTGCGATCGCCACGACCGAGTATGACGGACGCGCGCCGTGCATCAATCTCGGCCACTGCACGCCGGCCTGCGCTCAGGGCGCGAAAGCGAGCACCGACATCACGTACTGGCCGCATGCCATCCGTGCCGGCGTCGAGCTACGCACGAACTGCCGGGTGCGAGAGATCACCACCGGTGAGGATGGTATGGCAACGGGTGCCGTGTACTACGACGCAGACGGCGCGGCGCAGTTCCAACCGGCCGAGGTCGTCATCATGGCCTGCAATGGCGTCGGCACGCCGCGACTGCTGCTGAACTCCGCCTCGGGCCGTTTCCCCAACGGGCTCGCGAACTCCAGCGGGCTCGTCGGCAAGAACCTGATGTTTCATCCCTGGGCACACGTTGTCGGCTATGTGGACGAGCCGATGGACGGACATCGCGGGCCGCCGCTCTGTCTGTGGAGCCAGGAGTTCTATGAGACTGACCAGGCGCGGGGCTTCGTGCGTGGTTTCAACTTTCAGTTCAATCGCACCATCGGCATCGGCACCGAGGTGGTCAACGCCGAGGCGATCGGCCTTGTGCCATGGGGCGCGGGGCATCACGATGCGTTCCGTGGCCTCGTCGGCCACCGCATGTCGGTCGGCATCTGTACCGAGGACCTGCCCGAGGAGCACAACCGGGTAACGCTCGATCCGGTGCTGAAGGATGGTCACGGCATCCCGGCGCCAAAGATCGACTACACGATCGGCGAGAACACCAACCACATGCTCGACTTCGCGATCGATCGCGGCAGGGAGATCCTTGCCGCGGCTGGCGCACGACATGTTCACGCGGTTCGTCCAGTGGTCTACAGCGGCTGGCACCTACTCGGCACGGCCCGTATGGGTAATGATCCGGAGCGCTCCGTCGTGAATTCCTGGGGACGCAGTCACGACGTGAAAAACCTGTTCATCGTCGATGGCAGCATCTTTGTGACGTCTGGCGGCGTGAATCCAACCTCTACGATCCAGGCGCTGGCGCTGTATATCGCCGACTGCATCAAGCAACGCTTGGCGACTCTGTTCGATTGAAGGCGCACATGAACGACCGGACCTTGACTGACTCCCAGATTGCCGATCTCCGTTGCCTTGCGAGCATGATCATTCCTGCCAGCGCGAAGCATGGCGTACCTGGCGCAGACGACGATTTGATCTTTGCTGATATCTTGAGCAGTATTGGCCGCGACCGCGACGACGTGCTCGCCGCGCTGGTTAAGCTGCACACGCTTGCCGGCGGCGCGTTCACCGCTCTTGATACCGCGCGCCGCGGCGAGGTGGCGCGCTTGTTGCGCGTCGAAGGCGGCCGCCCGGTCGGCATTCTGACCAGGATCGTGCTGCTCTGCTATTACCGCGACGATCGAGTGATGGTGTCACTGGGCCTGGAGGTCCGCCCGCCCTTCCCGAAAGGCCACGTTGTCGAGCAGGGTGACTGGTCCCTGCTCGATCCAGTGCGGAGCCGCAGGCCGTTTTGGCGAAGTGCGTCGGATTAGGAGCCGGCCTCGATAATGTCGCCGAACAGCACCCAGGTTTTGCCATCCCAGCGCTCCAACTGCATCGCCTTGATCGGCCGATGATCCGTGTGGCTGGTGCTTGCCTTGATGCCTGGCAGCACCGTCGGCAGCTCGACGTCATGCAGGTTCTCTGCCTGCTTCATCACGTTCTCCCGTGAGAAATCGCCATTGCACTGCTTCAGCACCTGCAGCATCAGCTTCGACGCGGCGTACGCGTAGACGTAGTTGTTGTCGGTCAGGTCAGAGCCGGGCATGTATTTCGCCATGAACCCGCGCCATTCCTTCATGCCGGCATCATTGTCCCATTGGTGATCGGTTGGGTCTTTCAGATAGCCGGTGCTGATCAACCCGACTGCATTGTCCGAACCAGCCGGCGTTATCACCGAACCAACCGAGATCGATACATTGCTCATGAAGAACATTGGCGTCCAATTGAGGTCATGCACTTTGCGAATCGCCTGCGCGGCGAATTTTGGCGCAGCAGCCACGACCAGCACATCGGCACCCGAGCTCTGCAAGCTGGTTATCTGGCTATCGATGGTCGGATCCGTCGGCTCATACGTCGCTTCAGTCACCGTCTTGCCGTAACGATCGCCAAACGTCGCGTGCAGACCGTTCAGGTAGTCTTTCCCGAAATCGTCGTTCTGGTAGAGGACAGCGACCTTGGCGTTCGGTTTTTCTTTCAGGATGTACTTCCCATAGATCTGTGCCTCGGTCCGGTAGTCCGGCTGAAAGCCAGTCGTCCAAGGATAGTCTTTGTTGTCACCCCACTTTGCCGCGCCGGTCGCGACGAACAGATGCGGCACCTTCTTCTGGTTCACGTAGCGCACGATGGCCGAATTCGTCGGCGTCCCCAGCGTATTGAACAGGAAGGCGACCTGGTCCTCCTCCACTAACCGGCGCACCTGCTCAACCGTCTTCGGTGGGCTATAGCCATCGTCCAGCGAGATGAAGTTGACCTTGTGCCCGGCCACCCCGCCCTGTTCGTTGATCATGTTGAAGAACGCGGAGTCCAGCTTGCCGATAGGGCTGTATGAGGACACTGGGCCACTGTAAGGCATGGTATTGCCGATCTTTACCTCGGTGGCCGTGACGCCCGGCGTGTCGCCAAGCGCGCCTGCGCTGATCGTTGCCGTGCAAAAGCATGTGGCCACCAGCATCCATCGCTTCATCAGTTCCCTCCCTGGTTGCAAGTCTTTTGGGAGTGGAGGAGACTGATTGTCAATCGCCGAGAACTGACGCAGATAGTGGTTGAACCAGAGATAGGGCACCGATCATGACCAATGAGAGGATGGCTGCGCAGATGTCCAGCAAGGGCGGCTTCATCGCTGCGCTTGATCAAAGCGGGGGATCGACGCCCGGTGCACTGCGTCTCTATGGCGTTCCGGACAGTGCCTATAGCGGGGACGCGGAGATGTTCGCTGCGATGCATGCGTTTCGTGTCCGTATCATGACGGCACCCGCATTTACCGGTGAAAAAATCATTGGCACCATCCTTTTTGAGGGAACGATGGATGGCCACGTAGACGGGGAGGCGGTGCCAACCTTTCTGTGGAACAAGCGTGGCGTCGTGCCCTTCGTGAAAGTGGACAAGGGTCTCCAGCCGGAAAGCGACGGCGTCAGTCTGATGCGGCCGATGCCGGAGCTCGACGCGCTACTCACGCGCGCAGTCAAACTTGGTGTCTTTGGCACCAAGATGCGCTCGGTGATCAATTTGCCTTCCAAGGCGGGTATCGCTGCCATTGTTGCGCAGCAGTTCGAGATAGCGGCGCAGATCGATCGCCATGGGCTCATGCCAATTCTCGAGCCGGAAGTCTCGATCAAGAGTCCGGACAAGGCCGGTGCCGAGGCCATTCTCTTGGCAGAACTCACGCGTGGGCTGGATGCATTGCCGCGTGGCCGTCAGGTGATGCTGAAGCTGACGATCCCAGACGTCTCAGACCTCTATGCGCCGCTGATCAAGCATGAGCGGGTAGCCAGGGTTGTGGCGCTCTCCGGCGGGTATACTCGCACCGAGGCGTGCCAGCGCCTGGCCAAAAACCACGGCATGATTGCGAGTTTCTCGCGGGCCTTGGCCGAAGGATTGACGCATTCAATGAGCGACGATGCGTTCAATGCCACGCTGACCGGAGCAATCGACGATATCTACTCGGCCTCTACCGTGAAGCACTAAATTCAGCGACGCGCCCGGAAGCGGCGAATCAGGGCGTTGGTCGAGCCGTCGTGCCCGAGTTCGGGCGTTGCAGACGCGGTAAGTTCCGGAATGATCCGTTGCGCCAGAACCTTGCCCAACTCGACCCCCCACTGGTCGAAGGAGTCGATCCCCCAGATTGCGCCCTGGGTAAACACGCTGTGCTCGTACAAAGCCACCAGAGTGCCGAGGCTATGAGGGGTCAGGGCATCCGCCAGAATCACGTTGCTCGGTCGGTTGCCCTCCGTCACTCGGAACGGGGTCTGGAAGGCTGGTGAGCCCTCGGCGGTGAGTTCCTCCGCAGTCTTGCCGAAGGCCAGCGCTTCGGCCTGAGCCAACAGGTTGGCCATCAGCAGATTGTGCTGGTCGGTGAGTGGGCTGAGCGGGTGGCAAAAGCCGATGAAGTCACACGGCACCAGTTTCGTACCTTGATGCAATAATTGATAGAACGAGTGCTGTCCGTCGGTGCCCGGCTCCCCCCACACGATAGGACCGGTCTGCGCGCTTACGGCATGGCCCCGCAGGTCGACATGCTTGCCATTGCTCTCCATCTGCAGCTGCTGCAGGTAGGCAGGGAAGCGTCGGAGATGCGACGAGTAGGGCATCACGCCCAACGTCTGCGTACCGAAGAAGTCGTTGTACCATACAGTCAGCAGGCCAAGCAGCAGCGGTAAATTGCGCTCGGGCGGTGCCGCACGGAAGTGCTCGTCCATCGCGTGAAAGCCCGACAGCAAGTCGCGGAAGCCGTCAGGCCCAATGGCAATCATAGTCGACAGACCGATTGCCGAATCCATTGAGTAGCGGCCGCCTACCCAGTCCCAGAACCCAAACATGTTGGCGGTGTCGATGCCAAACTTGCGCACTGCTTCAGTGTTGGTGGATAGCGCAACGAAATGCTTGGCGACAGCGGCCTCGGAACCCAACGCATCGACCAGCCATTTGCGCGCGGTTGCCGCGTTGGTCATCGTCTCGAGTGTGGTGAACGTCTTTGATGCGATAACGAATAGCGTCTCGCCCGCGTCCAGATCGCGGGTCGCCTCGGTAAAGTCGGCCCCGTCGACATTGGAGACGAAGCGAAACGTCATCGACCGCTCGCTGAATGGACGCAGCGCGAGATAGGCCATCTCCGGTCCGAGATATGAGCCGCCGATTCCAATGTTGATGACGTTACGGATGCGCTTGCCGGTATGGCCGAGCCACGCGCCGGAGCGAATGCGCTTGGCGAATTCGGACATGGCGTCCAGCACCTGGTGCACATCCGGCACGACGTCATGTCCATCAACCAGGATACGCGCGTCCTTTGGCGCACGTAGCGCCACGTGCAGCACGGCCCGCTGTTCGGTGACATTGATCTTCTCACCGCGGAACATCGCATCCCGGCGTTCCGTCACCCCGCGTTCTGCCGCAAGTCCGCAGCAACAATCGCACGGTCTCGTCAGTGATGCGGTTCTTCGAATAGTCAAGGTAAAGACCAGCACCTTCTGCCGTCAGCCGTTCGCCACGGCCTGGATCGTCGGCGAAAAGTTGTCGCAGATGGGCGCCCTTGATCTGCTGATAGTGCGTAGCAAGCGCCTGCCAAGCCGCCGTCTGGTTCGACTGAGCTGCCATGGTGTCCTCCCCCGCGTCTACGTCAGTGCCTTGCTCTTGGTCTCGATGGCGCCCAGCAGCTCCTTCCAGGAATTCGACGAACCCCTTGGCGCCCTCGTCCTGCAACTGCCTGGCCAGCGCAGACGACATCGACGCCGGCGCGCGTGATGGCTACCAGCACCTGCTCGGCATCGCCGCCGTCGCGCGGCATCGCCTGATCGACCGAACCATGCTCGCCGAACGCCAGCAGCGTCTCCTCCGGCATGGTGTTGACCGTGTTCGGAGCCGCCAGCGCGCCGATGTACAGCACGTCCGATGCCTGCGGATCCTTGGTGCTGGTGCTGGCGAACAGCAGCCGCTGCGGACGCGCACCATACCCCTCCAGCCGTTGCCAGCGCTCTGACTCCAGCACGTCCCGATACGCCTTATAGCTTTGCTGCGAGACCGCTATGCCAAGTCGATCGCGAAGCTCCGCGGGCACTTTCTCCAATGTCGCCTTGTCCCATCGGCTGACGAACACCGAGGCGACAGATCGCACATCCGGATCGAGGCCAGCGGCGACGCGACGTTCCAGGCCACGCATATAGGCATCGGCGGCGCGCACATAATCGTCGCGCGAGAACAGCAGCGTGACGTTGACCGGCACGCCAGCGAAGATCGCCTCCTCGATGGCGGGAAGACCCTCTAAAGTCCCGGGGATTTTGATGAACAGATTGGGACGCTTGGCTTTCGCATGCAGCGCACGTGCGTCGGCCACTGTCTTCGCCGTGTCATGCGCCAGCAGCGGTGACACCTCAAGCGACACCCAGCCGTCAACTCCGGCGGTGCGCTTGTGGATTGGCGCGAACATATCGGCGGCCTTGGTCAGGTCCTGGATCGCCAGTTCAAAGAACAGTGCTTCGCCAGTCTTGCCGGAGCTTGCCTGCCGCCGGATCTCCTCATCATAGGCTTTGCTGTGCGTGACGGCGTGATCGAAGATCGACGGGTTGGAGGTGAGGCCGGTTACCGACAGCTCGTCGATATACCGTTGCAACGTGCCGCTGGTCAGGAGATCTCGCGTGATGTTATCCAACCAAAGGCTCTGACCCAGTGCATGGAGCTGCTCTGTCGCCTTCATTTCAGCCTCCTCACGCAGCTGTCGCGGCTGCAGGGTTCGGGTTGTGCCAAGGCCCATCCGACCCGATCAACGCCTGGGCCTCATCGGGTCCCCAGGTCCCTGGCTCGTATGGATAGACAGGCGTCGTGTCATCCAGGACCGGCTGCACAATGCGCCATTGCGCATCGACGATATCGTCGCGTCCGAACAACTCGCCAAGCCCACGCATCGCGTCACCGAGCAGTCGTTGGTACGGCGGCATTAAGTTCGGCGCATGTTCGGTCAGGAGCATCTCGACGTCTTCGCCGACCATGCGCTCACCAGGCAGCTTTACACGCACGCCCATGCCGATATTCACGTCCGGGCTGATGCGCATGCGTACATGTCCGGAACTCACCGGCACCAACTCGTCAAATGTTTCTCGCGGCGGGCGCTTGAATTGCACCATGATCTCGGTCGCCGTCACCGGCAGCATTTTGCCCGCACGAATATAGATTGGCACGCCGGCCCAGCGCCAGGATTCAATATACAGCTTCAATGCGACGAACGTTTCGACAGTCGAGCCGGCACGCACGCCAGGGACGGACTGGTAACCCGCATATTGCCCCCGCACCATGTCGGAAACTTCCAGAGGACGCACCGCCTTCAGCAACGCTGACTTCTGATCGCGCAATGCCTCATGTTCCTCGCCGGTCGGCGGATCCATTGTCAGTTGTGCCAGGACCTGCAGCATATGGTTCTGCACCACGTCCCGCAGGGCACCGGTCTCGTCATAAAACCGTCCACGATCCTGGACGCCGAAATCCTCCGCCATCGTAATCTGGATGCTGCTGACATGGTCACGGTTCCACAGTGGCTCGAACATCGAGTTGGCAAAGCGGGTATAGACAATGTTCTGTACCGGCTCCTTACCCAGGTAGTGGTCGATGCGGAAGATGTTCTCCTCGGGGAAATACTGCGACAGCAGCCGACTGAGTGTGCGCGCCGTCGCTCGATCGTGGCCGAACGGCTTCTCGATCACCAGCCTCGCACCCTCGGCACACCCGGATTTGGCCAGCGCCTGTGCCACCGTCGTGAACAGGCTCGGCGGAACCGCGAGGTAATGCAGCGGGCGCTTTGCCTGGCCAAGCTGTTGGCGCAGCGCGGAGAACGTGCCCTCGTCACCATAGTCGCCGTCTACATAACGCAGCAGGCTAAGCAGTTGCTGAATCGCCTTCGGATCGCCACCGCCATGATGCTGCAGGCTGTCGGTGGCACGTGCCTTCAACTGGTCCAAGTTCCATCCGGCTTTGGCGACCCCGATGATAGGAACGTTAAGACCTTCCTCGCGCACCAAACCCAGCAGCGAGGGAAAAATCTGCTTGTAGGCGAGATCACCGGTAGCGCCGAAAAAAACCAGTGCATCGGATGGCGCGCTTGTCATGGGCGCCTCCTAATCCTTCTTCTCGACATGGCCACCGAATGCGAAGCGCATGGCCGAGAGAATGCGGTTGGCAAAGTCGGCATTGCCGCGTGATTCGAACCGGGAATACAGCGCAGTACTGATCACCGGCGCCGGCACGCCCTCATCGATCGCGGCATGCAAGGTCCAGCGACCCTCGCCGGAATCCGAGACCCGTCCCTGGAAATTTTCCAGTTTGGGATCCTGGCGCAGAGCGCCGGCAGTGAGATCGAGCAGCCATGAGCCGACCACGCTGCCGCGCCGCCACATCTCGGCGACCTGGGCGACGTCGATCTGGTACTTGTAGTGATCGGGCTCGCGCAACGGCGTCGTCTCGGCATCCACTTCCTGGCGGCGGAGGCCGATGTCGGCATTCTTGATGATATTAAATCCCTCGGCGAATGCCGCCATCATACCATATTCGATGCCGTTGTGGATCATCTTCACAAAGTGACCCGCGCCGTTCGGCCCGCAGTGAAGATAGCCATACTCAGCCTGAGATGGCGCCCCGGTCGCACCCGGCGTGCGCGGAGCCGCCTCGACACCAGGCGCCAGTGAGCGGAAGATCGGATCGAGGTGCTTCACGACAGCGTCTTCGCCGCCGATCATATGGCAGTAGCCGCGTTCCAAGCCCCACACGCCGCCACTTACGCCGACGTCAACGTAGTGCAGACCCTTGCCTTTCAATTCGCGCGCACGGCGGATGTCGTCATGGTAGTACGAGTTGCCGCCTTCGATCACAATATCGCCCGGCTCGAGCAGCGGCGTCAGCGAATGCAGCACCGGATCCACCGCTGCGGCAGGGAGCATCAGCCACACGGCTCGCGGCTTTGCCAACATCTGTATGAACTCGGGCAGCTTAGTCGCGCCCTTGGCGCCTTTGGCGATCAGCTGCTGCACAGTGTCGGCATTTGTGTCGTTGACCACGCACTGATGGCCCGCCTTGACCAACCGCTCCACCATGTTCGCACCCATGCGACCAAGGCCGATCATGCCTAGTTCCATCGACAGCCTCCCTGCTCAGTCAAATCCCACGGCCGACCGCATTGCTGGCCGCAGAGAAGTTACTGCATCAATGATAAAGCCAGAATGCTCGGCTACCACTTTCCTTGGCGCGGAGACAATCCAGTTGAATGCGCGAACCGATGGCGATTGATCCGACCTTGGTTTTCGGGTCATAACGCGGCGCACTGCACAGAGTATATGCGGCCGAGGCAGCATCCATCGGCGTGCCCGCTGGCCGGCCTTGCTTCCTTGCCACATCCATAACCAATCAAGCTGCGGACCGTGCGCAACGCAGTTTGATCCAGGACTGGCTGAGTTCTCATGTCGTTCTTCCTTCTTGCCGGAACGCAAGACTGGCGGGCAGAATGTCCACGCTTGGCCCGCGCTGGTCGCCGACAAACCCCACTCGTTGCGCACTTTCTAGCAATTGTCGAGGGTTCGGGCTTGGCCGCCTGCCTCAGTTCACGGGGGGTACCAGCAGTATCGACGCTAGGCCCCTCGCCGCATAACGCTGGTCGTCCAGGCAACGCACTGCGGCAGTATCTTTCCAAGGGCAACATCGAATGCCTCGACGACGCTCTCGACACTGTTGCTGGACGCCGAGGACCGTTCCACCAACAGCGTGCGAGCGAGCATCCGATGATCAGGCATCTTGATCAAAGACAGGGCGAAGGCGATGAAGGCGGTGGGCGGCTGGTCGCCCATCCCGCCGTAGACCGCTTCAAATCTGCGGATTTCTGGATCAAGAAGGTAATCCGGTGTCAGATCCTGGGCATTGCGTCCGACCTGTGCAATGCTTCCATCGTTCTCGAATGCCTCGACCAGCAGCATTTGTACCAGCACTGGGACGCGGTCGGTCCAGAGCGAAGTTGCTTAGTAGTCGAACTTTGTGCGGCCACGGATCAATGCAATACGATCAGTGTCCAGACTTTCCGATGCAGAAGGCATGTCGATGACGAGCTGCCTGCGCAGGATATGTCTGTGTTGTGGATCGCCTGCTTCAAGGCCTTCTGGGCTGAGGCGATAGATCTGCGGCGTTGGTGGGCTCGGAAACACGCTGCAGCCCACGACTGGGATAGCGTATGACGCGACCATGCATACTTGTCGTCGGCGGATCATTTCGGTCGATAGCCTTCACGGCGTACGCCAAGCAGGAGCCCGCTGGGATCTCGTTCAAGCCCCGTCGAGACGCGGTTGAGACTGGCAACGAGCCGGCGTGTCTCAGCCAATAGCTCGTCCAGCTGCGCCACGCCATTTGTGGTAAGTTCCCGAAGCCCCGGACGACTGGCTTGCACCAGTGCATCGAGATCAGATGCGAGCTTCGTGGAACGGTCGAAAGTGTCGCGGGCTGATGCAATCAACTCATCACCCTTGTCCGATGAGCGCTCAAGATTCTTTGCCACGACTTCCAGGGAGGCACTGGCGTTGGCCAGGTTGTGCATAGCAGCGGCGCCATCTGCAACCAGCTGGTCGATGTCGCTGCTTCGGTGCGCCAGTACGCTTGTTGTCTCTCGAACGTTCCCAAGGGTCTGGGCGATGGCATCGCGGTTCTTGTCATCGAGCAGCGATTCGAGCCGGTTCCCTATCACCAATAACCGACCAACCAGCTCCGGCGCGTTGTTGAAGACCTGCTGCAGTGACGACGGGCGTGACGCGATCCGAGGATATTTCTGGCCTGGTGGTGTTGTCAGAGGAGGTGAATTGCGTGTTCCTCCCGATATTTCAACGTAGCTGACACCTGTAAGTCCCTGGCTCTCGATCGACGCAACCGCGTCGGAATGGACAGGAATCGTGCCCTGCACCTGCAGGAGGAGATTTACCAATGTTGGGTCCCCAGGATCCAAATCGATCTTCGCGACGCGACCGACCTCGATTCCGTTCAACCGGACGACCGCCGCCGTGCTTAGGCCACTCACCGGCCCAGCAACGCTCGTTTCAACGTACTGATATTGCGCTGAGAATTGCACGCGTGCGAGCCAGAGACTACCCACCAATATACCTGCCAGCACCAGCAGCACGAACGCTCCGACGGCAACGTAATTTGCGCGCGCTTCCATATGGAATCAGCTCCCTAAGCCGTGAGTGCCGCGCGCCCCCGCACACCAGCGAAGTACTCGTGAATCCAGGGATTAGAGTTGTCGCGTAAGGTGCCGATTGTGCCAATGGTAATCTTGCTATCGACCAGTACTGCAATGCGGTCGGTCGTAGCACGCAAGGTATCGATGTCGTGCGTTACCATGAATACCGTAAGATGCAGGCTTTGCTGTAGTTCACGCACAAGAGTGTCGAACTGCGCCGCTGAAATCGGATCGAGGCCCGCTGTGGGTTCGTCGAGAAACAAAATCTCGGGATCCAGGGCAAGAGCTCGCGCAAGACCGGCGCGCTTGCGCATGCCGCCCGACAGCTCGGCTGGGTATTGTTTCGCAGCGTCCGGTGGCAATCCCACCATGCTGAGCTTGACAGAAGCAATCTCATCCATGAGTTTCTGGGGCAGATCGGTGTGTTCGCGCAGCGGGATCTGGACATTCTCGGCCACGGTCTGATCGCCGAATAGTGCTCCATCCTGAAACAACACGCCCCAGCGAATCTGCATTCTGATGAGGGCGTCGCCATCCAGGCCAGCCATGTTCTGACCCAGCACTTCGATGGTGCCGCTGGTTGGCTGCTGCAGGCCGATGATCGACCGTAGCAGAACGGATTTACCGGAACCGGAACCGCCGACCACCCCGAGGACTTCGCCCCGGAAGACTTCGAGGTCGAGGTGGTCGTGCAGAACACGGCCGCCCAGCCGAGTGAGCAGAGCCCGAACTCTTATCACAGCATCCTTCCCCGAAGAACTCGCTCATATTCCCAGCCATGAGAAGGTGATTGAGAACGCCGCATCGACGACAATGACCAGGAAGATGGATTCGACCACGGCCTGTGTCGTGTGCCGGCCGACGCTCGAGGCATTCCGCTCAACTTCGAACCCCTGATGACAACCAACCAATGCTATGACAAACGCGAATACCGGAGCCTTGATCAGGCCAACCCAGAACGTCCAGCCGACCACTGCGGTCTGGAGTTGGTGTAAGAAGGCCGGTACCGTGATGCCCAGATCGAGATAGCACATGGTTGCTCCCCCGATCATTCCCATCACGTTCGAATAGAAGGTCAGGAGCGGCAGGGTGATAATGATGCCCAGCAGGCGCGGCAATACCAGGACCTCGATGATATTGAGACCTGATATCTGAATTGCATCCAGCTCTTCGCTGACCTTCATCGTGCCGATCTGTGCCGTGAAGGCTGACCCGGATCGGCCCGCGACAATGATAGCCGCCAGCAGCCCACCAAGTTCCCGCAGGAAGCCGACACCGAGCAGATTGACGGTGTACAGCTCCGCGCCAAAGTCACGCAGTTGATCAGAACCCTGATAGGCGAACACCACCCCGACGAGGAACGATAGCAACCCCACGATCGGCAGGGCATTCAGGCCCGTCTCCTCCATCTGATGGACGAGGGCAGCGAAACGGAGGCGCTTCGGCTGGAGTATCGTGGCAATAGTCTCGAACACGACGTGGCCGAAGAACCCAATGAGCTGGTAGCCTTGATGCAATGCGTGGCAAAGGCCACGACCAATTCGCTCAAGATGTGCGGCGAACGAATGTCGCCGCGGCAACTCGACCGGAGGAGCTCTGCACTCGTGATCTATCGTGTGCACCAGCGCTTGATATTCTGGGCGCACGTTGACCGGTTTTACTGCGATGCCTCTGTTCTCGAGGATCCGCTTTGTGCGCAGCAGGAGCCATGCCCCTGTTGTATCGATGCGATCCAGTGCGGCGCAGTCGATCTCTACGTGGCTCGAGCCGGCCACATCAAAGCCACGCAATGTGGAGTCAAGGCGCCGCGCTTCACTTATGGTCCAAGACCCGCCTACGGCAAGCCGAAGCGTGCCGCCTTGATGCACCACATCGTACCATGCACGTTCCTGATTTGACGGCGCGTGCAATGTGGTAGTCACGGCACCGTCAGCCGATACACCTTCGCCGCCGTGCCGCTGTACAGCGCCTTCTTCTCCGCCGCCGATGCGCCGGACGTTATGCGCTTGAACGCGTTCCATAACTCGGTGTAGCCACCTGACTGCTTATCAGGAGGAAAATTGCTCTCGAACATGCACCGGTCAACACCGAACCCTTCGATGCAGCCTTCGATATACGGCCGCCACGCCGCTGCCAGATCCTCGGAGGTGGGCGGCATGTCACGTTCATGAAAGTCGAAGCCAACGGACACCATGCCGAGACCGCCAAGCTTGCAGTAGACGTTCGGACATTTGGCGAGCTCGTTGATGTCCTTGCGCCAGGTTGCGAGAATTTCCTCACGATGACCGTTGTACGGGCCTACCCCAAGGATACCGCCTACATGGTTCAGAATGATGGTGGTGCCCGGAAAGGATCGCGCGAGGTCTACGGCGTCGGATAGTTGCGGATGATACTGCCAGGACTCGAAGCTCAGCCCTAATGGGGCGAGTTGGGCGAAGCCCTCGCGGAATTTCGGGTCCAGCACCAGGTGCGGTGGAACCACGCGGGAGGCGTAATTGCCAACAAACTCATTGCTATCCCAAGCGACACCATGGCGCAGCCCGCGCAACCGGCCGCCCGCGGCCCGCACCTCGGCTTCCAGCAATTCACGGACGCGCGCGCCCACGGTGAGATCGCCTCCGCCCACGATGCCCTCGGCCACGCGGCAAGGGCCATAACCGCCAGAGGCGCTCATCGCCGCGATGCCGGTGACGAACTCGACCTCGCCCAGCGCTGCCATCTCGCGTGGCCCATCTTTGCGATACATCGCGCGGCATTCGAGAAATACCGTCGAGACGATATTGTGGCCGCCGCCGATGTCGGCCAGCAGTTCGGGCAGTAGATAGTGACCGCGATGCGGCGTATCCCAGAAGTGATGGTGCGGGTCGATGATCGGCAGATCCGGTTCCAGCGCGGTCTCGGTGGGGCGTTTCGTCAGCCACGCCTTCAGTGCGGTATCGTCACGATGAACTCCGCCGCGATATTCGCCTTTGGAATCTCCGAATTGCGGCATGTTATCTCCTCCATTATGTCCTGTGCGACCCCGCTCTGGTGCCCGGAAACGGCGCGAGACGCCATGCCTATCATACTGCGGCGGATCGCGGCAGTATGCCGGCCACCAGTGAGGGAGAACGCCGATGATCGACCTTTATTTTTGGCCTACAGGAAACGGCAAGAAGGTTGTTATCTTGCTCGAAGAACTGGGCGTTCCCTACACCTTCAAGCCCATCAACATCGGCCGAGGTGATCAGCTCGCTGCGGCGTTCCTGAAAATTTCGCCGAATGGCCGCATGCCGGCGATCGTCGACGACGAACCGATGGGCGGCGGTGAGCCCATCTCGATCTTCGAGTTTGCTGCCATCATGACCTACCTGGCAGAGAAGCATGGACGGTTCCTCCCGACTGATCCGCGCGGCAAATATGACGTTGCGCAATGGGTGAGCTGGCAAATGGCAAACCAGGGGCCGAAGCTGGGTGAACAGGGGCATTTCCGTCGTGCGCTGGCCGGCGGCAAGAACGGCGATCTTTCCTACGCGATCCGCCGCTTTGACAACGAGGCGCATCGCATCTTCGGCGTGATGAATCTGGGCCTGTTCAACAAGCGCTATTTCGCCGCAGGACAGTACACTATCGCCGATATGATCTGCTACCCGTGGGCGTCAAGTTGGTCCACACGCGACATCGACATCGACGAATTTCCTAACGTCAAACGCTGGCTTGAAGAAATCAGTGACCGACCTGCGGTGAAAAAGGCAATGGCACTGGGACCGGAGTTCCGCGAGAATCCGGCCTCGATCAGCGCTGAAGAGCAAGCCCGCCGTCAGAAGCTGGTCGCAGACCAACGGGCACAGCCGATCCCGGCAGAGTGGACCCAGGCCGCGGCGGAGTAGACGGAGCGGGCCACGGCACAGGCGCATCGGTTCGCCGATCCGCCTGGTGCTGTTGTCAGAAGAAGATGCTCAGGTTCTTGGACGTCAGCACGTTCTGATCCAACACCATCCGGCGGCCTGAAATCCGCCACTCACCGTCGATACGACGCAACCTGTCCTGGCGGGCGCCGACGTAGAAATCCTGCTCTGTCTCGCCGCGGCTTCGGTAGACGATGAAATTGCAATGGACCGTCACCCCTCCGTCCTGTGTTTCGGACGCAACCTCGACGTTGGTGATCAGATGGCGTGTCCGCGATGGCGGATCTTCCGCCCAGGCCATGCCGGTATCAAGCCGAGCCACCCGTGCCCTGAGCGTCCCGATGTCCTCGTCGAACAGTCCGAACTCATCCGCCGCCTCCGCATTTTCGTCGGAATAGCGGTCCGCGTCGAAGATCGCGATGGCCTTGCTGGACCGGGGATAGCGGTTCGTTCGCGCCGTCATCCAGTAGTGGATGTCGGCAGTGAACAAATCGAGCCATTCGTGAAACCGCCTCTCATCCAGCAGGCGGGCCTCACGATAGAGGAACTGCTCAACACTTCGGATCGTCTCCGCGTCAAGCATGTTCGGCTTGCCGCGCAGGGACGCAACCCACCGAGCCCCAGTCCGCCGCCTCGATCAATTCGGCCCATCGCCGATAGAACCGTCGTTGATTGCTCTCGCTGAACCGATAGTCGCTGACCCAGACGCCGAGATCAGGATCGAAGCGGTCGTGTCCAAGCCCCATTCGGTTGTTGATCGGCATGCGCCGTGACACCACACCACGGCAGGTCTGCGTGCATTCTTGCCAATTGTCCATGTCGTCCTGTTCGAACGAACCAGATGGGCTGAAACCGCGGATTCCCGCCTGGCGGATTGCCCGCTTGACCGCGGGCGGTGACGTTTTATCCGCGAAGACGAATGACCGAACCTCGGTCTTCTCGGGACCTCGCGGCTGCCAGACCCGGAATGTGCGTGAGGTGCCACGTAGCAGCGAGAAATTCGGGAAGACGGTAGCGACGATCGGATTGATCAGATTGGCGCGCGGCCCTAGACGCCGGCGAACGGCGGCCGCGATCTCCTTTTCATACGTCTCGATTTCGGGCATCGGTGGATCGCCGACGTCATCGGGGCCGACGCAGATCAGTGCGTGGCCATTGCCTGGCGATACCATACGCTGCGTACTGTGCGTATTCGCGGTAACGCCACGGCTCAATCCAATCTTGACGGCCGACAGGTGATTCCATTGGACATGGTACGCATCACCGCCAAAATTCTCGGCTGGGAACTTCCAGTTGCATGGCATAATCCACTTGTGGGTTACTATTACTTCGACACCTCCTTCGCATCGGTCGACGAACGTGTCGATGTACCATGCCATCTCGCCGAGATATTCGCGCAATGGCGGCGCGTCGGGGTCGAACGTGGCGAACCAAAGCCCTTTGTAACTTTCGATTTGAGCAACAGGTATAAGGCCAAGACCCTCCCGGTCGAGATCACCGTGATAGGCTTCCCGCAGGTTCGGCACACCCGTCAGCCGCCCGTCATTGGCGAACGTCCAGCCATGATAGGCGCAGATGAAGCTTGCTGCGTTGCCCTCGTCCGCACGGCACAGCCGGTTTCCGCGATGGCGACATACGTTGAGGAATGCGCCCACGCTTCCGGCGCCGTCGCGTACCACCAGAATCGGATCCTCTCCCATATAGGTCGTCATGAAATCGCCTGGATGAGGAATTTGGCTGTCATGACACAGGAACAGCCAGCAGCGTGCAAAGATCCGCCACAGCTCCATGTCGTAAATCTCTGGCTCGATGAAGATACGGCGGCTGATCAACCCGTGCTCAGCATCGACGAGTGCGGCAATCTCTGCTGTCATGACGCCTCCAATGGTTTGGGTCGGTGGCCGGCTGGCCGGCAAAGCCTAAGCATGCGGCGCGCCAGTGACCAGTCTCGGCCGGGGAGGCAGCAATGCGTCGATGTCTCGCCGCGGGTGCGGCGATAATCCTGTCCCTGATCTGGCCCGCATGGGCCGATGATACACCCAAGCACGGCGGGACCCTGACCTTCATGATCCCGGCCGACACGCCGCCGAGCTTCGACGGCCATCGCGAGAACACGTTCGCCACCATCCATGCGGTTGCGCCGTTCTATAGCGTGTTGATCCGAGCGAATCCGGAGAATCCGGCTGACACGACACAATTCGTCTGCGATGTCTGCACCGAGATCCCGAAGCCGACTGACGACGGCAGGACCTACGCCTTTCAGATCCGTGACGATGTGCGGTTCAGCGATGGGTCGCCAATGACTGCCTACGACGTGGTGGCCAGCTGGAGCAAAATCGTTGATCCGCCGGAGGGCGTGATCAGTGTGCGTCGCGGCTACTACTCGATGATCGACAGGATCGAAGCACCCACCGCAAACACGGCAGTGTTCCATCTCAAGTTTGCGACTGCAGCATTTCTGCCGGCCCTCGCGGACCCATATGCCTTCATCTACAAGAAGGACATCCTCGACCGCGACCCGCATTGGTTCGAAACCAAGATCATGGGTTCGGGGCCGTTCCGCTTCAAAGACTATCAAGTGGGGCAGTCGATTTCTGGCGTGCGCAATCCCGACTACTACCGACCAGGACTGCCGTATCTGGATGGGTTCATCGGCATCTTCGCCGACAAGCAGGCGGTGCGAGTGGCAGCGATCAAGGCCGACAGGGCGGCGATCGAGTTCCGTGGCTTCCCGCCGGCAACGCGCGATGAGCTTGTGTCCGCCTTGGGTGATCGGATCGCCGTGCAGGAGAGTGACTGGAATTGTGGGGCCCTGGTCACGCCCAACCATGCACGCAAACCATTCGATGACGTGCGTGTCAGGCGGGCTTTGACACTGGCGATCGACCGTTGGCATGGCGCGGCGCCGATGTCACGTATTACGCTGCAGCGGACGGTCGGTGGGATTGTGTTCCCGGGCTCACCCCTGGCTGCAAACCGCGAGGAGCTGCAGCAGTTGGCCGGATATTGGCCGGATATCGATGCCTCGCGTGCCGAGGCGAGACGGTTGCTTAAGGAAGCAGGCGCGGAAGGGCTGACGTTCGAATTACTCAATCGGAATGTGGATCAGCCGTACAAGTTCAACGGGACCTGGGTCATCGACGAGTGGAGCAAGATCGGTCTACACGCAACCCAACGTGTCGTACCGACCGGACCCTATGAGGAGGCGCTCCGCAATGGAGACTTTGCGGTGGCCATCGATGCGGAGTGCCAGAACATCGTCAATCCGCTACTTGATGGCACCAAGTATTTACCGCACTCGGTGTCGGATGCCAATTATGGAAACTACGAAGATCCAACCGAGATCGATATCTATAACAGAATGTTGCGTGAGACGGAGTTCTCGCGGCAGCGTGATTTGATGCGTCAGCTTGAGAGGCGGGTGCTCGATACAGAGGCGCACGAAGCCTTCCTGCTCTGGCGTTACCGCATCGTGCCATATCGGAGCTACGTCAAAGGCTTCAAGATCAGCCCCAGCCATTACGTCAACCAGGATCTGGCGACGATCTGGCTCGACAAGTAACCGCCGACAGGGTTGCAGTTACAAAGTCGGGTGCAAATAGGAGGACTCTATCATGAAGCGACAATTGCACTTGAATCTATTCATTCACGGACGAGGACATCACGAGGCGTCTTGGCGGCATCCAGCCGCGTCACCGTTGGCACTGACGGACATCCGCTATTACGTGCACGTGGCACAGCGCGCCGAAGCCGCGCTGTTCGATTCCATTTTTCTGGCCGATCAGCTGGCGCTCGGTGGGGACGTGGCCCAGGCGCCGCGCACCTGGCTGGAGCCGATCACGGTACTGGCGGCTCTCGCCATGGCAACCCAGCGGGTCGGTTTGATCGCCACCGCGTCCACAACGTACACCGAGCCCTTCAATCTTGCTCGTCAGTTCGCTTCGATCGATCATATCAGCAACGGGCGTGCGGCCTGGAACATCGTGACCTCCTGGCTTGCGACGGCAGCGGAGAACTTTGGCGCTGCCGGGCAGGTGAGCCATGGTGACCGGTATGACCGCGGCGAGGAATTCATGGAAATCGTGAACCAGCTGTGGGATAGTTGGGCGGACGACGCGGTCATCGATGACCGCACCAGCGGCGCGTACGCACGACGTGATCGCATCAGGCCCATCAGCCATCGTGGCGAGTTCTATTCGGTTGCTGGCCCACTCAACATGCCGCGTTGTCCACAGGGTCGTCCGGTCTTGGTGCAGGCGGGGTCGTCAGATACCGGCCGCCGCTTCGCCGCCCGACATGCCGATGCCGTGTTCACCGCCCAGATGGCAAAAGAAGCGGCACAGGAGTTCTATGCTGATCTGAAAAGACTGGCAGCGGGCGGCGGGCGATCACCGGAGCACATTCTCATATTGCCGGGGCTGAGTCCGATGATTGGCTCAACCGAGGCCGAGGCGCAGCGGCTTGCGCAGGAAGCCAACGAATTGACCGACCCAGAGGTGGGACGCAAGCGGCTATCAGGTCGATTCGGGCGGTTACGATTTCTCGCATTTGCCATTGGACCGGCCACTCGTGCCCGAGGACTTCCCTGACCCGCAAACAGTTCAGGCCGCACGCAGCCGGACCGAGGTAATCATCGATCTGGTCCGGCGGGACAAACCGACGCTGCGCCAGTTGCTTGGTTATCTGGCAGGCGCGCGCGGGCATTATGTTACAGCCGGCACGCCGGAGCAGATCGCCGCTCTGATCGAGGACTGGTTCAATACCGGCGCAGCGGATGGGTTCAATATTATGCCGCCCCTGCTTCCGGCTCAGTTGGACGCTTTCAGCAAGGGCGTTATCCCGATTTTGCAGCGTCGCGGGCTGTTTCGCACTGAGTATACTGGAAAGACTCTGCGCGAGCATTACGGCTTGCCATGGCCTGTGAGCGTCTTCGACGATCCTGCCTGGACAGGCGAACTGCGAGAGTCAGCCGCCGGCGTTTGAACGCTGGTGGCGGGATCACGCTAGGCCAGCCAAAGCGGGGCCAACATGAACGCCGGTACCTCACGTACGCTCAGGTTCGCCGCAATCGGATTGGACCATCGACACATCTACGAAATGACCGGCCGTCTGCTCGAGCTGGGCTGCGAGTGTGTCGGCTACTGGACCGAGGGAGAGCCACAGCCGCTCGAGGGCTTCGTCGGGCGGTTCCCGCACATTCCGCGCGTCGCTGACAAACTCCGACTGTTGGAGGACGCGACGGTACAGTTGGTTCTCACAGCGGCAGTGAACTGCGACCGCGCCGGCATCGCCATCCAGGCGATGCGGTACGGCAAAGACGTAATGTCGGACAAGCCCGGCTGCACTACAGCACAACAGCTTGCTGAATTGCGCCGCACAGTCGCCGAGACGGGGCGCATCTGGTCGGTAAACTACTCCGAGCGGTTCGAAGTACGCGCAGTGACGCGTGCGATCGAACTGGTGAAGGCCGGAGCCGTTGGCCGCGTTGTTCAGACTGTAGGGCTTGGTCCGCACCGGCTCAACCGACAGCTTCGGCCTGCATGGTTCTTCCAGCGTGACAGGTATGGCGGCGTGCTGTGCGACATCGCCAGCCACCAGGTCGAGCAATTTCTGACCTTTACCGGATCGACTGATGCCGACATCGTCGCATCGGCGGTCGGGAATTTCGCGAACCCGATCGACCCGGAACTGGAGGACTTTGGTGAATTGCTTTTGCGTAGCGATCGCGCTCGGGGCTATATCCGCGTCGACTGGTACACGCCGGATGGCCTCAATAACTGGGGCGATGGGCGGCTGACCATCCTTGGCACAGATGGCTATATCGAGTTGCGCAAGTACATCGACATCACAGGCCGCCCGGGCACAGACCATCTGTTCCTGGTAGACAAAAAGCAAACTCGCTACATCGACTGCGGCGATGCTGATCTGCCGTATGCGGCGAACCTTGTTGCCGACGTGCTCGACCGCACCGAGCGCGCCATGCCTCAGGCGCATTGCTTTCGGGTGATGGACCTGGCGCTACAGGCGCAGGCAATGGCGACTCGGTTGGGAAACCTGCAATGAGCCGACGGTTCCGCGTCGCTGTGATCGGCGCCGGAATTGGCGGCGCGCATGTCGACGCATATCTCGCCAACGCGCCGTTATACGAAGTCGTTGCCGTCTGTGATCTGAACGCGGCGCGTGCGACGAAGGTCGCTGCGTCGGCAGGGGCGCAAGCCGTCACCTCATATGCTGATGTCCTGCGTCGTGACGATATTGACCTTGTTGACATCTGCCTGCCGCCTTTCCTGCATTTCGAAGCCACTGAGCAGGCGCTGCAATCAGGCAGGCACGTGCTGTGTGAGAAGCCGCTTGTCGGTTCGTTGCGTGAGTTGGAGCGGATCCGGCAGCTGGCGGCGCATGTCGGCTGTAACGTCGTGCCTGTCTACCAGTATCGCTATGGGAACGGCCTGGCGCGGCTGCGGCGGCTGATTGCGGCGGGTGTCGCGGGCGAACCGCTGGTTGCCAGCATCGAGATTCACTGGAACCGCGGTTCCGAATACTATGGCGTACCGTGGCGCGGACAAAAGGCTACCGAACTTGGGGGCGCCATCATCAGTCATGCAATTCATGCGCACGACATGCTGACTTACACGCTCGGACCGGTGCAGCGCGTCTTCGCCAGGCTCGCGACAAGAGTGAACCCGATCGAGACCGAGGATTGTGCGGCCATCGCGTTCGAAATGGTCTCGGGTGCCCTGGTCACATCATCAGTCACGTTGGGCGCGGCAGAGGAGCTCAGCAAGTTTCGCTTCTGCTTCGCCAACTTGACCGCGGAAAGTCCAGGTGTGCCTCCCTACCGACCAGCCGAAGGGAATTGGCGCTTCGTGCCGCGTGGCGCGCTCACGGACACGGAGATCGATGCTGCACTGCAAGAGTTCGTGCCTCGCCAGGAGAGCTTCGCTGGTTTGCTTGAGGCGCTGCATCCCGCCCTCGATGGCGCGGACAGCTGGCCACTGACGCTGCAGGACGCCGACCAGTCGCTCGAGTTGATCTCTGCCATCTATTACAGTGCCGCCACCAGCACAGCGGTGGAGCTACCGCTGCCTCAGGATCATCCGGTGCGTAACGGCTGGGCGGCGTGGCTGCCATCGCCGTAGGTCCTGGTCTGCTGATGGATGTTCGAGAGTGTCACGGCGGCATCGAAACTGACCAGCCGCCTCATGAGGTCTGCTGCACGACCAGCGACAATTAGGCGGAAGCCTCTGGTCGAGTTATTCTCGACCATCCAGATATGGCCAAGGACTGAACCTCATGCGTCCATCCGGTCGCGCCAACGACGCTCTGCGCCCGATCTCGCTCACCCCCGGCTTCGCGCGTCACGCCGAGGGATCCTGCCTGGTCCGCGTGGGCAACACCGAAGTCCTTTGCGCGGCCAGCGTCGAAGGTCGCGTGCCGCCGTTCCTGCGTAACTCTGGCCAGGGCTGGGTGACGGCGGAATACGGCATGCTGCCCCGCGCCACTCACACGCGTGGCGAGCGTGAGGCGGCACGTGGCAAGCAGTCCGGACGCACGCAGGAGATTCAGCGTCTGATCGGCCGCTCGTTGCGCGCAGTGGTTGACCGCACGCAGATGGGCGAAGTGACCGTTACTTTGGATTGCGATGTACTGAATGCCGATGGCGGCACGCGCTGTGCTGCGATCACCGGCGCCTGGGTGGCGCTCAGCCTCGCCTTCCGGCACATGCTGAAGATGAACGTGACCAAGACGCTGCCGCTGACGGGTCATGTCGCCGCGGTTTCCTGTGGCATCATTGGCGCGGAGCCAGTGCTCGACCTGGACTATGCCGAGGATTCTGTCGGCTGAAGCGGACGCCAATTTTGTTCTGACCAACAGCGGCGGTATCGTCGAAATCCAAGGTACAGCAGAGCGCGGTGCGTTCACCGAGGCGCAGTTTCTCGGGATGCTCGCCCTTGCTCGCCAAGGCGTCGCGGTGCTCTTCGAGGCGCAGCGCCGGGCGATCGAGACGGGGTGATGACACGCCGCCTGCTGCCCGGCACACGGCTGGTGCTGGCAAGCCACAACCCCGGCAAGCTCGCTGAACTGGCGGAGCTGTTGCGACCGCACGATATGGCTGTGGTCTCCGCCGGCGCGCTGGGCTTGCCCGAACCTTTGGAGGACGCGCCCGACTTCGTCGGCAATGCACGCATCAAGGCCTTGGCCGCGGCGCGTAGGAGCAGCCTGCCGGCACTGGCGGACGACAGCGGCTTTTGCGTTGCCGCCCTGTGCGGGGCACCCGGCGTCTTTTCGGCACGCTGGGCAGGACCCGCCAAGGATTTTTCCGGTGCGATGGAACGCGTCAACCGCACGATAGGTGACACGGCTGATCGTCGCGCCTGGTTCGTCGCGGCGCTGTGCCTGGCCTGGCCAGACGGCCATGCCGAGACCTTCGTAGGCCGGGTGGATGGTCTCGCCATCTGGCCGCCCCGCGGCAACCACGGCTTTGGCTATGACCCCATGTTCGTTCCTGCTGGCCAGACGGTGACATTCGGCGAGCTGACCTCGGCGGACAAATATGTCATCAGCCATCGCGCGCGAGCCTTCACCCAGTTCCAGGCCGCGTGCTTCGGTCCACCCGTATCGCCGCCACCTTCGCTCCGGTAATCCGTACAAGTTCGGCGGCCGAGGTCTGGAACACGTGGTGCGGTGAGCCGGCCGCGGCCCAAATCGGGTCCAGCGCCGTCAGGTCTTCGTCCAGCAGTAACATCGGCAGCGACGCGTGGCCCACCGGTGCAACACCGCCGATCGCGAATCCCGTCACCTGCCGCACCCAGTCAGCGTCGGCGCGTCCCAGCTTTACACCCAGCGCTGTCTCGGCCTTCGTCTGGTCGACGCGGTTGGCACCCGAGGTAATGATCACCACTGCGCGCATCCCGGAGCGGAACACGATTGACTTGGCGATCTGGGCAACGGTGCAGCCGACCGCGGCTGCGGCGTCTGCCGCAGTCCGCGTTCCGGCCGGAAATTGCGAAATCGTGTCGCAATGCCCGGCGGCGATCAGTGCCGCACGCACGCGCTCAACCGAGCCGCCGATTTCGCTGGCGGACATCCTATATCTCCCCGGAATGGAACCACTCGCCCTCTATATCCACTGGCCGTTCTGCCTCGCCAAGTGCCCTTATTGCGACTTCAACTCGCATGTGCGGGAGCGCATTCCCCAGGCGCGCTTTCGCGCCGCCCTGCTTCGTGCACTGACCTGGGAGGCAAACCGTCTAGGTCCCCGCAGACTGACCTCAATCTTCTTCGGCGGCGGTACCCCCAGTCTGATGGAACCCGAGACCGTTGCGGCGCTGATCGACGAAGCCCACCGACTGTTCCGGCCGGCGGAGAACATCGAAATCACGCTTGAGGCCAATCCCACCAGCGTGGAAGCTGGCCGTTTCGCGGCGTTCCGCGATGCGGGCGTAAATCGCGTCTCGATCGGTGTTCAGAGCCTTGACCAGCAGGCGCTGTCGCTGCTCGGGCGACAACACTCGGCGGCTCAGGCGATCGACGCGCTGGAAACGGCTCGGGCCATTTTCCCGCGTATCTCCTTCGACCTGATCTATGCGCGCCCTGGTCAGACGCTGGCGACCTGGCGGGCGGAGCTGCGCCAGGCGCTGGCCCTCGCGGCGGATCATCTGTCGCTTTACCAGCTGACGATTGAACCGGGCACAAAGTTTGCCGCCATGCATCGGCGCGGCGAGATCAAGTTGCCGGATGAGGATGAGGCTGCAGCATTGTATGAAACGACCGCGGAAGAAGCGGCGCGTTTTGGCCTGCTGGCCTACGAGGTTTCCAACTACGCTGTGCCGGGCAGCGAGAGCCGGCACAACCTCACTTACTGGCGCTACGGCGACTACGCCGGCATCGGGCCAGGAGCGCATGGCCGGATCACTCCGATCGGAGCGACTCCCAGTTGCATTGTTGCTACGCGCTGTCATCGGGCGCCTGAACCATGGGCGGAACTGGTAGAGCGTGACGGCCACGGCATTGTGGAGGAATTGGCGCTGCAGCCCATCGAGCGAGCCCGCGAGATGCTGTTGATGGGCCTGCGTCTGGTCGAGGGCATCGATCCGGCGCTATTCGCCGCGCGCACCGGCGTCGCGCTCGATGGCGCGCTGGACAAGCCAATTCTTCAGCGAGCCGTGGAGGAGGACTACTTGGCATGGCGTGACGGCCGTCTCGCCGCGACGGGGGCGGGGCGCCTGCGCTTGGACGCGCTGCTCGCTGCTGTTGTCCACTGACTGGCTGGCGTCAGACGCGCCGAGGATGCAAGGTTGACGGGTAAGCGAGGCAAAAGCCTGGGCGAGGGCTGATTTCTTGCTTGCTCCGACGCGGGGCGACCCGGTTCAAGCTGCTTGTGACCGCCTCGCCCGCGATGTCTGGCCTGTCACATGGCGCGCTGCAGGAGCTCGTGATGAAGCTGCTGGGCAAGGTGACGGCGCTCGAGCGCATCATTGCCGAGCAGCGCGAGGAGATCGGAACAATGGGCAATTAAGCAGGCCAAACTTTATTGCCGCTTTCCTCTGGCCGACTGCCCAACCAGCTCATGGTCCCGAACGCCGATGTCGGCGTGAAATCTGTTGCCGGATGCAATCGGACGCGACTGCCCACACCTGGTCAGTCGATCAGGACAAGGCCAAAGCCCCCCGCCCCGGCGCCCGCTGCCGCGCTGGAACCGATTGCTGGATGGCTGGACGCCAACGAAAGAGGGACCACCTGGACAGTCACACGCTTGCTACAACCTTGTCCTAAGCCTGTCCCCCCGATGTGCGGCGAGTAGGGAGCTCCGGGTTACCTATTGATAACATTGGCGTCCCGTACGGGATTCGAACCCGTGTTACCAACGTGAAAGGCTGGTGTCCTAGGCCTCTAGACGAACGGGACGAAGGCGGGCGCCGGGGTAGCGGAGCACTCCACACGGGTCAAGCCGCAGCCCCATCGGCAATGACGAAGCAGGGACTGACCCCTCCGCTCCATTCCTCCGCCCGTAAATGTCCCGCGAGGTGCAGCGCCAGTCCACTGGCGCCGCATAGTATGTCCGCCAAAACACCCTCCCGCGCCCGGAACAGCATCGCCTTCAGCCGTGCCGCGCCTTCCTCACCCTCGATGATGGCACGGATCGCAGTTCCCTCACGCCCTACGCGACCTGCCCGCACCACTCGCGCTCGCTGCAGCACCAGCATTGGTTCTTCGTTACCCGCCCCGAACGGAGCCAGTCGCGCCAAATGAAAAGCCAGTTCCGTAGTCGCCCCAGGCACAGCGAGTGTCGCCTCCACCGCGAGGTCGACCGCCGCCGGCAGCAGCGCGGCTGGCGCCAGGCGATCATCCAGGAACGCATGGAACGCGGCCAATCGATCCGGCGCCAGTGAGAAACCTGCCGCCATCGGATGTCCGCCGCCGGTCTTCAGGATGCCCGCCTGCCGTGCGGCGATGACCGCTGCGCCCAGGTCGAGACCCGGTACAGAACGACCCGATCCCTTGGCCAGCCCGTCGGCGATACCCGCGACACAAGCCGGTCGGTTGAACCGCTCCTTGATCCGACCGGCGACGATGCCGACGACGCCTGGGTGCCATGCCGGCCCAGCTACCATCAGCGCCGCGTGTCCCTGCCTGGCCTGCTCCTCGGCCGCGCTCACCGCCGCCTCAAGGATTGACGCCTCGACCACCTGCCGCTGTCGGTTCACGGCATCAAGCGTGGCTGCCAGCGACGCTGCTTCAACCGGGTCCTGGCACAGCAGCAGTCGTAGTCCCATGTCGGCTTCGGCAATCCGGCCGGCGGCATTGATCCGCGGCCCCAGCGCAAACCCACACGTCGCGGCAGTCAGCCCGTTCCGCACCTGGGCCACTTCGAGCAGCGCCGCCATCCCCGGTCGCCCACGCCGCGCCATGATCTTCAACCCTTGGCACACCAGCGCACGGTTCACCCCAGTCAGCGGCATCACATCGCACACAGTGGCCAGTGCAACGAGGTCCAGCAGGCCGAGCAGGTTCGGCTCCTTGCGAGCCGCAAAGAACCCCTCCCGGCGTAAGGCCCGCACCGTCGCCACCGCAGCCAGAAATGCGACCCCTGCGGCACACAGCGACGTCTGCCTCGACGTGCAGTCCAGCCGGTTCGGGTTCACCGTGGCGACGATGGAAGGCGGTGGGCCGTCCGCCTTGTGATGATCCAGCACCACGATATCGGCATCGCCGGCGATGAACCCCAAAGCCTCCGCTGCCGCGGTACCGCAATCCACGCACACAATCAGGGTTGCGCCGCGCACCACCAGCGAGTGCAGGGCTGGCCCGTTCGGACCGTAGCCCTCCATCATCCGGTCCGGCACATGATGCAGGACTGTGCAGCCAAGCTCGCGCAGCAGGGTGCAGGTCAGTGCCGCGCTGCATGCGCCGTCCACGTCGTAGTCGCCGAATACGCCTACGGTCTCGCCTTGCCGAACCGCATAGGCGAGGCGGTCCGCGGCGACATCCATGTCGATCAGGGTTGACGGGTCCGGCAGCAGCGCACGTAGCGTCGGATCGAGATAGTTGCATGCCGTATTGATATCGATGCCGCGCGCCGCCAGCAGCCGCCCGACGATCTCCGGCAGGCCCATTCGCTGGGCGATCCCCAGCCCAATGCGATCCTCGCCGCTCCGCCAGACCCAGCGTCGTCCGCTCAAACTACGGCTGACGCCAAGAACGCAATCACTCATTCAGAGATCCAGGATGAACAAGAATGCACGCGGGTACCGCTGCTAGCTCCGTGTGAATCCCTGCCCATCCGTAGTTGCAATTCGCTTAATTCCTCAGCCAGGTCTTGGTCGCAAAGTTGTGGTGCGCTTCGACGAACCGCACCGTGCCGGACTTGCTGCGCATCACCATCGAATGGGTGATCGCCCCGTGCCCGAAGCGCTTCACGCCTCGCAGCATCGTCCCAGACGTCACGCCGGTGCAGGCGAACATGACGTCGCCCTTAGCCATTTCCTCGAGCGTGAACTTCCGTTGCGGATCGGGATGACCCATCTCCTTCACGCGTTGAACCTGCTCCTCGTTCTCGAACATCAACCGGCCCTGCATCTGGCCGCCGATGCAGCGCAGCGCTGCCGCGGCCAGCACACCTTCCGGCGCGCCACCAGAGCCAAGATAGATGTCGATCTCCGATTCGGGAGTAGCCGTCGCGACGACCCCGGTGATATCGCCGTCGCTGATCAGCATGATGCGCGCGCCGGCCTCTCGCACTTTGGCGATCAGCTCCTTGTGCCGGTCACGATCGAGGATACAGGCCATCAGGTCGGAGACCTCGCACTTCTTCGCCTTTGCCAGCTCGCGCAAATTCTTGCCCACCGCTGCATCGAGATCGACCACGCCATCGGGCAGGCCGCCACCTATAGCGATCTTGTCCATGTAGATGTCGGGCGCGTGCAGGAAATTGCCGTGCTCCGCCAACGCCACTACGGCGAGCGCACTCGGTCCGCCCTTCGAGGTGAGCGTGGTACCTTCAAGTGGATCAACCGCGATGTCCATCGCCGGTCCACCGGCGCCCACTTTCTCGCCGATATACAGCATCGGCGCCTCGTCCATCTCGCCTTCGCCGATCACCACCGTGCCGGAAATATCGACTTGGTCGAACGCGTGGCGCATAGCCTCAACTGCCGCGCCGTCGGCCTCATTCTTCTTACCTAGGCCGATCCACGAAGAGGCCGCGATGGCGGCAGCCTCGGTCACCCGCACAAGTTCGAGGGCGAGGTTGCGGTCGGTGATTTCGCCGGGCTGGAGCGTGCGAGCATCCATGACGCGATCCTCCTGAGCAATGGATTGGCAACAAGACTAGCACGGGAAAGAAGCCGCGCGAGGGTACCTCACCGTCCCGCGGACGTCGCAGTCAGCACAGCCATGCCAAGAGCGAGGATGGTCGGGTCGGCCATGGACGACTACCGCCCCAAGCAAACTCGGACTGCTGATCTCGGCTACTGGTCCAAGGCTTTCGCCAGTTCGATGAAACCGGCCTGGGGCGCGCTCAGGCAACGCTATGTCGCGAAGCGAACCCCCAGCCAATTCCCGCGGCCACGTATCGCTTCACCGCCTCAGGGCTGCTCAGTTGCGACGCATGGTCCGGCAAAGTCAACTTTGCGACTCGGGCCGCTTTGGCGTCGGTCAGTTGCACTGCGAATGCCTCGACCGGTCTTGCGATGTTCTTCAGTTTGAGAGCGCCAAGTTTGGCAAATTCAAGATTAAGCCTGCCATGCAAATGGTCGCCGACCGGCATACGGATACGCTACCCGGCAGGCACTCGGCCTGAAGCCTCGCCGCCACATTCACGGCGTCGCCGTGCAGGTCTGTGCCGTCCGCTATCGCGTCACCGATGTTGATACCGATACGAAATCGAATGGCCTGATCTGGTGCTCGATCGCGTCCGTGAGACGGAATCCGCCTGAATCTTCACTGCACAGCGCACGGCACCGTCGATGCTATCAAACACCACAAGCAAGGAGTCGCCGCCGGTCTGAACGATCGCCCGGCGTGTTCCTCTATGGACGGATCAATCACTTCTCGACGGAGGCTGCGTAGCCGATCCAGAGTCCCTTGGTCGTCCAGGCCGATCAACCGCGACTACCCAGCCATATCGGCATATAGGATTGCGACAAGCTTACGCCGGTTCGGCGGGGGTTCCCCTTTGCTCCGTCGATGCAGCCCCCATGAACCTCCTGGCAGGGCGGAGCGTATCAGACCTGGCTGCTCTGGCGAAAAGGCGAACCGATGCTATGGACGCCTGCGCCAGCAGCGCGAGGCATCCTACGCCTCGCGCGGCACCACCACCGACTCCACAGCTTCAGCACGTCGCAGCACTTTCAGAGGCAGCTTCTGCCCGGCGCGCTCGGCCGTCAGCATCCGGTGCATGTCGTCCACTCCGGTGATCGCTGCTCCATCGACCGCCACCAGCACATCGCCGGGCTGTATTCCGGCCGCCGCCGCAGGTCCCTCGGCCGCGACGTCCAGCACCAGCATTCCGGCGGCCTGCGCCAGGTGGTGGAAGCGACGCAGTCGTGTATCGATCGGCACCGTCTGCCCGGAAATCCCCAGCCGCGACCGCCTCACCCTTCCGTCGCGCATCAGTCTGGTCGCCACCCACACCGCAGTGTCGATCCCGATCGCAAAACAGATCCCCTGTGCCGGTGCAATCGTCGCCGTGTTGATCCCCACCACCCGGCCCGCGCCGCTCACCAGCGGACCACCTGAATTGCCCGGGTTCAGTGGCGCATCCGTCTGGATCACGCTCTCGATCATGCGCCCTGATGGCGTGCGCAGCGTGCGCCCCAGCGCCGAAACGATCCCCGCCGTGACGGTGCATTGGAATCCTAACGGATTGCCGATCGCGGCCACCAGCTGTCCGACCCGGAGGCTCGCCGACGACCCCAACTCGGCGTGCGGCAGTCCGTTGCCGGACAATCGCAGCACCGCAGTGTCGGTATCCGCGTCGGCCCCCACCAGAACCGAATCCAGCACCTGTCCATCGGTGAATATTGCACGAAGTTGCGTCGCGCCTGCCACCACGTGAGCGTTGGTAAGCACGTAGCCATCGGGTGTGAAAATCACGCCCGAGCCTTGCCCCTTCGGCTTTGCGTCGGCGCCGAAGGCAATGACGTGCACCACCGCCGGGCCGACCCGTTCGAACGCGTGCACGATCTGTGCGGAATACGGGTCGAGATCGTCGGCCGGCGGAACGCCGGCAGTGGCATCGAGCGGCATGGCAGTTTCCCTTCGGTCGCCCCAAATGGGAACGGCGCCGCCACACGACATCCTGGCCACAAGGCCGGGTTCTTACCGGTCACCCAGCCGATGCCGTAGTTGCGCGGCATGGCGCAGAGTGCCGGCAGTGCAGGCTCTGGAGTTGAAGCATGACCATCGACACCCTCGAACACCTGTCCGATGCGCTCGCCGACCGCGTGCAGGCGGCGTCCGGATTCGTCGTCGCCATTCGCGCCGGCCGTCGTGGCCGCAGCGGTATCCTCTGGCGCCCAGATGTCGTGGTGACCTCGGAGCAGGTGCTGCCACAGGGCACCGATTTCGGCATCGTCCACAACGGTACAGAAATCGCGGCGCGTTTGGCCGGGCGCGATGCCGGAACCAACGTTGCGGTCCTTCGCCTGGCCAAGGCTCTGGGTAGTCCTTCTCTGCCCGCCGCTCTCGCCTCAACTCGCGCCGGGTCACTTGCGCTCGTCGTCGGCGCCGACCCGCGTGGCAAACCGACCAGCCGTCTCGGTATGGTGCATGCGACCGGCCCCGAATGGCACAGCGAGGCCGGCGGCCGCATCGAGGCATTGGTTCGGCTGGATACCCGTCTCGGCGCCGACGAAGGCGGCCCGGTGTTAACGCTGAGCAGCCAGTTGATCGGCATGTCCACCTCCGGTCCACGTCGCACCGCATTGGCGATCCCTGCGGCGACCATCGAGCGCGTGCTCGAACCACTCCTGGCCGATGGCCACGTCGCCCGTGGCTGGCTCGGTGTTGGTCTGCAGCACGTGTTGGTGCCGGAGCGCTTCCGTGAGGCAGCAGGTCGCGATGCCGGCATGATGGTGATCGCGATCGCCACTGGCTGCCCAGCCGAGCAGGCCGGCGTGCTGCCCGGCGACATTGTCCTGGAGGTTGACGGCCGCCGCACCGGCCGGTCGCGCGGGCTGGCCACCGCGCTCACTCCCGAGCGCATCGGCCAGCCGGCCACGTTGAAGCTGCTGCGCGCCGGCGAGGTTCGCCTTATCACCGTGACCATCGGCGCGCGCCCCGCCAGGGCATGAGCGAGCAGCTTCGCATTTCGCTTCACGCCGATGATCCCGTGCGCCGGCAGGGACTGTCCGCCATGCTTCAGGCTGCTGGCCACCTGCTGGTCCACGAGACCCCTGACGTCGTGCTCTGTGATCTGGATCGTGACGCCGTGGTGCCAGGTGAGGTCGAGGCTCCGGTGGTCGCCCTCACCGACCGTCGCCTCCGAGGCGAACAGCCGACCGGCGTCCTCCAACGTCAAGTCAGTCTGGCGCAACTCGATGCAGCGCTGCGGGCGGCTGCTGCCGGCCTGCTGGTGCGCTCGCCACGTGAAGCAGCGCGCGACGGGTTTCGCCCTGCCATGGACGACACGCCGCCGCTGCTCACGCCGCGCGAAGCAGAGGTGCTAACGTTGGTGGGTCAGGGCATGAGCAATAAGGAAGTGGCCCGTGCGCTCGGCATTTCCGTGCACACGGTCAAGTTCCACCTCGAAGCTTTATTCGCCAAGCTCGATGCGACCAGCCGGGCCGAGGCGGTCGCCAAGGGCCTGCGCGACGGCATCATCGAAGTCTAACAATGGTGCCCAGCGTCCCGCGTCCCGGCGTGAATATTTCCACATGATCTTTGCATCGGTGACGATGCGATGACAGGGCTGCGCACTTTAATTCTAAATCGGTGAGCTTCACGTGGGATCTGTGCTGGTCGGCCGGCTGTGCTTCACCAGCCACACCTCGGTCAGCACCGTCGCCAATCCCACCATCACGCAAGTGACCGCAGCAAGTCCGGCGAAGCCCGCGGCATTGAAGATGAAGCCTGCCACTGCTGACCCGACCGCCGCCGCCAGCGAAGTCGCGGCATTGAACAGGCCGACACTCTCGCCACGCGCCGTGGGCGCGAAGCGTACCGCCAGAGAATTGGCGGCGACGGCAAGCAGCGGCCAGACGAACTGGATCAGTGCGAAACCCACCAGTACCAGCCAGGCGATCCAACCGAGATGCAGGAAGCCGGCGATGACGAGCAATCCCAGCGCCAGCAGGCGAGCGCCCATCCCCAGCGCCAGCATGCGGCCTCCACCGACGCGATGCGTCGCGACACCAATCGGCGCATACAGCAACAAGCTTGCAGCGACCCCTACGGCATAGGCGCTCGATGGCAGAACCGCTTCCATCCCGAACTCACGAGTTATCGCCACCGGAAACATCGTCGCGAACCCGTTCATCGCGGGATACGCGATCAGCCACACGATCAGGAACCGCCGCAGCGGCTGGGTAATCACAGCGAGGAAACTGCGCAGCTCCTGCAACGACACATGGTGAGCGCGATGGTGCGGTCCCGTGATACCGGCATCGCCGCCCACCATTGGTCTCGGCGGTGGCTTGTTGGTCGGCTCGCGTGGCAGACCTGCTGGCGCCGTGGCAATCGCCAATGCACCGGCGGCCAGCAAAGCCACGCCCGCAACCACAAACCCCAGGCCGACGGACCGCTGGGCCAGTACTCCCGCGGCGACAAGCCCGATCACCTGCCCGGCGCTGACATAGCGCTGTAACAGGGCCACGCGCGCATCCCAGTCGGCTTCCGGAACGCCCTGGATCGCCAGCACATTGCCGGCCGTGGTTGTCGCCATCACACCGAGCCCAGCTCCGGCCGCCAGCAGGATGCGCGGCAGACCATGGGCCGCCGCGAACGGCAGCAGCAGGCAGCCTGCTCCGAATGTGCCCCAGATCAGCAGGTCGCGATGCCGCCCGGTGCGATCAGCCCAGGCCCCAAGCAGAGGAGCGAACAAGCCAAGAAACGAGAAAGCCGCATAGGTGAGCCCAGCGGCGGCGCTGTTCGCCGCGACCAGCGGCATCAGCACGGGGACCAGCCCGTTCTGCGTCAGTCCAAGGAGACCGTAGGAGACGAACCATGCATTGCGAGGCAACTAGAGGGCTCCGAGCGGCGCACGCCAGATGAAGGTCTGATCGCTGCCCGGTCAACTCAGGATCAGTGAACTATTCGCTGCGCCGACGGGCCTCGTTCCTGGGCTGGTGCCCCGACCGCGAGTGTGATCAGGCCGCTGATCAATAGAGCGATTGCCATGGTCAGGTAGGACACGTCCGGACCGCCGGTCGCCGCATTCAGCCAACCGACCGCATAGGATCCGACGAATGAGCCCAAAGCTCCGAAACTGTTGATCAAGGCGATCGCACCGCCGGCGACATTGCGGGGCAGTACCTCGGATATCCACGCGAAGAATGCGCCATACGGCGCATACATGGCGCCACCGGCGATCACCAGCAGCGCAAATCCCGGCCAGAAGTTCGCTGGGCCTAGCAGCCAGGAACCCGCGAAGGCGAGGGCGCCGATGATGAGACACGGCCATACATACGCCTTGCGATGGCGAGACCGATCGGAGCCTGTACGAAGTCAGGATCATCAGCAGTGTCGCGAGCAGATACGGGACGGCCGACAACCAGCCCACTGTCACGATGCCGAGCTGACTGCTGGATTTCAGCATCGAAGGTAACCACAGCACGAACCCGTAAACGCCGACGCTCCAACAGAAGTACTGCAGGGACAATGCGATCACCATCGGCGTGCGGAAAGCTTCCGCGTAGTTGCGCACTGGCTTCAACGCTCGCTGTTCCTCCTGCAGCCGCTGCTCGATGTCGGCTCGTTCGTGCGGATCGAGCCACTGCGCCTGCGCCGGGCGGTCCTGCACCAGCCAGAGCCACAGGAAGGCCCAGGCCACTGCCGGGAGGCCCTCAACGATGAACATGCCGCGCCAGCCGATTGTGTGGACCAGGTAACCCGACACGATCGACATCCAGAGAACTGTCACCGGATTGCCGAGGATCAGAAATGAGTTGGCGCGCGAGCGTTCGCTGCTGGTGAACCAGTGGCTCAGGAAGACCAGCATCACTGGAAGTACGACGCTCTCGGCCACGCCCAGCAGAAACCGATCAATATACAGCAGGCTGACATCGCTGATGACGCCGGTCAGTGCGGCGAACGCGCCCCAAAGCAGCAGGCTCCAGAACATCAGCTGCTTAGCACTACGGTGTTCGGCGTACCAGGCTGCGGGGATCTGGAATAGAAAGTACCCGAGGAAGAACAACGCCCCGAGCAGCGCATTGGCTTCACCGGTAATGCCCAGATCAGTCGCCAGTCCCCCGGCTGCACCAATGCCGTAATTGGCCCGATCCACGTAGGCCAGGCTGTAGGTTATGAAGGCTACAGGGATAAGCCTCGCCCAACGACTGCTGTAGTTGGCAGCCACGTCTAACCGTAACCGGCGACTTTTAGGAACCGCCGCGAGCTGGCCACTCGGGACGGTTATATCCCAATGGCACCGACGGCCGCGCCCAATATGGCTGTGTCTCCGACATCTGCACGACAGGCGAGAGATGCCGCAGGCTCCCCGATGGTGTTTCGCTGACCATCGACCAGCGCGCCAGTTCTTCGGGCGAAAATTCCGCAGGCGCATCACGCGCCGCGCTTTCCGACACCTCGACCAGATCGACGATCCACTTGCCCACCTGCGCCAGCGAGATGCGCACCAACCAACTGCCGCCTTCGCGCGCACGCCGCGCAAGCGCCACCATGGCGCCGAATGCCATCAGGTACCCTGTGCAGTAGTCGATGGCGGACACAGGATAGAACTGCGGCCCGGGCGTTTTGCCGGGCACAACTTCTGCCTGACGCGACGTAATGCCGCTCACGGTCTGCACTACCGTGTCGAACCCGCGCCGTGACGCCCATGGACCGGCGTGACTGAACGCGCACAGCGACACGTAGACGAGACCGGGACGTAGGGCCGCGAGTTCTTCTGGCGACAGGCCGCGCAAGCCCAATGTGCCGGGTCGATAGCCCTGCGAGAACACATCCGCCTCGCGCACCAGCCCGCGCAGCACTTCGACGTCCTTCGCCTCACGCAGATCGAGATGCGCCGACAATTTGCCGTGCCCGGTATCGAATTCTTGGTAGCCGAGATTGGGCAGATGCGGCCCTGTGATCTTCAGCACGTCTGCACCGTGTTCAGCCAAGGTCCGCGCACAGGTCGGGCCCGCGAGTACGCGCGTGAGGTCGAGCACGCGGATACCTGACAGCGGGCGGTTGCCGGGCGGGAGCGGCTCGGGCGGCGCGTCGCCGATGCGAACGATCTCCATCAACGGCAGCGACGCTATTGCTGCCGCCTGCGGATGCCGCGCCCATTCAGCGTGCGTTCGCACCATTCCGCCGGCACCTTTGGCGGCGATGATCGCCTCCTCGAGATCCAGTGCGTTCCAGTTCAGCACCGCCTTGGCGACGGCATCGCGATCTTCCGCCACGCCCAATACGCTGAGTGCCGCGGCGCGATGGTTCGGGAAGTTGCAATGCAGGTAGCTCCAACGGCCGTCCTTCGTCGGATAGACGCCCATGATGGAATTGCGACGCGCCGACACCTCGCCGTCGCCGAGTTTCATGTAATGGCCGCTGCGCAGCGAGGCTGTGGCACGCCGCACATCAACGCCGACAGACTGTCTGCGCCCGGTCCGCATCTCCCACAGATCGGCGGCAGCGAGACCCGTGGCCGCCAGCGTCGCCGAGCCGGCCACGCCGATGCGGAACGGCGTGGGCAGAATTGGATCCGCGCCGCCGGTGAACGTCACCGTGCTGGCGCGATCGGCGGACAGGCCGGCCGCGGGCAGGATAGAGCGAAGGGCCTCTGTCGGCATGGCCATCACCTCCCCAGTGCATGTGATCGGCGAAGAATGGCGCCGCTGACCGATGTGATGCAATCTCGCCGTCCTCAACGCTTCGACAGGCAGGTGAGCATGCGCATCAGCACGATGATCCGATTCACGCCCAACGATGACCCGCAGGATCGGCTGTTGGACCGGGTCGCCGACTATGCGCGCCGTATCGAGGCAGCCGGCTTTCCCGGAATTTGGGTGGGCGATTTACTTGGCCGTGGCCGGCCGACGCTGGACCCGCTGGTTGAGCTGGCGGTGCTATCCGCGGTCACCAGCAAGGCGGAGTTGGGGATCGGCGTGCTGCAGTTGCCGTTGCGTCACCCCATCGAACTAGCGCATCGCGTGCAGTCAGTGCAGGCACTGTCAGGCAATCGCCTGGTTCTTGGTGTCGGTAGTGGTTCAACAAAGGACGATTTCGATCTGCTGGGCTACGACTACGACAAGCGGTTCGGCATGCTGCGATCGCACCTCCGCAGCATGCAGGCGACCTGGCGCGGCGAGTCGGCGCTGTCTACCTGGCCGGGTTGCGCGGGCGGTCCGCCAATCCTGATCGGCGCCTGGCGCAGCCATCGCTGGATCACGCTTGCGGCAAAAGAATACCAAGGTTGGACGCCATCGGGCCGCTACAGTAGTTGGGAGGACCTCGAAGCCGGCATGCGGGTGTTCCGCGAAGCCGGCGGCACCAACGCAGTGCTCGCCAACTGTGCGGTCGATCTCGGCAACCGGCCCGGTTCCGCTGATCTGGCGAAGGTCGCAGAACCGGCGCTGATCGGCACGCCGGACGAGGTGCGCACCAAGCTCAGACGTATGCAGCAGATTGGGTTCGACGAAGTGCTGCTGGTGTCGCACCACGCCGTGCTGGAGGACATCGAGCGGGTGCGCGACCTTCTCTGATCAGCGCGGCGTGCCGGTATCGTTGTTCGTCTGATCAGTCGGGTTGTTGGGCGGCGGCGGATTGTAGTTCGGCTGCGTATTGCTGCTTGGCGGCGGATTGTAATTGCTGCCGTAGCGCTGGTTTGCTGGCTGCTGCCCGTTAGCGTCGTTGTTCTGATTGTAGCTCTGATTGGTGTTGGTCCCGAGGTTCATGGCGCTCAGCGTCGGCTGGTCGAGCTGACCGGTGGCGTTCAGATTATGCTGCTGCTGGTAGTCACGAACTGCTGCTTCGGTCTGCGGGCCCCAGACGCCGTCCGCACGGCCCTTGTACAACCCCGCCTGGGTTAGGTTTTGCTGCACTTGGCGGATCATGTTCGGCGACAACTCGCCATTCTGCCAGCCAGACGCGGATTGCGCGGGTGAGTTGTAGTTTGGTGCGGCAGCATAGCTTCTGCTGGTGGTTGCCGGGCCGCTGGCCTGCCGCCCTCCAAACATCGAGCAGGCGGGAAGTATCGCGACACTGGAGATCGCCAGAAGCGTGGCGAGATTGTTTGCCCTCATCGGTGAGTTTCCTGCGAAGATACGTTCGCTCGGATGAACTGAAGCAAAGGTCGCCGGTTGCGAGCAGGAACCGTAATTTGATGCGGCTTATGCCGCTTGTACCGCCGCAGTCCGCGAGCTTTCCACGCGGGGTGCCAGCGCGAGCCATGCCGCGCGCCGCCGCACTGCCTGGGCGGCAAGGGTGCCGCCGCGAGCCGCCTCACGTGCCCGTGCGGCCAGTTGCCGCCGCAGCGTATCATCGCGTACCAGGCGTGCCAGCGCGACGAACCACGCATCAGTATCGTCGGGCACCAGCCAGCCCGCCTGCCCATCGGCCGGGCTGCCACGATAAGCCACGTTGTCCGACGCCAGGATGGGCAGCCCCATAGCAGCGTAGTCCAAAGCCTTTAGCGCGGACTTGCAGCGACTGAAGGGCGTGTCAGCGAGCGGCGCGATGCCGATATCCCAGTGCTGCTGGGTGATCCAGTTGACGAAGCCGGGATAGCTGGTCGTCGCTTGCACCGGCATGCCGAGACGGTTCACCCATTCGGGCAGATTGGGCTTGCTGCTGATACCCAGGAGATCGATCGATACGAAGTCGCCGAACACAGCCTTCAGACGCGCAAGGGCAGCCTCGACGATAGCAAAATCGGCGTCGTGGGTCATCGTGCCCATGAAGAGCACGCGCACCGGACCTTCGCGTGGCGCTACGGGCGGCATCCCGGCAAGCCAGAGTCTCTCGTCGATGCCGTTCTCGTGAACCAGCACGTCCGCGCGGAGGCTGCCCAACGCGCTTGCCAGCGCCGCCGTGGAAACCCAGACCGCGTCCGCTTCCCGCACCATGCGAGACACCAGCTTCGTCCGTGGCCGTATTAGTTCGGCGTCCGGGTGATCGCGCGGTATGCGCCGCAGATCGTCATCAAGATCATAGAGCAAGGAAATGCCGTGTTCGCGACAGTGTCCGATCAGCGCATCGGCTGCCTCCTGTCCGCGCATAGCAAAGCGCTGCGTCACGACGACATCAGCTCGATATCTCAACGCCTCTTCGGCATCGGCGAGCACGATATCGTAATCGCCACCGATTTCGGGATGAGAGAGCGGCTGCAAGAGGCGGATATACGCACAGGGTGTCAGCATACCGCTGTTAAACCGCTCGGGGATCAATACAACGCTGACCCGTCCGCTGCGCCGCAGATCGACCAAGCGGCGCGAGACTGGTACCGCCGGCGCGCGCACATAGTGTTCCGCATAGTAGTCCGCAACCGGCTTGCGCAGTCTGGCCACCATTCTGCGCGGCCGACCCAACTCCGCGCGGACCTTCTCGAATACGCCAATCCACTCCTCGGCTGATGCCTGTCCCCCGCCGCACGGTTGATTGGGACACCCCGTAAGCGGACGATTTCCGCCTGAGAGGTGTCAGATGGACAAGCAGCAGAACATTGAAGCGAGGCCGGGCGACGCGGAGCGACCGCAAGAGTCTGGCGCAGCGTCGCCCGGCCGGGGTGGCAGGATGTCGCGGCAACGGAAAACCGCAGCGGTGTTGCGGTTGTTGCGGGGCGAGGACCTTGAGACCGTCTCTCGCGGTCTTGGCGTCACGGCGGCGACGCTGAGCGGCTGGCGCGATGCATTTCTCGCCGCCGGCGAGGCAGCCCTGACGACGAAGTCAGCGACGGGCGAGGAACTGGAGAGCGATCGGCTGAAGGCCAAACTCGGCGCGGCGCTGATCGAGCGCGATCTGCTGCACGAGAAGATCGCCGTGCTGGAGGCCAACCGCCCTTTGTCGCGACGGACGTTCAGGCCATGAGCAAGGTTGCTTCGCCGGTAACCGGCAAACCCTATGGGCTGGCGGCGGTCTGCCGTGCCTGGCGCATCGCCCGCTCTGGCGTTTACCGCCACCGCACGCCGCCGTCCTCGGCACCGCGACGGCGTGGACCGATGGGCGCGTTGTCGGATGCCGCGCTGACCGCAGCGATCAAGGCCGTGCTCGCCGCCAGCCCGTTCCATGGCGAGGGCCATCGCAAGGTGTGGGCGCGGTTGCGCTACGCCGGCATACGGACCTCGTTGCGCCGGGTGCTTCGCCTGATGCGCGAGCACGACCTGCTGGCGCCTGGCCGGGTCGGCTCACCGCGCGGCCCACGCAGCCACGACGGCACCATCGTTCCGGACACCATCGACACCATGTGGGGCACCGACCTTACCGCCACCTTCACCGGTGAAGGGCCGGCGGCGGTATTCATCGCGGTGGATCATTGTTCCGCCGAGTGCGTCGGCATTCACGCCCATGCGCGAGCCACACGCTTCGAGGCTCTGGAACCGATCCGCCAGGGCGTGCGCCGATACTTCGGCGGCTTCGCGGCCAATGTCGCGCACGGCCTCGCGGTGCGGCACGATCACGGTTCGCAATACATGTCGGACCACTTCCAAAGGGAGATCGCGTTCCTCGGCATCGAAAGCTCACCCGCCTTCGTCCGTGCGCCGGAGGGAAACGGCTGTGCCGAACGGTTCATCCGCACTTTGAAGGAGAACCTGTTGTGGGTTCGGTACTTCCAAACGATCGAGGAACTGCGTCAGGCGCTGCTCGCGTTCCGCGAAACCTACAATACAACCTGGCTGATCGAGCGGCACGGCTTCATGTCGCCGGCCGAATTCCGGCAGAGACAGCTTCAACCAGTCGCCGAGGCGGCATAGGCTTCAACTCGGTGTCCCATCAACTGCGGGCGCTACACCTGCGGGTCGACCAGCCACGTCATTGGCCGTTCTGCCAAACGTTCGGGCAACGCTCCAATGTTGGAGGCGACAATCGGCAGTCCGCTGTCGATCGCTGCACTCAGCGTATAGCTGTAGGTCTCGGGCCACTGCGCCGGCAGCCAAAGCACATGGGGCTTCACCTTTGCGATAAGCGCGGGTAGCTGGGCTTCCTGGTATTCGCCGGTGATCTTGAGAGGTGCCTGTGGCAACTCATGTTCGGACCGACCAATAATGTGGATTGACAGTCTGGCAGGATTACAGACTGAGGCCACCGACAACACGCTGACAGCGCCCTTGTGGTAAGCGAGCACGCCGATCACCGCCACCCGCAACGGACCTCTGCCGACCGAGCGCGGTGACAGCTTCCATGGCCCTGCGATGGGCTCGTGCGGTACTACGATCGCCTTTTGATCGAGGCCGTAGCGGGTCAGTCGATCGCGCACATCCTGGCTCGCGCAGAACACCCTCTCGGCTTCAAGGAACTGCCAAGCGTTGCTGGCGCGCCATGACACGATGTCGCGTGCGCCGTGGCTCGGTCGGTTGGCGATGCAGGCGTTGCACGTCGCTATGTCCGGTTCACCGCAATACCTGCCTTGCAGCAGAGGCAGCAAATTCACTTGCGGGCAGATCGCGAAGTAATCGTGCACGGTGACGTCGAACGGCACACCGAGCCGGTGCAGGAGCGCGCGCGCGTCTATATCCATGCTCATCAGGTGATGAATATGCGCACGGGTCACGTTTGCCGATTGCAGCACCACCACCAGATCGGACAGCCGGTCGGCCGGCAATGCAAGTGCGGGATGGCCGGGCAGCGCCGGGACCGACAGCGCCGCGCCGCGCACAGTCGATGCCAACAACAGACAGTTGACCTTTCCTTCGATGCGTCTCATCAAGTCTTCGATGTGGCGTCGCACGCCACCGCCGAGATCGTGCGCCAACATCAGAATTGTCGGCCGTCCCGAGCGACGCAACAGTTCAAGGCTGACTGCAAAGCGATACGGCCCGACCGCATCGCGCCGGACATGCTCGGCGACGATGCTCCTGTAGCTCGGATGCCGGCGTTCCAGCACCGCCATTCCCGCCCGAGCGGCAGCCGTGGAGTTGGCTCCGAAGCTGACCGAGCCTTGGTGATATACAAATGTATCGCAAGCGAGGAGGTGTCGCCAGCCATGCGCTGTCGCACGCAGGCAGAAGTCGTTCTCCTCGCCATAGCCCTGGCCGAACGCCTTGGCGTCGAAGAGTCCCGTTTCGTCCAACGCAGCACGGCGGATATACATGCAAAAGCCGACACTGGTCGGCAGAGCCACACTGCGTCCTGGGTTCGCGGTGCGACACGCGGCATCCAAATCAGCCAAGCCTAGACCGAACGGCGGTGGGTTGGGGTCGTTGCTTGGATAGCCGCAAATCGTCGCGTTGTTGGAGAACGGGGATACCGTGGCCACCTTTTTTGTCGCGTAGGCATGGCCGGCGAGACGCGCCAGCCATCCGTTCGGAACTTCGGTGTCATTGTTCAGCAGTACGACATCGTTCGTCCCGGCCGCCTCGATGCCCCGGTTGACCGAAGCGACGAAGCCAAGGTTCCGCCGATTACGCAACAAAACTACCCGGCTCTTCGCAGCCTGTGCGTCCAGCCATGAAGATAATTTCGGCTCAGGTGAGCGATCGTCGATCACAATGACCCGGCCCGGCGGGCGATCCGCATCTCGCAGGACCAACTCGATGCAACATCGCGTCTGTATCAGCCCACGATAGACCGGAATGATAACGTCAACTGCGACCCCGAGTGGCGCGGCGGGCGACGCAGTCCTACTCGGCAAGTAGTCGCGAATGGAGATCGGTTTTTCGGTGAGCCAGCCGCGGGTGACGCCGTAGCGGAGATGATACAGCAGGGGATTGCTGGCCGCCTCGGGATGTTGGTCCACATAATAGGTGGCATCGAAGCGGGGATGTGGATTTCGCAATTCCGCGGCACCGGTCTGTAAGTAGTGCAGCAGCGGGTGGTACCCCGCATTCGCAACGTCCGGGTAGTGTGCCAGATACCAGGCGCAGTCGAAGAAGCGGTTAGGGTCGCGACACTCGGCGGCGCCGAAGTGGACAAAGTGTACCAGGGGATCGGTGCCCGACCGGACGACGTCCGGATAACGCGCTACATACCATTCGGGATCAAAGAACCCGGCGAGCGCGTCGCCGAGTTCAGCGAACGCCGGTCGTCTCGACGGGTCCTGATCGGGCAGCATGCCCTCCGGTTTCTCTCTGGTCTGCCACGCTGGGTCAATGTTAATCTTGTGGGACAGATCCAGGTCGAGCGCCTCCGGCGCAAGTCTGTACGTAATCCGCACCCGACGGCGGGCGCCTCCTCGCGCCAGCATGCGAAACCGGGCCGAAGTTGGTTGCCGGGAGATAGTGACGCCGGTATGGCAACGACGTTATAAGCCATACGATTTGACAGCGGTTCAATGTTCTCAGGCGCGCCCGATAGGTCCGCCATGGGTGCGGAGCACTCTCTATGCCTTCCTTAAACACCGTGGAACCCAGCGGCACATCAGGTGGACGGAAGCTCGTCGTGGTCCTCCACTCGGACATGGTCGGATACAGCCGGCTGATCGGAGCTGACGTGCAAACCTGATCAACCCGGCTATCGGGGAGCACGGCAGCAGCATCGTACAGCCGGGCGGCAATTCCTTACTAGTCACGTTCGACAGCGTTGATGGAGCAGTCCGCTGTGCTGCGACTGTCCAGCATCATGTTCCGAAATATGACGGCGACCAGCCACCTGACCGCACCATCCGGCTTCGCGTGGGGATCGATATAGGCGATGCAATTCCTGATGAAACTGATCTGCATGGGGACGCAGTCGATGTCGCGGTGAGACTGCAGACCGAGTGCCCGCCTGGGGGCGTCTGCGTCTCGCGTGCGGTGCGCGACCAGGTCCGTGGCCGGGTTGGCCAGGCGTTCGAATCCATCGGGCCACTGAAATTGACGAATATCACGCAACCTGTGGAGGCGTTCGCCTTACGGTTCCTGGCCGCGACTGCTGACAGGCCCATCGCGTCGGCGCTGGCGCATGGCACGAACGCGTTGCCGCTGCCAGACAAGCCGTCGATTGTCGTGCTGGCCTTCACAACATGAGCGGCGATCCCGAGCAGGAATACTTCGCAGACAGTACCGCCGATGAAATCACCACCGAGCTGTCACGCAATCGCGCGCTCTTTGTCATCGCCCGAATTCGAGCTTCACCTACAAGGGCCGAGCAGTGGACGTCAGACAGGTGGCTCGCGAGCTGGCGTGCGCTGCGTGCTGGAAGGCACTGTGCGCCGTGGCAGTGCGAGGGTTCGCGTACTCGCGCAGCTTATTGATGTTGGGACCGGCAATCACATCTGGGCTGAGCGCTACGATCGGCCGCTGGAGGATGTGTTCGTGGTGCAGGACGAGATCGCCAGGGCGGTGGTCGGCCTACATCCTGCGGTCGCAGAGGCAGAACAACGGCGCACGTTGCGGAAGCCGACGGAAAGTCTCAGTGCAGGTTTGACCGCTATGTTCGTAGTCGCCCCCCTTGGTTCCTTCCCGAGCAACACGAACATTTCCGCGACGGCCTGCGCAAGGCGGGCTGGGAGGGTTGACGCGGCGTTGAGCCCGGACCGAGCAGAGCCCACCTGGCGACCGTTGTGTGTTGTGCAGGCCGCCTGCGGGACATTTGGATGGTGCCAGATCATCAGCACGGGTTGCGACCGCGACCGAACACGTGTGAAATACCGACCAGTAGCCAATCCGACCCGCGCGTCCACCGGGTCGCAGATACCGGAAAAGGGAACTGCAGATGAACGACTCACTTGCGGTCATGGAGCGGCCGCAGGCGGCCAACAGCACGGAGTTCGACGCGATCGTCATCGGCGCCGGCATTTCCGGCATGTTCATGCTCTACCGCCTGCGCGAACTGGGCATGACCGCGCGCGTCTTCGAGGCCGGCACCGAACGTCGGCGGCACCTGGTACTGGAACCGCTATCCCGGCGCGCGCTTCGATTCGGAAAGCTGGACCTACGGCTATTCCTTCTCCAAGGAACTGATGCAGGAATGGGATTGGAAGGAGCATTTCTCTCCGCAGCCCGACACGCTGGAATACCTGAACCATGTCGCCGACAAGTTCGACCTGCGCCGCGACATGCAGTTCCGCAGCACGGTCACGGCCGCGCATTGGGATGACGCAGCGAACCAATGGACCGTGACCCTGGAAAGCGGACAGCAGGCGAGGTCGCGTTTCCTGTGCACCGCGATCGGCATCCTTTCCGCCCACACCCTGCCGGCCATTCCCGGCCGGGAGAGCTTCCGCGGCCCCGCCTACCACCCGGCGCGCTGGCCGCACACGCCGGTGGATTTCACCGGCAAGCGTGTCGGCATCATCGGCACCGGGCGCGACCGCCATCCAGGCGATCCCCGAGATCGCCAAGCAGGCGAAGCAGCTCACCGTCTTCCAGCGCCGGCCGAACTGGGCCGCGCCGCTGCACAATCGCAAGATCAGCAAGGAGGAGATGGAGCAGATCAAGTCCCGCTATGACGAGATCTATGCCCACTGCGCCACGACGCCGATGTGGTTCATTCACCAGGCCGATCCCCGCAAGACCCTGGATGTGCCGCCGGAGGAGCGCGAGGCGTTCTGGGAAAAGCTGTATGCCGAACCCGGCTTTGGCATCTGGCTGGGCAATTTCCGCGATATCGGGGTCAACGAGGAAGCCAACGCCGCCATCAGCGAATTCATCGCCAGAAAGATCCGCCAGCGCGTGAAGGACCCGAAGGTGGCGGAGAAGCTGATCCCGAAGGACCACGGCTTCGGCACTCGCCGCGTGCCGCTGGAGAGCGGCTATTTCGAGGCCTACAACCGCGACAACGTGACGCTGGTCGATACGCTCGAAGACGAGCCGATCGAGTGCATCACGCCGAAGCGGCATCAGGACCACCAAGCAGGAATACGAATTCGATGTCCTGATCTACGCCACCGGCTTCGACGGCGTGACCGGCGCCTTTGATCGCATCGATATCCGCGGCACGAATGGCCTGCGGCTGAAGGACGCCTGGGCCGAAAGCCCGCGCACCTATCTCGGCATGCTCGCGGAAGGTTTCCCGAATATGCTGATGGTGCTGGGTCCGCACACCGCGCGCGGCAATATCCCGCAGGCCATCGAACACAGCGTGGAATTTCAGACCGGCATGCTGCGGTTCATGCAGGAGCACAACTACACCCACGTGGAAACCAGGCCGGAGCAAGTGGACGAGTGGACCAAGACCGTGATCAAGGCGGCCGAGCCGCTGCTCTCCTCGAAGGTCGATTCCTGGCAGACCGGCGTGAACCGCAACGTCGAGGGCCGCACCGTGCGTCGCGTCCTGGGTACAACGGCCACGGCGTTCACTTTCGGCGCACGACGGACGAAGTCGCCAAGGGCGGCTACCAGGAATTTGTCTTCCGCTGATGAGCGGCGCCGAGCATGATCGCCGGTGCGCATTGAGGGCTCTTCAGCCCGGATGCAACATGATTGGCCGCGTGCTAACGGGCCTCCATCGGTCCAACGCCTCCAGGACAAGACGTGAAGTGCAACCGTTTTGCGGCGATCATCCGCGCAAATCCCGGCCTGATGCACTTGCTTACTTGCCTGCGCACGCTTCGATCTGCCGCAATGGCGGCTGGTGGCTGGCTGCCTGTACCAGACAGTGTGGAATGCACTGACCGATCGGCCAAGAGGCGCTGGGATCAAAGACTATGATGTGATTTATTTCGACGCCGATGACCTCTCCTGGGAAGCGGAGGACGCGGTGATCCGGCGCGTTGCCGCGGCTACGCAGGATTGTGTGGGGCCCGTGCAGGTGCGCAATCAGGCGCGCGTGCATCTGTGGTTCGCAAGTCGTTTTGGTTGCAACTACCCGCAGCTTAGCTGCACCGAGCGAGTCGTTGTGTTATTACGCCTCGCTCGTGCACGCTGTCGGAGTTCGATTGGCAGAGGATGATCGTCTGGACGTTGTCGCGCCATTCGGCCTGGACGACGTCTTTGCGATGCGGATCCGGCCCAATCGTGCATTGGACAATGCGGCGTCACATACCGACAAGGCCGCGAAGGCAAAGGCCGCTTGGCCGCAGGTCGTGATCGAGCCATGGTGACGCAATCATTCACTGCAGGAGTGCGGGGCTACAACACGGGACAAATCCCTCCGGGGCAAACGTGAGGATTGTGTAATTCATAACCCACCCGGAAGTGACGATAGATCCTGGGCGTTCGGGGACCCGATTGGTCGTTGTCGCCCACCGGCTTGCAACGCATGCAGCGTGTGCTCGAGCAGCGATGGCTCAGTGGAGTGTGGTCGATCTTTAGCAGTTGCGAACGCAAGGCGCGCGATGTGGCGGGCATCCTGGCCGATCATCTGCGGCTATCGCCGGTGACGATCAACGGCCTGGGGGAGAACGATCGATCAGCGACCGGCTATCTTCCCAAAGCGGATTTCGCCGCAGTTGC
>CAWKMC010000036.1:0-202723 GCA_963850535.1 uncultured Alphaproteobacteria bacterium | reverse complement strand
GCGAAGCCGATCGGAACGACGGCGGCAGGAAGCCCAAGAACATTGATCGACGACATGAACCTAAGGTCGTTCCAGAACAGCGACCGGACCCGCGCTTCACCCCCGAGATCGGCATTCACCTCTGGCGTGCGCTTCACCGATAGCGGGGTGAGGATCACCGGATACGTCTCAAGAAAGGCGAGCCAGTTGCGCAGGACGCGGGACCGGCGTGCGATGGCTTCCATATAGCCGCGCCCATCGAGGATAGTCGCCATCTTCAGGAAGCCATCCAGCGTTTGCCCGAACTCGGCGCTGCCGAGTTCGCGCATCTGCGCCTCCTGCAACACCGACAGCTCGGTCATGATCAGGTCGCACCAGAGTTGCCACGTGCCTGCGAGATCGGGCAGCTCAGTCTCGATGATCATCATAGCCTGCGTTCGCAAGATGGTCGGCAGCGACCCGAAGCTGCGCAATGACGTCGGGGTCGGTATCCATGTCGTCGGGAATACGCGCCAGCGCCACCTTGATCGGCTTCGGCAGCTTCGGCCCCTCCAGTGGCGCGGGCACCCACCAGGGATCGCGCATGTCCCGCTGGCTCATGACCTCGAGGCCGAGACGGACGTCACGCACTTCGCGGGCCAGCGGCCCTTGCGCTGACATGAACTGTGCCATCAGCGGCCGTTCGGCCGGCGCACTCGGGTTGAATGCCGGGATCCGCCCCTGCGTCGGCTTGATGGTGGCGATGCCGTTGCAGTAGGCCGGCCAGCGCAACGAACCGCCGATGTCGTTGCCATGCCCAATGGCGCCAATGCCAGCCGCGATCGAGGCGCCCGCACCGCCCGACGATCCGCCGCAGGTGATGGCGCTGTCCCACGGGTTCCTCGTCAGCCCATGCAGCCTGTTGTCAGTGAACCCGCGCATCGAGAACTCGGGCGTGTTGGTCATCCCGATGATGATCGCGCCTGCCTTCTTCAGGTTGGCGACGACAGGCGAATCACCGGGCGCGATATTTTCCTTGAAGGCAAGGACACCATTGGAGTTGGCCTGGCCTTCGAGATCGATGTTGATCTTGATCGTGACCGGAACGCCGTGAAGCTTGCCCAGCGTGGCACCGTCTGCCTGGGCGCGATCGGCGGCACGCGCAGCCTCGATCGCCTGTGCGCTGAGATCCACGACCACCGCATTCAGAGACGGATTGACGGCGTGCATGCGGTCGACATGCGCCACCACCACCTCTTCGGCAGTTGCACGCCTTTCGCGGATCGCGGTCTGCGGTATCCACCGCGGACCACTGCCAGATCGGACCGGCCATTGTCCTCTCCCCTATGCGTCAGGCGCCCTTGGAGCCTCGCACCGCTTCGGCCATACGACTGATGATCTCGCGCAGGACCGGCGCTGGCGTGGCGAAGTTGAGGCGCGCGAAGTTCGCATATGGCGCGCCGAACGTCTCACCAAAGTTCAGGCCAACCCGGGCGCGATCGAGGAAGAACTGGCCTGCCGGACACGGCAGCGCCAACGCCGAACAGTCGAGCCACGCCAGATATGTCGCCTCAGGCAACCGCATCGTCACGCCAGGCAATTCGCTGCCGATGGTCTGCGCCAGCCAATCGCGGTTCGACTTCAGCTGCACCAATATCTCATCGAGCCACGGCTGACCCTCGTCCCACGCGGCGATGGTTGCATCGACACCGGTGACGCCAGGCGATCCCAGCAGACGTGAAGGAATGCGTGAGAAGAACTGTTCCTTCAGTGCGGGTGCACCGAAGTACATGACGGCACAGCGCAGTGAGGGGATGTTAAAGCTCTTGGTGGCCGAGGTGATGGTGATAGTGCGTGCAGCAATCTCTCGGGACAGCGACGCGAGCGGAATGTGCGTGTTGCCCGGATAGACGATGTCGGCGTGGATCTCGTCCGACACGACGATCAGATCGTGACGGATCGCGAATTCAGCCACCTGTTCGAGTTCGGTTCGAGTGAAGGCTCGGCCCGTTGGGTTCTGTGGATGGCAGAAGATCAGCACGCGCGTGCGCGGATCTGGGGCCGCTTCGTACGCGTCGAGATCGATCACCCAACGCGTGCCATTGTCTCGCATATGGTTGGCGATCAGGCGGCGACCAGTGTCTTCAATCGCGCGCATGAATGGTGGATACGACGGCAACTGCAGCAGCACCGCGTCGCCCGGTTCGCTGAATGCCATTACGGACGAGAAGCTGGCCTGTACCAGATCGCCGATCGGATGTGCATCGGCCGGATCGACCGTCCAGCCAAAGCGATGCTGCATGCGCCGGGCAAAAGCCGCGGCCAGTGCGCCCTCGCGCGCGGCGTAGCCGTATTCCTGGTTGCGTGCGAGCCGCGCCAGTGCCTCGGCAATCGGCGGCGCGACACCGAAATCCATGTCGGCGACCCACGCCGGCAGCACATCGTCGGCGAACTTGTGCCACTTGTTGGTGCGACGCGAGCGCAGGAACGCAACGTCGAAGTCGGTCGCCGAGGACATTCGCTATCGCCCGCCGCCCGTCAACAACGTGTCGACTGCCTCGACCAAGGCACGCGCTGACTGCACGCGCTCCAGGGCCATCTCTTCGGCTGCAACGTCGTTGGCCTCGACCTGTGCCAGTGCCTCTTCCGCTGTGGCAAGTCGCCGCTCACCTTCCTCGCGCGACAGGTCGGCTGGGCGCCAGTACCTCGTTCGCCAGTACCGTGCAGCGCTCCGGCGTCACCTCGGCAAAACCACCCGCGACGTACATCTGATCAGTGATCTTGTCGTCCTCATACAGCGCGATGACCCCACCCCGCAGCATGACGATGGCTGGCGCGTGTCCTTCCAATACACCCATGTCGCCTTCGCTGGCGGGGATCACCACCATCTCCACCGGCCGCGCCAGCAGGAGCCGTTCGGGACTGACAATTTCAAGGTTTACCGGCATGCTCGGTTGCCCTTAAGACGTGGATGGCCGCGCCAAGCCCGGCCATGACGGAGGGGATGGCTCACAGCGCCTACGCCGTGGCTGTCAGCGTCTCGGACTTCTTCACTGCGTCCTCGATGGTGCCGACCATGTAGAATGCGGCCTCGGGCAGGTGGTCGTATTCGCCGGCGCAGATCGCCTTGAAGCTGCGGATCGTGTCGGCAACGGGCACGAAAATACCGGGGAAGCCGGTGAATACTTCGGCCACATGGAACGGCTGTGACAGGAAGCGCTGGATCTTGCGCGCCCGCGCAACGACCAGCTTGTCCTCTTCCGACAGCTCGTCCATGCCAAGGATGGCGATGATGTCCTGCAGCGACTTGTAGGTCTGCAGGATGCGCTGCGTCTCGCGCGCGACGTTATAGTGCTCTTCGCCGACGATGCGTGGATCGAGCGAACGCGACGTCGAATCCAGCGGGTCCACCGCCGGATAAATCCCCAACTCGGCGATCTGCCGTGACAGCACGGTAGTGGCATCCAAGTGCGCGAACGATGTGGCCGGCGCGGGATCGGTCAAATCGTCGGCCGGCACGTAGATCGCCTGCACCGAGGTAATCGAGCCCTTTTTGGTGGAAGTGATCCGTTCCTGCAGTGCGCCCATATCAGTTGCCAGCGTCGGCTGATAGCCCACCGCCGAAGGGATGCGGCCCAGCAGCGCCGACACCTCGGCGCCAGCCTGAGTGAAGCGGAATATGTTGTCGACGAAGAACAGCACGTCCTGGCCTTCTTCGTCGCGGAAGTATTCCGCCAGCGACAGCCCCGACAGGCCGACGCGAGCGCGCGCACCCGGCGGCTCGTTCATCTGGCCGTACATCAGCGCCACCTTGGAGCCTTCGACGATCTTGTGGTCTTCCATCCGGATCACGCCGGCGTCGATCATCTCATGGTAGAGGTCGTTGCCTTCACGCGTGCGCTCGCCGACGCCCGCGAACACCGACACACCGCCATGCGCCTTGGCAATGTTGTTGATCAGCTCCTGAATGATCACCGTTTTGCCGACACCGGCGCCACCGAACAGCCCGACCTTGCCGCCCTTCAGGTAAGGCGCCAACAAGTCGACCACCTTGATGCCGGTGACAAGGATCTCTGCTGAGGTCGCCTGCTCCTCGAAGGTCGGCGCATCGCGGTGGATCGGATAACGCTTGTCGGTATTGAGCGGCCCCTGTTCGTCGATCGGCTCGCCGATCACGTTGAGGATGCGGCCCAGCGTGGCCGGACCGACAGGAACGGTGATCGGGCCGCCGGTGTCCACCACCTCCTGGCCGCGTACGATGCCATCGGTGCTGTCCATGGCGATGCAGCGCACCGTGCGCTCGCCGAGTTCCTGCGCCACTTCCAGCACCAGCGTCCGATCCGCGATCTTGGTGTGCAGCGCGTTTTGAATGTACGGCAGATCCCCATCGAACTGCACGTCTATGACGGCGCCCATCACCTGGGTCACGCGTCCAACGATATTGCTTGCCATAGCTCGATTGCCCCTATCAGACGGCTTCCGCGCCGGAGATGATCTCGATGAGTTCTTTGGTGATGTTCGCCTGCCGCGCACGGTTATAGTTCAGCGTCAGACGCTTGATCATGTCGCCCGCGTTGCGCGTCGCATTGTCCATTGCCGTCATGCGCGCGCCATGCTCGCCCGCAGCGCTCTCCAGCAGCGCGCGGAACACCGCCACGGCCAACGCCTGTGGAAGGAGCCGCGCCAGGATGGTGTCTTCGTCCGGCTCGAATTCGTAGGTTGCACCGCCGAGGTCGATCACCTCGCCTTCCGGTGGTGGGGGCGCGGGTATCAGCTGCTGCTCCGTGACGATCTGCGAGATCACCGAGCGGAAGCGGTTATAGATCAGAATGCAGCCATCGATTTCGCCGGCGTTCAGCATTGCAGTAATACGCTCGGAGACCTCCGCAGCATCGGCGAACTCGAGGCGCCGCTTGCCGGCGTAGGAGATGTCGCCGGTGATGCGGCTCGCCAATTCTCGCCGCAGGTAGTCGCGTCCCTTGCGGCCGACCGGCAGGATCTTGACCGTCTTGCCCTCAGCCTCCAATCGCCGCGCCAGCGTCCGCGTATGTCGTCCGATATTGGCATTGAATGCGCCTGCGAGGCCGCGGTCGGCCGTGACAGGCACCAGCAGCCAAGTCTGGTCCTTGCCGGTGCCGGCCAGAAGTGGCGGTGCGTTCGGCATATCGGACACCGATGCCGCCAACGCGCGGAGCATGCGCTCCATCCTTTCAGCGTATGGCCGTGCTGCCTCAGCCTGCGCCTGTGCGCGGCGCAGCTTCGAGGCCGCCACCATCTTCATGGCGGAGGTAATCTTCTGGGTCGACTTCACGCTGTTGATGCGGACGCGAAGGTCTTTCAGGCTGGGCATTAATTCGGCCCCCTCCCCCCAACCCCCTCCCGCGAGTGGAGGGGGAGTTTCAGAACAACCCTCAAGCGAAGCTCTTGGCGAAGTTGTCGAGGAAGCCGGTCAACTTCTTCTCGGTGTCCGGCTTGATCTCCAGGTCGGTGCGGATCGCGTCCAGGATCGTCGGCTCACGCGACTTGATCTCTGACAGCAGCATCTGCTCGAACGCGCCGACGCGGCCGACATCGATCCGGTCCAGATAGCCACGCACGCCGGCGAAGATCGCCACCACCTGCTCTTCGATCGGCACCGGCTTGAACTGCGGCTGCTTCAACAACTCGGTCAGCCGCGAGCCACGCGCGAGCAATTGCTGCGTCGAAGCGTCAAGATCCGAGGAAAACTGAGCGAAGGCCGCCATTTCGCGGTACTGCGCCAGTTCCAGCTTGATGCGTCCGGCGACCTGCTTCATCGCGCGCACCTGCGCGGCCGATCCCACGCGTGACACGGAAATGCCGACGTTCACTGCCGGGCGGATGCCGCGGAAAAACAGCTCGGTCTCCAGGAAGATCTGCCCATCGGTGATCGAAATCACGTTGGTCGGGATGTACGCCGACACGTCACCGGCCTGCGTCTCGATCACCGGCAGAGCGGTCAACGACCCGGCACCATATTCGTCGTTCATCTTCGCGGCCCGCTCGAGCAGCCGCGAGTGCAGGTAGAACACGTCGCCAGGGAACGCCTCGCGACCTGGCGGCCGACGCAGAAGCAGCGACATCTGGCGATATGACACGGCCTGCTTCGACAGATCGTCATAGAAGATCACTGCGTGGCGGCCATTGTCGCGGAAATGCTCGCCCATGGTGCAGCCTGTGTACGGCGCCAGGTACTGCATCGGTGCCGGGTCTGATGCCGTGGCGGCGACGACGATCGAATAGTCGAGCGCGCCGTATTCCTCGAGCGTCTGCACCAGCTGCGCGACAGTGGAGCGCTTCTGCCCGACCGCGACGTAAATGCAGTAGAGCTTGCGCTTCTCGTCGCCGCCGGCGTTGATGTTCTTCTGGTTGATGATCGTGTCGATGATCACCGCGGTCTTGCCGGTCTGGCGGTCGCCGATGATCAACTCGCGCTGGCCGCGGCCGATCGGGATCAGCGCATCGATCGCCTTCAGGCCGGTCTGCATCGGCTCGTGCACCGACTTGCGCGGGATGATGCCGGGCGCCTTAACTTCGACGCGGCGGCGCTCGGAGGAGACAATCGGGCCCTTGCCGTCGATCGGATTGCCGAGCGCGTCCACCACGCGGCCAAGCAGCGCATCGCCGACCGGAACGTCGACGATGGCGCCCGTGCGCGACACGGTGTCGCCTTCACGGATCTGCCTGTCGTCACCGAAGATCACCACGCCGACATTGTCGGTTTCCAGGTTCAGCGCCATGCCACGCAGGCCGGCCCCGGGGAATTCGACCATCTCGCCGGCCATGCAGTTCTGCAGTCCGAACACACGGGCAATGCCATCGCCGACCGACAGCACCTGGCCGGTCTCGGCGACATTGGCCTCGGTGTCGAAGGCGGCAATCTGCTTCTTCAGTATCTCCGAGATCTCGGCGGGGCGGATCTCCATATCAGGCGGCTCCCTTCATCGCGTACTGCAGTCGTTGCAGCCGGGATTTGAGTGAGGTGTCGTATAGCCTTGCCCCAATGCGCACGACCAGACCGCCGAGCAGATCAGGTTCCACAAACTCGTGGATGTTGACGTTGCCGTAGCCTGCCTCGATCAGCCGGGCGCGCAATTGTTGGCGCTGCACGTCGGACAGTGGATGCGCGGATGCGACGTGCGCCGTGACGATGCCGCGTCTTTCGGCGACCAGATGGGCGAAGGCGGTAACGATGGCGCGCAGGTTGCGCAGGCGGCGGTTGGCGGCGACGACGCCCACGAAGTCACGTACCGGCTTAAGAATCCCTCCTGCTCCAGCACAGCGAGCGCCGCCCTGGTGGCCTGGTTTACATCGATCAGCGGAGAGCCCAGCAGGCGCTGGAAATCGGGGCTGGCGTCGATCAGCCGGCCAAGGGTCTCCATCTCCGAAACCACTGTGTCGAGCGCGTGCTGTTCATCCGCATGGGCATACAGTGCCATCGCGTAGCGGTCGGTCAGGCCGCCGCCGGATGCAATCGTCGTTGCGCCTGACACCAGTTATCGTTCCCTGTTCCGGGGTCGCGCTGAGGCGCGAGCGTGGGTGGAGGGCCGGCGCCCCGCCTTCGCGGGGGCAAGTTCCCGGCGCGCGGCGTCTAGCATGGGGTCTGGTGCCTAGCAACAGAGCGCCGGGCGGCGTATTTGAACCGGTCGGCCGACTGGTCTAGAAATGATCTATGGATGAAACCATCCCTCCTACCTTTAGCTCCGTCGGTGCCTACGATGCCGAAACGCGCCTGTCCGAGCTGCTCGATCGGGTGGAGAAGGGGGAACAGATCGTCATCACCAGACATGGCCGCCCGGTCGCACGTCTCGTCCCCGAACGCTCTGATGACGTTGCCCAGGCGATCGATGCGCTGGACAGGATCACGGCCAGACGCGAGCGGCTGGCTCATCGGGGGGTTCAAATCACCAGCGATGAGATCCGAGCTTGGCGCAAAGAAGGGCGCCGCTGAGCAAGCCACCCGGCATGCCAATCTGCGTCCTGGACGCCTCTGTAGCGATCGCGGCGTTGATCCAGGAGGATCAATCGAACAGAGCGCTCGCCATTCTACGCGAGATTATCGGGGATAGCGCCGCGGTGCCGCCGATTTGGCGCTTTGAGGTTGGCAATGTCCTGCTGCTCGTCGAGCGCCGACGCAAGCTAACTGCTGCAGCGCGGCGGGAGCATCTCGAGGACCTTTCGCGATTGCCGATCGTGGTCGATCACGAAGCCGCTGGGCACGCTTGGAACGATACAATGGTGTTGGCCGCCCGCCACGATCTCACCTTACACGATGCCTCATACTTGGAACTGAGCCTAAGGCGGCTATTGCCACTCGCGACGTTCGATGCCGCCCTGCAAAAGGCCGCGAGATCAGCAAGCGTTACCGTGCTATAAGCCACGCGGCGGCGGCACTTGCCGCAATGCGGTCGGCTGTGCCACGACCATCAGACAGATCGTTGAGGAGCCAGCATGGCCGACAGCGCCCCCGTCAAAGGCACGCTGATGCAAGGCAAGCGCGGGCTGATCATGGGGGTGACGAACGACCGCTCGCTTGGCTGGGGCATTGCCACGGCATGCGCGGCACAGGGTGCGGAACTGGCATTCACTTATCAGGTCGACGCACTCGGGCGCCGCGTGCGTCCGCTTGCCGAGTCTTTGGGTTCGCAACGGTTATTCCTGTGCGATGTCGGAGAAGAGGCCAGCATTGACGCGGCGTTCGCGGCACTCCGCGAACAGTGGGACGGGCTGGACTTCCTGGTGCACGCGATCGCCTTCGCGGACAAGCAGTACCTGCGTGGGCGCTACCTGGACACGCCGCGGGAGGCGTTCGTCCAGGCGCTCGACATCTCCTGCTATTCCTTCGTCGCAGTGGCCCAGCGCGCCGTGCCGATGATGCGCCCCGGCGGCAGTCTGCTGACGCTGACCTATGTCGGCGCGGAGAGGTGGACGCCCCACTACAACGTGATGGGCGTGGCGAAGGCGGCGTTGGAGGCTTCGGTGCGCTATATGGCGGCAGACCTGGGATCGCAGGGCATTCGGGTGAATGCGGTCAGCGCAGGCCCGATCCGCACCCTTGCCTCGGCTGGGATCGGCGATTTCCACTACATCCTGCGCTGGAACCAGCTCAATGCGCCGCTGCAGCGCAACGTGACCATTCAGGATGTCGGCGGCGCTGCCGTGTATCTTTTGTCGGATTTGTCGGCCGGGGTGACCGGCGAAGTGCACCATGTGGACTGCGGCTACCATATCGTTGGGATGAAGAACCCGGCGGCACCCGACATTTCGATCGTGGAGGGATGAGGCCGTGAATGTCCCCGCCCCCTCCCCCAGCCCCCCTCCCGCGAGGGGAGGGGAAGCAAGTGTGTGTCGGTAGGTTCGCATGTCGCACAACAGCTTCGGCCAGTTGTTCCGCGTCACCACCTGGGGCGAGAGCCACGGGGCCGCGATCGGTTGCGTGGTCGACGGCTGCCCGCCGCGTATTTCGCTATCCGAAGCAGAGATTCAGCCATGGCTGGATCGACGGCGCCCTGGACAGTCGCGGTTTACGACCCAGCGCCAGGAGCCGGATCAGGTCCGCATCCTTTCCGGCGTGTTCGACGGCCTGACCACGGGCACGCCGATCGCGCTGCAGATCGACAACGTCGACCAACGGTCGCGCGACTATTCGGCAATCGCCGCGCAGTTCCGGCCCGGCCACGCCGATCTCACCTATGAACTGAAGTACGGCATCCGCGACTATCGCGGGGGAGGCCGGTCCTCGGCTCGCGAAACGGCGATGCGGGTCGCGGCCGGAGGCGTGGCGCGTAGAGTGCTGGGAGACAGCATCCGCCTGCGTGGCGCACTGGTACAGATAGGTCCCCACCGGATCGATCGCTCTCGCTGGGACTGGGATGCAGTCGACGCCAATCCGTTCTTTTGTCCCGACCCGGACACAGCGGCCGTGTGGGAAGGCTATCTGACCGAGGTTCGCAAAGCCGGCTCCTCTGCCGGCGCCGTGATCGAGGTCGTGGCAGAAGGCGTGTCTCCCGGACTGGGCGCTCCGATCTACGGCAAGCTGGACGCGGAGATCGCTGCGGCGTTGATGTCCATCAACGCCGTTAAGGGTGTAGAGATTGGCGAAGGCTTTGCTGCCGCGACCCTGTCGGGCGAGGCCAACGCCGATGAGATGCGCATGCGCGACGGCGTGGTCGAATTCGCCTCCAACCATGCCGGCGGCATCCTGGGCGGCATTTCCACCGGACAGCCGATCGTGGCGCGGTTTGCCGTGAAGCCCACCAGCTCGATCCTGACACCACGCCAGACAGTGGACCGGACCGGACAGGATATCGAGATCACGACCCGGGGCCGCCACGATCCTTGTGTCGGCATCCGGGCCGTCCCCGTCGGTGAGGCGATGCTTGCCTGCGTGCTCGCCGACCATCTGCTGCGCCACCGGGCGCAGAACCCTGATGCGCCGAGCATAGCGAGGATGCCGCGCAACTGAGGTGTGGAATGAAGCACCGGCGGCCGGCGTCTATTCCGCCGGGATGCAGCCGCAACCAGCTCCCTACGACTCACTTGCGCTCGACGCATTCATCGCCCTGGCGGGGCCTGATGTCTGGGCCGCGCGGATGGCGGAGATCGCCTCACGCACCGCGTCAGGACCGCGTGCCGGACGGTTGGCGCGCCAGCGGCATGCGCTCGAGCTGTCGATCGAACGGTTGAGGGGCGCGCTGGGCAGGCTGCCGTCAGCGGGCGAACTGCACGCGGCGCAGCTCGCAGCTCAGGCGGTGCTGTTGTCACAAAGTCTGAGCGCGCGCGGCAGGGCGCGATTGCGCCGATGGATACACGTCTGTCTGCAAGGCGACTGTACCTTGGTGCCGCTGTTCCACCTGCTGCGTACCGCCGCGCTCCAGGAGTCACGCGGTTTCAAAGTGACGTTCCCAGGCCTCGAGCGGGGCGCGCCCTATGACCTGCTGATCACGCGCGGTGGCTCGGAAGCGGAGGTCGCCTGCGAAGTGGTTTCGGCCGATCAGGGACGGCTGGTGGGCCGGCAGGCGTGGATGCAGCTTGCGGACCGGGTCAACGCGGACGTGCGCGCCTGGCTCGCCGACCGCCCGGGTCGGCATTTGCTGAAGATGTCGCTGCCGCGAGGGTTGCAGAGCGAGGCACTAGCCACGATGCATGCACGCATCCGCCGCCTGCTGGAGACTGACGGACGACGAGACCAGGACGATGCCGGTGTGTTGCAGCTTGGGCCGCTCGCGCTGTCGCGGGATTTTGACGCCGATGGATTGGCAACCTCGCTGCGACACGAGTTCGGACCGGAAGCGCACTTGGCGGTCACTGCCAACCAGGCTGGGGTGTTTGTGATTGCGGCGCGCGCCGGTCGGGTCGACGAGGTCGGCAAAGCCGTGCACCGAAGCCTAGCCGAGACAATGCATCATCGGCTGAGCGGGCGCCGGCCAGGCATTCTTGCGGTGTTCATCGAGGACATCGACCGCGCTGACTGGTCCAGCTTGCGCGAAAATCTTAGCCTGGAGGCGGAAGCACGGCGCTTCCTCGCCCATCAGGCGGCCCGGCGAGTGGTCGCCGTGACATGCGCCTCGCGCTTCGAGCTGTTCGGTACGGCCGATGCGGCAACCGAAGGCGAGCTGCGCTTTCGCAACCCCGCGCATCCCGCCGCCAAAACCGTTTCGCTGGCGCCGGCAATACTATCGTCCGTTTGATGAGCTGGGACGGCAGTAATTCACTAGTAAGCATCTTATCTCCAGACTGACGCCCCAGGACCGCCACGATCCCGAGGTACTTCAGCATGGCCGATACGATCGGAGACAAGGACATGACGGAAACCGAGTACGCTCGGAAGTTGGACGAACTCGATCGCCTGCTGAACGATCCGGACGTGCCGATGGAACCCGGCAAGGTCTGGTCTCTGCTGGCCGAGATCGCGAAGCGCGATATGACCTGCGGCCACCCGCAGCAATCCTGAGGGGTCAAGCCAACACGGCACCGATCAGGAACTCCCGGTTTCCTTTCGGGCCAGTGATCGGGCTCTCGGTTCTCCCCAATACTCGCCAGCCTGGCCTCCCATCCCACCAAGCATTGATCCGCTCGCAAACCACTGCATGAACCGCGGGATCGCGGACAACGCCCTTGCGGCCCACACCGTGGGGACCAGCCTCAAATTGTGGCTTGATAAGCGCCACTGCCCAGGCACCCGGCGCGCACAGCGCGAGAGGCGCCGGAAGCAGTGTCTGCAGGCCGATGAAGCTCGCATCGCATACCAGCGCGGTGATCGGATCGCCTACCGCATTACTGCTTAGGTATCGGGCGTTGGTTCGCTCGTGCACGACGACGCGCGGGTCGGAGCGGAGCTTCCAGGCCAGCTGTCCATGGCCGACATCGACCGCATGGACCTTGGCGGCACCGTGCGCGAGCAGCACATCGGTGAAGCCACCGGTGGAGGCACCTATGTCGAGGCCAATCCTGCCAGCCGCCGACAGGCCGAAATGCCCCAAGGCGTGTTCAAGCTTCAGTCCGCCGCGCGATACCCAGGGATGATCCTGGCCGCGCACCTCCAGCGGTGTGTCTGACAACAGCAGATCGCCTGCCTTGGCAATCCGGCGCTCGCCACTGAAGACCTTGCCAGCAAGGATCAGGGCCTGCGCTCGCGCACGCAAGTCCGCCAGTCCGCGATTTACCAACAACTGATCGGCACGCGTGCGCATCGGTCGGGTCCGGCCACTTGCATGATGAAAGCAACGGGTCTATCTAGCAGATTGCATCATGCATGTGACTGCCAGGAGGAGCCATGCAACGCAAGAGCTTCGGATCCATGTCCTGCCCGATTGCCCGCAGCCTGGAGCGCGTGGGCGAATGGTGGAGCATCCTGATCCTGCGCGACGCCTTCCGCGGGCTGACGCGCTTCGACCAGTTCCAGAAGAGCCTGGACATCGCTCCGAACATGCTGACGCGACGCCTGAACGCGCTGGTTGAATCCGGCCTGCTGGAGCGACGCCGCTACAACGAGCACCCGCCCCGCTACGAGTATGTGCTGACCGAACGTGGTCGTGATTTCCGGCCGGTGTTGTGGGCGCTGCTCGCCTGGGGCAACCGCCACTTCGCCCCTGAGGGGCCCAGCGTCATCGTGGTTGATACCGAGACCGGCGAAACCGCCGACCCGGTGCTGGTGGATCGCCGGAGCGGCAAGGTGATGGTTGAGCCGGCCTTTCGCTCGGTTTCGGGCCCAGCGGCCGCAAGGAGGGCGTCATGAGCGGTCAGGCGGTCGAGCGCGACATCATCGCCCGGCCTCCCGTTCGGCCAGCGAGCCTGTCGCGCCGACAGCTCGGGCTGGCCGGTGCGGCGCTGCTCGTGGGGATTGGGGCGGCGTGGTACGGCCAACACTGGTGGACAGTCGGGCGGTTCATCGAGACGACGGACGACGCCTATGTCGGCGGCGATGTGACGGTGATTGCACCGAAAGTCGCTGGGTTCATCGCCAATGTCGCGGTGGCCGACAACCAGGCAGTGCGGGCAGGCGATCTGCTGGCGAAGCTGGATGATCGCGACTACCGCGCCGCTTTGGCAAAGGCGATTGCGGCAGTCGCGGCGCAACGAGCGACTCTCGCCAACCTGGACGCTACCCGGAAGCTGCAGGAAGCGGTGATCACCGAGGCGCAGGCTGAACTTACTGCGACCGCGGCAGAGATCAGCCGCAGCAAGTATGACGTCGATCGGTATCGTGACCTGGCGCAGTCCCATGCGGCGTCGCTGCAGCGCTTCCAGCAGGCGGATGCGGACTATCGCAAGGCACTTGCCGCCGATGCCAGGGCGCGCGCGGCGCTGCAGGCGGCGCAGGAGCGTCTCAACGTCATCGACACGCAGAAGCAGCAGGTCACCGCTGCACTGGCGGGTGCGCTGGCAGACCAGGACACCGCTCAGCTCAACCTGAGCTACACTGAGCTGCGGGCGCCAATCGATGGGATTGTCGGCAACCGCAGTGCGCGGGCCGGCGCGTATGCGACGGTCGGGGCGCAGCTCATCTCGCTGGTGCCGGCGCACGGGCTCTGGGTGGACGCCAATTTCAAAGAGAGCCAGCTGGCGAGCATGCACCCAGGAATGCCGGTGACGATCGCAGCCGACGTGCTGCCGGGTGAAGCATTCCGTGGTCATGTCGCCAGTCTTGCGCCCGCCACAGGTGCCGTGTTCAGTGTGCTGCCGCCGGAGAACGCCACCGGCAATTTCACCAAGATCGTGCAGCGGGTGCCAGTGCGCGTGGCATTGGATGGCGATGCCGCCACACTCGGCAGGTTGCGGCCCGGACTGTCGGTTACCGCGTCGATCGATGAGAGATGAGCGCAACCGCGGCAGATCTGCTGGTCGCTCCAGGCGAGCTGCCTCTGCCGACCAAGGTTTTTGCCTTTGCCAGCATGTGCGTGGGGTTCTTCATCGCGCTGCTCGACATTCAGATCGTCTCCGCATCGCTGGCCGATATCGGCGGGGGGCTGTCGGCGGGCTCGGACGAGATCGCCTGGGTGCAGACCAGCTACCTGATCGCCGAGATCGTGGTGATACCCCTGTCCGGTTGGCTATCGCGCGTGATGTCCACGCGGTGGCTGTTCTGTGCTTCCGCGGTGGGCTTCACCATCACCAGCCTGCTGTGCGGCTGGGCGTGGAACATCGAGAGCATGATCGTGTTCCGTGCGCTACAGGGTTTTCTCGGCGGATCGATGATCCCGACCGTGTTCACCACCGCCTTCATCTATTTCAACAACCAGCAGCGGGTGATTGCGGCGGCCACGATCGGCTGCATCTCGTCACTGGCGCCAACTCTGGGGCCGACGGTCGGCGGCTGGATCACTGACAATTACTCCTGGCACTGGCTGTTCTTTGTCAACCTGGTGCCCGGCGTGTTCGTGTCGATCGTGGTGCCACTGCTGGTACGGGTCGGTCGGCCAAATTTGTCGCTGCTGCGTGGAGCCGATTATCTCGGCATGGCGCTGCTGGCCGTGTTCCTCGGTTGCCTGGAATACACGCTGGAGGAAGGCCCGCGGTGGGATTGGTTTGGCGATGATACGATCCGGGCAACCGCGTGGATTTCCGGCATCTCGTGCGTCGCATTCATCTGGCGCAGCCTGACCTTCAGCCAGCCAGTGGTCGATCTGCGCGCGCTGAGCAGCCGGAACTTCTCCCTGGGCTGCTTCTTCTCATTCGTCACCGGCATCGGCATCTTCGCCACGATCTACCTTACTCCGCTGTTCCTCGCCCGCGTGCGCGGCTTCAGCGCCTTGCAGATCGGCGAGGCGGTGTTCTCCACCGGCGTATTCCAGGTTTGCGCGATCCCGTTCTACACGGTGCTGGCACGACGCATCGACCTTCGCTGGCTGATGATGTTCGGTATGTCGTGCTTCGCGCTGAGCATGTGGAATTTCACCCCGATCACGCATGACTGGGGCGGCCGCGAGCTGCTGCTGCCACAGGCCTTCCGCGGGTTCTCCCAGCAGTTTGCCGTCGCTCCGGTGGTGTCGCTGACATTGGGTGGCCTGGCGCCGGAGCGATTGAAGCTGGCATCGGGCCTGTTCAACCTGATGCGTAACCTTGGTGGCGCGATCGGCATCGCTGTCTGCGGCACGATCCTGAACGACCGCACCAACCTGCACTTTCTGCGCGCCACCGAACACCTGAACAGCAGCAATCCGGCGATGCTGGACTGGGTCCAGCAAGTTGCGACGCACGGGGCGGCGACGCATGGCGGCGATACGCTGCAGGGGTACGCGACAGCACTGAAAATGCTGGGCAAACTCGCACTGCGCGAAGCGCAGACACAGAGCTTCGCGGATGCTTTCTTCGTTATCGCACTGTGCTTCGTCGTGGCCACGTCCATGGTGCCGTTGATGCGCAGGCTGGTGGCACCAATGGCACCGGTTCGCGACGCACATTGAGAAAAAGGAGGCCGACGTGGAACGTAGAAACGCTACCGCCGCGGTGATCGGCGCCGGCGACTTCATCGGCAGCGCGATTGCGCGGAAATTCGCAACCGAAGGGTTCACCGTGTTCGCCGGACGTCGCAACGGCGAGAAGCTCGCGCCGTTGGTCAATGACGTCGAGGCGACGGGCGGCCGAATTATTGGTAGGTCGCTCGACGCGCGGAAAGAGGACGAGGTGATCGAATTTCTGCAGGCGGCGGACCGCGAGGCACCGTTGGAGGTCTGCATCTTCAACGTCGGCGCCAACGTGCATTTTCCGCTAGTTGAGACGACCGAGCGCGTATTCCGCAAGGTATGGGAAATGGCGTGCTATGCTGGCTTTCTCGCTGTGCGCGAGTTGGCCAGGCTGATGCTGCCGCACGGTCGCGGCGCAATATTCATCACAGGCGCAACAGCCAGCCTGCGCGGTGGCGCTGGCTATGCCGCGTTTGCCGCGGCGAAGGCCGGCCTGCGTGCGGTTGCGCAAAGCGCGGCACGCGAATTGGGACCGAAGAACATCCATGTGTCGCATCTGGTGATCGATGCCGGCGTCGATACCGCCTGGGTGCGCGAACGGATCAGGGCGCGTGAAGGAGATACAGCACTGCGTGAACTCTCGCCCGACCGGTTGATGCAGCCATCTTCGGTAGCGGACGCCTATTGGGCGTTGTATCAGCAGCCGCGCGATGCCTGGACATTCGAGATGGACATTCGTCCGTCCGGCGAGAAATGGTGATAGCAATGCGCACGGTAGAATTCCACTTCGACTTCGGCAGCCCGAATGCCTATCTGAGCCACCTGGTGATCCCGGACGTCGAGCGCCGCACGGGCGCGACGTTCCTCTATGTGCCGATCCTGCTCGGCGGCGTTTTCAAGCTGACCAACAACCGGTCACCAGCGGAGAGCCTGGCCGGGATCAGGAACAAGCCAGAGTATCAGCGCCTGGAAACCGCGCGCTTCATCCAGCGCCACGGCATCACGCGATTCACGCCGAACCCGTTCTTCCCCGTCAACACGCTGGTGCTGATGCGCGGCGCGATTGCTGCGTCGAGGCTGGGGATCTTCGAGCGCTATGTCGACGAGGTATATCGGCACATGTGGGCGGAGCCAAAGAAGTTGGATGATCCGGCCGTGCTGCGAACGGCGCTTGCTGATTCTGGCCTGGACGCCGACGCAATTCTGGCGCTGACGCAGGCGCAGGACGTAAAGGACTGAATTGCTGGCCAACACGCAGCGCTCGGTTGAGCGCGGCACCTTCGGATCTCCGACATTCTTCGTCGGCGATGAAATATACTTCGGCAAGGATCGGCTGCGCGATGTCGAAGACGCGATCATCGCACTGCGCGGGAGTGAGTGATGCGCATTCTGGTTGTCGGCGCTGGTGCGATCGGTGGCTATTTCGGCAGTCGCCTGCTTGAGGCAGGGCGTGACGTGACGTTCCTTGTCCGGCCGCGGCGCGCCGATCAGCTGGCGCGAACTGGCCTCTCCGTACGCAGCCGGTTTGGCGATGTCGATCTGCCTGCGCCGATGGTGATGGCCGAGCAGCTTGGCGAAGCCTTTGACCTTGTCTTGTTGAGCTGCAAGGCATTCGATCTCGACAGCGCCATGGCGTCGTTCGCACCCGCCGTCGGGCCCGATACCGCAATTCTGCCGTTGCTCAATGGGATGCGGCATCTTGACGTCTTGGAACGTCGGTTTGGCGGTCGTGCAGTCCTCGGTGGGCAGTGCGCAATTTCCACCACATTGGATGCGGACGGCCGGATCCTGCATCTCAACGATGTTCATAGTCTGTCTTTTGGCGAGCGCGATGGATCGCCAACAGCGCGCGTCGCTGCAATCGCCGATCGTTTTGCCGACGCGAATTTTGACAGCAACGCGAGCAACACCATCATGCAGGAGATGTGGGAGAAGTGGGTGTTCATTTCTGCCTTGGCCGGCATCACCTGCCTGATGCGGGCGCCGATCGGCGACATCGTCGCAGGCGGTAGCGCGGAGATCGCCACATCGTTGCTCGATGAGTGTGCGACGATCGCCCGCGGACGTGGATTTCCGCCACGCCAACCCTCGATGCAGCAATTCCGGGCGACCGTTACGATGGCCGGATCACCCTTCGCAGCATCTATGCTGCGGGACATCGAGCGTGGCGCACGCACGGAGGCGGAGCACATCTTCGGCGACCTGCTGCGGCAGGACAGCGATCCGTCAAGATATCCAATACTGCGCATTGTGTACGCGCATCTACTGAGTTACGAGGCCCAGCGAGCCAGGACGCATACTGAGTAGCATGCCGGTGTCTGCCTCACGCATCATTTGCGTAATCGCCGTACAGTTCTGGTCCGGGCTAATCGACTTGACCTCGCGGCTGATGACATCAGCGACGCGCTCCACCTGCGGACGCGCTCCGTCTTTCCGGTGCCGCTGTTGTTTCTTCTCAGACGTACGTTCCTCAGGCGGCTGCAGCGTCTGTTCTGCCGTTTGCCGCACTGCCTGAACTATCGCTGCGCTGCCCTCCAGCAGCGCATCTAGGTACTGTCGTACGAATTGTTGCTGCAGTTCAAGAAAGGCAACCGTGCTAGACGTTCTGAACAACTGCTCTGCCGTGCGCAGGTTAATTTCCATCACACGTTCGACCGCATTGCTTAAAGTGACCGAGACTTCCTGAAGTCTGTCGCCGCTCGCACCCGGCGACTGCATGAGTGCGCGCCAATCCTCCGCTGTCTCTTGGAGAACCTGGGTCATTCTGCTAACGCTTTGCGCGAAATCCCTGCCCGCCTCTTGCGCAAACTTCTGCTGCACATCGGCGAGTTCCTGTGAGCCGCGGCATGCTGTTTCGCCTGCGGTATCCGCGAACTGCCGCACCTTCTCGGCTGTTGTCGCCGCCTGCTGCGCGGCATCGCTGCCGGCGTGGCCTCGCGCCCCGCTCCTGCGACGGCTTCGTATCGTTATCATCGGCCATTCTGTGCTCCAATGGGTTGGCGCGGGGACGGGCGCGAACTTACGGTGCGTATCATTCCAAGCTGCGGCCTTCTTTCAATGATCCGATACCAAGGGAGCCATCTGACGCAGGCGATTCGGAGTTATCCTCGTCTGGACCTTCATTGCTACCGAGGACACTCGGCGGAGCTGCATCCGCCGCCGCATTCTCCAGGAAGTCTGCTGATGGCACGAAGAACAGCGAGCCCGTGACAGCCCGACTATAATCCAGCAAGCGGTCATAGTTCCCGGGCGGATTGCCGATAAACATGTTCGTCAGCATCTGCTCGATCCTTTTCGGTGATCGGGCATAGCCGATAAAATAGGTTCCGAACTCGCCCTTGCCTACATCCCCGAACGGCATGTTGTCGCGTACGATCTGCAGTTGTCTTCCGTCTTCCATGATCGTTGTCAGCGCATTGTGTGCGGAGGAAGGCTTTACGGACTCGTCCAACTCGATATCCGACAGCTTCTTCCGCCCGATAATTTTCTCCTGCTCCTCGACCGGCAACATGTCCCATTGGGTCAGGTCATGCAGGTATTTCTGCACTATCACATAGCTGCCGCCGGCGAATGCGGCATCCTCCTCGCCGATTATGGTGGCGTCGATGGCGGCTTGCTCTACGGGGTTTTCAGTGCCGTCGACGAAGCCAATCAGATCGCGATCGTCGAAGTAGTTGAAGCCGTGTATTTCGTCGACGACGCAAATCGCGCCTCCGAGCCTCGACATGACCTGAGTCGCCAATTCGAAGCACAGATCCATGCGCGCCGCACGAATATGGAAGAGAATGTCGCCCGGCGTTGCCATCGCGTGATGCTTTCCGCGGATCTCGCGGAACGGATGCAAACCGTCTGGCCGCGGCGCCCCGAACAGGCGGTCCCATGCGTCGGAACCGAAGCCGAGGATGCAGGAGAGCTGACCGTCGAGGTCACGGAAGCCGACGGCACGTACAAGTCCAGCCAGATCACCACACAGGCTGCGAACCGACGCATCGTTCTTCAGCCCGTCGCTTATTGTCGCGACGAGAAAGATAGCAGAGCGCGTTAGTCTCGCGACGACCGGTTGCTGTACGATGGGCGGCACACCATGCTCCTTGCAGACAGATCGAGTGAGTCTTAGGGGGAGCAGCGTTCGGCAGCAAACCGCTCACTGATCGGCGGCTCACGAAAGCGATCAGGTGCCGTTCGCTTGGACACGGCGGTACGTTGTTCCGCACCTCGATACCATGCGCTGCCGCTTTTCACTTACAAAGATTTAACCGATCGTCAGCAATGGTCGTTGGGTCCAAAGGCCACGACGCACGGTGAAGACGAAGGTGACCGTCTCTGGAAACACTTTCACGAGAAGCCTGTTGGCATCGTCGCATTGCGGTCGTTGGCGCCACGCCAGAGCATGTCTCTGCATCGTTCTCGCCACGCTTATCATGCCGACAATGGCGCCGGCCGCCGGCCAGGACAACTCGACCGGGAAATTGGCCGAGAGTGGCAGCTTTGCCCCGCCGTCACTGCAAAAGCAGGATGATGATTCGGAGCTAACGCCGCACTGGACTTTTTCGGCCCAGGGAATCGCTCTGGAACGCATCGGCGGCGGTGTAAATCGGGCTCTCGTTGCCCGGGTACCAGGGAGTGAGCCGTTTCTCGCCACTTTCATTACTCCTGGCATTGAAGCTTTCAATAGCAGCCAGTTTCGACAGGGTTTCTCAGCCGGACCGAAAATCGATCTAATGTACCATGACAACTCTGGCTACAGCGTGGAGTTGTCGTATTTCAACGTGTTCAACCAAGGCGCCACCCGATCCTTTGGTCCCGACAATCCGGTAGACTGGTTTGTGATGAGAGCTCCCGGCGGGTTTTGGCAAACTCAGGATTTTCCTTACCAAGCCATGGCCTGGAATGCCTCGACCAGTCTTTATAGTGCGGAAGCCAATGTGCATCTGAAATCTTTCCCCGCGAGTCGGCGTGCTCGCGGGATTTCGCTGGTTACAGCTGAACGACAATCTGCAAGGAACGTTGACCCCCACGGATTTCACGGCGCCTGAATGGAAAACGAGTTGTCCGGGCTGCAGTCTCTTTCAGGTTACGCCGGATGGGCCGATCGGAGCGCTGCCCCCCTTCTGGAATGCAGGCGCGACGAACAACCTGTATGGAATCCAAATTGGCATCGACGGAAAGATTCTGCAGTTTGGTCGCTTTTCGCTAGACGGTCGAGTAACGGCCGGGCTCTTCGATAACGGTGCCAAGCAGTCGACCGGGGTAAGCATTCGGAAGGTGGTTTATCCAACGACGGCGTCGATCAATGGCGCCGCCTTCGTCAGCGAGGCCAGTTTGCAATTGAAGTATCGCGTCATCCAAGGTCTGTCGCTGAAGATGGGCTATGAAGCCCTATGGCTCGTCGGTGTTGCCTTGGCACCCGGTCAGATCGACCAGACCTATGCGGCTCCGTCGAATGTGCGCGCGCTGGGCGTCAACCATGGATCAAATGTGCTCTTTCAAGGAGCCACTTTTGGATTGGAATATTCCTTCTAGGATCTGTGCCTGCCGCCGAAGCACTTCCGCGCAGTCGGTCAGAACCGATAGGCCACGGATAGTTGCCCGTTGACGCCTGTGCTGCTGTCCCCGTGCATTGCATTCAGCCCGGCCTTCACGCTGAACGCACCGTGCTGTGCGCTGACGCCCAAGCCACCCTCAAGCAGATAGCGGCTGTCATAAGCCGCGTATTGGTTCACGGTGAAACCGTACAGCGTCCCGGTGCTGGCCACTCGTGGGTTGCCGAGTGCCAGCTCGGCTCCCAAGGTCGCGGTAGGCGTGACGACCCAGCTGCCCCACTGCCAGGGATCGAGGGCGATTTCTACTCCGGTCAACAGGCTGGATGCGGTGTGGCTGAGGCGCTGCACATCCAGCGCAACCTCGCTGCCACTCTCCTGGAAGCCGCCGAGAGTGACATGGGCAAGCCGTACGCCTGCCTGCGGCGTGACGGTGACTGCCGCCAGACGGATCACGTCGCCCAACACGGCTTGTGCGCCGTACACCATGCCGGACGCATTGCCGCTCGCGGTGCCCAGCCCGCCGCCCAGCGGCCGCTTGCCCTGATAGTCAAGGCCACCGAGGTCAGCGCGCACGCTGACGAACGGTCCCTGTTCTAATGAGCCGAATGCATAGCGTCCGCCGATTGTGCCCAGCACTGTGCCGACGTCAGCTGTGGCACCGGCACTTCCCACACCACCCCAGTCGTAGCCGATACCCAGAAAGACGCTGGCCTGACTGTCGATGCGATGAGTGACACCCAGCAGCGGCCCGGCAGTTTGCTCGGAACTGCCTGCTGCGCCGCTATGCGCATTGGTCGCGAAGTAGCCACCCAGTCCAGTCATCCAGATGCGCGTCTGGCCCACGGAGAGATCTTGGCCGCTGGCATAGGGCGCGAGCGCACCATCAAGCGATAGCGGCTGGCGCAGCAGATACGCCGCGGCGTCAGCGCGCACCTGCCCACCCACCTGCGACTGCACGCCACCCAGCGTGCCCGCATCGATCGCCGACTGGAGATAATAGTTGAACGCTGTGTAGGCACCGGACAGCGGCGAATTCTGCATCTCGTTCAGCAGCGTCGCGCCGGCGGCGGCATTGCCGGTGAACCCGTCCTGCCCCGGCAAGATCGGGTAATCGACCATCTTGGCGCGCAGCACGTAAATATCGGTCTGGGCGAGCCCCAGACCTTGGGTCAGATAGGCCGCCATCGAGCCGTATGACGCAATCACCTGATCGAGCGCAGCCTGCAGGAAGCCTGGCTCCACGCCCAGCGTAGGAGCAATGATCGCCGCGGCCGTTTCTCCAGATGTCGCGCGGATCACTGCCAGTTCGGTGGCGATCTTCCCAGCCTCGTATCGGTTGGTCGCCAGGTAATCGCTCATGATCGTCGCCGGCGCGACACCAGCGATGGTCTGCAGGAGGACAGAGGTCCAGCCGGTCCGGTCCTTTCCAGCCGAGCAGTGATACAGCGCGGATTCGTCGCTGTGTGCCAGATCGACCAGCACAGTTCCGAATCCGGCTCGCTCTACCGGATTGGTGACGAACGCTCGGTATTGGTCCGCGAACTGTACACTTGCTTGAGCCGCGCTGGTTGGCGATCCCGGTGGCGCCGGCGCCGCTGTGCCGTAGATGTTCACGTTGATGTAGGTGGCACCGATCGGTACTCGATCCGGTGTCTGAGCAATCTCGGATGGCGTGCGCAGGTCGATATCGCGCGTGATGCGCAGCGTGGACAATCTAGCGAGGTCCGCATCGCTGACATTCAGCACCTCGGAGCGATAGAACACGCCGGTACGCATGACGCCGTTCTTGGCAGTGATGTCGGAGAACCCCGCGCCGCCGTAGCGCGCGGCGATGCCTGCGAGATCGCGGAAGTTTGGGTCGGACGCCAGCATTGGCGTGGAAATCGGCTGCTGCGCCAGGGCTTGCGTGACGACCAACCAGAACATGGCAGGCGTCGCGCCGAACAGGATACGCCGCATTGGTACCACCTCGCGAGCGGCCTGTGGTGCGGAAACGTCGCGGCGTCACACGGTCGCATTGCCGGGCGGTTCCCGCCGGAAGATGCCTGCCGCATCGGAACTCGCCCGCGCATGTTCGCGGGATTTGATTAGAGAAGCGCTAAGGCGACGGTGTTTCTGCGGTTGATGCGCTCTCGACTGCAGGTTTTATGGCTTCGTCATGTGCACCAGCGAAGCGATTGTCGCTTCCTGAGGGAAGCCACCGTAAACGAGGCCCTTGCGCATCGCCCACGTGGTGATCGGGAACAGCATCGGAATTGCTGCCACCTGCTCGCCGATCGCATACTCATAGGCCTCGGCCAGCAACATATTGCGCTTGGCGTCGTCCAGGGTCTTCGATGCCTGCTCGATGATCGCGTCGAACTTCGGATCGGAATAGCGGCCGTAATTGCCGGCGCCATAGCCCTTCGCCGGGTCGTAGGTGCCCAGCAGATATTGCAGTTGCGACAGCGGCTCACCTGTATCGGTGGAATTGCCGCTCAGCAGCACGCTGAATTCCAACTTAACGACGCGCGGGAAATACATCGCCTTTGGCAGTGTATTCACGCTCGCCTTCAGGCCGAGCCGCGTCCACATCTGCGCAACGGCCTGGTTGACCTGACCGTCGTTCGGATAGCGGTCGTTGGTCGAGTTGACCACCACGCCAAACCCCTTGGCCCAGCCTGCCTCAGCCAGCAGCTTCTTTGCCCCTTCCAGATCGTATGGCGTCGGCTGCAGCTTGGCGCTGGTGCCAGGCGTTCCCTGCGGGTTGAACTGCGCGGACTGCACCGCCTGCCCCTGCATGACCTTGCTCACCAGCGCCGCGCGATCGATCGCCATGGACATCGCGCGTCGCACCCGCACGTCCTTGAGCGGATTCTTGCTTAGCGGTTTGTCGTCTATGTCGGTGATCTGCGGCGACATGTCCCGGGCGACATCCAGCGTCCAAAAGTAGCAGCGATTGCTCTCCATCGTGCCGAGCGTGATGTTCGGGTTCTGCTTCAGTTGAGCGACATCGTTGCCGGGCACGTTGCTGATCAGATCCACGTCGCCGCTGAGCAGCGCGGCAACCCGCGCCGCATCGTTGGTGATCGGCTTGTAGGTCACTCGCTGCCAATCAGGCTTGGCACCGAAATAGCCATCGAAGCGTTCCAGCGTGATGCGATCACCCGGAACCCACTCGACTTCGCGGTAAGGGCCCGTGCCGACGGCCGCCTTGCCAGAGTTGTAGTCAGCCGTGGCGGCGTTCCCGCCGTTCTTCCGCGATACGATCCAGACATTGAGGATTTCGTTCAGCAGGATTGGGTCGGGCTGATCCGTCTCGATCACCACTGTGTGGTCATCCACTGCGGTGGTTTTTGCCACATGCTTGAGGAACTGCAGGAATGGTCCTGGGCTGTTCGGCACGTTGCGCGCACGTTGGTAGGTAAACACCACATCGTCGGCAGTGAAGGGCGAGCCGTCCTGCCACTTGACCCCCTGCCGCAACTTGAACTCCCAGTGGGTCGGATCGACGGTGCGCCAGCTCTCCGCCAGATCAGGGATCACCTTCAGGTTGGCATCCTGCGTGATCAAACCGCTGTAGATCAGCTTGTCGATCTCGGTGTTTGAGGTGAGATGGAAGTAATGAGGATCGAGTGTCGTCACTTCGGACGATACCCCTATCTTCAAATCAGCCGCTGAAGCGCTCCAGGAGAACGCCATAGCGGCCGCCGCGGCCAACCAATGTCGCATGCCACCCCACCCCGTTGTCTTATCCCAAGATTGGAATACTCGCCCCAGCATCTGATGCCGGCAATGGTCTGGCCACGGACTTGCCAGGTGGCCTATCACTTGGGCGCACGCCGCCATAGGTATCGGCTGCTTGTTGGCTGGAGGTTCGGCTTGGAAACGATCCGCGTGGTCTGTGCACATGATTGTCCCGACATGTGCTCGCTGTTCGCCCATGTCGACAACGGTCGCGTGCTAAAGGTCGAGGGCGATCCCGACCAGCCGTTCACCGCGGGCTTTGCCTGCGCCAAGGTGAATCGCGACGCCGAATTGGTCCATTCGCCGGACCGCATCGCCACGCCGCTGCGCCGCATCGGCGCCAAGGGCGAGGGCAAGTTCGCAGCCGATTTCCTGGGACGCGGCGCTGGACGAGATCACTGCGCGCTGGAAATCGATCATCGCGGAATCTGGCCCGTTGGCGTTGCTGGGCTACTGCTACAGTTCGCATCAGGGACAGATAAATCGCGGGCTGCCGAACGGGCTGTTCCACGCGATGGGGGTGAGCCGGCTGTGGGCCGGCACGGTGTGCGACAGCTGCATGGAGGCGGCGTGGGACGCAACCGTTGGCCCGATCGGCGGCGCCGATCCCGAAGCCGTTGCGGAGTCGGATCTGGTGATCTGCTGGGGCGCCGATCTGCACGCCACCAATGTGCACTTCTGGGCAAAGCTCGACGCGGCGCGCAAGCGCGGCGTGAAGCTGGTGGTGATCGATCCGCGCCGCACCCGCTCGGCGCAGAATGCCGACTGGCACATCCCGATCCGGATCGGCACCGACGCCGCGCTGGCGCTGGGGATCATGCACATCCTGGTGCGCGACGATCTGTGCGATCGCGATTATATCGACCAGACACACGCTGGGGTTTGATCGCGTCGAGCGCGAGGTGTTGCCGCGCTTCACACCCGACCATGTCGCCGACATCACCGGTCTTGACGTTGCCGATGTCGAGCGGCTCGCAGCGATGTACGGCGCGGCGAAGCGATCGCTGATCCGGCTGGGCTGGGGCATGACGCGCAACACCTATGGTGGCCAGGCGCTGCGCACGGTCGCGCTGTTGCCCGGCGTCACCGGCGCCTATGGCCGCTATGGCGGCGGTGCGGTGAACCTGACCGCCGCGTCGTTCGAATTTAATTACAACGCGCTGCGCAAGCCATCCGGACCGGCCGCGACGCGCACGATCAACCACAACCGCCTGGGCGAGGCGCTGCTGGAGCTGAACGATCCGCCGATCCGCGCGCTGTTCATCGCTTCGAACAATCCGGCCATCACCTGCCCTGACAGCGCGCACGACGCGCCGCGGCCTGGCGCGCGAAGACCTGTTCACCGTGGTGCACGACCCGTTCCTGACGATGACGGCGCGCTATGCCGATATCGTGCTGCCGGCGGCGACGTATCTGGAGACCGAGGACTTCTTCCGCGCTTACGGCACCTATTACATGCAATACGCGCCACGCGCCGTGCAGCCGCAAGGCGAAGCGTGGTCGAACCTGAGGCTTGCACAGGAATTGGCAGCGCGGATGGGAATGGCCGATCCCGTGTTCCGGATGTCTGAGCCGGAACTGCTGCGCGAATTGTTTCGCGGTGCCAAAGGAGCGGTCGCGGCGTTCGATCCGGATGCCGTGCGCGGCGCCGGGCCGATCTCGATTGCCAGCAGACGGGGGCAGGAGTTCCGGACGCCGTCGGGCAAGCTGGAATTCTACTCGGAGGCGCTCGCCGAGCAGGGCCTGCCGCCGATGCCGGACTGGCAGCCCGATCCGGCCGAGGCAACGCAAGGCGCAAGGTGGCCGCTACGGCTGCTGACCGGTCCGGGCTATTTCCTAAGTCACACCGCCTTCTCTGGTGTCGCTTTCCTGCGTCAGCGCGAGGGAACCCCGTATTGTGTGCTGCATCCGCAGGACGCCGCGGCACGCAAACTGCGAGACGGCGATCGCGTCCGCCTGGTTAACGACCGTGCCAGCATCGGTCTGGTGCTGCACGTGCGCGATGAAATCCAGCCCGGTGTCGTGCTGGTGCCCGGGCAGCGCCCGGACAACGAGACGTTGGAGGGCAGCGTCAACATGTTGTGCTCGGATGCCTACACCGACATGGGCGAGGGCGCGACGTATCAGAGCACCTGGCTGGACGTACGTGCCTGGTAGTTGTCGAACGCAACCCATCACGCGATCGGCTTGCCCAGCGCCGCGCGCTGAACCAGCGGTTCGCGGCGCTTTCCGTAGGAACGAGCCTGACCGCCATGTCGCGCGCACAGCATCAGAATCGTTTGCTCAGCGCACGAGAGAAGTCATTGGCTGGCCGTAAACGGCACGATCTTCCGGACGTAGTCGGATAGGCGCCTGGCAGCTACAGCCGGCCGGGCCTCTGCTCCCGCCGCTTGCCGCCAGCGCAGTGTGTGGTCCGCATCGATTGAGATCGCGATGAGCGGGCTTCCGGAATCCTCGCATTGGATCAGTGCCAGCTGCAGCCCGTCCGGTGTGATATGTTGGAGTAGCCGAAGCGTGGTCTCTGTTGGCGGGTAGGCTCGCGCGATGGCGTCCTGAGTTTGTTCGACGAGCCGCGTGAGGCGGTTGTCATTGTCAGTGCTGGGATTGACCTCCCAGCATGCTGCGGTTTCCGCCGTGCGGCACAGTGCGTCATCAATGGCGTCGAGTGGTGTCCCCGTGGGCATGGCGGCTTCGCGATGTTCGCGCAGCCATGGCAGCCATCTGCTGTGTCCCATGAATGCCCCGGCTTCGATCAACTTGTGGCCGATCTCGATCATGCGCGCCGCGAGATGCTGAACGCCTTTATGGCGGGCACGCGCTTGACGAAGCCACTGTGCTGCCGCTTCCTCGTGTCTCATGGGCCGCCCCCCTGCGGTTGTTCTGTGGCGCCGGTGCCTTGCTCAAGGCCAGCCCTTGCTGCAACAGCTGCGCCGAATCGGGCAAGGGCAGTTTCGAGCGGACTGCCGAATCAATGGCTGTTGATCAGTCCGGGAATGCAGCTGCTCTGACGCTGGGATCGGTAGGTGCCTCCACCGCCGCTGCGTAGACTTATCCTGCGAACACGAGCCGGCGTGTGCTTACGATTCGTGCAACGTTGGCCCTGCGATGAGATAGCGGCGTAACACCGCGAGATCGGGATCACGGCCGAGACCGGGGCCATCTGGGACGCTCACCTTGCCGTCTTTGGCCGCAACCAGCTCGTGGTAAGGGCTGGCTTCGAGATCGATGAACAGCCGCTCGAACGGCGCGTCCGGTGCAATCGTCGCATTGACGTGCAGCGAGGCGAGAAAGCCAGGACCGAAATATGCATTGTGCGGCACCACGCGGACGCCGAATGCCCGGGCAAGCGCGGCGATCTCAAGCATCACCGATGGGCCACCGATCTTGATCACACTGGGCTGCGCCACATCGATCGCGCCCGCTTCGAACTGCGCGCGAAAGTCATGCAGCCCCGCGGCATTTTCGCCGGCCGCGATCGGTACGCCTCCCTCGCGGCGAACGCGCGCGAGTCCGGCGTGATCGCCAGGCGGGAACACCGGTTCCTCCAGCCAGGTCAGATCGAATTCGCGCATCCGGCGGGCCACGTCGATCGCCTCCCACACCGTCCAGGGGCAGTTGGTGTCCACCATCAACCGCGCCTCCGGGCCGATCGCCTGACGCGCGGCGCGCACTTCCGGAACGGTGGTCTCGTGCAGTTTGATATCGCGATAGCCGCGTGCGATGGCCCGCTCACAGGCGCCGGCGACCATTGTGGCCTCACCATACCGCAGCAGGCTGGCATAGGCGGTGAGCGTCGATACCGGCGTCGCGCCGAACAGCCGCCACAGCGGCATGCCGGCGGCCTTTCCGGCGAGATCCCACAGGGCGATGTCGAGCGCCGAGAGTGCGAAGACATGCGAACCATTGCGGCCGAAGCCATGGAACGCCTTGGCGAGAGGGTGTCGCAGTCCGGCGATATCGCGCGGGTCCTGCCCGAGCACCGCGGGGGCAAGCTGGGTATCCATCACGGTCTTGGTCACCGGCGCGGAGGCATGGCCGAAGCCCTCGCCCCAACCCTCCAGCCCCTGGTCAGTCACGATGCGCAGCCAGACCGTGTTCATCGATTGCCAGCCCAGGCCGCCGACCGAGGCCGGCTTGCCGCCCATGTCAAACGGAATGCGGGTCCAATAGGTCTCGACAGCAGTGATCTTCATCAGCCGGCTCCTCCACCGCCTTCATGTCATGGCGGATGGCAAGGTCAAGCCAGGGCTGATCGATCAACCGAACGTAGGAGCGGGCTCCGCCATGCCGGCTGGTGGCAAAGGATCCTCGATGCTCTCGCTCAAGATGGCGGCCAACAGCCGCAACGCATCCGCCCCGCCATGATCGGCGATGTTGCCAGCATCGATTTCGTCAGCCAGTGCCACGGCTTGCGTGGCGACTGTCGTCGCAGCTCGCCCGAGCGCTTCACGCGCAACCAGGATCTGCAGATCGTCCGAGATGTCGCTCCAATCGAGGAACATGACGCAGCCCCATCAGTGGGCCACAGTATGCACCTTCAATCGCTAACGGCGTGTTAGAGGTGATCGACCTCAGCTCAGGCGTACCTGTACCGGCGGTAGCGGCGAGAAATCCACCGTGACGCTGGCCGGCTCCGTCAGCCACACCGGCGGCGTGACACTGCCGAGCATCACCACCTGGCCTGCCTTCAGGCCGCCAAACGCCGCCGCGACCGGCGACCCGGCAAGCCATGCCAGGCAGTTCATCGGGTGACCCATCAGGTCGGCGCCTACCCCCTCGTCGCGCTGATGTCCGTCTACGATCAGCCGCCCGCGAAGACCGCGGATGTCGAGTGTGCGCCAGTCCTGCACGCCCGGTTCGCCCAGCACGCAAGCAGCATGGAAAACCTGATCGGCGATCAGCGTGGGCACACCGAGCTCCAGGAGCTCGCCATAGCGATTGTCGACGATCTCGATCCCGGCCATCAGTTCCCCGACCGCATCGGCCGCCTGTTCAGGTAGGCAGGGGCCCGGGGGCAGGTCGCGCGCAAGCCGGACTGCCAGCTCACACTCGACCCCAGGACGAACGAACTCGGCCAAGCGAATATCGACACCGCTGCGGTAAATGTTGCCAACCGCCATAAAGCCGGCTGCCGGTCCGCTGAGGCCGAGATAGTCCTGCATGCGCTTTGCCGTGGCGCCAATCTTGAAGCCCCCGGGTGACGTCGCCCCAAGACGGCGGGCCAGCGCATGCTGGACAGCCGCACCCTCCACTTCAGTCCGGGGCGCTGTGTCCTTCGCCAGGGGAGCAAGCTGCTCACCTCGCTGCCGAGATTCGTGCAGCAGTGCCGCGGCCTTGTCGGGCTGGTAGCTGGTCATGCGCGTCTCGTCAGCTCGTACAGCGCGATCGATGCGGCGGCGGAGACGTTCAGGCTCTCCATCTTGCCCGGCATACGCAACCCGGCGAGCTCGTCGCAGGTCTCCCGTGTCAGTCGCCGCAGGCCTTCTCCTTCGGCTCCCAGCACCAGCGCGGCGCGGCGGCCGTCCAGCGCCGGACCGGACAGCGGCTGACCGCCGGCATCCAGGCCAATCGTCCAGATGCCCGCGGCTTTCAGCGCGATCAGCGTGCGAGCGATGTTGACGGCCCGCAGGAGCGGGATGGTTTCGAGCGCGCCTGACGCCACCTTGGCGAGCGCACCCGTCTCCTCAGGCGCGTTGCGGTCCTGGGTGATGACCACCGCGGCGCCGAATGCTGCTGCGGACCGCAGGATCGCCCCTACATTGCGTGGATCGGTGACCTGATCGAGCACGATCAACGGCCCCGGTCGCTCCAGTGCCTGCTGCAGGCTGGGTGTTGCCAGCGGATCGGCCAGCAGTGCAGCGCCCTGGTGTGCGATATCGCGGCCGAGCAGATGATCGAGGCGCCCGCGGTCCACCTGCTCGGGCGCCAGCGGCCAGGGTGGCGCTTGGCGCTGCGCCAGTGTCTGTTGCGCCTCTTCGGTCAGCATCAGGTGGCGAAGCCGACGGGCAGGATTGGCGAGTGCCGCGGCCACGGCATGCAGGCCATAGAGCCAAAGCGCCCCACGGGGCGTCTCCGGAGGTCGCGGGCGGTGGTCGCGCTGATGGTCTGGGCGAAAAGACTTATTCGGGCGACCGTCGCGCTTTTGGAACGGCTTGGCCTGCCCCTGGCCATGGCCGCCTTGCGGGCGACTGTCGCGCTGTTGCTGCTGGCCGCCCTGGCCAAAGGCGCCCTGCTCACGCCGCGGCTGGCGGTCGTTGGGATGGCCGTGCTGGCGCGGGGGGCCACCGCCGCCGGGCGGACGGTTCCCGCCACCACCCGGGCGGTTTGAGTGAGGAGGCTTCATTGCCCAGGGTATAGACCGCACGACGACGGCTGCCCATGGGGTTAACAGCGTGGCCAGACGAGTGTGAGGCTTGGGCCTTGCCTCAAAGCCGGGCGAAGCCACTCCACCACTGTGTCAGACCGTTGGTCTCGATATCGTAGGACCGGACATAGGTCAGTCTGCCGTCCGCACCGATCCTGTAGGTTGATAAGGTCGCCGGCTGGATCGTCACATTATCGCCCTCGCGCACCGGCATCTGCTGGAGATTGGCCACCACCAGCATGCGCCCGCTGGGGTCGATCGAGAATGTGCGCGGGTGGTAGCCATGCGTGTCGATCGCCTGCAGCGGCCTGGGCTCACCGCTGCTTTGGTCGATCATGAACGCGGAGACTGCGTTCTCGCCACCCGCAGCGAACTTCTTGCCGTCGCGCTCGATCGTCCCGCTGGCGCGGTTGCCGACATAGACGACATGTCCGTTCGGATGGATGTGGATCGGACCCACCATCTGCCCAGGCCGCAGGTTCCCGGGCTCCTTCAGCGTCGTGAGCACGTAGGACGGCGCCGGGTCCAGATTGTCGCCACGCAGGCGGTACATCTGGAGCTGATTCTGGCGCTCCACCGAGACGTACATCCACGGCTTCGTCGGATGAAAGTCGACATGGCGTGGACCGAAGCCGTAGCCGGCACCTGGCGCGATCGAGGCAATGTCGGTCACCTGCCCCTTCTTCAGCGCCTTTACCTCCAGGGCGCCTGGATCTTCGGGTTTTGCCGCTGTTGGATTGTTGCCGCGCGTGACCATTACGAAGGCGTTGTTTGACGGCATCATACGGATCTGGTGCGCATAGATGCCGCCATCGATCGGCGCCGACTGCTTTATCTCCTCGCCAATGCCTCCATCATGCTGGATGGGATGAACGGACATCATGCTGGGCAAGTTGTATGCGGTCAGCAGCCAGTGCCCTGCCGCATCCACGGTGATGTTGATCGGGCGTGCGCGGATCGCGACGGGTTCGCCAAGTGGGCTCAACGCGCCGTCTGCAGCATCGATCCGGAATGCGGTCAGGTGATGCTTGCCGTCAGGCTGGCCCATCGGCACGAAATTGCTGGACGCGACATAAAGCACGAGCTTTGTCGGGTGCCGCCAGGCGTATTGGATCAGGGCCGGCGCGGCGATACTGCCCTGCGGCTCCAGCGTGGCGTTCGCGATGTCGGCGTGCCAGCAGGTAAGCTTGGGTCCAACGGCATCGTAGAAGACAGCGGTCGGTCCGGAACCAGCGGCCCAGGCGAAGGAAGGCGCAGCTGCAATACCCGAAAGCATCGTGGTCGCGGCACGGCGCGTCAGCATGTCGTTTCCCCTAGTGTTAATTAAGTGTCTTGTCGCCTGCGGGCGCTTCAGTCGTGGTGCGTCAAACGTTGGCCAATAACCGTCGAGCCTTCTCGGCATCGGCTGCGATTTGTGTCTTTAGCGCGTCGAGGCCCGAAAAGCGCCGCTCCTCGCGGATATACGCGTGAAGCGCCACCGACAGTTCGGCACCGTAAATGTCGTCGTCGAAGCCGAAAACATTAACCTCTAGTCGGCTTTCCGGACCTTCGTTCACTGTCGGGCGCCGCCCTATGTTTGCGACGCCCGGGTGCCATATTCCATTTGGCAAGCGGACCGTCACCGCATAGACGCCACGGGCCGGTTCCAGATGGCGCCCCAATGCAATGTTGGCCGTGGGAAAGCCGATGGTCCGACCCCGCGCATCGCCATGCGCCACGATGCCCCGGATGGTCCATGGCCGGCCGAGATCGGCGGTCGCGCGTTCGGGATAACCGTCCTGCAGGAAGCGGCGGATTCGGGTGGCTGAAATCGGGCCGTTGGCGTCGGCCAGCAAGGGCACCAGCGTCAGCCCCATCCCCAATGCCTCGGCGTGCCGGGCCAGGAAGTCGGTGTCGCCACCGCGGCGATAACCGAACGCGAAATCCGGCCCACACACCAGGTGCCGCGCGCCCAGTCCCTCGTGCAGCACCTGGCTCACGAAGCGCTCGGCAGGCATGTGGCTGAAATCGTCGTTGAACGGCAGCTCGTAAAGCAGCGTCACCCCAAGCGCCGCCAGCGCCTGGGCCCGCTCGGCCGACAAAGTCAACCGGAACGGCGGATCATCGGGCCGGAAATGCTCGCGCGGATGCGGCTCGAAGGTCAGTACCGCGAGCGGTACCTTGGGGCGCGCCGCATGCGCCGCCTTGATGACCTCAGCGTGGCCGCGATGGACGCCGTCGAAGTTGCCAAGTGCCACCGTGGCGCCGCGCGCATCCGCCGCCAGGTTGCGCCAGTCGTGGAAGATCTGCATCAGGCGCGAGATGGGACCTGAACGTAGGCCTCGCCCTCGATCACGACAGCGTCGCCCACGGTGCATACCGTACTGAGCGTGGCGCGCTTCTTCTCCGTATTGAGAGCGGTCACCGTGACGGTCGCTTTCACCGTGTCGCCGATCTTGACCGGAGCAGCGAAGCGCAGCGACTGGCGCATGTAGAGCGAACCGGGACCCGGCAGGCGCGTGCCGAGAACAGCGCTGATCAGCCCCGCGGAAAGCATCCCGTGTGCGATCCGCTCGCCGAAGAGCGACTGTTTCGCCACCTCGGCGTCGATATGGATCGGGTTGGTGTCCGTGGACACAGCCGCGTAGAGCAGGACGTCAGCCTCGGTGATCGTCTTGCCGAGGCTGTCGGTCTGGCCGACCTGCAAATCCTCGAAGAAGTATCCGGTCGTCATGTTGGTTCCCGCGATGGAGCGGGATGTTTCTGGGCGATGACGGCCGGCAAATCAACCGGCGCCTATTCCTCGTAGTGCTGGGCCACCAGACGATCCAGCAGCCGAACGCCGAATGCCGTCGCGCCCTTCGGTATGCACGGCGCGTCCTTTGTGCTCCATGCAACGCCAGCGATGTCCAGGTGCGCCCAGGGTGTCTTATTGACGAAACGCTGGATGAACTGCGCGGCACTGATCGATCCCGCAGGACGACCACCAATGTTCTTCATGTCGGCAATCTCGGACTTGATCAGCTGGTCGTACGCATCGTCGAGCGGGAAACGCCACACCTTCTCGCCGACCACCTGTCCGACTGTCGCCAGTTTCTGCGCCAGTGCGTCGTCATTGCTGAACATGCCGGCAAATTCATGTCCGAGAGCCACGATCATTGCACCGGTCAACGTCGCCAGATCAATCATGAAGCGGGGCTCAAACTTCTGCTGACAATACCAGAGCACATCGGCCAGTACCAGACGCCCTTCGGCATCGGTGTTGATCACTTCGATGGTTTGCCCGGAATAGCTTTTCACCACGTCTCCCGGACGTTGCGCGCTGCCCGACGGCATATTCTCCACCAATCCGACGAGCCCGACGGCATCGACCTTGGCCTTGCGGCCGGCGAGTGCCGCCATCAGGCCAACCACGGTACCCGCACCGGCCATGTCCCACTTCATGTCCTCCATGCCGCCCGCCGGTTTGATGCTGATGCCGCCGGTGTCAAAGGTGACCCCCTTGCCGATGAAGGCAACCGGTTTGCCCTTTGCCTTGCGGCTGTTTCCGGTGCCGTTCCACTGCATGACCACCATGCGGGGTTCATTCACACTGCCTTGGGCGACGCCGAGTAACGCTCCGAATCCCAGTCGGCCCAATTCGCGAGGGCCCAGAATTTCGACCTTCACTCCAAGCTCGCTGAGCTTCTTGCAGCGGTCTGCCATTTCGGCTGGGTTCAGGACATTGGGCGGCTCGCTCACCAGATCGCGCGACAGCGCAACGCCCTTCCCGACACCCTCCAGCGGTTCCCATGCGGTCTTGGCCGCCGTGGCCTCGCTTACCAGCAGCGTCAGCTTGGCCAATTTCGGCTTGTCCTCCGGCTTCTCCTTCGTGCGATACTTGTCGAAGCGATACGCGCGCAGCACGGCACCAAGCGCCACTTCAGCTGCCTGCGCAGATTGCAGCATTCCCGTTGCTACGACCGCAGTCGGCTCTTGCTGCAACGCCGCCACGGCATGTCCGCCAGCCTCATTCAACACACGACTGTTGAGTTCTGCAGGCTTGCCAAGACCCACCGCTATGACGCGCGACAGGCCGGCTCCGGGTGCGATGATCGAGCAGATCTTGCCCTTCGCTCCCTTGAATTCTGCCGACTTGAAGGCCCGTGCAATGGCGCCGCCTGTCGCTTCATCGACTTGCTGCCACACGCCCGAGGCGACTTCACCTTCGCCGATCAGCAAGACGAGGGCGCCGGATTTCGGCAATGTCGGTTTGGCGAAGGCAATATCGATCATGCGTAGGACCCCCTGGAAATTCGCCGCTGAGAGCGCAACAAGCACAAACTGTAGCAGTGCGCCTCGCCTTTGCCATAGCCGATCTGTGGGGTTAATCAGCCGACAATATGACGGAACTCTTACACGCAAGTCGCGATGGCATCAGACGCGCCGCCACACTGCTGCGCGAGGGTGCACGTGTGGCATTCGCGACGGAAACAGTGTATGGACTGGGGGCCGACGCAACCAATGATAGCGCGGTTGCGGCGGTGTTCGTTGCGAAGGACAGGCCGCGCTTCAATCCCCTGATCTGCCACTATCCGGATGCCGATACAGCGCTGGAAGATGTCATTGTATCTGCCGTGGCACGTCGCGTTGCCAGAGCGTTTTGGCCCGGTCCATTAACGCTCGTGCTTCCGCGTGCGAGCCGTTGCTCGGTCAGCCTTGCGGCGAGCGCAGGGCTCGAGACATTGGCGGTCCGTGTTCCGGCGCATGAAGTGGCACGCTCACTACTGCAGCAGGTGGGTCGGCCGGTCGCTGCTCCGTCAGCCAATCGATCCGGCCGGGTGAGTCCCACGACAGCGCAGCATGTACAGGCTGAATTAGGCGGCCGGATTGCGGCAATCCTCGACTGCGGTCCGTGCGATGTCGGCGTCGAGTTCAACAGGTCCTGGACCTCTGTTTCGCACAACCGAAGCTGCTGCGGGCCGGTGGTGCGACGATAGAGGCAATCGAGAACTTGATTGGCCCGGTGGGGTCGTGCAGCGGAGCGGCCAAGTCCATTCGTTCACCCGGAATGCTTGCTTCGCACTACGCGCCGGGACTGCCCCTCCGCATGGACGCCACCGAGCTCGGAAAAGGCGAAGCCTTGCTTGCATTCGGGGCGCCGCTGCCGGGCGCTCCACTGGTGTTCAGCTTGAGCGATCGGGGTGACCTGATTGAAGCTGCGTCCCGACTGTTTGCTGGCCTGCGCATGCTCGATGAGCACGCTCCGACGCTGGGACTGACCGGAATTGCGGCCATGCCGGTGCCGGATCACGGCATTGGACGTGCAATCAATGATCGCTTGCGGCGCGCCTCCGCGCCGCGCCCGCTGAAGGAGGGAAGTCGTCCGTGATCCAGCCACCGACCCAGCAGATTCCAGGCGTATACCACCGCCGCATCGGCGACATTGTGGTCACCGCACTGTCAGACGGTTATCTCGATGGTACTGTCGACGTGCTGCAGAACATCGCGCCGGACGACGCCATGCGCGTGCTGAGCGACAACTTCCGCCCCGGACGGCGCACGTCGGTGAACTGCTATGCGATTCATTCCGCTGGCCGACTGGCGTTGATCGAGACGGGATCCGGCGATTACCTGCTGCCCACCGCCGGCAAGCTGCAGCGGAACCTGGCCGCTGCCAGCATCGATCCGGCCGCCATCGAGAAGGTGATCCTGACCCACATGCATCCCGATCACTCAGCGGGGCTCACGGATCCCAAGTCGGGCCGCAAGTTGTTTCCCAACGCGGAACTGGTCGTGCATCAGAACGAGCCCCGCCACTGGAACGACGATGCGGCGATGGCCAAGGCGAGCGATCGGGCAAAGAAGCTGTACTTCCAGTGCGCGCGTGAGCAGATGGCTCCCTATCACAATGTGATGCATACTTTCTCTGACAGCACCGAGGTGTTTCCGGGCGTCACCGCGGTGATGCTGCATGGCCATACGCCGGGGCATAGCGGCTACATGATCTCGTCCGGCAACGACTCGCTGCTGATCTGGGGCGACATCGTGCACGTGCCGGATATCCAAATTCCTCGCCCCGAGGTGACCATCGAGTTCGACACCGATCCGCACGCTGCCAGGGCGACCCGAAAGCGGGTGCTCGACATGGTCGCGACCGATCGGTTGCTGGTGGCCGGCATGCACATGCATTTCCCGGGCTTCGCCAACATTGTCCGGCAGGGTGACAGCTACGCCATGCTGCCCGAACCTTGGGATCAGGCGTTCTGACCCCAGCGTCTTGCCCTGCCCACCCCGGTCGTGCTTAACCCCCGCCTTCCCTGCCGGGCGGCGACGGCATCGCCCCCGGTTATGCCCGCAGTCCCGCGGGCCTCCAGCCATGGGGAGTGGAAAGTATGCCGCTTTATGAATGCGTGCTGATTGCACGCAATGACATCACGCAGCAGCAGGTCGAAGGCATTGCCGACGGCATAGCCGGCCAACTCGAGACCGAGGGTGGCGAGGTAAAAAAGCGCGAATACTGGGGTCTGCGAAGCCTGGCCTACCGCATCAAGAAGAACCGCAAGGGCCACTATATGCTGCTCGGCCTTGATGCGAAGCCGACTTTCGTGACCGAAATGGAACGTCAGCTCGGGCTGAACGAGGACATCCTGCGGTTCATGACGCTGCGGGTGGATGAAATCGAGGAAGCACCGTCTGCCGTACTCTCGCGCAGGTCAGACGACAGGGAGCGCACCTTCCGTGGTCCCAAGCCTGCCGGCCGGTTCGACAGCGGCCGTCGCCGTGGCTTCGATGACCGCGAGGAATACCGTGCGCGCGACGAGTTCCGCCCCCGACGATCTGCGCGAGGCCGAGGAATAGGCCATGTCCGACACCACCGAAATCAATCCGGCCGCGCGTCGTGCCGCAGTGGGTGCCCGGCGGCCATTCTACCGTCGTCGCAAGTCCTGCCCATTCTCCGGACCGAATGCGCCGAAGATCGACTACAAAGATGTGCGGTTGCTGTCCCGGTTCCTGTCCGAGCGCGGCAAGATCGTGCCCAGCCGCATCACTGCAGTCTCGGCGAAAAGGCAGCGCGAATTGGCGGTCGCGATCAAGCGCGCCCGGTTTCTGGCGCTGCTGCCGTACACCGTGAGCTGACGGAGCGCACACCATGGCTGATGTGGAACTGATCCTGCTCCAGCGGGTGGAGAAGCTCGGGCAAATGGGCGACCTGGTGAAAGTCCGCCCAGGCTATGCGCGCAATTACCTGCTGGCGCAGAAGAAGGCGCTGCGGGCAAACAAGGAGAATCTCGCTCGCTTCGAGCAGGAGCGCGCACAACTCGAGGCGCAGAACCTGAAGCGCCGCGAGGAGGCGGAGCGCGTGGCAGAGCGTGTCATCGGTCTCTCGGTGATGATCATTCGCCAGGCGGGAGAGTCGGGCAGCCTGTATGGTTCGGTCTCGGCGCGTGACATCGCTGAGGCGACCACCGCCGCCGGGCTCACCATCACGCGTCAGCAGGTCGAGCTGGAACATCCCATCAAGTCGCTGGGACTGGCCAGGGTCCGGGTTGCGCTGCACCCCGAAGTATCTATTCCGGTGATCGTCAACGTGGCCCGCAGCCAGGAGGAGGCGGAGCGGCAGGCGCGCGGCGAACGTGTCGGCGCCGAGGCCGAGGAGGAAGAGGCAGAGTTCGACGCCGGAACGCTGTTCGACCCCGGCGCAGCGCCCGAGCAGCCTCAGGTCTGACGCCGCCGCAGCGCGCCCATCACGCGTGGCGGCAGCATCCCCGCAGCGCGGGCGGCAAGTCCCATCCATCTCGGAACGACCGCGCGCATGCGGCTCGCCGCCACGCCGCGCAGTATGATGCGGGCCGCTCGGTCAGCGTCCATCAGCCCAGGCATGGGGAACTGGTAGCCCGCAGTCATCGCGGTGGTGATAAAGCCGGGACAGACACTGGTGAGCACGATGCCATTCCGCCGCGCCGCTGGCGCGGTCGCCACCATCCAGCGATCTACGGCAGCCTTAGAGGCGCAGTAGGCTGGAGAATCGGGCGCCGCCATGAACGCAGCGATCGATGCAATCGCCACGATCCGTCCGCGAATGCCATCTACGCCAGACCGCTGCAGTGCCATGAGTCCCATGGCTGGCAGCACCGCGTTCAGCACCCCACCCAGGTTGACGTCGAAGATCGCCCGGGTCTGCGCTTCATTCTCCGACCCGCCTTCCCGTGAGCGGCCCGAAATACCGGCATTGGCAATCACGAGGTCAAGTTGCCCTGCCGCACCGATCCAGGCCGCCATGGCCTCCGCGTGACGGACGTCGAGCACCTTGCTCTCGACGGTAGCCCCGCGGCCGCGACAACTCGCCGCGACAGCCTCAAGCCGCGACCGATCGCGGCCAGACAAGTGCAGTGTCGCGCCCGGGCGCCAGCGCTTGTGCGAGCGCCGCTCCAATCCCGGAAGATGCACCGGTGATCAGGGACGTGCGAATGTTATCCATGTCTAAGGATTCTCAACGTGGGGCCTCACTGATACAAGGCTCCGCATGACAGCCCTCGCCTCGATGACCGGCTTCGCGCGCGCTGAAGGCAGAGCAGCAAGCATTGCCTGGGTATGGGAACTGCGCAGCGTCAATGGCCGTGGGCTTGACCTGCGTTTTCGCCTGCCATCGGGCCTGGACGCCATGGAGCCGGTACTGCGCGAAACGGCCACGAAGGTGCTCAGACGCGGCAATGTTACAGCCAGCCTCTCGGTGCGACGGGAGAGCGAACCGCGTTTGGTCGCTGATCCCGCGGCACTGGAGCAGGTGCTGGGACTGGCGATGGAACTGCATCAGCGGCTTCCGGGCAGCCCTGTGCCGCGAGCCGAGGCGCTGCTGGCTCTGCCCGGGGTCTTGCGGCCGGCTTCCGCTGATGAGGCGGCAGTCGATAGCGGCCCCGTCGTGGCGAGCTTCGCACAGGCGTTGGATGCGCTGGTTGCCGCCCGGCAAGCGGAGGGTGCAAGGCTGTCCGAGACGCTCTTGCGCCTCCTTCGTGAGATAGCCGTCCTGCGGTGTCAGGCCGCAGATGAAGCGGCCGGCCAGCCGGAAGCACAGCGGGCCCGGATAATGGAGAACCTCACCGGCCTGCTGCGCGAGGCGCCCACACTCCCTGAGGAACGCATCGCCCAGGAGGTCGCGCTGCTCGCTGCGCGATCCGATGTGCGCGAAGAGTTGGACCGGTTGGCGAGCCATATCGAAGCGGCATACGCTCTGCTGCGCGAGGCAGTGAACATCGGCCGGCGCTGCGACTTCCTGGTGCAGGAATTCAACCGGGAGGCCAATACACTGTGCAGCAAATCGGCCTCCACCCAGCTGACGACGACCGGATTGAAGATGAAGGCTGCCATCGAGCAATTGCGCGAGCAGGTACAGAACATCGAATGAAGATCGCCCGCCGCGGTGTATGCCTGGTCTTGTCGGCACCTTCAGGGGCCGGCAAGACCTCAATTGCGACGGCGCTGCTGGCGCGTGATCCTGAGTTGAGGCGGTCGGTGAGCGTGACGACCCGTCCATCTCGACCGAGAGAAGTCGATGGGGTGGACTACAGCTTCTGCGATCAGCAGGAGTTCGACCGGATGGCGGCGGCCGGCGAACTGCTCGAGTGCGCCCGAATTTACGGGCGGCATTGGTACGGAACGCCGCGTGCGCCAGTAGAGGAGGCGCTCCATAACGGCGTCGACGTCGTCTTCGACATCGATTGGCAAGGGCACCAGCAATTGCGGGCAGCACTGCCGGACGATGTCGTGGGTGTATTCATCCTGCCGCCAAATCTTGATCTGCTCGAAGCGCGGCTGCGCGCTCGCGCGGGCGAACATGGCGGAGAGATCGCCCGTCGCATGTCGCTGGCACGCGACGAGATCGAGCACTGGCGCGAGTTTTCGCATGTCGTCGTCAACGACGACCTGGAACAGGCGGTCGCCGCGGTGCATGCCGTGCTTCACGCCGCACGCTTGGCAACATCACGCCAGGCTGGACTCGACAGGTTCATTGCCGGGTTCTGAAGCAGAGACGAGCCGCGCGAGGCGACCGAATTCTGCTATGCTCAGCGTCTCGGCCCGCCGATCAGCGGCGATCCCCGCTCGCCGCAGCAAGATCTCGCCGCCCAGCGGCTTGAGCGCACTGCGCAACATCTTGCGACGCTGACCGAACGCTGCCGCGGTCAGCCGTTCCATAGTAGTGAACAGCGGCGGATCAGGCTGCGCCGCATGCGGCGTCAGTCCCACCACCGCCGAGTAAACCTTGGGCGGAGGCACAAATGCCGCGGGCGGAATCCGTATCAGCAATGCCGCCTCGCAGGTCCATTGCGCCAGTACCGTCAAGCGCCCATACGCAGCCTTTCCTGGCGCCGCACAGATCCGCTCGGCTACCTCCTGCTGAAACATCAATGTCAACCGCTGGAATGCCGAAGCTTGCCGCAGCCATCTTACCAGCAGTGGTGTCGCAATGTTATACGGCAGGTTGGCAACGATCTGCCGCGGCTCCGGTGTCAGAGACACCATGTCAAGCGCCAGAGCATCGCCGGCGATCACCCTGAGGCGCCCACCAAACTGCTTGGACAGGTCACGCAGCGCCTCGACGGCACGAGGATCCACCTCCACTGCGGTAACGCTGGCCGCATCGGAACCGAGCAGCGCACGCGTCAGTCCCCCGGGTCCTGACCCGATCTCTATTACGTGCACCCCACCGAGCGGTCCGGCGGTGCGCACAATTCGCCCGGTCAGGTTCGCATCCAACAAGAAATGCTGGCCGAGTGACCGCTTCGCTGCGAGTCCGTACCGCGCAATGACTTCGCGCAGCGGAGGTTCGGTGGTCACGCCCCGCCAGGGCGCAGATCAATCGTGGCGCGGCGGCGCAGACTGGCGAGCAACTGACGCGATAATAGTTCCACTCGCTCATTCAAGAGCTGGACCTGGATCTCTTCTTTGCTCTGTTGTGCAAGGTTCTTCTGGTCCCGCGAGCAGACAATAAGCACGGCGATACCATCACTGGTCACCACCGGTTCAGTGGCACGCGATAGCGGTATGTTCGAAAGTACTTGACGAAACGTCGGCGGATTCACCGTGTCCAGATTGACCTCGCCAGGATCCGCCTGGCGTGGCGAATTGTTGTCTTTCGCGACTTGCTCCATCTGTTCGCAGCTGTGCACGCTGGCACTAATGCCTCTGGCCTTCTCCAATGCCTGCTTCTGCTGTTCGGTAGGCGCCTGGGGGTTGAGTGCACTGGTGAATGGCAGAAAAACCTGCCGCAATGACAGCACCGTCCCGATCTCCCGGCCGATCTCGCGCTTGCCTTGCAACGTGACAATCGAGAATCCGCCCGGGACCTTCACCGGGTTGCTGATCGCACCAACCGGCATTTCCGCGACCAGGCGCGCCACTTCGCTATCGAGCTGGTTCGGCTGAACCCAGCCCAAGGCCCCGCCCTGCAGCGCAGTCTGGTTCTGGCTGAACTGTGCCGCAACCACCGGGAATGGGGCGCCGGCGCGAAGTTCGCTGATCACGGTCTCGGCGAATCGCTGCGCATCGGGCAGTGCCGCAGGATCCTCCACAGGTATGAAGATCTCGCCGACGCGATACTCGGGCTTGCCGATCTGCGCCGCGAGCAGTCGCTGCTGGTCGGCAACTTCGGCATCGGTGAGCTTGGCCTGATCGCCCAATTGCTCCTTCAGGACCTGCGTCCAGCCGAGTTGGGTCCGCAGTTGATCGATCAACGTGCGGAACGCCACGCCGCCGGCGCTGAGCTTTTGCTGCAGCGCACCTGGAGGTAGGCCATTGCGTGATTCGATGTCGTGGATCGAGTCGGCGATAGCCTTGTCCGGAACCACAATTTTGCGGCGCTGCACCTCTTGCATGCGCAGCTTCTCGTCAACCAGCTGGCGGGTGATCTGCTGTTTTAAGCGGTCAAGGACATCCTGCGTCATTGGCAAACCGGTGGACAGAGCAAACAGCCGGGTGCGGTTGTCCACATCGGCGTTGCTTATGACGTCGCCGTTCACCACAGCGATGATCCGCATGGCATGTGTCGTCGTCGGCGCGGGCGTCACCGCGCCCACCACAACGGGCTGCGTAACCAGAAAAGCCAGGGCCCACCAGGCTGCTCCGATCCGGGTCATGACCGCGATCTCCTGCTACTCAAAGCGCCTTGTATCCGAACTGCCCGATCGTTTTGAGAGTAACCTGGATTAGCACCGTGGTCGAACCATTGTCACCATTGAACGAGGTGGATCGCCGGTAGAACCGGAAATCCAGGATGTAGCACTCGTCCTCGTAGGCAGCATCGGCACCGGCCGCGACCATCTGCTTCAGCTGGAGATCACGCCGCATCCAGCCATTGAATCGATAGTGTCCCAGGTTCGACGACACGCCGAGTGTAATTTCGTTGCGCGGCGTATAGAACTGATTGCCGGCTGGCGGCGGTGGCGGCTGATTGTAGAGCGTATACGGATCGTACGTGGTATAGATGTAGCCAGCATTGACCGAGAACTTGGGCACTCCCACTGTCGCCAACGCGTCGGCCATGCGGACGGTGAAGTCTCGGTGATCGAGCCGGGTACGATAGGTCAAGTTGAGCCAATCTGTTGGCGCAAATGACGTGCGCGCGACCACATCCGAGACTTGGTCGCGCAGCCCGGACCATATCGGTACCGCAGAATTCTTGTTGGTCCGATAGGACTGGCCGATCAGCGAGTCGAAGGTTGTCCCCGCCAAGTACCACACACCATGCAACGCGACATTCGCACGGGTCCCGCCTTCCAGACGGTCTACGCCAGGAAAGCGGTTGAAGCCGAACAGGTTGGCATCGGAAAACTCGAAGTCGAGGCTGTCCTCGTTCGGGTACTTCGAGTTCTGACTATCGCCCGCCTGGGGCGCGACAATGATTTCAGCCATCGGTTCAATGATCTGGGTTCCCCATGCGCCAGAATCGCGCATGAATGGCCAACGAAAATCCACTGCTGCCTGCGGCAGCGCGCGCGCCGTGTTTACCTGGCTCACAGGCCCAAAGTTCGGCTGCTCGTTAAACGCATTTGCATCGTAGGCGATCGCATCATTGTGCAATTTGATGGTCCACAGATCGCCAAACTGGCCGACAAAGGGCCGCGTCCAGTCCGCGGTAAATGCGGCTCGTCGAGTATTGGTGCCCACTGTGCGCACCACATTGAATGCATTGAAGTCGAGGCTAAGGCGACCACCAAGCGCGTCGGGTTGGCCAAAATAGCTGTATTGGTAACGCGGCAAAACAAGCGGCAACGTGCTGCCGACGACAGCCGTCGTCAGGCTCTGATAGAAACGTACATCCAGCCGAGAATATGCTCCCTGTCCAAAGCCCTCGACGTAAACCTGACTGGTCAGTAGCGCAGGATTCGTGCCTATTGGCGTGCTCAGGCTGAAATTACGAACATAATCGGCGGATGAGGCGCGCGCGATATCGAAGCCATAGCGCCACGTGTCATTTAGACTGAATTGTCCCTTGGCAAAGATCGTCGCCTGCGGAGAGTTGTCCGTGTAGCCGACAGAGCCATCGAGTTGGACATTGCCGTTGTTGAACCGGCGCCGGTATTCAACGCTAAGCTGTGGCCCTTCCTTGGTGGTGATCATTGGGGTGAACGTGGCATCTGACTGATCGTCAAGCACCCAATAGTACGGCTGGGCGAAGAAGACGCCGATGTGCGATGAGGTGCCCAGCGACGGGATCAGCAGGCCGCTTGCTCGCTTGACCGATGGATCCACGTGCCAGAAATATGGCATGTAGGCGACTGGAACACCGTACATCTCCAGTACGGCGTCCTGATACTCAATCTTCTTGTGCTCAAGGTCCTGCACCGCTGACGAGGCACGAAGCTGCCACAGCGGCGGCCTTGTCGGATCCTTGGCGCAAAGATTACAGGTCGAGTAGACCACCCGCGAAAGCTCGTTGATCTCGCCTTCGGTGCGCCGCGCTCCATTCGCGGCCAGCCTGCCGTTTTCGGCCAGGATTGCCCGCATGTCGCGCAGCACGCCGTTCTTCATGTCCTGCGTCAGCTCGGCATAATCGGCAAACAGCACCTGTCCATCCGGCTCAAGCAACACAACATTGCCCTTGGCCGCCGCGATGCCGGTGTTGCGATCAAATGTGATACGGTCCGCCCGCAACACATGGTCGCCCTGCCACGCCTCCACATGGCCCTGAGCAATGACGAGCGCGTTCTCGCGATCGTATTCCACCGAGTCGGCGGTGAATGTCACCGGCTGGTTGCGCGCCACCTGATGCTGTCCGCTGGCGTTGGCCAGCGCCCCTAATTGCGCCCACGCGACATTGCTCAGTGCGACCAGCAGCAAAAGCGCAAGCAGCAGCACACGCGCCATGCCTAGCCGTCTTCCGTGTGCAGCAGGAGCGCTATGGACAACATCATGCCAGAGACTGCGGGTACCCAGGCAGCCAATACGACCGGCAACGCACCGGTTTGCCCGAACTCCTCAGCAATCTTCGAGATAACGAATAGAGCAAACCCTATGGCAACGCCGCTGCCGATCATTTGCGCTACGCCGCCGCGCCGGGTCGGGCGCATGGAAAAGCCTGCCGCAACCAGCGCCATGGTTGCACACAGCAGTGGCGATGCAAGCAGCGCCTGGAAATGCAGCCGGTGGCGAATTGAGGAAAATCCCGACCGGTCAAGTAGCGCGATAAAATCAGGCAGTGTCCAGAACGACAGCGTGTCCGGCGATGCAAAGCTCTCCTGCACGCGCGACACGGTCAGGTCTGTCGGCAAAGCAATGTTGGTCGGAGGCTCTGGCATCTGCTCTGGTCGGATCACGCGCGCATTTTGCAGCAGCCAGGCGCCCGGGCCGAGCCACACGTTGCCGGCCTCGATTCGAGTCAGTAGCTTGTCGTGATCATCGAGGCGGAAGACGCTGACCTGCGTCGCGGTCAGCCGCTTCCCGCGCAGTTGCACACCATGTGCATGGATGATGGCAACACCTTGCGGAGCCAACCCGCGGTCGGACTGCCGCAACCAAAGCTGGCCGCCGCTCAATGCCAGCGGCCCCCCTCCGCTCTTGAGGTAAATGTCATCCATGGCCTCGGCGCGCCGGAACATTACCGACGACAGCGGGCTGATGGCAGTTGTGGCCAGCAGCCCGAACAACAGTGCACAAGCGGTTGGAGCTGCAAGAAACTCCCACGCGGACACACCTGCTGCCCGGGCGACGACAAGCTCCGACGACCGCGTCAGACGCCAAAAGCACAACATTCCGCCCAGCAGCACCGCAAACGGCAGCACCTGCATTGCAATGTACGGCAGTCGCAGGCCAGCGATCTGCGCCACAATCGCAAAGGTTGCGTCCGGCTTGGAAATCGAGCGACGCAGCAGCTCGATAAAGTCGAACATCGCGACGAGACCCGAGAGCGCAAGCAGCATCCCGAACACGAAGCCCGCAAATTGTCTGGCGATGTAGACCGACAGCGTAACCGGCAATGTCATCTGTTCAGGTGGGTGCCAGCAAGTGGCGTCGCGAGGAGCGCCATTGTGGGCCGAACAGCAACCATGCGCAGAGCAGACCTGGTGCGACCGCATGCAACCAGACGAGCGGCAAAAGGCCGTTGCTGCGCGCCGCAAGGTTATCTATCGCGAGGCCCGACGCCAGCAGCAGCACCATTGCGGCAATGGCGGCAAGCGGCCTGACGAAACTGCCATGTCGGCGGAATGTACCGCTGAAGTACGGCGAGCAGACCGATCAGCGCGTGCGAAAGCGCCGTCAGCGGCATCGCCAGCCGCTTGTGGGCTTCCGCGATCCACTTCGGCACGTCGTTCGGATTGGTCACATTCGGGTGCAGCAGCTCGCCTAACGACATCTCCGAGATATCGCGCAGCCGCTCGTTTGAACTCCCCTTGTTATCGTTGAGGTTGAGCGCGTTCTGCTCGAATGTCAGCACATTCAACCGGCCGCTCTGATGGTCGATCTCCTGGCGGCTGCCGTTGATCAACAGAACGCGCGGACCATCAGGACCTTCTGTCAGCCTGCCGCTCTCTGCCAGGATGGTCGCGTGGGCGGCCTTGTTGCGTCCGTCGTCGATCAGGATTCCGCGCAGCGTGCCATCGGGATCGCGCGACCGGACATAGACCGTGAGGTCATCAGAGACCTGCGTAAATACCCCTTCCTGCAGGAGGAAGGCTGCCATCCTGTTGCGGATCTCCCATTGGAACTGTCGGAACGACGTAAGGCTGACGGGCACGAGCCACAGTGTCAGCACATAGCCGAATAGGACGGCAAGCGTGGCCACCGCCAACGCCGGGCGCGCCAGCTCGAATGGCGAGAGCCCGGCCGCCCGCATCACAGTGATCTCGCGGTCGCCGGAGAGGCGCTGGTAGACAAATTGCACGACGACGAAGATGGTGATCGGCAGAATGACGGCGACGAAGCTGGGGATAAGCAGTCCCGTCAGCTCGACGAATACCACGAGAGAGAGGCCGTGGTTCACCACAAGCTCGACAAAGCGCAGTGACTGAATGAGCCAGACAAGCGCAGTCAGTCCCCCCGTGACCGCGACCAATGCGACCAGAAGCTGACGAAACATGTAACGATCCAGCCGCGTGATCAGCCTGCCTGAGCGCATCGCCGGTGGCCCGAATCCCCTGGTTGACGACAAATTGGTTGTGCGTCAGCAGGCGGGGCGATGCAAGGCGGGCGCGTCTACACACAGGCGTGGCACGAGGCAACGCACCGGCGGAGCCGTGCCCAGGCATGGCGGCGGCGATCAGGGTCCGTCGTAGCGCGGTAGCCCGCACGGCCGATCTCCGGCTTCATAAAGCGTAGCCGCTGTCGGTCAAAGCTGCGACTCGGGTCTGCTGTGCGACGAAACTCATCAACCCCGGCCATATACCGCATATTGTCACGAGCCACGGCCGCCATAGTTGAGTGAGCACCAGCCGATGTATCGCAACCGCGGAGCGCATCTGCGCTGACACGTCCTGGGCAAATCGGCGTTGGTACGTATCACTGCTGTCGGCATTGAGCCACATGCGCGCGGCGAGGCTGCCGCTGGCGAGCGCCAGCGCCACGCCATCTCCGGTAAACGACGGTATCACGGCGGCTTGGTCGCCGAGTCGATACAAACCGTTTCTGTGCCCTCGCGGGGCACGATACACATAGCCGTACGGCAGGTTGGCGATCGCCAAAGGGCGATCAAGCAAAGCTTTGGCGCCGGACAAGCGATCCGCGAGGTGTGGGCACGCCTGCGCGAGCGAACCTATAAGCACTGCCCAGCATCCAGCGGCGGCCGGAAGGCACCCGGCAGGCAGCAACATGCATAATACCGCCCTGTCGCGTTCGATTAGCTGCAGGCCGGCATAGCCACCCGGCAACAGCATCAGCTCGATGTGGCCGCGCAACGCCAGACGTTGCGATGGCTCAAGCTGATAGTACATTTTCAGCCCAACCAGCCGGTTGTGATGCACACGCCGCGCATCGCCTCGCAATTCATGCTTGCCGGTGGCAAGAAACACCGTATCGGTGGCGATCGTCCCGAGTGCGCCGGACACCACCTGCAGTGCGGCGCCGCATCCATCGACGGTGCTCACCCGATGGCCACGCAGCACCGAGGCGCCCGCCGCGGTCGCCTGCTGCAGCAATGCTTCGTCAAGCGCACGCCGCGACAATGCACGCGCCGTGAACGGCAGCCTCGTCTGCACGACGCGGCGGCGATGAATGAGCCGCAGCGTGTCAATTGATGGAGCATCGGCCAGATCGACGCCAAGTGCTTCGATGCGGGCAACCGCCTCGGGGCTGAGGAAATCGCCGCATACCTTGTCAGTGGCGATGACGGTGCGCTCGATCACGGTGACCTGATGGCCGGCGCGCGCGAGTTCGATTGAGGCGGCCGACCCTGCGGGGCCGCCGCCGATGATCACTGGCCCCGTCACCGACGCTCCACGCAGAGGCGAAACGGAACATGCCAGGTGATCGCCACCTCGTTTTCGGATAAGCCGGCCATCCGAACCAGCCGCCGCCAGTCTGCGGGCACGAAAGCGCGAGCGATGGATATGCGTCCGTCGCTCAGGACAAAATGGTGCCAGCGGGCCAGCCATGCCAGAACGCCGAACCCGTAATACGGCAGCCAATGGCGATGCAGATCGGCGATGAACCAGCCGCGACGCGCATGCACTTCCATCCAGCGGATAAATCGCACGATCTCATCATCGGTCAGATGGTGCGCGAATTGCGAGCTGATGATGAAATCGAAGACTTCATGCTGATCGATAGCAAATGCATCGCCCGAACGATACGTGATCGACGTATCGGCGGCCTCGCGGGCGGCGCGCGTCGCCCAGGGGTTCAGGTCGATACCTTCGAGCCGAGCAACCAAACCATTTCGGTCCGCCCAGCGACGAACCGTCCGCAGTGCATCGCCATATCCACATGCGACATCCAGCAACGAAAATGACTGCAAGCCTTGGGTGCGTCTTCTGAGCCAGGCCAACGTGGAGCGGTGCGTCAACGTGACGGCATTGACGCGCGACAGGTCGCGCAGGCAGCGTCGATAATCGTCGTAGTCGACGCAGTCGGTGTCCATCTGCTCCGCGGCGGTGCTGCGAGTCGCGAGTGTCATGGCCGATGGAACGCGAAGGTTTCCACGGTCAGCCCCGGCCCAAACGCCATCGCCAAGCCTTCACCCGTAGCGTGCGCCGAACGCAGAATCCGTTGCAGCACAAACACCAGCGTGGCAGAGGACATGTTGCCGAACGCTCTCAGCACATCACGGGAAAAGCCTAGCGTATCGGGCTTCAAGGCCAGTCCATTCTGCACGGCATCGAGGATCGAACGCCCACCGGCGTGCACGGCCCACAGGGCGATATCGCAGGGCCTGCGATCGCCCAGCAGGTCGCTGCCATGTTCGCGAAGCCAGCGGCGAATGCGGCCGGGTACCTGGCCCGACAAATGCATTTCAAACCCCTGATCGCCAATCTCCCAGGTGATCAGATCGGCGCTGCGCGGCAGCACCTGCGCGCGAAACTGGCCGAGCGCCAGCCCGGTCGGGTCCGCAGATATCAGACACGCGCCGCAGCCGTCACCGAACAACAGGAAGCTCAGCATCTTCTCGAGCTGCCATTGCTCCTGCAGATGCAGACTCGATAACTCTAGGTTGACCACCAGCACCTTCGCGCCAGGCTCCGAACGAACAATATGGCGCGCCAGCTTCATTGCATTAACCGCGGCGAAGCAGCCCATGAATCCGACCACGGTCCGTTCGACCCAGGACGGAAGGTCGGCGTCCCGCATGATGTCGAAATCAAGCCCAGGCGCGGTGAAGCCAGTGCAGCTGGCCACGATCAGGTGACTGATCGAGTCACGCTCCGCCGAGATTTCGAGGGCTGTAATCGCTTGCCTCGCCAGGCCGAGTGCAGCGTCGCGATACAGTGCCATACGCGCCCCGGTCGACGGAAAAGCGCGTCGCCGGTAGAAGCCGCCGCTGTCCAGCACAAGATCGCGCGGCTTGGGCCCTGGGGCAAAGCAGGAGAACCGATGCTCGATGTCGGCGAGGTCGCTCATGCGCTGAAATAGGCTACGGCTCCTGACGTCCGACAGCGCCGTCTGCGCGAACTCCACAAACTCCGCGTGGATATCGTGCGGTGGAACGGCAGTGCCAATCCGATTCAGCCACACCTGCGTCACATCGCACTCCTGAAAAGCATTGCGTCTGGCAGCGAAGCGTTGTCAGTCAAAGGACGCGGCGTGCCCCGCTCCAATTCCCGGCCTTAGGGGAGAAGCTTGCCGGGGTTCATGATCCCCTGGGGATCCAAGGCTGCTTTGATCTGTTGCATCAGCCTGAGCTCTGCCCCGCCCCGCCAGGTGGTCATCAAGTAGGGCTTCAGCTTGCCGATGCCGTGTTCGGCGGAAAAGCTGCCCTCGAATTCCCGCACAACATCGTTGACCGTGTCCATGATCGCGTGGTCCTGCGCCAGGAACCATGCAGGGTCCGCATCGAGGGGCTGTTCCAAGTTGAAGTGGATATTGCCGTCGCCGACGTGCCCGAACGGCACGGGGCGGATGCCCGGCATGAGCGCCTCGCACGCTTGGCTCGCGCGGCGGATGAATGCCGGTACTTTCGACACCGGGACCGAGACATCATTCTTTACGCTGGCCCCTTCCCGCTTCTGTGCCTCCGAGTGTTCCTCGCGCAGCCGCCACATCGCGGCGCGTTGTGCCACCGATTCAGCGATTGCCGCATCGGAAACGATGTGCTCGGCCAGGGCCGATTCCAACACGGTCTCCAGCGCAGTCCGCAGTCCTGCATCGGGTCGCGGCGTCGCGAGTTCCACCAGCACGTAGAAGGGCGCGTGCGTCGAAAGCGGCATCACTGCCGCGTCGATGTGCCGCAAGACAAACGCAATGCCGAGACCCGACATGAGCTCGAATGCGCTCAGCGCGGCCGGATCGTGCGACTGGAAGCGCGCGAACAGAGACAGCGCCGCTTCCGGCGAGGGGACCGCGCACAGCGCAACGCAAACTTCGCGCGGCTGCGGCACCAGCTTCAGCACGGCGGCGGTGATAATACCGATCGTGCCCTCGGAGCCCACGAACAACTGGCGCAGGCAATAACCGGTGTTGTCCTTGCGCAGCCGGCGCAGGCCGTTCCAAACCGAGCCATCCGCCAGCACCACTTCCAGCCCCAGGACCATGTCACGCGCATTGCCGTAGCGTACCGTGTTGTTACCCCCGGCGTTGGTCGCGAGTACGCCGCCGATCTGGGCGCTGCCCTCGGAAGCGATCGATAATGGCAGCAGGCACCCTGCCTCCGTGGCAGCTTGCTGGGCCGCCTGCAAGGTCACGCCCGATTCCACAGTCATGGTCAGGTCGAGCGGATCGATGTCGCGGACGCGCAGCATCCGGGCCGTGCTCAATATCAACTGATCGCCGGCTTCGGACGGTGTGGCGCCACCGACCATCGAGGTGTTGCCGCCCTGCGGCACAATCGGCACGCGTGCCTCGGCGCACAGCCGCACGACTTGGGCCAGTTCGTCAGTATTTCCGGGGCGGACAACCGCTGGCGTGTTGCCACGGTACAGACGGCGCCAATCCTCCACGTATCCAGCGGTGCTGTCTCCGGTCAGCAGACCGCGCTCGCCCACCACGGCACGGATCGCATTGAGGACGGCGCTGTCGAGCATTATGCGGCTCCTTCCGCCAGCAACGTAGGGCAGCCGTTCACCCCCCGCTATGCTTCACGTCGGAGAAGCGCCCCCCTTCCGGCGCGAAGGCAGATTGGGGCACAGTCGCCATTGGGCGCTCTGGCGAACAACCAGAACGGAGAGATCATGCGGAACTGCACCCCCAAACTCGTCATCCGACGACGGCCCGACTGATGGCGACGCGCGATGTCCCTCGGGCGATGGCTGATCGGCTGATCGTTGCATTGGACGTGCCGACGATAGAGCGTGCGGCGCAACTGGCGGGCCAGCTCCACGGCATCGTGTCCTTCTTCAAGGTCGGCCTCTGGCTGCTGTTCGCACCCGGTGCGGAACGATTCGTCGACGGGCTCATCGCTGATGGGAAGCGCGTATTCCTCGACGCGAAAATGTACGACATCGGCGAGACGGTGCGTCAGGGCGTCGCCCGGGCAGTCGAACGCGGCGCGAGCTTGGTTACGGTACACGGCGATCCCGACATCATGCGTGCAGCGGTGGCCGGCAAGGGCGGATCTGCGAGCACCAAGGTGTTCGCGATCAGCGTGCTGACCAGCCAGAATGACTCTTCGGTGCGTGAAATGGGCTATGCACTTTCGGTCGCTGAGTTGGTGCAGTTGCGAGCGCGTCAGGCGGTGGCCTGCGGCTGCGACGGCATCATTGCCTCGGCGCTCGACGATCCAAACGCGATCCGTGCAACGATCGCAGCCGAGCACCTGCTGATTGCCACGCCAGGCATCCGTGAGCCGGGTGCCGAGACCCATGATCAGCAGCGCGTCGCGACGCCAAGGCAGGCGATTGCGCGCGGCGCGGACTATCTGGTCGTTGGAAGGCCGGTCACGCAGTCCACTGATCCAGCCGCGGCGGCGCGGCGGATCCTCGCGGATATGCAACAGGCCGCTTCGCATTGACAGGTTTGTGACCCACAGCTAGGCGCCACTCCCGGAGGTAGCAGTCACATGCCGGTTCACGCCTTCATCTTTCCAGGCCAGGGTAGCCAGGCCGTTGGCATGGGGCGCGACCTCGCTGCTGCCTTTTCCGCGGCGCGCGAGGTGTTCCAGGAGATCGATGAAACCCTGAAACAGAATCTGTCGCGCCTGATGTTCGAGGGGCCCGGCGAAGAGCTGGTGCTGACCGAGAACACCCAACCTGCTCTGATGGCTCACTCGCTCGCTGTCCTGCGGGTGCTGGAGAAGGAGGGAGGCTTCACGCTGCGGCAGAAGGCAGCGGTCGTCGCCGGTCACTCACTCGGTGAATACTCTGGTCTTGCCGCCGCCGGCAGTTTTTCAATCCCCGATGCCGTGCGGCTGTTGAAGCTGCGCGGCCTGTCGATGCAGAAGGCAGTACCCGCCGGTGACGGGCGCCATGGCGGCGCTGCTCGGTGCAGAGATGGCGCAGGCACAGGCGATCTGCGAGGAAGCCGCTCCGGTCCCCGGTGGCGATCCGCCAGAGACCGAGGTCATCCAGCCAGCCAATGACAACGGCGCCGGCCAAATCGTCATTTCTGGCCATCGTGGTGCGGTCGAACGAGCAGTCGCGATTGCCTCGACGAAAGGCATCAGGCGGGCGATGCTGTTGCCGGTCTCGGCCCCGTTCCATTGTGCGCTGATGGCACCTGCCGCTGACGCCATGGCGGAGGCACTGGAAAACACACCCCCTGGCGCCCCAGTGGTGCCCCTGATCGCCAATGTGTCTGCGGCCAAGGCCACCGACCCAGCGTTGATCCGCGACCTGCTGGTCCGTCAGGTCACCGCCATGGTGCGCTGGCGCGAATGCGTCACCGCCATGGTGGAACTGGGCATCGACAGCTTCGTTGAACTCGGCAGCGGCAAAGTGCTGTCCGGACTGATCCGCCGTATTGCACCCGATGCCGCTACGGCCTCGGCTGCCACACCGGCAGAGGTCGAAGCCCTGCTCAAGGTGCTTTGACGATGTTCCGGCTCGATGGAAAGGTTGCGCTGATCACCGGCGCCTCTGGAGGAATCGGCGCTTCCATTGCCACGACGCTGCACGCCCAAGGCGCGATCGTGGCTCTCTCCGGCACGCGGCGTGACGCGCTCGAATCGGTGGCTGCCCATCTTGGTCAGCGAAGTTTCATCTGTCCCGGCGATCTGCGCGACGCCGCCGAGCCCGACGCGCTGGTTGAGGCGGCCGAGCAGGCGGCCGGCCCGTTGGCCATCCTGGTCAACAACGCCGGCATGACGCGCGATATGCTCGCGCTTCGCATGCGCGATGAAGATTGGCAGTCGGTCATGGACGTGGACCTGTCCGCGCCGTTTCGCCTGGCACGGGCGGCGTTGCGTGGGATGCTGCGGCGTCGCGCCGGACGCATCATCAACATTTCGTCGATTGTCGGCGTAACAGGCAACGCTGGTCAGGCCAATTACTCCGCTGCCAAGGCCGGTCTGATCGGTATGACCAAGGCGCTGGCCCAGGAAGTTGCCTCGCGCGGCGTGACGGTGAACGCCGTGGCGCCCGGGCTGATAGCCACGTCGATGACAGCGCGGTTATCGGAGCAGCAGCGAGCCAAGCTGGTCGAGTCGATCCCGTTGGGGAGGGTCGGCAGCGCTGAGGATGTCGCGGCTGCCGTCGCCTACCTGGCCTCCGACGAGGCCGGTTGGGTCACCGGCGCAACACTGCATATCAATGGCGGAATGGCCATGATTTGAGTGGGCGGGGGTTGGTTGGCGCGCCCGCGGAAACCATGCTAAGCGCCCAAAAGCTTCGTCCGGCGCGGGCAGCCGCGGTAACACAGCCCCCGGGCGCCCATAGGAGGAGTTGCAGGACCGATGAGCGAGATCGCAGATAAGGTGAAAAAAATTGTGGTCGAGCACCTCGGAGTGGAGGAAGCCAAGGTCACGCCGGAAGCCTCGTTCATCGACGATCTTGGCGCCGACAGCCTGGACACTGTCGAACTGGTTATGGCTTTCGAGGAGGCGTTTGGCGTCGAAATTCCCGAGGACGCTGCCGAGAAGATCAGCACGGTGAAGGACGCCATCGAATACATCGAAAAGCAAAAGGCCGCCTGAGCGGTCCCGATCGGGAGGACTCTGGAATATGCGGCGTGTGGTGGTGACAGGCATGGGCATGGCCTGTCCCCTGGGACTCGGGGTCGAGCTTGTCTGGCAGCGGCTGATCAATGCCGAATCGGGCGTTGGGGCAATTCAGGCGTTCGACACGAAGGATCTGCCCTGCAAAGTGGCCGGTCAGGTGCCGGCCGGCGTGAAGTCCGAGCACCGCTTGGATTTGTCTGAATGGATCCCGGTCAAGGACCTTAAGAAGATGGACCGATTTATTCATCTCGCCCTGGTTGCCGCAGCAGAGGCAGTCGAAGACTCCGGCTGGGCGCCAGAGAGCGAGGACGAAAAATGCGCGACCGGTGTCATGATAGGCTCCGGGATTGGCGGACTGCAAACCATCTATGATGCTTCCATTCAGGTGTACGAGGGTCGCGCACGCCGACTGTCGCCGTTCTTCATTCCCTCCGCCTTGATCAATCTCGCGTCCGGACACGTTTCGATCAAATATGGCTTCAAAGGCCCGAACCACTCGGCCGTCACTGCCTGCGCCACGGGCGTTCACGCTCTTGGCGATGCTGCCCGCCTGATCATGTGGGGCGATGCCGACGTGATGGTCGCTGGCGGCGCCGAAGCTGCGGTGTGCGAACTGGGCATTGCCGGGTTCTGCGCGTCACGCGCACTTTCCACCGGTTTCAACGACCGACCCGCCAAGGCGTCACGCCCTTGGGATCGGGACCGCGACGGCTTCGTCATGGGGGAAGGTGCCGGCATATTGATCCTGGAAGAGTACGAACATGCCCGGCAACGTGGGGCGAAGATCTACGCCGAGGTCGCTGGATACGGAATGTCCGGCGACGCCTATCACATCACGGCACCCGCCGAAGGTCATAATGGTGCGGTCCGCTCGATGCGCGCTGCTCTGCGCAATGGCAGGGTTGCGTCCGAGCAGATCCAGTACGTGAACGCGCACGGGACCTCCACGCCTCTCGGCGATGATCTTGAGCTCGAGGCGGTGGAGAATGTGTTTGGTGATGCGGCCAATGGGCTGGCGATGTCGTCCACGAAATCCGCTATCGGGCATCTTCTCGGCGCAGCGGGTGCAGTAGAGGCGATCTTTTCGATCCTGGCCATACGCGATGGGGTGGCCCCGCCGACACTCAATCTCGAGGAGCCGAGTTGGAATAGCGTGATCGACCGTGTTGCCAATACAGCACAGGAGCGAAAGATCGACTGCGCTCTGTCCAATAGCTTCGGATTCGGCGGCACAAATGCTTCGATTATCTTCCGTAGCGTTTGAGAAAAGCTAGTCGCCGCGTTTTGACCAAACCAGCATTTTGGGGCCATGTTTCCCTTCCATGCAGGCAGCCCTTGACGCCATCCTGAGGCGTTTCATCACTCTTGGCCGTCTGACCGTCCATTGGCCGGGCGGACGCGTGACGAACTACGCTGGGCCGCCCGGTTCAGGCCCGGAAGCATCCATCGCTTTGCGCGATTCCGACGCAGTTCGCCGCCTTATGGTCAATCCAGCGCTGCACGTCGGTGAGGCCTACATGGATGGTGGCCTCGTCCCCGGTGACGGCGGCATCTACCAGACGCTCGATTTGCTGATGCTGAACCGCATGGCCAACGGCAGCGGCCATCCCATCGCCCGGGTATGCGCAGCGCTCGCGCGCCTGAGGCGTCGAATTGACCAATACAACCCGGCGCGTCGCGCGCAGCGAAACGTGGCACATCACTATGACCTGAATGGTCGCCTGTACAGCCTGTTCCTCGATCGCGATCGCCAATACTCCTGCGCCTATTTCCCGCGCGGGGACGAGACGCTAGACGAGGCGCAGATCGCCAAAAAGCGGCACATCGCAGCCAAGCTGTGCCTGGACCGCCCGGGTCTGACAGGTACTCGACATCGGTTCGGGCTGGGGCGGCTTGGCGCTCACATTGGCGCGCGATTATGGCGCCCGCGTAACGGGTGTGACGCTATCAGCGGAACAGCTGAGCGAAGCACGCGCACGCGCCACGACCGAAGGGCTGGCGGACCGCGTCACATTCGAACTCCTCGACTACCGCGCCATCGATCGCAAATTCGATCGCATCGTCTCGGTTGGCATGTTCGAGCATGTTGGGGTGGGTCACTATCGCGAGTTTTTCGACACAGTGGCGCGCTGTCTGCAACCTGATGGCGTGGCACTGCTGCATGCGATCGGCCGCAGCGACGGCCCAGGCTTCACCAACCCATGGATCGCCAAGTACATCTTCCCCGGCGGCTACTGTCCAGCGTTGTCCGAGGTCGTGCCGCGCATCGAGCAACACGGCTTGTTTGTCACCGACATCGAGATATTGCGACTGCACTACGCTGAGACGTTGCGCAACTGGCGCCGCAACTTCACCGCCAAGCGCGATGCCATCGCTTCGCTATACGATGAGCGCTTCTGCCGCATGTTCGAGTTCTACCTTTGCGGCGCCGAGATCGCCTTCCGCCGGGAAGGCCATATTGTCTTCCAGATCCAGTTCGCGCATCAACAGACGGCAGTTCCCCTGACGCGCGACTACATCACTGACTCTGAGCGTCAAGTCGACGCGTTTTCGAGAACAAGGACGACTGTACCGACCCAATCCGCCGGTTGATCCGTCAGCCGGAACACTTTGCCCCGAGTGATTTTGGTAACCTCTTTGCCGATGCGTGACCGCATCGCGTCAAGATTGTCGGCAAGCTTCAAGACAAGTCCTGTCGCTCCCATTGCATCTCGCATGAAGGCCCGTGCATCAAACTCCGGCTGCAGGTTTTCGAACACCACCGCGATGCGAGCAGCCGGCGGTTTCGCAGCGGCAATCTCACGCAGGATCGTCTGCTCGAATCCTTCCGTATCCATCTTCACGACGAACCCGCCGTCCGGCATTTCGGCAAACAGTTCCTCGAAAATTCGCCTGCCTCGCCGAACCTCGACTTCAGTCCGCGACACACCATCGAGGACGCGTTTTGCATCCGACAGTACATCGTCGCTATAGGCATTGGACTTGCCGGCGATGAATGCCCCACCCTGGTTGCGGTGCGGAATCGAGAGCACCGAAGTCTCGTCCTGCTCGCCGAGACCGAAATTGTGCAGATGCAGCTCCGGGCCAAATACCCCGGCCAAATTCGCTGTCAGCACGTTGAACACCCGCGGATTCGGTTCGAAGCAGTGAAACATTCCGAACAGTGTTCGGCAATGATAGGTCATCAGACCGATATTGGCCCCCACGTCGATCAGTGCCCGATCGAAGCCGGACCGAGCGAGGAAAGCGAGCACGCTCAGTACGTCCGGCTCGTGATATCCGGTGACCATGGGGCCGGCGGTCATCACGTCGCCACCGCACAGGAATAGCGGGGGAACCCTCCTGGTCAGCCAGCGAAACAGCGACATCTTCTGCCGGTTGACGATCAGCGACAGCGCTGGCTCCGCAAATCGGAACTGATCGAACTTCATGCGCATGCGCATGCCGATGCCAGTTTCGTCCCCGATATCCCCGTTATCCAGATCATCAGAGCGCTGCCTATTTGCTGCGTAAGAGCCTATGCTGTGCAGGCAGTGAACACCATCGATTCGCCACTCCTCGGCCTATCCCAGCGTCTGCCGCCGTCGAACGTTCAGGCGGAGCAGGCGCTTCTCGGCGCATTGCTTGCCAACAACCGCGCCTACGAACGGGTCTCGGAGTTCCTCTCACCAGACCACTTCGCGGACCCGATCCACAGCCGCATCTATCAGGCAATTGCGCGTCGCATCGAGGCCGGCCAGCTTGCCGACGCCGTCACGCTCAAGGCGGAGTTCGAGCATTCCGGAATCTTGGAGGAGGTCGGCGGCACAGCCTACCTGGCTCAGTTGCTCACGGCGATGGTGGGCATCATCAACGCCGGCGAATACGGCCGCGCCATTCACGACGCCTGGCTGCGTCGGCAGCTAATCGACATCGGCGAGACCGTCGTCAACAACGCGTTCGGTGCCGAAGCTGCATTGGACGGAGCGCTGCAGATCGAGGCGGCCGAACACTCTCTGTTCCAGCTTGCCACCGACGGCGCCGCCGGCGGCGGGTTCATGACCTTCGACCGGGCACTGACCGCAGCAATCCAAGGGGCCGAACGCGCCTTCAACCGGTACTGGCCACGTCTCTGGCCTGACCACCGGCCTGCGCGATCTCGATGCCAAGATGGGCGGCCTGCATGGTTCGGACCTTGTCGTGCTCGCTGGGCGGCCCGGCATGGGCAAGACCTCGCTTGCCACGGCGATCGCCTTTGGTGCGGCCAAGGCGCTGATCGCCGAGGCGCAGACCACTGATCAGAACGCGACCGCCAAGCGCGCGATCGGCATCTTTTCTCTTGAAATGAGCGCCGAGCAGCTCGCGACCCGGTTGTTGAGTGAGGAAGCGCAGGTCTCCAGCGATCGTATTCGTCGCGGCGACATCAGCCAGCGCGACTTCGACAAGTTCGTGCAGGTCTCGCGCGAGATCGCCTCGTTGCCGATCGAGATCGATGACACGCCGGCGATCACATTGTCGGCGCTGCGCACACGCGCGCGGCGGCTGAAACGGACCAAGGGCCTCGCCCTGATCGTTGTTGACTACCTGCAGCTCATGCGGCCGGCTGCCGGCACCAGGCCCGAAAGCCGCGTGCTCGAGATCGGCCAGCTGACACAGGGTCTGAAGGCGATCGCCAAGGAATTGGACGTCCCGGTGCTCGCTCTTTCGCAGCTGTCGCGCGCGGTCGAGAGTCGCGAGGACAAACGCCCGCAGCTGGCAGACCTGCGCGAATCGGGCACGATCGAGCAGGACGCCGATGTGGTGATGTTCATCTATCGCGACGAATACTACCTTGAGCAGCGAATGCCGAAGCTGGCAGCGTTCGACAACGAGGAGAAATTTCAGGCTGCAATGGATGAATGGCACCGCCAGATGGAGCGTGTGCATAACCAGGCGGACCTGATCATCGCCAAGCAGCGCCATGGTCCGACCGGGACGATCCAGCTGTTCTTCGAGTTCGGAGTTCACCCGATTCGCCGACCTCGACCGCGTGCATTCAGCGCATGTCGAAGGCTGAGCGCGCCGGGGCAATACTCGAGATCGACCTCGCTGCCGTCGTCGCCAATTGGCGCCTGTTGTGTGCAATGCATCCGTCGGGGCCGGTTGCCGGCGTCGTCAAGGCCGACGGCTACGGTCTAGGTGCGCTTCCCGTCGCGCAGGCCTTGTATGCCGCGGGCTGTCGGCACTTCTTCGTTGCCCTGCTCGACGAAGCGATCGAGATACGGAGCGCGGTGCCCGAGGCGATGGTTGCCGTGCTAGGTGGCCTGATACCCGGAAGCGAGCGCGACTACCTCAGTCATAACGTTGTGCCGGTCCTTGGCTCGCTGGCAGAGATCGAAGCGTGGATCGTCACGGCACGGGCGCTCAGTCGCCAACTGCCGGCTATCCTCCATGTCGATACCGGTATGTCGCGGCTTGGTCTTGACCAGCACGAACTCACAGTGCTGCAGCAGGACCATTCGCGCCTGAGAGGTTTCACACTCAGCTACATCATGACGCACCTGGTATCGTCCGAGATCCAGGACGATCCGCTGAACAAGGTGCAGCTTAAGCGCTTCGACGATGCTTGCGCCGGACTGCCACGGGCGCCCCGCAGTATGCTCAATTCGTCCGGCATGTTCCTGGGGCCGCGTTTCGCCTTCGACCTGGCACGCCCGGGTGCAGCTCTCTACGGCATCAATCCTAACCCGCGTGTGGTCAACCCGATGACTTTGCCCGTACGGTTGACTGCCCGGGTCGTGGCGGTGCGCGAAATCGGCACGTGCCACACGGTCGGCTACAATGCCACCTGGCAGGCGCCGGGTTCGTCGCCGAATCGCCACTGCGGCGATTGGATACGCCGATGGGCTGCATCGCAGCTTGTCCAATCGCGGCCACGCTCTCTTTGACGGCACTCCCGTCCCGCTGGTAGGGCGTGTGTCCATGGACCTGACCACGTTCGACGTGACCACGGCCCCGGGTGTCGTCCCCGGGACCTGGCTGGAGATTATCGGCCCTGCACAGACCCCGGACGACCTTGCCGCCGTGGCCGGCACCAATGGGTATGAGATACTGACGTCGCTGGGCCGTCGGTTCCATCGGATCTACAAGTCCGCGTGAACCTGATCCTGGACAGTCTGGCCGCCATCGGGCGGGGCGTCGTTGGCGCGTGTCGGTTTGCCGGTTCGCTGGCGGTGTTCGCCGGGATCGGCCTGTCGCATCTGGTCCGGCCGCCGTGGTACGGGCGGCTATTTGGTCGCGCACTGGTGGAGATCGGCTATTTCAGTCTGCCCGTCGTCGCACTCACCGCGGTCTTCACCGGAATGGTTCTGGCGTTGCAGTCGTATACCGGCTTCGCGCGATTCTCTGCTGAGAGCGCAATCGCGAACGTCGTCGTGCTGTCGATCACCCGTGAGCTCGGCCCGGTACTCGCAGGTCTCATGGTGGCCGGCCGCATCGGTGCTGCGATGGCTGCCGAAATCGGCACCATGCGAGTGACCGACCAGATCGACGCCCTCTCGACGCTCTCGACCAATCCGATGAAGTACCTGGTCGCACCTCGCCTATTGGCCGGTATTATCGCGTTACCAATGCTTGTCGTGGTCGCCGATATACTGGGCGTGCTTGGCGGCTTTATCGTGTCGACGCTGAAGTTGGGCTTCAACGTCGGCACCTATTTGCGAAACACGCTGGACTTCATGCAGACGATGGATGTGACCTCGGGTTTGGTGAAGGCCGCTGTGTTCGGGTTCCTGATCACGCTGATGGGCTGCTATCAGGGCTACAACAGCCGTGGCGGTGCCGAAGGCGTCGGCGCTGCGACAACGGCGGCTGTGGTCAGCGCCTCCATTCTGATTCTCGCCTTCGACTATGTGCTGACCGAGATGTTCTTCGCGCGATGATGGATCCTTTGGGTGCTCCGCTGACTGATCCAGCGTCACATGACGCCTAAGATCCGCCTGCGCAACGTCCGCAAGTCCTTCGGCGAGAAACTCGTGCTCGACGGCATCGATCTCGACATCATGCCTGGTACCTCGATGGTGGTGATCGGCGGCTCGGGTACCGGCAAGTCAGTCCTGCTGAAATGCATCCTTGGCCTTCTGGAACCCGACTCGGGCAGCATCGAGATCGATGGCACCGACATCCTCCCGCTCCCCCGCCGCGAACAGGAGGCGATCCGTTCCCGTATCGGCATGCTGTTCCAGAACGGCGCGCTGTTCGACAGCCTGCCGGTCTGGGAGAACGTCGTGTTCGGCCTGCTCGCCCAGCGCAGGCCTCCCGCTCGGAAGGCCCGAAGAAGGCGGCTGACTTCCTCGCCCAGGTCGGCCTCGCCGCCAGCGTGGGCGATCTCTACCCGGCGGAACTCTCCGGCGGCATGCAGAAGCGCGTGGCGCTTGCCCGCGCCATCGCCGCGCAGCCCGACATCATGTTCTTCGACGAGCCGACCACCGGCCTCGACCCGATCATGGGCGCGGTGATCGACGACCTGGTGGTGACTGCGTAAAGCAGCTCGGCAGCACCGCGGTGGCCATCACCCACGACATCGCCAGCGCCCGCCGCATCGGCGACGCCGCCGCCATGATCCATCGCGGGCGGATCGTCTGGAGCGGCCCTGCGAGCGATCTGATGGACAGCGGCAATCCGATGGTCGACCAGTTCACCCATGGCCGTCGCGAGGGGCCGATCCAAATGGAACTGCGCCGCTAGACGACATGCGACAATGACTCGGCGTAGTATGCCGCGATGCGGGTTGGCTGGTTCATCGTTGCCGCAACTCGCCGGGTTCAGTGCAGGTGCGCCGCAATCGCCGCGCCAGCAACCAACTGGACAAAGCTGCCGAACAGGTGGCCGGCCTGTTCATGCAGAGCTGCATGCAGTTCGCCGGCGACAAGGATGGCCTGCGCGATTGGGCCCGGAAGACCGGCCTTGCCCGAGTTGCCGGCCGGCGGTCCGGGATCGATTCCTCTATGGTCTGCCCGGCATCGTGTTCGATGCCTCGAACAAGGACGGCAAATTCGTCCTGGTGTCAGAGGACGGCGGCTCCTGCTCGGTGGTCGCCCAAATTGCGAGCGGCACGTGCACCATCAGCGACCTCGAGCAGGACATGAACGACGCCAAGATCACCTTCAAGGTGACGACGGCAAAGCGCGATGCGGAGGAAAGGCTGCTGAAGCACCGCGAATACACTGCATCCCAGGGCGAGCAGGGGTTGGCTGTTGCTGGTCAGCACGGTGAAGGACGAGGCGGCGGCCAGGCGATGCTGACCGCCAACCGCAACTGAACGCCTTGGCCAAACCGACCTCCCGCTTCGTCTGCCAGAGCTGCGGCGCCGTCAGCCCGAGATGGGCCGGCCGCTGCGAGGCCTGCGGCGAGTGGAACACCATCGTCGAGGAGGCGATCACCCCGCGCCCCGGCCCAGCCGCCAAGGGCATCCGGCCGGCGCCGGTCGCTTTCGTCGATCTGGCCGGCAGCGCCGAACCGCCGCCGCGCTGCCCGACCGGCATCGCCGAACTGGACCGCGTGCTGGGCGGCGGGCTGGTGCCCGCCTCGGCGATCCTGGTCGGCGGCGATCCTGGCATCGGCAAATCCACGCTGCTGCTGCAGGCGGCTGCCGGCCTGGCGCGCGCCGGTCGGCGGGTGCTTCTACATCTCCGGCGAGGAATCCATCGAGCAGACCCGCCTGCGCGCCCGCCGCCTCGGCGTCCAGGACGCGCCGCTGGAACTCGCCGCCGCGATCAACCTGCGCGACATCGCCGCCAGCCTGCGAACCGGCCGGCGACGCGGCGCTGGTGGTGATCGATTCGATCCAGACCATGTGGCTCGACTCGATCGACAGCGCGCCCGGCACCGTGGCGCAGGTGCGCGCCTCCAGCTTCGAACTGATCCAGCTCGCCAAGGCCGGGCGAGTTCGCGCTGGTGCTGGTCGGACACGTCACCAAGGACGGCGCCATCGCCGGTCCGCGCGTGCTGGAGCACATGGTCGACGCGGTGCTGTATTTCGAAGGCGACCGCGGCCACCAGTTCCGCATCCTGCGCGCGGTGAAGAACCGCTTCGGCGCCACCGACGAGATCGGCGTGTTCGAGATGACCGACCGCGGCCTGGCCGAGGTCGCCAATCCCTCGGCGCTGTTCCTGGCCGAGCGGCGCGGCAACGTCGCCGGCAGCGCGGTGTTCGCCGGGGTCGAAGGCACCCGCCCCGTGCTGGTGGAAGTGCAGGCGCTGCTCGTCGCCCAACCCGTCCGGCACGCCGCGCCGCTCCGTGATCGGCTGGGACGGCGGCCGGCTGCCGATGCTGCTCGCGGTGCTGGAGGCGCGCGGCGGCCTGCGGCTGAGCTGCCACCGACGTGTACCTGAACATCGCCGGCGGCCTGCGGGTCAGCGAGCCGGCCGCCGATCTTGCTGTGGCAGCAGCGCTGGTGTCGGCGGCGACCGATACGCCGACCAATGCCGGCATGGTGTATTTCGGCGAGATCGGCCTGTCCGGCGAGGTCCGCCAGGTCGCGCAGGCTGACGCGCGACTGAAGGAGGCGGCCAAGCTCGGATTCGAGCAGGCCACGCTGCCGCGCCGGGTGGCGCGCGGCAACCGTCCGCCTGCCCCGCCGGATGGCCTGGAGCTGACGGAGATCGGTCACATTTCCGATCTGGTTGCGCGATTTGCCAAGGGACTCGCGGTCTGGCGCGTGATCTTGCCCTTGGCGCTGGCCTGTTTGCGTCCGATAAAGCCGCTGGCTAACTTCGTGGCGGTCTGATGACCTGGGTCGATCTCGTCGTCCTGGCCGTGCTGGCGGTGTCGGCGCTGCTCGCTTTCATGCGCGGGCTGGTGCGCGAGGTGCTGGGCCTGGCCGCCTGGGTCGGCGCCATCTTCGCCGGCGTCTGGGCGCTGCCGCGGGTCCGCCCGCAGTTCCAGCAATGGCTGGGCCAGTCGCCCTGGGTCGATCCGGTCGCCTTCGCCGTGGTGTTCCTCCTCAGCCTGATCGTGCTGCTGCTGATCTCGCCGCTGGATCAGCGCGCTGGTGCGCGGCTCGCGATCTGGCGGCCTTGACCGGACGCTGGGTCTGGTATTCGGCCTGGTGCGGGGTGCGGCGCTGGTCATCCTTGCCTATATCGGGATGGGGATGGTGGTGCAGGTGGACCGCTGGCCCGACGTCGTTTTGAAAGCCGAATCGATGTGGCCGGTGTATCAAGGCGCCAGGTGGGTGGTGGAACAGCTTGCCGGTCGGATTTCCGGCCGCGGCTCTATCCGCCGCCGCCTGGCCATGAGACAACGGCGGCGGCGCTGATGCAGGCGACCCCGCAAGGCAAGAGCGGTGAGCCGCTAGATCGGGAGAGTACTGGCATGATGCCCGCGACCTCGCCGCACGACGACAAGTTCCACGAGGAATGCGGCGTATTCGGCGTCTGGAATGTTCCGGATGCCGCCGCCGTGACCGCGCTCGGCCTGCACGCCCTGCAGCACCGTGGCCAGGAATCGACCGGCATCGTCAGCTTCGATGGCAGGCATTTCCATTCGCACCGCGGCCTGGGTCTGGTCGGCGACAATTTCAGCGACGCGCGGGTGATCGCGTCGCTGCCCGGCACGACGGCGATCGGCCACAACCGCTATGCCACGACCGGCGCCACCATCCTGCGCAACGTGCAGCCGCTGTATGCGGATTTCGAGTTCGGCGGCTTCGCAGTGGCGCACAACGGCAACCTGACCAACGCGCACGTGCTGCGCCGGACGCTGGTGCGACGCGGCTGCCTGTTCCAGTCCACCACCAACTCCGAAGTGTTCGTCCACCTGATCGCGATCAGCCTGTATTCCACCGTGGTCGATCGGCTGATCGACGCGCTGAAGCAGGTGGTCGGCGCCTATTCGCTGGTCGCGCTGTCCACCGAGGCGCTGATGGGCGTGCGCGATCCGCTCGGCGTGCGCCCGCTGATCCTCGGCCGCATCGGCAATGAGGGCACCGGCGGCTGGGTGCTGGCCTCGCGAGACCTGTGCGCTCGACATCGTCGGCGCCGACTTCGTGCGCGACGTGGAGCCCGGCGAGGTCGTCGTGATCAACGACCAGGGCGTGCACAGCATCAAGCCGTTCGGCCGCTCGCGCGAGCGGTTCTGCGTGTTCGAGTACATCTACTTCGCGCGCCCCGACTCGGTGATGGAAGGCACGCCGGTCTACGATGCGCGCAAGCGCATCGGCGCCGAATTGGCGCGCGAGAGCGGTGTGCCGGCCGATGTCGTGGTGCCGGTGCCGGATTCCGGCGTGCCTGCGGCGATGGGCTACGCGGCTGAAAGCGGCATCCCGTTCGAGCTTGGTATCATCCGCAACCACTATGTCGGCCGCACCTTCATCGAGCCGACCGACCACATCCGCCATCTCGGCGTGAAGCTGAAGCACTCGGCCAACCGGCCGGTGCTGGCAGGACAAGCGGGTCATCCTGGTCGACGACTCGATCGTGCGCGGCACCACCAGCCGCAAGATCGTCGAGATGGTGCGCGCGGCGGGCGCACGCGAAGTGCACATGCGGATCTCCTCGCCGCCCACCACGCATTCCTGCTTCTACGGCATCGACACGCCGGAGCGCGGCGAACTGTTGGCGGCGCGGCATTCGGTGGAGGAGATGGCGGATCAGATCGGCGTCGACAGCCTGGCGTTCATCTCGATCGATGGGCTGTATCGTGCGCTTGGCAAGCCGGACCGCGACCCGGCCCGGCCGCACTACTGCGACGCCTGCTTCACCGGCGATTACCCGATCAGCGCTGCCCGACCAGGCGGACAACTCCGAGCGGCAGCTGAGCCTGCTGGCCGAGAGCCATTAGGCCAGCGCCTTGCCACCGCTTGCCGGGCTCCGTCGCCCTGGTCACCGGCGCCAGCCGCGGCATCGGCGCCGCGACCGCAGTGCAGCTGGCGCGGCTCGGTGCGCATGTCGTGATCACCGCGCGCACCCAGGGCGGCCTGGAAGAGACCGACGACGCGATCCGCACGGTGGGCGGCAGCGCGACACTGTTGCCGCTGGATCTCGCGGAAGGCGCCCAGGTCGATGCGATCGGCCCGAGCCTCTATCAGCGCTTCGGCCGGCTGGACCTTCTGGTGCACGCCGCAGGCGCGCTTGGGCGCCTGACTCCCGTGTCGCGCATATCCTGGCCGACGACTGGGCCGACGTGCTCGCCGTCAATCTGAATGCTGCCTGGCACCTGATCCGCACCTGCGATCCGCTGTTGCGCAAGGCTTCCAGCGGGCCGCGCGGTGTTCGTCACCGATGCAGCGGGCGCGTGACGCCCAAAGCCTATTGGGGTGCCTACGGGGCGACCAAGGCCGGGATGGAGCACCTGGTGCTGACCTGGGCAGACGAGGTCCGGACCACGCCCCTGCGGGTGAACCTGTTCGATCCCGGCCCTGACCGCAACCCGCCTGCGCGGCGCGCGCGATGCCCGGCGAGGACCCCTCCACTCTGCCTCAGCCATCCGATGTGGCAGCCGCGCTTGCCACGCTATGTCTGCCGAGCGAACAGCGACATGCATCGCTCGTCCGCTACGATCCAGCTGCCACGGCGCCTATCAGCGGAACATCTCGGCAATAGCGTCGGGATCAACGTCCTCAATGCGCGCCGGCTGCCAGCGCGGCTTGCGATCCTTGTCCACAACCATCGCTCGGACGCCTTCGGCGAAGTCAGGATGCCGCATCGCTGTCCGGGTCAGCGCCAACTCGGCTGCCTGGCACTGCGGCAGCGTCATGGCGGCGCCATGCCGCAGCGCCCTCAGAGTCCAGCAAAGCGCCGATGGCGACAGGGTGTGCAGCGTTGCCAGCGTTTTCGTCGCCCAAGGATTGCCCAGGGTCTCGAGCAGCCGGACGATCCCGCCCACGTTGTCCGCTCCAAAGCATTGATCGATCGCCGCCCGCTGACCGGCCAGCGAGAATTCCGGCAACGGCACGGCATGCGTGCCTAATGCGCCGGGGCCATCGGCGGCCAGTGCACATGACAGCGCATTCAGGTTCGCACGCGGCGTGAAGTGAGTCGCCAAGCCGGCATGCACGGCGTCCGCACCCTGCATCCGGGCGCCCGTCAGCCCAAGATAAGTACCGATCTCGCCTGGCAACCGAGGCAGGAAGAAGGTCGCACCGATATCGGGAAAGAAGCCGATCGCCGTCTCCGGCATTGCGAAGGCAGCATGCTCGGTGGCGACACGATATGGCGCGTGCACCGAGACGCCGATCCCACCACCCATGCAGATGCCGTCGATCAGCGCGATGTACGGCTTCGGGTAGGTGGCGATCATCAGGTTCAGTTCGTATTCCTCGCGGAAGAACGTCTCGGCTTTATGGTGCTCGCCATCCAGCTCGTACTGGCGCAGCGCGCGGATGTCGCCGCCAGCGCAGAACGCCCGGTCGCCCGCGCCCTCGATGACCACCGCGTGCACCTGCGGCTCATCGCGCCACCCCTCCAGCAGCTGGGCGCAGGCGCGGATCATTGCCAGGTCCAGCGCATTCAGCGCCTGAGGGCGATTAAGCACGATCCGGCCCACTCGCCCGTCGCGCCGGGCGATCACCGTCGGTTCAGCTTGCATGACCTTCTCCGGGATGCCGGCCGCATCTAGCCTGTCCCTGCCGGCTGCGCAAAGCTGCGCGCGGTCGCCTCTGCCCCGCTTTCGTTTCCGATCATTTTCGCCGATTGTAGACGTCCCCGCTGCCTTGCAGGAACCCGGAGCCGATAATTGATGCATGCTCGCTCGCTTCTGGCCGTTGCGGCGATGCTTGTCCTGTGTGGTGGCGAAGCCGCAGCTCGGGACCTGAGCGTCGTTGTCCGTCCGCCAGGACAGGAGGCGATCGAAAAGGTCTACATACAGCCGTTCACTGCGGCGACTGATATCGCTGTCCAGGTCGGCACCTGGGAAGGTGGCCTGGATGCGTTACGCACCATGGTCAAGGCACCCGATAACACGTGGGATCTCGTGCTGGTGGACGTCGACGAACTGGCTATCGGATGCTCCGACAATCTGTTCGAAAAGCTCGATTGGTCGGCGATTGGCGGCAAGGATCATTATCTGCCGCAAGCGGTAAGCGACTGTGGCGTGGGTGCCAACGTCGCCAGCACTGTGCTGGCGTGGGATCGCGACAAATTCCCCGCCACGCCCGGCTGGTCCGACTTCTGGGACGTCGCAAAGTATCCCGGCAAACGCGGCCTGCACCGAGGCGTGCGCGGCAATCTAGAGTTCGCTCTGATGGCGGATGGTGTGGCGCCTGGGGACGTCTACAAGGTGCTGGGCACGTCCGAGGGTGTGGACCGAGCCTTCCGCAAGCTGGATCAGCTCAAGCCTTATATCGTCTGGTGGCAGGACGATTCCGAAGCGGCGCACATCCTCGCGACCGGCGACGTGCTGATGACAAGCGCGTCGGCGCCCTCCATCACCGTGATCAATCGGAACGAGCACCGGAATTTCGGACTCCAATGGACAGCCAGTCTTTACGAAGTGCAAAGCTGGGTCGTGCTTAAGGGAAGTCCCAATCTGCGGACGGCGATGCAGTTGCTGTATTTCATGGGGACGCCGGCAATCGAGGGGAGACTGGTGCTGGTTTCCGGCGATGGCGGCCTTGCCAAGGGAGCCAATGAATGGCCGAACCCGGAGGTGGCGCAGATTTCACCCACTACACCGGCAAATCTGAGCGCCGGCGTGCGAATTGACTCCGGATTTTGGCATGACAATCTGCCGAAGCTGCGGCAGCGCTTCGAAAGTTGGCTGACACACTGAAATCGGCCGCTCGGCTATCGACCGAGCAACGTGCTGGCCGTGCCGCGCTGGTGTTCGGCGGCAGGCTGGACGCGGCCTCGATTGGTCCAATTTGGCACAGAGGCATGAAGGCGGCCCAGGCCGCACGCCGCCAAAAGTTGGTGTTCGATCTGGTGCAAGTCTCGTCCGGTGACATGAGTGGAGCCGCGTTCCTGGCGACATTGGAGAAAGAGCACGGTGACGAAGCGGAACTGATCGGGGCACAAGAGTGGTTGCTGGCACTGCTCGAAAGAGCTCGTCTCGCCAGTCATGCTGCCGCCCGTAGCGAGCCACGGCAGCGTATTGGCGCCCTGGAGGTCGCCGCGACCGCACTGAGCTTGGTGGCTGCAAGCATCAGCTTCATCGGCGAGGCGGCGGTTGCGGTCTTCGCGCTGCCCAGGCGCCACCGAATGCTGCGGATGCCCGACTTGCTGGGCTATGTCGACCAGGCTGGCGTGCGCTCGCTGCCCCTGGTGTTGCTGCTTGGATTTCTGATCGGCCTGATTCTCGCCTTCCAGTCAGCCGTGCCCATGCGGCGGTTCGGCGCCGACATCTTTGTCGCCAACCTGGTCGCCCTCAGCCTGTTGCGGGAATTGGGTCCGTTGCTGGCTGCGGTGATCCTGGCCGGACGTACCGGATCCGCCTACGCGGCTGAGATCGGTACTATGAAGGTCAATGAAGAGATCGATGCACTGACAACGATGGGTCTCGATCCGATGACCATGTTGGTGCTGCCCCGGATCATGGCAGCCATGCTGGTCATGCCTGTGATGACATTGGCCCTCGATATTGCCGGAATGCTCGGTATGGCGACAGTGATGCGCGGTTTTGGCTTTCCGCTGGTGGCGATCGCGCGGCAGGTGCAGAACTGGGTCAGCGCTGGTGATATGTACGGCGGGCTATTCAAGGCTGTCTGCTTCGGCGCGGCGGTGGCGTCGATCGGCTGCCGGGCGGGCCTCGGCACCGGCGTCGGGCCACGTTCTGTCGGGCTTTCCACCACGGCCGCGGTGGTCGGCGGTATCGTCGCGACCGTTGCGCTCGATGGAGTCTTCGCCTTGGCCTTCTACCGGCTGAAGCTTTGACCGGCGATCCCATCATCGATGTGCAGGGCGTCGCACAGCGCTTCGGCCGCCGCACGATCTTTCGCGACGTCTCCTTTGCGGTGCATCGCGGCGAGGTATTCGTCATTCTCGGCGGGTCCGGCTGCGGCAAATCTACACTGATGAAGCAGCTGATCGGGCTGCTCAGGCCGAGTGCCGGCCGTATCCAGATCTTCGATCGGACGATCACCGGGCCGCAGGGGGACGCCGCGCTGCGCGACGTGCAGCGGCGGATGGGCGTCATGTTTCAGTCCGGCGCGCTATTCGGTTCGATGAATCTGCTCGAGAACGTCATGCTGGCGATGGAGATGTTCACCGACCTGCCGCCGGATGCACGCGAGGTCGTGGCGCGAGTCAAGCTTGGACTGGTCGGCCTGAGCGACGCTGCGCTGCTGATGCCCGCGGAAATCTCCGGCGGAATGGCTCGCCGCGCCGGCATCGCGCGAGCCATGGCGCTTGATCCGCCACTGCTGCTCCTCGACGAACCTTCGGCCGGGCTCGATCCGATCACTTCGGCTGGTCTCGACCGACTGATCCTGGATCTTCGGCATGACCTCGGTGCGACCTTTGTCGTCGTGACGCATGAACTGGCATCGATCCTCGCGATCGCCGATCGTTGCATCATGCTTGACCGCGCCGCGTATCCCGATGCCGGAGGTGCCATCGCCGAGGGCGACCCACGCGCGCTGCGCGATACCAGCACGCATCCGATTGTGCGAGCGTTCTTTCGCCGCGAAGTGCCGGCAATGGCCACAGCCTGATGTTCGGCCGCGGCATTTTTCTACGCGTAGGATTGCTGATCGTCGGCGGCGTCGTACTGTTCGTCGCGATGATCTGGTTCTTGACTGGCAACCAAGTCGGCGGCGGTACGGTCTTCGAGTCCTATTTCAGTGAATCTGTGCAGGGCATGGAAGTTGGGGCAGCGGTCAAATATCGCGGGGTGACAATCGGCCGTGTCGCCGATATTGGATTGGTCAGTGCTGAATACGGAGGCAAGCAGCCATTCGACGTCGCGAGCAACACCTACCGTCTCGTGTTTGTTCGTTTCGTGGTGGACACCGCGAAGATCGGCAAGATGCCAGACGTACAGCAAGCGGTGGCCGCCGGCTTGCGGACCCGCCTGGCATCGCAAGGCATCACCGGGCTTAGCTACCTGGAGCTCGACTTCGTCATCCCAGAACGGTATCCGGCTCAGGTTGTACCGTGGCAGCCGAAGGCGACATACATACCTTCCATGCCAAGCACATTCAGCCAGGTGCAGGATGCAGCGCAGCAGATGCTGGCCAAGCTGAACCGGCTGGACTTCGATAAACTTGGTATCGATCTGGATGCTCTGCTGGTAGACTTGCGCTCCACCTTGGCACAGGGTGATGTGCATCAGACGCTGCAAGAGGCAACGAACCTGCTGCGCGGCACGCGGGATGCCGTCAATGCCGCCGATCTGCCAGGTCTGAGTGCCGACGTCCGACAGACGTCGGTTGCTTTGCGCGGTACGCTGCAGGGCGAACAGCTGCGGAAGCTGATTGACAATGCCAGCCTCGCAGCCGACCGATTGGCGACTGCCACCGCAAAATTGCCCGCACTCATCGCATCGGTGCAGGCGACGGCACAGCGCGCTGGAAACGGTACGGCCGATCTGGAGCAGGGGCTGATCCCGTTGCTGCGCGATATGCAGGCGACAGCCGGGAATCTGCGCGAGATGAGCGAGTCACTGCGGCGCTATCCCGCGCAGGTGTTTGGACAACCGCCACCGCGTGGCACGGTCCCGGCACGATGAAGCGGCGCTGGTTGGTCGTTTGTGGCGCGAGCCTGGCCGGCTGTTCGTTGCTGCCGCAGGCACCCTATGTGCAGCAGCGGGCTTGGCCACTCGACGTAGAGCGCCCGTCGATCGAATCGCGTAAGGCCCATGGTCGTGTTCTGCTGGTACGCGGCGTGCGGGCAGCACCCGGACTGGAGGATCGCGGCCTGCAATGGCTGCAGCGCGATGGCAGTGTTCATGTTGACTATTACGAGCAATGGGCAGTGCCGCCGGCGCAGGCAGTGGAGACCGATCTGCGCCAGTGGTTGAGTGATTCGGGACTATTCGCCGCAGTGGTCGCTCCTGGCAGCAGGCTGAACGCTGACTACGTGCTCGAAGGCGAGCTTGGGACTTTCATCGCCGATCCCAACGCCGGCCTGGTGCATGTCGCACTTGCTCTGGTGCTGCTGGACCAACGCCGGGGATCTACCAAGGTGCTGCTGCAGCGCACCGAAAGCGCCGATGTGACGCTGTCGGCCAGCGACCCGCCTGCGATCGCTCAGGCAATGCGTGCTGCGATCGTCGAAGTGTTGCGAGGGTCAGAAGCCGATATAGCCCGGGTCGTCCGCTAGCTCGTGCTAATGGCTGAAATTACTATTGAGTGGTGCGACCACTTTTTAGCCGCACATTGCAGGACAACGCGAAGCCATGTAGTATGAGACAGCCAGTACTAAGTGCGAGGAATATAGCTCCTCACCATTTACTCGGCACTAACCCAATCCAAATGTACCCCCTTGTCGCCGTTAGGATAGGCGAAGCCAGATACCTTTGCAGCTGATGGTGAAGGTCAGGATGGCTGCCATATCGCGGAGCGCCTCACCGCTAACCTAATTGGATTCGATGACGAACTATGGCAAGAAGCCATTCCTGATGCGCGGATCCTTCGGAGCCTATAATGCCGATATTTATCAGCTACAACAGAAAGGACATGGACTTTGTTGATAAGCTTGCAGCAAATTTGGTGCGCTCCAAGCACAGCGTTTGGATGGACCGATGGGAACTTAGCCTCGGCGACTCGCTGATCCAAAAGATACAAGAGGCGCTGAGACAATCGAGCGCTATCCTCGTGATCCTGTCAAAGAACTCGATTGAGTTTGAGTGGTGCAAAAAGAGCTTTCTGCAGGGCTAATTCGGGAGTTGGAAGAGAAGCGAACTATTGTAATGCCTTGCCGCATAGACGATTGTAATGTTCCACTCTTTTTAAGAGACAAGTTATATGCCGATTTTTATCACGACCCAGATGAGGCATTCAGGTTGGTTGACCAATCACTTGCCAAAATCTCTAGCCCGCTGCTAGGCCGCGGTGAGACGCCAGACTTTCATACGGATTGGGCAATCGACTGGGTGAACGATGATGGGGAGTGTATTAAGCGGTGGACGTTTGTGGATCATTCTGAGAACTATCCATACGTTGTTCTTAGTGTATGCACGGTGTTCTGCGATGAAGTTACGAGCAAGGCATTCCACAATGCTCAAGGCAATCCCACAGAGCAGGCTAGCTTTATAAGAGAAATGCTTACGAACATCGTGGCAAGCTGTGACAAGCAACCCTTATTGGAGGTCATCAGCGACTCACATGAGCACTACGTGCTCTGGGGTGTAAAAGGCGAAGGAGGCCGGACGAACGTAGTGCGATTTACATACCGAAGACTTGGCAACGACAATGGGATGGATACTGTCATACACTTGGACAACAATCTGCGGACGGCCTTGCAGAAGCTAGACGAAACTACCTTCCGCCCTTCACATGGCGACCCATCAGGAGAAGACGAAATTCGCTTGTTCCGTAGGGGATACTATTGAATAGGCTACGCGGCGCGTGAGATCGACATTGCTCTCCACACCTTCTCCGGCGTGGCGGGCATGTCGATATGCGTGACGCCATCTGCTGACAACGCATCGATGATGGCATTGATCAACGCCGGCGGGCTGCCGACCGAGCCAGCCTCGCCGGCACCCTTCACGCCCAGCGGGTTGGAAACGCTGGGCACTTCCAGCAGATCGACCTCGATGTCCGGCAGATCGTTGGCGCGCGGCAGGGCGTAGTCCATGAAGCTGCCCGACAGAAGCTGCCCGGTCTCCAGATCATAGTCGGTCCGCTCTACCAGCGCCTGGCCGAGGCCCTGGGCCACTCCGCCATGCACCTGGCCACGGACGATCATCGGGTTCACTGTCTTGCCGAAGTCGTCGCACACGCGGTACCGCACGATCTCGACTACTCCAGTGTCAGGATCAATTTCCACCTCGGCCATATGACAGCCGTTGGGAAACGTGTTCTCGGCAACAGTGGCAATTTCGGCAGCATCGAGAATGATGGCCTGCTCTCCCGCGGCCGCCTTGCGCCGTTGCAAAGCGGCGAGCTCGATGATGTCGATTGCACGGTCTGTGCCAACGATGGAAAAGCGCCCATCGTCGAAGGCAATATCCGCCGGCGCTGCCTCCAGCGCTTCGGCTGCTGCCTGCTTGCCCTTGTCGATCACCGTGTCGGCCGTCATCAAAATCGCCTGGCCTTCGGAATACAGACTACGGGAACCGCCGGTACCGCCACCAACAGGGATGGTATCCGTATCACCCTGACGCACGCGGATCTTCTCGGCATCGATCCCCAGCCGTTGAGAGGTAAGCTGAATGTATCCGGTCTCGTGTCCCTGGCCGGTGGATTGCGTGCCGACATACAGATCGACATTGCCGTCGTCGGCGAAACGGATCTCGGCGCGCTCCGTCGGGTCACCCATGGTCACTTCCAAATAATACGCGAGGCCGATGCCACGCCGCCTGCCACGTCGCGCCGCTTCGGCGCGCCGCGCCGGGAACCTGGCGTAATCCATCCGCTTCAGCGCCGCATCCAGCACGGTTGCGAAGTCGCCGCTGTCATAGGTCTTGCCGACCGGCGTTGCATGCGGCATCGCCGATGACGGCACCATGTTGCGGCGGCGCAGTTCGGCGCGATCAATATTGAGTTCCCGAGCCGCGGCATCGACAAGTCGTTCCAGCAGGTAATTGCTCTCCGGTCGCCCGGCTCCGCGGTAGGCGTCCACCGGAACCGTGTGCGTGAACACGCCGATGACGTTCGCAAAGATCTGCTTGAAGTCGTATACGCCGGACAGCACGGCGCCGCCGGCGAGCGTCGGGATGTAGGGTGCGAAAGTGGAGAGATATGCGCCCATATTGGCGAGGTTACGCGTGCGCAGGGCGAGGAACGTCCCTTCCTTGTCGATCGCAAGTTCGCCCGTGGTGAGGTTGTCGCGGCCCTGCGTGTCTGCCACGAATGCCTCGCCGCGTTCCGAGGCCCATTTCACCGGCTGCCCGATTTTACGGGCCGCATAACAAGTCAGCACGTGCTCGGGATACAGGAACGCCTTCATCCCGAAGCCGCCGCCGACATCCGGCGTGATGACGCGGAATTTCTCCGGCTCGGTGGCGAACACAGCCGCGATCAGGTTCTTGATCAGCCAGCCGCCCTGCGTGTTGGTATACAGTGTCCAGCGGTCGGTCGCCTGATCGAACTCCGCAATCGAGGCGCGCGCCTCCATGGATGCGACCACCACGCGGTTGTTGATAACGGTCAGCCTGGTCACGTGCGCCGCCGAAGCGAACAGCGCGTCGGTTGCCGCCTGATCGCCGATGCCCCAATCGAACACGACGTTGTTTCTGGCCTCGGGCCAAACCAGCGGCGCACCAGGTTCGGTTGCCTTGGCGAGATCCACCGCAGAGGGCTGCACGGTGTAGTCGACGCTAATCAGTTCAGCGGCGTCGCGGGCCGCCGCCGCGGTATCGGCGACGATGAAGGCGACGGGATCACCGACATGGCGCGCCGCGCCATCGGCGAGAGCGAGATGCGGCGGATTTGCCATATCTGAGCCATCGCGGTTCTGCACCGGCGCAGCGCAGGGCAACGGACCCAGACCATCGGCTTGCAAATCCGCGGCGGTATAGATCGCCCTCACCCCGGGCACCGATCCCGCCGCTGCGGTATCTATGGTATCGATGCTGGCCGCGGCATGCGGACTGCGCAGCACAATTCCGTGCAGCATGCCCGGCAGCACGATATCATCCGTGTAGCGGCCGACGCCCTTCAGTAGGCGTGGATCTTCCACGCGGGCGATTGACTGGGCGAGGCCGAATTTGGTCATGGACGCGGTCTCCGGGGCTCGTCTGTGATGGGCTCACCAACCATGCACGCTCCGGACGTGAAAGGCCAAGAGGGATGCAGGATCGTCGCCTGTGCGTACTGAACGCCGGTTCCTCCAGTTTGAAATTCGCCGTATACGATGCCGGCGACGATGCACTGCCGCGACTGCAGAGCGGCGAGATCGAACGCATCGGCAGCGAGGGCCGTATGCAGGTCACTGCGTCCGACGGCAAGTTGCTGCATGACAGGACGGTGACCACGAAAGATCATGCCGCCGCGCTGGCGCTGCTCGCCGCGTTGCCGGATGGTCCTTTGGATAGAAGCGGGCTGATCGGGTTCGGCCACCGCGTCGTGCATGGTGGCCCCGACATGGCCGCGCCGGTGCTGGTAGATGCTGCCGCGCTGGCCAAGATCGAGGCGCTCGAGCCGTTGGCACCGCTGCACAATCCTCCGGCGGTAGCCGTGCTGAAGGCGCTGTCAGACCTGTTTCCCGGCCTGCCGCATGTTGCGTGCTTCGACACCGGCTTTCATCGCGGCCATCCGCCGGTGGCGGATCGCTTCGCCATTCCGGACGCGCTGTATCGCGAAGGCGTCCGTCGCTACGGGTTTCACGGATTGTCCTATGAGTACATCGCAGGTGCGCTGGCAGAGAGAGTACCGGACATATCGCTCGGCCGCGTCGTGGTGGCGCATCTCGGATCAGGCGCATCGATGTGTGCGCTCGCGGGCGGGCGCAGCATCGATTCCTCGATGGGGTTCACCGCGCTCGATGGTCTGCCGATGGGCACGCGATCGGGATCGCTCGATGCTGGCGTGATCCTTTGGCTGCAACAGCAAAAGGGCTGGGATGTCGGCCGCGTCGAGCACTTCCTTTATGCCGATTGCGGCCTGAAGGGATTGTCGGGCGTGTCAAACGACATGCGAACGCTTCTGGCTAGCAGTGCTCCGCTGGCGAAGTTGGCAGTGGACTATTTTGTCTACCATGTCGCGCGTACGGCGGGCGCGCTGGCAGCTGCGTTGGGCGGTATCGATGGCATGGTGTTCACCGCCGGCATTGGCGAGCGTAGTCCGGAAATCCGCTCCAGGGTTCTGCACCGGCTGCGCTGGCTCGGCTTCTCGATCGATGAAGCAGCCAACCAGTCGGGCGGTCCGCTCTTGACACGACCCAACTCGGCGCTGCCGGCCTACGCTATTCCCAACCGATGAGGAACTGGTCATCGCCCGCCACACGCGGGCGATGGTCCATATGCTTCCTCAGCTCTTACTCCGCGGCCAATCCCGGAACGAAGCCGGCACGTCCGCTCGCTGATCTCCGACTCCATCGGCTGCGGCCACCAGCGGTCTTCCCACTCGGAAAACAGGGGCTTTAGCTTCGGCATCACTGCCTCGGCGAACAGCTTCGTGTTGTACTTGGTGAGCTCCTTGTTCATGTTGCCGTACTGCAGCAGCAACATCAGATGGCCGACGTTCAGCGACGTTGCCACCTCGGTGAGCTGTTCCGCCACCTCGTCTGGCGAGCCGATGATGACGTACCCCATGTCGACGATGTCCTGCATTTCCGTCGCCCGCTGACGGGAGCGCGCACTGGACGAGGCGGCGCGGCCGATCTGGCTCTCGACGCCGGCACGCTGCGTCGCCTCGGTAATATAACCTGGCGGCGTCGCCCACATCGGATCGACGTGCAGACAGCGCCCGTAGAAATACTCCGCCGGTTCGCGGTACAGCTCCCACGCCTTCTCGCGAGACTCGGCCACGCCGACGAATTGCAGGAAACCAGCGCGATACGGATTACGGTCCTTGCCCAGGCGAGCCATCTCGCCCCAGAACCCGTCCATCGTCGCCTTTCCATCCTTGTAGCCGAAGTAGGAAAGATACGCGTAGACGTAGTCCATCCGCGCGCACCACTGCCAGGTCTCGATCGAGCCGCCGCCGGGGATCCACACCGGCGGATGCGGACGCTGCACCGGACGTGGCCAGATGTTCACATAGCGCTGCTGGTTGAACCGGCCGCTGAACGCGAAGGTGTCGCGCTCCTGCCACGCACGCATCACCAGATCATGCGCCTCGTAGTAGCGTTCGCGCAGCATGCTCGGGTTCTGACCATAGGCGTAGCACGTGTCCATTGGGGTGCCGACCGGGAAACCGGCAATCAGTCGACCGCCGGATATGCAGTCGATCATCGCGAACTCTTCGGCGACGCGCGTCGGCGGATTGTAGAGCGCGAGAGAATTGCCCATCACGCAGATCGCGGTGTTACGCGTACGGCGTGACAGCGCCGACGCGATCAGATTGGGTGATGGCATCAGGCCATAGCCATTCGAGTGGTGTTCGTTGCAGCAGACCGCATCGAAGCCGCAGTCGGCTGCGAACTCCATCTCGTCCATGAAGTCGTTGTACATCAGATGCGCGCGCTTCGGGTCGAACAGCGAAGAATGAATGTCGACCCACACCGATGGATTCGTCTGCCGGAAGTCATCCGGCAACTCGGTATATGGCATCAGGTGGAACCAGAGGAGCTTCATGTCTGCGTCCGTTTCTCGCTGGAACTACCAGTGAGTATGGCCGCGAAACTCCTCGGTTCGTCAACTCAGGCCCAATGGCCCTCCTGCCAGATCCAGCCGCCGCTCGATTGCTGTACCCAGCACCCGGGGACCCATGTGGTCTCGCCCAGTGGCGGTGGCACGTACATGCCCGGGCTGCCACGCCCATCCGCTGTTGCCGAGCGCCCAATGCCCAGGCTGCCAAACCACCGGCCCCGAGCCTTGCGGTGGCGGCGGAACCAACTCGCTGTGCGGCGGCGGTGGCGGCCCAGGTGCAACTCGCGGCGCAACCGGCTGAGCCGGCTGTTGCACGATCACCTGCGCGGAGGGTGTCGGCGCGGGCTCCTCCCGCACACAGCCGCCCAGCAAGACAAGCGCGCCAAACCCGATCCACCAGACGCTTGGGCGGTGCATTTTCAGCCCGCCCAATGCCCATCGACCCAGACGTAACCGCCTGATGGCTGTTGGACCCACTGTCCGGGTTCCCACACCGCCTGCGGCGATGGCCGTCCGACATACTGACCTTGCTGCCAGCTCCAACCCGAGCCGTCCCAGATCCAATGACCTGGCTGCCAGTCCACAACACGCCCTTGCTCGGACGGCGGCGGCGGCATCGTCTCGACCCGAGGCGGCGGTGGCGCCGAGGGCGCGACCAGGACGGTCGACTGGGCTGGAATGACCGTTGGCGTAACAACCTGTACTTGCTGCGCAATGGCTGATGTGGCTCCGGCGAACAGAAGAAACATGGGGAGAGCCACGTGAATGGTGCGGACCAACATTAATCAACCTCCGGGGAAATATGCTTCAGCCTGCCGTCATCCTGATTGGTTTCGGCTGCCCAAGAAGATTGAGTTGGAATAGGGCGCCATTTGGGCTGGACGGATCAGGCGACCATCACATTGCACTGAGGCACATGCCAGGCGCTTGCTTGACTCCGTCAAGTAGATCCATGCTCGGGTCATGGAACTCTCAGCCTGCACCCGATAGCCGCATTGCCGCCGTCCGCCGCTTCAATCGCTTCTACACGCGGACCATTGGCGCGCTGCAGGAAGGGCTGCTGCACAGCAGCTTTTCCTTGACCGAGGCACGTGTGCTCTACGAGTTGAACCAGCGCGCCGCAGCCACCGCGACCGAACTGTGCCGGGATCTGGACCTCGATGCGGGCTATCTCAGCCGCATCCTCCAACGACTGGAGCGGGACGGCCTGCTGGCTCGGTCGCTATCAGCGGCCGACCGGCGGCAGAGCCTGTTGTCGCTGACGGAGGCCGGGCGCGCTGCCTTCGCCCCGCTGGACCAACGGTCACGCCACGAAGTCGGGACGCTCCTGGCTTCTCTGCCAGAAACGTCGCAGGAGACGCTGGTGAAGGCGATGGCAACGATCGAGTCGTTGCTCGCCTCCGGGACGCCGCTCAGAGCCTGGCTGCTACGCCAGCACCGGCCCGGCGATATTGGCTGGGTGATCGCCCGCCATGGCGCGATCTACGCTGAGGAATATGGATTCGACCGTCGCTTCGAGGCGCTGGTGGCGCATATGGCTGGGGACTTCCTCGCCAGCCACGATCCGACGGCCGAACGTTGCTGGATTGCCGAGTGCGACGGCGTGAATGTGGGATCGGTGTTCCTGGTCCGAAAATCCGCCGCAGTAGCAAAGCTTCGCCTACTGATCGTGGAGCCGTCGGCCCGTGGCGCTGGAATAGGTCGACGCTTGGTGGCGGAGTGCATCGCCTTTGCGCGGAGCACCGGGTACCGCTCGATGACGCTGTGGACGAACGACGTACTGGTCGCCGCGCGGAACATTTATCAGCGCGCTGGGTTCCGCCTCGTTGCCAGCCATCCGCATAGCGACTTTGGACCGTCGATGGTCGGCGAGGACTGGGAGTTGCGCCTGTGCTGACCCTTTGGCGTGGGCTCGAGCACGGCTCCGACCAGTTCCAACAGGCTCTCGGCCGCCCGCCGCAGACCAGCCCGGTCCGCATCCTGGGCCAAGGTCAACAGCCGGTCGCACAGAACAAGCGGGCTCATCGAGGCTTCTAACGTGACTTGCATTTGTTGAACCTCCTGGGGAAACGAATGCTCTTGGCATTTCAATATCGCGGAGCAACGACGCGACGCTATTCGGCCATCGGGAATGGCCCTCTATCGGACATTGGGACTAGTCGCGATCTAGGCCGGCAAAGCGATCGTAACCGATCCGACACCACCGCCCGCTAGGGTCCGCGGCTGCAATTTGCGAGAAATCCCGTGGACTCCGGATCGCTGCGTGCCCCCGCCCTGCTGTCGATCGGCGCCCTCATTCTGCTTGCCTGTCTCCTGGTGTTCTTTGTCGTCGACAGCAGCGAACAGCAGCGCTCCAGTGCGCTCGCTATCCGCTTTGCGGAACAGGTGATTGGCGACCTCCGTTCGCTGGAGGCCCGCGTCGCCGATGCGGAATCCGGTCAGCGGGGCTACCTACTGACTGGCGATGCAGGTTACCTGGTTCCGTATGACGCGGCGCCGGCTGCGAGCGCCCAGCTCCTGCTCCGGCTGCACCAGGCACTGAGCAGTCCGCTGGGCGATGGCGCGGAATTGGAACGCCTCAATGAGACCGCGGCTCTGGTAACAACCAAGCTCAACGAGCTTCGTCAGGCTGTCGAATTGCAGCAGAATGGCAGAACGGCCGAAGCGCTCGCTCTGGTGCGCAGCAACACCGGCTTGGCTGTCATGGACAAGCTGCGCTTTGATATCGCCACGATCGCAACGCATGAAGGGCAGTGGCTCGATCACTGGCTCGATGGGCGTCAGCGCGACCAGAACCTCGCGACGGGCGTTGCAGCAGCTGGCAGCGTGTTTGCGTTGCTGATGATGGTGGCGGCCTGCGTCCTGGCCGCGTTCTTTGCACGCGCCAATGCAGCGGTTCGCGCAGCATTGCAGAGCGCGCGCGATGCAGCAATCAGCGCCGATCGGGCGAAGTCGCAGTTCCTCACCACGGCGAGCCACGACCTGCGCCAGCCTCTCCACGCGATGAACCTGTTCATCAGCGCATTGCGTCGCCGCGTCTCTGGCGAGGAGCCTGCCAGGCTGGTCGCCAATATGGCTTCGGCGGCAGAATCGATGCAGATGATGTTCAACTCCCTACTCGATGTATCGAAGCTGAATGCCGGCGTGGTTGAGCCGACCCCGAGGGACTTCCCGATGGAGGAGGTGTTCGCACGTCTGCGAAGCGCATTTGCCGGATCGGCCGCCGCTAAAGGGCTGGAACTCGACATCGAGCCGGGCGCTGTCGTGCTGCATACCGATCCGGTGCTGCTGGAAAGTATCTTGCGAAACCTCATCTCCAATGCGCTCCGCTATACACGCCATGGGGAAGTAACGGTGCAATGCTGCAGGCGCGGCGGCATCGCTCGTCATCGAGGTGAGCGACACCGGGCCGGGAATACCAAACGATCAGATCGAGCGGGCGTTTCAGGAATTCCAGCGACTCGATAGCTCGAATGCCGCAGAGCGCGGCCTCGGTCTGGGTCTAGCCATCGTGCGCCGGCTGGCGAGCCTGCTGGACCTGCGGATCGAGGTCGCATCCGTCGTTGGGGTGGGCACATCCTTCGTGTTGCACGTCCCCGCAGTGACCCAGCAGCCGCCGATTTCAGCCGGAGAAAGTCGCACCGCTCCCTCGCTTGCCGGCAAGCGGATCCTGCTGGTCGACGATGACCCTTTGGTGCGCGACGGGTTGGCGCGAGAGATCGCCGATTGGGGTGCACGAGTGACGCTTGTCGGCAGTGTCGACGGTGCTCTTTGGGCCATGGGCGAAAACCCGCCGGACATCGCGATCGTCGACCGAGATCTAGGATCTAACGCGAGCGGCGTGGATTTGCTCGCACTCCTGAATGCCCGGTTCGATCAAACGATACCAGCGGTCATCGTTACCGGAGCGACCGATTCAGCAGCGCTGGATGAGCTTCGCCGGTCCGGTGCAGCCTGGCTTATCAAGCCAATTGATCCAGCGGTCCTGCGAGCAAAGGTCACCGAGCTATTGCTGGAGACCCGGAATCTGATGGCTACAGATTGAGGCGAGATGCCAGGACAACCGCCTCGGTGCGGTTGTGAGCGTTCAGGGCCCGGAAAATCGCGCCCAGGTGGATCTTCACCGTCCCAGGACCCAGATCCAGCGTCCGGGCGATTTCTTTGGTCGATCGGCCCTGCGCTAGCAGTCTAAGCACCTCTCGCTGACGACTGGTGAAGCGGGGAATATCAGTGGCGGGCAGGTCACTTGCTGCGCCGGGGTCTGTAGTGGGTGCCGACACGGGCAAACCGTGGACCGAACCGACCTCGGCGAGCGATGGTGCGACATAAACACCACCGGCCATGATCGTGCTGATCGCACGCAGAATTTCCGCCACCGGCGAGGATTTCACAATGTAGCCATGCACTCCTGCGCCCAGACAATGCAGGATCGTTGCGCGGTCGTCCGAGCCAGTGAGGACCGCGATTTTCGTCTCGGGATGCGCTGCCCTCAGCTTCCTGAGGCTCTCCGCTCCGCACATGTCCGGCATGCCGAGATCGATGAGCAAGAGATCCGCGTGATCGGCGGCAAGCGCATCGAATGCGGCGTTGAACCCGTCTACCTCGACGAACTCGTAATCAGGGTTCTCATCGCCCAGGAGTTGGCGGAGGCCCTGTCGCAACAGGGCGTGGTCATCGGCGATGAGGATCTTCAGCGACATTGCTCGGAACGGTGGCAGAATTTTCTTGCAAAAAACTGTCAGGCGCTGGGCTCATGGCCGGAGTTTCATCGGTCCGGGTCACAGCAAGCCATGGTCCGTGTTCAAGAGGAGCCAGAAAGAGCCGGTGTGTCGAAAAAGACACCCAGACACGTCGGCCGCGGAGAAAATCGCCGCCGATCAGGGCGTCGCCCATGCCGCTCGACATTGGCACCACCGGCAGGGCGGGCGCATGCATCTTTGCCGGACCGACACGCAATGTACTGAAGCGATGGATCCGGACGGGAATTTGGTCTGGTGCGGCGCCGTGCGCCATTACTGTGCGATCGCTTGCGAAGTCGCCCTCCACCAGGCCGATCCGTTCGGCCATTTGCTGGCTGATCGAACTCATTTGCGCGCCGGTGTCCAGTAATGCTGTGCCACCTACGCCGTCGAGTTCAAAGGGCAGCAGCAGCCGGTCCCGGCGCGTGCTGACCCCGTCGATCGAGACATAGGCATCATGCCAGGGCGGTGATGCATCCGGACACCCGTACCGTGGCTTGTAGAGTGTCATCTCGTGAGCGGGCAGGTTCAGATCGATGTCGAACGCCAGCAGGACGTCGGCGCCGAGCAGGCCGTCGGCCTGGTTTCCTGCGGCCTCATTGATCGCGAAGCGACCAACCGTAACTCGGTCCACCGGAAACTCGGTACCTCCCAACTCGATGCCGTTACGCAGCGTGGCGTCCCACGTGGCCGTTGGACTGCCGATACCGAACGTTCGCGTGGCGTGCTGAAAGTCGCGCGGCAGGTGCAGGCGGTCCACAGTGGCTTCAGTAAGCAGCGTGCGCTCCGCTCCGGTGTCCACCAGCAACTTGATCGGCTCACCATCGATTTGCGCGTGGACGAACAGCATGTCACCTCGGGCCTCGAGAGGCGCCCGCGCGAGCCGGACTATGGGGCAGTTCGTCGCCTCAGCGCGCGGCCCGCCCGGACCGTCGGAGCACCCTGCGAACCCAAGCAGCACGAGCAGGGTGACTAGGAATCGGAGTATAGCGGTTCGCATATCCGTACGGACGTCCCTACAGCGATTCCATCGGCAGCGCGCCCTTCTGGGCGACCAGAGCCGAGGAACCCAGGGGCACATTCAGACGGATAGGCCCAGCCGGCAATGGCTGCAGGAAGCAGGGGTGCAGCGCCTTCTTCCTACGTATATGGAGCATCCGGCGTTGCGCGCGCCGGTGGCCCGGACCGAGATCAACGCTGAACCGGTTGCGTCTCCGGACGATCCTTCAGAATGTCGCGGATGTCGGCGAGCAGCTCTTCGGTTTTGGTTGGCGCGGACGTCGGGTCTTCGCGCAGGTGCAGGCGGGTCAGCACCCTCACCACCCAGAAGATGGCAAAACCGATTATGATGAAGTTGATGATCGCATTGATAAACATGCCAAGGTTCAGCGTCGGAGCGCCCGCGTGCTGTGCATCCGCCAAGGTCGCGTAGTGCTGGCCATTGAGCGTGACGAACACGTTGGAAAAATCCATGCCGCCGACGATGAGGCCAAGAATAGGATTGATAACGTCCTTCACCAGGCTGTTCACGACACCCGTGAATGCGGCGCCGATAATGATTCCCACCGCAAGGTCCACCACACTGCCTCGCATGATGAAGGCGCGAAATTCGGTGAGCCACGAAGGTGTCCTGAGCGAGGCGCGACTGGCTGACATTGGGCTGTTCCCTTCAATGCGGTTCGAGGGGTGCAGTCATAGCTGAGCCAGCATCGGCAAGGGAACGGGGAGGAGCTCACGCCGATGGGAGCTGCCTTGGACATCGCGAGCGAAGCCGGTGTAAGCGCAGTGATGGGGATCAGGATGCAGTATTAGCTGATCTGGACCGACTGCACCGCCTCCTCCAATTCCAGGAATGTCGGCATGTGCTGGTTCGGCACCATCTTACGGCCAAACTCGACACTGACCTGTGGCGCATTGCCATGTAGATGTGTCACCAACACAGCCCGGATCACCTCGTAAAACTTCGCCTCTTCCTCGATCACGGACTGCAGGCGGCACGCACAAGGACCAGCGAGGCCGTATGCCAGCAGTCCCCCAAGGAAAGTACCGCATAGGGCGCTCGCGATCATCGCACCAAGTACTGCAGGCGGCCTGTCGATATGCGACATGGTCTTGATCACACCCAGAACTGCGGCAACGATCCCGAGGGCCGGCAGCCCATCTGCCATGTTCTGCAGGGCGTGTGCCCCGTGCAGCTCCTCGTTCAGAGTCTTCTTCAGCTCCCGTGCCATGACATCTTCAATCTGGTTGGGATCATCGGCATTCATTCCCACCATGCGCAGATAATCGCAGATCATGGAACTGGCAAAATGGTTCGCCATGATCTTCGGGAACTTCTGAAATGCCGGGCTGTCCTCAGGTTTTTCGATGTGTGGCTCGAGTGCCATATTGCCCTTGGTGGTGGCCAGCCTTACGAGAAAGTACAGGAGGCTCAGCAGATCAACGTAGTCCTGCTTGTGAAATGCAGCGCCCCCAAAGATCTTCCTAAAGCCGCCAAGTGCATGCTTCAGGTCGTGCATGCTGTTCGCCATCATGAAGGCGCCAACTGCCGCGCCCCCGATCGTCCACATCTCGAACGGTACCGCTTCGACCAGCACATCGAAGCTGCCGCCCGAGACGACATAGCTGCCGAACACGCAGCCAAGCAGCAGCACAAAGGCTCCGATTGTCAGCATCGGTTGACTTTACGGAGCCTGTGATTGCGGCCGCACCGAGCGCAGCACAACAATGGATATGCGTCGGTTGGCCGCCGCGAGTGGATCACTTGGAACAGCGAGATCACGCTGGGCGTTGCCGGTAACACTGCGGACTCGTGACTCCTGTAAACCGGCCTCGACCAACAGGCGTCGTGTGGCATTGGCGCGATCTGCAGAGAGTTCCCAGTTCGTAAAGCCCGTGCCCGCGTAAGGTGCCGCATCCGTATGGCCGGCGATCGATATATCCTGCGACATTCGCGCAAGCACTGATGCCACCTTCTGTAGCAGCAACTTCGCCTTGTCATTGAGTACCGCAGAGCCAAACGGGAACATCGCCTCATGGTCAGCGTCACGAATCTGAATGCGAAGACCCTCCGGCGTCATATCGACCGCAAGCTGACGCGCCAGTTCCGCCAATTGTGGATCGCCCGCGACTGCATCGCGGACCTGCTGTGCCGCGCGTTCGAACTCGTCCTTTTCCTTTCGCTGGAGTTCGGCGCGCAGTTCCGACTCTGTCGGTTTGCGTGGTGTATCCGCGGTGCCCGGCGGCTTGACGGCAGCTGGTGACGAATCAGCGGGAGCAACCTTCTGCGCAATCCGTGCCGGCGGCTTTGGTGCCGGCCGACCCCCAAGGTCGGGCGCTTCGCTCTTGCTGTCCTCGCGATGCGGACGCGGTTGCGCAATAACGTCGGTACCGTCCTCCTGAACATCGTCCACGACTGGCTGTTGACCGACCGTGACCTGGGGCGTCCCCAGATCCGAAAGCATGGCTCCATCGGAAAACGCGGTGCGGCCGCCAAAGGGCTGCCCTATGCCGGAAGAGTTGTGTGACAGAACACTGTTGGGGCTGAAATAATCGGCAAGGCCCCTGCGCTGCTCCTCTGTCGTCGCGTTCAGCAGCCACATCAACAAGAAGAAGGCCATCATCGCGGTGACAAAGTCGGCGTAGGCAACCTTCCAGGACCCACCGTGATGGCCGCCCTCTACGACCTCCTCCTTGCGGATGAGGATCTCGTTCTTGCCTCTTCTATCGCTATTTCCACGCATGGGTATGAGTATGCGGCGCTCGCAACGAGGCAAGCGTGGACCCGTCAACTTACTCACCAGTCGGTAATATAAGCGACACTGGGTGCATTGAAGAATGACCGTATCAACTGAGGCATGCGCTTGATGGCGCTGAGTTGCGCCTCGATCTTCGCCTGCAGCTTTTCGCCTCGTCGCAGTGGTGTTCTGGCTACCCCGGTGCGTTTCATGTGGCTCCACACCATCTCATCGGGGTTCAGTTCGGGCGCGTAGCCAGGGAGAAAATGCAGGGTCAACATGCCCTTCGTTGAGGCAACATAGTCCTTCACCAGTGTGGTCTTGTGCGCAGGAAGTCCGTCGAGCACCAGGTGCACCGGCTTCGAGCGACGCCGCATCATTCGTCGTAGCAGCGAGACAAACGCTTCGGCGTTCAGCCCGCCCTGGTAGGTGCAGTACCAGAACCCACCCCGCGCATTTACCGCCGAGGCCGCACTGATCGATTGCCGCTGGCCAGGGCGTTCGACCACAGGCGTCTGACCCTGCTTGCCCCAGGTCCTGCCGTGCACGCTATCGGCACGAAACCCCGACTCGTCCCAAAAATACACCTCGCCACCCGAGGCTTTTGCCTGGCGGGCTATGGCAGGATACCGTTCGAGACGCCACGCCTCAATCGCTTCCGGGTCACGCTGGTAAGCGCGCTGCAGCGGCTTTTGTGGTGTCAATCCCAGCTTGGCGAGCAATTCTCCTACCGCCGTCACACCAAGCCGAATGGCAAACTTGCGCTCAATCAGTTCCGCCACCAACGACCGCGTCCACAATCCAAAGTTCAGGCCATACTGACGCGGATCGTGACCATTGATCCAGCGAAACACCCGCTTCTCCTGCTGTGATGTCAAACTGCGTGGCCGACCCGTCGCCGGCTTGGCGTGCAACGCTCTCAGTCCAACACCCGGCGTTGCCGCTGCGCTGAGCCACCGGTAGATTGTCGTGCGATTGAAGCCGTAGGAAGTCACCACAGATGACGGACGCTCGCCGTCAAGTACTCGCTCGACTGCCATCAGCCGAATGGTTTCAAGTGTCCGATGATCCAACAGGCGTCCGTCTCGTTTCATACTCCCGCCATAGCACTGACCACGGCCTTGTACAATAGGAATGTCGTCTTAATTACCGACTGGTGAGTAATTCCTGGCTAATCACTCGGCAGACGAGCGCGGCCGTGGCAGAAGCACCGCTTGGTCGGGCTTTGCCGCCCCTGTGACCCGGTACAAAGCAAATCGCTCGGCCGTTTGCGAAGCATGCTGTCGTGTCACAGTCCCGATGGGTACAGCATCGCCCCATATGTCCCCCGGTGCGCCGCCGCCACTTTGCAGCAGGATGCCTGTCTTGGCCCCAAGCTGCGGCTTGGGCAGATCGAACTGTGACCATCTGGAGCCGACACCCACCACCTCGACGTTCTCCGGCAGAGCAAGAGCAAGCTCCGAGACCGCGCCGTACTGGTCCGCCGCGATATATTGCGCGCCCTCCTTTCGTCGCCATTCTTCGACTTCGGCGGCTAGCCGATCCCAGCCGGCGATCTGTCGTGCGATCGGATCCAGACCGATCGGCAATGGGAGCAGGTCCAATCCGGTTTGCAGATACACCATCGCAGTGATGACAAAGCCTAACGCTATGCCGGGAGACCATAGCCGCTGCCACTTTCTTCCCTGCAGCCCACAAGCAGCGATTACCGCTCCAGGATAGATTATTGCTGGCCAGTTTCCCTGCACTCGATCACCGAAGGCGTGCTGCACGAACAGCACTGCGGACGGCACCGTCAGTGCCGTCAACAGTGTCGCGGCTGGATCACGATCATGCCACGCACGCCGCGTGACGTGCACAACGCCGGCAACGCACAAAAGGAAGATGACCGGCGTGATCAGCCCGACTTGGCCACCGATCAGTTCCGCCAGATAGTCGACAGCGCGCGAGGGGTGCCAGGCGCCAACGCGTGCGCCCTGCCGGGTAAAACTCGGCCAGTGATGCGCGGCCTCCCACAGCAGAACCGGCATGAACACGCCAATCCCCAGCAACGCGGCGAGCCATGGAGCCGGCCGGCGCAACCAGCGGCGCATAGCTGGCGTCACCAGCAGCCACAGCCCGATGCCGCCCCACAGCAAGAGCGCCGTGTACTTGCTGTCCATCGCCAGACCCGAGAACAGGCCAATGGCTCCCCACCACCATCGGCTGCCGCCATCCAGAAGGCGGGCCGCAGCCCAAACGGTCGCTGTCCAGAATGCCAGGAGCGGCGTATCCGGCGTCATCAGCAGTGTGCCGGCGCCGAACAGCAGGGTCGCATTCAGCAGCAACGCAGCGCGTATGCCTGGCCTGGACACCGGAAATAGACGATCGGCCGCATCCACCAGAAGCAACGTGCTGACCGCCGTAGATACGGGACCAAGCAGGCGAACGCCCAGGGGACTGTCGCCGGCGAGAAGGGTGCCGAGCCTGATCCAGAGAGCCACCATCGGCGGATGATCGGGATAGCCTGGAGCCAAAGCGCGCGACCAGACCCAGTAATATGCTTCGTCCGGGACCAGCGGGATCGACGCTGCGACGACGAGACGTAACGCGGTCAACCCAACGAGCGCCAGGAGTGCCCACCGCTGTCCGTGCCGCAGCCCAGTCTCGGATTGGATTATCGCGCCCGCCAGACAAGTGTGGCCGAGACAGCGTAATTCCAAACCACTCCGATCACGGCACCAACAGCCCCGGCGATACTCCAGCTTGTATTGGTATCATAAAGCGTCTTGGCAATGCCGACATTCGTTACGGCACCAAGCCCACAGACCAGCATGAACAGAAGCAGCCCGCGCCACAGCCGCGGCCCGCGGAGACGCTGGTCGCGATAGGTGATCTCGTTGTTCAGCTGGAAATTGAACACCATCGCAACGCCTGTGGCCACAGCCTGTGCGAGTTCGAAATCGAGGCCACCCAGTTTCAGCACCACGCTCAATACCGCGAGATGAACCAGCACACCGAGAGCACCGACCAAGCCGAAAGACAAGAATCGCAGCGGCAGCAGCCCACCGAACACCTTGTCAAGCAGCAGGCCAGCGAACTGCACCAACACGAGCGCATCGAGCTTGCTCTCACCGGCCGCGCGTTCATGAAACATGAACGGGATTTCGATGACCCGCAGTGGCGCCGGCGCGCTCAGTGCGAGATCAAGCAGTATCTTGAAGCCTTGCCCGGTCAGGTTTCCGGCGAGACTCTCGAAAATCGATCGCGGCAACATGAAGAAGCCGCTCATCGGGTCGCTCAGGCGTATTGGCAGGAAATACTGCGCCAGCCGAATGCCACCCTGCGAGAGCACGTGGCGCCAGCGTGTCGCGAGCCCGGCATCGCCGCCGCCAGGGCTGTGTCGACTGCCAACCGCCAGGTCGTATTGGCCGCTCTGAAGCGCAGTCAGCATGTCGGGCAGCTTGGTTTCGTCGTGCTGCAGGTCTCCGTCGATGACCGCGACGAACTGCGCCGAGGATGACAGAGTCCCTTCAATGACTGCAGAAGACAAGCCGCGACGACCGACCCGGCGGATGCAGCGAACGCGCGCGTCCGTCTGGGCAATGCGGCGGACCTCGGCCGCTGTCCCGTCCGGGCTGTTGTCGTCCACACAAACCACTTCCCACGGGATGCCATAGAGCGCGGCATCGAGCCGGGCGATCAACGGGGCGACGTTCGGTCGCTCATTATAACAGGGCACGACCACGGTCAGGAGGGGGGCACCGCGAGCAAGCACCGGAATATCGATCAAGGAGCGGACGGTATGAGCCATCGGACCGATTATGCCACGACCCGTACTCATAATGGTACGCCGCTGAGTAGACGGCTGGTCCGGATCGTCTGCAGCGTCTGCACACGGGTGACGGTGGGAGCGCCCGTCAGACGCTGCGTCAGTTGATTCTCGTGAGACGTGTCACGCGCGACGAGCTTTAGCAGGAAATCGCCGCCGCCTCGGATCATGTGGCACTCGCGCACCTCCGGCCAGTTGGCGACGAGCTGCTCGAAAGCGGCCAGCACCAACTCCTTTTGGCTGTCGAGACCGACAATGGCAAAGAATGTTATCTCCCACCCAAGCTGCTGCGGGTCGGAATCCGCATGGTAGCCGCGGATAACGCCCGCCTCTTCGAGCCGGCGAACGCGGCGCAGACAAGGCGGCGCCGAGATCCCCGCGCGGCGTGCCAATTCCACATTGGTCATCCGGCCATCCGCCTGCAACTCCGCCAGGATCCGGCGGTCGATCGCGTCTAGCGTGGGCGTGTCGCCAAGGGGAGCCTTCATGATGCGCGCATTCTTCCGGGCGCTGATGGTACGTTCCAGGACTGATTTTCGGCTGCGCTGGCGGCCACGCGCAATGTTATTCCACGGAACGGCCGCGGCAAGGGCGCAAACAGCGGTTCCTTGCCCACTGCAGATCCGCGCCGATATGGTTCGGATCTGCTCACGGAACAGGCCATGCCCGAGACCCATCGTACTCACGTGCTGATCATCGGCTCTGGCCCCGCCGGCTACACCGCGGCAATTTACGCCGCCCGCGCCAGCCTGCAGCCAATACTCGTGGCCGGGCTGGAACCAGGGGGGCAACTGACGATCACCACGGATGTCGAGAACTATCCCGGCTATGCCGAGGTGATCCAAGGGCCCTGGCTGATGGAGCAGATGGCCGCTCAGGCAGGCCATGTTGGCACCCGGATCGTCCATGACCTGATCACGCGGGTCGATTTCCGGCGTCGGCCGTTCCAGTGTGTCGCCGATTTCAGGCGACGTATTCCTGGCCGATGCCGTCATCATCGCAACTGGCGCTCAGGCGCGCTGGCTCGGCCTGCCGTCCGAGGAGCGGCTTCAGGGACGCGGCGTCTCTGCCTGCGCCACGTGTGACGGTTTCTTCTTCCGGGGCAAGTCCGTCGCGGTCGTCGGCGGCGGTAATACCGCGGTCGAGGAGGCGCTCTATCTGACGCACCACGCCGATAGCGTGACACTGATCCACCGCCGCGACTCACTCCGGGCCGAGAGGATCCTCCAGACGAGGTTGTTCGCTCATCCCAAGATCAAGGTTGTCTGGGACAGCGTGGTGGACGAGATCGAGGGGGGCGGCTCGCCGGAGGTGGTCACCGGGATTCGGCTGCGAAACGTAAAGAACGGATCGGCGACGTCACTCCCTGTCGATGGCGTGTTCATAGCAATCGGGCACGTGCCGAACACAGCGATCTTCGCAGGCCAGGTCGCCATGGACCCAGAGGGATATATTTTGACCGAGCCTGGCAGCACCCGCGCGTCGGTCGAAGGGGTGTTCGCTGCTGGCGATGTGCAGGACAAGATATTTCGTCAGGCTGTTACCGCTGCCGGCACCGGCTGCATGGCGGCACTCGAAGCCGAGAAGTGGCTGGTGGGGGTCGAACACGCCAGCGCGATAGCCGCGGACTAGTCAGGAACGGCCGAATAGGTCCAACATCGGGCACACATCCGGACCGAATCGTCTAGGATACGGTATTCCGCCGCTGCGGGCAGCGTAAGCGACGCAATAGTCAGGGTAGGCTTGATGCAATCCGCCGCGTCCTGGTGACCGGCGGGCGGGAGAGGCCGAGTGATCGACTGGGACAAGCTTCGTGTCTTCCACGCCGTGGCCGAGGCGGGAAGCTTCACGCATGCTGGCGACACGCTCAATCTCAGCCAGTCGGCGGTGTCGCGGCAGATATCTGCGCTCGAAGAGGCGTTGCAGGTGCCGTTGTTTCATCGCCACGCACGCGGCCTGATCCTCACCGAGCAAGGCGAGGCGCTGAATCGCACTGTGCGCGAGGTCTTCGCCAAGCTGGCCATTACCGAGGCGCTGCTGACCGAGAGCAAAGAAAAGCCGGCAGGCAGACTCAAAGTCACCACCACGGTGGCTTTCGGCTCAATCTGGCTCGCACCGCGGCTGCATGATTTCTTTGAAACATACCCTGACGTGTCGATCTCGCTGCTGCTCGACGATTCGGAACTCGATCTGGCGATGCGTGAAGCGGATGTCGCGATCCGCATGCATCCACCGAAGCAGCCAGACCTGGTGCAGCGCCACCTGATGTCGCTGCAATGGCACATCTGCGCTTCGCCCGAGTATTTGAAGCGACATGGCGTGCCTCAGCGGCCCGAGGATCTCGACGCGCACAAGCTCGTTCTATTCGGCAGCCATCACCCACCCGTGAGCGACATCAACTGGCTATCCGAGGCAGGACGGCGCGCCGGCAATCCGCGTCGTGCGACGCTGGAGGTCAACAGCACCCAGGCGGTGCTTCTGGCGATTCGGTCCGGCATGGGAATTGGCGCGCTGCCCGACTTCGTGGTGGCAGAGAATCCGGACCTGGTGCGAATTCTGCCAGATCTGAAGGGTCCAAAGGTGGATGTCTTCTTTGTTTATCCTGAGGAGCTGCGCAACTCGAAGCGGGTCGCGGTGTTCCGCGATTTCTTGCTGGCACGGCTGGCGGGATTGCATTGAGGCCAGATCATGTCGCTACGGACTGAATGCTCGCCGGGGCATGCGATAAAAGCATGGCGGGTTCCGGGAATTTGCGGATGGCAAGCTTAACCGGGGCCACTAAACTAACGTCACTGAATACGGCGGCACTGCCGCCAGTGTTCCGGTTCTTCGGAGCCGGAAGGGGGTCGATGACCCCTGCGTCTCCCAGACGTGAAGCCTCCCTGTTTACTTACCCCCGGTGCATAACCGGGGGTTTTTTCTTTTACTGTTCTTTTAACGCTGGGATCACGGTTGCGCGGCGACTTGGCCGCCCGCCGGTGATGCTTCCTCACTGCTGGCCGGATGGGACAGGCCAAGTGCCGAAAGCACTTCGGGGGCAATCCGGGCTCGCCCTCTCGGCACAGTAATTCCGAACCCCATCACATCATCGTAGCCCAACAGCGCCCAACCAAATCCCTGCCCCTCGCACGCCGTTCGCACCGTCCTGAGCCAAGCCAGCCGCGCTGTCGTATTGAGATGCTGACTTGCACCGAATTCTCCAGCAATCACGGCGACGTGATTTCGTATCGCCCAAGCGCCGGCAGAAGCAATCCTGGACTGCACGCGAGCTGCGTCCCAGTGCTGGGCACAGTAGAAGCGCATAAGATCAGCAGTCGGCCTGTCGGCGGCGCTTGCCGCCTTGGCCGCGCAGGCATTCTCGTCGTCCACGGGGAATGGCAGCAGTGCCATGGCAGTTGCATCGAGCCCCGGGCGGTAGGCAGCGAGCGAGGTAAGCTCGGCCGGCTCGTAGAGATGGAAGCTGTAGATGACGTTCGGATCCTGCTCCGGAGGCAGCGCCAGCAGCCCCATCACACTGCCCCAATCGGCGCCCGTTAGGATAATGGTGTTCTGCGGAAGGACCGCGCGGACTGCAACGAGAGCCTGATGCTGAAGCAGCGACCACGTGCCGGGACTGCTGGAGAACACAGGCTCGTTCAGTATCTCCGGATAGGTCAGCCGTGGATCCAGGTGGCGCAGACCTGTCGCGAGGAAGCGCCACGCGCTGATCAGCTTTGACCGGTCATTGGTGTTGCCTTCCAGTTGCCAGTCGGTTGGAAACAGCGCCACGACGGCGGCGAGTCCATGGCGCTCCACCCGCGCGATCGCTGACACAATTGCATCGCGCGATGACAGCATACTCGGCTGCACGGGTAGCCGGATGAAGGTGAAGCCTAGCCGCCGCAGCTGCTCGAGCGCCGCGTCGTCGACATAGTTGCGCAATGCGTCCGAATTTCGGTCCGGCGGGTAGCGGAACCAGTGGGTAATGTTTATGCCGCGTCTCAGCGTTGGGGGCGGTTCGTCCGCCGCCGCCAGGAGGCCTATGGCGATAAAGGCGGCAATAAGACGGTAACCAATCCTTCGCATCGACCTGCAATAGATCGTCAACACTAACCATTGGTGAAGCAGGCCGTGCGCTGCCAACCGATCCTACTCGTGTTGCTCGGTGCCACGCTGTTGCTGGTGAGCATCGCTTGGCTGCGCAGTGCTGAATATGACGAGCAGTACACGCTGTTCTTGACTGGTCGCGCGGCGCGCCCGGTCTGGTCTGCCGACCTCACCACCGCGGACGAGATACGTCGCATGCAGGCTCCCGAGACTGGCCTGTTAGCCATCGCGCATGATCTGCGCGCCACCGACGTCCATCCACCGCTATACTTCTGGACAGTGTCGGAGTGGCGCCGGCTTGTCGGCGCGTCGTTGTTCGCGGCGCGCATAGCCTCGGTACTCTGCAGCATCGCGACCTTGTGCCTTGTGGCAGGGATTGCTCGTAGAACCGGCATTCCGCCCGTGCCGGCTGTGCTGCTCACTATCGGCTGCTATGGTTTTGCGTATACAGGCACTGTTGCGCGTGGTTTCGCATTCGCGCAAATGCTCAACGTCGTGGGAACCGCCTTGCTGATACGCGAGAAGGAGCGTCCGTCCAGGGCGCTAACCGCTGGCGCACTGCTCGGTGCTGCGACATTCACCAATTATCTTGCGGCATGGGTCGGCTGCGCTGCACTGCTGCATGCGTTTCTGCGCCGCAGACCAGTCATCGTCGCGGCCGCATGTATTGGCTACATAGTCTGGCTGCCGTTGGACCTGTGGTTCTTCGTTGCCCAGAGACAGAGCCGTTCAGACCAGTTTCCGCCGTTCGCGATGCTGCCTGCCATGACGCGGCTGGCACGATACTCGGTCGCGAACGTCTTCGGCGGATTGCCCCTGTACGCCCACGGTTTCGTGCAGGCCTGGATAGCCGCTGCCGTTTGCATGCTGTTTCTTGGTGGCATCGGAGCCATCATTAGGCATTGGCGGCATATTGCCACACCCGAGGCACGTTCGCTGCTGGCGATGTGCGCCGTCGCATCGCTACTCGGGCCATTGCTGCTCGGTGTTATGTTCGCAAATTCGCCGATCGAACTACGCTATCTTGCCTTTGCCACACCGTTCTTTGCTCTGCTTTTAGCCGCCGCGATGCCGCGATGGTTGCGATATGCAACGCTGGCCGTTCAGGCCATTGCACTGGTCGGGCTGATGACGCGTCCGGAAACGATGCAGCCCGCGCGGGCCGCAGCGCAGGCAGCCACACCTTTCTTGGGGGACGGCGTCGTGCTGCTGCCACGCGGCAATGATGGCGTGGGCATTGTCGGCGCCTTTGCCAACGAAGTCCCCGGTTCAAGCCGCATCCTGATCATCGCTCCCGATGCATCGCCGCAGCAGATCCGTGCCCAGGTCGTCCAATTCTCCCGTGTGGTGCTGGCCATGCTCGCGCAAGATGCCTCGAGCCGTGCGACACTCCCGGTCATGCGTGCGGCTCTTGCCGATCCGTGCTGGCGACCGGTTGCCGAAGATTACAACGTGCTCGCATTCGACCGTGTCTGCGTCGAGCGTTGATGCCAGTGGCAACGGCTAGGCGCTACGGGATGCGGCTAATATGAGAAAGTCTGGACTGGATTCACCAGACAGCGTCGAACGCGCTCGATACTTCCCCTCCGATGGGCAAGCAGCTTTGGCGACAACGGCATCAATGCCAGACTGGCGGTGCGTGGGTGAGGTCAAGCCCCGCAGCCGCTGAGCGGGGCGTCGAAGACGCCGGGCTTGAGGTCGGCCATGCAGCGCCGGACCATCATGATCGCCGATTGACGCTCATTGCATCTGACACTGTCAGACAGTTCGAGTGCCGAATGGTACAGCTGATAATAGGCCAACGCGTGGTCCACGACTGGTTCAAACCGACCATTGTGCACGACCAAGAGACGGCGCGTGGCATCCGGTACTGGCTATCCTCTGTTCACTCGTTGCACAGCGTTGGCGCCACGCTGGTTCTGCGCATTGCCACCGCAGCCACAAAAGTCAGCAACGCCGCAACGCTAGCGCGGCAAAGGCGGCGGCGCCAAGCAACGCTCAGTCAGGCGATGTCGGGCACCACCAGGAACAGGTCGGTATCGCCGGTATCCTGCCCATAACTTGTCAGCAGAGCATGCGCCTGCCCACGATGATGCGTCTGGTGATTGAAGAAATGCACCACCAGCTTGGATTTCTGTCGCCGCATTTCACGGTTCGCCGCACCGCTGAACCACACGAGGTCCTCGGCCAGCCACGCGTCATCTACTCGCCCGGCCCAGGCGACGATATCGGCATCCGCCTTTTCGCGTCTCGCCCGAAGTTGTGCGAAGTCTTCTATCATATCTGCGCTCTGTTTGATGCCGACCTCCGGCTTTGGCCAGCCATCGAAGCGTGACATCCATTGCGTGTCGCCCCAGAGCACGTGGGTCAGCGTGCCATGGACCGACTTCCAGAATGCGCCTCGATCAACCTTGCGCTCGGCCTCCGAAAGGCGGCCGGCCGCGTCATACAGGCGGCGATTCATCTCTGTGTTGTAGTCCGTCATCAAGCGGACATACGCGGGTGAGATCATCTGCGTCCTCCCTCCGTGCGGATCAGGCAAAGAGGCGCAATCCGGCCGCGTCGTCAACGTTGATCGATTGATTTAATATTTGCCGGCTTGCCACAACGAATTGCTGTCTGGATCTGCCGGCGGCATAGGGTGCTTATAGGTGAGATAGTCGCGTGCGCATCGATGCGGCATGCCCGATTTCACCCGATGGGGAATCGCCGCTTGCGACAGGCTACATCGCCTCTGGGTCGCTGAGTTCATCTGGCACGGCGAGTGCCCGCAATTTCGGGATATCGTGCAGGATAACCCGGGATCCATGCGTCTCGACCCCGTAGGATCGCAACGTCGCAAATGCCCGCGACAGATTCTCTTGCCGGCAGCCAAGCCGCGCGGCCAGCAACCCTTTGTCGAACGGCAGGCGGAAGTCCGCCCGCTCGGCATTGGCATCCTTGACCCGCGCCAGAAGGTAACAGCCCAGACGCTGCGCCGCGGTGCGTAGCTTCAGGTCCCGGACCTGCCGCACCATCGAGCGAAATTCGCGCGACACCGAACGCAACAGAGTGCTGGCGAGTGACGCTTCCCGCTCCACCAATAGCAGCAGGTCGTGAGAACTGATCTCCAACAGCCGGCAGCGGGTCACTGTTCGGGCTGTCAGCAGGTAGGGAAGCTGCGTGAGCACCGAGGCCAGCACGAAGTGGTCCATCGGATGGATCACTTCGACCAGAGCCGTGGTGCCATCGACCGCACTGCTGGACAGCGCCACCTGGCCCTCCAGCAGAATATGCAGAACGTCCGGCATGGCGCCCTGGTGCAACAGCACCTGACCAGGATCGGCCGATACAATTCGGGTGATCGCCTCGATCTCCTGCTGGAGACCGGCGTCCAATCGTTCGAATAGCGGTATCGCACCGATCACATCCGCCGCCGTCTGCATCGCCTCGTCAGCTCTCTACCACCAAACAACACCGTTGCCGGCCCGACGCAAAAACATGCGCTTATCCCACCCCAGCGGCAACTTTGGCCACGACCTCCGCGGTTGTGGTAGCTTGCCTTTGTCGCGGGCGTGATGGAATTGGCAGACATAAGGCACTTAAAATGCCTTGGCCCATGGCCGTGCGGGTTCGAGTCCCGCCGCCCGCATACACGCCACAGTTGATCCACATCAATGCCGCGGTTCGGCCATGCAGCCATACTTATTGTTGTACGTACTGGGATAGGATTGCTGCCATGCGTTTCGCAGAACACCGGGGCGCAGCCGAACTGACCAGTGCGGATCTGCGGCTTATGACCCGGAACGACCTTCTCCAATTGGGTGTGCCGCGGCTGGTTTACCTACGGTGCGGCACAATCGACGGCCATCCGGCCTATGCCATCCACGCGGCCGATGGTACGGCAATGGCAGTGGTGGAGGACGTCGAGGTAGCCATAGAACTCGCATCCGAGCACGACATGACCTTCGTTGCGGTGCATTGATGGCTTTGATCGCGGTCTCCACCGCAGGACCCGGGGATAGTCCGGATCTTTTTCGACCTGCGCGCCATAGATCCGAGCTTGCATGAAGAGGACTGCATCGCATCCGCGATCGAGGAAGCTTTCGCCATAGCCGACCAGGAGGCAAAGCAGCCTTCCCCGACAGCCCAGCGCGCGATTGCTTGAAGCGGCAGCATTGGAAAGCGTGAACCGCGCTGGGCATCACTAAGTTGCAGAGCATGATCGATCAACCTGAGCCGATCATGCTATAGCGGTCGGCTCACCGCGTTCAGCACGCTATCGCACACATGCGCCAAATCGGCGTCCGAGAGATACGGATGGATCGGCAATGCCAAAATCCGATCCGCCAGGTCCTCCGAAACAGGCAAATCGACTCCCATCGTGATGATGCCGGTAGGCTGGCTGCAGATGCAGTGGCCGAGGATAGTAGATTGCCGTTGGCACGCCATTCGCGCGGAGTGCTGCCTGCACATCGGCGCGCGTCGCCTGATCAGGCAGCAGAATTGCGTAGATCGCCCAGGCGCTGGTGCTGTTCGGCACTCGCGCGGGCGTAGCGACGGCATTGCCCAACCGCGAATCGTAATAGCGCGCCACGCGCTCCCTTGCCTTCAACTCATCGGTAAACACCGTCAGCTTGGCGAGCAGCACCGCGGCCTGCATCGTATCGAGCCGTCCGTTCATCCCGGTGTGCAGCACCTCGTAGCGCGATGCACCTTCTCCGTGCGTGCGCAGGCTGCGATAGAGCACAGCGCGCTCGTCACTCTCGGTGAACAGTGCGCCACCGTCGCCGTAGCCAGCTAGCGGCTTGGAAGGAAAGAAACTGGTCACGGTGGCATCCGCTGCCGCTCCCAATGGCCTGTCCTGCAGCGTGCACCCGAAGCTCTGTGCCAGGTCGTCCAGCGTGAACAGTCCTTCCCGCTCCGCAACGCCGGCCAGCGCCACCCAATCTGCGGGCTGGCCGAAGAGATCAACGCCAATCAGGGCGCGCGGCCGCAATTGCCCATCGCGACGCACTTCAGCGATCCGGCGTTCCAGATGCGCCGGATCGATCTGGAATGTGTGCGGATCGACATCGACAAAGACTGGCGTGGCGCCAAGCACCAACGGCACCTCGGCGGTTGCGGTGTAGGTGAACGCCGGCAGGAACACGGCATCGCCTTGGCCGATGCCCTCCGCCATCAAGGCAATCTGGATTGCATCGGTACCGGAACTAACCGCAATGCAATGGCGCGCACCGCAATGGCGCGCCAGTTCCGTCTCCAGCTCTGCCACTTCAGGGCCGAGAATGAACTGGCAGTGCGCCAGGACTGCGTCCAACCGCCTGCGTAGCTCACCGGCGATACGCGCCTGCTGCCCCTTCAGATCGATGAACGGAATGGCTGGACGCGCAGTCATGGGCTACTCAACACAGGCATCAATCCTTCCGCATTGTGCTCGAATTCCGGAACAAGCCTGCCCAGCAGCGACAGTGCCAGTCGCGCATGTCCGTTGCGGCAGGCAGTGGCAATTTCGTCGATCGCACGACCCACGATCGCCGGGTCCGCCGTGCGTGGAGCCGCCATCAGCAGACCCGGAAAACCGGTTGGCACCGGCGGTTCCTTGCCGTGGAACAGCTCCTCATGGAGCTTTTCGCCGGGCCGCAATCCGGTGAAGCGGATTTCCACATCGCGCTCCGGTGCAAGTCCCGCCAGCCGGATCATTTGCCGCGCCAGATCGACGATCTTCACCGGCTTGCCCATGTCGAGCACGAAAATCCCGCCGTCCTCGCCCGAGGGCATTGTGGCGTCACCGGTCCCGACCACGCTCGCCTGCAGAACGAGACCCACCGCTTCCCGCACCGTCATGAAGTAGCGCTGCATGTCGGGATGGGTGACGGTCAGCGGGCCGCCCTGTTCCAACTGACGCTGGAACAGCGGGACGACGGAGCCGGTGCTGCCCAGCACATTGCCGAAGCGGACCGTGATGCAGCGCATGCCACGCCGACTGTGGCGGGCGGCGATGTCCAACGCCTGACAGTACATCTCGGCCAGCCGCTTGGTCGCTCCCATCAGCGATGTCGGATTGACCGCCTTGTCGGTGGAAATCAGCACCATGGCCCGGGCACCGGTGCTGCGCGCTGCATCGGCCACGTGACGCGTGCCCGCAACGTTGGTCACCAGCCCCTCGAGCGGGTTGGCTTCCACCATCGGCACATGCTTCAGGGCCGCGGCGTGGAACACCAGCTCGGGGCGGAACTGCTCGAACACGTCGCGGATACGCACTTCGTCGCGAATGTCAGCCAGCAGCGATACGCGGCGTACATGCGGGTGGCGCTCCGCCAGCTCAAGGTCGATCAGCCACAGCGCATATTCGCCATTGTCCACCAGGATCAGCCGCTCCGGGCCGAGTGCCGCCACCTGGCGGGCCAGTTCGCTGCCGATCGTGCCGCCGGCGCCCGTCACGATGACGCTTCGCCCCTGGATGAGCCTCGCCATGCCTTCGCGGTCGAGCGGCACCTGGGCCCGGTTCAGCAGGTCCTCGATCGCCATCGGCCGAAGTTCCAGGGCCCGCACGCGGTCCGCCGAGCCGGCTGGGTCCAGCGCCGTCGGACGCGGTGCGCGGCGGATGCGCATGCCGTGCTTTTCCGCCTGTTCGACCAGGGGCGCGAGTGACTGGCCCGCAAGGTCGGGGGTAACCACGACGAGAGTGTCGGGCAATTTCTTTTCCGCCGTCAGACGATCAAGGACAGTCGCGGCCTCGTCGATAGATCCCAGAAATGGCGCATTGTGAATCCGCCGGCCTGTCTGGCGCGCTCCCACTGCGAGCAGGCCCTCGACCTGCAACAGCTGCCGCCGGTCCCAGGCCAACGCGCGCAGGAACAAGTCGATGTCCTCGGCCGCGCCCACCACCAGAGCGGACGGCGTTCCAGGTGCGTAGCCCGTAGAGACGCCGCCCCTGCGGTGACGCCAAAGCCGATACCCAACGCGAGGTGCACCCAATAACGCCAGCAATGCCAGCCCGTACACGACCGGAAACGCGGGGTTACCTGCGCTGACGCCTGCCCAGGCCATTGCCACGCTGAGCAGCGCGGAACCGCCTATGCTGGCCCAGACCACGCCGAGCAGATCGTCGATTTCCCGCAAACCGCCAGGTACTGCCATGGCAGCCGAACTGGCAGACCGGCAAGCAACAGGGCGGCAGCACCAGCCGCTGGCAGCCAATGCGGGTCCAGCCATTGAGCCGATGGATCGGCAATGGCGCGCGCCAACGGAACCGCTACCGCAGCCAGTGCGCCATCGATGGCGACGTTGAGGGCGATTCGCACGGGTGGGTGCGCTTTCATGGGCGCCCGTATAGCCCAGGGCTTGCCTCCGGCCCAGCTAGGGGCGACCAGAGTGCTGACTATCGCAATTCTCTCCGACTTGCGTAATAATCGAGACGCGTGGGAGACGCATTCCGCAGCATTGGGCGCGGGAGTTTGTTGGCACGGCCGGTTGCATCCGGCCGCGGAAGGGAACGTACGCATATGTTATCGAAGAACCGCTTGTCGCGTCGGTCGGCCCTAAAGATCGGTGCGGCCGCAACCGCCCTGCCCCTGGTGCACATCCGCACTGCGGGCGCCGCCGGAAAGCTCAGCCTCGCGCTGTGGGACCACTGGGTTCCTACCGGCGACGACGCCATGAGGAAACTTATCACTGCGTGGGCCGAGAAGAACAAGGTCGACGTGCAGGTCGACTTCATCTCGAGCATCGGCAGCAAGATCAATATTACGATGGCCGCCGAAGCACAGGCCAAGACCGGCCACGACGTGTACGCGTTCGATCAGTGGACTGTACACCAGTACGCGGACAGCCTCGATCCGGTCGATGACGTGATGGAGCGGCTGATCGCCAAGTACGGCAAATTAGGCCACGCTTACGAATACCTGGCGTTCATCAACAAGCACTGGATGGCAGTGCCGGTGGGCTGGGGCTCGGCGCCGTTGCCGCCGGTCGCCCGCATCAGCATGTGGAAGAAGTTTGCCGGCGTGGATGTCCAGGCGTGGTTCCCCGACCATCCTGCGACGCCGGAAGCCAGCAAGGAGTGGACTTACGACAAGCAGCTCGAGATTGCTGAGGCCTTCCACAAGGCTGGTTACCCAGTCGGGTTCGGCTGTCGGGCAGGCGACAGCACGGACGCTAACCAGACCTGGGGCGCCACGTTCGGCGCATTCGGCGCTGACCTGGTGAACGGCAAGGGCGAGATCATCGTCGAATCCGATAACGTGATGAAGGTGATGGAGTACATCCAGAAGCTCATCAAGTTCATGCCGCCGGACGCGCCGCAGTGGGACGATGCCTCTAACAACCGGGCGCTGATCTCCGGCAAGGCGCCATACATCTGGAACCCTCCATCTGCCTGGGCGGTGGCCAAGCGTGACGCACCGGAGGTAGCGGCGGACTGCTGGCATTTCTCGCAGCCGCGTGGGCCGGCGGGCCGGCTCGTTCCACATCGGCCCTATTTCTGGGGACTTTGGCAGTTCGCCAAGAACAAGAGCGCTGCCAAGGAGCTGATCGAGCACCTCTCGCAGCGCGAGCAGGTGGAAGCCCTCGCCGCCCCGGTCGCCGGCTACGACATCCCGCCGTTCACGTCGATGTATGACATGAAGATCTGGAACGAGGTCGAACCGCCGAAAGGCACCGTCTACAATTATCCGGTGCGCCCGTGGCACGACTCCGAATATTACATCGCCGGCTCGTCGGCACCGCCGGAAATCGCGGTGCAGATGTGGAACCGCGGCATTCCTCCAGCAATGGTGACCCGGCTAATGGCGGGTGAGTCGATCAAGTCGACCATCGCCTGGGCGAAGGAAGAACTGCAAGGCTTTATCCGCTAGTCAACCAGGATCGTCGCTGGTCACTAAGCGCGGTTCACTGTATCGGGCTCCTCCCCTGAGGAGCCCGTATGACTCTTGCCGCCCTGCTGCGCCATCTGGCATTTGCGACCGCACTGGCCCTGCTATCGGCCACGGTCGTGCGCTGCATGATTGCGGCACGCGTCCTGGACCGTCCCGATCCCCGCAAGGTCCACACGCTTGCCACGCCAAAGGGCGGCGGCGTGGGCGTCGTTGTTGCGTTTCTCGCAGGCATCGCCGTGCTCTATCGGTTCGCGGCATTCGCCCGTTTGGCGGATCCTTACTTCGTGGGCGTGATCGAGGCGTCAGCTTCTATCGCCGTCGTCTCCTTCCTGGATGACCTTTGCGACTGGAAGTTCACGGTCAAGCTGACCGCACAGGTGTTGGCTTCGCTGGTCGCCGTGGGCAGCGGTATCTATGTCGTCAATTATCACGTGCCCTATGTTCAGCCGCTCGACATCGGCTGGCTGGCGCCACTCGCCACCATCCTGTGGCTGCTGTTTGCCACCAATGCCATGAACTTCATCGATGGACTGAACGGTCTCGCCGGGGGCGTGGCACTCATCGCTGCCGCTTTTCTCGCCGGGATCGCTGCCGCCCATAGTGGCTGGTTCGCGTATTTCGCCGCGCTACTGCTGGTTGCTGGCCTCGCAGGCTTCCTGCCATTCAATTTTCCCAACGCGCGCATCTTTATGGGCGACGTCGGCAGTCAGTTCTGCGGCTTCATCCTTGCGATTCTGGCGGTAGTCGCAAGCCGCTTCGACAACGTCGAACTTTCATTCCTGATCGTGCCAATGCTGCTGTCAGGCGTGCTGTTCGATGTCGCTTTTACCTTGGTGCGCCGCGTGCTTGCGCGCGAGCAACTGACCGCGCCACACCGTGGGCATCTCTACCAGGTCGCACACCGTGCCGGTGTTCCCGCTACCGGAGTAACACTGATACACTGGGGGTTCACTGCGTTCGGTGGCGGCTGTGCGTTGCTGTTTCTCGCAGTCCCATCGGAAGCGAAGCCATACGTTCCCTTGCTGACGCTCCTGCCGCAGTTGCTCTGGCTCGCCTTCGTGGCGCACCTGGCACGTGCGGCGGGAATGAGGCGCTGGGGCTAGGCGAACGTGGTGCGGCGGGTTGACGTCTCAGTGGCGGGCGCCGGCGCTCTCTTCGCCGCCGCGGCCGCCTCCCCCATAATGGAGCGCAGATCGCGCAGGAAAGCGGCACCTTTCAACGTGCGCTGAACCAGGATGCTGCGGCGGTCCTGTGGATCAACCTTGCGACGTGCGAGATCGAGCTCGCCCAGCCTGTCCAGCGCACGGGTAATCGCGGGCTTTGAGACTTTGAGATCGGCAGCAAGCCCCCGAACTGTGTGGCCGCCGTCACGCAGATAGCAGGTCAGGAAGACACCGAGTTGGCGAGCCGACAGATCGGCTCCGTCGCGTCGCACGAGGGCGACTACGGTCTCGCGCAGGATGCCGATCAATTGGTCGGCGGAGGGGCTGGCAGCCATCGTTGTTCCTTTCCAAGGTCCCGCGCGCAGGCACAGAATTACCTAAGACCGCCAAGATTACGACAGGTCCATTGCAGAAGCGATGCTTTCGGCCCTTGCGCTCGCGAGAAAGTTACCGTGCCGTTTAGATCTGCTTAAACTTTTTCCGCGTGCTCGGCCAAAGCGGCGAATAGGGCACGCATGGCGTACGCTTCGCCTCCTTCTGGACGGCCAGGGGAGTTCTGATCGTTCCAGGCGTACAGATCGAGGTGCGCCCACGGAATGCTGTCCGGAACAAATCTCTTCAAAAACAGCGCGGCGATAATGGCTCCTGCATATGGCTTTGTCGCTACATTGTTGAAATCGGCAACTGAACTGTCGAGCCAACGATCATAGGGGCCCCAGAGCGGCAGTCGCCACAATGGGTCGTGTTGTTCCTGACCATTTCGCAAAATGGTTGTAGACCAGGAGTCATCGTTGCTGAACAGCGCCGGCAGGTCCGGCCCGAGCGCGACGCGCGCCGCACCCGTTAGAGTTGCACAATCAATCAGCAATGCCGGCTGTTCGTCGCTGGCCTCGGCCAATAGATCGCACAGGACAAGACGGCCTTCGGCGTCCGTGTTGCCGATTTCCACGGTGACGCCCTTACGCGTCCGAACCACATCCAGCGGACGCATCGCCGTCCCGGACACCGAGTTTTCGACGCAGCCGGTTCGCACAACCAGTCGCACCGGCAAGTCTGCCTCCATGATCATGCGAGCAAGACCAAGGACGGTCGCCGCGCCGCCCATATCTTTCTTCATTCGCAACATGCCGCTGGAAGGCTTGATATCGTATCCGCCGCTGTCGAAGCAGACGCCCTTCCCGCAGAGCGAGATCAGCGGCGCGTTGGCATGAGCGCGGCTGCCTGACCAGCGAAAGATGGCGACATGCGGCTGCCGCGCCGATCCGCGTCCCACAGCGTCGACTGTCGGATAAGCCGCATGCAGCTTTTCGCCTGAGACGATCTCGGTCTCTGCGCCGTATCGACTGCCAAGCGACGCGGTGAATTCGGCTAGCTCGCGCGGACCGAGCAGGTTCGCGGGTGCGTTCACAAGATCCCGCACCATCCAGGTCGCGGATGCCGCTGCCAGGCTGCGCTGCTGTCCATCCGGAGCAACGAGGCGAGCTGCACGCCGCTTCGGTGACTTGAATTCGTGGTAGCGATATGCACCAAGGCAAAAGCCGAGGGTGGCCGCAGCCAGATCATATTCTCCCGGCTGCAACTGCCATGCCGTAGGCTCGGGCAGACGGAACGCCAGATCACCGAACGCGGCCGGCGATGTATCATCGCCGAGTCCCAGTACGGCACCAGCGACGCCCTCATCACCGGGCAAGAACATCAGCTCCTGAGAAGCAGCCGCAAAATTGAGCTGTCTGAGAAAGCTCGATTGCGCGTCAGGTAGGCGGCCCAGGAATGCGGCAAGCCCATGTGGTCGCACTGCATGCAGTGGCCGCGCACCATCGGCTGCTTCAACCAGACAGTCGAGCGTCTGCTCCAGCATTCGGGACTCCCTCGGGTGATATCGCGACGCGCCGGGCGCTCCTCGGCGTGATCCGAGAAGAACCCCGCTACTGGGTTGGAACCCGAGGCGGCTTAGGTCAAGGACGACCCGAGCATGGACGTGACGCGTCGGGCAAACCCGGCGGGATCGCGCGGCAGGTCGCCCTCCTGCACGCGCGCCAGATCAAGCAATGTGCCCGCCGCATCGGCGATCAGCTGCTCTTCGGACAGTTTGCCGGCAAGCCCCTCGATCACTTTATGCTTCGGGTTGACCTCCAGCACCGGCGCAGCCGGCAGCATTGCGCGTCCGGCGCGGCGCAGCAGGCGTTGCATCTGCAGGTCTGGCCCCTTGTCGCCGGCCGCCAGTATCACCGCACTGTCAGTCAATCGACTGGTCGCGCGCACGTCTGAGACGTCATCCCCCAGCGCCTTTTTCAATGCCGCAAGCAGCGGTGAAATGTCGGGCTGATCGGTGTCCTTTTCCGGTTCGGCCTGCGTGACGCTCTTAAGGTGCTTTCCTTCGAAACTATCCAGCCGCTCCGGCCAGAAGGCATCGATCGGGTCAGTCAGCAAAAGCACCTCGATATTCTTGGCTCGGAAACCCTCCAGTTGCGGCGATGCCTTGAGAGCATCCAGGTTGTCGCCCGCCAGATACCAGGTCGTGTCCTGTCCGACCTGCATGCGCGACAAGTAATCGGGAAGCGACGTCCAACCTTCCTGCGTCGACGACCGAAACCTCAGCAGCGGCGCAAGCTCGGCGCGATGCTCGGCATCCTCCCAAACGCCTTCCTTCATCACCGCACCGAAATTGTCCCAGAACTTGCCGTAGTCCTCCGCCTCCTTGGCGCGGTTCTTAAGTTCCGACAGCACGCGCCCGATCAGCGCCTTGCGAATGCGTGCAAGCACCGGGGTGGTCTGCAGCATCTCGCGCGACACGTTGAGGGGCAGGTCTTCGGTATCCACCACACCCTGCACGAACCGCAGCCAGGTGGGCAGCAATTCCGCCTTGTCGGTGATGAACATGCGGCGGACGTGCAGCCTGGCATGCGATTCCCGGTCGCCCTCGAACGGCTCGAACGGCTTCATCCCAGGGATGAACAGCAGCGCGAAGAATTCCAGCATGCCCTCGGCGCGCCAGTGCAGCGTGGCCCACGGCGTATCGAACAGGTGACCGAGATGGCGATAGAACTCGTTATACGACTGCTCGCTGATATCCGCGCGCGGTTTGCGCCACAGCGCGGTACCCTCGTTCGCCGGCAGATCCTTGCCGTCGCGGGCGATGGTGATCGGCAGCGTGATGTGGTCGGCCCATTTGCGCACAACCGCCTCGAGCCGGATCGGATCGAGGTACTCATCAGCATCCGACTTGATATGCAGCACGACATCGGTGCCAGCTGTCTCGCGTGCCGCGGGAGCGATGGTGAACTGGCCTGCCCCATCCGAGGCCCAGGTGTATGCCTCCTCCGAGCCTGCCTTGCGCGAGGTAACCTCGACCCGGTCGGCCACCATGAAGGCGGAATAAAAACCGACGCCGAACTGGCCGATCAGGCTGGGGCGTTCCTCCGGCTTGGCCGAAGCAAGCGCCGCCCCGAACGCCCGCGTGCCGGATCGCGCGATGGTTCCCAGGTTATCAATCAGCTCCTCCCGCGTCATGCCGATGCCGTCATCGGCGATGTGCAGGGTGCGGGCCGCCTTATCGGGCACGATGCGGATCTTGGCTTCCGGTGCGGGCGCGAGCGCAGGCTCGGTGAGCGATTCGAACCGTCGCCGATCCATCGCATCGGCCGCATTGGCGACGAGCTCCCGCAGGAAGATCTCGCGCTCGGAATAGAGCGAATGCACCACCAGATCGAGCAACCGCCCGACCTCGGCCCCGAAATCGTGCTTCTCCGCCACCACATCGTTCATGGCCGCACCTCCTTTTCGGCGGGCGATATGCGGCGAAACTCGCCGGGTTTCAATGCGGCGCCGAAGCGGGTAGCCAACTACGGCATCCTGAACGTGGCATATCGGCCGGCGCCCCAAATGATTTGCCGGCGCATGGAGGCACGCAAAGCCAATGGTCAGTCTGTTCGGCGCATTCCGGTCGCTCCTGCCGCGCGAGGACGCTTTCATCCCCCGGTTCTGCGAACATGCCCGACTGGCGGTACCCGCCGCGGAGGCATTCCGCGCGCTGATCGGGGGGCAGCCGGCCGAGCCGTTGGCAGAGGAGATAGCGCGGCTCGAAGAGGCGGCAGATCAGGTGACGCGCCAGACCATCCTGGCGATCCACCGCACGTTCGTGACGCCGTTCGATCGTTCGCAGATCCTCGCCTTGATCAACGCGCTGGATGACACGATCGACCTGATGAAGGACACCAGCCGCCGTGTGTGCCGCTATCGCGTGGACTACACCGACGAAATGCGCGGCATGGCCGACTGCATCGTGCGGGCCACGGTCGAACTGCGCGACAGCATGCCGCATCTGTCGACGATCGACCGCAGCGTGGCGCAGCTGAACCGGATGTCGATGACGGTGCGTCGCATCGAGGGCGAGGCAGACGATCTGCTGGACCAAGGCTTGCGCAAGCTGTTTGCCGCCGATGTCTCGCCTGGCGCGAAGCTGACCGTCGAAAAGGTTTACGACCTTATCGAGGCCGTTGTGGATCGCTGCGAAGACGTGGTGGACGTGATCGACGGCATTGTCGTCGAACAGGTCTGACGAGACGCGGCGTGTCCGGCATCCAATCTGGCACTTTAACCACCATCGCGCTGATTGCGGTGGCGCTGCTGTTCGATTTCTTCAATGGGCTGCACGACAGCGCGAACTCCATCGCGACGGTCGTGGCCACGCGCGTGCTCCGACCGATCCCGGCTGTGGCCTGGGCGGCGTTCTTCAACTTCATCGCCTTCCTGGTGTTCGGCGTGCATGTTGCCGCCACGATCAGCAACGGAGTGGTCGAGCCGCGCCTGGTCGACCCGACGGTGGTGTTCGGTGCGCTCGCCGGCGCAATCGCATGGAACGTGCTGACCTGGCGGCTTGGCATTCCCTCGAGCAGCAGCCACGCGCTGGTCGGCGGCCTCGTCGGCGCGGCCGTCGCCAAAGCCGGGCCTGACGTGGTGATCTGGCAAGGTCTCGGCACGATCGGCGCGGCGATCGTGTTGTCACCGATGATCGGCCTGCTGCTGGCGCTGACGCTGACCGTCGTGGTGGCGTGGATTTTTGTGCGGTCGACACCGTTTGCCGTCGACCGCCGCTTCCGCGTGCTGCAGTTCGTCTCTTCCTCGCTCCTGAGTCTGGCACATGGCGGGAACGACGCGCAGAAGACCATGGGGATCATCACGGTTCTGCTCTATTCGCAGGGGCAACTAAGCGGGGCATTTCATGTGCCGCTTTGGGTTGTGCTCAGCTGCCAGGCAGCCATGGCACTTGGCACCTTCAGCGGCGGCTGGCGGATCGTGCGCACCGTCGGCTCCCGCGTGACGCGGCTGACGCCGGTTCAGGGCGCCTGCGCCGAAACCGGCAGTGCTGCGGCGCTGTTCGCGGCAACCTATCTCGGTGTCCCGGTGTCCACGACGCACACCGTGACCGGATCGGTGATCGGTGTCGGGGCCGCCCGGCGCCTTTCCGCCGTCCGATGGGGGATCACCCGCCACATACTGATCGCATGGGTCGTCACACTCCCGGCCTCAGCGCTGATGGCGGCACTTTGCTACCGGGTGGCGCGGATGCTTTAGCGCCAGGCCCCGGATTTCTCGTCCCGCTTGCATTCTGCGCCGCAACATCCAACCATCTAGCCATGCCCGGTCTCGGCTCCGGTTTCGCTCCGCGCGTCAAAGCTGTCCTCGGTCCGACGAATACCGGCAAGACCCACCTCGCTATCGAACGCATGCTGGGGCATGCCTCAGGGATCATCGGATTTCCCCTCCGTCTGCTCGCCCGCGAGAATTACGACCGGATGGTGGCCAGCAAGGGCGTGCGGCATGTCGCCCTGATCACCGGCGAGGAGAAGATCGTCCCGCCTGATGCAAGGTGGTTCTCCTGCACGGTGGAGGCCATGCCGCTGGACCGCGATGCTGAGTTCCTGGCGGTGGACGAAATCCAGCTGTGCTCCGACCCGGACCGCGGCCATGTGTTCACCGACCGCCTGCTGCACGCGCGCGGGCTGGTCGAGACCATGTTCCTCGGCGCAGAGACGATCCGCCCGTTGCTGCAGCGGCTGGTTCCGCAGGCAAGCGTCGAGACGCGGCCCCGCCTGTCTCAGCTGACCCATGCCGGGCCGACCAAGCTGGTGCGGCTGCCACCTCGCTCCGCCGTGGTGGCCTTCAGTGCCTCCGAGGTTTACGCGATCGCCGAGCTTATCCGACGTCGGCGCGGCGGATGCGCGGTCGTCATGGGGCGACTGTCACCGCGGACCCGCAACGCCCAGGTGGCGCTTTATCAGGACAAGGAGGTCGACTTCCTGGTCGCCACCGACGCGATCGGCATGGGCCTCAACATGGACGTCAATCACGTTGCCTTCGCCAGCCTGGGCAAATTCGATGGCCACCGCCCACGCCGGTTGACCCCGGCCGAGGTGGCGCAGATTGCCGGCCGCGCGGGGCGCGGCATGCGCGATGGCACCTTCGGCACCACCGCACAGTGCCCGCCGCTTGCCGATGACGTGGCGGCTGCGGTGGAGGCGCACAGCTTCGAGCCGCTGGAGCAGCTCTGCTGGCGCAACAGCGATCTGGACTTGAGCCACGTCGATGCCTTGCTGGCCACGCTGATGGCACCGCCGCCAGGACCTGGTCTGGTCAAGGGCAATGACGCCGCCGATCTTGAGACGCTGTCAGCCTTAGCGCATGACCCGGAGATTCGGCGGCTGGCACAAGGACGGCGAATGGTCCGGCGCTTGTGGGAGGCGTGCCAGATCCCCGATTTCCGCAAATTGGCGGACGATACCCACACCAAGCTCTGTGCTCGCGTTTTCGGCCATATCGCACGCGACCAACATCTGCCAACCGACTGGCTTGCCGGCCAGATCAGCGCGCTCGCCCGGGCCGAAGGCGATATCGATACGCTGATGCAGCGACTGGCCGGCATCCGGGTCTGGTCATACATCGCCGCCCGGCCAGATTGGGTGCACGACAGCATCCACTGGCAGGGCCATGCGCGAAAGGTCGAGGATCTCCTGTCGGACGCGCTGCACGAGCGGTTGACCAGTCGTTTCGTAGATCGTCGCGCGGCGCATCTGATGCGCCGGCTTGAGGCCGGAGAGGCGCAAGATCTGCTCTCTGCTGTCACCCGCCGCGGGGAGGTGATTGTGGAAGGCCACCCCGTCGGCAGAGTTGGCGGCTTCAGGTTTTTCCCCGATCCGGCGGCCGAAGGCGAGGAGCGCCGCCTTGTCCTGCGCGCCGCGCGCCGCGCTCTTCGGGACGAAATTCCACGCAGGGTGGCCTTGGCGGAAGTGGGCCCGGATTCGGGCTTCGCATTCGGCCCGGACAACACTCTCGTTTGGGACGATGTGCCGATCGCGCAACTGCGGCGCGGCAGCAGCGCCCTCCGTCCACGCGTCCAGGTACTGGACAGCGAGTTCCTTGACGGGGCGCAGCGCGAGCGCGTGCGAGATCGGCTGCAGCGCTTCGTTGACGACAACGTGCGCAAGGACCTTGGTCCGCTGCTGTCCGCCGCCGAGCGCAGCGCGGGCCGGCCGGAACTTCGTGGTCTGCTGCACCGACTATCTGAAGCGCTAGGCCTGATGGTGGGTGACGAGGGCGACCAGGTTGGGCCGCAAGTGCGGGCATCGTTGAAAGCGATGGGGGTAAAGGCCGGCCGGTTTGGCCTTTTCGTGCCCGCGCTGCTCAAGCCGCGGTCGGCGGCAATGCGCGCCCGCCTGTGGAGCGTGCATCATGGTGTCGCCGCCCCAGTATTGCCGGCGCCAGACCTGGTCTCGCTGCCGCGGCAGCCGCAGTGGCCGTCCGGCTTCGCCGAGTCAATGGGCTGGCTTGAAGCCGGGCCCGTGCTGTTGCGGCTGGACATCGCCGAACGGGTCGCGGCCGAGTTGGCGTGGGCGACCCGCAGGGGCGCAGCAGCTATGCCGGCGGCGTTGGCATCGCGCTTCTCGCTGAAAGCGGACCTGCTGCCCGTTGTGCTGCGCCGCCTGGGCTTCCGGGTTCTGCCCGCTGGTGTGGCGTCATCCGACGAGTTCGGACCACCCGCACCCGCCATGCTCCTGCCGCTGCGTCGCAGGAGAGCGGTTGCCGAACCGGCGGCCGCCGTTCACGCACAGCATCCCTTCGCCGCTCTTGCTGCGCTGAAACGCTGAGGGAGAACGCCATAGCGGAAACCGAGGACCAAGACTGGCAGCGCCTGGACAAGTGGCTGTGGTGTGCCCGCTTCATGCGGCAGCGCAGCGACTGCACCGCTCTGGTCACGCGAGGGTCGATCCGGATCAACCGCCAGCCCACCGATAAGGCCCACGCCCGCCTCCGCATCGGCGACATCCTGACCGTGCCGGTCCATGGTTCGGTGCGGGTTGTGCGGGTCGTGTCGCTCGCGTTGCGGCGGGGACCCGCGGCCGAGGCACGCATGCTGTACGAGGAGATCAGTGAGCCGGTTGGTGGACCTTGCACCTGACCCCGATCATCGGCATATCGCCGGTCTCATCGACCGCGCTGGGGACGAATTCATGACCTATGTGGTCACCGAAGCCTGCATCCGCTGCAAGTACATGGATTGCATCGAGGTTTGTCCGGTCGACTGCTTCTATGTGGGCGAGAACATGCTGGTCATCCACCCGGACGAATGCATCGACTGCGGCGTGTGTGAGCCAGAGTGCCCGCCCGAGGCCATCGTGCCGGACAGCGACGATCGGGCGACCGATTGGCTGGAACAGAACCGGACCTATGCGACTCTGTGGCCTAATATCACTCGAAAAGGCGAGGCACCGCCTGATGCGGACGAGTGGAAGGGTAAGCCTGACAAGGCGAAAGAGTTCTCGCCAAACCCGGGAAAACCCTAACTCAACCGGAATTGTGTCGGTCCATTGTGTTGCGCCGCGACGCTTCCCCGGTGACGTAACATGGGTGTGATGCTATATTAGTTTGTATGGGCGGCGGCAGCCTCGCGGCAGACGCGACAGCCGGTGCCATTCCCAGGAGGCGGGCTTCGGAACGGGGAGTGCGGTGCGGCTGGCTGGTCGCCTGGGGTGCCGATACGATACGACGGTAGAGATTGAGAGGGACGGCATTAAGAGGTGTCAGGCATGAAGGTATCGGCTCGAACCGCGGCGAAGAGTCATGAGGCAACGGCTTCCCGTCGCCCGGCTGCTTCAAACGCGGCTCCGGCCCGCGCCAAGGCGGCGCAGGCGACTGCAGCCGCAAAAAAGACAGCCCCTCCGGTCAAGGCGGCCAAAGAGGCGGAAAAGCCAGTCGCTCGACCTGAGCCGAAGGCTGCTGCGGCCGCGAGCAAGTCCCCTGTGGCCAAAGCTGCGCCGCCGAAGCCAGAGAGCAGGCCTGCTCTGGCGGCGGTGGCGCCTTCCGAGCGCGTTGTAAAGCCGAACCCCGCTCCGGCAGAGACGGCCGTCGCAGAGACCGCGGCCCCGCCGGCTGCGCCAGCCATGGATCGGCGGCCCCCGATTCCCGACCGGATCCCGCCGCGGCAACCAGCGAAGGCTGAAGTCTTCGTGGAAGGTGATCACGTGGTGTACCCCACTCATGGCGTCGGCAAGGTCGAACGGATCGCCATCGAAGAGATCGCCGGTCACAAGCTTGAACTTATCCACATCACGTTCGAAGAGAACCGGATGACCTTGCGCGTGCCCGTCGCCAAGGCGCGCAGTGCCGGCTTGCGCAAGCTTGCGACCCGGAAGTTGTTCGATGAAGCGTTGGGCGTGTTGAAGGGCAGAGCACGGATCAAACGAACCATGTGGTCGCGCAGAGCCCAGGAGTACGAGGCAAAGATCAACTCCGGTGATCCGTTGTCGATCGCCGAGGTGGTGCGTGATTTGCACCGGAACGCGGGTCAACCCGACCAGAGTTTTTCTGAACGCCAGATCTATGAAGCCGCGATGGACCGGCTGGCGGCGGAACTCGCGGCGCTCGACAAGACCGACAAGATGAGCGCGGCGACCAAGCTGACGAATTTCTTGAAGACGGTGTAAGCCGGCAGCAGGGGCGGCTTCGGCGTGACGGTGCCACTCGCGTTTCTCATCGACACCAATCTTCTACTGCTTTGGGCCGTGCTGTTCGGGGTCTTGGCGCTAGCTGGGGAATGTGGCTTCCGGCTTGAACGCCTGCTTGTTGCGCGCCGAACCACGTCGGATTCCGAGCGCGCCGGAATCTCGACCGTGACTGCGAGTATGTTTGCCCTGCTCGCGTTCACCCTCGGCATGACCATAAGCTTTGCCCAAAACCGCTTCGAGGCGCGTAGGGACCTTGTCGTACAGGAGGCCAATACTATCGGCACGGCATGGCTGCGCGCGCGCCTGATCGGCGGCCACGAGGGTCTCGCGATCGCTAGATTGATCGAGGATTATGCAAAGGTCCGGCTCGATTTCACGACGGTCGACAGGGAGAGTGATAGTCAATCGACGCTGGCACGGACCAATGCTCTGCAGACCGAGATGTGGCAATTAGCAACGGATTTAGCGCAGCGCGCTCCGACGCCGATCTCGGCTTCGCTGATCGCCTCGCTGAATGACATGTTCGACGTCTCCCTATCACAGCGTTTCGCCTTCGCCAGTCGGATCCCGGTCGGCCTTGCATGGACGCTGCTTGTTGGATCAATGGTCGCTGTCGGCGCGATGGGCTATCAACTCGGAGCAACCGGCAGTCGGCAGATTGCGCTGTCAGTGCTGTCACTGATCATGTGGGCCGGCGCCATGGTGCTGATCGTTGACTTCAATCGCGCGCGGTTGGGCACGATCCGCGTGGACTCGGCGCCGCTGGTGTGGACAATCGAGGGGTTCGGTTCTTCCACGCCGGCGAAATGACCTGAGAAGCACCGCTTACGCACGACCGCGATCAAACCAACATCACCGTCACGTACAGATTTTCACCGCGCGGTGTGAACCGCCTTACACAACTCCAATGATACTTGAGCGAAGGTGCTCAAGGATGGCGAGGCCATCCGTAAGCAAACCTTACAATACGAGGAGGAACATGAGCACAGCATTTCCATTTCGATTCGTGAATGTGGGAAACCCGGTCCCGTTCACCATTGAAGCAAACCCCGACTTCCCGACAGAAACGGAACCTGTCTGCATTCTCAACAACCTTGGTACGCCTCCGGCTCCGGATACCTTCATCACCATCGGTGCCGGCGTACCTCCAAATGATCCTGATCCGTGGGAATTGACATTCCACTGGGCAACAGTCGGAGGCGCGGCTGCCGGCGCCTGGCAGCTGGATGCTTTCCTTGAAAGCGTCAGCGGTCCAGGACCAAACATCACGCTACCGGGCTTTCCCACAGTCATCCCTTCGGTCACGCCGGCGAAACACGCCTTCGTGGTTCCGTTGCCTCCGGATCTTTTGGTTCCCGCACCGGGGGTGTTTCTTTATCGGCTGTTTGTGACGCTCCGATGGGCGATCGCTGGACCGATCGTCCGAGTGGCCGGTCGAGCGGAAGGGCCTTTGATGGAGTTCTATAAGCCCGCATAAGCGACGGGAGATTAGAGGAGCCGAACCGCCCTGGTCATCGGGGCGGTTCTTCCCGGCCTAGAAAACCGCGCAGCAGCCAGATTAGAACGCTACATGGTGCTCCACCGGCACCGACCGGCAGTCCATTTCGTATTCCAGCCCCTCGACCGGCGGCCGCGCGTGGTGCCAAAGCAGGCCGTGCTGGGCGGCACCCCGCTGGACGATTTCGTCCGCCAGATAAGAGTGGACATCGTAGACTGTATAGACTTGGGTGCAGGTGACATCGGCCCAGCTTTTCCCGAAGCGCGCCATCCGCTCTCCCATGCGCCCCAGAACGAACACCGCTTTCTCCCGCATCGCCCCGGCGCTTGTGTCGCCATATCGAACGGTACGCTCCTGATACGGACGTGGTCCGTCGCCAGCCTCGCCGCTGCCAGCGATCACGAACGATCCGGGGTCGCCGTCGCCGCGACGCGCAAAGCAGAACGCATGGAAACTCGGCTCCGCCGGCTTGTGCAGCGCCGGGATGACGTTGCTGCGCGCCACCGGGTTGTCCTCCGCATTCTGCATCACGCCCCATCGCATTAGCGTGGCCGTGTAGTGGCGATTGAAATCGATAAAACCCTGGTCGGTGAATTGCGCCGGTGAGCGCAACTCGCAAGCACAGAATCCCAGCAGCGGCACGCCCTGCTGGCTCAGGTAGTTCTCGATCCAGCTAAAGCCAGCAGCGAGCCCCAAGGGGCGGGCGAACTCTACCCGTTCGATGCGGAAGCCCGGGAGTGCCTCAACGCCGCCCGAATACTGGAAGGCGAACGGAATGTAGCGGTAGCCAGCCGCAGGAAGCTCGATCGTCGCCGCCATTGTGCGTCCCCTGAAAAGCGAAGGGCCTCGGGTTGCCCCGAGACCCTTGCTAGCACAGACGCTGCGAAGCGCTAGCTATTGTTGCGGTTGCCCAGCAACTGCAGCAGCAGCATGAACAGGTTGATGAAGTTCAGGTACAGGCTGAGTGAGTCATAGACAGCGCGCTTCGCCGCGCCATCGGTACCCTCCGCGTAGGCATACTGCACATAGCTCGACTTGATCCGCTGCGTGTCATAGGCGGTGAGGCCGGTGAAGACGATCACTCCGATGATGCTGATGGCGAACTGCAAGGCCGAGCTGGCCAGGAAGATGTTCACCACGCCAGCGATGACGATGCCGATTAACCCCATGAACAGAAAGCTGCCGAAGCGGCTGAGGTCGGCCTTGGTCGTGTAGCCATAGATGCTCATCGCCGCGAAGGTCGCCGCAGTGATGAAGAACACGCGGACGATCAACTCGCTGGTGTAGATCAGGAAGATATTGGTCAGGCTGGCGCCCATCGCGGCGCAGAACAGCCAATACAGCGCCTGCGCAGTCGTGTGCGAAAGCCGGTTCACCCCCATGCTGAGCACCAGCACGAATGCCAGCGGTGCGAAGATCGAGATCAGCGCCAGGCCGGATGCGTGCCGCGCCGGTCCCATCGGTGTCATCACGACGGGATAGAACGCGTTGATCAGATCCGTATTGGCGATGACAAAGGCGACGATGCCGGTCAGCAGGAGACCGGACGCCATCCAATTATAGACCCGCAGCATGTATGCGCGGAGCCCGGCATCCAGGACCGCTGCGGTCGTGGCCGCCGATGCCCGCGGGTAGGTCCGGTAGTCGGGACTAAAGGCCATGTTTTCCTCGTTTGCCCTTTCAGGCTGGTTGTCCGTCGACCTCGCAATTTGGAGATCGGCCGGGAGGGTTCAAGCCAGTTCGGTAATGAAAGCTCGGTAACCCGCCCGGGCGCCCGGTGGCCTTCACTCGTTCCGCAGCATCGGTGCCGGCTTGGCACGCAGCGCGGCCGCAGTACCAACATAGCCGAACCCGAGCATCATGGCGAGGGCGCCGATCAGCGTTCCGGCCAGGGTTCCGGGCAGCAGCACCCAATCAATATGCATGAGCCAGTGGGCGATACCAAAACTGGTCAGGCTGCCGACCACCGCCGCGATCAATCCGGCCGCTATGCCAAGGATGCCGAACTCCACCATCCAGGCCGTGCGGATCTGTCGGCGCGTCGCGCCAAGCGTCTTCAGGATGACGGCCTGGTGGACGCGGCGGCGCTGGCCGGCGGCAACAGCCCCGGCCAGGACAAGCACGCCGACTGCCAGGGTGAGCGATCCGGTTGCCGTCAGCGCGGCGGCAACCTTCCCGAGCAGCGCGGCCACCGCGGCCAGCACGTCTTCTACCCGGATGCCGGTGACATTCGGCAGTGCGTCGGTCACGACGCGGAGCAACCGGCCCTGATCCGCATCGGCGACGCGAACCGTGGCGATGTGCGTATGAGGTGCATGTTGCAGTAGGCCCGGGCTCGCCACCAAAGTGAAGTTCAAAGAGAGTGTCTGCCACGCGATCTCCCGCAGGCTGGCGACTTTCAGATCCAGATCACGCCCAAGGACATTGACCCGGATGGCATCGCCGATATGGACGCCCCAGCCGCGCGCAAGGTTGGCGTCGAACGACACGAGTGGTGGGCCATCGTAATCGGCCGGCCACCAGTTTCCTGCCACGATGCGCGTTCCGGGGGGCGGCGCGGCCGCGTAGGTTAGACCGCGGTCGCCCCGCAACGCCCACGCCGTGTCGTCCGTCGCGCGAACCTGGTCCGCCGGCACGCCGTTCACCGCGACGATACGTGCCCGAAGGCTGGGGACCTGCTCCACGTCCTGCACGCCCGGCTGCGACCGCGCCAGGGATTCGAACTGGGGCAACTGGCTGTTCTGGATATCGACGAAAAAGAAACTGGGTGCATTGGCCGGCAGCTGTTGGGTGATCTCTCGCTGCACGTTGGCTTCGAGCAACGCGACTGTGGCAAGGGTGGACAGACCGAGCCCGACCGAGACCAGCATCAGCGGCGTCGCAGAGCCTGGCCGATAGAGGTTGCCCAGTCCAAGCCGAGCGGGGCCGCTGCCGAGCCACGACGCGCCCCGCGCGGCCAGCATCACCAGCGTGCCACCGAGACGAAAAACTGCCAGCGAGCTGACGGCCGCAAGACAGAACCACAGCGCGAAGCGGCGATCCTGGGCAGTGGCGATCGTCAGCGCGACAAGGCTGGCCGCCAGCACGGTGGTGGCAAGCAGAACCCAAAACGAGGGGCGCTGCCGCTCCGGCAGCAGCGCGTCGCGGAACAGCGTGCCGGCGGGAATGCGCGCCGCCCGGCCAAGCGGCCAGAGCGAGAAGGCCAGTGCCGTCAGCAGCCCATAGGTCGCCGCGAGCAGGAGCGGCCCCGGGTACAAACCGAGCGCCGGCGGCACGGGCAGGACGTCGCGCAACTGGCTGGCCAGGGCGAACGGGCCAAGCGCACCGGCAACCACGCCAAGCACGATGCCGGAGAGCGCGAGCGCCATGACCTGCAGCAGGCAGACCGCGAGGACCAGACCGGCAGACGCGCCGAGGCAACGGAGTGTCGCGATAGTACGCGCGCGCGCGTCGAGCCAGGCGCGCACGCCGTTGGCGACGCCAATCCCGCCGACCAGAAGCGAAGTAAGGCCGACGAGTGTCATGAACAGGCTGGTCTGGTCGATGAACCTGGTCACGCCGGGTGCGGCATTGCGGGGATCGCGAATGCGCCAGCCCTGATTGGGGAACACCCGAGGCACCGCAGCAACAACAGCCGTCGGAGAGGGCACGGTGGCCCGGACGGCGTATCGCACGATGGAGCCGGGAACGACCAGGCCTGTGGAGGGCAAGTCGTCCAGGCTGATCAGTACCCGCGGGCCGAGGATCAGCGGGGCCGCGACGCGGTCGGGTTCCAATACGAGTCCACCGCGGACGGTGAAACTGGCGTTGCCGAGGCGGACCGTGTCGCCGGGGTGAAGATTCAGACGGTCGAGGACGACCTGCTCAGCAAGCAGACCGTGGTTGGCTAGGTGTGTGGCGACAGACGCCCCCTCCCCCTGCCCCCCTCCCGCAACCGGAGGGGGTATGGTTGTCTTTGCGTCGCCGACGAGTGGCCAGGCGGCGTCCACGGCCTTCAGTTCTACCAGCTGTCGCTCGCCATTGGACGCGACCAGCATCGACCGCATCTGCACCACGTCTGACAGTTTCGCGCCGCGAGCGCGCAGCCAGTCGCGCAGCGCCTCCGGCAGCGGCTGCGAACCGCTCTCCACTTCCAGATCCCCGCCAAGGATGCGCCGGCCATCCTCCGCGAGGCCAAGATCTGTTGCCGCACGCAGCGAACCGACCGCGGCAATCACGGCGACCCCAAGGGCCAGACACAGCAGCACGATCCAGAGCCCATGGACGCCGCCGCGCAGCTCCCGCCGCGCCAGCCGCAATGCCAGCATCAGACGGCTGGTGTGGTGCATAACGGCGAGAGGTCGACCTCCACCACCATGCCATCCGCCAGGTGGACGCGCCGCGAGCAGCGGGATGCGAGATGGGCGTCGTGCGTGATCAGCACCAACGTCGTCCCGGTCTCGGCGCGGAGGCGGAACAGCAGATCCATCACTGCATCGCCGGTCGCTTGGTCGAGGTTGCCGGTCGGTTCATCGGCCAGCAGCAGCCGCGGCCTTGGGGCAAAGGCGCGGGCAAGCGCGACGCGCTGTTGCTCACCGCCGGACAGCTGGCCGGGCAGGTGCGTCAGCCGATGCCCCAGTCCGACGGCGTCCAGCGCCGCCCGTGCCCTGACCGTCGCACCCCGGGCACCGGCCAGTTCCAACGGCACAGCGACATTTTCCAGCGCGGTCATCGTCGGGATCAGGTGGAATGCCTGGAATACGATGCCGATGGTCTCGCGGCGCAGCCGCGCCAGCGCGTCCTCGTCCATGCGGGTCACTGTGTGGCCGGCCACCACGATGCTGCCGCCGCTCGCACGCTCGAGACCCGCCAGCACCATCAGCAGGCTGGTCTTGCCCGAGCCGGAGGGTCCGACGACACCGACCGCCTCACCGGCCGAGATATCCAGATCGATCCCACGCAGGATGTTGACCGGCCCCGCCGCGGAAGGCACGGTCAGGTGCAGGTCACGCATCTGCACCAGCGGAACCTGAGACGGCGGAGCGGCATCCATGGCGGCACCATATGGCGTCCGCGGCCGATGGCGGGAAGCCATGATCGCACTGGCCCTGACACTGCCGCTGACCGCCAACGCGACGCCGATCCGGCTGCTGGTGCTGGGGGACTCGCTCTCCGCCGGATACGGATTGCCGCACGACCAGGGCTTCGAGGCGCAACTCATTACCGCCCTGCGCGCCCGTGGTCACGACGTGCAGATCGTCGATGGCGCCGTCTCCGGCGACACCACGGCCGGCGGATTGGCACGGCTCGACTGGACGCTGGCCGATGGCGCCGATGCGGCGATCGTCGAGCTCGGGGCGAATGATGGGCTCCGCGGCGTCGATCCGCGCGAGGTCGAGAGGAACCTGACGGCCATCTTGGATCAACTGTCCGCGCGGCATCTGCCTGTGCTGCTGACCGGCATGTACGCCTTGCCCAACCTGGGGCCGGACTACGCGAAGGCGTTCGACGCCGTGTTCGACCGGCTAGGGCAGCGGCCAGGCATCCTGTACGATCCGTTCTTTCTGGTGGGTGTGGCTGAGGTGCCTGCGCTGAACCAGGCGGACGGAATACATCCGAACGCCACGGGCGTTCAGCGTATCGTCACGAGGCTGCTGCCGTTCGTGGAATGGCTGCTCGCGGAGGTAAGGCCGGCATGAGGTTGTTCGTCGGTCTCGAACTTCCATGGGAGTTGCGTCAGCGGATCGGGCTGCTGGTCGGCGCCGGCATTCCCGGCGCCCGCTGGGTGCCGCCGCAGAATTACCACATCACCCTGCGCTTCATCGGCGAGGCCCCGCGCTACATGGCGGAAGAGATCGATCGCGCGCTTGCGGCGCTGAAGGCGCCCGCATTTGATCTGACCTTGGGCGGTATCGGCAGCTTCGCCAAGGCCCGTCGCAGCCACTCATTATGGCTTGGTGTCGAGCGTAGCGAAAAGCTCGACCGGCTTCAGGCCAAGATCGAGGCAGCACTACAGCGCTGCGGATTGGAGGCCGAGCGGCGCAGGTTTCAGCCACACGTGACACTGGCGCGGCTGGACGGCAACGCCGAGGCCAAGCTGGCTGCCTTCGTGCAGGCTCACAACCTGTTTCGCGCCGGCCCCATCCCAGCGGAGCACTTCACACTGTTCAGCTCGATCCTGGGCAAAGATCAGCCGGTCTATACAGCGGAAGTCGAATATCCGCTGTTAACGCAGGCTGAGTGACGCCTTCCTGATAAGACCTAGCGACGGCGGGGTGACGCCGCGACCGCCAGTGGCGACGTAATGTCGGCGAAGGACTGTGCCAGCGACGTGCGAACATCGATCACCGTAGGCACACGCGCATTCAGTGCCTCGCGCAACGCAGTGCCCAGTGCCGCCGGTTCGGTCACACGCACGCCGTTGCAGCCCATAGCGCGCGCGATCGCCGCGTGATCGAAGTCGGCGAACTCCGCGGCGAACGGGCCGCCGCCATGCAGCACCCAACCGAGCGCCTGGTTGTTGAACACGACGACAACGATTGGAATGTCCTGCTCGATACCGGTCATCAGCCCGTTCATCGTCATCGCGAACCCGCCGTCGCCGCAGACGGCCACCACCGGTCGGTCCGGATGCACCAACTTGGCTGCCAACGCCGCCGGAATAGCGAAGCCCATCGGACCTGAACCGGCCGCCTGCAAGAAGCCCCCAGCCTGCTTCGTCTGGTAGTAGTGCGTCATCATGATGCGGTTCTCGCCGGCATCGCAGGTCACGATGGCGTTGTCGGGCAAGGTTTGCATCAGTTCGCCGATGGCGCGCTGCGGCAGGATCGGCGTTTCATCGGCAAAGTAGCCCGGCTGGTCGAAGTAGCCTTTCTCTTTCCGCCACTTCGCCACGCGCGCCTCGCCGGCCGCACGCAGTCCCGCAGACTGCGGGGCGACCGCGTCGCACAGTTGCTGCATCACCTGCGCCGCATCGCCCAACAGCACGTGCTCTGCCGGGAAGGTCCAAGATGCGTTGCGCGGCTCGATGTCGATCTGGATGAAGGTTTGCCGTGTTGGATCCAGCAGGTCGCGGTTCTCCCACGCCGTGTCGCTCGGCCCCAACTTGGTCCCGATCGCGAGCACGAGGTCGGCCTCGGCGATGCAGGCATTCGCAGCCTCAGTGCCGAAAGTGCCGAAAACGCCAAGCGCCAGGCGATGGGTTTCCGCGAATGTACCTTTGCCCGCTGCCGTGGTTCCCACTGGCAGACCGGCGGCTTCCGCCAGCGCGACCAGCTGATCATAACCCTGGGCGATGCGCACGCCGTTGCCCGCGATCACCACCGGCTTCTCCGCCCCCAATAGTGCCTTCGCCGCGGCAACCACGCACTCGGCATCGGCCGGCGGCGGAGGCGCCGGCAGGTAGTATTTCGTCGGATACAAGACCGGTTGCGAATCCGGCTGCAATGTGCCGGCGAGCGAATCCATGGCGAACAGCACCGCCACCGGACCACACTGTCCCGACAGTGCATGCTTGATCGCAAGCTGCGTCCCCTGCACCGCGGCAATCGGCGTCAGCGCTTGCACCACGTGCTTGGTCACACCGCTGAACGCGCGCCGAGCGTCCCAACTGCCATAGTCGCCCGTCGCCTGCTGATACGGTGCGTGGAGATGCAGCGGCGTCGCATCGGAGAAGTCGGTCAGCAGCAGCATCGGCGAGCTGGACAGATACGCCTCCAGCGTGCCGATCAGCCCGTTGCCCAGCACCCACGGCCCCTGGCCGATCATCACGCCCGGTTTCCGGGTAAGCCGGCCGTAGACCTCCGCCATCACGCCGGCGAGCGATTCCTCACGCACCAGCACCATGCGCAGCGAGTTCTGGTACTTGCGGAAGCCCTGGATGATGCGACCGGTGTGCCCGCCGGAGATGCCGAAGACGTATTCGATGCCGGCTTCCTGCAGCACGCGCCCGACCAGGTCGGCCGCGGGCTCTTCCTCGGTCAGCATGCGCTCGATTGTCATGGCGGTTTCCTCCGTCGAGCAGGTGTCACTTGGCGGCCCGCCCTCGCTCGGTCATTGTTCCAGCATGGCGCAGTTGTCAAACCGGCTCCCGAGCCTGAATTTCGACCTTGGCGACGCAGCAGACATGCTGCGCACGACGGTCGAGAACTTTACCGCCGACGAGATTGCGCCGCGCGCCGCGGCGATCGATCGCGACAACGAGTTCCCGATGGATCTCTGGCGCAAGTTCGGCGATCTGGGCGTGCTCGGGATCACGGTCGAAGAAGAGTATGGCGGCGCCGGCATGGGCTATCTTGAGCATGTCGTCGCCATGGAGGAGATTTCCCGCGCTTCCGCTTCGGTCGGCCTATCCTACGGCGCGCACTCCAACCTTTGCGTCAATCAGGTCCGCCGCAACGGCAACGAGGCGCAGAGGCGGAAGTATCTGCCGAAGCTGATCAGCGGCGAGCATGTCGGTGCGCTGGCGATGAGCGAACCCGGCGCCGGTTCCGATGTCATCGGCATGCGAACGCGAGCGGAGAAGCGCGGCGATCGCTATGTGCTGAACGGCTCCAAGATGTGGATCACCAACGGCCCGGACGCCGATGTGCTGGTGATCTACGCCAAGACCGATCCGCAGGCCGGCCCACGCGGCATCACCGCATTCCTGGTGGAGAAAGGTTTTTCCGGGTTCTCTACCGCGCAGAAGCTGGACAAGCTTGGCATGCGTGGCTCCAACACCTGCGAGCTGGTGTTCGCCGACTGCGAAGTCCCTGAAGAGAACGTTCTGGGCAGCGTCAATGATGGCGCGCGCGTGCTGATGAGCGGGCTGGATTACGAACGCGCCGTGCTTGCTGCGGGACCGCTCGGCATTATGCAGGCCTGTATGGACGTGGTGGTGCCGTATGTGCACGAGCGTAAGCAGTTCGACCAGCCGATCGGTGAGTTCCAGCTCATGCAGGGCAAGCTCGCCGACATGTACACCACGATGAATGCCGCCAAGGCATATGTGTATACGGTGGCGAAGGCGTGCGACCGCGGCGAGACGACGCGCAAGGACGCCGCCGGTGCCATTTTGTATGCGGCGGAGAAGGCGACGTGGATGGCGCTGGAGGCCGTGCAGTGCCTGGGCGGCAACGGCTACATCAACGACTATCCGACCGGGCGGCTGCTGCGCGACGCCAAGCTGTACGAGATCGGCGCCGGCACCAGCGAGATCAGGCGGATGCTGATCGGCCGCGAGCTGTTCCGCGAGACGGCATGATCTCGCTTCTCGTCATGGCCGGCCCTGTGCCGGCCATCCACGTCTTGAGTGGTCAATCTGGGACGCAGAACGTGGATGGCCGGGCCGAGCCCGGCCATGACGGGGGAGCGAGAGCATGACCCTCCTCCGCTCCGACATCGATCCACGCTCGCCCGAGTTCACCACTAACGCCGCGGCGATGCGCGCCTCGGTGGACGACCTGCGCGCACGCGTTGCCGAAGTGACACAGGGCGGTGGCGAGACAGCGCGGCAGCGGCACCTGTCGCGCAACAAGCTGCTGCCGCGAGATCGCGTGGCCGGGCTGATCGATCCAGGTTCGCCGTTCCTTGAGCTTTCGCAGCTCGCCGCCTACGGGCTTTACGACAACGAGGTTCCATCGGCCGGCATCGTCACCGGCATCGGGCGCGTATCAGGCCGCGAATGCGTGATCGTCGCCAATGACGCCACGGTGAAAGGCGGCACCTACTTCCCGATCACTGTGAAGAAGCACCTGCGCGCGCAGGAGATCGCGCTGCACAACCATTTGCCGTGCATCTACCTGGTGGATTCAGGCGGCGCATTCCTGCCCATGCAGGACGAGATCTTCCCCGACCGCGACCATTTCGGCCGTATCTTTTTCAACCAGGCCAATCTGTCTGCGCAGGGCATTCCGCAGATCGCCGCGGTCATGGGCTCGTGCACGGCCGGTGGCGCCTATGTGCCGGCGATGAGCGACGAAACCATCATCGTGCGCAAGCAGGGCACCATTTTTCTGGGTGGTCCGCCGCTGGTGTTGGCGGCCACCGGCGAGGTGGTCACCGCCGAGGACCTGGGTGGCGCCGATGTTCACGCGCGCACGTCGGGTGTTGTGGATCACTATGCGCATGACGACAGGCATGCGCTGGCACTGTGCCGACGGATCGTCGCCGGGCTCAATCACCGCAAGCAGCCGCAGGTCGTGCTGCGCGAACCCGTCGAACCACACTACGACCCAGGCGAACTCTACGGCATCGTTCCCGCCGATCTGCGCGCACCCTATGACGCGCATGAGGTGATCGCGCGCATTGTCGATGGCAGCGAGTTCGACGAATTCAAACGACTATATGGCACCACGCTGCTGTGCGGCTTTGCCCACATCCATGGCTATCCGGTTGGCATTCTCGCCAATAACGGCATTCTGTTCTCTGAGTCGGCGCTGAAGGGCGCACACTTTGTCGAATTGTGCAGCCAGCGCGGCATCCCGCTGGTGTTCCTGCAGAATATCACCGGCTTCATGGTCGGCCGGAAATACGAGGCAGGCGGCATCGCCAAGGACGGCGCAAAGCTGGTCACCGCCGTCTCTACCACTGCGGTGCCGAAGCTGACGGTCATCATCGGCGGCAGCTACGGTGCCGGCAATTATGGCATGTGCGGCCGGGCCTATGAGCCGCGGTTCCTGTTCATGTGGCCCAATGCGCGGATCTCCGTCATGGGCGGCGAGCAGGCGGCGACGGTGCTCGCGCAGGTGCGCCGCAACCGTGACTCAAGCCCCGAACAGGAGGAGGCATTCAAGGCACCGATCCGCGCGCAATACGAGCGGCAGGGTCATCCCTACTACGCCTCGGCTCGCCTGTGGGACGACGGCATCATCGACCCGATCGATACGCGACGCGTGCTCGGTCTCGCGTTATCCGCCGCACTGAATGCGCCGATACCGCCGACGCGGTTCGGCGTGTTCCGGATGTAGCGATGTTCCGGACGCTGCTTATCGCCAACCGCGGCGAGATTGCCTGTCGGGTTGCGCGCACCGCGCGGCGTATGGGCATCGCGACTGTCGCAGTCTATTCAGACGCCGATGCCAACGCGTTGCATGTGAAGGCTGCGGATCGCGCCGTGCTGATCGGTCCAGCTCCGGCACGCGAAAGCTACTTGAACATTCCGCGCATCATCGAAGCAGCGCAGCGCAGTAGCGCCGAAGCGATTCATCCCGGCTATGGATTCCTATCGGAGAACCCAGCGTTTGCCGAAGCCTGCGCGGCGGCGGGCATCGTGTTCGTCGGGCCACCAGCGTCGGCGATGCGCGCGATGGGATCCAAGTCCGCGGCCAAGGCGCTGATGGAGACGTCCGGCGTGCCGCTGCTGCCCGGCTATCATGGCGAGCGACAAGATGCCGCGTTCCTTGCTGATCAGGCGAACCGCATCGGCTTTCCGCTGATGATCAAGGCGGTCTCCGGCGGCGGTGGTCGCGGCATGCGCATCGTGTGGCAGGCGGACGAATTTGCCATCGCGTTGGATGCCGCACGTCAGGAAGCCGCGTCGGCCTTCGGTGACGACCGCGTCTTGCTCGAACGCTACCTGACGCACCCGCGCCACATCGAGGTCCAGGTGTTTGCCGACCAACATGGCAACGCGATCCACCTGTTCGAGCGCGATTGCTCGGTGCAGCGGCGGCATCAGAAGGTGATCGAGGAGGCGCCGGCACCGGGGCTGGACAACAAGCGGCGGTCAGCGATGGGTCGTGCCGCGGTCGCGGCAGCACGCGCTGTCGGCTACGAAGGGGCCGGCACGGTGGAATTCGTCGCCAATGCCGATGGTTTCTACTTCCTGGAAATGAACACGCGGCTTCAGGTCGAGCATCCGGTCACCGAGATGATCACCGGTCTCGATCTCGTGGAATGGCAGTTGCGCGTCGCCGCAGGAGAGAAACTGCCGCTCGGGCAGGATGAAATCGACATCAACGGTCATGCGATTGAGGTGCGTATATACGCCGAGGATCCGGAGCGCGACTTTGCGCCGTCGATTGGTCGGCTGGCGTTGTTTCAGCACGCCGGAGCCTTCGACCGGCGTACGCATCGATACGGGATTTGCCACTGGCGACGTCGTGTCGGTGCACTACGACGCAATGCTGGCGAAACTGATCTGTCACGCGCCCAGCCGCGATGCAGCGCTGCGGACGATGCATCACGCGTTGGTGTCGACCGACGTGGTCGGCGTTGTCAGCAATGTCGATCTGCTGGGGCGCATCGTCGCACATCCGGCGTTCCGCGTTGGCGGTGTCGATACGGGATTCATCGAACAGCATCGCGACGAGTTTCTCGCGCCGCAGCGCGAACCGCCGGTGGAAGTGCCGGCTGCCGCTGCGCTCGCTGTATTGAGCAACGAAGCTGTAGCGACGAGGCAAGCAGCTGCGGCTACTCAAGATCCATACTCGCCTTGGGACGCCCGTGATCAGTTCTGGCCGAATATCGCGCGCGAACGGGAGATGCCGTTCGTCATCGGTGAACTGCACATACCGGTCAAGGTTCGTCGCGAGGGCACCGCGTGGCAACTGGCGGTGAAGGATAAGGTGCTCGCGGGCAGCGCCGTCACCGCGCCGGATGGACGCATGGATGTCTGGCTTGACGGGGTGCGCGAACGCGTCGTCGCCATGCGCATTGGCGAGTTGATCACCGTGCGGCGCAATGGCGAGACCTGGCGTCTCCAACTGCCTGATCCGATGGCTACCGCAGCCGAGGAAGACGACGCCGGGGGCCGTCTGGTCGCGCCACTTCCGGGCCAGGTCACCCAAGTGTCGGCAGAACCGGGGATGCCGGTAACGCGCGGACAAGTCATGGTGGTACTGGAAGCCATGAAGACGGTCTTCCGGCTCGCCGCACCTGCGGATGGTGTCGTCGCCACCGTGTCCTGCCAGGTCGGCGATAGCGTCGTCGAAGGCCAGCTTCTCGTCGGCTTTGCCGAGCAGGATGCGATAGCCTGAGCCCAGTTGCCTCGGCCGGCACGGCATGGCCAAGTAGGCCGCGTCAGACCAGGAGGACGGACGTTCTATGCCGAGACGTATTGCCTATCTTGCCGCGGCCATCATGGCTGCGGCTGTCGTGGCGGGACCGGTTGCCGCCGACACGCCAGGCGTCACCGCGACCGAGATCAAGATCGGCCACACCAACCCTTACAGCGGACCCGCCTCGGCCTATGGCGTCCTGGGCAAGCTGGAGCAGGCCTATTTCAATAAGATGGTCAATGAAGAAGGCGGCGTCGCCGGCCACAAGATCGACTTCATCTCGTACGACGATGGCTACAGCCCACCTCGCACGGTTGAGCAGATCCGCAAGCTGGTGGAAGACGACAAGGTCGCCTTCACCTTCAACACCCTGGGCACACCGAGCAACAGCGCGATCGAGCGCTATATGAACCAGCGCAAAGTGCCGCAGCTGTTTGTGGCGACCGGTGCCGACAAGTGGGGCAACTACAAGGAGTTTCCTTGGACGATCGGCTGGCAGCCGAGCTACCGGACGGAAGCGCAGATCTACACCAAGTACATGCTGCAGCAGAAGCCGGACATGAAGCTGGCGATCCTTTACCAGAACGACGACTTCGGAAAGGACTACCCGGCCGGTGTGAAGGACGTGCTGGGCGACAAGTTCAGCAAGATGGTCACCACGGCCACCTATGAAGTGACCGACCCCACAGTGGACAGCCAGATCACCGGATTGCAGGCGTCTGGCGCGGATGTGCTGTTGGTGGTCGCCACGCCGAAATTCGCGGCGCAGGCGATCCGCAAAGTGCATGACCTGAACTGGAAGCCGATGTTCTTCCTGACCAATGTCGCCATCTCGGTGGGAGCGGTGATCAACCCGGCCGGCCCCGAAAATGCGGTCGGGATCATCAGCGCCGGTTACCTGAAGGATTCGACGGATCCGGCATGGAAGGACGATGCCGGTATGAAGGAATGGCGCGCCTTCATGGACAAATACCTGCCGGGCGCGGATCAGACCGATGGTGGCTACATCGCGGCTTACGCGGTCAGCAACACGATGCTTAAGGTGCTCAAGCAGTGCAACGGCGACTTCTCGCGCGAGAACGTCATGAAGCAGGCGGCGAACCTGCATGATGTCGACAACCCGCTGTTGCTGCCGGGCATCAAGATCAACACCAGCCCGACGAACTATCATCCGATCCGGGCGATGCAACTGATGAAATGGGACGGCAAGACCTGGGTGCGTTTCGGCAGCATCATCGAGGGCGCCGAATCCTGAACGGCTGAGGCGCGGCCGTGGATGCGGCCGCGCCTTCGACCGGGAGGCTGAACATGGCGGATAACGGCAACGGACGGCGGCTGCGCTCGCGTCGGTGGTTCGATGATCCCGCCGACCCGGCGATGACGGCGCTCTATCTCGAGCGCTACATGAACTACGGCATCACGCCCGACGAACTGCGCGGCGGACAGGCCCATCATCGGCATCGCGCAGACCGGCTCCGATCTGTCGCCGTGCAACCGCCATCACATCGAACTGGCGAGCCGCGTGCGGGACGGCATCCGGGCCGCCGGTGGCGTGCCGCTGGAGTTTCCGGTCCATCCGATTCAGGAGACCGGCAAGCGGCCGACCGCCGCGCTGGATCGCAACCTTGCGTATCTGTCGTTGGTCGAGGTGCTGCACGGCTATCCGATCGACGGCGTCGTGCTGACCACCGGCTGCGACAAGACGACCCCCGCATGCCTGATGGGCGCGGCGACGGTGAACATCCCCGCCATCGTGCTGTCCGGTGGGCCGATGCTGGATGGCTGGTGGCAGGGGCGCCTGTCCGGCTCCGGCACCATCATCTGGGAAGGCCGCAGGCTCTACGCCGAAGGCAAGATCGACTACGACGAGTTCATGCAGATGGTGTCATCGTCGGCGCCATCCATCGGTCACTGCAATACGATGGGCACCGCGACGTCGATGAACTCCCTGGCGGAGGCCCTCGGCATGTCACTGCCAGGCTGTGCGGCGATCCCTGCGCCGTATCGTGAACGCGGCTGGATGGCCTACGAAACCGGCCGGCGCATCGTCGCGATGGTGCAGGAGAATCTGCGGCCGTCGGATATCATGACGAAGCAGGCATTCGAGAACGCCGTAGTTGCCGCGGCCGCACTGGGCGCGTCATCGAACTGCCCGATCCACATGGTGGCGATCGCGCGCCACATGGGCGTGGATCATTCGCTCGATGATTGGCAGCGCCTTGGTCCGGACATTCCGCTGCTGGTCGATCTGCAACCGGCGGGGCGGTTCCTCGGGGAAAAATTCCATCGCGCCGGCGGCGTGCCTGCGGTGCTGAAGGAACTGCTTGCCGCCGGCAAGCTGCATGGCGACGCGATGACCTGCACCGGCAAGACGCTGGCGGACAATCTGCGCGATGTGCCGGACGGCGACCGGGAAGTCATCCGCAGCTACGGCGACCCGCTGAAGGAGGCTGCGGGCTACGTCGTGATGGCGGGCAACCTGTTCGATAGCGCGGTGATGAAGATCAGTGTCATCGACCAGGATTTCCGCCGGCGCTTCCTGTCGCACCCCGAGCGACCGAACGTGTTCGAAGGCAAGGCGATCGTGTTCGAGGGTCCCGAGGACTATCACCATCGCATCGAAGATCCCGCTCTCGGCGTGGAAGAACAATCGGTGCTGATCATCCGCAACTGCGGCCCGGTCGGTTATCCGGGCAGCGCTGAGGTGGTGAATATGCAGCCACCTGCGACACTGTTGAAGCGCGGTGTCGCAGCGCTGCCAACGATGGGTGACGGGCGCCAGTCGGGCACCTCGGGCTCGCCGTCGATCCTGAACGTATCGCCTGAAGCAGCCGTGGGTGGCGGACTTGCGCTGCTGAAAACCGGTGATCGCATTCGCATCGATCTCAACAGTCGCAAGGTGGATGTGCTGCTGCCGCCCGGCGAACTGGACGCACGTCGTGCCGCATGGAAGCCGCCAGAGCTGACACACATGACGCCGTGGGAGGAGATCTATCGATCCATGGTGGGCCAACTCGGCGCCGGCGCATGCCTGGAACCGGCGACACTGTATCTCGACGTGCTCGAAACACGAGGCGAGTTCCCGCAACAATCACTGACAAGGGGCACCATGCAATTCGGCATCGCCATCCCCACTGCCGCCGACTCCTGGCGGCTGGTGCGCCGTGCGGAGGAACTCGGCTTCTCGCACGCATGGTTCTTCGACACGCAGATGCTGAGCGCCGATCCTTTCGTCGCTATGGCCGCTGCGGCGGTGAAGACGACGCGCATCAAGCTTGGTACCGGCGTGCTGATCCCGTCGAACCGCATCGCGCCGGTCGCGGCCAATGCTCTGGCGTCGCTGAACCAACTGGCGCCAGGGCGCATCGTTTGCGGCATCAGCACCGGCTTCACCGGACGCCGCACGATGGGGCTGGGCGCGGTGAAGCTCGCCGACATGGAGGAATACATCCGGATCGTGCGCGCGCTGTGGCGCGGCGATGAGGTCGAGATGGAGTTGGAAGGCAAACGGCGGCGCATCCGCCTGCTTAATCCGGAGTTGGGACTGATCAACATCGATGATCCAATTCCGCTGTACATCGCCGCATCCGGTCCGCGTGCCCGCAGTCTAACCGCCAAACTTGGCGCCGCCTGGATCGACAATGTCGCTGATGCAGAGCGCGGCGCCGCCACGCTGGAGCAGATGCGCGGCGCTTGGGCTGCTGCGGGACGATCGGGAGATGCGCTCGAAGCGGTCGCTTGGATTGGTGGCGCAGTGCTGGAGGACGGCGAGCCGGTGGATGGGCCGCGAGGCATGGCGCTCGCTGCGCCGCGAGCCGCGATGCTGCTGCATCGCGCAGCCGACACCGCTCTGGCCGGACATCCGGCGCCCCTCGCCATGCGCCCGGAGTTTGCCGAGCCGGTCGAGGCCTATGTCGCTTACGCAAAGCGCGAGTTCGATCCGAAGGCTTATTATCTGTCTAACCATCGCGGCCACCTGATGTTCGTGCGTCCGGATGAGCGACCCTTCATCACCGCGGAAATGATCCGCAGCACGTCGTTCATCGGCACGGCACCTGATCTCACGGCCCGCCTCGGTGCGCTGGCAGACGCAGGCTTTGCTCAGGTCGTGTTCTCGATCCCACCGGGACAGGAACAGGCGATCGAAGATTGGGGCCGCATTCGTCGGGCCTTTCGCTGAGGACGGAAAGCACGTATCGGAGCGCTGCGATGTCCGACCAACTTGCCAACAAGACCGCCTTTGTCACCGCCGCGGGACAGGGGATTGGCCGCGCCACGGCACTCGCCTTCGCCGCCGCGGGAGCGCGCGTCATCGCCACCGATATCGATGCGGCGAAGGTTCAGGCGATCGCGTCCGACAGAATCAGCACGGCATCACTCGACGTGCTGAATGCGGATGCAATCGCGCAGGCCGCACGCAATGCCGGACCGATCGACATCCTGTTCAACTGTGCCGGCCTGGTGCACCAGGGCACTCTGCTGGATGCGAAGGAAGCCGAGTGGACGCTGGCCTTCGATCTCAACGTGCGCTCGATGTTTCGCACGATGCAGGCGTTCCTGCCGGGAATGATCGCGCGTGGTGGCGGTGTCATTCTCAACATGGCTTCAGTGGCAAGCAGCGTGAAAGGCCTGCCCAACCGCTTCATCTACAGCGCCACCAAGGCGGCGGTGATCGGCATGACGAAGTCTGTGGCGACCGACTTCATCAAGCAGGGCATCCGCTGCAACTGCCTCTGTCCCGGCACGGTGCTGACGCCGAGTTTGGAAGAGCGGATCGCGGAGAATGCGGCGCAGGCCGGATCGGTGCAGGCGGCGCGACAGGCCTTCGTCGACCGCCAGCCGCTCGGGCGCCTTGCCGCGCCGGAAGAGATCGCGCAACTCGCGGTTTACCTGGCGTCCGACGCCGCGCAGTTCGTCACCGGCCAGGCCGTCGTGATCGACGGCGGCCTTACGTTGTAAGGGAACAACATCATGAAGCTGTTGCGCTATGGCCCTCGTGGCGCCGAAAAGCCCGCACTGCTGGCAAAGGATGGCTCCATTCGCTGTCTTTCGTCTGTGGTGCGCGACATCGACGGGTTCGCGCTCTCCGATCATGCGTTGAAAATGATCGCGGGTATCGATCCCAACACGCTGCCGAAGGTCGATGCGAACGTTCGCCTCGGCTCCTGCGTGGCGCGACCGGTGAACTATGTGTGCATCGGGCTGAACTATGCGGACCATGCCGCAGAGGCCGGAATGCCGGTGCCGAAGGAGCCGATCATTTTCCTGAAGTCACTCGGCGCGCTGTGTGGTCCGAATGATGACGTGCTGTTGCCGCGCGGCTCGAAGAAGCTGGATTGGGAAGTCGAACTGGGCATCGTCATAGGAAAGACCGCGCGCTACGTGGCGGAGAGTGCCGCGATGGATCATGTCGCCGGCTATTGCGTGTGCAATGACGTCTCCGAGCGCGAGTTCCAGATCGAGCGCAGCGGCGGCCAGTGGGACAAAGGCAAAGGCTGCGACACGTTCGGCCCGACGGGCCCCTGGGTGGTGACGAAGGACGAGATCCCCGATCCCCAGGCGCTGCCGTTGTGGACCGAGGTCAATGGCAAGCGCATGCAGAACGGCACCACCAAGACGATGATCTTCGGCGTGGTGAAGCTGGTGAGCTATGTCAGCCACTTCATCACGCTGCACCCCGGCGATGTAATCGCGACCGGCACGCCACCCGGCGTCGGCCAGGGCATCAAGCCGAATCCGATCTTCCTGAAGGTCGGCGATACGATGCGCCTGTCGGTCGAAGGCCTGGGCGTGCAGACCCAGCGCGTCGTCGAGGGGTAGAACCCGCAATCCCCCCTCCCCTCGCGGGAGGGGGTCAGGGGAGGGGGACCCCTTCCACCCCAGCCCCCTCCGCCGCATATACCCAAGCCATGGCGCGTTTCGTCAAAATGCATGGCTGCGGCAACGACTTCGTCGTGCTCGACGAGCGTGCAGGCCGTCTCGGCATCACGCCGACCCGCGCCGCCGCCATCGCCGATCGCCGGACCGGCGTCGGTTGCGACCAGTTCATCGTGATCGAACCTCCGCCTGCTCATTCCGATGCCGATGCCTTCATGCGCATCCGCAATCCGGATGGGTCCGAGGCCGGCGCCTGCGGCAACGCCACCCGTTGCGTCGCGCATCTGCTGGCGCACGAAACCGGCCGCCTCAGCCAGATCATCCGGACCACCAGCGGCGACCTGCGCGGCGAAGTGCTGTCGGACGGCAGCGTCCGCGTGGACATGGGACCAGCACTGCTCGACTGGCCGGATATCCCGCTGGCGCGGCCAATGGACACCCTGCACTTAGACCTCGCGCTGGGTCCGCTCGCCGATCCGGCGGCAGCCTCGATGGGCAACCCGCACGCGACATTCTTTGTCGCCGACGTGGAGAGCCTGCCCGTCGCCGAATTCGGACCCCGCCTAGAGCACGATCCGCTGTTTCCCGAACGCGCCAATATTGGGTTCGCGCAGGTGCTGGCACCCGACCGGATCCGCCTGCGCGTGTGGGAGAGGGGCGCCGGCCTCACGCTTGGCCTGCGGATCAGGAGCATGTGCTGCCCTGGTCAACGCGCATCGCCGCGGCCTGACGGGACGCCGCGCAACCCTGGACATGGACGGCGGCGACCTGACCGTCGAATGGCGCATCGACGGGCACGTGCTGATGACCGGTCCGGTGGCCACCGCGTTCACCGGTGAAATAGACCTCTCCGCCTATCCGCCATGAGCGTCGAAATCCTCACCTTCGGCTGTCGTCTGAACACCTACGAGAGCGAGGTGATACGCGGTCACACCACTACGCTGGCCGACACGGTGATCGTCAACACCTGCGCGGTCACCGCGGAGGCCGAGAGGCAGGCACGCCAGGCAATTCGCCGCGCTGCCCGCGAGCGACCAGGCGCATCCATCGTCGTGACCGGTTGCGCCGCACAGATTGATCCAACCGCTTGGGCCGGATTGCCTGGGGTGACACGAGTGCTGGGCAATGCGGACAAGCTGCGGCGCGAAAGCTGGATGCCGGACGCAGCCAGTGCCGTGTCCGACATTATGGCCGCGCGCGAGACTGCGCCGCATCTGGTCACCGAGTTCGCCGGACGCGCCCGCGCCTTCGTGCAGGTGCAGCAGGGCTGCGATCATCGCTGCACCTTCTGCGTCATCCCGTTCGGCCGTGGTCCGAACCGCAGCGTGTCGGTTGGCGCGGTGGTGGCGCAGGTCCGCGCGCTGGTCGACGCCGGTTACCAGGAAGTAGTGCTGACCGGCGTGGACATCGCGTCATACGGCGCCGATCTGCCAGGGACTCCACGGCTCGGCCAGTTGGTGCGGCGTTTGCTGGCGCTGGTGCCGGACCTGCCGCGACTGCGGCTGTCGTCGCTAGACCCCGCGGCGATCGATGATGATGTCTGGCGACTTCTGGCGGACGAGCAACGCTTCATGCCGCACCTACATCTGTCACTTCAGTCTGCCAGCGACCTGGTATTGAAGCGGATGAAGCGGCGGCACCTGCGATCCGATGCGGCGGTGGTCATCGAGCGCGCGCGGCGCCTGCGTCCCGGCATTGCGATCGGCGCCGACCTGATCGCCGGCTTCCCGACGGAGACCGAAATTCTGTCGCGCGAGACGAGCGATTTCGTCGCCGACATGGAGCTGCCCTTCCTGCACGTCTTCCCCTACAGCGAGCGACCGGGCACACCCGCGGCGCGCATGCCAAAGGTGCCCGTTGCGGTGCGGCGCGAACGTGCGGCACGCCTCCGAGAGATCGGCCATCGGAACGCTCGGCGCTTCCTGGCCGCACAGATCGGTCGCACGGTGGCCGTGCTGACCGAAAGTGGCGACAGCGGCCATTCCGAGCACTTCGCCCCGGTGCGGCTTGCAACACCCGTTGCACCAGCGCGCCTGCTCACGGCGCGCATCATCGGCGCGACGGACGCACACCTTTTGGCGGAGACAGCCTGATGGCAGTCGGCGTCTTCTCGCGCCTGAAGGAAGGCCTGAACCGCAGCACCCAAAAGCTGAGCGAGGGCCTCGGCGCGCTTGGCAAGCGCCGCCTGGATGACGCGGCACTGGACGAACTAGAGGACGCGCTGATCTCCGCCGACCTCGGCACCGAAGTCGCACAGCGGGTGATCGACAGCTTTCGCCGCACCCGCTTTCGGCAGGGAGGTGACGGACGAAGAGATCAGGCAGGCGCTGGCCGAAGAGATCGCGACAATTCTTGAGCCGGTGGCGCAGCCATTGGTGCTCGATCCGGCGCATAAGCCGCATGTCGTTCTGGTGGTCGGCGTCAATGGCACCGGCAAGACCACCACGATCGGCAAGCTGGCGCAGAGTTTTCGCGATACTGGCAAGCGCGTCGTGTTGGCGGCCGGCGACACGTTCCGCGCCGCGGCGGTGGAGCAATTGCAGATTTGGGGCGAGCGCGTCGGCGCTCCGGTGATCGCTGGCGGCCCCGGTGCCGACGCCGCGGGCCTCGCCTTTCAGGCGCTGACGCGGGCGAAGACGGAAGCCGCCGATGTGCTGCTGATCGACACTGCGGGGCGGCTGCACAACAAGTCGGTTCTGATGGACGAGCTGCGCAAGATCGTGCGCGTGCTGCGCAAGCAGGACGAGACGGCGCCGCATTCGGTGCTGCTGGTGCTGGACGCCACCACCGGTCAGAACGCGCTGCAGCAGGTGCGCGTGTTCAAGGAGATGGTGGACGTGACCGGCCTGGTGGTCACCAAGCTAGACGGCAGCGCGCGTGGCGGCATCGTTGTGGCGCTGGCGGAGACTTTTAACCTGCCGGTGCACGCGGTCGGCGTGGGCGAGAAGGTGGGTGATTTGCGACCGTTCGACGCTGGAGATTTCGCGCAAGGGCTGGTGGGGATATAGGCGCAGAGGCGCAGGCACAGCAATCTGCGTGTGACAGCGGACGTCATCATACGCAAGATTCCAGAGGGGCTCATAGAGCCAGTGTAATCGACTGGTTGTGGGGACGGACGTCAGAAAACTCATCACTTGAATTTGGCACTTTGGCAGCAGCCAATCTACACCACTCAACGGAAGGATGCCGGATGAAGCAGTCTCCCCGATGCGAGGATGTGCCGTTCAGGGCCTGCAGTACGGCGCCTCGAGGCGTTGCGATGGCCATCAACTTCATGCAGCGCAACCTCGACCGACCGCTCACTGCCGGTGAGATCGCTGCTGCTGCCGTTTCGTCGGAGCGCTCGCTGCGCCGGCAGTTCCAGCGATTCACTGGACAATCTCCCGTAGCGTTCCACCGCCGTATGAGGCTGGAGGCAACACATCGCGCCTTGTGTGACAACCCCGCCAAAGCTGACATAACGACGGCTGCCACCATGCATGGTTTCAGCCACCTCAGCCACTTTGCCGACCAGTATCAGCGACGTTTCGGTGAACCGCCGTCCGCCACCTTGGGCGCATTCCGCGAACGCGGCTTACCACAGCCCTTACTCACCATAAGAGAACCAGTAAATCTGATCGTTCTTCCCTTCATTTGCAGCGACTCAGAATCGGGCCACGCGACTTTCGCTGAGATAATGACCGACCGAGTAATCGCAGCGTTGTCCCGCACGCGATGGATCAACGTGCTATCGCCCGACAGCAATCTGCCAGTCACCCGTAATATGCTGCCTTGCGCCCAGTATGCCGTTCGCGGCCGGGTGCAGTACATCGGAGGGAACGTGCAGGCGATCATCAGGTTGATCGACATTACAACGAGCCGCCAAGTCTGGGGAAATGCGTTTGAGGGCGCGGCCGAAAGCGCCATGGAACTGCAGCAACGCGTGTCGGAAACTGTCGCGAGCGCCCTGCCGGCCTGCTTACGAAACACAGACGTGGCGCGAGGCAAACCAAAGGCCGAGCGTAATCCTGTCGCAGTTCGCCACGGGATGCAGGCATTTCATGCCATACTAGAAATGACCCAGTCGGCGAATGGGCGTGCTTTGGAACACCTCGATCGGGCACAGTCGATCGATCCCGCGTTCGCCTTCGCGAGAGCCTTGGCCGCATGGTGCCATGCCCAAAGGGCCGCCTGCTGTTTTGGCGACACGATCGAGATTGACCGCGATAAGGCGCGCCGCCTGACGACGCTCACCCTGACTATGGACAATGAAGATCCACTCGTGCTGGCCGTGCTAGGCCACGCCAGCACGATTTTCGCAGACCTCGATCTCGGGAGTTTACTGATCGAGAAATGCCTCGCCATCGATCCCGGCTGTCTGTTGGCGTGGCAGCGGCGCGGCTGGCTCGGCGTCTATCGAGGCAGCGATGGGGCGTTGGCAGATTTCGACCGTGCACTCGCGCTTAATCCGCAAGGGCCTGAGAGGTTCAATACAATGCTGGGTATTAGCCAGGCACATTTTTTGGCTGGCAATTATGAAGAGGCGGCCAACTGGGCGGCCCAAGGCCTCCGCGAACGGCCACGTGAGACGTGGGCGCGCCGCATCGCGGTAGTCGCGCAGGTGCGCTGTGGACAGCTGGCCGCTGGGCGACAGGGGATTGCACTGCTGCGGCGGCAGTATCCGGACATAACCGTGGGCACCATCGTCAATGCGTTACCAACGATGCCGGCGGAGTTCCTCGCTCGACAGGCAGAGGCGCTGGAATCCGCTGGCCTGCGAGCCTGATGGCGGTGCGAAATCTGGCCGCTTTGGGCTGTGCGTGGCCGCGGTGGGATAGCGTGGAGTGCCCCGGCTCCGATAGCTATTCCCGCAGCGTGAGTGCGGTAGCTCCCGCTAAGCCGCAATCACAAGAGGGGGCAGTCATGAAAAGCAGCTGGTTCAATGCGCTGGTGCTCAGCGCTCTACTGTGGCCTGTCGGGACATCCGCGCAGACCGGCGCCGACTCGATGGGAAAAGCCGTCAAAGCAGACGACATGAAGTGGGAGCCGTTGGAAGGCGGCTTCGAGATATCTGTCCTGTACACAAATCCGAAAACTCAGGCGACGTATCTTGTGATACGCGGGCCAGGGAATCTGCACGTGCCGAGACATTGGCACTCCGCCAATGAATCGATCACGGTGTTGAAGGGCACGTTCGTGGTTGCACATGACGGCAGCGAGGACAAGATCCCGCTTAAAGCGGGAGGGTTTGCCTACATGCCTGCAAAGATGATTCACGAGGCGTGGACCGGTGATGAGGGTGCAACCTATTTCATCACAGTGGATGGTAAGTGGGATATAAACTTCGTTAAGTAGAGGCTCAAGGTAGGCCGGACTTGCTGGTGTATTTCACGCCGGACACAGCTGGCCTGCGCACTCGCAGCGTTGGAACGAGAAAAGCGCGCATTATCGGTGCCTGCTGCCGCAACACACACGTCTTACGCTCCCGCAGCTGCACAGGCACCGTTCTCATGACGAACACGATAAAGGGCGGCGAAGTCGGTCCGTGACAGCAGGGCAAGGCATCTCGGCACAAAGCCGTCCGGATTGTGGTCCGCACCTGCTTCCAGCATCAGCACGAAGTCAAACTTATCGAGCACTGCTGTGCCGCGGTCCGGATCGGTCACCAGAGTTGCGTGTGGTGGGATGTCGTGTGCCTCGCGGGCAAGTCTGTCGTATCGTGGTCGAAGGCTGATGGGCTGTTGGGCCGGATTGGCGAACAAGATCGGCCAGAATGCTCTCCGCTCAATGAGCAACAAGGCGGGCAGGTGATAGTCGGCACGCAATAAGTTCGAGAGGCGTCGGCTGCGTGGGCCCGCGTCCCAGTAAGCAGGCGCCTCCTCCTGCGGCACATTGGTCACATAGACCAAGGCTCCGGCCGGAACACTGGCTATAACCGAACGCAGGTCGGCGAGGTCGCGTCGGTGTTCAAGCCAGACGTCTGCCACCATCCCCATCCGCACGGCGAACAACCCTATCAATCCAGCAGCGAAGATTGGGCGGATCTGCGGCGGCAGCGGCGCTGGCTCTGTTGCGGCAAACAGCAGAAAACCTAGCATGACAGCAACCCGAGTATCGACGAAAGCGGCGCTCATCAAGTCGAACGGAAGCAATGGGTATAGGACCGCAAGCGCTGCAACCGCCATCGCGGCGCGTGGCGCAAGTGCAAGCCAACGGAAAGCGATGCCCAGCGCGACGCCGCCGTAGAGCAGCGCCGCGGTGAACATGTCGAGCGGAAACGAATAGTTGATGAACGGGCTCGCCAACTGGATAAGCTTCTCCTGCGGGTTCATCCATTGCATAGCCGCGGGCGCGTCGCGCAACGTCGTCATGAACGATAGAAGCAACGGTGCAGCCAAAACAGGAAGCAGCGCCCAAAGCACCGAACGTATCGTGCGATAACGCCGTAGCGCATAAATCTCGGAACTGCCGATCAGCACTAGGAAGAATGCGACACCGACCAGATGGCAGAAGAACAGCAAGACCGACGCAACCGTCGCGGCCACGACTGTTGCGACCGGTCTTTGGTCACGCCAGGTAATCCAGCCGGCAGCGAAAATCATCGCCAGACCGATCCCGATCTGCCCGTTCAAAAACCCCAACATGAAGTTGCTGTTGTAGGCGAGCCAGTCCTGATGCCAGCGGCCAATATGAGACCCGTCCAAACAAGGCCCGGTGCAGAGCGAGGACCCCGGCCAGGTTCAACAACAAGATGCCGCCAAGCAAACAACGCCCGGCAACGTGGACTGGAAGTAAGTGCAGCAGCGGCGGCCCGACTATGTCTGAAGCAAGGTTCGGAATAATCGACCATTGCGGAGTGAATAACGGACCCAGTATCGGATCATCCGGCCCAGCGGCCAGAAGGACAAATCGAGCGAGGTGGTTCGGATAGTCAAGGATCGGCGGTACGTCGGCAATCAGCAACGGAGCGAGCAGTATGACCGACAGCAGCGCGAGCGTCCCCCACCAGGTGACCGACGGAATGCTGCTGTCTGCCAAGAGCCTCTATGCTTTCCCGCTCATATCCGGTCCAGCCTATGATCCATCGGTGGTTCGCGTTGGCGCTCTGGCGGAGCTACGGAAGCTCTCGCGTCATTGCCGCTGGCTCGCCACATACTGCTCCAGCCAGTGAATTGTATAGTCGCCGCGCTGGAACTCCGGATCGTCGACAATGCGCTGATGCAGCGGAATGGTCGTTTGGATGCCGACGATGGCGAACTCATCCAGCGCGCGACGGAGTTGGCTGATCGCATCGGCCCGTGTCGGCGCATGCACGATCAGCTTGGCCACCAGACTGTCGTAGTAGGGCGGCACGAAATACCCTGCATACAGCGCCGAATCGACCCGCACCCCCAGACCGCCCGGCGCGTGGAACGCCGTCACCCGACCAGGTGTCGGCATGAACGTGGTGGGGTCTTCCGCGGTGATACGACACTCGATCGCATGGCCGGTGAAGCTGATCTGCCGCTGCGTATAATCCAGCGCCGCACCCGCCGCGATGCGGATCTGCTCGCGCACCAGATCGATGCCGCACACCATTTCGGTCACCGGGTGCTCGACCTGCAGCCGGGTGTTCATCTCGATGAAGGCGAACTGCCCGTCCTGATACAGAAACTCCAGCGTCCCGGCATTGCGGTAGCCGAGTTTGGCGAGTGCCGCGGTTGCGGTGGCGCCCAGCTTGTCGCGCGCGCCCGCACTCAGGGCCGGCGATCCCGCCTCTTCCAGCAGCTTCTGGTGACGCCGCTGCAGGCTGCAATCGCGCTCGCCAAAATGCACGACATTGCCATGGTCATCGGCCATCACCTGCAATTCGATATGGCGGGGATGGTCGAGATACTTTTCGATATACACTGCGTCATTGCCGAATGCGGCGCGCGCTTCGGCCCGCGCGATGCTGAACGCCTCCTCCAACGATGCGGCGTCCTGCGCCACCTTCATGCCGCGGCCACCACCGCCGGCGGTTGCCTTGATCACCACCGGGTAGCCGATCTGGGTCGCCACGTCGCGTGCCTTCGCCACATCCGTCACCGCGCCGTTCGAGCCCGGCACCAGCGGCACCCCCAGCTTCGCCATCGCCTCCTTGGCGGCGATCTTGTCGCCCATCGTACGGATATGCGCCGGCGATGGGCCGATGAAGGTCAAGCCATGCGCCTCCACCATCTCGGCGAAGCGCGGGTTTTCGGCAAGGAAACCATAGCCCGGGTAAATCGCTTCGGCCCCCGTCACCAGTGCTGCCGAAAGAATCGCGGGGATGTTGAGGTAGCTGTCCTTCGCCGGCGGCGGACCGATGCATACACTCTCATCGGCCAGCCGCACATGCATCGCATCGGCATCCGCCGTGGAGTGCACGGCAACCGAAGGGATGCCCAGCTCACGGCAGGCCCGCTGGATCCGAAGCGCTATCTCGCCGCGATTGGCAATGAGGATCTTCTGGAACAACTGGAACTATCCGTCATTCCAGGATGAGCAGGACTTCGCCGTATTCCACCGGCGTGCTGTTGGTCACCAGGATCCGCGTGACGGTACCCGACTTGGGTGCCTTGATCTGGTTGAAAGTCTTCATCGCCTCGATCAGCAGCAACGTCTGGCCGGCTGTCACACTCTGGCCGACGGTGATGAAAGGCGGCGCACCTGGCTCCGGCGCCAGATACGCGACGCCGACCATCGGGCTCAGCACCGCTCCTGGCGGCGTCGTCTCCTCCGGAGACGGTCCGGGAGGAATGGCGACCGCTGACACAATTGCCGGAGCAGCCACAGCCGCAAGCGGTGGAGAGGCGCTGGCGCGGACAACCCGTATGCGACTGTCCTTTTCGGCGATCTCGATCTCGGTCAGGCCGGTCTCGTTCAGCACCGCGGCGAGCGCGCGGATTGCATCGGGATCGAACGGAATTCGGGTCATATATGCTTCCGGGCGGAAGCCCGGTCCTCACTCGTCAAGGCCGGACGCGACCGGCCATCATGCGGTGTCCTCGAGCAGGAGGTCCGCCATGGCGGTCAGTGCCAGCGCGTAGCCGCGCACGCCCAGGCCGCAGATCACGCCGACGGCGGCCTTGGAGACGTACGAGTGCTGACGGAACTCTTCGCGGCGGTGAATGTTGGTGACGTGCACCTCGATCACCGGCAGATCGGTCGCAAGCAGCGCATCCATCAGCGCGATCGAGGTGGTGGTGTAGCCGGCCGGATTGATGACAATGCCGTGGGCGCGCCCCCGGCACTCCTGCACCCAGGACACCAGTTCACCCTCGCCGTTGGTCTGACGGAAGTCGATTGCCAGGCCAAGTTGATCGGCGGTTTCAGCGCATAACTGCTCGACGTCGTCCAATGTGGCGCTGCCGTAAAGCTCCGGCTGGCGGAGCCCGAGCATGTTCATGTTCGGCCCGTTCAGCACAGCAACCAACGGTGGCGTGGTCGTCTCGGACATGTCGTTGCGCGTAGCATAGGCATGCGTGCCGGTCCAACCGCGGCCCCTGATCCGAGGACTGCCGGTTCCTTGCCCCGCAGCACTCCGATGCCCATACTTCGCTTATGCACACCGCTGTGACTCTAACGCTGAATGGCGAGGCGCGCGCCTTCGACGGACCGATGACCGTCTCCGGCCTGCTCGCCACGCTTGGATTGGAGACGCGCAAGGTGGCGGTGGAGCGCAACGAGGAGATCGTGCCGCGCTCCAGCTACGCCGCGACCTGGCTGCGAAGCGGCGATGCGCTGGAGATCGTGCATTTCATCGGCGGAGGCTGAGCGATGGACGGATCACTGCCGCAACAAGACGACACCTGGACGGTGGCCGGCCGCCAATTCCGCTCGCGCCTCATCGTCGGTACCGGACGATACAAGGACCTGGAGGAGACCGGCGCCGCAATCGCAGCCTCCGGCGCCGAGATCGTCACGGTGGCGGTGCGGCGGGTGAACCTGTCTGACCCCAAGGCGCCGATGCTGCAGGACTACGTCGATCCGAAGAAGTACACCTACTTGCCGAATACAGCTGGTTGCCACACCGCCAACGAGGCGGTGCGCACGCTACGGCTGGCACGCGAGGCGGGCGGGTGGAACCTGGTGAAGCTGGAAGTGCTGGGCCCGCCACCGACGCTCTACCCCGACATGACAGGGACGCTGGATGCCGCCGAAGCGCTGATCAAGGACGGCTTCGAGGTGATGGTCTACACCGCCGATGATCCGGTGGCGTGCAAGCGGCTGGAGGAGATGGGCTGTGTCGCCATCATGCCGTTGGGCGCACCGATCGGCTCGGGCCTCGGCATCCAGAACGCGGCAATGATCTGGATGATCCGCGAGCAGACCAAGGTGCCTTTCCTGGTCGATGCCGGCGTCGGCACGGCCTCGGATGCAGCGATCGCTATGGAGTTGGGCTGCGACGCGGTGCTGCTGAACTCGGCGATCGCGCACGCCAAAGACCCGATCCGGATGGCGAAGGCGATGAAGCTGGCAATCGAGGCGGGACGGCAGGCCTATCTCGCGGGCCGGATGCCGCGCCGGCTGGGTGCGGATCCGTCCAGCCCGCTGACTGGACTTATTCGCTGAGGGCGTTCGGCGCTCTCGGGCACTCCGCCGGGAATAACATGATCACGTGTGGCGAAGGGCGCTGGTCAAGCGTCCAGCACCCCTAGCCGCTGCAGGGCCGGCAACCGCTTCTCCAGTATCGTCGCCACGGCGTCCGCGACGATGCGCCGCCGGTCCGCTAGGTCAGTGACCGGCTGGCCCTCACGCTGCACGTTGCGACCGCTTTGGCCAAGCACCGCCAGCAATTCGGTCGTCAGCGCCTCCAGATTCGCGGGCTTACCAGCCAGCAGTTCGCCGACGACCAGAGTTTCCAGAATGTCGCCGCCCGCCCCCGAGCCGATCACCGGCGATACCAAGCGCGGTAATTCTGCGGCGTTGGCGTTCGCATAGGCGATTGCCAGGTTCAGCCGCCGGGACGCATCGCGGCCCGCGGGAGTGCCGCACCCCGGCAGTGTCGGATGGGCGTAGCCGCCGGCAATCAACAGGCTGAACGCCTGCAACATTTCCACCAGCGGGCGCCCGGCGAAAGCAGGCGATTGCAGTGCCTGCCCGACGTTTAACTGGCCGCGCTCCAGCATGGACAACAGCGGCTGGTAGATCTCTGGGCGCCCCGTGACATTGCCCACTGGCGTGGCAAAAGTGGGACCCGCTTCCGGCATCGTCACGCCGAGACCGGCGATCGTCAGTTCGTGCAGCCGCATCTGCTGCTCCGGGCCGGGCATGGGGACGCCGCCTTTGCGATACAGGTCTCGCCGAAAAGATTGTGCACAGCCGATATCACGCAACGTCTCGCGCAGCACAGGATCGCGGGTCTCGGCCAGCAGCGGGGCCACGCCGGCCGACACCGAGACAGCGTCGATATTCTCTGGCAACGTCGCGCTGCCGATATAGCGGCACTTTGCCTCCAGCATCTCGCCCGCCACATCGGCGAACATCAGCGGATTCCAGTCTTCGTTCAGGTATTCGTGCGCGATATAGCGGGCATCCTGCTTGCGGATCTCAGCCAGCCGGCTCTCCAGATTTGGATGAGCCTGGAAAAAGAGCGCGCCCGCACGCTTCAGCCGATCGACGAAGTCAAGCACGCCCGGCACCGCGATGTCAGTGCGCTCTGGACTTGCCCGCGCCAGCATTCGCATCACCCGGCGCACCGGCACCATGGCGGACCAGCCGGTGGTCACGTTGTAACTCAGATAAACCAGCCCTCCCGGCTTCAGGCGTTTGGTCACCGCGCCGATCAGGTGCTGTCGGTTCTCCGGCGAGATCCAGCTCAGCACGCCATGCGAAACCATGAAATCGAAGTCCGGCCAGACGCCGTCCCGCGCGGTATGCAGTCCTGCGAACGACGATTTCTACAAATCGCACATTGGTCAGACCGGCCCGCTCCGCGAGACGGGTGGCGAACTCGACATGCGCCGGATTGAAATCGAATCCCCAGACATCGGCGTGCGGGGATGTCGCGGCGATCACCAGTGTGGTGAAGCCGTTGCCGCAGCCAAGGTCGGCATAGCTGAATGGTTTGTCGAGGTCGGGCGAGCGATGGCCAAGCAGCAGGCTGGTCGCGGCCAGCCAGGCTGGTGTGATCTCGCGGTAGAAGTTGCTGGTATAGGCGACGTCGGTGACGTAGCCCTCATCCCACTTGGCCATCCCTGGCTGATCCGGCGATATTTGCCCGTCCAGGTAGCAGTCAGCTGCGTTACTTGCCAACCGAGGTTGCTGCTCCGCAATCGTTGCTTTGTTCAAGTTGGGCGTTGACCTCCGCGCCCAGCAGCACCGCGTAGGCGCTCAGATAAAACCACAGCATGATCGCGACCACGGCGCCCAGCGGCCCGTAGGTCACGCCTAGTTGCGCAATGTGCGAGACGTAGAACGACAGGCCGGCGGACGCGATGAGCCACAGCAGTGTCGCCAGGAAGGCGCCGGGGAAGATCCGCCGCTCCGGGAATCGACCGCGGGACGGGCCATAGCGATACAGCAGGGCGATGGTGCCGAACACGAGCACAACCAGCAGCGCCATGCTGAAGGCATTCACCAGCCCCGCGGTGTAAGCCGATAGTCCGATGAATGAGATCACGGTCGGCAGGAACACCAGCACCGCGATCGCCACGACCGCGGCAACCACCGCGCACAGCGTCATTGCCAATGCAGTCGCCTGAAAGCCGACAATCCCGCGGCTCTCCACCGTGTCGTAGGCGACGTTCAGCGCCGAAAGCACGGATTTGGTGCTGGCCGAGGCGCTCCACAACGCAATCGCGACGCTGACCAGCAGACCGATGCTCAGCGCATTGCTGGGCTGGGTCACCAGTTCACGCACGCGATCGTCGATCAGCTTGAAGGCGGGCGGCGGCAACAGACGCTCGATCACCGCGAGCTGCTGCTCCACCGCGACGACGTTGAAAGCGAGACCGTAAAGCGAGATGAGCACGCTGATGGCCGGAAACAGCGCCATGGTGGCATAGAAGCCGCAACCCGCCCCCGCGAGTGCCACTCGGTCGGTGCTGGACTTGCGGAGTGCACCGAGAATGACCCGGTGGCAGCCGGACCAAAGTCGCCTGCGCTGTCTGCTTCGGATGGCTGTATCCACGCCGCTGCACCTCCGTCTCGCTGACCGTTATTCTGCTCACCGGAACGCCTTAACGCAGCGCGCGATGCAGCGTGGCGACATTTTCCTGTCGATTGATTGCGATTTGGGGTTGCGCCGGGGGGGCCAGGGTCCTATGTGGCCCCTCCTACGCAGCAACGCACGTGCCTCTGGCCCTCGTGGTTACGCAACGACGTCAAGCGTTCTGGCAATCGTATGGTCGCTGGTTCGTTCGACCGTTTCGTCAACTAACGTCCGTCGCCTGGATCAGGCGGACGCCCAGCCAAAGGAGGCCCGGTGCGATGACCCCGAAAATCGCCCGTTTCCTTGCTGAGCAGCAGCCGGTCACGCCGTGCCTGGTGCTCGATGTGGACCGTGTGGAAGAAACCTTCCGCAGCCTGCAGTGCGCTCTTCCGCTCGCGCGGATCTATTACGCGGTGAAGGCCAATCCGGCCCGTCCCGTGCTGGAGCGCCTGGTGCGCCTGGGCTCCAGCTTCGATGCCGCAGGCTGGGAGGAAGTCTCAGAGTGCCTCGACTGTGGCGCCCGTCCCGAGGCAATCAGTTTCGGCAACACGATCAAGAAGGCCTCGGCGATCCGCACGGCGTTTCAGCGCGGCGTCACGCTGTTTGCCTTCGATTCCGCTGAAGAGCTGGAGAAGTTGGCAAAGCATGCGCCCGGGTCACGGGTCTATTGCCGGATCCTGGTGGAGAATGAAGGTGCGGACTGGCCGCTGTCTCGTAAATTCGGCACCACGATTGAGAACGCGCGCGCGCTGATGCTGCGCGCCGGCGAGATGGGGCTCGATCCCTACGGCCTGTCTTTCCATGTCGGCAGCCAGCAGACCACCACGCGCGCGTACGAGGTCGCGATCACCAAGGTGGCGATGCTGTTCACCGACCTGACCGAGGCGGGCATAAATCTGCGGATGATGAACCTGGGCGGCGGCTTCCCGACGCGCTATCGCGACCCGGTACCGGAGATCGACCAGTTCGGCGACGCGATCATGACCTCGATGACCGAGCACTTCGGTAATGCTCTCCCGGAAATGGTGATCGAGCCGGGCCGCTTCATCGTGGGCGATGCAGGACTGGTCAGTGCAGAGGTGGTGCTGGTGAGCCGGCGCGATCCCAACGACCCGGTGCGCTGGGTGTATTTGGACATCGGCCGGTTCGGCGGTCTTGCCGAAACGGAAGGCGAGGCGATCAAGTATCGCATCACCACGCCCCACGATGATGGGCCAATTGGTCCGGTAGCCATTGCAGGTCCGACCTGTGACGGCGCCGACATCATGTATGACAAGTCAAACTACCGTCTGCCACTGGCCCTTACGTCGGGCGATCGCGTGGAACTGCTGTCCGCTGGTGCATATGTGACCACATATGCCAGCCAGCGCTTCAACGGCTTTGCGCCTCTGGCTGAGCACTATTTGTAGTTCTCTCCGCCGCCGGGCCTCGGCGGCGTTCACCAGCAATGCCGCGCCGCTGCAATTGCCAACCGGCGCAGGCTGCGGTCGCAACGCTCAGCTAGGAGCGCCGCCGCTGACAGTCGTGGATGGCCGGCACAAGCATGTCCCTCGGGCGGGCCTTCGGCCCGACCCGGGGGCCGCCATGACGATGAGAGGAATCAGATGTTGGCCGAGATCCACTCCTTGAGCCGGCTCTTCGGCAGTGCGCCGACCTGTTTCGCGGCCGGTTGGCCGTTCTTGAACAGGATCAACGTCGGAATGCCCTGCACGGCGTAATTGTTCGGGGTCATCGGATTGTCGTCGATATTGACCTTGGCCACGGTCAGCTTTCCGGCAAATTCGCCCGCAAGCTCCTCGAGCGCTGGCCCGATCATCTTGCAGGGGCCGCACCATTCCGCCCAGAAATCGACCAGCACTGGTCCGTCCGCCTTCAACACGTCCTGGGAAAAAGTCTGGTCGGACACGGCCTTGGTATTCGCGCTCATCTCACCCTCGATGGTTCAGTTGCGTTTCAGGTGGGACCCGCCAGCGACAGGTCAAGCAGTTGATCCGGCAGCATGACCACGTGCGATGCCTGGGTCCAGACCAGCGCGCAGCTGATGGTGCGGCCCGGGAAAATTTCTCGCAGCACGCCGCGATAGGCGGCCATCTGCCGCAGGTAGAGTACCGGGGTGTCCTCGATCCGCGCTGGCGGCCGGCGGTTGGTCTTGTAGTCCGCGATGATCACGCGGTCGTCCAGCACGGCCAACCGGTCCACGAGCCCGCCGACAACAGTTCCACCCACCAGCCCGGTCAACGGCACTTCGGCGCGGCTGTCCGGGCCGAACAGCGGCGCCAAGTCGGGGTGCCCTAGGATTTCCATGATTTCTTGGGTCAGTGCTTCCGCCTCGCCATCAGCAAGTCCGTTGCCTGGCCGGTCGAGCCAGGCCCGGGCGGCGGCGGCGCGGCGATCGCTGGGGAGATCCGGCAGATATTGCAGCAGAGCGTGCAGCAATGTGCCGCGTTGGAACCGATTGTAAGCCGTCTCACGTGCAGCCAGTGGTGTGGCCGCAGCCGGCACGGGACCGAGTTCGACGTTCTCTGGGCGGCTCGGTGCCAGCCGTTCGGGCCGCGCCGGCTCAGCCGGGGGTGGGGTCGCGCGCCAATCCGGCGCCGCTCCAACCCAGCGCGGCAGACCGACACCCCGCGGCGCCGAATCACCTCGGACGCCACGTCAGCCGGCACTTGCTGCGGCGTTGCATAGCGTCGGCATTCGCCATCCCGTTCTGCCGGGAGCTGCTCAAAGCCGCGCTCGATCAGTCGATACCAGCACGAGTCGTCCAGCCCGCGGCGCGTCTGCCACCCGCACACCAGCAGCCGGTCCTCAGCCCGGGTCAGCGCGACGTAGAGCAGCCGGTTATGCTCCTGCATCCGCCGCTGCGCGGCCGTGTCCCGCAGCTCTCGGGCTGCCCGGCAGCGGATTTCCTTGCGTGGCGACCAGATCGGCACCTCGCGCCTGGTCTTCGGATCAGTCGCCCAGAGGATTGCGGGTTCGTCCGGCGGCAGCGCTGTCGTGTCCGGCAAAATGACCAGGGGCGCCTGCAGGCCCTTTGCGCCATGGACCGTCATGACGCGCACCAGGCTGCCGGCGCCTTCCGCCTCGCGCTTTACCTCGGCCCCTGACCGGCGCAGCCAGTGTAGGAAACCCTGCAATGACGGCGGATGCGCCCGCCCGTACGCCAGGGCCGCGTTCAGCAGTTCATCGACCGGCTCCGCGGCCTCCGGCCCAAGCCGCGCCAGCAGGCGCGCCCGTCCGCCCAGCGGCCCCAGCGCCTCGGCGAACAGGGCATGCGGCGAGACGTAGTCCACCCGTGCCAGCAGCGCCGCGAAGAATGCCCAGGCCGCCTGCCACTCCGGCCGTTCCCCGGCTCGCCCGTGCAGCGCCTCCCACAAGGGACCGCTGCGTCCGATCGCCAGGTCCATGAGGCTGTCATCCGACAATCCGCCCAGCGGGCTGGTCAGCAGGCAGGCAAATGTCAGGTCATCCTGCGGCAACAGCAACGAATCGGCGAGCGCTATCAGGTCCTGAACCGCGAGCTGCTCGGCCAGCATCAGCCGATCCAGCCCGGCGACCGGCACGCCGCGTGCCTTCAGCGCACGCACCAGTGCGCGACCGAAGTCGTTGCGCCGACGCACAAGCACCATCACGTCACCAGGCCCTAACGCGCGGCCGCGGCTCTCCAGCCGAACGCCGCCGCCCGCTTGTTGCGCGATCCAACTCGCCAATGTTTCGGCCAGCTGCTGCGGCGCAGAGGTCAGCCCGCGGTTCTGCTCGGGCACGGTCCAGGGCTTCGGTTCCGCGGTATCGGGCAGCGGCGTCGGCGGCCAGAGTTCGACGACACCTGCCTGATCGGCGCGGTCGGCGTAGTGCGCCATTATTTGGCCTGGCTCGACCACCCCGGCCGCAGCGAGCGGGTTGGCGAACACCGCATCCACCAACGCGAGCACCGGTCGCGTGGAGCGGAACGACACATCCAGCGCCGCGTCCTGCCACTGCCTGCCGGCGGACACGACGCGCTCGCGCAACCTCCGGTGCGATCGGTCGAACGCATCGACGTCAGCACCCTGGAACGAGTAGATCGACTGCTTGCGATCGCCGACCGCGAACACGGTGCGGTGGTCATCCCTCGCGGATTGGCCGGCGAAGAACTCCTCGGTCAACGCGTGCGCGATGGCCCATTGCTGCGGCGCGGTGTCCTGCACCTCGTCAAGCAGCAGATGATCGAGGCCCCCATCGAGCTTGTAGAGTACCCACGCGGCGCCAGGATCGACCAGCAATCTCGATGTAAGGCCGATCAGGTCGTCGTAGTCCAGCAGCCCGGCCGTTTCCTTGTGCTGTGCGTATGTGTCGAGCACAGGTGCCGCGAGCCGCACCAACGCGGCCGAGATCTTCGCCAGCCGCAGCGCCAGGCAGGCATCGATCGTGTCAATGATACGCTCGCATTCGTCAAGGAAGTGGCGTGCCAGATCCGGCTGGGCGTCAAGCACTGCCTTGGAAACGAAACCACTTTCGGCGCGCCCCTGCCCCTCCTTGGTCAGAAACTCCTCGCACCAGCGAGGCCAGTGTTCGATACGGCCCGTAGCATCGAGCGCGAGCCAGTCCAGAATGCGCGTCGCGCGCTCCGCGCATTTCTTCGCTCCCCTTTGCTGGACGAATTGCGCGGCGCGGCGGATGGCCGGTTCATCCTGCCAATTGACCGCGACGGTGATGATGTCCGTCTCGTTCTTGGCCGTGACGTCGAGCACGCGCCGCTGGGCTTCCGCGAAGTCGTCGCCAAGTCGCAGAGCATCACTCAATCGCGGCAAGTCGCGCTGCAGCGACGCGACATGGCGGCCGAACTGTGCTGCCGAGGACAGACCCGCCAGCGTCTCGAGTGCCTCACGCAGCTGCGGCGTATGCGCGCGGGACAGCATGTCTTCGCGCGCCTCGGTGAGTGCATCGCCCGCGTCGAGCTCGTCGACCAGACGGAAATGCGGCGACAGGGCCGCTTCCAGCGGAAAGCGACGCAGCAGCGATTGGCAGAAGGCGTGGATCGTGCCGATGCGCATTCCGCCGGGCAGATCCAACACGCGAGCAAACAACGCACGCGCTTCGGCCAGAGTGGCATCGGCCGGCTCGACGTCGAGTGCGCGCAGCTCCCGCGCAAGCGCCGCGTCGTTCAGCGTCACCCAGCGGCCAAGCGTCCTCTGCAACCGGACCGCCATCTCGGTGGCGGCGGCCTTGGTGAAGGTGAGGCATTGGATCCGCTCCGGCGCTGCACCGCGCAGCATCAGGCGCAGTAGGCGATCGGTCAGCAGCTTGGTCTTGCCTGACCCAGCCGATGCACCGACGAAGGCGGAGACCGCAGGATCGGAGGCGAACAGCTGTTCGGCGTTGGCCCGATCGCGGGGCGACGGTCGCATAGGTGGAGACGGCCCCTCCCCCCTGGCCCCTCCCGCGAGGGGAGGGGGAGTGGGGAAAGGCAAGGAGAGCTGGCGGCTCACTCCTCGTCTCCCACCGCTGCCCACTCTCCGACGCGCGCAAGCTGCGCGTAGTCCGAGTAGCGCGGTGCCAGCCCTGGCTGCGGCTGTGACAGATAAGATCGGCCTGGATCGTCATAAGTATCGATCAGCGCGCACAGCGCCTCGCGCGCCTCGCATACCGCAGCGCTGATGGCGACGCCGTCCTCTTTGAAGAGGGACCGGACCTCGCCTGGCAGGAAGCCGCCGGTCATATGCCAGTAGGTCAGCTCATCAGCCTGCCCTATGACCGATTGGCCAAACGCCCCTGCCTCGGCCATCGCGGCTTCCAACAGCAGTTGCGGCGCCAGGCCGGCATCGACCTCCTTCTGGGTCGGTGGCGTGCCCGTCTTGTAGTCCAGGATCGCCAAGCCGCCAGTGCGCCGACGCTCGATCCGATCGGCTCGCCCGGTCAGGCGAAACAGCCCACCCGGGCGCGCCAGCTCCAGAATGCCGCTCGCTTCCGCAACCAAGGCGACTGGCGGATACTCGCTGCGCCGCTCCGTCTCCACCTGTGCCACCCAGGAGGCGATCCGCTCCAACCGCGGCGCCCACCACGCAGTGAGCGCCTCGCGGAGGTCGGCCTCCATCAGCGCCCGGTCCATGGCGCGCCGCAACTGCTCCGCGGCATCCGCGGGCCACCTTGTGGCAAACTGCTCCAGGAACAAGTGCAGCCCCCTGTGGACCAGGATCCCGTAGTCCGCGGCATCCGTCGCCTCGTCCAGCGCTCGCAGTTTTGCGAGTTTCAAGATGTGCTTGGCGTGAATCGCATAGGGGTCGCGCAGCCAGGTTTCGATCTCGGTGACGGACAGGCGGCGCGGGCGCAGCTGGACGGGTGGCCTTGGGCGGGGTGGTCGCACCGGGCGCGGGGCAGCCGCCGGCTGATCGAGCATCCGCACCCAGGTGGCGGTCGGGTGCTGCGGCAGTAACATCCCCTGCCCCGCCAGGAATGTCTCCAGCCGGGTCAGCCAGCGGGCCGGCACCACCGGCGCACCATCGCGCCGCCGCGGACAGGATAGCACCACACTCGGCGCGGCGGTCGCACAAGAGACGAAGTCGTGCGCCGATTGCCCGACGATCTCTTCGGGTGACGGCAGCCCCACCTTGCTGCGCATTGGACGCGACAGCCACGCACCGGGATCACTCGCCGGCGGCCACACGCCTTCCGCCAGGCCGCCGAGCACCATGACATCAGCGCTCTGCAAGCGCGCTTCCAGCAAGCCCCAGATGAACACGCGCGGATGCTCAGTGCCCCCACGCCCACGCAACGCGCGCCGGCTGCGGACGACGGCGCCCGCCAGTATTGCGTCCAGCAGACCCGGGAGCACGCCCGTGCGCTGGTCCGGCAACAGCGGCAGTGCCGCCTGCACCTCGGCCAGGCGCGTGGCGAGCGCTTCGCCTTCCTCTCCGGCCCACAGTCGCGACGGTCCCGGCAGCTCATCGCTGGCCGCGAGCCGTTCCGCGGCTTCCACCAGCGCCGCAAAGGCGACGGACAGATCGACCTCGACGGCGCTTTCGATGCGCAGCATCGGCTCGAGGCACGTTTCGATGCGCTGCAGCAGATCCTGGGCGCCGGCGCCTGGACGGACACGATCGAGCGCGCGCCGCAGCCCGGTGATGCCATGGCGCAGCCGAGGTCCCCGCAGGCAGGCCAGTTCCAGCGTTCGCGCCGCAGCCCGGCATGCAGCGGGTGCCAAGCCAGCGGCGCACAGCGGATGCTTCAACAGCGCAAGCAGGGGGACCGGTGCGAGTTCCTCGGTCACTGCCTGCGCCAGCAGCCTAAGGAACACCGCCGGTGGTGTCTCCGACAGCGGCTCGCCGGCACTGTCGTCCGCCACCACGCCATAGCGCAGCAACTCGGTGGCCACCCGCCCGGCAAGGTCACGATCCGGCGTCACCAGCGCCGCGGTTGCACCGCTTGTCTCAAGCGCAGCGCGGAGAACGAGCGCGATGGCGGTCGCCTCCTCCTGCTGATCGGCCGCGCTCAGCAGCGACAGTCCCTCGATGGCGGGTTGTGCGGCCTTGCGCCATTCCGCCAGCGACGGCGCCGGGAGCAATGCCCGCGAGAGGGTCGCCGCACGGGCTGATTCGGCCGCAGCCCACGGCTGGACATCGTCGCGCGTTGCGCCCAGGCGATGCAGCAGCCCAGCAAGTCCGGCCTGCGGGTGCCCGTCGTCCAGCGCGCCCCAAGCCTGCTCGGACATCCATGTGTCGAGGCCAGGCAGCACCACGGCGCCATTCGGCAAGCGGGCGACCGCCCGCAGCAAGTGGGCGACCGCAGGGATGCCGGCCGTGGTGCCTGCAATGAGCACTCGCTCGACCGGCGGGGCTACCTCCCAGGCCGCTGCCTGTGCGTTCAACAGTTCGACCAGGCGAGCCGCCGGGTTCATCAGCCCCTGCTCGGCCAGCCATTGCGGCCAATGCGCAGTGACGATGTGCAGGAACTCCAGTGTCCGTGCCCAGTGGGCTGCGTACTCCGGGTCCGCGGCATCGGGCAGCTTCGCCGCCAAGTCGATTTCAGCCCGCTCGGCTTCGTCCATCAACGCCGCCAGCTCGGCCGCGAGCGGCCAGGCGCGGTCGGCGGTGCGGGGCGCTCCGTCAGCGCCGCGCATCTCCAAAATCAGCCGGGTCAGCGCTGCGAGCCGGCGCGCCGGTTCGACCCCGGGCGGCAGGTCGAGTGCGCCGGACAGCGCCAGCGGCGCCTCGTCCAACACACCGAAGGCGGTGATTCGAGGCAGCAGCAGCGGCCTCCCATCCGACGCGCGCAGGAACGCCTCGGCCAACGCCCGCGCCGCGCGGCGGGTCGGCAGTAGGATCAGTCCACGCGCGATATCCAGCGGATCAGGGCCAGCGCGTTGCAGCCAATCCTCGGCGATCGCATCCAGAAACGCCACGCCGGGCGGCATCGTGAACAGGTTCACCGCGTGCCTCCCGTCAGCCGCGCCTGGAGGATGCTCTCGGCTTCCGACAGATCAGCAGGTGTGGAAAGGTGGAACCATAGGCCGTCATGCACCACGCCATGCAGTCGGCCGCGGCCGATCGCCGCATCCCACGCCTGGTTCATGCTGAAATCGGCCATCCGCTGTCCCGGCCAGCAACGCCGGCGAGACGATCTGTAGGCCAGCGTAGATATACGGGGCCACCTCTCTCTCACCCCGCCGACGCAAAGCACCCCAGGCGTCAAGCGCGAAGTCGCCGAAGCCGACTTCTGCGTGGACCTGAAAGGTACGGTGCACCAACAGCACGGCATCCGCGCTCGCCGGGTCGAATGCGGCTGCCAGCCGCGCAAGTGCAGGCTGTGTCCCATCAAGCCAGAACGCATCGCCGTTGACGACGAAGAACGGCTCCGTCCCAAGCAGGCTAAGCGCCGCTTTGACGCTGCCGCCGGTGTCGAGGAGCGCCGGCTCGCGCAGCAGGACCGTGCGTGGTCGGCTCCGGCGCGCCAGATAGACCGCCAACTGGTCGGCCTGCCAGTGCGCGTTGACCACCACAATTTCGACGCCTGCCTCCTCCAGCCGGTCCAACGCATGGTCGATCAGTGCCTTCCCGCCCAGGGGCAACAGTGGCTTAGGCATGCGATCGGTCAGCGGCCGCATCCTTGTCCCGAGACCGGCAGCCAGCAGCATGGCGCGCTGGGTCATGCGATGCTGGCCAACCGATCCGGCCAGCCTGACATTAGCGCGCGTCGGGTTTCCTCACCGTTGATGTCGAGCGTCACACTGAGAGCATCGTCGGGACGAAGCGAACCAAGCCGGTCCGGCCATTCCACCAGCGTGATGCCGTCCCGCGTCTCCTGCCAGCCGAGTTCAGCGATGCCGTCAGGGCCATTCAGCCGCCAGAGATCGAAGTGATTCACCGTGCCGATTCGCGTGTCGTAGCTCTGCACCAGGGTGAACGTCGGACTGGGTACCTCCAATGCTTGGTCGTCGCTTGCAGCCCGCAGGAATGCGCGCGCAAATGCGCTCTTGCCCGCTCCCAGCGGCCCTTCCAGCAGGATCACGTCTCCCGTCCGCGCCAGAGCGGCAACTGCGGCCGCCAGTGCTTCTGTCGCCGCGAGGCTGGGCAGTTCAATCAGTCGGGTCGCGGCGGACATGCCGGCAATTTGCCCGAGGGCCGGAGTCGCGAACAACCGCCTCGTCCGCTAAGACAACGCCGCATGAAAAACGAGATCGAGACCGACGTGGCGATCGTCGGCGCAGGGCCGGTGGGGCTGTTCGCGGTGTTCGAACTCGGCATGCTGAAACTGTCCAGCGTGCTGATCGATGCGCTGTCCGAAGTGGGGGGACAATGCGCGGCGCTGTATCCAGAGAAGCCGATCTACGACATTCCTGCCCACCCGGCGATCCACGCCGGCGCACTCATCGCGCAGCTCGAACGTCAGATCGCGCCGTTTCATGCGCCGCTTCTGCTCGGTCGCCGCGTGACCGCTCTGACCGGGGAACCACGCAACTTTGCGCTCACCACCGATCAGGGCGACTGCGTGCGCGCCAAGGCAGTGCTGATTGCGGCCGGTGCAGGTGCGTTCGGTCCCAACCGGCCACCGCTAAACGGGCTGGCGGCCTACGAGGCGTCGGGAGCGGTGCAGTATTACGTGCGGCGACGTGAGGCTCTGCGCGGCAGGCGCGTCGTCATCGCCGGCGGCGGTGATTCAGCGGTCGACTGGGCGCTGGCGCTGCGTGACATCGCACAGGTCGCGGTCGTGCATCGGCGGGCGAAGTTCCGTGCTGCGCCGGAAAGCGCTGCGCAACTCGACGCAGCAGCGAACAACGGCGAAATCGAAATGGTGGTGCCATATCAGCTCCACGCGCTGCATGGTGCCGATGGCGACCTGCGGCATGTCGAAGTGGCGACGTTGCAAGGCGACACGCGGCTGCTGCCGGCCGATGTCCTGCTGCCGTTCTTCGGTCTGTCGATGGATCTCGGCCCGATCGCCGCCTGGGGCTTGGATAGCGAACTGCACCACGTGAAGATCGATCCGTCGACCTGCCAGACCTCGATGCCGGGCGTCTTCGCGATCGGCGACATCGTCAGCTATCCGGGCAAGCTGAAACTGATCCTGCAGGGATTCAGCGAGGCTGCTGTCGCCGCGCATGCCATTTTTGGCGTGGTTCACCCGGGCGAGGCGCTACACTTCGAGTATTCGACGACCAAGGGCGTGCCGCAATAATCCAAGCAGTCTATGGTCTGATGCTGCAGCTGCACTGTCGGTGACATGGCAGCCTCGCACGCTAACATTAGCAGTCATGGACAGCCTCTACGATCAGGACCTGGTGCTCTGGAGCGAACAGCAGGCGCGCGAGCTTCGTGCTGCCGCCAGCGCCGGCTGGAATGCGCCGATCGACGGGGAGAACCTCGCCGAGGAGATCGAGAGTTTGGGACGGTCGGAACGCCATGCGCTTGCCAGTCACATCGGCACCGTGATCGAACATCTTCTCAAACTTGAAGTTTCACCCTCGACCGATCCGGCGCGTGGATCGCGCGATACGATTCGCCGGGCGAGAAGGGATATTGCCCGGCTATTGCGCGACAGCCCAAGCCTGCAACGAGAGATTCCTCGTATGGTCGCAGATGAATTGGGCTCTGCTCGGTCGTTGGTCCATGCCAGTCTACACGACTACGGCGAGCAGGCACGAACCGATCTCGACGCTCGCTGCTATAGTGAGGAGCAGGTCCTCGGCGACTGGCTGCCGGACATCAGGTGATTCTAAGGCGCAACCTCAGCACTTGATACACGGATGCGGTTGCCGCGGAATACGAGCAGGCCCGTCGCTGCGGCGGCGACCAACGCGAATATACAGGCGCTGAGAAAAATGCGCGTCGGTGCCAAGCCGAGTGTAAGCAGGTAGCCACCCAGCAGTGGCGCGAGGATGCCGCCAACCCGGCCGATGCCGAGGGCCCAGCCAAGTCCGCTGGTGCGCATGCGAGCTGGATACAGCTTGCCGCAGGTGCCATTGGCCCCGGTCTGGCTACCGATGATCGTCATTCCCGCCAGGAAGGTCATCAACAGGAGTAGCGCGTAGGGCAGCGCCACAAGGGCAATCATGGCAATGAACACGGCGCCCGCGGCGTAGTGCAACGCCAACGCCCGTTCGGGGCCCACCCGGTCGATCATCAGTCCGAGATACAGCGCTGGGAACAACGCGCCCAAGTCTCGCAAACTGGAGGCGAACACTGCCTGTGACGGGCTCATCCCGATCAGGTTCAGTACCGTCGGCATCCAGTAGGCGAACAGGAACAGGTTCATCAGGCTGCAGAAATAGACGATCCACAGCAGGATGGTCTGCAGTGCGTAGCCTTCGCTGAACAGCATCCTCACGGGATTGCCGTGCGCCACGTCCACGGCATGGCGCGCAGCATGATCGATGTCGAGGCGCCGCAGCAGATCGGCCTGTCGCGACGACACCGATTGCTTGCGGGCGAGGAAGCGTGGCGATTCCGGCAGCCACAGAGCGAGCGCCGGCACCAGCAGCAGCGGAAATGCGCCGCCCAGGACGAAGATCGACTGCCAACCGAAGTGGGGCAGCAACAACGCGACGATCTGTCCCCCGAGAAAGCCACCCAGCGGCGCGCCGGTGAAGCTGGCCATGATCATTGTCGCGCGCAGCCGGTGCGGGGTGTAATCGCCCGTCAATGCCGCCGCACCGGAGAAACCACCGCCGATGCCAAGGCCGGTGAAGAACCGCCATAGGGTCAGCATCGGCAGCGATGCGGCCGTGGCGCTCAAGAGGGACGCAACTCCGAAGAGGGTGAGGCTGCTCAACAACAACGGACGCCGGCCGAAGCGATCGCCGATCGGCCCGGCGCTCAAGGCGCCAACCAGGATGCCGATGCTCGACCACAGGAAGGCGGTGGTGAATGCGGCAGGTGGCAGATGCCATGCGTAGATCAGCGGCGGCACGGCCCAGGCGACGGCATTCAGGTCGTAACCGTCGCAAGTCTGCACCAGCATGCAAAGCACCACTACGCGGACTTGCAGTCCGCCGATGCGTTGGTTCTCCAGCGCGGTCTCGGCCGCCGACAACGCCGCGTCTGCCATGTTCGGCCTCTTGACGTGTTCTCCCTGCCTTCGCCGTGTGGCACGCTGGAGGGAAGTTGTGCAAGCGTTTGGTGCGGAGGACCCAGGATGACCATTGCGGAAGATCTCGCCAACCGGATCGCCACAGTCCGGTTCGACGCACTGCCGGCGGAGGCCGCACACTGGGCCAGAGTGGCCATCCTGGATACCGTCGGTTGCACCCTGGCCGGCGCCAGCGAGCCATGCGCACGCATCGCGGCGCGAGTGAGCGCATCGAACGGCCCCTGCCTCGTGTTCGGCACGCATCAGCGCGTGGCGCCGCTGGACGCGGCGCTGATCAATGGTACGGCGGCGCACGCACTGGACTTCGACGATTGCAGCAACACGCTCGGCGGACATCCATCGGCGCCGATCCTGCCGGCGCTGTTCGCACTGGCAGAGACGCGTGTCGTGAGCGGGCAGGCTTTCATCGCCGCCTACGTTGCCGGTTGGGAGACCGAGACGCGCATCGCGCGCGGGGTCAACTTTCACCACTATGAGAAAGGCTGGCATCCGACGGCGACACTCGGTGTGTTCGGCGCCACCGCCGCGTGCTGTCATCTGCTGGAATTGGCGCCCGATGTCACCGCCAGAGCGCTGGGGCTCGCTGCGTCATTCGCTTCCGGCGTTAAGGCCAATTTCGGCACGATGACCAAGCCGCTGCATGTCGGGCACAGTTCGCGCAATGGATTGTTGGCGGCGCTGCTGACCGCAGAAGGGTTTACTGCCAATCCTGGTGCGCTTGAGCATCCGCAAGGTTTCCTGCACGTGTTCAATGGCACAGGAAACTTCGACGCGGACGCGATCCTGCGCGACTGGGGGCAGCCGTGGGACATCGTGCAGCCCGGCGTGGCGATCAAGCAGTATCCGTGCTGCGGCAGCACGCATCCCGCCGTGGACGCAATGCTGTCGTTGGCGCGCGAGCATCGCCTGACGCCGGCGATGGTAGAGCGTGTGAACTCGTGGACGCACCCGCGACGGCTCGCGCATACCAACCGGCCTGAGCCGAACAGCGAACTCGATGCCAAATTCAGCGTGCAATACTGTCTGGCCCGCGCACTAGCCGATGGCCGCGTATCACTGGAGCATTTCGAAGGCGACAGCTTCCGTGAACCTGCGATCCGCGAATTGCTGCCGCGAATTCATGCGGCGCCGCATCCAAACATGTCGATGGCGAGCAGCGAGCATTTTGGTGCCGAAGTTTGCGTGACGCTGACCGATGGGCGTGTCCTCACGGCGAAGGTGGCGCGGCCGCTTGGACGTGGTCCGGAGAACCCGCTTCCCGCCGAACTGCTGGAAGCCAAGTTCCTGAACTGCGCTGCGCGCGCCTTGCCGATGGAGCAGGCGGAGAGCCTGCTGATCGCACTGCGCGGTCTCGATGTGGTTACCGATATGCGGGAGGTAATGCAGGCGATGTGTCTGACGGCGGCGTTGGCAGCAGACTGATATGATCCTTCACTGAGGGCGTACCGAGGGGTAATCCCCGACTCGCGACCGCGAGATTGCTTCCCCTCGCATCCGCGAGGGTCGCAATGACAGTGGTCTAAGCTCTTCCGGAGACCTTGCGCCCGATCTCGAGCGCGGCGAATGACGGCACCGGTCCTGGCATCAGCCAGCGGAAGCCTTGCTCGATCAGCTGCTCGACGTTCTTGGCATCAACGTGCGGGTGACCGCACGGCACGTTGTACTGCTTGCAGATCGCCAGAATCTCGTTGATCGCCGAAGCCACGGTCGGATGCTCGTACTGCCGCGGATGACCGAGGTCCTGCGACAGGTCGCCCTCGCCGATCAACACGACGCCAATGCCCGGCACCTGTTCCAGCATCTTTGGCAGGTTTGCGATCGCGCGCTTCTCTTCGCACATGATCACCACCAGAATTTCGCCCTGCGGGTTCAGCGGCCAGGTGTCGGCGCGCGGATAGTATTCCTGGTCCGTCAGCCCCCAATAGCGCGCGGCCGTACGCGGTGCATCGCCGCGCTGACCCGGCGGGTCATAGTACTTGGCCTCGCGCGGGCGCGGATAGCGGCAGGCCTGCACCGCGTTGCGCGCATCCTCGACCGTCGATACGTGTGGCCATACGATGCCATAGACGCCGATATCCAGCACCTGCTTGGCGATCCACTGACTGTTCTCGCCACCGTTCGGCGGAATGCGCACGAACGGCGTCACCGCCGGCGCGATGCTGCCCGAGGTGGCGATCTGCCGCCGGTTCAGCATGTACTGCAGACAGTCGCGCAGCGCCTTTATGTCGTAGGGGTTGTGTTCCATCTCGAACACCACGCCGTCGTAGGGCGCGCTGCTGATGGTGAGGGCGTTGCCGATCTCGCCGCTGGTGAAGGGGACAAAGGCCGGCTTGCCCAATTCCAATGCCTTGACCGCGCCGTTCAGGCGGGGAATGTCTGCCATCGTCTTCTCCTCACACATGGTTGCGGCCCCCGCGTACGCGGGGGCATCACATCACGAACAGTTCTTCCGGTCGGTAGGCGCGCGGGATCAAACCCTGCTGGGCCGCATAGCGCATCAGCAACTCGATGGCAGGACGGTTGGTATCGATGCCAAACGGCACGGCCTCGCCGGATTTATCCCGCGACGCGACGAACAGCCGCATCAGTTCGTCGGCAAGCCACGGATACTCAGCGAGAACCGTGTCCTTGACGACCACCACATGGTTGATCGGAAAGACGCCGGTCTTGTGCGACCATTCGGCAGCGACCGCCTCGGCATCCGGGATTACCGGCCTGACCTGTGCGGGATCTATGGCCAGCGCGATGCCGGCATCGATCTCGCCGGAGAGCAGCATCGCCGGCAGTTGCTGGCCGGCGGCGATCCGCTGGACGAAGGGGGGATCGACGAACTCCTGCACGTGGGCGTCCTCTTCGGTGATCCAGGTCATCGCATCGGGCGCTATGCCGTATTCATCGTGCAGGATGCCGCGTACCCAGACGCCGGTGGTCTGCGACCAGGCACGCACACCGATGCGCTTGCCGACCAGATCCGCCGGTCCACGCACTGGCGAATCGCGCCGGCAGATCAGGGCAGCGTGATGCAGACCGCGCAACAGCACGACGGGCAAAGCCGTGATCGGCTTGCCATGGGCGCGTGCCTGCGCGTGGGTGGTCAGCGCGATCTCGCACAGATCGAACTCCATCGCGCGCGTCATGCGACGAAAAGCTCGGGTGACTGGATCGACCTCGATGAAATCGAAGGCGACCCGGTCCGAGGCAACCGCGCCTTGCTTGAGCGCACGCACCAGAGGCGATTTGCCGAGCGCGGTGCGGAGGGTGAGTTCGCGTGTCACCTGGAGCTCATGCTTCCTTCACCGTCGGATAAACGTCGGCACCGTAGTGTTTGCGGAACTCGGCGATCTGCCCCGGCGGCGGAGGCGCATAGCTGCAGCGCTTGGAGGTAAAACGGCCGCCCATCAGCCGGTTGGTCTTCACCGCCATTTCACCCAGCTTCACCAGGTTGGTAATGCCGTTCAGGATCGGCATTCCGGCGGCCTCGTGGATCTCGGCGTGTGCCAGCAGCGCCATCACCACACCACCGGCGGCGATCACCACCTCGGCGGCCGCCTGCGCATTGGCCTGCGCTGCCCGTTCGAACTGCGCGACGATCGCATCGCGCGCCGGGCCTGGCTCGAAGCCGGCGCCGAGATCGGTCAGCCGGTCCACCTGCATGCGGTTCACCGCCGCCATCCGTTCACGCAAGCCGTAGCGACGCACATTCTCCACGATGCGCGGGGTGAACTTCTCGTTGATCGTCACCAGCGAGAAGCTCGCACCCATCATGCAGGCCACGTGCAGCGCAGATTCGCAGAGCCCCAGCACCGGGATGTCGGCGATCTCGCGCGCCTCTTGCAGGCCGGGATCAGCGATGTTGCCGATTAGGAACGCATCGAAGCCTTCGCGCACCGCGCGATGCACGTTCTTCAGAACCTCGCCGGTCTCCAGGTATTCGAGGTAGCGGAACTGATCGCCGACGCCACCGATCTCGGTGATACCGGCGACATGGATCTCGGTGTCCGGATCGCGCACCTTGTCGAGGATGCCGCGCAGCACGCGCGGATAACCGCCCCACTCTGCCTGGCGGGACATGCTCTGATACCAGAGCTTCATGGTGCACCTCCTGCGCGTCAGGCCGGTCGCCAGTTGAGCCGGCCAGCGAGCCAGCCCCGCAGCTCCTGCATCGCAGCGGCACTCGTGGCGATTGCCGCGGTGTTGGTCGTGGCGATCGGACCTGCCAAAGGCCGGACATTGGCCGACGCCGCGACCGTCTGCACGCCGAGTGAAGCGACGGCGTCGCTGCCCGCTCGCCGCCAAAGCGACACCATCGCGGCAGGAGTTAGTTGCGGCAGGACCATACCGAACACCAGTTGCGATGCTGCTGCAGACGCGCACCAGGCGTCATAGAGCGGCCCAGTCGGCTGCACGCCGGTGCGCATAGCATAGAGTTCGGAAAAATGCGGCACCTGGGGGTAGGTCGCGTCGCGTACCAAGTGTCCGGTATCGTCCAGCGCGCCGAGAGTGAACAGCGGCTGAGCACCTGCAGTCTGCAGGGCGGCGAACCGCTCGGGCACCCGTTGGCCGTGCAGCATCACTACGTCGGCACTGCCTTGCAAGAAGGCCTTCTCGGCCGCGCCGGGTTCGGCGGGACCGAACACCACTTCCATGCGCACGCCCAGCAGGTAAAGGCCGAGCAGCGCAGCGAGATCGGAGCCCGCCGGGTTTGTCGCAACGACGCGGGCGCGAGGGTCGCCGGCGAATACGCTGGCCCGACCGACGACAAGGCCGACACCGGTTCCCGCCACCACGGGCACCCAGTGGGCAACGTCAAATTTCGCGCGGGGATCGCCGACCATCCAGGCGAGTGCAGCCTGTCCAGGCGCCAGCAGCACCGTCTGCCCGTCCGGTACCCCGCGAACTTCGAACTGATTGGCGCCGGTCACACCATCGGCACTGCCGACCTCGACCCGGCGGATGGAGGTATCAGGTGGCAATGATTGCTGAAGCGCCGGCAGCAGCGCATCGGCCCAGCGGTTGAGCGCCCCGTCGGCAGGACCGGCGACCAGCAGCTTGGGGTTTTCCGCAAATGGCGCAACCACCGCTGGTGAGGGCGTGGCTGATAGCTGCCCCGCCCGCATCACGGCAGGCAGGGTTGTCGCCCATGTCAGCAATCGGCGCCGACTCGGCGGCAGGTCGGTCATCCCGGTGCCCCAACCATGGACCTTCCTAACCTGAACCGGTCCGGGCGCAAAGTGCGGCCCGGCAGACGTCTATGCCCCGGCAGCGTCTATGCCCCGAGAGGCGTCTATTCATCGTACGAAACGAGAGCCTCGCAGGGAATGTCGAGACGGGCGCGTCCCTTCAGGAACGTCAGCTCGATCAGTGCCGCCGCGGCTGGCACGATGGCACCCAGTTCACGCAGCAAATTGATGCTGGCCACCATGGTTCCACCGGTCGCCAACAGATCATCAACCACCACCACGCGCTGGCCGCGCTGGATCGCGTCGGCCTGCACCTCGATCCGGTCCATTCCGTATTCGAGTGCGTAGTTCAGACCGACCGTCTCGCCGGGCAGCTTGCCGCGCTTGCGCAGCATGATGAAGCCACAGCCGAGTTTCAGCGCCAGCGGCGCAGCGATCAGGAAGCCGCGGCTCTCGATGCCGGCGAGCATGTCAGGCTGATAGGCCCGCGCCGTCTTGGCCATGCGTCCCATCGCCACCTGCCAGGCATCCGCGTCCCGAAGCAGCGTCGAGATGTCGTAGAACAGGATGCCGGGCTTCGGGAAATCCGGAATGCCCCGGATATATTCCTTGAGGTCCATGCGCCTGCCTTTCCAGATAAGGGCCCGCTGTCGGATGTAGAACGCAGGGCAGACACCTGCAATGCGGCCGGTTGCCGAACGACAGGATGGGCGGGCAGACTGTCCGTGACCGAGCGGAGGCAGCTGATGAGCGAGACGGAATTGCGCAACGCCGATATCGACGCGGCCCTGGCCGAGGCGAAGGAAGCGTATGTAAAGCGCAACCCGAAAAGCCTTGCCCGCTTCGTCGAGGCGACCGCGGTGATGCCGGGCGGCAACACCCGCACCGTGCTACATTATGCGCCATTTCCACTCGGCATCGCACACGGCGAGGGCTGTCGGCTGCGGGACCTAGATGGCGCCGAGTACATCGACTTCCTCGGCGAATATACCGCCGGCATCTACGGTCATTCGCATCCGAAGATCCGGGCCGCAGTAGATCGCGCGCTGGATGCCGGCATCAACTTCGGCGGCACCAACCTGACCGAGGCGAAATTCGCGCGGGTCATCTGCGATCGGTTCGGGCTGGAGCGTGTGCGCTTCACCAACTCCGGCACCGAGGCGAATCTGCTGGCGATCTCGGTCGGCCGCATCTTCACCAAGCGATCCAAGGTGATGGTGTTCAACGGTGGCTACCACGGCGCGGTGTTCGGCTTCGCCGGCGGTGGCTCGCCGATCAATGCGCCGTTCGACTATGTGCTGGGACCATATAACGACATGGCTGCCACGCGTGCGCTGATCGAGCAGCATGCCTCGGACCTCGCATTGGTCATTCTGGAGCCGATGATGGGTGGTGGCGGCTGCATCGCGGCCGCGCCCGAATTCCTGACCATGCTGCGCGAGCAGACGACGAAGGTTGGCGCGCTGCTGATCCTGGATGAGGTGATGACCTCGCGACTGGCGCCGGGTGGGTTGCAGCAGGTCCGCGGCGTCAAGCCGGACCTGACCACGTTCGGCAAATACATCGGTGGTGGCATGTCGTTCGGCGCATTTGGCGGACGCGCCGACATCATGGACCTATTCGATCCGCGGCGGCCCGACGCCCTGCCGCATGCCGGCACGTTCAACAACAATGTGCTGACCATGTCGGCCGGCTTGGCTGGACTGACAGAGGTTTATACGCCCGATGCGGCGCGCGCCTTGAACACGCGCGGCGATGCGCTCCGCGAGCGGCTGAATGCGCTGTGCCGCGCACAGAACGCGCCGATGCAGTTCACCGGCATCGGCTCGATGTTCGCGGTGCATTTCACGCGCGAGCGCGTAGCGTCGCCGGCGGATGCGGCGAATGGCGATCAGAAACTGAAAGAACTGTTCTTTTTCGACATGCTGGCGCAAGGGATATGGCTGGCGCGGCGCGGCATGTTCACCCTCTGCCTGCCGATCGGCGATACCGAATGCGATCGGCTCGCCTCGGCGGTGGAGGAGTTTCTCGCCAGCCGAAGATCACTGCTGAGCAACTGATAGCCTGAACCACGACAGGGAGGAACATACGACAATGCCAGGACTTACGCGACGCCAGACGCTGGTGGCGGCCACAAGCACTCTGTTCGCGCCAGCTATTGCGCGGGCGGCCACGCGTGGTGTCAGCGACAACGAAATCATCATCGGCAGCATGGCCGACCTGTCAGGGGTCACCGCCGTCCAGGGTGTCAACAATGCCGATGGCATGCGGCTGGCCTTCGACGAAGCCAATGCCAAGGGCGGGATAAACGGCCGCAAGATCCGCTTCGTAGTAGAGGACAACGAATACACCGTGCCGAAAGCGGTGCAGGCGATGAACAAGCTGCTGAACCGCGACAATATCTTCCTTGCGGTCGGCAACGGTGGTACGCCGATGAACGACGCAGTGATGCCGTCGATGATTGAGAAGGGCGTGCCGAACGTTTTCCCGACGACCTGCGCGCGCTCGATGTACGAACCGTTCAACAAGTACAAGTTCGGCCAGTTCGCTTCGTATTACGACCAGATGCGCGCGGGGGTGAAGCACTTCGCCACCAGCAAGAGCGTGAAGGTGGTCGGAGTGATGTATCAGGACACCGACTACGGCCGCGACGTGCTGGCCGGCGCCCAGGCGCAGGTCGAGGCGATGGGGCTGAAGCTGGGAGGCACCACCGGTCACAAGCCCACCGACACCGACTTCAACGGCGCGATCGCCAAGCTGCGCGACGCCAACTGCGACCTGATCGTACTTGGCAGCATCGTGAAGGACACGGTGATAATTCTGCAGACGGCGCACAAGATCGGCTGGAATCCGATCTTCATGGGCAATTTCGCCACCTATTCGACCGCTGTCGCTGAGGCACCCGGTGGTCCTGCGGAGGGATTCTTTTCGATGTCGCCAGCGCCTTATCGCTATCCGGACGATCCTCGCCCCGAAGTCCACGCGTTCGCGACCAAGTTCAAGCAGACCTTCGGCATCGACCCCAACTATCTCGGCGAAGCCGGGTACGTCGCCGCAAACTTCACTATGGCAGCGCTCCAGAAGGCGGGTCGCGATCTGACGGCAGACAGTTTCATCGCCGCGATGGAGAGCATGCAGGACTGGCGCGATATTTTTGGCGGGCCGCCGCTGTCGCTGAGCTCCACCAATCACCATGCGTCCAATCAATCATTTCTGTCAGTGGTGAAGGATGGGCGCTGGACACCGGTGATCCAGGAGCCACTCAGCTTCTGAGATGGGCCCCGCAAGCGTCACCAGAATGGCATCACTCGGCAACGTGGCCCCCCTAGGGGCCACGTACCGAACAGAGGACAGGACATGAAGCGTCGCACACTGCTTGCCAGCGCGGTTGCACTTTCCGCCGCACCTTCTCTCGGTCGCGCCGCAGAGAAGACGAAGATCGTCTGGTGGCATGCGATGACGGCCGCACTCGGTGAACAGGTGAATCACCTGGTTGATGCGTTCAATCAGGCCCAGGACGCGATCGAGGTGCAGGCGATCTACAAAGGCGGCTACGCCGATGTGCTGACCTCGACGATAGCTGCATTCCGTGCCGGCCAGGCGCCGCATCTGGCGCAGATATTCGAGGTCGGCACCGGTTCCATGCTGGCTGCGGGCAAGGCAACCAGGCAGGTGTGGGAGCTGATCAAGGAAACCGGCGTCGGCATCGATCCGAACGCCTATATCCCGGCGGTGCGCGGTTATTACAGCCTGTCGGACGGACGAATGGCGTCGATGCCGTTCAACTCGTCGACCGCGGTGATGTGGTACAGCAAGGATGCGTTCCGCAAAGCAGGGCTTGATCCGGACAAGCCGCCGGCGACCTGGCCCGAGGTCGTGAAGGCAGCCGAGACAATCAAGGCGAAGGACGCCGCCGAGATACCGGCGACCAGCTCGTGGCTCAGCTGGATCCAGCTCGAACAATACAGCGCGCTGCACGACATTCCGTTCGCCAGCAAGTCGGACGGGTTCGATGGGCTGGATGTGCAGCTGGAGGTCAACAGCCGCCCGCATGTCAAACACATGCAGCGGCTGCTCGACATGGCGAAGGATGGCACGTTCAAGTACGCCGGGCGCGACAACCAGCCGGATCAACTGCTGGTTTCGGGCAAGGCCGGCATTCATTTCAATTCATCCGGCATGCGCGGCGACATGGTGAAGAGCGCCAAGTTCGACTGGGGCGAGGCGTTCCTGCCCTACGATCCGGAAATCATCAAATCGCCGCTCAATTCCATCATCGGCGGTGCCAGCCTGTGGACGATGACGGCGCCGAACCGCACTGCGGAGGAATATAAGGCGGTCGCAACCTTTCTTCAGTTCATCGGCAAGCCGGACAATGACGCCTACTGGCATCAGCACACCGGTTACGTGCCGGTGACGTTGGCCGGTTTCGAGTTGTCACGGCAGCAAGGCTTTTATGACAAGAACCCCGGTGCCGATTTGCCGGTGAAGCAACTGACACGTGGCACGGTGACCAATAACTCGCGCGGTCTGCGACTAGGCCGGCTCGTGGAGATCCGCAATATCATCTACGAGGAAATGGAGAAGGCGTTCCAAGGCGGGCAGACTGCGCAGCAGGCGATGGACAGCGCGGTCAGCCGCGGCAACAAGGTGCTGCGCGACTTCGAGAAGTCGGTGAAGACATAGCCACTCCTTATGGAGCGCCGCACCGTCTTCGAGGGCTGGCTGCTGCCGGTATTGTTGGTGCTGCCGCAGCTCTTGCTGACCGGTTTCTTTTTTCTCTGGCCTGCCGGCGAAGCGATCTGGTCCAGCCTGATCCGCGAAGATCCGTTCGGCCTCGGCTCCACCTTCGTCGGCCTGGAGAATTTCTCCGAGCTGTTCGCCGATCCGCTGTATGTCGATTCGATCATACGCACGGTGATCTTCTGCGCTGCCGTCAGCCTGCTATCGATGGGCGTCGCACTGCTGCTCGCCATGTTTGCCGACCACCACATCGCGGGGCGGACGATTTACCGCACATTGCTGATCTGGCCCTACGCCGTGGCGCCCGCAGTTTCTGCCGTGTTGTGGCTGTTCATACTGAACCCGCAGGTCGGGATGCTCGGGCGCTGGCTGAACGCGCGCGGCATTGCCTGGGATTACACGATCAACGGTGGCCAGGCGATGCTGATGGTGATCGTTGCCAGCGCGTGGAAGCAGATTAGCTACAACTTTATCTTCTTTCTCGCTGGTCTGCAGTCGATCCCGCGCGCCGTGGTAGAGGCGGCGCGAATGGACGGAGCCAAAGGCTGGCACCGCTTCCGCACCATCACCTTCCCGCTGCTGACGCCGACGACATTCTTTCTGCTGGTGGTGAACCTGGTCTATGCGGCATTCGACACGTTTGGCACGATTTACGCGCTGACCCATGGTGGTCCTGGCAAGGACACCGAGACGCTGGTCATCAAGGTGTATCGCGACGGCGTGGTGAATTTGGACCTTGGTTCGTCGTCGGCGCAGTCAGTCGTGCTGATGGTCGGCGTGATCGCACTGACTGCAATCCAATTCCGTTTCATCGGCCGGAGAACCAGCGCATGAGCCAGGCGGTAATCAGCGCATCGATCGAGCACGCCGTCCCACGGCAACGGCCGGATTGGCTGGCTCATATCGTGCTTGGCCTGGGCGTGCTGCTATTCGCGCTGCCGGTCTGGCTGGTGTTCGCGGGCTCCACTCAAGACTCCGGCGCGATCACCCGAGGCGATCTATCGCTGCTGCCCCGGCTCGATCTCTCGGCCTATCCGCGCGTCCTGCTGCACGGAAGCATGGGCACCGAACCGGTCTGGCATATGCTGCTGGTGTCTGGCGGAATGGCAATGGCGATCGCATTTGGAAAGATCGTGATTTCGATTGTTTCGGCCTATGCCGTGGTGTTCTTCCGTTTCCCGTTCCGCCGCACGGCGTTCTGGCTGATTTTCATTACGCTGATGCTGCCGGTCGAGGTGCGCATCATTCCAACCTACTCGGTGATGTCCGACCTCGGGCTGATCAACAGCTTCACCGGCTTGACCGTGCCGCTGATCGCCTCGGCCACAGCGACCCTGCTGTTCCGCCAGGTGTTCGTCGCCATCCCCGACGAACTGGTCGAGGCCGCACGCATGGATGGTGCCGGTCCCCTGCGCTTTCTGCGTGACATCCTGATACCGGTCTCGGCCGCCAACATCGCCGCGTTATTCGTGATCCTGTTCGTCTATGGATGGAACCAGTATCTCTGGCCGCTGCTGGTCGCGACTGACCCGGGTCTCGACACCATCGTGATCGGCATCGTGAAGATGATCGGCGTCGAGACGCAGACCGACTGGAGTTCCGTGATGGCGACCGCGGTGCTTGCCTTGCTGCCGCCGATCGTGGTGGTGGTGCTGATGCAGCGGTGGTTCGTTGCTGGGCTGACCGAGGGCGAGAAGTAGCGGCCATTGGTCGAAACCTGCTCTGCACCTGATTGCCACTCTTCATCGAGCGCAGCCGCCGGACCAAAACCCTACTCACGGTGCGCCAGCGCCAACCCGATCCCGGCACCGATCAGCAATCCACCGGACAGCCGGTTGCGCAGCTTGCCGCGCATGGCCAGCACACCGCGCAAGCGACCCGCCAACAGCGCCCAGCACGAATCCAGTCCGGCGGCGATAACAAAGAAGGTCAGTGACAACAGTGCCACCTGGGGCACGATCGGCGCATTCGGCTTCAAGAACTGCGGAAAGAACGCGCCGTAGAACAGCAGTGTCTTCGGATTGGTGAGCGAGATCGCAAAGCCGCGTAACATGATCGCCTTGAATGAGCGCGGCTGCGGTTTGGTGCGGGTGAGATCAATCGGCGCCGTGGTCCATTGCCGCGCGCCGAGATACAGCAGGTAGCCGACACCAATCCATCGTATCCACTCGAACCAGCCGGCGAGCACGCCTAGGGTGGCGGTCAGCCCCAGCGCTGTCAGTGCCAGCTGCAGCGCAATGGCGGACGAGGTCCCTACAACGGTCAGGAGACCATAGCGCGTGCCATAGGCGATCGAGTTGGCAACGATCAGCGAGACGTTCGGCCCGGGGATCAGGATGAGCACAGTGGAGGCGATGACGAAGCCAATATAAAGTTCAAGGTGCACAGGACCCCCACTCCTTAAACGCCGTCATACGCGGGCTCTCAAGTCGATGCCTGAATCCAACCACGATTGCTGTGTCACTTAGCGCGAGAAGATTGCGATGACCTTGCGTGCGCTCTCGACGCCAAGCGCCGGCCAAAGGATAGGCAGATCGAGGCCTGCTTCGCGATAAGCGGCAATTCGCTCGCGGCACCGATCAACCGGACCGAGCAAACAGATCGCATCAAGAACTCGGTCGCTCAGCGCATCGCCCCCACCGCCTTTCTCGGCCTTATCGGCTTCTTCCGTGAAACCACTCGCCCGCAGTAGACGCTGGAAGAACGGCAAGCCGGTGAAAAGCGCCAGGTTGGCGCGCGCGTCACTTTTCAAAGCCTCCAGGTCATCGCCGACATAGGTCGGCAGGCCCAGCATCATCTCGAACGTGCCGCGTTTCCCCGATTTGGCACGGCCGCGCTCAATCCACCGCTTGCTTCGCGCCACGCGCTCAACCGACCACCATAGAGGCATTACACCGTCGGCGATTTCGCCCGCCAGTTCGACATTCTGCGAGGTCAGGGCCGCGAGATAGACAGGAACCGGAACGGGCGAGGGCTGCTGCGGAAGGTGGGTTGCGGGCCCTTCGCCACGCAGCCAGGCGATAACCTCGGTGGCATAGCTGCGTAGGGTCCCAGCCGGATCTGGCATCTCGATACCGAGCGCCATGTTCACCGGCTGATGGCTCACGCCAAGACCCAGGATCATTCTTCCGCCGGTCGCATCACCGGCGAGAATCGCGGCCTTGGCGCAAAGATAGGGCAGGCGCAAATATGTATTGGCGACCCAGGTTCCGACTCTGATCCGTTGAGTGGCCAGCCCCATCAGCTGCGCGGTGCCGATCGCGTCGTTGTTCACCTCGGTGCAGAAGACCGCGTCGAACCCCGCATCTTCTGCGGCCCGTGCAACATCCTGGATCTCGCTGGCCCGCCATCCTGCCCCCGGAATGAGACCGAGGCCTAACCGCACCGCCATCTGCTCCCTCCCATCTCACTTTGTTCCGTCCAGCAGCAGTCAGCGTAAGACCGATGGCCGACACAACCAAACTTCGAGGGGTAAGCCAACGGGGGTAATGACACAGAGGACAAGCGTCGAACAAATACCGCGATGATTGCACGGATTGCGCTCGCTTTTTTGTTATGGCCTGTGGTCGCTCTCGGACAAACCCACGTCTGTACATCGCGGCCGATCAATCCAATTGCCGTCCATGCCAGCCTGAAGGGCGTGTACGAGTTGGCAGGCAAACGCCTGCACATCGATCCTGACCTGGCACAGGCAATTACCCAGATCGAAAGCGGGTTTGATCCGCGCGCCGTGTCGCCAAAGGGTGCGCAGGGTCTGATGCAGCTGATGCCGGAAACCAGCGCCGCGATGCACGTGGCCGATCCCCTCGACCCGCATCAATCGATCTTAGGTGGCATGCAATTTCTGCGCACACTGGGAAATGATCCCCGGTTTGCGGGCAATCCTTACATGGTGCTGGTGGCATACAATGCCGGCCCTAATCGAGCGGTGTTTCCCGAGGAGAGCTATCGTTACGCTGATGCCGTTCTTGCGGTCTACGAAAAGTTGAAGGCGCAGCACGTCCGACATGGCGGGCTGATCGAGCCCACCCAATCGCTCGACCGCAGTTATCTTGGCGCGATCCAGTGCGGCCAGCCGACGCCGGCGGCCCGCGTCACCATGGCCGGTGGCAAAGTCCAGCCTTCGCGCCGCTACCGCTGAACCGCCCCTTCCTGCTGCCTTACTTGGCATATGACGCAGAGATGTGATTGCAGCCACGGCGAGATAGTATATCGATCGATTGACTTTGGCGGGCGCACGATATAGCTGGCCGCCCCACAATCTGGGGCGAGAGAATGTCCGTCAGCATCAGCCGTTTCCGGCCAGGCTCGCATCAACGCGGCGAAGAAACGCGCGGCCGGATCCTGGAGGCGGCGCTCGAGCTGTTCGCCGCCAGCGGCTTTGATGGCGCCAGCACCCGCACCCTCGCCGAGCGTGCCGGCGTAAATCTGCCCGCCATTCAGTACTACTTCGGCAGCAAAGAGGGCCTGTATCGCGCCGTGGTCGAGCAGATAAGCGAACAGATGCAGGCCGGCTTCGCTGGCGTGCTGGAGCGCGTGCACAGCGCATTGGCCGATGACCACCTGCCGCGTCAACGACTGATCGACCTGCTGTGCGACATCCTCGACGTCATGGTCGGGCTGGTCCTCGATGACAGCGTGCCCAATCGCGAGAGCCGGCAGAAATTCTTCGCACGAATGGAAGTGGAACCGAATGCTGCGGTCTATGCGCTGCAGGACGATATGATCCGCCATGTCTGCTCGCCGTGCTGTGCCATCATCGGCCGATTGATCGGTCGTGCGCCGGATGACCAGCAGGTGCTGCTGCATGCGATGACCCTGATCGGCCAGGCCAAGATCTTCTGCGGTTGGGGCACGTCACGCGTGCTGCACTGGGACACAGTCAGCGAGGAGCGCATCCACGCGGCGCAGGCTGTGGTGCGCCAGCACGTTCAGACAATTTTCCGGAGCCGGCCAAGGTGAAGCGGACAGAACTCGTGCTCCTGCTGGGGCTGGGTGCATGCACAGTCGGTCCCGACTTCGAACGTCCGGCGGCGCCGACAGATACCGGTTACACACCCGAGCCGCTGGCGACGCAGACCGCGTCGGTGAAGATGCGCGGAGGCGATGCGCAGCATTTCTTGGCCGATCGCGACATTCCCGGCGACTGGTGGACGCTGTTCCGGTCCCGGCCGCTCAATCAATTGATTGGGCAGGCGCTGAAAGCCAATCCGGATCTCGATGCCGCGCAGGCCGCTCTGAGGCAGGCGCAGGAGAATGTCTACGCCGAACAGGGGGCGCTGTTTCCGCAGGCCAGTTTCGCCTTCCAGGCCGAGAAGCAACGGTTCTCGGGCGCCACATTTGGTCAGCCAAATAACACCGCAGTATTCGGCCTGGTCACGCCACAGGTGAACATCTCTTACGCAATCGATGTGTGGGGCGGAACACGGCGACAGATCAAATCACTGCAGGCGCAGGCGGAGTATCAACGCTTTCAGCTTGAGGCGACCTATCTGACGCTGACCTCCAACGTCGTGGTCGCGGCGGTGCAGGAGGCATCGCTGCGTGGCCAGATCGCCGCCACGCAGGACATCATCCGCGACCAGGCGCAGTCGCTGAAGCTGGTGCGTGATCGCTTCAATCTGGGTGGCGCGTCACAGGCCGACGTGCTGACCCAGGAAGCGCAGCTCGCTCAGACCCGCGCCACGCTGCCGCCGTTGCAGAAGCAACTGGCGCAGACGCGCAACCAGCTCGCCGCCCTGGTTGGCCAGCTTCCGTCGCATGAAGCTGCCGGGACGTTTGCGCTTGACAGCATGCGTCTGCCGAACGACCTACCGCTAAGTCTGCCTTCGCAATTGGTGGAGCAGCGGCCGGATGTGCGCGCGGCCGAGGCGCAGCTTCATTCGGCATCGGCGCAGATCGGTGTCGCGACGGCCAATCAGCTGCCGCAGTTCAGCATCACCGGCAGCCTTGGTACCGCGTCGAATAATTTCACCAACATGTTCGCACCCGGCACCGGGGTGTGGAGCATTGCCGGCGGTGTCACCCAGACATTGTTCGATGCCGGCACCTTGCTGCATCGCAAGCGCGCCGCAGTCGCCGCATTCGAGCAGACAGCCGCGCAATACCGCAGCACGGTGATCAAGGCGTGCCAGAACGTCGCCGACACGCTGCGTGCGCTGCAGTCTGATGCCGATGCGATGGTGGCAGCCGCGGCGTCCGAGCGTTCGGCGGCTGCCAGCCTTGATCTGGCGCGACGGCAGTATCAACTGGGTGCCATCGACTATCTGACTTTGCTGAACGCGCAGCGGACGTGGCAGCAGGCGCGTATCACCCTCGTGCAAGCCGAGGCAAACCGCTACGCCGATACGGCGGCACTGTTCCAGGCACTTGGTGGCGGCTGGTGGCATCGCAGCGACGTCGCACCACAGGTCGCCGACAACGCGAAGCAGTCCTGACGGAGACGGACATGATCAAGCGTATGATTATCATGTTGGTCGCGGTAGCCGTCGTTCTGGGTGGATTTTTCGCCTTCCAGAACTTCAAGGCGCGGATGATCCATCAAGTGTTGGCCGCCATGGCCAACCCGCCGCAGACCGTCTCCACCGTCACGGCCGGTATGCAGGATTGGCAGCCGCAGCTCGAGGCAGTCGGCAGCCTGCGTGCGGTGAACGGTGCCGATCTGTCGCTGGAAGTCTCCGGCATCGTCGGCGAGCTCCACTTCAACTCGGGCGACGACGTGGCGGCGGGCGCCGTGCTGCTGCGGCTGCGCTCGGAGGACGATGTGGCAAAGCTGCAGGCGCTGCAGGCCACCGCCGATCTCGCGCAGGTCACCTATGACCGCGACGTGAAGCAATGGAAGGCGCAGGCGGTCAGCCAGCAGCAGGTCGATTCCGACACCTTCAATCTGAAGAACGCGCGCGCTCAGGTCGAACAGCAGAAAGCAATGGTGGATAAGAAGGTACTGCGTGCACCGTTCGCCGGCCATATTGGCATCCGTGCCGTCGATGTCGGGCAGTTCCTGAACGCGGGCACTACTGTCGTTACCTTGCAGGCGCTCGATCCGATCTATGTCGATTTCTTCCTGCCGCAGCAGGCGCTGGATCGGGTCAAGATCGATCAGCAGATCTCTATCAAGGTCGACACCTATCCGGGACAGAGCTTCACGGGGAAAATCACTGCGATCAACCCGCAGGTCGATGCCAACTCGCGCAATGTGCAGGTGCGTGCCACGCTGGGCAATCCCGACCACCGGCTATTGCCCGGCATGTATGCCACGATCGACATCGACGCCGGTGAGCAGCAGCGCCACATCACTCTGCCGCAGACGGCAGTCGCCTATAACCCGTACGGAAGCACGGTGTTCATCGTCGAGCAAAATGGCGCGGCGAAAACGGTCCGGCAGACTTTTGTTACCACTGGCGCCCGGCGTGGCGATCAGGTCGCTGTACTGACCGGCGTGAAGCAGGGCGATGTCGTCGTCACCGCCGGCCAGATGAAGCTGCATAACGGCTCGCCGGTCACCATCAACAACAGCATCCAGCCCGCAGACGATGCGGCGCCCGAACCCACCGACCACTGAATGGTGGCAGCATGAAGTTCACCGACATCTTCATCCGTCGTCCGGTGCTGGCGTCTGTCGTCAGCCTGCTGATCCTTGTGCTGGGTCTGCGCGCACTCGGCACGCTGCAGATACTGCAATATCCGCAGACGCAGAATGCCGTGGTCACCATCAACACGGTGTATTATGGCGCCGATCCGAACGTGGTCTCCGGCTTCATCACTACGCCGTTGGAGAATGCGATCGCGCAGGCCAACGGTATCGACTACATGCAGTCGACCAGCACGTCCGGCGTCAGCACGATCTCCGTCTACCTCCGCCTGAACTACGATGCTGACAAGGCGCTGACCGAAATCAACACAAAGATTGCGTCGGTGCTGAGCCAACTGCCGCAAGGTACCCAGCAACCGACTCTGACCGTGCGGATCGGCCAGACCATCGATGCAATGTATATCGGCTTCAACAGCAGCAGTGCTGGCGCCGAACCAGATCACCGACTACCTGGTCCGGGTGGTACAGCCGAAGCTGCAGGCAGTGCCGGGCGTGCAGACCGCCGAGATCCTGGGCGGCAAGTACTTCGCTCTGCGCGCCTGGCTCGATCCGGAGAAGCTCGCGGCCTATGGCCTGACCGCCGCCGATGTCTCGCAGGCACTCGCGGCCAACAACTACATCTCCGGCCTCGGCAACACCAAGGGCCAGATGGTGCAGGTGGATCTGACCGCCTCCACCGATCTGCATTCGCTCGACGAGTTCCGTGACCTGGTGCTGAAGCAGAGCGGCGGCGCCATCGTGCGGCTGAAGGACGTCGCCAACGTCACGCTTGGCTTCGACGACTACGAGACCGCAGTTGGCTTCGATGGGCAGAAAGCGGTGTATATCGGCATCCAGGTCGCGCCGGCCGCCAACCTGCTCGACGTGATCCATGGTGTGCGGGCGATCTTCCCGGGCATCCAGTCGCAACTGCCGCAGGGTCTGAACGGCCAGATCGTCTACGACTCCACCGCCTTCGTCAGCAGTGCGATCAACGAGGTGATCCGTACTCTGGTCATGGCAGTGATGATCGTCACTCTGGTGGTGTTCGTGTTCCTCGGTTCGCCACGCTCGGTGCTGATCCCGGTGATCGCCATCCCGCTGTCGCTGATCGGCACCTTCACCTTCATGCTGCTGTGCGGCTTCTCCATCAACCTGCTGACCTTGCTTGCGCTGGTGCTGGCGATCGGTCTGGTGGTGGACGACGCCATCATCGTGGTGGAGAACGTCAACCGCCACCTGGAAGACGGCATGCGGCCGATCCCGGCGGCGATTCAGGCTGCGCGCGAACTTGCGGGACCGATCATCGCGATGACCGTCGTGCTGATCGCGGTGTATGTGCCGATCGGCTTCCAGGGTGGTCTGACCGGCGCGCTGTTCACCGAGTTTGCTTTCACCCTGGTCGGCGCCGTCACCGTCTCGGCGATCATCGCGCTGACGCTGTCGCCCATGATGACCTCGCGCCTGCTGCGCTCCAGCAGCAACCTGCCGCGCTGGGAAGGCCGCCTGATCGATTTCATCGACCGCAGGTTCGCCGCCATACATCGCCGCTATGAACGTTGGCTGCATGGCAGCCTGAACTACCTGCCGGTGACGACAGTGTTCGCGCTGATCATCCTGGGCAGCATCTATTTCCTCTATGGCTCGGCAACCAGTGAACTGGCGCCACAGGAGGATCAGGGAGTGGTCATCACCTCGGCGCAGAATGCCGCCAACTCAACGCTGCAGCAGCGCCAGTTATACGACCGGCAGATCTATGAGGATTTTGCCAGTCTCCCGGAGACGCGACCATGTATTCCAGCTTGACATGCCCGGGCAGAACATTGCCGGCATGGTGCTGAAACCATGGGACCAGCGTTCACGCACCACGGCGGTGCTGCAGCCGCTGGTGCAGCAGAAGATGGCCGGCATTGCGGGTGCGCAGGTCGTGGCATTCCAGCCGCCACCGCTGCCCGGCAGTCAGGGACTGCCGATTCAGTTCATCATCGGCAGCACCGACCCGTTCGCACGCATCAATGATGTGGCGCAGAAGTTCGTGCAGGACGCCCGCAAGAGCGGATTGTTCATCTATCTCGATACCGACCTGCGCTACGACAAGCCGCAGACAACGGTGGAGATCGACCGCAGCAAGACCGCTCTGCTCGGCTTGAAGATGAGTGATGTCGGCAGTGCCCTGACGGCTATGCTGGGTGGCGGCTACGTCAACTACTTCGGGCTGGACGGCCGGTCATACAAAGTGATCCCACAGGTGCAGCAGCGCTACCGGCTGAACGCCGATCAACTGCTGAACTATTACGTGCGGACTGCAAGCGGCGCATCGGTCCCGCTTTCAACCGTCGCACGCATCGGCACACGCACGGCGCCGGAATCGCTCAATCACTTTCAGCAGCTGAATGACGCGATGATCCAGGGCGTTCCCGCGCCTGGCGTCGCACTCGGCACAGCCGTGAGCTTCCTGCAGGATCTCGCCGAGCGCGAGCTGCCACCTGGATATTCGGTCGACTACGGCGGCCTGTCGCGGCAATACATCCAGGAGTCGGGCGGCTTCCTGCTCACCTTCGGCTTCGCGCTGATCATCATCTATCTGTCGCTCGCCGCATTGTTCGAAAGTTTCCGCGATCCATTCATCATCCTGGTCTCGGTGCCGATGTCGATCGCCGGCGCGCTATTCTTCGTCGGCCTCGGCTTGGGCGGCGCCAGTCTCAACATCTACACCGAGGTCGGCCTGGTCACGCTGATGGGTCTGATCAGCAAGCACGGCATCCTGATCGTGGAGTTCGCCAACAACCTGCAGAAGGAAGGTCACTCGCGGCGCGAGGCGATCGAGATGGCCGCTGGCATTCGCTTGCGCCCAATCTTGATGACCACGGCAGCGATGGTGCTGGGCGTTGTGCCGCTGATTGTCGCCTCCGGTGCCGGCGCGGTGTCGCGCTTCAACATGGGCCTGGTGATCGCGTCGGGCCTTGGCATCGGCACACTGTTCACGCTGTTCGTCGTGCCGGCAGTGTATATGTTGATCGCCGCTGACCACCACGCGCGCAGCCGGGTCGGGGAGCCGGTGCTGGCAGAATGAGGCCAGGCCTGATATCGGATGACCTTGGCAGAGAGGAGCTATCCGATGACGATCATCGACTCCCAGGTCCATGCCTATGAAGCCAACACGCCGAAGCGGCCGTGGCACAGCGTGCCGAACTGGCCGGATCACGTCACCGGTGACGAAATGGTGGCGGCGATGGATAAGGTGGGCGTTGACGGCGCGATCTTTATTTCCGCCTTCGGCTTGTACCAGTACGATGCGAGCTATGCGGTAGAAGTGCAGCAGGCGCATCCTGATCGGTTCGCGATCGTGAAACCGGTCAATCCGGACGATCCGGCGGTGGCCGATGTTATCGCTGACTGGAAGCGGACAGCGGGCGCAGTCGGCATCCGTATCATGCTGCCGAAAGAGGCGAGGCGCGAGGCGACCGACCCCGGCCTGGATCGGGTTCTGCGTGCGGCCGTTCGCTACGATCTTCCGGTCAACGTCCTGTTCTGGGGCAACCTGGACGTGGGCACAGCGCTCATCGATCGCCATCCCGATACGCGGTTCATCATCGACCATCTTGGCATCGTGCAGCCACGCGTGCCGCCCGCCCCGCCGCAACCCTGGGCCGATCTTCCGAAGGTGCTGGAACTCGCCAAGCGCCCGAACGCAGTGATCAAAGTCAGCGGCGCCTGCACGCTGTCGCAGAAGCCATATCCTTTCCCGGACATCTGGGACCCGCTGGCCCGCGTGTTCGACGCCTGGGGATTCGATCGCTGCCTGTGGGGGACGGATTGGACACGTGCATACGCCGTTGTCAATTTCGAGCAGGCGGTCGAGCCGTTTCTGAAGACCGATCGCTTGAGCGACACTGAGCGGTCAATGCTGATGGGCGGCGCCTGCGCAAAAGCTTATGGTTGGTCACCGAGAAAAGGTTAGCGGCTCCGCCTGCGGCACGATGAACTTATCGAGTTGATCCGCGAGTTGGGACGCGACGGGCTGCAGGAACTGACCTTCGCTCTGGTACATCAGCCAAGTGATCGCAGGCGGACGACTTCGCGCGGCTGGTGATGGCGCAGCTGTAGCAGGCGAACGCAATTCAGCCGCGTTCGGCCGGTGCTCCCGCACTGGGGGAAACGCCAAGAGCCGGATGTACCGGCGCTCGCAGTTCCCGCGCATGCTTGACAAGGAGAGACGTTCGCTCGCGCAAGATCAGGTTGATGTTCGGCTGGTTCAGCAGCACGGCCATCTTAACGAACCCGTCGAGGGTTCCGATCTGCAATTTCTCCTCCTGCCTGCCGCCGAATGATGGGGCCGTCTCAACACCGAAGATCGCCCCGCCAGCACCCCTAACCAGACGGCCAAACTTGTTTTCTGCCTCTGCCAAGCTGGTCATGTCTAGCACCTCCCAAAGCGGAAAAGCCCGCCGCGTTCCGCGGCAGGCACCTTTGTCCGGGACGGTCGTCGCCGCCCACTGAGGAGGAGATTACGCCGGCCGGTGCCATTGTCAAACAATTACGGTGGGCAAGGCACTAAGGCAGCGTTGGCCCTCACGAGCACGTGTCGCCAACCGAGCATGAGGGAACTGCACCACAGGCGCGGATGATCGGGTCGGCGCCGACGATCCGCATAACATCTCCCCAGTCCTTCGCCTTGCACGCCGTCTCCGCGCTGTCGGAACGCACATGTGAGCCACCAAGCAAAAGCTGCCTGGCAATGCAGCGCGCCTTTTCCTCCGGCGCGCGCAGCGCAATCCAAGTAAGCCCCTGCCAGGAGAAGACGTGCCATTGGCCATGCATGTCCAGGACGGCCACATCGCTGTTGCCCTCACCAGACAATGACATGACTGCCGGCATGCATTGGTCGGGTCCCTGCGCGCACAGCACAAGCAGCGCCATAACGACAATTGCCCGCTTCACGTTAACAAGCGTCCGGGTCCGCGTCTCGGCATCTGAGCAACCGGGCTGGATCAAGGAGCAAGCATTACTGGTAGTAGTCCGGCGCGTGCTTCATGGTCTGGCTCTGAGGTTTATCGTGATTGATCCAAAGCTGCGCGTCGTTCTGCGCCATCACTTCGGCCAGACGCTGCATCGAAGCAAGCGACTTCGCCTTATCGAAGTTGATTGATGGCACTCGCCTAGCGTCCCAGTTGCTCTTGAGATGCACCGCGTCACCTGACAGCAGCACGGCGCCGGTTTCGTTCAGTCTTACCAGCAGAGATTGATGGCCGGGAGTGTGGCCTGGCGTCGACAGGATAATGACGCTGCCGTCGCCAAACACATCATGGTCGCCCTGCAACTTGGTAACGGGATGTGACTGCCTGAAGCGAGGTGAGCTGTCCTGGTTGGGCCAGTCATACTCCGCTTGCTGGACCAGCAGCATGGCCTGCGGGAAAAGTTCGACATTCCCTATGTGATCGGGATGGGTGTGCGACACCGCCAGATACTTTACCTCGGCCGGCTTGATGCCGATCTTCGCCAATTCACCTTCCAGCGTATTGGTCCGGCGCCAGGCGGACGGATCGGTCGATGGCTTTGAGTAGATCGCATCGGGAAGGCCCGTATCCCATACCATCCAGTCGTTGCCGTGCTTGATCACGTAGCAGGTGTCGACAAAATCGATCGGCTGTCCGACGTTGACGCCCGGTGTCCACGGCGAGACATCTGGTGCCGTCCGCTCGCCACATGCGACGACGTATAGGCGGTCGGCCGTCGCCTCCGCGTAAACCGTCTGCATCATCAGCAACAACGCCACGAGCGCCACAGTTACGTGCCTTAGTTTCACGCTGCTATCCTTTAAGTGCCGTAGACCTGATGGGAGCGTAAGAGCCATGGCGATCGCGGGCAACCACAGCATCACTCGGGTGTTCGCCGCCACGGCGAAGGTCTCACTTACGCGACGTGGCAGTCATGCGTGCGAGATCGCCTCGAGCGCCAGTCCCTTGGTGCGCGGGCCGAAGCCGCCGATTGAGATCACCACGATCAACATCGAGAAGGCGATGAAGCTGAATACAGCGATTACGCCGCCGAGGTTGAGCAGATAGGCCACGACCAGGCCGGACAGCGCGGCAGACAACCGGCTCCAGGAATACACAAAGCCGACGGCGCGGGAGCGAATGCGGGTCGGAAACAGCTCCGACTGATAATTATGGAAACTGTACGACATCCAGTTGTTGCACAGCGTCACCAGCACGCCGAGTACGATCAGCAGCGCGGCATCGGTAGCGCTGGCGAACAGCAGGCCGAATACACCGATGCCGATAGCACCACCGCACACCTGCCACTTCCGCTCCATCTTGTCGGCGACCAGCGTGCCAAGCAGCGGGCCGACTGGATTCGCAATTGCGATGATGAACGAATAGAGCAGGCTGGTGGTGATGGTGATGCCCTTGGCGATCAGCAGCGTCGGGACCCAGGCGGCGAAGCCGTAGTAGCCGAAGGTCTGGAAGAAGTTGAATACGGACAGGATGATGGCTCGCCGGTCATAAGGCGGCTGCCAGATCTCGGCGAAGCTGCCCTCGCCTGACTCGTGCTCGACGGGTGGGCCAGCCTCCGGCAACGCGCCGCCCAAATCCCGCGCCACCGCTTGCTCGATCGATACCGTGACCCTCTCGGCCTCGGCGACGCGATTGTGGCGGGCGAGCCAGCGCGGCGATTTCGGCAAACCGAGCCGGATAAACCAGATCACGATGGCGCCTGCGGAACCGATCAGCACCACCCACCGCCAACCGTCGAAGCCGAACGGGGCATGTGGCACCAGCAGAAAGGCGATGAACGCCATGATCGGCACGGCGAGGAACTGGAAGAACTGGTTGTAGGCGAAGGCACGCCCCCGATGCGTCGCGGGCACAAGTTCGGCAACGTAGGTGTCGATGGTGACCAACTCGACGCCGATGCCGATGCCAGCGATGAACCGCCATAAATCCACGCCGAACCCCGAGGTTTGCACCGCCATGATCGCGGTGGTGATCGAGTACCAGATCAACGAGAAGGTGAACACGGTGCGGCGACCATAGTTGTCGGCGACGTGGCCCAAGAAGATCGCGCCGACGAACAGGCCAGCGAACAGCGAAAACACGAACGTGCCGATGCCGGCAACGCCAAATGGGCCGAGAATGTTGAGTGGGCCGAGTGACTCGGGCGTAAAGTAGCCCGCTTTGGCGAGACCCGGAGCGATATACGCGGTGAGGAACAGGTCGTAGAGCTCGAAGCACCCACCGAGCGAGATCAGGGTAACCAGATACCAGATGTGCTTCGTCATCGGCAGCCGGTCGAGCCGGGCTGCCAGTTCCGCCTGTGTGGGCATTCGGGTTCCTCTAGCGGGGGGAGCGGCGGCCCCGCTTGGCATCGGGGCAGGACCGCGTCAAGGGACGGCGCGTGCTTGCGGAGCCCGACTGATGGCGCCATCTCTTGCATCACCAGGAGCAACGTCATGGCAAAGGCGCAGATTGCCGAACCGTGCCAGCGGATGACCAGGTCGGAGTACCTGGCCTGGGCAAAGCAGCAGCCTGCGGGCCGCTTCGAGCGCATCGACGGCGTGATTGTCGCCATGGCGCCCGAGCGGGTGGAACATAATGACCGGAAGATGCTGACCTGGCTGGCGCTGCGGCGTGCGGTTCGCGAAGCCGGCGTCCCATGTCACGTTGTCGGCGATGGAATGACAGTAGAGGTCGGCGACAGCGACTACGAGCCGGACGCAATCCTGTACTGCGGCGAACGGCTGGTAGCCGGCACTACAACGGTTTCCAACCCGTTGGTGGTCGTCGAGGTGCTTTCGCCCGCCACCAGCGCGACGGACCGGGCGTGGAAGCTGCGCGAGGTACTTTCGACTGCCGTCGGTGCGGCACTACCTGATCGTGTGGGCTGACCGACAGCAGATCGTGCACCATCAGCGCGACGACGCCGGGAAAATCGGGACAGCAGTGCTGACGGACGGGGAGATAAGTCTTGTGCCGCCTGGGATCTCTGTCGCGGTGGCAGAGATTTACGCTGACTAGAGCCCGGCAGCCGGTCAGCCAGTAGGCTTGTGCCCGGGTTTCTGCCAGCCCATCTAAGCGCGTCATGCAAAACAGCAACTTCGCCGTGGCTGACCCGACTGGGTGGCACGGCACCACCATCCTGTGCGTCAGGCGGGATGGACATGTGGCGATGGCCGGCGACGGCCAAGTTTCGATGGGTCAGACCATTGTCAAGGGCAACGCCCGCAAGGTACGCCGGATCGGCGTCAGCGGGGCGGTGCTCGCCGGGTTTGCCGGCGCCACCGCCGATGCGTTCACCCTGCTCGAGCGACTGGAGAGCAAGTTGGAGCGGTTCCCGGGCCAGCTCGAACGCGCCTGCGTCGATATGGCAAAGGACTGGCGCACCGACCGCTACCTGCGTCGGCTAGAGGCAATGATGGCGGTGGCCGACAAGGATCGCAGCTTCACCCTGACCGGCACGGGCGACGTGCTGGAACCCGAAGACGGGGTTATTGCCATCGGCTCGGGCGGCAACTACGCGCTGGCAGCGGCACGCGCGCTGATGGGCATCGACGGGCTGTCCGCCGAGGAGATCGCCCGCCGGGCGATGAAAATCGCCGCTGAGATCTGCGTCTACACCAACGACAACGTCATACTTGAGACCATATAAATGGAAGTTCCGACCTATTCACCGCGCGAGATCGTCTCTGAACTCGACCGCTTCATCGTCGGCCAGAACGACGCAAAGCGGGCCGTGGCGATTGCGCTGCGGAACCGCTGGCGTCGCCAGCACGTGCCCGAGGATATGCGCGAGGAGATCGTCCCCAAGAACATCCTGATGATTGGCCCGACCGGCTGCGGCAAGACCGAAATCGCGCGTCGACTGGCCAAGCTCGCGCAGGCCCCGTTCTTAAAGGTGGAAGCGACGAAGTTCACCGAGGTCGGCTATGTTGGCCGCGACGTGGAAAGCATCGCGCGCGACCTGGTCGAGGCCAGCATCAACATGCTGCGCGAGGCATCGCGCAAGGAAGTGCAGGCGCAGGCACAACTAGCCGCCGAGGAGCGGCTGATCACCGCGCTGGTTGGCGAAGGTGCAGCAGCCGACACGCGGTCCAAATTCCGCCGCATGCTGCGCAACGGCGAGTTCGAGCAGAAGGAAATCGAGATCGAGGTGGCGCAGTCCGGCGGCGTCCCGATCGGCCAACTCGACATTCCAGGCATGCCGCCCGGACAGGTGATCAACCTTGGCGAGATGATGAAGGGCATGTTTGGCGGTGGGCGTCCGACGCAGAAGCGCAAGCTGACGGTGGAGGCGGCGCGGCGGCTGCTGGAGGAGGAAGAGGCGGACAAGCTGCTGGACAATGACCGGCTGACCAAGGACGCCGTCTCGCACGCCGAGAACAACGGCATCGTGTTCATCGACGAGATCGACAAGGTGGCGGCGCGCACGATGGAGGGCGGCTTCCGCGGCGGGGATGTCTCGCGTGAGGGCGTGCAGCGTGACCTGCTGCCGCTGATCGAGGGCACTACGGTCAGCACCAAGTATGGGCAGATAAAGACCGACCACGTGCTGTTCATCGCCTCGGGCGCGTTCCATTTGGCGAAGCCGTCGGACCTGCTGCCGGAACTGCAGGGCCGTCTGCCGATCCGCGTGGAACTAGCCGGGCTGTCGCGCGACGACCTGCGGCGCATCCTGACCGAGCCGGAGCACTCGCTGCTGAAGCAGTCCATCGCACTGCTGGCGACTGAGCAGGTGAAGCTGAACTTCACCGACGACGCGATCGAGGCTCTGGCGGAGCTGGCCGCCGACATCAACGAGCGAGTCGAGAACATCGGCGCACGACGGCTGCAGACGGTGCTGGAGCGGTTGCTCGAAGAGATCAGCTTTGCCGCCACCGACAAGGCGGGCGAGACGGTGAAGATCGATGCGGCCTATGTGAACGAGCGGGTGGCACCGCTGGCGCAGAAGGGCGATCTGAGCCGGTTCATCCTGTAGGCCGCCTCCCGCCCCCGCTTTCGCGGGGGGACCGGGCGCCCCTTAGCAACTTTTAGGATCGCTTTAGGCCCATCCCATCGCGCAAGCAGGCCCGCGACCGCCATGCTCCCAGCTGAAACATCAGGGGGAGCGGGGCCATGGGCCACGAGCACGGCGACTTCATCGATCGCGGGCACCACTTCGATCAGTCGGTGACCTTCGACCAATTCGACACCACGACTTATCTCCATTCGGACAATGCCGCTGATGGGTCGTTCAATGAGCATTTCATTCTTCAGGTGAACGGCTTTGAACTGAACGGCTCGCCGGTGAGCCTGCCGGGGTTTGGCACGCACTACGGGATGTATTTCCTGATCGACGCGACGGGCCATCCGGGTCCCGGTGGCGCCAACGGCTTCGATACCCTGGATATCGCCTTGATGGTCGACCCTGGCAACGACGACGGAACGCCGGGTGCTACTGAAGAAGGTATCGGATTTTCCAACGGGACATGTGGTGACTTCGCGCTGGCCACCGGGACGTACCATTCCGCCACGCTCGTTCAGAACGACGACCCCACGCCGCAGACCCGTCATGCCAACTTCGTCGAACAGATGACACCGACGCACGCGGGACGGGCGGTCCTGGGTAATTCGCTGAAGATGGACGACCTGTTGCAGGAGGTGTTGACCACGCCGCTCGATGCCAGGTCGACCTTCCCGCTGGATGGCGGGGCCTCCATCAACCTGGTGACTGGCGGCGACGCAACCGGTTTCGTCACGCTGGACCCGCATGCACCACTAAGTATTCGAACGGCACTGCTGGATCACGATCCGCACGGCGGCGGGTCGTTCTGCCTCCCGCAGTGCTGAGCGCATTCGGCGGCCTGTGCAGCGGGCCGCCGATCACCACGGTTGAACGTCCAGTTCTTTCTCCAGGAGCCCGTTCACCTCCCATGCCTCGCGGCCGCCGCGGTACCAGTAAACTTGTGTGTGGCCAAGTGCGACAAGGCGCAGCGCCAGGTTGCGGCCATCGAAGCGCTCGGAGTTCCAGCCAACCGCGACAATCCGCCGATCGAGATTGCCGTTCGTCAGCTCGCGCAGCTTGCGGCGCAGGCGGCCCTGCACGGCGTCGGAAAAACTGCCGCCAACGCCGGAATAGCTGAGTCCGATCGCTCGGGGGATCGAGCGGCCCCATGAGTAGGAGACCGTGTCAATGACCACCGGACGGGATTCGGTGAGGAGCTTAGCCAGGTCGGGCGTCCGGATGGTCGTCGCTCCGGGGAGGGTCGTCGTCGTGAGACCGGCGAATTCGCTGTGCAATTGAGCGTCGACCGGCACGCCGAAATCAGCGTCTTCCTCGGCATGATCGCGTTCGCCCGCAACGCGCAGCGCCTCCTGCATCTGGCGGATCTGTTCGGCAAAGACGGTACTGGACGGGTCGTCGGGCCAGTGGCTGCGGACGGTGTCATAGGGAAACAGCCGGTCCGCTTCGCCGAGTGCATGCCTGGCCTCGGCAAGGCGCCCGGTTCGGGCATAGCCCGCGGCAAGGAAGCGATATGTCCACTGATGGCCGTAGAAGTCCGGATTGATCGAGATCGATCGTTCGAGGAACCTGATGGCGTCCTCATCCCGACCCAGCCACAGCGATGCGGAGCCCATGTTCCTGTAGCGAATGAACAACCAAGCGGAGCGCGGATCGAGCAGGATCGCTCTCTCTAACAGCGGGATCGCTTCCGCCGCGCGCCCTGCGATGGTCTTGCTCTGCGCAAGGGAGTTAAAGCCGGCGGGATTGTTTGGAAATCGCCGGACCAGCTCCTCGGCAACCACGATCGCCTCCTGATACCGGCCGATCCCTCGCAGCCACTGGACCGTGTGGTTGAGCACCACCTCGGAGTCAGGTGCGATCGCACGCGCCTGCGTCAGCAGTCGTTCGATGCGTTGCATCGTGTCGGCACTGCTCCAGCTGGGGTAGCCGCTCTTCTCAATCAGCAGGAAGGCAGTGCTGGCCAGGGCGTAAGCCGATTGCGGATCCAACAAGAGCGCCTGTTCGAACAGCGCCAGTGCCTCGTCTTGGCGTCGTCTGGTCGGCGGCTGGTAGAGGTTCGAGCGAGCCCGCAAAATGAGGTCGATTGCGTCGGGATTGGTGGGCCGCTCGCGCAGACTGCGCGCCTTCTCGATCTCGACCACGCTGATGCCGAGTTCCGAGCGCATCCGCGTCACGATCTGTTCCTGCCCCGCACCCAGCTCGCCGATCCGCTCGTCGAACCGATCTGACCACAAATGCGCACCGGTTTCACCCGAAACGAGCTGGACGTTGACCCTGAGCGAGGCTCCCAACCGTCGCACGCTGCCCTCGAGTACATAGCGCACGCCGAGTTCCTCGCCGATCTTGCGCACGTCCTTGGGCTTGCCCTTGTAGGTGTAAGCGGACTCGCGCGCGATGACGAAGGCGCCCGATATGTGCGAGAGGTCGCCAGTCAGGTCGTCGGTGATGCCGTCGGCCAGGTAGTCATCCTTCGGATCGCCGCTCAGGTTCTCGAACGGCAGCACGACAAGCGAAAGCCGCGGCCGGTCCGACGGACTGGTGAGCCAGAAGTTGTGGCTGCGCGCCAGGAGCAGCAGCGCGGCGACGGCCAGGCAGACGCCGGCCAGCGCCGCAATCGAGAGCACGCGGCGTCGTCGCTGCGCGGCAGGCATCGGCAGTGCGGAAACCGCCGCGGCCGTTGCGACATTATGGTCGCCACTCACTTCCGCAAAACGCCGGGTGTCCGTAACCGTCGGCTGCGCCCGTACCTCGCGCAATTCCTCATTGCGCTGAACCGGGAGCACAAACCGGTAGCCGCGTCCGGACACCGTCTGGATGCAGCTTCCTTCCAGCCGTCCCTCATCCAGCACTCGTCGCAGCGCCGAGATATGGACCGTCAGGTTGTTCTCCTCGACGGCAGTGTCCGGCCACACTGCATCCATGATCTGTTGCTTGGACACCAGGTCGCCGGCCCGCTGGACCAAAACGCTGAGTACATCAAGGGCACGCGATCCCAGGCTGACCGCGCTCCCACCGCCATCCGTGTTCAGCCGGAACAGGCCGCCACCGCATCGATCGAGGCGGAAGTCGCCAAACAGAACCACATCTTCGATAACGGCGGCGTCCATGATGGCCTCACCACGCCTCAACCTTCAGCCCGGTTTCCGCAGCCGCTTCACCTCCCACGCTGCTTGGAGACAAGCTCGCTCCACCAGAATGCGAAAGGCGTCGAGCGCACGCGACCCAAGCGGTATCGGGACTGGCTCGCGGCACTCCGTCAGCCGAGACAGCCCGCCGGCACTGCGGTCGAGTAAGAACCCACCGAACTGAACGCCGGCGGAGGCTTGCACACCCACGAGTCACCGCTCACCCCCCGCAGGATGAATGCCCGCCCCAACATGGCTTCCGCGCAAATGATGGACTTCACGGTCGTAGCGGCCTCGGCGAAACCGCTCAACTGCCGATTGGAGAACACGCTACAGGATTTAGCAATGCTCCCGGAACTCGCGGCTAGCCCGCATTTCTCACAGCCGCGAGTAGGCTGGTGCTGATTTGGCTGCGTTGCGCCAGTGGACGTTGTGAGCATCATGCGAGGAGTGGCGACAGCGGCAGTTCGGGCATGCGCTGTCCTCGCCACCAGTCCTGCAGCGCTGCCGGGTCCAGTGTTTTGTCTGTGCTCTGTCTGGTTCGTGTCAGGCGGCGGTCATGGCGAGCCGGAGATGGCAAGCGCGAATTCGTCCTGCCACGGGCAGGCGGAAGCCATCGCGACCTTGATGCGCCGCACGCTGATGCGCACCAGGGCGCCGATTTTCAGCAGCTTCAGCCGGATGGTGCCGCAGGTGGCATCGGCGAACCGGGTGTGCGCCAGTCCGATGCGGCGCAAGGCACAGAGCAGCACATAGGCCATTGAGGCAAACCACAGCCGGAGCTGGTTGGCGCGCATCGTAGCGGCCGAGGTGCGGTCGGCGAACAGATCGAGCTGGCACTCCTTGATCCGGTTCTCCATTTCGCCGCGGGCGCAGTAGACCTTCTCGTAGAGGCGCCGCCCGTCGATCTCCGCAGGCTTGAGCGAGGTGACGATGAAGCGAGGGTTGGCATTGCCGCCTGTCACCTCGGCCTTGCCGATGACGCGGCGCTCCCGGCTCCAGCTGTCCAGCGTCGCATAGCGGAAGTCCTTGAACCGGCGTGCCGGCCTGCCGCTGCGAATGGCTGTCCAGCGTGGCGGCGATCAGCTCGGCCTGTCACCGTCCCTCCAGCCGCGCGTTGCGCGCCAGGCCGAACAGGAAGTCCACGCGATTCGCCTCGCACCACGCCATCAGCGTCTCGCGGGCGAAGCCGGAATCTGCCGCGCAGCAGAATGCGCGTCTTCGGCCAGCGGCGCCGGATGTGGCGCGACGATCCGCGCGATCTCCTCCACTGCACCGGCCGAGGCATCGATGTTGGACCGCCGCAGCTTCGCGGCCAGCAGATGACGGCCGCAGAACACGTAGAGTGGCAAGCGAGTCGCGCAGGGGAATTTCACCCCCACGCGCTCCCAGAACCGTACGTGAACCTCTCAGTTCATACGGCTCCCAGTGTCCGGCCGCTGCCATACAGAAGCTTCCAGTGAGCGAATAGACCCGGCGATGTCCGGATCACCCGTAACAACCAGTCCCGCGCGCCTCGCGGCTTACCCCGCAGGCGTCTGAACTTGCGCCTCGCCCACCTAACGAGAAAGGCATCGATCTGCATTAAGGTCGGATACAGTGCCGACTTGTAGAAATGGCCGTAGTAGTTGATCCAGCCGCGGATATACGGGTTGAACATCCGGGCCAGGTCGTCCAGCTCCTTGTCGCTCCGGGTCTGCAGAGACCAGCCCCGGACCGCCTGACGGATCTCCTTCAGAGCTTTCGGGCTCGCTGCAGGCAGAAAGGATACGCCATACAGCCCCTCTTGCCACTTCGCCAACCGGGGCCGGAACGTATAGCCAAGGAAGTCGAATTGGATGGTCGCGTGCTCGCCTTTGCGGTGGGCATCCTTGCAGTAGACCACCTTGGTCTTCTCCGGATGAAGCACCAGTCCGCATTCAGCGAACCTTTGATCGAGGGTTTGACGAAGCTTCAGGGCGTCGTGCTCACTGCGGCAGTGACAGATGATGTCGTCAGCATACCGTTCGAACGGCACACCACGCACGGCTCTGTGTAGCCACACATCGAACACGTAGTGCAGAAACAGGTTTGCCAAGAGCGGGCTGACCACGCCGCCCTGCGGTGTTCCCCTGTCCCGCAGCACAAGGGTGCCATCACCCATCATTGCGGGCGCCTTTAGCCAGCGCTCGATATAGAGCAGCACCCACGGGCAGTCTGTGTGCTTACGCACGGCCCGTAGCAGCAGCGCATGATCGATGCTGTCAAAGAAGCCTTTGATGTCGATGTCCACGATCCAGTCGTACCGCCAGCACCGCTGACGGGCTGTTCGGATCGCGTCGATCGCTGAGCGCCAAGGACGATATCCATAGGAGTCCGCATGGAACATCGGCTCCAGCAGAGGCTCTAAGTATCGCCGGACGACCTCCTGTCCGATCCGGTCGGAAACCGTCGGCACACACCAAGCGAACTGCACTATATCCCGATCGACCTTTGGGTTCGGCTGAAGTCGTTCACCCATTCCACCCGTGGCGCGGCCAGCGGTTTGTCGTTCTGAAGATCCGGACAGTGTCCGGAATAGAGACGTTGAGTCTCCGCCACAGTGGCCTGGGCTCGTTCGCAGTGCCGCGGGACTGGACGGATTGGGCACCACCCGGCTCCCAGCCTCGTTCCGGCGATAAACCGCTGCTGGTTGATGCCTTTGGTCTGATCGCGCTCGCTGAACTGTTTGCCGCTCTGCGGTCAGGCGATTTGGAGGTTGACCGGTGAATTGGCTTCTGATTCCCTCGGATTACATCACGATTTGGTCCGATGAATATTCAGCACCTGTCAACAGCAGCTCTGCGCAAACGCCGTCGCAACCTAATGCGCGGCCTGCCCCCAATCGAACGACTGTTGCGCGGTTCGCTGACCGAGACATACAAGCGCTGCGGTCGGCCGAACTGCCACTGCGCCAGTGGTCCGGGGCATGGTCCGAAGCGATATCTGGTGATCAGTCAGCCCGGAGGGCGGCCGCGCAGAGATTACGTCCCGAATGCCACGCACGAGCACGTTGCCAGTCTGATCGACAATTTCAACAGACTGCGCGGGGCACTCTACGAGATCTGTGCGATCAACACGGAACTCCTGCGCCGGCGCGAGGATCTTGGGTAAATCTTGATGGGCCCGGCGCTCACTACCTTCGATATCGCAAAGGTGGGAGCTGTGCTCGCCGACATGGTCGTCTGCTTTCTTGCCGCTGGCGCTTCACCAGCCGATCTGGAGAGCGCCAATGACCCTGCATCCGAAGATTGCCGACCGACATCTGTCGCGACACGCCTGCATTTACATACGCCAGTCGACCTTGGCGCAGGTGCGCTTCAATCAGGAGAGCACCGACCGCCAATACAACCTTGTGAACAAGGCCCACTCACTCGGCTGGAGCCAGGATCAGATCCGAGTCCTCGACCGCGATCTGGGCAAGTCGGGATCAGCGGCGGGCTCACGTACAGACTTCAAGACCTTGGTCGGCGATGTGGCGATGGGTCACGTCGGGGCGATCTTCTCGCTGGAAGCGTCGCGTTTGGCGCGGTCGAACCAGGACTGGCATCGCCTGCTCGAGCTGTGCGCCATCACCGGCACGCTCGTGATCGACGAAGATGGCATATACGATCCTGCGGAATTCAACGACGGCCTCGTGCTCGGCATGAAGGGGACATTCGCACAGGCGGAGTTGCACATCATCCGCGCGCGCCTCCACGGCGGCAAGCTCAACAAGGCGTCCAGAGGCGATCTCAGGTTTGTGCTGCCGGTTGGCCTGGTCTTCGACAACGATAAGATCGTGCTCGATCCCGACCGCGAGGTGCAGGGTGCGGTTCGCACGGTCTTCGATCTGTTCGAACGCGAAGGTACGGCCTATGGCGTTGTAAGACGCTTTCAGGAACTTGGCCTACTCTTCCCCCGCCGAGCGTATGGCGGTGCATGGAACGGCAAGCTGCTTTGGGGCCGCCTGACACACTCACGGGTCCTTGGGCTCCTCGCCAATCCTTCATACGCCGGCGCCTATGTGTTCGGCCGCTATCAATCTTCCAAACAGGTTGGCCCATCCGGCGAGATCGCCACCCGCTTGCGTGCGGTTCCGCAAGACGCATGGCGGGTGATGATACGCGATCATCACGAGGGCTACATCGACTGGGGCAGGTTCGAAGCCAACCGGCTTCGCCTCGCCGCTAACCGCACAAACGGTGAGGTGTTGTCGGGCCCAGCGCGTGAAGGTCTCTGCCTGCTGCAGGGTATGCTGCTCTGTGGCGCCTGCGGGCGGCGTCTGGGGATACGCTATACCGGGAACGGGGGCATCTACCCTGTCTATCAGTGCATCTGGAAACATCGCGAGGCCTTGTCACCACGAGCCTGCCTGAGCATCACGGCCGCACCACTTGACCAAGCGATCACCAGCAGGTTGGTCAACGCTATCACGCCAGCGACAATTGAGCTGGCACTCGCTGCGCTCACCAGCCTGGAGGAAAGGGATTGCGAGATCGGTTCACAGTGGCGAATGCGGATCGAGCGAGCGCGTTACGACATGGACCTCGCGGAACGCCGATACGAAGCCGTCGATCCCGCCAATCGCCTCATCGCGGCGACCCTCGAACAGCGCTGGAACGACGCCATGCAGCGCCTGCAGGAACTCGAGGCTGAGCTGGCAGCCTTCGAACGACAGACCCTGCGCGCCGTGACCACCGAGCAAAAGCGGCAAATCCTCCAACTCGCCGGCGACCTGCCAAAACTTTGGGCTGCATCGACCACAACGCCGCGAGACCGCAAGCGGATATTGCGTTTGCTTGTAAGCGACATCACCGTGACGAAGGGGCCAGAACGGAAGATTATTCGATTGCACATCCGCTGGCAGGGTGGTGCCATCGAAACGCTGGAACTCCAGCTGCCTCCCAACCGCGCCGAGGCAGTCCGCTATCCCGACGCCTTTGTCACGCGCATCCGAGAGCTTGCCGTCGACCACCATGACGACGAAATCATCCGCCTGCTGCGCGCAGAGGGTTGCCAAAGTTCAACTGGGAAACCGCTTACGCTCAGCATGATCAAATGGCTACGATACAAACATGGCATCTCGCCGCCGAGACCGCCGGATAACACCCTCAATGTTCGACAAGTCCGCCACCGATACGGCGTCAGCCTCTGGGTCGTTCATTACTGGATTGCTCGTGGCGTCGTTACCGCGCGCCGGCGCAAACCGAATACGCCATATCAGATATCGATAGACGAAGAGGCCGACAAGTTGCTTCGGGAGTGGGTTGTCAACTCCGCGCATCTCCCGTCACCCCAAAAACAAGCTGCATGAGGTGCATTATGCCTGCCACGTCGGAATGCCCAAGGGTCGGAATTGCCCTGGTTTCCCGGCTTTGGGGATGAGCTTGCGTCGTGACGGGCTGGGACGATATGCGCCGGAGCGCAGTTCGGCCTGAAGCTCTTCCAAGAAGCGTTGCTCACCAACCTTGGCTCGGATACAACCCACAGTCATCCCGTCGATCCCAGCGGTGCGTTTACCTTTATTCAGGGCCACGCGGCGCCAGGCTGCGCGAAGCATGCGGAGGTCGGTCATCCAACCCCACATGTCCCGCCAAGCATCGTTGGGATGCGCCTTACTCCACTGATAGAGTTTGCTTTGAACGCTGAGTATCCAGGCCTCATCGGCTGGACGATCGGTGTCCACTGATCTTCCCCCGCCATGCAAGTCTATCGTCTTCCTGCTTCCCTTCGCCATGTGCGCGGCTCTCCCGCGCGCCGACTACTACTAGAAAGCTCCGCCCTCGGTGTCGTCCGTCTCCGGCCGTCGCGGCTAGCCCAGTTCCGTTCTGGTCAGACGATCCAAGTTCCCGCGTTCCGATCCACAACCTACGTGTCCTTAGGCGGTGAGCTATACCCCTGGCGATGCGGAGGATGGGTCCATGAGAGTGCCTCCCATCCCAGATGCGTTCCCCGCATCCAGCAGCACGGAGTTACTAGCCTTGCCGCACCTGATCGCTCAGCCTCCACTGCCATCGCAGCGTTTGGAGGCAAGTTTCCATAAATACAGAGGCGTCAGTCGCTCACTTCGTTGTCTCGCCATAGACACTGCGGTAGCCCGGCCTGCAGTCGATGGTCTGCCTCCGGCGCAGTTAGGACCGATCTGCTTATGTCACCCAATCGGCGACGCCCGATCGAGCTTCTCGGCCCCCTTCCGCCCGTCACTCTCGCGGGTGGGACGGCATTTCAGCCGTCGGTCGAGGATCAGCAGGTTTGAGAGGTTCATTGCACTACATCATACCTTCACCTCCCGCGCCGTCGCGGCGCACAGTAGCCGTGGAAGAACCGGCCTTCCTGATTGCCGTGCAGCGGATCGTCGGTGGCATCGAGATCGAGAATGATCTGCGCCGGCGCACGCCGATGCGCCTCCAGGAACACATCGACGAACAGCGTCTCGATTGCCGCTGCGTCATGGCTCACCTTGTGATACCGCGTCGGCTCGGGGCGGCTCAGCTCCAGCCGGTTCAACGTCGACTTGCCCGCCAGCGGCGCGCAGTCCGCCCGCTTCGCCGCAAGTTTGCCGGCGAAAACCGCCAGCACTGGATCGTGCCGAAGTTCATCGTGGTCGTTGAGGTCTTCGTAGCCCAGCGCGATGCCGACCACCCGCTGCAGCACCATCGTGGCGACCTCGTGCTCCACCAGTTCCGCCATCCGCATGTCGATGAAGCACGATGCGAACCGAGCCGTTAGCCGGATCGCCCGGTCCGTCTCACCCAACAGCAATGCACCAGCGTCCGAGGTGATCGTTCCGCCGTCAAACGCCGCCACCACCTGGCGCCCCTCGACAGGTGCAAAGTCGAACAGCGTCGCGTTACACTCTGTCAGCACCGGGGAACTCCTCTGCTTCGCCAAAAGCCTTTGTCGCAGAAGAACTTTCGCCGATTCAGAGCCTCGGTGCACCTACGCAGTTTGAGAATTCCGGGCTAGCGCCCGCTGCTCGGGCGAAAAGCGGAAGCGGCCCATGCCGCGGCGCCAAAGCCGCAGCCAGTCTGTGGCCGCCTGCCAGCGCCTGATGCGGAGCATCGGTGGCGTCTAGGGCGAGCGCCTGTTCCGCGCAAGCGGCGCCGTCATCCCGGCTGTCACTGGTTCGATTGTGGCGTATCATCATCCAGGCATCGGACGAAACCCCTGCCGCGAGGATGAATGCGCATGCGCCAAATGACACTCGTCGCCTTCCTACAGGCGCAGAACTGCACGAATTTCGTAGGCTCCTGGCGACATCCGGAAGCCTCGCCTGACTTCATGACTGCCGACTACTATCGTCATATCGCTCGCGTTCTCGAGGCCGGCAAGTTTCATGTCGGCTTCTTCGATGATCGCCTTGCGATGCCGGACCGCTATGGCGGCGATCACGCACATACCGTCGCCAACGGCATCCGCTGCGTGAAGATGGATCCGATCACGATTCTCACCGTGATGGGCATGGCGACCGAGAAGCTGGGGCTTGGTTCGACCTGTTCCACCACGTATTTCGAGCCGTTTCACGTCGCGCGCGTGTTTCAGACGCTGGACCTGATGACCAACGGTCGTGCCGCCTGGAACATCGTCACCTCGATGAATGACGGCGAGGCGCTGAACATGGGTCATGCGGCGCATGGCGACCATGATCAGCGCTACGACCGCGCCGACGAGTTCCTGGAAGTCGTCATGGGCCACTGGAACTCGTGGGATGACGATGCACTTGTTGTGGACAAGAAGACGGGTCTGTTCGCACATCCCGACAAGGTTCGGCGGCTGGATCACCAGGGAGCATACTTCCGCTCGCGTGGACCGTTCACCGTGCCGCGTTCACCGCAAGGCCATCCGGTGCTGATCCAGGCGGGACAGAGCGGCCGGGGCCGTCACTTTGCAGCACGCTGGGCAGAGCTGGTGTTCGTTAACTACCACAGCCTGGAACATGCGAGAGAGGACTATGCCGTATTCAAGCAGCAGGTTGCGGAGGCCGGCCGCGATCCCGACAAGGTCGCCGTGGCCGCCGGGGTGTATACAGTTGTAGCGCCGACCCGGGCCGAGGCCGAAGATAAGGTGGCGATGATCGACAAACTCCCGAAGGAAATCGACCAGCTATCGCTGTTGTGCGAAGTGCTGAATGTTGACCTGGCGAAGAAGCCTGTTGACGAGCCCTGGACGGAAGAGGAGATCCAGACCTGGACCGGCGCGCAGGGGCTGCGCGACCGGGTGTTTCGCGTCCTTGGCAAGCGCAATCCGACAACGCGCGACTTCATGGAAGTATCGCATCGCGGCACGTTCCGCGACCATCCTCGCTTTGTCGGCAGCCCGAAGGATGTCGCGGACGGCATGGAGGAGTGGTTTGCGACGGGCGCCTGCGACGGCTATGTCGTCGCGGCCTCGCACGTGCCGGGTGGCTATGAGGAGTTCGTGCGCTACGTCGTCCCGGAACTGCAACGCCGCGGGCTACTTCACAATGATTATCGCGGCACCACATTGCGCGAGAACCTTGGGCTCGAACGCCCCTCGGTTGGTGCGTGGCGCGAGGTTCGTCACTAACAGGAGAGAGAAACCAATGAAGCTGATGTATTCGCCGGGCGCGTGCTCGATCGGGATCCATGTGCTTCTGGAAGAGATCGGCAAGCCATACGATGCGCAACTGGTCAACCTGCGCGAGGGGGCGCAGTTCAAACCGGAGTACACGGCGGTCAATGCTAAGTCCAAGGTGCCGGCGGTCGTGCGCGACGACGGTTCGGTGCTGACCGAGTATCCTGCCATTGCCTATTGGCTGGCGCGCACCAACCCGGACAAGAAGCTGTTGCCGGACGATGTCGAAGCACAGACGCGGGCGTTGGAGGCGCTGGACTACTGCGTGAGCACGGTGCACATGCAGGGCTTCTCGCGGCTGTTCCGCGCTTCGAACTATACCCCGAACCCGGAAGACGAGGACAAGGTCAAGGAACGCGGCAAGGAGATGGTCGAGAAGGGCTTCGCCGTGCTGGATAAGGCACTGCAGAACAAGGACTACCTTGCCGGGTCGTTCTCGATCGCTGACAGCGCCCTGTTCTACGTCGAGTGGTGGGGTGCCAAGCGCATGAACATGAAGCTGCCGCCGAACTGCGAGGCGCATCTGAACCGCATGATGGCCCGGCCGGCCGTTCAGCGGGTGCTGCAACAGGAAGGCGTCGCCTGAGGTGCACGGGGCGTTCCAGAAGGTTTTGCGTGAACCGATCTCCTTTGGTTCCTCCGGCACGGCGGGACCGACTGGAACGCCCAGGGCATTTCGCAGGGGCAATGTCGATATCCCACTGAACTCTGACTGGGTCGCCGGCGCGGCGACGGCGGACGGCGCGCAATAGCAGGTTGCCTGAGCGTCCTGCAATGCGCCTCCCCGAGCTTGCGAAGGTTACCGACTTCCGGCGAATTCCTGCCCGACCGCGCGTGCCGTATCGGCAAGCAGAGCCAGCGTTGCCAGTCGCAGCAGGATACGTCGGGTGAACTCGGGATCGTGCGCCTGCCAGATGTGGTTTTTCATCTAGCCTCCCCTTGGTTCGACGTGAACTGTGGTATCACCTCTGTGATGAACAGCTCCAGCGAGCGCACCGCGACGTCGTGCGGCAAAGCGAATGATGCGCCGTAGCAGAACTGATCGACGCCAACAGCGGCATACTGTTTC
>CAWKMC010000035.1:0-7174 GCA_963850535.1 uncultured Alphaproteobacteria bacterium | reverse complement strand
GGCTAGCCTCGTTGATCGAGACCTGTAAGTTGAACGGCGTCAATCCGCACGCCTACTTTACCGACCTGCTGACCCGCCTCGTGAATGGCTGGCCGCAAAAACGCATCGATGAATTGATGCCGTGGCTCTGGGTCACGCAACACCCACCCTAAATCAGCGTAGCTTTCGAAAGGGTGATGGGGCACCGGCTTACGTTTCTCTGTTCGGCCGGGGCGGCTGTTTCTCCGTCCGACCTGCCTCAGTAGTAGCGTGTCGCGCGCAGTGGCGGTCAAGACTGGCTGCGTAGCAGCTATCGCGGTAGCGACGCGAAGCGGTCTTGACGGCCGCGAGCACGGCGCAAGGCTCAGTTGGGTTGGGAGCCCGCAGCCCCCGCATCGACAGCGCAGTCCTATTCGGAAAGACAGTCCGCATCGGAAACGTCCCTGCCCCAGCGGGGTTACTGCCCCGCGAGCTTTTCCTCTTGGCTATTGGTAGGCAGTCCGAAGCCGCGGAGCGGGGCGTCGAAGACGCCGCGCTTGGGGTCGGCCATGCAGCGCCGGACCATCATGATCGCCGATTGCCGCTCATTGCATCTGACACTGTCAGACAGTTCGAGTGCCGATTTGAACACATCACGTCGACCAGGGCGCCGTCACGGTCGATCGCGCGGTAAAGGTACTTCCAGGACCGTGCACCCGAATATACGGGTGAGTAGGCCGAAGGAATTTCACCTCCGGCCTCTCGCAGAACCGGACGTGAACCTCTCGGCTCATCCGGCTCCCATCATCCAGCCTACGACACAAATCCCCAGCGACCAATGAATGAACGCACCCGGCTGGCCTTTGCGCCAGCCGCTTGAGCATCTCGGCAGCCCGTGTTTTGTGGCCCGCCAGCGTCTTGTGCTTGCGCATCAGCCACCGGATCAGGAACAGGTTCATGCTCCGCCACACCGGCTTGAGCGCCGATCCGTAGAAGCGGCCATAATATTGCTGCCACCCCTTCAGGATCGGATCGAACATGGCCGACAGATCGGCCAGGCTCTTGTCGCTCTTCAGTTGCAGGTGCCATCCCCTGATCGTCTGCCGCATGGCCTTGAGGGCGTCGCGGCTGACCGCCGGGGAGAAGTTCACATAAACCCGGCCATACTTGTCCACCGCCTTGCGGGGCCGGAACGTATAGCCGAGAAACGTGAACTGGATATCGGGGTGATCACCGGTCCGATTGATGTCCTTGCAATACACGATCCGTGTCTTGCCTGGATGCAGTTCGAGCTTGCAGGCCTGGAACCGCTCCCGGATGCGATCAAGCACGTATTCTGCCTGGCGCTTGCTCTTGCAGTGAAGCACCGCATCGTCGGCGTATCGGGCATACCGAACGCCGGGCAGATGCCGCGTCACCCAAAGATCAAACGCATAGTGCAGAAACAGATTGGCCAGGAGCGGCGACACGACACCGCCTTGCGGCGTGCCTTTGTCGCGCTCCAGGATCTGCCCGTCCGTGGTCTGCATCGGCGCTTTCAGCCAGCGTTCCACATAGAGCAGGATCCATGGCTCCTGACAGTGCTTGCGCAGAGCCTTCATCAGGAGGCCATGATCGAGATTGTCGAACAGGCCCCGGATGTCGAACTCTACGACCCAGTCGTAGTCCCAGCAGCGGCGTCTGGTAACGGCGATTGCCGCCAGTGCCGACTTCCCCGGCCGATAGCCATAGGAATCATCGCGGAAGATCGGATCAAGCCGTGGCTCAAGCCACATCTTCACCGCCGTCTGCGCGATCCTGTCGGCCACCGTCGGCACGCCCCATCGAACTGCACTCAGTCGCAATCGATCTTTGGGATCGGCTGAATCTCCACCCTTTCATCCACTACGGGGGCAGCGGTTTGTTGTTCTGAAGGTACGGACTGTCTCCGGTGTCGAGACGTTGAGCCTGCGCCACGCGGATCTGGGCTCGTTCGCGCTGCCGCGCGAGTGGACCGACTGGGGTCCACCCAACTTCCAGGCTCGCGCTGGCGAGGAACGCTTGCTGATTGACGCCGCCGGTCTGGTCAGGCTCACCGAACTCATTGCTTCTCTCGGATGCCAGTGATTTGGGGGTTGACCGATGAATTGCCTTCTGATTCGCTCGGATTACCTCTCAATTCGGTCCGATGGACATTCAGAATCTTTCGCCATCAGCTCTACGCAGGCGCCGTCGCAATCTGGTGCGCGGCCTGCCACCACTCGAGAAGGTGTTACGCGGGTCGCTAACCGAGACCTACAAGCGCTGTGGCCGGCCAAATTGCCGCTGCGCCGACGGACCAGGGCATGGGCCGAAGCGATACCTGGTGATCAGTCAGCCTGGCGGACGGCCGCGCCGAGATTATGTGCCGAACGCCCTCTGCGAGCTGTTGTCGATTTGATCACAACTTCCACAGGTACGCGAAGCTCTCAACGAGATCTGTGCAATCAATGTCGAGCTTCTGCGCCGGCGCGAGGATCTCGGATAGATCGTGATAGACCCTGCTCTCGCCGCCCTCGATTTCGCCAAGGCGGGCGCCATTCTCGCCGACATGGTTATTTCCTATCTCGCGGCTGGCGCCTCGCCGTCCTATCCGGAGAGGGCCAGTGAACACGATCCCAAAGATTGCCGATCGTCACCTGTCGCGACAGGCATGCATCTACATTCGCCAATCAACGTTGGCCCAAGTACGCTTCAATCAGGAGAGCACGGATCGCCAATACAACTTAATGAGCAAGGCCCGGTCACTGGGTTGGAGCCAGGAACAGATCAAGGTCCTCGATCGCGACCTAGGCAAGTCTGGAGCCGCAGCAAACACCCGCACCGACTTCAAGACGCTGGTCGGCGATGTAGCGATGGGCCACGTCGGTGCGATCTTCTGTCTGGAGGCGTCAAGGCTGGCGCGTTCGAACCAGGACTGGCATCGGCTGCTCGAACTGTGCGCCATCACTGGAACCGTCGTGATCGACGAAGACGGTGTGTACGACCCGGCCGATTTCAACGATGGCCTCGTGCTCGGCATGAAGGGCACCTTCGCTCAGGCCGAGTTGCACATCATTCGCGCGCGCCTCCACGGTGGCAAGCTCAACAAGGCGTCTAGAGGCGATCTGCGGTTCGCACTGCCGGTCGGACTTATCTTCGACGAAAACAAGATCGTGCTCGATCCAGACCGGGAGGATATTGCGTCCGGTTCAGCAGACCACTGCTCCGTTCGTTGAACTGCTTCGTGCAATCCAGACAAGGAACCGGCGATAGCCTTGCGCGGTGCGCTCAGGCCGCTCCTGGACCGCTGTCGATCGGCAATTCGGGCGACGCACCTCGCTTCACCCCCTCAACGTCGGCGATCGTAGCCATTACATCTGCGGACCAGCAATCGCCTGGCGTGATCGCTGACAGAACCGGCGCTCATCGGTTTCCCCCATCGGCCCTCGTTCCGGCCTGACGACACGGTGCTTTCGTGCTACGGTGCTACTTATGGATGAGTTGATGAAAGCCCTGCACGTGAAGCTGCCGGCCTCGCTGTACGACAGGCTGGAAGACTACTGGCACGAGCGGCGGCTGCCGTCGCGCTCGGGCGCGGTGCGGCAATTCATCGAGGAAGCGTTGGATCGTGCCGCCCGCGAGCGGATCGAGCGGGAGAAAGACGTGCCTCCGACTGCGATCGGGGGGCGGACGCGATGAGTGCCAGCCTCACAGATCGCATCCTGCGGGAAATTCAGGCCGAGATGCGCGCCGTCCGCGACGAGAACAAGCTGATCCGCGAGGAGCTCGGTGCCAAGGCCAGCCGCGGTGAGCTGCTCGGCGTGCTGCAGGCGCTCGCTGACCGCATTGCGGCATTCGAGGCGGCGGCGCTCACGCGCCTGGATCAGACCGAGCCCAGCGTCCAGGAGCGGCTAGGCCGCATCGAGACGACGCTCATCGATGTCGCCCGAAAGCTGGACGCCTGATGTGATGAACTTCTCATCCGACCCGGAGGGCATCGACCCGATGACCGAGCTAGGCGCGCTGATCCGCATGGTCGAACAGGTGCGCGCGCGTTGCCGAACGTACAGCCGCCGGCGAACTCGCGGAGCTGTCCTGGGATGTCATTCTCGACGAGATGCGCGCCCTGCGGCGCAACCAGCGCCGGCACTACGGCGAGGGCCGATGAACCACGAACAGCAGGCACTCTGCGATTACCCCGAGACGATCGTAAAATCACTCATGGCCAAAAGGGCTGCAACCGATGGAGCACCACATGAAACGCACCCTGATGGCTCTGGCCATGTTCCTGATCGCGGCGCCCGCGATGGCGCAGGTGGATTGGACCACCCAACAGATGGGCAGCACGCAATTTACGCAGACCGGCACCAACTGGTCCGGCACCGGTCAGCAGTTGGGCAACACCTACTTTCAGGACTTCCACAACACCCAAGGCCAGATTTTGCACTGCACGACCAGCAGCATCGGGAGCGCCACGTTCACCAGCTGCTACTGATGAGGACCGATCGCCTGACGCTGGCCCGCGCCTTCGAGGATGCGGGCGTTGAGCGCGACAAAGCCGAGCATGTCGCCGACGTGGTGTTCGATGCCATCCGCAGAACGTGGCGACCAAGGTCGATATCGCTGCCACCAGGGCAGAAGTGGAACAAGCGCGGATCGCACTCAATGCGCGCATCGACCTGGTGGAGCGCCGCCTGATGACCCGCCTGGGCGGGCTGATGGTGGTGCTCGCCGGCTTGTTATTCGCGGCGCTGCACTACTGGCCGTCGCATGGTTAGGAGCGTCTTATGAGCGACAACCCTGTGCTTGAACGGCTGCGCGAAATCCGCGCCATGTTGGGTCGCGTGCTCGAGGATACCGCCGATCTGCGCCTGCGTGTCGGCGCCCTTGAGGCTAGTAACGCGTCAGTGTCGCTGCGCTTGGATCGCATCGGAACGGATGTCGATCTGATCAAGCGCCGGCTCGATCTGGTCGACGCCGGGAAATAGGAGCGTGTTATGGCGTTGCAGTTAGGCGCGTTGCGTGAGGCACTGATCGAAGCGGGCGCCTCGCCCGAGAAAGCACGCGAGGCATCCGAGGAAGTCGCCGCATACGACCGGCAACTGACGCGGCTGACAACGATGGTTCGCTTGGTCGCCGCGGCAACGTTGGCCATTCTGTTGAGCCAAGCTGCGCTGTGGCAGCAAATGGGCAAGATCGACGGCCAGCTGGCGCAGATCGGCGCCCAGGTCTCACACATCGAACAAGCCGTCGCACATTAGGAGCGTGCTATGCTGCACAGTCTGCTTATCGCCATTGTCGCAGCCTATGGGCTGTTATCTAATCAAAGATTACCTGACACACTAAGGCGGCGGCGGTGGCACTCTGCCGCTGATCAGGTCGTTCGCCTTGCCTAATCGTCGTGCCTGTAACGCACCGGCGGCCCACCGAGCGCCACTGCTGATACCATGCGCGAGGGTGCCCTCGACAACCGCCCCAAGCGGGCCGCCATGTGACAGGCCGAACACGCTGGCAGCATAAGGCACCAGTCTGCTGCCGAATACATGCAAGGTGCTGCCGAGCGCACCACGATCGGCCGCGTCTCTCAGCGCCGCCAGTTCTTCATCGGTGTAGCCGCGCGATTTCTTCGCGTTGCCCAAGATGGTCCTGATCTGCGTCCTGATCGACGTTGATGGCTGCTCCGTCATTTCAGCGCGTTGCTGGATCGCTTCCAGATCGCGCAGTTTCATGGCAGCCGCCCAAGCCTGGCGACCGGTGCGAAGTGCGTCGAACCCATCGGTGGCACCGACCACGTCCCCAGGCTCGGCATTCAGAACCTGGTCGCGGAACTGGCTTTGCAGCTCGGACAGGTCGCGGCCTTCCTTGGTCATACCCTTGATGGTGTATTCGCGGGTGATACGCTTGGTGAGCGCCTCGTCGATCTCCTGCGCCGCTTTCAACGACATCGGCTGCCGACGATAGTCCTCGAGCGCCTTGGCAATGTCAGTGGTCGCGCTTTCGCCAGCGACGGCCTTGCCCATCTCGGTCTGCGGCGCGACCTGCTGCACCGAATCAATGAACCTGTCGAAGCGCGGCGCACCTTGAACTCATAAAGGTCGCGCTCACGTTGCAGGTCCTGCTCGATGCCGGACGATACCAAGCGAAACCCGAGATAGGTATTCTCTGGGTTGGGCACCGCGCTTGTGGCGCCAGTGATGATCGAAGCAGCTTCGCGCGACCCACCGCTCAGCGCGTGCGTCCGGGTGTAGTCGAGCAGATACGCCGAGTACCCTGCCGTCACCCGCGCCCGGTCATACGCCGACTGCAGCAGCCCGTTGCCCTTCGGCGTGCCCGAGCGCACCAGCGCACCGACCCGATCGGCAAGCATCGGCTCGATCACCAACGGCACGAGCTGTGGCGGCATATCGTCGAACTCGTCGGCGATCACCTCGTCGACTTAAACCGCCGCGCCATGCGTCCGGATTATCCGCGCCGCCGCATTGATAGATGCCGCCATTGGGAAATTTCACCACCAGCTTGGATCGCATCACCCCCGCGCCCGGTATCGCCTCGGCCGCACGTGCCACTGATCCCATAATCCGGTGCGCTTCCACATTAGGTTGTAGGGCAGTAAAGTACCACATGCGTAGTGGCTTACGTTTCGGTGACCGCACGTTTGATGCCGCGCTACATCAAATGATGGACTTACCCGCCCGGCGAGGCACAACCGCGACAATCCGTGCGCGCGATCATCTATGAGCGGGCGCTGCCAGTCGCGTGGTGCGAAGGGTAGCGTTACCACCTAAACGTTGCTTCGTGTCGGACATTACACCAGAGTGCCGTTATGCTTGCGCTCTTGGTGCATCGCCTGTTGTGCCGGATCTGCGGCCACTGCTGGACCTCGGTCGTGGCCGACTATCCGCACCACCAGTGCATCTACTGCGAGCGCGTCAGGTGATGGCGGCCGCGGCGTTGCTGGTGCTGCTGGCACTCGCCGCGCTCGGCTCTTTGGTACTCGCCGCCGCCGGGCAGCTGGAGGAGCCGCCGCCAGCGGAACCGCCGCGCCACGACGGCGAGGATGATCTGGCCCCCGCCCGCGGCTTCCTGCACGGCGTCGCGCTCGGCTTGATCTGCTGGATGGCGATTGGGCTGTTCCTCTGGTGGTGCTTCCGATGAGCGAGTTCGGCAAACGGCTGATGCGGCTGATGAAGGAACGCGCCTTAGTCAGTCCAATGCT
>CAWKMC010000034.1:0-48481 GCA_963850535.1 uncultured Alphaproteobacteria bacterium | reverse complement strand
GCCGCGCGAGGCGATGCGCGATCGAAAGACCGAGGCCGGTACCTTCGATCCCGGTGCGCTCTGCACCAAATCTTTCAAATTCCTTGAACAGCCGATGGCGCTGTGCTTGCGGGATTCCTAACCCGGTGTCTGCCACCTCAATGGTAAGGTGTTCCGTGTCGCCGCTGACGCGACACTCGATCGTGCCTGATGGGGTGTACTTGACCGCATTACTCAGCAGGTTTGCCAGAATATGCCGCAGCTGAATGCCGTCGGTGACAAAGTGTGTCGGCGCTTCGGGATCGACAGTGATTTTCGTCTGCAATCGGCGCGCCCTGGCGGCGGGTTCGACCACCGCCATGCATTCCTCGATCAAAGGTCTCAACGCGATGCGCTGCGGGTGAAGTGTCGGGCCAAGTGCCTCTATTCGCGCATAGTCAAGCACGACGTTGACCACAATCCGCATCTGTTTGCTGGCACGGATGATTTCTGCCACGTCATGCGCCTGCTCTGGAGTGAGCGAGGAGTCGTGCGACAATCTATCCGCGTAGCCCAACACACCTTGCAGGGGCGAGCGAAGCTCATGGCTCAGGGTCGTGAGGAAGCGTGACTTCTCCTGGCTCTCTCGCTCAGCGTCCTTGCGCGACCGGCTCTCCTGCCATATCCACCATACCAGCACGGCTGCCGCCATCGCACCTGCTGCACCGACACAAAGCAGCCAAAAAGCTGCGGTTTTGTCGATCGTGGTATTGACGCTGACCACGAGCGGCAGATTGCCGACGCGATGAAACGCGATTCGATGTGCCCCCCGATCGCCTGACGCACGCACCGTGCTGGCTACCATCCCACTTCGGATGAAATCATGTATTGCGGCGGGAGCGCTGGCCATTCGACCGATATCGTTCGAATCGAATGGCAGTCGCATCAGGATGACGCCGTCATCGCTGAACAGTGTGACTGTATCACCTGGCCCAGGCTGCAGTTCGGCCAACAGGTCACGCACATAGCCAAGTCGCAGGGCGGCCACCACGACGCCCGCAAACTGACCGTCGCGATCGATGCGATGGCTGATCGGGACTGCGGCAGTGTCCTCGCGTGTGGTTGCGAATGGCCTGCCCAGATAGGGCCCGCTTAACGTCGCGTTGCGCTGTGCCCAGAAGTAATCCCGGTCCGCCCAATTCTTCAGTTCCTGGCCCGGACGTGTGCTGGCCAGAATTCCGCCATCGGCGCCGATCACGTCGATAAAACCGATATGGCGATCGCGCGGCGCGCGCTCAGCCAGCAGGGCGTAGCGTTCTGGCGTTGCAATATCGGTACTCTGTGGCGCCTGTCGGCCGCCGATCACCGTTTGCAAGGTGAGGTCGATCTGTTCGATCGCGCGGGACACATCTTGCGCGATTATCGCGGCACCGCGGGCCGCAACCGCATGCGCCTGGTCTTCCGCCGCGGTGTCCAGTTGCCGCCAGGCGATCAGGCCGACGCCAAGTACTAACAAGATGAGAAAGCTGGATGCCACAGCCCTGCCGGTTGCCAACCAGGACAACCTTTGACGCGCACTGCGCAGCAAGAACATCTGACATCGCCTCTTGAGGCGGCCGATCATAAACAGGAACTATTACCTAATGTTGAAGCGCAAACGGCCAGCCATTGCGCTTGACCGGGCAATATTAGAGGCCTATGCATCAGTTCTGATGCGTAGAGCCTCAACGATCCGGCCTTTAGGTTGATTACCTCGGGCCAGATGCGCGCAGCCCGCGCCATGTTGGGTCTCGACCAGCGTGCCCTGGCCGACTTGTCAGGACTATCGTTACCGACGATCCAGCGGATGGAGGCGAGCGACGGCATTGTGCGCGGCAACGTCGACTCGCTGATGAAGCTGGTGAATGCGCTGTATGACTCTGGGATCGAGTTGATCGCGGAAGGCGCGGTCAGCAGCCAGGGTGGCCGAGGCGTGCGCCTCGTTGCCCGCGCGCCAAAGTTGCCACGCTCATGATTGCTGCGCCGCTGGTCTGCATCGCACTGTTGCTGACGCTCGCCGTTATCGGCGCGTGCGTGGCCCGGACGCCACCAGGCGGCCGCATTGTCTATGGCGGCACCCTGACGATCTCGTTGGCGTTGCTGCTGATCGCACTGCTGTCGATTGGCGCCGGGTCCTCAACAGTGACACTGCCCCTCGGCTTGCCGTGGATCGGCGCGAATTTCCGACTTGATCCGCTGGCTGCGTTCTTCCTTGCGGTCGTGGGACTGGGCAGTGCCGGCGCCAGCACCTACGCGCTTGGTTATGGCCGCCACGAACCTGAGCCGCAGCGTGTGCTGCCGTTCTATCCGGCGTTCGTCGCTGGGCTGAACCTGGTCGTGGTGGCAGCCGATGCGTTCAGCTTCCTGTTCGCGTGGGAACTGATGTCGCTAGCATCGTGGGCGCTGGTGATGTCGCACGATCGAGAGCCCGGCAACGCGAACGCTGGCTTCGTGTATATCGTCATGGCGAGCTTTTCGGGCCTCGCGCTGCTGCTGTGCTTTGGTCTGCTTGCCGCGGCCACCGGCGACTATAGTTTTGCTGCGATGCGTGCGGTGCATCCATCGCCCGGGATCGCGGCGCTGGCGCTGGTGCTGGCGCTGATCGGCGCCGGGTCAAAGGCGGGCGTGGTGCCGCTGCACGCGTGGTTGCCGCTCGCACACCCGGCGGCACCCAGCCATGTCTCCGCATTGATGAGCGGCGTCATGACCAAGGTTGCGGTCTATGGCTTCATTCGCATCGTCTTCGATCTGCTCGACGCGCCGAGTTGGTGGGCAGGAGTGATCGTGCTCGCAGTCGGTGGCATCACCGCCGTACTCGGCGTGCTCTACGCCTTGATGGAGCATGATCTGAAGCGCCTTCTCGCCTACCACACGGTCGAGAACATCGGCATCATCTTCATCGGCCTAGGCCTTGCCTTGGCCTTCAGTGCCAACCAGTTGCCCGCCGCCGCTGCTCTGGCACTGACCGCGGCGCTGTTTCATGTATTCAACCACTCGGTGTTCAAGAGTTTGCTGTTCTTCGGCTCTGGTGCGGTGCTCACCGCGACTGGCGAGCGCGACATGGATCACCTCGGCGGCTTGATCCATCGCATGCCAAAGACTGCGGTCGCATTCCTGATCGGCTGCATCGCTATTTCAGCGCTGCCGCCGCTCAACGGTTTTGTTTCCGAGTGGCTGACGTTTCAGGCGATCCTGCTGCATCCGGATCTGCCGCAATGGGGTCTGAAGCTGGCGATTCCGGCCGACGGCGCACTCCTGGCGCTGTCCGCCGCACTTGCCGCCGCCTGCTTCGTCAAGGCGTTCGGCATCACCTTTCTGGGTCGCGCTCGCACGCGTGTTGCCGCAGATGCGCGCGAGGTGGATGGTTATTCCACAAATGCCATGTTCGTATTTGCAGCGCTTTGCCTACTGGCGGGGATCTTCCCCGGCGCAGTGATCGACCTGTTGGCCCCAGTGACCCAGGCGCTGACCGGTGCACATATGCCGAAACAGCTCGATGTCGCGTGGCTTTCCATCGTGCCGGTGGAGACAGCGCGTAGCTCCTACAATGGCCTGCTGGTGCTCGTGTTCATCGCGGTATCCGCATCGCTCAGCGTTCTGGCAATCCACCGTTTTGCATCGCGTGCGCTGCGTCGCGCGCCAGCCTGGGATTGCGGCTTCCCCGACTCGCGCCCGCAGACCCAGTATACGTCAGGCAGCTTCGCGCAGCCGATCCGCCGGGTTTACGGCGCGGTGGTGTTCGGCGCACGCGAGACGGTCATCATGCCGCCGCCAGGCGACACTGCGCCGGCAAGGATCGAGAGACACATCGCAGATCCGATCTGGGACACGCTGTATGCGCCGATTGCCGGTGCAATAGGGTGGACGTCGCAGATGTTGAACCATCTGCAGTTCCTTACCATCCGCCGCTATCTCGGCTTTGTCTTCGCCGCCTTGGTCCTGCTGCTGCTGACGCTCGCATTATGGCAGTGATCCCTGCGCTCTAGGTACAGGGCGTGCAGATGGCCCTGGTGTTGCTGCTCGCACCGCTGCTCACTGGTCTCACGCGCAAGGTGAAGGCGCGGCTGCAGCGCCGGCAGGGGCCGTCCCTTGTTCAGCCGTATCGCGACCTGAAGCGACTGCTGAGCAAGGACGTGGTGCTGGCCGAGAACGCGTCGTGGCTGTTTCGCGTGGTCCCCTATGTCATCTTCGCCGTCACATGGGTGGCGGCCGCTTTGGTGCCAACCTTTGCCACCGGGCTCTTGTTCAGCTGGTCAGGCGACCTGATCGCGATTACCGCACTCCTTGGCAGTGCCCGATTCGCACAGGCACTGGCCGCGATGGACGTCGGCACCAGCTTCGGCGGCATCGGTGCCTCGCGCGAAATGCTGATCGCCTCGCTCGCCGAGCCGGCCATGCTGATGATCGCCTTGTCGGTCGCTTTGATCGCAGGATCCACGCAGCTCTCGACCATTGCCGACTACATGGCGTTCTCCGCGGTCGGACTGCGCGTCACGTTGGGGCTCGGGCTGGTGGCGCTGGTGATCGTGGCATTGGCCGAGAACGCGCGCATCCCGGTGGACAATCCGGCGACTCACCTGGAACTAACCATGGTGCATGAGGCGATGGTGCTGGAATATTCCGGGCGGCACCTGGCGATGATCGAACTTGCCGCGTCGCTGAAGCTGCTGCTCTACATCTCGGTGATCGCCTGCATCTTCTTTCCATTCGGACTTCGCCCAGGGCTATGTCATTGGCCTGATCGCGTATCTGCTGAAGCTCGCAGTTGCGGGCGTTCTGCTGAGCGTGTTCGAGACGTCGATCGCCAAGATGCGCGTCTTTCGCGTTCCCAACTTCCTCGGTGCCGCGCTCATGCTGGCACTGCTCGGCGTTCTGTTGCGCTTCGTGTCGGAGGGCATGTGATGTGACCTCCAACTTCGCCTTCGATGTCTCGCACATGCTCGCCGGCCTCCTGGTGCTGGTCAGCTTCGCAATGCTGTACCAGGACCGACTGTATGCGCTGATCAATGTGCTCGCATTGCATGCCTTGGTGCTGGCGCTGTCGGTCGCCTGGCAGGCGCACATCCAGCACGCTCCGCAGCTCTACATCACCGCCCTGATAGCACTCGGCTTCAAGGCAATCATGATCCCGATGGCACTCCGGCACATGGTGTTCCGCCTTGGGATCCACCGCGAGATCGAGACCGTGGTCAGTATCGGCCTAACTATGCTGGCGGGCATTGCGCTGGTCGCGCTGTCGCTGATGGTGATGCTGCCGGTGACGGCGCACGTGGACCCCGTGGCGCGCGAGGACATTTCGCTCGCGCTGTCGGTGGTGCTGATCGGCCTGTTGATGATGGTGACGCGGCGCAATGCCGTCAGTCAGGTTGCCGGCTTCCTGTCGCTGGAGAACGGTGTGAACCTGGCCGCTACCGGTGCGCAGGGGATGCCGCTCGTGGTGGAGATCAGCGTTGCGTTCTCCATCCTGATCGCGTTCATCGTCGTCGGCATCTTCCTGTTCCGCATCCGGGAACGTTTCGACACGGTCGATCTCGAAGCGCTCGACCGTTTCCGCGGAGAACGCAGGTGACGGAAAGCCTTGTCCTGCTGATCCCACTATTCTCCGCGGCGCTTCTGGCGCTGCTCGCGGATTACCGGTTGTCCGCGAAGATCAACGTCGCCGCGAGTGGGTTGTCACTGGTTGCCGCGCTGCTGCTTCTGGTGGACCGCCCGGCCGCGGGTCAGTTCCTCGCGGTGGACGATCTGAACATCGTCTTCATCCTGCTCAGCACCTTTGTCGGATTTACCACCAGCGCATTCAGCGCCTCCTATATCGGCCACGAACTCGAAAGTGGCCACCTGACGCCGAACTACCTGCGCTTCTATCATGCGATGTTCCAGCTCATGTTGTTCGGCATGAGCCTGGCGCTGCTGGCCAACAACATTGGACTGATGTGGGTTGCGGTCGAGCTCGCCACACTGACGACCGTGGTGATGGTCGGCATCTATCGTACGCACGAAGCGATCGAGGCTGCCTGGAAATACTTCATCCTCGGCAGCGTCGGCATCGCACTGGCGCTGTTCGGCACGATCCTCGTGTACCTCGCCGCACGCCCGGTGGTCGGCGAGGGCACCGACGCCATGGTGTGGACAATCCTGATCACCCGCGCGCACGACTTCGACCCGGCACTGCTCAATGTCGCCTTCATCTTTCTGCTGCTCGGCTATGGACCAAGGTTGGGCTGGCGCCGATGCACGCCTGGCTGCCCGACGCGCACGCGGAAGGCCCGACACCTATATCTGCCGTGCTCTCGGGCCTGCTGCTGAACGTGGCACTCTATGCACTGCTGCGCTTCAAGATGCTGCTCGCCGTCAACCCGGGCGCCATCGCACCCGGTCCGCTGATGATCGCGCTTGGTTTGCTGTCGCTGATCTTCGCCGCCTTCATGCTGTATCGGCGGCGCGACATCAAACGCATGTTCGCCTATTCTTCGATCGAGCACATGGGCATCACGGTGTTTGCCTTCGGCATGGCGGGACCGTTGGGCAATTTCGCTGGCCTCCTGCAAATGACGATGCACAGCCTGACGAAGTCGGCGATCTTCTTCTCGGTGGGCCACGTCGCCCAGGTGAAGGGCACCCAACGCATTGCCGATATCGGCGGATTGACCTCGACGCATCCGCTGCTTGGCTGGGGCCTGATTGCCGGCGTTGCTGCCATTGCGGGCCTGCCGCCGTTCGGGGTGTTTACCGGCGAGTTCCTCCTTGTCAGCTCGACCTTCGCGCGCGAACCGCTTCTCGCGCTGCTGTTCGTATTCGGTCTGCTGGTATCCTTTGGTGCGCTGTTCCTGCGTGTCTCCTCCGTCGCCTTCGGCGAGCCGCGCGGCCCGACCGGACCGGTCACCGCATCCTACGTGCCGATGTTTGCGCATCTCGCGCTCGTGTTGATCGCGGGCGTCTGGCTGCCCGGGCCGCTGGTGGCTTGGTTCCAGCATGTCGCGGCACTGCTCGGATGATGGGCGGGTCACGCCCGCCCATGACGATTGTAGGCCGGGCTAACGCCCGGGACCATCTATGACCCAAGTCGATGCGGCCTATTGGCAGCAGGCCGCGCGAGCGGTTGCCGCCGGCGATGTGACGCTGCTGAGCCTGTGGGGCGAGCCTGAGCGCGTGCACATGGCGGTGCTCGACAACGACATTGTGGTGCTCAGCCTGGACTGCCCTGGCGGCAGCTATCCGTCGGTCGGCGCGCTGCACCCGCCGGCGATCCGTCTGGAGCGAGCCGCGCGCGATCTGTACGGCCTCGATCCTTTGGACTTGCCGGATACGCGTCCCTGGCTCGACCACGGCGCCGATCCCACCGCACATCCATTCCTGCCCGTCGAAGGCGAGAGCCTGCATCAGATCCCCGTCGGGCCGGTGCACGCTGGCATTATCGAGCCGGGCCATTTCCGTTTCACCGCCGATGGTGAAACCGTGGTGCGGCTGGAGCAGCGCCTGGGCTACGTGCACAAGGGCATCGACGGCCTAATGCACGGTGCCACGATTGCGCAGGCGGCGCGGCTCGCCGGTCGTACATCGGGCGACAGCACCGTCGCCTATGCGCTGGCCTTTGCGCACGCGGTGGAAACAGCTCTGGGCATTGCGCCGCCGCCACGCGCTGTCTGGTTGCGCGGCGTGATGGCGGAGCTGGAGCGAGTCGCCAACCACCTCGGCGACTTCGGCGCGATCTGCAACGATGCGGCCTTCAGCATCATGCTGGCGCATTGCGGCATGCTGCGCGAACGCGTGCTGCGCTGCGCTGCCGAGTGCTTCGGCCACCGCCTGATGATGGATTGTGTCGTGCCGGGTGGTGTTGCGATCGACCTTGCCGACGACGCGCCGATCCGCGCGCTGATTGACGCAATTCGCGCACGCTTCCCGGCGCTGGTCGACCTCTACGACAAGACTGCGTCGCTGCAGGATCGCACGGTCGGCACCGGGCGCGTGTCGGCCGAACTGGCGCACCAGTTCGGCGCCGGCGGCTTTGTCGGCCGTGCATCAGGACGCGACTTCGACGCGCGCCGCTCGATCGCATATCCGCCATATGACCAGCTGCGTTTCGAGGTGCCGGTGCTGCATGAGGGCGACGTCAACGCCCGTGTCTGGATCCGCATCAAAGAGATTGATCAGAGTCTATCGTTGATCGAGCAGATGCTGAACTCGCTTCCGCCTGGCGACATTCGCGTCGCCATCGAGCCCGGGCCGGCGGAAGGCATCGCGATGACCGAGGCATTTCGCGGCGACGTGCTCGTGTGGCTGCGTGTCGACGAGGCGGGACAAATCGACCGCTGCCACATGCGCGATGCGTCCTGGTTTCAGTGGCCGCTGCTGGAAGCTGCGATCGAGGGCAACATCGTCGCCGACTTCCCGCTGTGCAATAAATCCTTCAACTGTTCCTATTCAGGCCACGACCTATGAGCGCGTGCCCAATCACTCCCCCTCCCCCAGCGGGAGGGGAGCCTGCCCCGGACTTGATCCGGGGGCGGGGGGAGGGGGAAGGGGACGCCCATCCATGCTGAGAACCCTCCTCCAAGGCCTGCGCGCGCCGGTGACCGAGGCCGCACCGCTGGCGACACTCGCCGCCGATCTGGATCGCGCAGCGCAACGTCGGCTTGGCCGCAGTCTGGCGATCCGCGAAGTGGACGCGGGCTCCTGCAATGGCTGCGAGCTGGAGATCCACGCGCTGAACAATGCGTACTACGACCTGGAACGCTTCGGCCTGCGCTTTGTCGCTTCGCCGCGCCATGCCGACGTGCTGCTGGTCACTGGCCCGGTGACGCGAAACATGCGCGAGGCGCTGGAGCGCACCTGGCGCGCCACGCCCGATCCCAAATGGGTGGTCGCGGCCGGCGACTGCGCCGCCGGTTGCGGCGTATTTGCCGATAGCCCGGCCTGCGTCGGCGCGGTCTCGAAAGTGGTGCCGGTCGATCTGGTGATTCCCGGCTGCCCACCGACACCGACGCAGTTGTTGCAGGGCCTACTGGCGCTGCTCAGAGCGTGATCGCACGAGGCGGAAACGATAGAGGGCGTGAATCACGCTCTGGAACAATGCTCTATCGCTCGCTGAACAGCACGCCGCCCTTGGCCTTGTTGTCGCGCGAGCTTTCAAGGATCTCGACCAGCACCGCATCTGCAGTGACGCCAAAATTCTTCACCACCGCATCGGTGATGTCCTTGATCAGTGCACGCTTCTGCTCCTTGGAGCGGCCCTCGATGGCATGGACATAGACTTCCGGCATTGCTTTCCTCCTCTTCGTCTTTTCCCATCATAGAGGCATTCCATGCTGGCAGGCGAGGCAGTGGTGGCGATCTGGAACGGCATTGCACCCGAGGCGCGCGCGCAGTTCTACGACTGGCACACCAACGAACACATGCCCGAGCGCGTCGGCATCCCGGGGTTTCGTCGTGGTCGCCGCTACATCGCTGCCGATGCCGACACGGCACCGGAGTTCTTCACCCTCTACGAAGTGGACACGATGCAGGTGCTGCAGGGCAGCGACTATGCCAACCGTCTGAACAATCCGACACCAGGCACGCGCGCCACCACCGCGCAGTTCCGCGATACGTCGCGCGCCTTGTCGCGAGTAGTGGTCAGCCATGGCCCAGGGCTCGGCGGCAGTCTGCTGACCATCCGCTTCGACTGCGACGAACAGCATCTACCGGCATTGCGCGCAATGGTGCGTGCGGTGGCGCAGGCCACGCGCGTGACCGGGGCGCATCTGTGCATGGGCGACGCCGATGCATCGGCAGTCCGCACCGCCGAGACTCGCGACCGCACGGACATCCAGGTGCCTCCCAATATCTTCATCATGGTGGAGGCGACTGACACCGAGGCTTTGACAGACATCCTGCAGGAACGGGCGATGGCGGGTGCCGGCGCTCGTGGCCCGTTCGTGCGCGGGCTTTATCGGCTAGAGTACGTGCGCAACAAGACAGGATTTGCCGCATGATCAAGGTCGGCATCGTCGGGCTCGGCCGCATCGCCGACCTGCACTTCCGGGGCTATCGCGACAATCCCGATGCGGCGGTGGTGGCCTTGTGCGACGGAAACCCGGACCGTCTGGCCCGCCGCGGCGCGGAATTTCCCGATGCCACAGCCTATGCGGACTATGCGCGCTTCCTGCAGCACGACCTCGACATGGTGGAGATCCTCTCGCCGCATCCGGTGCACGCCGAAATGGCCGAAGCAGCATTCGCGCACTGCCTCCATGTGTCGGTGCAGAAACCGATGGCCATGAACATCGCAGAATGTCAGCGGATGATCGACGCCGGTCAGCGCGCCGGACGGCATTTGAAGCTGTTCGAGAACTGGCTGAGCTATCCGCCGATCGAGAAGATGAAGGTGCTGATTGCGGACGGCGCGATTGGCCGGCCATTGATCTGCCGGATGCGCACGCTGCACGGTAATCCTGCCACCGCGTGGCCGATCGAGCCGGCGACACAGCAATGGCGATACGCTCTTTCGCACGAGAAGCGGCATGGCAGCCTGACGTTCGACGATGGACATCACAAGCTCGCCACCGTGACATGGTTATTCGGCCCGATAGCGGAGGTGTTCGCCCGCATCGACTGGACCACGCTGCCGAACGGCCGCGTGGTTGACTCGCCCGCCAGCCTCACCTGGCGGCATCGCGATCCACCGGTACACGTCGTGTGGGATTGCCTGGATGTACCGGACATGCGGATCAACACCGACTACTATGCCAACGACGATCGCATCGAGGTGGTGGGTGAACGCGGCATTGTGACGCTGACGCGCTGCACGGGACGTTTGCTGGAGGAGCCGCCGCTGACGCTGTATCGGGATGGTGAGTTGCTGGCCTTCAATGATCTCAACGCCGACTGGGGCGAGAGCTTTCGCCGGTCCACAATCGCGTTCATCGCGTTGCTGAAGAGCGGCGAGGGTCAGCCTGTGCTGAGCGGCGAGGACGGCCGCGAACTGCTGCGCCTGGCCGATGCAATCGATCTTTCCGCGAGTGAGAATCGCCCGGTGAGCCTTCCCGCAACTACCGCCACCGCATAGACTGCGCAACAAGTTGCGGGAGGAACGATTGATGAGCAGGCTTCATCTCAGCCGGCGTCAGCTGGTTGCGGCGACTTTGGCGGCACCGGCGATCCTCGGCACCCGTGCGCGCGCCGCCGGCACCATCCAGATGATCAGCCATCGCTATCCGGCGCTGGAATACTTCGCCGAGAAAATGCGCGACGGCGATCCCCGGCGTCGACCGTCAACACCCAACTCATGCCGTTCGACAAGGCGCTGGAGCTCATCACCATCGCCATGTCGTCCAAGTCCGATACGCCCGACATCGTCTATGCCAGCGACACCAGCTTCCAGACATTCGCTCAAGAACGGCTGGCTCCGGCCGCTGGACGATCTCTGGGCGAAGTACCGCGACGAATTCAAGCTGGACGACTTCCCCGAAGCAGTGCGCAAGACCTACACGCACGATGGCAAGCTCTACGTGATGCCGCACACGCTCAACACGATGATGTTCTTCTATCGGAAGGACCTGTTTGATGCCGCCGGCAAGCAGCCGCCCAAGACCATCGCCGACTACCGCGACCTGGCGAAGTCGTTCAACAGCCCGATGCGCTCGGGCAGCGTCAGCTGCCTCAAGCCGGTCGATGCCGCGATCAACGAGGCGCACTGGTACTTCAATGCGCATCGGCGACGGCTGGTTCGACGAGGACTGGCACCCGATCTTCAACGACGCCAAGGGCGTGCAGGCGATCGAGATGATGAAGGAGATCGCCCAGTATGCGCAGCAGGGCTTCACCGCCGCCGCCAACGACGAATGCATGATCGCCTATCAGCAGGACACCGGCGTGATGGGCCTGCAATGGGCCTCGCGCGCCAAGGCGATGGACGATCCGAACAAGTCGCGCGTGGTCGGCAAGATCGACTGGGCGGCGCCGCCGCAGGGCCACGGACGCAACTCCGGCGACGGCTATGCGATCTCCGCGTTCAGCAAGCAGGACCCCGACACGCTGTTCCGCATCATCGCCACCTCGGCCAGCCAGACGAACATGCGCGGCGCCGCCTCGCTGCTGATCCCGCCGCGCAAATCGCTGCTGGACGATGCGGAACTGCGCGCAGGCCAACCGCTTCTATCCGGCGGCGCTCGCATCGTACGACGTCGGCACGCCCGCGCCGGCGCTGCCGGAGTTCTACGCGGTCGGCGAATTCATCACCCGGCGCATCCTGCAGGCGGTCACCGGCGAGATGCCGGTGAAGCAGGCGCTCGACACCGCGGCGACCGAGACCACCGACTTCCTCAAGGGCCACGGCTATTACAAGTGACGTCCGGCGCCGCCATCGCGGCGCGTTTCTCCGGCCCCGAAGGAAGCTGGTGGCTGTTCCTGGTGCCGAGCGCGCTCGTGCTCGCCGCGGTCATGCTGTACCCGCTGGGCTATGCGATCTGGCTGAGCCTGTTCAACTACGACCTCGGCAGCGGCGCGCGCGACTTCATCGGTCTCGGCAACTACGCCGCGCTGCTGACCGACGCGCGGTTCTGGGACACGCTGAACCGCACCGTCGCTGATCGTGCTGGCCGCGGTCGGGCTGGAGTTCTGCCTCGGCCTGCTGGTCGCGTACGGGCTGTACCGTCTGACCTTCGGCGTGCGCACGCTGAACCTGCTGATGTTCCTGCCCAGCATCGTCACGCCGGTGGTGGCGGCGCTGTTCCTGCGCTGGATCTTCATCGGCCGCTGGGGATTGCTGAGCGCCGACGCTGATCGGTCTCGGCATCTTCCCGCCCGACTTCCTGGGCAATCCCGGCTGGGCGCGCGTCACCGTGGTGCTGGCGGATTCCTGGCAGTTCACGCCGTTCATGATCCTGGTGCTGTACGCCGGCCTGAACACGGTGGACCAGAGCCAGATCGAGGCGGCGCAGATCGACGGCGCCGGCGTCTGGATGCTGCTGTTCCGCATCATGCTGCCGGCGATCCGGCCGCTGATCGTGTTCGTGCTGGCGATCCGCCTGATGGACGCATTCCGCTTCTTCGACACGATCTATGTGCTGACCTCCGGCGGGCCGGGCACCGCGACCGAGACCATCACGCTCTACACCTACGCGCTCGCCTTCCGCCTGCTGCAGATCGGCAAGGCCTCGGCCCTCGGCGTGCTGACGCTGCTGTTCGTCGCGGCACTGATCGCGCTGATGATCCGCCTGGTCTATCGCCGCGAACGGGGCGCCTTCTGATGCGCCGCGCGGCTGCGCACCCAGCTGCCGCTGTTCCTGCTGCTGTGCGGCTTCACCGCGGTGAACCTGACGCCGGTGATCTGGGGCGTGCTGACCTCGATCAAGCAGCCGGTCGATGCGTTCTCGGTGCCGCCGAAGCTGATCTTCACGCCGACCTTCGAGTTCCACTAGCAGGTCTGGGTCGAGAAGGCGTTCTGGCACTTCCTGATCAACAGCGCGGTGATCTCGGTGTGCACCGTGGTCACGTCGGTGTCGATCGGCACCATGGCCGCCTACGGGCTGTCGCGCATGCGCAACCGCGCGTCGCGCGGCCTGCTGTTCGGCCTGCTGGCGATGCGCATGTTTCCGCACATCCTGCTGGCGATCCCGTTCTTCGTGCTGGCGAAGTCGCTCGGCCTGATCAACACCTATCCGGCGATGATCCTGGCGCTGGTGGCGATCAACCAGCCCTTCACCATCTGGCTGATGCGCAGCTTCTTCGTCGATGTGCCGCACGAGCTGTACGAGGCGGCGGCGATCGATGGCTGCAACGCCTGGCAGGTGTTCGCCCGCGTGGCGCTGCCGGTGGTGCGGCCGGGCCTGTGGGTGACCGCGCTGTTCAGCCTGCTGCTGGCCTACAACGAGTTCCTGTTCGCGCTGGTGCTGACCGGGCCCGACACCAAGACGCTGCCGGTGGCGATCGCCGAATACGGCGGCGAGGACATCAACTACTGGTCGCTCTCCGCCGCCGCCGCGGTCGGCATCATGCTGCCGATCGTCGCGTTCATGATGGCGCTGCAGCGGCACCTGGTGCGCGGGCTGGCGTTGGGCGCGATCAAGGGCTGATCGTCAGGCGGCGATCGCCTCGGCGCGCGCTGCAGAAATTGCGATTCACGGCGCTGCGAGGGCGCAGACCCAGACGTTCATTCGCGAGCGACAGTGGCAACGTCGCGCACGCCGCCGCGCACCGCCGCCTCGGTCAGTGTCCAGTCGACGACGTCTCGTTGCGCGTTACTGCCGCCGATGCGCCAGAGATCGAACCGCACCGGCAGCAGCAGTCCACGCCTGCTGATACGCGCCGCGATGAAACGCCATCAGCCCCTCGACCAGCGGGATGCCGACGTCGCGATAGCAAGACTGGCCACTTCGGCGTTACCGGCGGCAGTTTCACGCATCCAGCCAAGGCGGCGCTCGACCAGTGCTGTCTGGCCGGATCCGAGCTCCGCCATAGCGGCGTGCAGGTCGTTGAACATCAGAGTCTTGCCGTCGGCGTGTCCCTCCCATTGCGGCAGCAGATCACGCCATCGATCCAACACGTCGCACCCAAGCATGTCCAACCGCCACAACAGCGCCGAGGCATTGCACAGATTGAGCGCCAGCGGCCGCAGCGTATTGAGCAAGGGACCGTCGTAGATCGCCAGTGCCTCGGTCGTATTGTCCGAGCTCGAGGTGGAACAGCGACTTGTGCCACCAGATATGCACCTGCGTGACGTTCTCCGGTGCCGACCAGAACGGTTGGCGCGCCATCATCCAACCGAGACCATCCTCCGGCCGCCCGGTCATCTCCATCACATGGGCAACAGTGTGATGCGGCCAGAAGCTATGCGGTTCCAGCTCGGCCGCCGCGCGCGATTCATCCTCGGCGCGCGCATAGTCGCCTGCCTCCTCAAGGCCGAAGCCATGGAACGCGAGCATGCCGCCGTAGCCCGGCATATCCTTTGACCAGAACGGCAAAGCACGCGCCGAACGATCGCGCACCCAGCGAAAGCGTCCGAGATAGCCGTCGAGCAGCGTCGCTGCCTGATGCGCCACGAGGTCGAACGGGTAGCGCATCAGCAGCGCATCCAATGTCGAGACGGCAGCCCCGCGTGCACCCGCCAGCACCTGCTGCAACGCTGCGACATGCCCGCGCTCGCGCTCGTTCATGCTCAGGCGTGCAGCGGTCTCCACCAACGACCGTGCATGCACGAGCATGCTCGGATCATTGGCCAGCGCAAACATCCACGCCTTCGTCACATGCGCCATGACGAAGTCCGGCGACGCTTCGCGTGCGGCATCGAACAGCGCGGGCGCGTCGCCGTAGCCCAGGTTGAAAGCACGCGCTGCCTGAATGTAATGCGCAACCGCTTCGGCAGTAGCGCCGGATATGGCCTGTCCTTGCGCATCTTGCATGATGAATACTCCGTCGTTCGATCAGGACGGCGTCGGCGCTTCCGGATGCAGCAACTGCTTATCGCGCAGCTCCGCCCAGAGCGCCGAAGGAATTGGGTGATCGATCAGCTTTAGGTTCTCCTCGAACTCTTCCGCCGAGCGAGGGCCGGGAATTATGGCAGCCACCGCCGGATGCGCCAATGGAAACTGCAATGCTGCGGCCGGCAGCGGCACTTTGTGCGCATCGCAGACGGCGCGGATCGCGTTCACCCGCGCGACGATCTCCGGTGGCGCCGCGGCGTAATTCCACGTGTCGCGGCCGGCCAGGATGCCGGAATTCAGCGGGCCGCCCACGACGATCGACGTGCCGTGCGTGACGCACATCGGCAGCAGATCATCCAACGGCGCCTGCTCCAGCAACGTGTAGCGACCGGCCAGCAGGAACGCGTCCCACTCGCCCCAGCGCAGCACATCGATCAGCACGGCCTTCTCGTTGACGCCGAGACCGAAGGCGCTGATCACGCCGGTGCGCTTCAGTTCTTCCAGCGCCCGATAGCCGCTCTCGCGCAGCACTTGCATATGCGCGGCGTTGGCTTCCTTGCCATGCTGATATTCGCCGATGTCGTGCACGAACAGGATGTCGATCTTCGCCAACCCCAGTCGCTGATAGCTGTCCTCGACCGAGCGCATGATCCCATCATACGAATAGTCGTACTGCACTTCGAACGGCAACGGTGCCAGTCGCCCATCTGTCGCACCGCCTCCGCCGCTCCGCGGCCGCAGCAGGCGACCCACCTTGGTGGACAGCACCCATTCGTCACGCGGCCGGTCGCGCAACGCATCGCCGGCGGCGCGTTCGGCCGCGCCGACGCCATAGAACGGTGCGGTATCGACATAGCGCACGCCGGCATTCCATGCCGCATCCACCAGCTTCAGCCGTGCCTCGTTCGTCATGGGAATCCGGCTGCCACCCATCGTTGCCGTGCCAAGGCCGAGCGACGTCACGTGCAATGCCGTACGTCCGACACGCCGTTTCTCCCACGTTGCCATGCTGCGCTCCTCCTGAACCGATGTCCCCGACGATACAGCCCCATTTGACCGCAGAACACTGCGTCGGATGATAACAGGTGATCACCGCGCTTGCCTCGCACAGCGGTGCCGTGTAGCCGGCCTCTATGCCTTCGCGCCTGCAATTGCGTCTCGCGGCCCTCCGTGGGTTGCGCGCCGATCTGGCCGCCTTGGCATTCGGTTGCCTGGCCGCGGCGGCACTCCCGCCATTCCACCTAATCCCGGTGCTGTTGGTTTCGGTTCCTGGATTGCTCACGTTGCTGGACGCCTCGCCGTCGCTCTGGGTGGCGGCGCGTCGCGGTTGGTGGTTCGGCCTTGGCCATCATGTTCTCGGCCTCTACTGGCTCACCGAGGCAATCCTGTTCGAGGCGGCGCGTTTCTGGTGGCTGGTCCCGCTTGCCGTGCCAGCGGTGGCGGCAGCGCTCGCGTTGTTCATCGCTGTCGCCTGCGTGCTGGCTTGGCTCGCGCCGCGCGGCTGGCCCCGCGTCGTGGCGCTGGCTGGCGCGTGGATGCTCACCGACCTGGCGCGCCAGTTCGTATTGACTGGCTTCCCTTGGAATCCGTGGGGAAGTGTCTGGGGCATCCCTGGCCCGATGGGGGATGTGTTCATTCAGCTGGCCGCCCTCGTCGGCGTGCATGGACTGACCCTCGTTACGGTGCTGTTGGCAGGGCTTCCGACCCTGAGCCGGCGCTGGTGGTTGGCCGGTTGCGCCGCATTCGCCGTATGGATCGCGTTCGGTCTGGTGCGGCTTGAAGGCATCATCCCATCGCAATCGCTGACCGTTGCCCTGCAGCAGGGCAACGTGGCGCAGGGTCAGAAATTCGATCAGGTATTTGCGTCGCGGATCTTCCAACATTACCTGAACCTTTCCGCGCAAGGGCGCACACAAGGACCTGCCGTCGAAGTCTGGCCCGAAACCGCATTCCCTGGTCTTCTGGACCTCGACGAACGTGCGCGTCAGGTTATTGAGCAGGCGAACGGCGGAGCACCTTCGCTGATCGGCAGTGTCCGCTTCGATCAGGATCGACGACCGCGCAACAGTCTGTTTGCCATTGTGGATGGCGGCTTGATCGCCGGCGTCTATGATAAATGGCATCTGGTGCCATTCGGCGAATACATTCCGGACTGGCTGCCGCTGCCCATCATGGTGATGCCCGGCAATGGGTTCGGATCGGGTCCCGGACCACGAACCTTGCACGTTCCTGGTCTGCCGCCGGTCGGGCCGTTGATTTGTTACGAAGCAATATTTTCAGGCGAAATCGTCGACCCCGACGACCGGCCGATGTGGTTGGTGAACATCACCAATGACGCCTGGTTCGGCAATTCGACCGGACCGCGTCAGCATTTGGCAGCTGCGCGCATGCGCGCCGTCGAGGAAGGGTTGCCGCTGCTGCGCGCGGCGAATACCGGAATTTCCGCGGCGTTTGACGCGCGTGGTCACGAACTCGGCCGGATCGACTTGGAGACAAGCGGCACGTTGTCGGTGATGTTGCCGGGCGCATTGCCACCAACGCTCTACGCCCGTCTTGGCCTTTGGCTGCCTACAATCGCGGGATTTGTCGCACTTAGCGCCGCACTTGCGGCCCGCAAGATTGCACCGCAAAGTCGACGTAATCAGCCTTTAGGCCAATAAAATACCTCCTGATGCGAATGGTTTTTGAACCAAGCTATACTTTTGATACACGGCTTGACAATTGTCGGTTGTGTGGTTAAGGTCCTGTTAACGATAGCCCGGCAAGCGGTCGTGCCGGCTTGCAAAGGGAGCGATCATGTTGGATGTGAAAGGGAATGCGGAGATGGCGCGCGGCGAACACGTCGTCGGTCCCGAAAAGGAAGGACGGCCGAGCCCGATCGACGTTCATGTTGGGTCGCGAATTCGGCTGCGACGCACATTGCTTGGAATGTCTCAGGAACGACTGGGTGAGGCGCTTGGTCTCACGTTCCAGCAGGTGCAGAAATATGAGCGGGGGGTCAACCGGGTCGGTGCTTCCCGCCTGTTCGATCTGTCACGTGTCCTCGACGTACCGATCAGTTTCTTTTTCGACGACATGCCGGAGAGCCTTGCCAACGCCTACGGCGGCCAGGCCACGCGTCGCTCAACCGGCTTCTCCGAGACGCAGGATAGCTTCTCTGACGATGCCCTGAACCGGCGTGAGACACTGGAGCTGGTTCGCGCCTACTACCGCATTACCGAACCGGCGGTACGCAAGCGCGTATTCGAACTCATCAAGTCGATGGGACCAACCGAGTCCTAAGGCACCCGCGGCTGCTACAGCTGCGGATTGTCGAAGCGCGGATTGCGCAGCCGGTGCAGCGCCCCGGCGAGCGCCACCGATAGGTCACGTTTTTCAGCCTCGCCCAACGACGTAGCGATTTCCTCTCGCACGCCATGTGCGACAAGCAGCAGCCTGGGGACCCGCCCGGGCAGCTCCTCCAACAGCGCATTCAACCAGCCCACCGGCAACACACTCTCGATCCGTTGGCCGCGCGGATCGGTGCGCACGATGCGCAGAGTGTCCTCAGAGAGTAAAATGAGCTCACTGGCGCGCGCGCGACGCGCGTTCAGCAGCAACAGGAACGCCGCCAACCCGATCTCGACCATACCGAAACATGCCACGGGCCACGCGCCGATCAGCCAAAAGCGCAGTCCAACCAGGCTGCACAGGCTCGCCAATACCACGATCAGAATCACCAGGCCGCGCCGTGTCAGGCTACGGTGCGGCACGATCACCGCCTCGAATACCGTCGCGCTGTCTACCTGAGCCATCGGCCATATCTAGCGCAGTTCGGTGTTGCGCAAGCCCTTGCTGCGCGAACCTGACAGCGCGACAAGTATTCTGATGCTGCAAGCAGCTCCGGTGCAGAAGGCAAAGCCGCGCAAGAAAGCGCGCCCGATGACGCGCCAGCAGGTGCGGGGATTTATCGAGGCGTTGGCGACAGCCAATCCGGATCCTCGGAGCGAACTGACCTTCGTAGACCCATACACGCTACTGATCGCCGTCGTACTGTCGGCGCAGGCAACGGACGCTTCGGTCAATCGTGCCACCGAGGTGCTGTTCAGGGATGCCGCGACCCCTGAGGCTATGGTGCGTCTCGGCGTGGAAGGTGTGGCCAGCCACATCCGGTCGATCGGCTTGTGGCAAGGCAAGGCCCGTAATGTCATCGAACTCTCGCGGCAGTTGATCGAGCGCCATGGTGGACAGGTGCCGTCGGACCGAGAGGCACTGGAGAAGTTGCCAGGTGTGGGGCGCAAGACTGCCAACGTCGTGCTCAACGTCGCGTTCGGCGAGAGCACTATGGCGGTCGACACCCATATTTTCCGGCTCGGCAATCGCACCGGCATCGCGCCTGGCGCGACGCCACGCGCCGTGGAAGACGCTCTGGTGCGCCGCATCCCGCCGGAACTGCTGCGCGATGCGCATCACTGGCTCATCCTGCATGGACGCTACGTGTGCAAGGCGCGGCTGCCGGAGTGCTGGCGCTGTGTCGCGGCCGCGTGGTGTCAGTATCCTGACAAGTCCAGCCCACCAGCCGAAAAACCACGCGCCAGGTAATGCGAGCGTTCTACCAGTACTCGATCGCCGCCCTCTGGCTTATGTGGCTGCTGTACTGGGGCATCGCCGCAATAGGTGCCAAGCCAATCCGGCTGCATGAAGGTATTACCTCACGACTGTCGCACCTCATTCCGCTTGCGTTGGGCCTGGCATTGTTGGTTCCGCGTCGTCTACCCGCCATGTGGCTGACAGCCCGCGTCCTTCCATCGGGCGCGGCTTGGTTCTGCGTCGGCTTTGTTCTCGTCGCCCTGGGACTCGCCTTCGCTGTCGTGGCGCGGGTCTGGCTCGGCGGCAACTGGAGCAGCGTCGTGGCCGTCAAAGAGGAACACGAACTGATCCGCTCCGGGCCTTATCGCTGGGTGCGGCACCCCATCTATACGGGTCTGCTTATGGCCCTGGTCGGTTCGGTCGTCGCCCAGGGCGAGGTGCGCGGCCTGATCGCCTTGGCGCTCTTCATCTTGGCCTTCGTTCGCAGGGTCGCGCTTGAGGAGAGTATTCTGAAGGAGGAGTTCGGCGACGCCTACATTCAGGTACCGTCGCGAAGTTCCGTGCCTGGTGCCGTCGCCCACGCACCGATGACCGCTTGCCCGGCGGACATTATGCTATAGCGAAAAAAACGGGGGGTTGCATGCTTCGTGTGTTCATAGCGACTCTTGCGATTCTGCTCGCCGCAACAGCTGCGGATGGGCCGGCGCTGGCCCGTGTCATGCAGAACGGTGAAGCTGCCGTCGCGCAACAGGCAATGCCGGCTGTCGTCAACATCTCCACCTGGAAGTTACGGCCGCCAGCCAACCCTGGTGATCCGTCGAGGCGGGTCAAAACCTATGGCTCGGGCTTCGTCATCGATCCCTCCGGCATCATCGTCACCAACAAGCACGTCATCGACGGTGCGCTGAGCATCACGATCGTCTTCGACGACGGCGAACGGGCGAGTGGCAAGTTGCTGGCGGTCGCGGCGATGCTCGACGTTGCGGTGGTCAAGGTCTCGGTCAATCACCCGCTGCCGTCATTGCAATGGGGCGACAGTACAGCACTGCATGTCGGTGATCCCGTGCTGACGATCGGCAACCCGCTTGGGCTGGGCATGTCGGTGTCCGCGGGTATCGTCAGTGCTCTCAACCGCGACATCCAGGACACGCCATTCGACAACTACATTCAAACTGATTCGGCCATCAACCACGGCAACTCCGGCGGTCCGATGATCGACATCAACGGCGAGGTGGTAGGCGTCGATACAGCGCTGTACAATCCAGAGGAGACCGGTGGTTTCATCGGTATCGGGTTCGCCATTCCCGCCGACTCCGCCAAGTTCATTGTCGAGCACTTGCTCGACCCAAGGCACCCGGCGCCAGGCTGGCTGGGCTTAACCTTGCAGGACCTGACAGACGAACTGGCCCTCGCCTTGGGAACCGGGATGACCAAGGGCTCGATCATTTCTGCCGTAGACGACCCCGGTCCGGCGATTGCTGCAGGTCTGAGACCTGGCGACGTGTTGCTGGCGATCGATGGCGCCAAACCGACTGATTCGCGCGCTTATATGCGCAGGATCGTGCAGTTGCCGGTGGGGCAGCAGGTAAAGCTGACGGTCTGGCGCGGCGGCAAGGCAGAGGATGTCGTTGCCACTATCGGCGAATGGCCGAATCACATGCCGGGCGGCGGTGTCATGACTGCGACCGCGGCCGAAGCGATGATCCAGCGAATGCCTGACCCTGGCGTGCGGCTTGCCGCGCTGACCGATGAAACGCGCAGAGAATACGGGATCAATGCCAAAGTAAGGGGCGTACCGTTTCTTCGGTGGAGAAGGATTGCGAGGCTCAGGACTTAGGTATCGTCGTTGGTGATGTTATCACGGCTGTGCAAGGCGCCCCGGTCGCGTCGCCGGAGGAAGTCCGGCGAGCTGTGCTAACGGCGCACGACGAGCGGCGCCCTTATCTGGCAGTGTTGATTCAGGGGAAAAATGGAACGAGATGGGTGTCGCTCTCGATGGGCGGTGCCGCCTCGTGAAACGGATGCTGGTCCCGGCTGGCAGTCATGCCAACCGGGACAGCGCGGCTAATGTCGTTTACTTCGTGCAGGGGATCGACGACGCGAGCCGCTGCGAACCGCCGCCGACCTGGGCTTCCGCCTTACGGGTGTCCAGGTTCCTGGAACCGACGCCACCACCCTCGGCCTCGGCCTTGCGAGTGTCCAGGTTCCGCGAACCGACACCACCACCCTCGGCCTCGGCCTTGCGAGTGTCCAGGTTCCGCGAACCGACACCACCGGACTCGGATTCGGCCTTGCGAGTATCGAGGTTCCGCGAACCGACACCACCGCCCTCGGACTCGGCGCGATGCATCCCGGGCGGGCAACCGGTGTCACCGGCCGCGAAGGCTGACGTGGCACCAGTCGAGCCGAGCAACAGCGCGGCCAATGCCACATTTGGCAATATACGCATGATCAGGTCTCCATTTGTTGGTCGGCTGTGACGGACGTTAAACCCAGCGAAAGCGCATCGGCAACCACAGCCAGGAACGTTGCCGCCCTCCTCAGACTCTCTGCTGTGCCTATACTATTTCAGTTGTGGCGGCGAGATTACAATATCCTTACGCTGCGGAGGTACGCCGACGCTTGGCGGGAGGCACGGCAGGCAGCGGAACTTCGTCAGGATTGCCGAGCGCGTCGAGCAGCGCATCGCGAAGCGCCGACAATTTGCGTTCGTTTTCAACCTTCAGGCCGAACACGTCCTTAACGTAGAAGACATCCACCGCCCGCACGCCATAAGTTGTTACATGTGCCGAAGCAATTTGCAATCCTTGGTTGCTGATGGCTGCAGTCACGTCGTGCAGCAGCCCCGGTCGGTCGCGTCCGTTAACTTCCAGCACCGTGTGCGTATGCGACGCGTGGTTATCGATGACCACTCGTGGCGGCACGTGAATCGCGCGCATGCGCTGACCGAGCAACACTTTGGAAAGCTTGCGTATCTCGGCGGTTAAACGAATGCGCCCGGACAGCGCCTGCTCGATCAGAACGGCCAGCCGTGCGAGCCGATGCGGTGCGTCGAACGTGCCTCCGGCAGCGTCCTGAATCCAAAATGTGTCAAGTGCCATGCCGTTGGTGAGGGTATGAATTCGTGCGTCGACGATCGACGCGCCGGCCACAGCGAGAGCACCGGAGATCTTGCTGAACAGCCCCGCATGGTCGGCGCAGTATACGGTGACTTCGGTCACCGCCCGCGCCGGTAGTGGCTTCGTGTCCACAGTCAAGGGGGCCCGGCGTGCCTCGGCGTCGCGTACCAGGCGTGCGTGACGCGCATGCGTCTCGGGATCGAAGGACAGCCAATATCCTGGGTAGCCGAGAGAGGTGAACCGCTCGATCTCCTCTTTCGGCCAGTCGGACAGCAGCGCCGCAGCGGCATGGCGCGCGCGCTCGACGCGAACGTCCCGCTCGGTCGTGGATAGCCCGCCCGCCAACACTTCCGCGACCCGCGCGTAGAGTTCGCGCAGCAGCGTCGCCTTCCAGCCATTCCACACCTTGGCCGATACGGCGCGCATGTCGGCGACCGTGAGGATCAGCAGCAGCCGCAGTCGTTCCGGCGACTGTATTGTGTCAGCCACGTCCAGGATGGTCTTCGGGTCATCGATATCGCGCTTGAACGCCACCGCCGACAGCAGAAGATGGTGCAGTACCAGCCAGGAAACCGTCTCGGTTTCCTCGGCCGACAGGCCGAGTTCGGGGCCTACCTTCAGGGCTATCTCGGCGCCGATCTCCGAATGGTCGCCGCCGCGCCCCTTGGCGATGTCGTGCAGCAGCATCGCGAGATACAGCGCGCGGCGCGACTGCAGATGATCCACAAGGCCCGTCGCAACAGGGGCAATCTCGGCCAGGTCACCGCGCTCCAGCGTGTTCAGCACGCGGATCGCCTCGATCGTGTGCTCGTCCACGGTGAACACATGATAGGTGTCGAACTGCATCTGTCCGACGATGCGCGCCCAGTCCGGAATGAAGCGGCCGAGAAAACCGGTCTCGTTGAGGATCGAAAGCCAGCGCGCACCATCGGGGTGCTGGCTGGCGCGGTGATGATCCGGCTCTTTGCCGCACAACAGGTCCATGAACAGCGCGGCCGCCTGAAGATTGCCGCGCAATTCGACCGCGCGCCGCTCGTTCTGGATCAGCGAGCGGATCGCCAGCGGGTGCAGTTCCAGGTTTCGGTCGCGCGCCACATGCAGGATGCGCAGCATCTGCAGGGGCTCCGCGTCGAAGTCGCGGCCCGGCACCGGCATCAGCTGCCCCTCAGCCAGGACGAAGCCGCACTTCAGCAAGGCCGGATCGGTCTCCGGCGCGATCGCCGGCGGCCCAAGGGCTTCGCGCAGGATCGCCGGTTCCAAGATACGTGTCAGCCGCGAGATTTCGCGCGCCGTGAGAAAGTAGTGTCGCATGAAACGTTCGACACCATCCTGCCGACCGTGCCGGGTGTAACCCATGCGCGCGCCGACCACGGGCTGCAGGTCGAAGGTGAGGCGTTCTTCCGCGCGGCCGGCGACGTAGTGCAGATGAAACCGCACGGTCCACAGGAATTCCCACGCACGTCGGCCATGCTTCGCCTCGGCCTGCGTCAGCACGTCACCGACATCGGCCAATTCGCCCATGGTCTGCGTGTCGTAGACATAGCGCGCGATCCAGTAGAGCGTCTGCAGGTCGCGCAGCCCGCCGCGCCCTTCCTTGATATTTGGTTCGACCACAAACGGACTGTCGCCGTAGCGGCGATGGCGCGCTGCCCTCTCGGCCTGCTTGGCGGCAATGTACTCAGCCACACCCGCTCCCTTGCAGGCCGCTCGAAAGCCGGCATGGAACTCGTCGAACAGCGACGCGTCGCCAGCAATGTGGCGCGCATCGAGCAATGCCGTACGGATCGTGGTGTCTCGCGCACCCTCGACCAGACATTCCTCGATCGAGCGTGTGGCGTGGCCGACCTTAACGCCGAGATCCCAAAGGAAGTAGAGCATGTACTCCACCACCAGCAGCGTCTGCTGCGATGGCTCTGTCGCGGTCAGGAACAGCAGGTCGATGTCGCTAAATGGTGCAAGCACGCCGCGGCCATAGCCGCCAGTGCCGGCAACGGAGAGATGCTCCGGTTCACCCAGGCCCGTGTCCGAAACTGCGTGCTCGTAGAGCGCCGCGATCAGCCCATCGATCAGCTTGCCGAGCAGGCGTGCTGCTTGAAGCCCGGTAATCTGGTCCTGCTCGAACGCATGCTGGACGTGCTGTTGGATACGCGCGAGATGGCGGCGGAAGGCGCCGAGCACATCATTCCGCGACACGGTTGCACCGGGTTCAGCCAAGGCCGCGAGGGCGGCGGTCAACGAGGCGACCGAGGCATCGGGCGGTTGCGGCTGGGCTACGGGTGTCAACATCTGTGGTATCGGTACTAGCTCGCCGCCGTGTCGGATACTGGCAGCAGCGATTTCAGACGATACAAAGCCTCCAGGGCCTGGCGCGGCGTCATCTGGTCGGGCTCGAGACCAGCGACGGCGGCGGCCAGCGGATCTGGTTCCGGCGGATCGGGTGCGGAAGCGGACGCAGCGAACAGCGGCAAAGTCGTGAGCGGTGTCCCTGCCGCACCGCGCTGTTTTTCCAGCGACGTGAGCAGGTTGGCTGCGCGGCGGACCACTTGAGGCGGAACCCCCGCCAGTTCCGCCACATGCACCCCCCATGACCGTCCGGCGGCGCCGGTGGCGACCTCGTGCAGGAATACCACGCTGCCCTTCCATTCCTTCACACGCATGGTGTGCGGCGTCATGCGCGGCAGCCGATCGGCCAGTTCGGCCAGTTCATGAAAATGTGTGGCGAAGATCGTGCGGCAGCGGATTGCCGAATGCAGTGCCTCCAAAACAGCCCACGCAATCGCCAGACCGTCCAGCGTCGCGGTGCCTCGGCCGATCTCATCGACCACGACCAGCGAGCGAGGTCCCGCCTGGTGCAGAATGGCCGCGGTCTCGGTCATCTCCACCATGAATGTCGAGCGTCCACGCGCGAGATCATCGGCGGCGCCGACGCGCGAGAACAGCCGATCAACCACACCGATCATGGCGGCCTCTGCCGGGACCGGCAGCCCAGCCTGGGCGAGCACCACGATCAAGGCGTTCTGCCGCAGGAAGGTCGATTTGCCGGCCATATTTGGGCCGGTGAGCAGCAACACGCGCTGCTCTGGCGACAGGTCACAATCGTTCGGGACGAACTGCGTCTGACCGGCGAGTGCGGCCTCCACGACCGGATGCCGGCCGGTGCGGATCAGAAATGCATCGTCGTCCGTGACCTGCGGACGGCACCAGGTGCCTGCTTCAGCGAGCTTCGCTGCGGACTGGGCTGCGTCCAGCAACGCTAAAGCATCAGCGCAGGCGGCGAGCGCATCGACGTTGGCCAGCGCCATCTTCACAAGGTGATCGAACACCATCCGCTCGCGCGCGGCGGCCCGCTCGCCAGCCTCAGCGATGCGCCGATCGAGATCCGATAATTCGTCTGTGGTGAAGCGGGCACCATTGGCCATCCCCTGTCGCAGCGTCAGGTCCGGATCACTGCGCAGCCTTTCCACCGCAGCGGCGGGAGCCTCGATGACGTAACCAAGCTGCGCGTGATGTTTGATCTTGAGGCTGGCCACACCGTAGCGCTGTGCGTAGTCAAGCTGAAGCTTGGCCAACACCCGACGACTGTCGTCGCGCAGGCTGCGTTCGGCGTCGAGCTCGGAGTCGAAGCCCGGTCGTATCGCGTTGCCGTCCTCGAGCCGGTGGGGGGGTGGATCGGCGAGTGCCGCAGTCAATGTTTGTTCGAGAGCAGGATCAAGCGACAGCGACATAGCCGCCGAGTGCAGCAGAGCTGGGAGTGCTCCTCTGAACTCCCCCTCCCCTTGCGGGAGGGGGATGGGGGGAGGGGATTGGTCCTGGTTCGAGACGCCCTCCCCCTTCCCCCCTCCCGCGAGGGGAGGGGGAGTCTGCTTGGTCAGTACTCCCGCCGCGGCGCGTGCCGCGGCGAGCCCGTCGCGGATTGCCGCAAGATCACGCGGACTGCCCCGACCGACGGACAGTCGCCCAAGGGCTCGCGCGATATCCGGCGCCGTGCGCAATGCGGACCGCAGTGGGTTCGTGGTGTCGCGTTCCGCAACAAGCCACCCCCAGGCGTTCTGGCGCTCAGCAATCATGCTTGTGTCCGCGAGCGGTGCGGCGAGCCAGTTCGACAACAGTCGCGCGCCCGCGGGGGTCAATGTCCGCTGCACCGTGCCGAACAGTGTGTGCATGGTGCCGCCATCGCGGGCTCGGTGAATCTCAAGGCTGGCGCGGGTCGCCGCGTCCATCGCCAGCAGCCCGGTCTGACCCTGTGGTGCCGGTCGCGCCAGCCGCGGCAGTGTGCCTGCCTGCGTCGCCCGCACGTAATCCACCGCCATCAGCGCGGCGATTGCTTCGGCATCGCCGAAGCTGCCGAACGCATCGACGCTGGCGACGCCGAATGCCTCGGCCAATCGGCGCCGCGCCACTAGTGGCGGCGCCGGCACCACATCCGGTGCACGCTTATCCTCCCACTCGCCGAGCGCGAGCCCAGTGGGCGCCACAATTTCCGCTGGCTCCAGTCGTCCGAATAGGGCCGTCAACTCCGCCGGCTCCAGCCCGACGGTTTCGAACAATCCGGTGGACACATCGAGCCACGCAGCGCCGATACCGTCCCCATGCCGTGCTAGGGCCAGCAGCAGGTTGGCACGACCTGCCTCCAGCAGCGCTTCCTCGGTGATCGTGCCGGGGGTGATCAGGCGCACCACTTCGCGCCGGATCGGCGCCTTGCCGGTGCGCGACTTGGGGTCCTCCATCTGCTCCGCGACCGCAACGCGAAAGCCGCGGCGGATCAGACGGGCGAGATAGGCTTCCGCGGCGTGCTGCGGCACCCCGCACATCGGCACCGGCGTTCCGTTGTGCTCGCCTCGCTGGGTCAGCGCGATATCGAGCGCCGCGGCGGCTGCTTCCGCATCAGCAAAGAACAGCTCGTAAAAGTCGCCCATGCGAAAGAACAACAGGGCGTCCGGATGCGCCTCCTTGGCCGCGAACCATTGCGCCATCGCGGGCGTCGCACCGGCAGCATGCGGGATACGTGACGAGGCAGCCATCCGGGCGGTTTAACCGGCAACGGCCCGGCTGGTAAGCTACTGGGTGCGATCGGCTGAGCGCTATTCCGCAGCGACGTGACTTGGTGGAATTCGTTCCAGCCGAGGGTCGTGGCCCAGCGCGACCAGGACGATGGCGGATATGACCGGTGCGGCACCGATCGCCAACAGAGCGATAAGGTCGCTGCCACCGGTCGCGTCCTTGATCAGGCCGAACATGTATGGCCCAAGGAACCCGCCAAGATTGCCCACCGCGTTGATCAGCGCGATGCCCCCCGCCGCGGCGACCCCTGAAAGCATGGCGGTCGGTAGCGGCCAGAACGTCGGCGCGATCGTGTACTGGCCCATGATCCCCAGGATCAGCACGAGCATCATCCAGACAGGATGCGCGGGGCCGATGAAGACGCAGGCCATCAATCCTGCGCCCGACAGCAGGCACGCCGACGCGACATACATGATCCGTGCACCGGACTTATCCGAGCGCAGGCTCCAGTAGATCATCGCGACGGCGGCGAACACGAAGGGTACAGCGCTGATGACGCCGTTCATGAGTGTCGATACGCCGAACGACTTGACGATGGTCGGCAGGAAGAACAGCAAACCATAACCAGACACGTTCTGCCCAAAGTACACCAAGGTCAGCCACCAGACACGCGGGTTGCGCATCGTTTCGCCGAGCTGGAAGTGATGCACCGACTCGCGCTGGGTTCGCTCGGAGTTCGAGACGCTGCTGCAGCCATGTCCGCTGGTCAGGGTGCAGCCAAAGCGCCTCCACTGGCCGGTCGGTCAGCAGTATCCAGGTGACCACGCACATGATGATGGGCGGCAGCGCCTCGATAAGGAACAGCCACTGCCAGCCCTGCAGGCCCAGCCAGCCGTCCAGGGTGAGCAGATAAGCCGATACCGGCGGGCCAATGATCAACGATATGACACTGGCGGCCTGAAAGATCCCCATCATGCGAGAGCGGTAATATGATGGGAACCACCAGGTCAGATACAGCACGATCCCTGGATAGAAGCCTGCTTCCGCCAGGCCCAGCAGGAACCGGATCGTGTAGAAGGTCCACTCGTTCCAGACGAAGGCAGTCAGTGCGGATATGATGCCCCAGGTGAGCAGGATCCGGGCAATCCACTTTCGCGCACCGACCTTGTTGAGGATCAGATTGCTGGGGATTTCCGCGAGAAAGTAGCCGACGAAGAAGACGCCGGCGCCAAAACCGAATATCGCGTCGGTCATGCCAAGCGCGTTCTGCATCGTCAGCTTGGCGAAGCCCACATTCACGCGGTCAAGGTAGGCGCAGAAATAACCCAGCATCAGCACCGGCATCAGGCGCCAGGTGACTTGCCGTATGGTCGCATGCTCCAGCGGCTCGACTTGTGCGGTCGTTGCTGATGCCATGACGTTTCCCTTCTTTGTGTCATAGAGGCTTGGTCGAATTATCACGAGGTTAACGTGCGCATCCAGGGCCGGCCTTCCATTGCGCAATGGGCGCCGGCATGATCGATGGGGCGCAGGCGCGTTCACAAGAGGAAGCGACAATGGCAGATGGCAGCATCGATACGAGGACGGCACATATATCCGCCGAAGAGGCGCTTGCCCTGCATGCCACCGGGCGACCCGGCAAACTCGAAACCCGCATATCCAAACCGATCACGACTGCTCGTGATCTGTCGCTCGCCTACTCGCCTGGCGTGGCAGAGCCTTGCCTGCACATCCAGCGGGATTCCGGGCTCGCTTATGACTACACCGCCAAGGGCAACATGGTGGCCGTCGTATCCAATGGCACAGCGGTGTTGGGGTTGGGCAACCTGGGGGCTGTTGCTGCGAAGCCCGTGATGGAAGGCAAGATCGCGCTGTTCAAACGTTTCGCGGATATCGACGGGATCGATCTGGAAATCGGTTCCGAGGACGTGGACGAAGTTGTGAACGCGGTTCGCTTTCTTGTCGGGTTCGGCGGCATCAACCTGGAAGACATCAAGGCGCCCGAATGTTTCGTGATCGAGCAGAAGCTTCGCGAACTTATGGACGTTCCAGTGTTCCACGATGACCAGCATGGCACGGCGATCGTGGCCGCCGCAGGGCTGATCAACGCCTGCCATCTTACGGGGCGCGACCTGCGCGAAACGAAGCTGGTGGTCAACGGCGCCGGAGCGGCCGGCATCGCGTGCGTCGAGTTGTTGAAGGCGATGGGCATGCGTCCGGAGCATGTCGTGCTGTGCGACACCAGGGGCGTCGTTTATCAGGGGCGTACCGATGGTATGAATCAGTGGAAATCCGCACATGCCGCGGCCACCAAGGCACGAACGCTGGCCGACGCGCTGGACGGCGTCGACGTGTTCTTCGGACTATCGGTGAAGGGAGCGTTGACCAAGGAGATGGTCCGCTGCATGGCGGATAAGCCGATCATCTTTGCCATGGCCAATCCTGATCCGGAGATCACACCGGAGGAGGCGCGCCAGGCCAGCCCCCAGGCCATCATTGCCACGGGCCGTAGCGACTATCCTAATCAAGTGAACAATGTTCTCGGCTTTCCTTATATCTTTCGGGGCGCTCTTGATGTGCGTGCGTCCACCATCAACGAAGCAATGAAGATCGCCGCAGCGGAGGCGCTGGCGAACCTGGCGCGTGAGGATGTGCCAGACGAGGTGCATTCTGCTTCGGCAGGACGTCGGCTGACATTCGGGGCGGAGTACATCATTCCAAATGCCTTCGATCCCAGACTGATCTCCTGGATACCGCCGGCAGTGGCGCGTGCCGCGATGGAGAGCGGTGTCGCACGGCGACCGTTGATTGACCTGCGTCGCTATGCACGCGAGCTGTCGGGCCGGTTGGATCCGACCGCCGGCGCCCTCGATGCGATCATGGAAAGTGTGCGCACCAATCCCCGGCGCGTGGTGTTCGCCGAAGGGGAGGAGGAGAAGGTGGTGCGCGCCGCTGTTGCCTATCGCAATGCCGGTTACGGGCGGCCGGTGCTGATCGGACGCGAGGATCGCGTGAAGGCAACGATCGCAAGCCTCGGGCTTGGTATTGTTGAAGGGATCGAGATCCACAACGCGCGCCTGTCCAGCGCCAACCCCAAATACGTCGAGTTCCTTTATAGCCGCCTGCAGCGGCGCGGCTTCCTGCAGCGGGACTGCCAGCGCCTGGTCAATCAGGATCGCAACGTGTTCGCGGCCTGTATGGTTGCGACCGGCGATGCGGATGCGGTGCTGACTGGGTTGACGCGTTCGGCCGCGGTCTGTGTGGACGACATCACTCATGCGATCGAGCCGGCAAGTGGTGGACGTGCCTTTGGCCTGACATTGGTGCTGGGCATGCGTGGCCGCACCATCTTCATCGCCGATACGCTGATGCACTTCCGGCCGAACGCCGAGGAGTTGGCTGATATCGCCATGGGTGCCGCCCAGGCCGCGCGCCATCTGGGCCACGAGCCTCGTGTCGCGCTGTTGTCGCATGCTACGTTCGGTGATCCGACTCAGCCGGCCAATGCGCCGATGCGTGACGCCGTGACCATTCTTGATCAGCGCAAGGTGGATTTTGAGTATGACGGCGAGATGAGTCCGGACGTGGCGCTGGAGCCGTCAATTCGCGCGCTGTATCCGTTCTGCCGGTTGACAGCGGACGCCAACATACTGGTGATGCCGGGCCTGCATTCGGCGCACATCACCTCGAGCCTGGCAAAACGCCTGGGTGGCGGCAGCACGATCGGGCCGTTGCTCATGGGCATGGAGCGGCCCGTGCAGATCATGCCGATGGATGCTTCGGTCAGCCAGATCGTCGATCTGGCGTGCCTTGCTGCTTATCAGGCGGTGAGGCAGTAGCCGGCAAGACGCGTGCGGAAGCACCCGCTTCTGTGCTGTCTCGTTGCGCTGGGCGGTGGTCTTCTGATCACCGTCGCGGAGCCGCGCGCGGCGCCGCTGCAGTGGACTTGGCACTATAGCGGCGCTGGCATTTCTGCCAGCGGTACGATGACGACCAATGACGTCGCGGACGGTTCGGGCTATTTCCAGATCATTGGGATCACCGGATCGCGGAACGGGGTCGACATCGTCCGATTGCAGCCAACGGGGACTGCGATCCCCGGCAATGAACCGTACGCGGTCGACAATCTGATCAGCCCAGCCGGACTGCAACTCACCGACAATGGTTTCGGGTTCGCGCTCGCCGACGACACGTTTGTCAATCCGTTTTTCGCGCACGCCCGCGCGCCGCCGACCTGTCTGGAATTCTTCTCTGGACCGCACCGCGTGCCAGGTAACGCCGGTGCCGGTCACTCCGAGTTGCCGGTGAGCTTCACGGCTAAGCTTGCAGAGCCGGCAGGACCCACCACTTCTCGCAGCGCGCATGCGCACTAGCAATGCGATGGAGGGTCAGGAGTTTAGCCGAGTTCTTGCGAGACTCTGCGACCAGGGGGCGCTCTCTCACGTAGCTTGACGGCCTAACCTCCGGCCAACGCCGCCACGAGCACCCCAACCACGCCCCACACCACCGCTAAGAAGATGCACCATCCGAGCAGCGCGAACGATCCAGTCAAACTTGACTTGGCGTGGCGAGCGACGGTGAGGGCAATCACAGCCAGCACAGGCAGCAAGAAGATCACGCTGTCCTCGCCGAGCGCATCCTCTATCGCAGACCAGAGCAGCCAAGCGGAGCCGGCCAGGATAGCCAGCAATGGCGGCAGGACGACCAGGCGGGCGATCAGGGCGGCCGTGCTATAGGTTCTTGCGCGCTGGTTGGTGTTCGCAGCAGAGCGTGATTGCACGTCATACCGCTCAGCGCCGTCTTCGCCGAAGGGGATGGGGTAGGGCATGTTCAGCATCGTAGCGAGGGCAAAGCGTGCACAGATAGGGGCAGCCCCTCTCGATCACGCAGATGTAAGTGTCTGCTTGGCCAACCAGCTTGCCCATGCGGCTCACGGCCGCGCTTGTACGCCTCTGCCGCCAGTCGACTGCACCGCGACCCGGTCAAGCAGCATGACGCCGCTTGCGGCGTCCGCTTATACTCACTGCGAAACCGCCATGCCCACTTAACGAGGGGGACGCTATCGACCGTCTTCGGTCCGCTCGATAGCGCTTCATGTGGCTGCAATCAGGTTCGCCGAACCCCCCAGAACAGCACCTGTGCGCACTGCACAAAGTCGGCCAAATCCTTCCGCACTGCCCACGGATAGTACCACTGCCCGACTGGCATAAACGGCATGCTCTGGAACGCCTGCAGCTGGATTTGCTCGCAGATCTTCTGCTGCTCGGCCATGTCAGGTGCATCGAACCACTGATCGCGCAGTTCCTCCAGCTTGGCGTCGGTCGGCCAGCCGAACCATCCTTTCTTGCCGTTGCCACGCAACGGAAACGAACTGCCGGGATTCGACGTGGCAAGACCACCCCAGGTGGTGTGGAATACGTTCCAACCGCCTTGCGACGGCGGGTCCATCTTCGCGCGACGCGCGACCAGCGTACCCCAGTCCATCACCTGATACTCGACGTTCAAACCAAGTTTGGTGAACAATTCGCGCGATACTTGTGATGGCGCTACCAACGATGGCTGGTCGGATGGTGCCATCATCACAATCTTCTCGCCGTTGTAGCCGCTCTCGGCGATGAGCTTTTTTGCGGCGGCCAGATCGCGCTTCGAGGTAAACGCCTCGATGCCGACGTTGTTGGCCATGGGTGAATGTGCCGTGAAAAAGCCCACCGGATACGTGCCAAGATCCTGCTGCTCGCCAACCCAGGCGGTGACATAGTCCTGCTGGTCGATCGCCGGCAGCAGCGCGCGCAGCAGCTTCGGATTATCGAACGGCGGATACAGGTGATTGAACGCGATGATCGCCAGCGCGCCGAGTGGATCGTAGCGCACCACATCGCACCCAGCCGACTTGCGCAGCATCGGCAGCAGGTCGAGCATCGGGAACTCCAGCCAATCCACCTCACCGGTCTGCAATGCTGCGGCGGCCGTGGCGGGGTCAGGCTGCGTATGCCATTCCACCCGTTCGAAGTACGCCACTTTGCCGCCCGAGACGTACTCCGGCTTCTCCTGGCGCGGCACGTATCCCGGGTTCTTCACGTAAACCGCCTTCGTACCAGCCTGCCATTCATCCTGTTTGAAGATGAACGGGCCGGAACCCACGAACTCCTTGATCTGTTCGGTCGCCGGCGTCTTCGCCATGCGCTCCGGCATGATGAAGCAGCCCTGGGCGCCAAGCGCATAGGTCATTTGGCGGAACCGCTTTTTCAGCCTGATTTCGAACTGGCTGTCATCCAGCGGCTTCATCTCGTCCGTCTGGGCCACAAGCTGTTGGCCGAAAGGGTTCTTCGCTGCCCAGCGCTGGATCGAGGTGACGCAATCGATGCCGCGTACCGGGGTGCCGTCGGTGAACTTGAGGCCTTCGCGCAATTTGAACGTCCAGGTGAGTTCGTCCGACGATACCTCGTGTCCGGCGACCATCTGCGGCTGACCAACCAGCGCGTCGTTGATGCCGTACAGCGTGTCCCAAACCATGTAGCCGTGATTGGTTGCGACGGTCGCCGTGGTCCAGATCGGGTCGGGATTGGCGAGATCTGCCTGCGGCACGAATTTTAGCACCTTCGCCGATGCGCCCTGTGCAAGCGCTGGTCGCGCGAGGCGCGTCGTGCCAAGTGACGCCAACGCGGCGCCGCTTGCCAATAGGTGTCTGCGTCTCATGATCGGCCTCCTTTACGCCACCAGGTCCTGCTGGGCCTTTGGGTCGTAGTTCGCGTCGTACCAGGTACCTCCTGCCACGCCGCATAGGTGATCGGTTCCCAGCGCGGCGGATTGTCAGGGCCGGTGCAGGTGGGCAGGCATTCGATCACCCAGTCAAATTGTGGGCCAAGGAAGAATGGAATCGCGTAGCGGTGCCGTCCGACGGGAGGCAGCGCGCGGTGCGGTGTGGACTTGAACCGTCCGTTGGTCCATCGGCGCATCATGTCGCCGGAATTGACGGCAAATGACCCCGGGACATACGGCACATCCAGCCAGTCGCCGGATGGCATTCTCACCTGCAGGCCGGGCACGTCAGTCTGTGCCAGAAACGTCAGGAAATTGCTGTCGGTGTGCGGAGCGATACCGAACTGATTGGTATCGGCCTGGACCGGCGGATAGTGTGACAGTCGCAAGGTGAACTGACTCTGTTGGAAGGCCTCTGCGAACCAGTCGGGCGGCAGATCGAGTGCGACCGCCATCGCCGGCAACATACGACGGGCAAAGCCATCCATAACGTCGGCGTACTCCAGTGAGCGCTGACGAAACCCGGGCAACGCTGTTTCATCCGGCCAGACGTTGGCGCCGACAAACCGTCGGCCGGGTCGCAGCAGCGGATCGTCCGGGGTGCGCTCGCGCTTGATGAAGAAGGCTTCGTTCAGGTCGCCCTTGTCGTTCCTGTTGACGTCCGAAGTCCACACGGCATAGCGACCCATCGCCATGTAGCCGTTGTTATGTTCATTGAGCCGCAATGCCAACTTGCTGGCCATCGGCAGATCATGCAGTCGCTTGGCCTCGGCAAAGGTCTGCGCGATAAGACCCTGCGGGACATCGTGTCCGGTGAGCACAAGGAAGCCCACAGTGGTTAGCGCGTCGTGCAGTGCACGCGCCGTCGCCTGCAGGGCGCCCGGCCGTCCGGCCAGGTAATCAGCGACATCGATAACGGGAATGATATCGGTCATGGGGCATTCTCCATGCGGACACTATGCCCACTGCGGCCGGAAGATGACAGGAATGGTGACGCCTAGGGTCTGGCCCCCGGTCGGGGGCCATCTGGCCGGGCGCTGATTATCTCGGCGGCGTCTCTTGCCACCGATACCGGAAGTCGCAGTGACTGGCTCCGCCCATCAGGGTCTGGGTTCGCTCGAGTTTCAGCCGCGGATCATAGCCTTCGCAAAACGCGCCATCGCGGTTGCACGACAGGAGTGCGCCGAGTTCCGCCAGGCCCATGGCGCGATACATCTCGGCATAGCGGCAGCGCGTTACGTTGAAATGAAACTCGCTTTCAGTGGATGCGACAACATCGATACGCAGCGCGTCCTCGGCCGTCCAACGTGGCTGGATGGCACGGAACGCGTCGAGGCTTGGCTCGCCGTCCGGCGCCTGCTTCGCCATCTCTGCCGCCGCCTGCCTGGCAAGCTTGATCACCGCATTGGCCAGGATGCGCTTGGCCGCCGCCTCGCCAAGCTCCGCCTTCATCTCGTCGAAGATGCCCTTGGCGAACGCCGCCTCGATGCGGCGTTGAGTGAGAATCGGCAGTGACTCAGTCATCGTCCCGCTCGGGCGCCACCGCGCGAAACCGCGCACGGTGCACCATCGGCGGACCGTAAAACGGCGCCAGCACCATCGCCTTGCGTAGGAACAGGCCAATATCGTACGCGTCCGTGTAGCCGATACCGCCGTGCAACTGGATGCATGTGCGAGTCACCACCATGGCAGCGTCCGACGCGCGCACCTTGGCGCGCGAGACCGCCGCACGGCGCTGGGCGAGGGTCGGCGCGTTGTCCAACGCATAGGCCGCGGACGCCACAGTCGCCCGGGTCAGCGAAATCTGAATCTCCATGTCGGCGGCGCGGTGCTGCAGCGCCTGAAAGCTGCCGATCTTGCGGCCAAACTGCTCGCGCGTCTTCATGTAGTCGAGCGTGATCTTGAACGCGCGATCCATCAGGCCGAACAGATAGGCGGAGCTGGCCATGATGGCGTGCTCCAGTGCTTCCTCGGCATCGCCGTCAATCGCCTCTGCCGGTGCACCATCGAAGGTCAGCGTACCAAAGTTGCCGCCGTCCTGCGTCTGCTGCAGTTCCAGCGAAACGCCGGGTGCATCGCGTTCCACCAGCGCGAGGCCACCCGGCACGCTCACCAGGAACGCATCGGCCCCAGCCGCCATCGGCACGAACAGCTTGCGTCCGCTCAGCCTGCCATCGCGCAGCACCGTGTCGCCGGTCAGCGCGATGCTGTTCGGCTTTTCCTGCCAGGCAGCGAGCACGATGCGCTCGCCGGCCAGCACCGGCGCGAGTTGATCCGAGGGCAGCAGCGACGCGGCCATTGCTGCGGAGATCAGCGGCTCCGGCACCAAGGATGCTCCCAGCTCCTCTGTGAGGCCGCAGAACTCGCGCGCACCCAGGCCGGAGCCGCCGTCGCTCTCGGGAATGCGCAATCCGAGCCAGCCCATTTCGCACATCTCGCGCCAGGTTGTCCGATCGAACCCGGTTTCGGTGAACCGCAGCGCCCGGATCCGCGTGAGATCGCCTTGGCGCGGCGCGATTCCCGCCGCGCTGTCCTTCAGCATCTGCAGATGTTCGAGCGGATCCATCATCGCGGGCATGCGGGCCGCTCCGTCAGGTGCTGCGATGCAATGGCGCGTCGGTCCGCGCCTGCAATGCGTCGAATGTCAGCTCCAGGCGCCATGTCGATCACCACGAAGCCGCGATCGGTGACATCGAGCACCGCCAAGTTGGTGTAGACCCGCTTCACTGCACCCACCGCGGTCAGCGGATACGAACAGCGCTGCACCAGCTTCGGCGATCCGTCCTTCGTCGTGTGCTCCATCAGCACCCACAGCCGCTTTGCTCCGGCGGCGAGATCCATCGCACCACCGACTGCAGGCGCCGTGTCGTTCTCGGATGTCGCCCAGTTGGCGATGTCGCCATTCTCCGCCACCTGGAACGCACCAAGCACGCAGAGATCGAGGTGTCCGCCGCGGATCATCGAAAAGCTGTCGGCGTGATGGCAGAAGCTGCCGCCCTGGCGCAGCGTCACATACTGCTTGCCGGCGTTGATCAACCACGGATCGATCTTGTCCTTCGGCGGCGCCCGTCCCATGCCCAACACGCCGTTCTCGGAATGAAAGATCACCTCGCGATCGAGAGGTACCTGGTCGGCGACCGCCGTCGGAATACCGATGCCGAGATTGACATACCATCCTTCGGGGATGTCGCGCGCAACGCGGGCGGCCATCTCGGCGCGGCTCAGTGGCTTGAACTCGGTCACTGCGGTATCGGCCATCGGTTGTCCTTTCAGCGAAACAGTGTCGCAGCCTGGATGCGAACACCGGGCAGCAATTCTGGCTCGAGGACGCCGTCTCGGCCGACGCGCGTGATTGCCGCATAGCCGGCGCCGGGCTGACGACAGACTTCGATTTCTCCGGCGTTCAGATCGATGATCCAAAGCTCCGATATGCCGTGACGCGCATACAGGGCGCGCTTCACAGCGCGGTCGTAGTTCAGGCTGGTATCGGCCACCTCGATCAGCAGCAGCACATCGGAAGGTTGCGCGTGGGCGTCCCGGTATGAAGTCCGGGCGAGGCTTGAGCAGCGCAAAATCCGGCTCCGGTTCACTGAAGTCGTCCAGTCGGACCGGACCTTGAACCGAGACCATGGCACGGTCGCCAACGGCACGCACCAGCCCTTGTGTGAGTGAAATAACGGTGCCGTGGTGATAGCTGCCGATCGGCGACATGGCGACGAGCTCCCCCTCGATCAGCTCAACACGGTCGCGATCGCCAAGAATGCCGACCTCACCCATCCGGTGGTACTCGGTCACTGTGATCGGGCGGCGTGTCACCCAGGGATTGGCCGCCAAAAGACGCGGCTCATCGAGCATGGCCATTTCCTTTCTGGCGAGACCAACAGTAAGTCCGATCGCAGGCGAGGTATAGGTGCAGTGGACAGGACGGGCCGGCTCGGGCACTTACCGACCGTTTCGCTGGGGAGCGGCATGGAGGTCGCGGAGTGGCTCCGGCAGATCGGTTTGGAGCGATATGCCGAGTTGTTCGCGCAGCACGCGATTTCGGCTGACGTTCTGCCGCATCTCACCGCCGAGGACCTGAAGGACGCCGGCGTCGGTTCGGTGGGCGACCGCAGGCGCTTGCTCGTTGCCATCAGAGCATTGGGTGCAACGGCGCCGGACACGCCAACTCCTTCTCAGGCGTCGCAGCTGGGGGTTTCGGCGGAGCGTCGCCAAATCACCGCGCTGTTCTGCGACATCGTCGATTTGACGCCGCTGACGACGCAACTCGATCCCGAGGAGTTGCGGGAGCTCCTGAGCCGCTACCAGCTGAACGTGAACGCCGCTGTTGCGGCGACGGGCGGCTACATAGCGCGCGTGGTCGGCGACGCGGTCCTGGTCTATTTCGGCTGGCCCAACGCTGATGAATCGCACGCCGAGAGCGCGGTGCGGGCCGGCCTGGCGATCATCGATACGATCGACACACATCGTCCGTCCGTTCGGATCGGCATTGCCAGCGGACTGGTGGTGATCGGCGATCTTATGGGCGCCGGCGCGGTGCAGGAACAGATGGCGGTGGGGCAGACTTTACATCTGGCAGCGCGCCTGCAGTCCCTCGCCCAGCCCAATACCATCCTGATGAGCGAGGCCACGCACGACCAGGTGCGCCTGTTGTTCGAGACGGAGGATCTGGGACCGCTCGCGCTGAAAGGCTTCAGCGCGGCGCAACAGGTCTGGCGCGTGCACCGACCGACCACTTTGTCCGGCCGGTCAGAGGCACTGTTTGCCACCGCACCGACCCCGATCGTCGGCCGAACCAAGGAACTAGATTTCCTGCTCGACCAGTGGCAGCGCACCGTCAACGGCGATGGCCGCGTCGTGCTCATTTCGGGCGAGCCGGGCATCGGCAAGTCGCGACTGCTCGCCGCGCTGGAGGAGAGGCTGACCGGTCTTCGCCACTTCAGCCTGCGGTATTTCTGCTCGCCGCACCATCAGGACGACGCACTCTATCCGATCATCTCCCGCTGGGAGCGAGAACTTGGTTTCGGCCGCAACGACTCCCTCGATGATAAGCTACGCAAGCTGGACTCGCTCGTGGCATCGCGCGGCCTTCCGCCGGACGGCCTGCCGTTGCTCGCTGCCATGCTGTCGATTCCACTCGGGGATCGTGACCCGAGCCTCGACCTAAGCCCGCAGCGCCGGAAGGAAAAGACCTTCGATGTGCTGATCCAGCGGTTGGCGGATTTGGCAAAGATACGTCCGGTGGTTGCGCTGTTCGAGGATGCGCACTGGGCCGACCCGACAACGCTGGAACTGATTGGCGCGGGCATCGACCGATTGGCCGATCTGCCTGTGTTCCGGATGGTGTCGTTTCGCCCCGAATTTGTCCCGCCCTGGATCGGGCGGCCGAACGTGACGGTGTTGACGCTCGGTCGACTTGATCGCCCGCATTCCGAGTTGCTCGCCAGGCAAGTCGCTGCGCAGCACGCTCTGCCACCCTTGCTGTGCGAGCGTGTCATCCAGCAGACCGACGGTGTGCCCCTGTTCATCGAGGAAATGACCAAGGCGGTGCTGGAGGCGGCCCGGAGCAATCCCGCGTCCAGCGATGCGATTGTGGTTCCGAAGACGCTGCAAGGTTCGCTGATGGCACGACTCGATCGCCTGCCAGGAGCCAAGGAGGTGGCGCAGATTGGCGCGGTGATCGGACGCAACTTTTCCCACGCGCTGCTGGCCGCGATCGCCAACCTGCCGGAGCGGCAACTTGCCCAGGGTCTGCAGGACCTTGTCAACGCCGGTCTGGCCTTCCAGCGCGACGCCGGGATGGACGCGCTTTACACCTTTAAGCACGCCCTGGTCCGCGACGTCGCGTATGAGAGTCTGCCGCGGCACCGGCGCAGTGAGATCCACGCTTCGATCGCAAGCGTCGCGGAGACCGACAGGAGCGTCGGCATAATACCACCTAGTCGCCTCGGCTATCACTGTGCTCAGGCAGGCCTGATCGCCAAGGCCGCAGGTTATTACCGCGCGGCTGGTGAACGGTCGGCGGAGCGCGCCGGTCTGGCGGAGACCCGGAATCACCTGGAGCGGGGCTTGCAATTTGCCCGCAGCCTGCCTGAGGAGCCGAATCAGCAGGTGCTCGAAGCGGAGCTGCTCATCGCACTTGGTCGCCTGCTGATCGCGATCAAGGGACAATCCGATCCCGATGCATGCGATATGTTCGAGCGTGCGGTCGGTGTCTGCCGTCGGCTCAAACAACCCGACCTGCTGGCGCGCGCGCTGTTCGCACGTGGGGCGATCGCGATGAGCCGCAGCGAGTTGGGGCCAGTTGAGAAGATCAGCGCCGACTTGCTGCACCTAGCCGACACGACTGGCAGTCCCGCGATAAGGATCGCCGCGGAGGTCAGGCTTGGCATCTTGCGATTTCATCAGGGGCAACTTGGCGCAGCGAAGGATAATCTGACGATCGCGTTGGAATTGTGCCAGCAAGACAAGGCGGCAATCCCGGATCTTGCCATCACCTCGTCACCGGACGTGGCAGCGGCGGCGTATCTGGCGAATACTCTCGCACATCTTGGTTATCCTGAGCGCGCGATCGCGCATGCCGAGTTCGCAATCGAACGGGCGCGATATGTTGGCGTGGCTTCGCTGGCATACGCTATGGCGCTCTCCACCTCGGCGCGAGCATACCAGACGATCGGCGATGAGGCCGGATGCCGCAATTGCACTGAGAGCCTGCTTGCGACTGCGGCCGAGAACGGCTTTCCACAGTATCTGGCACTCGGCGAATGCCTGATGGGGTGGCTGAGCGCGCGTGGCGGCAACGTCGCGAATGGTCTAAGGTACAATGTCGCAAGCACGACGCACGCTTGACGCTCTCGGCTGGCAACGCGAGGCGGCTTACGTCCATGTTCTGTTGGCCGATGTGCTGACATGGGCGGGCCAGTTGCCGGAGGCAATGCATCTGTTGGACGAGACTTTGCGCACATCCGCTCGTTCGGGCGTTGCAGCATTCGATGCGTGTCTGCATGTCCGCAAGGCCATCGTGCTGCAGAGTACGTCCGACAATGCCGCGGCGGAGCATGAGTTCGTGCAGGCCATCGCAGTTGCGCAAACGCAGTCCGCGAAACTCCTCGAACTGCAGGCATGCAACGGTTTGGCGCGTCTCATGCTGCAGCAAGGTCGGACGGCAAACGCTCGGGGAGTTGTGGGATCCCTCTATGCGTGGTTCGGCGAAGGGCTGGCATTCACCGATCTTAGGGAGGCGTCGGAGATATTGCGTCGCTGTCGAAGGTAACTACAACGCGTTGTGTCAGAACCCGGTCGGGTCACCGTACGGCACGTGCAGGACGCGGTCCACGAAGATGCCGGGCGTCACGACGTGATCGGGATCGATCTCGCCAAGTTCGCGCAAGTGCTGTGTTTGCACGATGGTCAGTTTTGCCGCCATCGCGATGACCGGATTGAAGTTGCGGCCTGACTCGCGAAACGTCAGATTGCCCCAGCGATCGGCCTCCCACGCTTCGACCAGCCCCACGTCTCCCACCAGCGCCTGCTCCATCACGAAGGAGCGCCCATCGAACTCGCGCGTCTCTTTCCCCATCGCCATCTTGGTGCCAACGCCGGTGGCGGTGTAGAACGCCGGCACACCGGCGCCGGCGGCGCGCATCCGCTCCGCCAATGTCCCCTGCGGCACGATCTCCAGCTCGATCTTGCCGGCGCGATACAGCGTCTCGAACACCACTGGATCGGACGAGCGCGGAAATGAGCAGACGATCTTGCGCACCCGCCCCAGCTCCATCAGTCGTGCCAGGCCGACGTGTCCGACGCCGGCATTGTTGGCGGCGACGGTGAGGTCGGTGGCGCCCTGCTCGATCAGTCCCTCGATCAGCGCGTTCGGTTGGCCCACAGCGCCGAACCCACCGATCAGCACGGTCGATCCGTCCTTGATGTCGGCCATCGCCTCGGCCATCGACTGGACGATTTTGTTGATCATGCCCGGCGGTTCCTCCATCGTATTCGGCGCCTATGCGATGTTGCGGCAACCCAAGGCGGCCGCCAATACCCCGTCAATTGACGAAGCGCTTCACCGCGACGATCGCATTGGTCCCGCCGAATGCGAAGGCATTGCTAACGGCGGTCCGGATCGGACGAGCCCGCGCACAACCGGGTGTCACGTCGAGATCGCATTCGGGATCTAGTTCTTCAATGTTGATGGTCGGTGGAACAATGCCGCGGCGGATCGCCTCGATGACGGCGATCAACTCGAGCGCACCACTCGCGCCAAGCGCGTGGCCGTGCATCGATTTCGTCGAGGAGATCGACAGGCGCTTGGCCTCGTCGCCGAATACCGCCTTGATAACTTTAATCTCCGTAATGTCGTTGGCTGCTGTGCCGGTGCCGTGGGCGTTGATGTAGTCAACGGCATCCACGGAGAGGTTGGCGTCCGTTAGACATGCTCGGATTGCGCGGGCGGCGCCTTCGAGAGTCGGCGCGACCAGGTCGGCCGCGTCTGCGCTCATCCCTACCCCGGCGATCTGCGCAAGGATCTCGGCCCCGCGCGCCTTGGCGTGATCCGCCCGTTCGAGCACCACCATGCCTGCCCCTTCGGCAAGCACAAGTCCCTTGCGATGTCGATCAAACGGTCGGCATGTGTCTGGCGCCATGACGCGCATGGCCTCCCACGCCTTCAGGATCCCGTAGGTCAGTGGCGCCTCCGTTCCGCCGACGATCGCTGCATCGATGACAGAGTTGCGCAGCAGCCACACCGCCGTGGCGATCGCATGGTTGGACGATGCACACGCCGAAGAAACGGTGAAGACAGGGCCGCGGATGCCGTAAGCCATGCTGATCTGACTTGCCGGCGCACTGGGCATGACCCGCGGCACGGTGAACACGTTCGCGCGCTTTGCGCCGTCGAGGTACATCTTGCGATACAATTCCTCGATCGCCTCTCCTCCTGCCGTGCCGACGCCGACCACGCAGCCGGTTCGGTGTCCGCCGTTCTCGAATGACAGCCCCGACTGTGCCAGTGCCTGCTGGGCTGCAACGATCGCCAGCACGCTGAAACGATCCAGCATCGGTAATCTGCGGGCGTTCAGCATGTGGCGAGGATCAGGAGCGGGGATGGCACCGACCATCGAGACCTTCAAATCGGAGGGTGCCGACTCGTCGAGCTTGCCAAGACCACAGCGCCCTTCCTGCAGCGCCGACCAGAATGTCTCCACCGAATGGCCAAGCGCCGAGACACATCCGGCGCCGGTGACCACGATAGGCTCATGATCCACTGCAGTGCCCGTCTAGACCGAGCGAGTGACCCAGCTCAATAAGGTTCGCGACAGTTTTGTAACCGTTCCAGGCTTCGACTGCATCCACCGGTATGGTTACGTCGTACTTGTCTTCGATCGTCATGATGATCTCGACCAGGTCGAGTGACGTCACACCCAATTCCGACAATACAGACTCCCGCGTGATCAGCGACGGCTCCACGTGAGCCTGTTTGGCAATTATCTCCCTGAGCACGTCTTCAATCGCCTCTGTCATGGTCTCCTGCCATTGTTGTCTCTGTTGAATTGGAGACCATCAATACCTCCCGATCCAACCTCGGAGAGTCGAGCCACGAGCCGCCGCACGCGGCGCATCAGCTTCAGGTTCTCCATCGCTTCAGCGCGCGGCACTGCTGGATAACCGGCATACACGGCGCCAGCCGGGACGTTGGTTCCAACGCAGGCCGCGGCACCCACAACTGCCCACGCTCCGATCTTCAGGTGGTCGGCGACCCCGACACGCCCTCCGAGCACCGCGCCGTCACCGACGATCACACCGCCCGCGAGGCCCACCTGGCCACAAAGCAGGCAATCCATACCGATTTCGACGTTATGGCCAATCATCACGAGATCATCGATCTTGGTTCCTGAACCGATGCGCGTCGGCTTCAGGGTGCCGCGGTCGATGGCGGTCAGCGCGCCGATCTCGACATCATCGCCGATCTCAACGATCGACAGAGTGTGGATCTTCTGAAGTTCGTTGCGCTCGGGATTGACCTTGGCCGCGCCTTGGGCGCCGTGGGCCGCTTCGAGCGCACCTGGGCGCGTCGGCACAAAGCTGAATCCGTCCGCACCGATCGACGCGTTATGGTGAATGACGGCGCGGTCTCCCACGCGGCATCCCCAACCGATGCGAACGCCGGGATAGACGAGGCAATCTGCGCCGAGTGTCGCACCGGCTGCGAGCGTCGCCTGCGACAGGATTATCGAGCGGGGTCCGACGGATGTGTGGCGGCCGATGACTACCAAAGGCCCGATCGTCGCGCCTTCTCCGATGACCGCGTCCGGTGCAACCACGGCACTCGGATGGACGCCCGGTTGAACATCGGGACGATGGCGGAAAACATGCGTGATCGTCGGCAGACTGGAGCGAGACCCGCGCATAAGGATCACAGTCTGAAATCGCTGATCTGGGAACTGCGTACCCTCTGGAATGAGTGCGATCTTCGCTCGGCTCTCGCCCAGGATCCGGATTGTATCCGGTGAGACGGCGATCGCGATATCGCCGTCGCATGAGGCTTCCGCCGGATGCACCGCACGGGAGATCTCGGCGTCGGCAGCGCCGATCACGCGCCCATCTAGCGCTGCAGCCAGCACGCGCGCCTTCATGGTCGGCGCCCCGATCCATGGCTCGCAACAATCAGCACGGAGAGCCGGTATCCGCGACACCCCACATGTCAGCGCCCTCCTTCAGGACACGAGCGTCGCGACTGTGTGTAGTCCAGCGGACAACATTGCAGCGGCCAGCCAGCTTGATGTCATCAGTTTATCGGACGCAGCCGAGACAGACAACAAACCTAGTGCGTCTGCAACTGCAGCGTGAGGGCCGCCGGGCAGCCACCCCGACACCCTAGCCTCCTTGACAGGAACAGGCTCACCAAGTTGCCACTCCCCAGGGCCAGTCGGCGCTGCCTACAGGTTCGAGCGGATCGCCTCAGCAAAAGTGACCATCCGCCCATTCGCCTCGTCCCACAGCACGTGGCGGAACGCGCGCAGGCCATCGGTCAGGGTCAGCACCGACGCCACGGTGAAGCCCGGATGCGCACCGTGGCAGGCTTCCAGCCGGTAGTTGGGAACCCGCGGCGATGCATGGTGGACGTGGTGGAAACCAATATTTCCGGTCACCCACTGCAGGAAGCGGGGCAGCCGGAGAAACGAGCTACCACGCAGCGCCGCGTCAACCGGGTCCCATTGCACATGTCGCGCCCAGTGGGCTCCGTCGAAAAGGTGTTGTAATGAAAACAGCCAGACGCCGACAATGCTCGCCGGCACCATGACGGCGAGCAGTACGGCTGCTACTGGGCCGATACCCAGCATCGCCGCGAGAGCGCCGTGCAGTGCAACCAGCGAGAGGTTGGTCAGATGCACACTGCGCCGTTCCGCGCGCCAGGTGCGCGGCGCGGCAAATGGGAAGCGGTACAGCACCAGAAAAATTAGCGGAGGCAGCACCAAAAGGCTGATTGCGGGATGCTTAGCGGTGCGGTGGAGTCGTCGCTGCCAGGGGCCGAGGGCATTGTACTCGGCGACCGTGAGGCAGGATGAGTACAGATCACGTCCGCGGGCGCTGCGTCGGTCGAGGTCGTTCCACGCGCCGTGGTGTTTCGCGTGGTGGCGCCGCCACTGCGCATAAGGCGTCAGCGTCAGCATCGAGCAGAAGCGCCCGAGAAGGTCGTTGGTGCGGCGTATGCGGCAGAACGATCCATGGCCGCAATCGTGTTGAATGATGAAGGTCCGCACCGTCAGCGCGGCCGCGGGAACGCCCAATGCGAGCAGCGGCCACCAGCCAAAGGCCAGCCCTGCATGCATCGTGGCCAGCAGAGCTATCAGCGGCAGGATTGTGGTGACGATCTGAAGCGTGGCGACGTGCGGCAACGGGTCCTGGAAGCGCGCGAGCACTTCGCGCAGGCTGGCAGCATCCGGTATCGCTGTCTGATCGTTGCCTGCTTGGACCATCATCAAGGGCTCCATTCGCGCCGAGGCGCACCACCAAGAACGCGAAAGAGCCCACGGTCGTACCGATCCGCACCAGGGTCGGCTTTCAGCGCGAAGATCGCATGTCGGCAATGCATTGGGATCCGTAGCTGCCACGGTCAATACGTATCCCGGTTTCCTGGCCGATAATTTATCGCATTCCAACGGGCGTGATCAGGAACGCAGCAGTCGGCAAGAAGGGCCTCGGACTTTAGCCGCCACTCATCGTCCAAATACCATCGCATCGCGATTTTGCTGCATCAGCGCCGTGACGCTCGGGATTTTTTCGAAGCCAAGGCCGCGTGGCGGCTCATTTTCCGAGCCTTGCACGACGTGAGTGTAGCTCTCACCAGCCACTTTCTCCCATTTTCCGGCGGGTTTGCGCACCTCAAGGTTGACTACCGTCGCCTTCAGCACAAGACGCACGATGGGATCGTTCGGCGCGCCCGGCTTCGTCAGGCTGGGATGGCCTGCGATGACCCGCCAGCCATTGGCCAATGCCCAACGGGTCAGCTCATCCTTTGTCAATGACGATATCCTCCGCGGTTTGAAGGAAGCTCAGGAGCCTGGCGATCGCTTTCCCTTACCTCCCTGTCCCGACCGTGCTTGCCACAACGCCATGTCCGCAGCCTTGCTGAATGCCACTCGGACGCCAGTGCTGCCCCGGCTTACCCGGATCTTGCCTCCATTCTGCGCCTTGTGCTCGGCCAACCATTGCATGACTTCTGGATCCTCGCTGGTCCTGCCTTCGAACTCGAGCACTCCGACGATCTCTTCCTCTTTGCGGCGCTTTACCATCGTGCATGCTCTCTTCTAGTTTATCGGAGCGCATCGCTCCACTTCGACGGGCCACTCAGCGACCTGCGTTGCAAGCCACAGCGAGTTGCCCGTCTGTCACACTGTGACTGGGATGCAGCTTCTTACTCTTTTTGCCCGGAAGCTGCCAGTCCGCTCTCGGCCAGAACCTGTCGTGAGATGTTCGAATCGGACAGTCGCTGCCTCGGAGTGCACCCGCAGGACGCCACCCAATGCGTCATCAGGGAGAGAGCGGGTGGTTTGAGCCACCAGACAGGACAGCACAGCCGTCGCTTGTGGCAGCAGCAGCTTGGCTGGTTGGATGGGACCGCCGAGGTCTATCATCTGTGCCGAAGTGAGGAACAGGACATGAACACAGCAAAGGGCTTCGTTATACCCGCCGGCGGCGGGAAGCATTTCGACTCGCCGACGCCTGGCCGCTCGTTTTACCTGAAGCTTCTCGGACACGAGACCAACGAGAGCATTATGTTGTTCGAGGAGACCCTGCCTCCCGGCACCACGAGCCTCCACCATCTCCACCACGACAGCGATGAGGTTGCCTGGGTCATTTCCGGCGAGATCACCTTCAAGATCGGCGACGAAGTAACCGTCGGCGGTCCCGGAACATGCGCGTTCATGCCGCGTGATGTTCCGCATGCCTGGAAGAATACCGGCACCGAGCCCGCCAGGGCGCTGTTTCTCTATACTCCTGCTGCCGCAGGAAGCCTCATCGAGGAACTCGCTGAGAATCGTCCGATGGATCCCGATGAACGCACAGAGTTCTTCGCGCGCCATCACTGGGAAGTGGTCGGGCCAAACCCGCTCTGACCGCTAGTGTCCTGATTTAGAA
>CAWKMC010000033.1:0-63994 GCA_963850535.1 uncultured Alphaproteobacteria bacterium | reverse complement strand
GGGACCGGCTCCGCAGCTGCAGCCGACAAATCCGTGAACACAAGCCAGGGGCTTGAGGGAGCGGAGGAAAAGAAAGGCATTAGTTACAGTTGCGCCTTCTCAGGCATAGCAGCGCGCTGGCGGCCACCTTGTGCTTTTTCACGCTCTGCCTGGCAGGGCGAGCAAGTGCCCAACAGGGTCATGATTTCAAGATTTGCGAGGGAGAGTTCGCCTTATGTGCAGCATCGACTTGCCAGCCGAGCGGGGGGAAGATCACCGTCAATGTCATAGGTGGTGGGACAGCGACGTTCCCGGAATATAACTGCACCTGCACGACCTTTGACGGCCGCCCGGCCATTGCCGACCTCAACGGAGGCAATATGTCGTGCACACCGCCGCATGATCAAATCTGGTCACTCTATCAACGCGGTTATTTATTCCGCAGGCGATCACAAACTGGTCACGTTTGCCGAGCAAGAGCTTCGCACCACCCCTCGTTTGCGGGGCGGATCTCAATCAGGGCAACCAGCAGGTCAATTGCTTTAGCTTCGCGTGTGATCCCGGCGGGGAAATCAATGGCGTGCCGGTTGCGACTTGTCACTGTGCGCTTGGGGAATCACCCGGAAGGTTAGGCAGTAGAGCCGAATACCGCCTTTGTGACGGAGGCGGGTCAGGGAAATACTCAGATCTGCTTCGATCACCCAGTTGGCGGAGCACTCCCAACTCCTCCGTGAACCGGGGACCGCTGCACGTCAGCATTGCCGTGGCTCGCATCATGCGGACCCTAGGCCAGCTCCCCGAGGTGAACCGAGGAGCGGATGCCGTGAAGGGGCATTGCCAAGTTAACCGTTGCGCAGGCATGAGGAGACTTTCAGAGGGGCTTGTGGGCATCACGCTGTTTGGTAGACACAGATCTCCTGCCGCCAGACCCGGAATGCCCTCGCGCGAGTTCGGCGATAGGCGGCCGCGGCCATGAGGTGCCGTCGCGGCCGGAAGTGGCCGTAGATCATCGCGTGCGCCGACAAGAATCGTTGTGCCTGACCGTCCGATTTGAACCTCTGCATCTGTCGCTCTCGTCGTCGCGTGGGATCGAGCCGCGGATTGCGCCATCCTTGCACGCCATCGACGGTCACCAGAGGAGCGGCGCCGGACAAGGACAGGATGGCCGGTCGTTCGATCTCCAACTTCCATTTGGCACCGAGCAAGGTATCCATGATGCGGCCCTCGATCTGCCGCGAATGCGTCCCTATCACGAGATAGCTAACCTTGCTGTTCATGGCAGCGAGGCACCCGCTACGAAATCCGCTTCGCCGCCCTGGATATCGATATGCAGCAGATCAATCCGCCGATGCGGAGCAACGATCTCCTGCAAGGCGATCATTGGCAGCTCGTCATGGCTGCCCGACTGCGCAGCGCAATACCGTTGCTGTTCGGTGGCACCCAAAATTGGCTTCAGGCCCCACTCGATGCCCGCCTGTTGCTCCCGGGGAAACAGTGCGATGCCGCTGGCAGGCGCCGCGGCGCCTCGGTACAAGGTAACCTGCTGCGGCGCGAAACCATTGGCGGCGCATGCCTCTTTGGCGAAGCGCAGATGGCCCGCGTCGCCTTCGATGCCGATCAGGTTCACGTCAAGCCCCGCGCGGCGTGCGGCAACACCGGTGTTGTTCATCCAGCAGCCCCAACCGCATCCGAGTTCCACAACCGTGAAGCTGTTCCTCGCCAGATCCATCGTTCTGAGCGCAGCGCCCCATTCGGCCACGTCCGCATGCCAGTTGGCCGGGATAGGGATTCCTTCGACCTCTCCAGCACGTCCCTGCAGGATGCTCGGGAAGAACCTGGGATCAATGAGAACGCAAGGAAATTGGTCAGATATTGTGGTGTGCCTCGCAGGTTCGAGACCGCGTGGCGACGCACGACCTCCTGTGGGTCAAACATTGCATTGTAGCGCAGGAAGGGGCTGCCTGCCGGAGCACCATCTCCGCTGTTCTGCTCCGCCAAACGAGCGGCAAGTTGATCGCGCTCTGCGAGCAACGTGTCGCGCTGCTCGATAAGCTTTCGCAGCCGCGGAAACCACAGCGCCGCATTGCGTGAACTGGGGCGAAGCCGGTGCAGGTTCACTTAAACCGCCGGCTGCTTGCGCTTCTTCCGCGGCGCTCGCTTCGGTCGGTAGTGGTAGGTGACAATCGCCATTTCGGGAATGTAGGGCGCCTGACGGTCAGCGCCGAGCCCAGGCGGTCCAACCGAATGCCGGCCGCGCCCCCCCCTCGCCGGGCCTTTCCTCCTATCCAGCCGGCGGGGCCTGGTGGGTGCGCGCGGTCGGGAGGCCATCAGGCGCTCATTTCACAATGATCACGATAAGCGTCCTGAATACGACGGGACCGACGCTTGCCGGCACCCGTCACCGCCCAAGCCAGGCGTCCTTAATCCGCCGCCACAGCCCCCTAGCCTGCCGCTCGCGCTCGGCCGCGTGCCTCAGCCGTCCTGGCCGCTGCGTCGGCCTGTTCCGCCGCCATCTAGAGCGCCGCGACCTCCATTCGTGTCTCGGAGATCTCGGCACGCGCCTGATCGAGGCTCTAGCCGGTCGTGGCTTGGCCGGCTTAGGTCGAAATGCTCCTCCAGCCCCCGAGCCGATCACGCTCGTCCCGTCAGAGGGGGCCACGGCACCAGCCAGAACCGCAGCTCGACATCTACATAGGCCTCCCCTAACAAATAGGCGTCGCAAATAACGCGGGAGGGAAGCAGCATGGCATTGCCGACTGGTGGCGCTCCGGATCCGTTGACAACGGACCTCCACACCTTGTTCAGCGATCTGCTGGCTCAAGCTAGTCCAACGCAGCTGAGGGCTGACCTCACGGCTGTGGTCACAGAGATCCGCTCATCTCCCATGCCAACTACCGAGATCAGGACTGCAACCGCAGCGGTGATCGACTTCCTCCATAGCCATCCGACTATCTTCGGATCCACCAGCACCTGACCTAGGTGATATCGCGGGACGCGCTTGCCGTGACGCCGGACGTCCTCCCCTGCTGTGGATCCTACCCAGTTTTCCTCAGCCCGGCGACGATGAGTTCAGATCCAGTGTGTCCGTTGGCGGCTCCTACAGCAGCATACAACGGCTGCGCCTTCGCGTAGCACTATGTTCACGCTGTCCCCTCGCTTGCAGCTCTTTTAGATGTTTTGCCGACTTGGAAAGTCTCCCTCGGCTCCTATTTACGTTGGCGTGGCGGATACGGCTGCGTGTTATCAGCGGCCCTCTGGATCCGCCGCTCGTCTGCCAATTTCTGGGCAAGAGTTTCGTATTCCGCAGCGAGTTCGAGCATAGCTCCCGTGGTTGCGTCGTCGCTGACTAGCAGGGCGACGCGCCTGTAGTGGTCAGCCCACGAGCGCAGCTCATGTTCTTTCATCCTCGCGCAACGAAACTGCTGCGCACTCAGTGGCAGGCAAACCGTACATTTGATCCGGCTGGACTGCCGGCGCCTGGACGACTGACGGCTCGCCAACCGGGACGGGGTTCGATGCCAGAGAACTGGGACGCTGAAACATACAGCCGCCGTGCTGAAGAGTGGCAGAAGCGGGCAGCCTCTCTTCCCGAGGGTCCAGGGAAGGAAGCCTGCCTCCAGCTGGCCGAGGGGTATGCCCGTCTCGCTCATTTTATCGCAGCTAGAGGATTGGATCCAGGAACACGTAGCCAGGCGGAACCCCTTGGCGCTGGAGAGAATGCGGTCACCTCGCTGACATGCTTCAGCGTTGTTTGTGCCGACCGGACCCTTGTCCGCCGCACCGGCTCACTGGATTCGGCGATCCGAATGGCATGTGAACTGGAACGCGCCGGTCACACCGTGATGCGCATCGATCAGGGTGCCAGCACCGCACTGGAGGGAGAGAACCTTCGTATGGCGATCGGCGGTTAGGGCTCGCCGAGAAATTACTGCGTCAGGGAGGTTGTTGGTTAGGAGAGATCTGGCCGCCATGATCCCGCGCCTCGCATGGGCCGCCGTCCGAACCACACCGATGCCCTATCGGCTCCTCAAATTGGCTGAGGTTTATGCGTAATCAGGAAAGCTTACTCACCAGTCGACAATTAAGACGACATTCCTATTGGTACTTTGTGCCGCGAGGCAGTATACGGACGACATGCGACGAGATGGGCGCGGTCTTGATCATCGGACGCTGGAGACCATTCGGTTGATGGCGGTCGAGCGGGTGCGGGACGGCGAGCGTCCCTCCTCGGTGATCGCCTCCTTCGGGTTCAACCGCACGACCATCTACCATGGCTCGACAGCGGCAGCAAAGCCGGGCATCGGCACTGTGGGGACTGCGCTCCAAGCCAGCGCCTGGCCGGCCGCGCAGCCTGACGCCGCGGCAGGAACAACAGGTGTTCCGCTGGATCAATGGCAACGACCCGCGCCAGTATGGCCTGGACTTCGGGCTGTGGACGCGATCTGTGGTGGCGAGCCTGATCGAGCAGAAATTCGACATCCGGCTTGGGCTTACGGCGGTCGGCGAACTGCTCGCCAAACTCGACCTGACGCCGCAAAAGCCGCTGCAACGGGCCTATCAGCGCGATCCGGAGGCGATCGAGCGATGGCAGCGCGAGACCTATCCGGCCATTGCCACAGCAGGCCAAAGCGGAAGGTGGCGAAGTCTTCTTCTGGGATGAGTCGGGGTTTCGCGCCGATGCCGTGCATGGGCGGACCTGGGGCGTAAGGGACAAACCCCCGTTGTGGAACGTCCTGGCCAACGGCAATCGATCAGTGCGGCATCGGCGGTGAACGCCAAGGGCGGGTTCTGGTATTGCACCTATCAAGGCGGGATGACGGCGGAGCTGTTTGTCACCTTGCTGCGCAAGATGATGCGGCATCGCGCAAAGCCGGTCCATTTGGTGGTCGATGGGCTTCCCGCGCACAAGACGAAGCTGGTGAAGGACTATGTGCAATCCACCAAGGGCAGGCTGACGCTGCATTTCCTTCCCGGCTATGCGCCGGAGCTGAACCCCGATGAGCTTGGTCTGGAGCCATGTGAAGCGCACCGGCGTGGCCCGAACGCCGCTGCGCGAGGGCGAACGACTGCAGGACAAGATCGAGGCGCAGTTGGCCGCATCAAGAACACGCCGCGGCTGGTCCGGTCATTCTTCCAAGCACCGAGTGTCGCCTATATTACCGACCGGTGAGTAAGCACGGACAAATGGCGTGATGCTTTTTCCACCAGCGCTCAACGAAACGCGCTGTAAGAATTCCGCCCCATCGATCTTGAGCTGCGGCTCAAATATGATGTCACACCGGGTCGCCGCCTCTGATGCCAGTACGCGCGGCCGATCTTGGTCGTGGCCGGCGTGAAATATCTCTTGTCCCAATCGTGCACACCTACGCGTCGACGATTTTAGGTGCTGCAGAAGGTCTGTTGCACGCGCTCCTCCGGTGCCGGTGGCGCGACGTAGCGCTCGTAGCCCGGCCTCTCCTCATACGGTCGCGACGACACTTCAAGCAGTTCCTCGAAGGGAGTGAAATCCTCGCGCGCGACGGCCGCATCGAACGCGGTCTCCAGGAGGTGGTTGCGCGGGATGAAGGCGGGGTTCACCGCCCGCATTGCGGCGTAGCGCACATCGGGAACCGCCACTTCCTCCATCAGACGGTGGCGCCAGCGCGCAGCCCAGGTGTCATATGCGTTGGCGTCCGCAAACAACACTCGCACAGCGGCATCACCTTCCGGGTCCGCCGCCGCAGCGCAGAGCCGGCGGAAGGTCAAGGTAAAGTCGGCGCTGTTCTCAGCCATGCGTGTCAACAGGTCATGGATCAACACAGCATCGCCCTCGCGCTCGACGGCGAGGCCGACCTTGCGCTGCAGGCCGCTTTGATAGGCGGCATTGAAGCTCGGCGCGAACGAGCCGATTGCCGCCTTCGCCGCTGTCAGCGCCTGGTCCTCGTCCTCGTCCAAAAGCGGCAGCAGCGCCTCCGCAAACCGCGCGAGGTCTCACTGCGCAATGCTCGGTTGGTTGCCATAGGCGTAGCGGCCGAAGCGGTCGATCGAACTGAACACTGTGGCCGGGTCGTAAGTGTCCATGAAGGCGCAGGGACTGTAGTCGATCGTCTCGTCGGCAATAGGCACGCGCCGCATCCAAGGTGTGGAGATTGCACAGCACGGTAATACCGTCGCGGCGGTTGATGTCGCGCAGCGCGTCATCACCAGCTTGGCATTCATTGGGTCCAGCGATGCGATTGGCTCGTTGCCAGCAGGATGCGCGGTTCCTGCATCAGTGCCTGCGCGATCGCCACGCGTGTTGCGGATGATGTAATTACCGAACTCTCTCGCAGCCATTCGCTCCTAGTGATCGCGCGGAACTCCAGCTTCATGTATAAGGGTCGCGCTGTGGACGTAAAGCTGGTGGCGCGCGAGTTGGGTGTACGCTACGTCGTTGAAGGCGGTGTGCGCCGCAGTGGCACACGGGTCCGTGTTACCGCACAGCTAGTCGAAGCGGAGACGGGAAAAGTCCCCTGAGTCGTTCCAGTTCTCAGGCAATTACGACCGTACGAGCGGCCGGAAGACCACCAGCACATGCTAGACGGCTTTCACAAAGCAGGCTGGCAAGGTTGATTCCATCCTGCTTCACATGGGGCGGCATCGACCGACTGGTCGCTAGTTCGGGCGCGTACGCGATCGCGGTTCGTAGGCCCCCGATTGGCAGCAGTGCGAGGACGATGCAGGGCAACCTGGGCCCGATGTCAGCGAAGTGTGGGCAGTAGCCGGAATCGCCTGCAAAGTAGACAACAGTCCCTCCTGCCTCGATGACGAATCCACCCCATAGGCATTGGTTGAGATCGTGGAGATCGCGTGAAGAGAAATGCTGGGCCAGCACGTAGGTCACTCGTGCGCCCGCAAATTGGGTGCTCTGCCACCAGTCAAGTTCGATCGCCGATCTGATGCCTGACTTAGCAAGATGGCGCGCATTGCCAAGACCGGTCACAGCGCACGGCGCCCAGCGGGTTCGCACCTCGCGCAACGTTGGCAAAGCCATGTGGTCGTAATAGTTGTGCGACACCAAAAGCAAGTCCACGCCGGGCAACGAGTCACTCGATCGGCCGCCTACCACTCCCTTGCACTATCGCGGGGAGCACGATCTTTTCCTGCCGCAGACCGTGGCCTGGCTCGCCGAGTATGGCATCGTGCTGCCACGATCGGTGGCACGCTCACTTGGGCTCTTGCGTGCAGCTCCGCGCGGTGTCACTCGTCTTCACTGAACGGACCCTGTATGATAGGGTGTGAACGTTGGCAACACTACCTCAATGACACCGAGTGGCTACTTACTTGCGCAAGGCGGTCGGTGCTCTTGCTCACGCAGTGCTGATCGTCTGATTTCTGGATCGCTCAGTAGGCTTCAGAATGACTTGTTGGCCTTTAACAGGCTGCTGAAGAATCCGAGAGCGCCCCCGAACGGATCGATGTTGCGCGCCGGCTATTCACCACGAATCAACCTATCCAGGGCCGCCGTCGCAAATCGCTTTTCAGCAGCCTGTTAAGGGACTTTTAGTGCGAGCCAGCTTCGGAGGATTTGTGCAAGGATCTGACGAGCTTCAACTCGGGTTGCACTCTGGACTGGAGTTGGTGACTTGCGGGCTCCATGACGATGATAATTGCAGCTCTCCGCAAATTTGGAAAGGTCACCACCCGAGACCCACTTGCGGCTCATCATGAGCGCGCGCTTTGGCTAATACCTTTTGGAGAGGGAGGCCTCGCTGCCCGAGGGATGCTCAGGAATAGGTCATCCTCAATGATCTCGTAGGCGGTCCATAATTCATACCAATTGGTCGGCTGCCCAAAATGTTTGAGGGCGCTGGCAACATCATCGTCCTTCTCGGCCGCGCCGATCAGCCTTTGCACAACAGATGGTCTCGGCGGAACTGAGGCGGTGGCTACATTAGGATTGCCGACCACCGCTATGCCAGCGAGCATATTTCCCCTTCCGGCGACCTTCGCACTGGCGAAGTTGAAGAACCCAATGGACCATCATTGTCGATACTGCCGACATCCCGGATAGCAAGTAGCTCTGTTCCACCGACCATGCCTAAGGCTCCATTCAGCCAAGCAACGAGGGTCGTTGCACGTTCCATGACTGCGGTTGCGTCATTCATGGGGTCCAGCGTCGCACTTCGAAGTGCCCGAATCAGTTCTTTTTCATGCGGAACCCGTTCAATCCTAGTGCCGTGAGTCGCTCATAGTGCTGGGTATAGGCGTTTCAGCTTGACGCGTGCGCTGGCGGTGGTGAACTGCCAGTCTGCCTTGGTGTGTTTGTTGTTGCGATCTGCGTGCCAGGCGGCGATTTCATCTGCCAGGGTTCGCATGTTTGGAATGCGCCGATCGAGGCATTGGGATGACAAGACACTGAGCTCTACCTCAGCCATATTCAACCAACTGCCGTGCTTGGGCGTAAAATGCCACTCGAACCGCTCGACCTACCCCTTGCCACGCACCACCTCGCGGCATCCTCAGCAGTGATACACACCCTCCGACCACGGCGGTAGCTCATTGGGGCATCATTGCGCTGTTTTTGAACATAGAACGTGCTTCTTCCGACGCCAGCAAGTCGACAGAATACGCGTAGTGGAATTACCGGATTGGGGCCGATCAGCAGTGCTCAGCCGCGAGGCAAGCGTGGGTGGTGTCCTCGTATAATTTTCATCCTGGGGAGTCATGAGCACGAACAATTGCCGGAGAAAACCCTCGGTTGGGCCGTGGGTCCGAGGGATGGATTGTAGGCCGGTGCATTAGCTGGCTGTGTCGCCTCGGGGTCGCGAAATCGGCGGCGTTCGCGGCGACACGGTCGGCCAAAGTGCCGTGGCGGTTGAGTGCCTCGAGAGCGCCTCACGATGCATTCAGCAATGCGCGCTTCGGCGCGATGGGTGGGTCGCGATGGGACTTCATCAAAGCCTTAGCCGCCGAACCGCGCTTGTACGGACCGCCCGCCGCCCAATAGGCGCGAAATCCTGACAGAACCCATTCGGGCAGCGGCGGCAGAGCGTGTGCGGATCACCGGGACGAAGGTGGAAAGGTGCGGACGGGATGGAGCGACGCGGCGCGCAACCGGGGAGTCCTTATTCCGACCCGACCCTTTTCACGGAAACTTGACATTCCAACCTGACCCATTTAACGAAAACCTGACGGTTGTAACTGGTTTTGCGAGAGGTAAGCGGGCGTCGTGTCGTTCGCCTCGGCCCCACGGTTCATGACTACCTCATAAGGCACCGAAGATGGCCTCCGACCCGGATCAAGGATCAGCAACCGGTGGCACCCGACCGTTTGGTCCTTGGCCTGGCGTCTGGCCACCTCCCCCTCCGCCACAAATGCCGCCTGGCATGGCTTCGTTCGCGCAGGCCTTTGCGCACTTAATGGGGTTGGGCTCACCACAGACGCCCGGCGCGCCGGTGGTGGATGGCACCGTTGCTGGCCCGATGATGATGGAGGCGATGCGCCAATGGATCATGTCGCGCGCCGATTTTTGGAAGCAGACGATGGAGGCGATGGCGAGCATGGCATCGCACGCAGCAACCATCGCGACGGAAGCGCGCAAGTCTGTCGATCAAATGGGCCCCGGTTGCGCCAACATCTTCCCGTCAGGCTGGCCGTGGACACCGGCCGCTTCGGTGGACCTGGACGTCGAGAAACTCAAGCAAAGCCTCAAGGGCATAGACCAGGCGGAGGCAGACAAGATCATCTACGCGGTACAGTTTGTACAAGCTATGGACGCTTGGCGCAGATCTGCCCCGGGTGCCAACCCGACCGGAACGGCGAAGAAGCCGCCCTGGTAGCGACCGAGATGCCGCGGCCTAGTCCACACGGCCGGCGACGGTCGGCCGCATGACCGGCGCGGTTCGCCAGAGGCCGGTCGCCATCATCGGCATGGCCTGCCGGTTTCCGGGCGCCGATGGCTATCGGGCATTCTGGCGCAACCTGATGGATGGCGTCTGCTCGATCAGCCGATTTTCCGAGGCTGAGATGCTTGCTGCCGGGACGCCGCCAGCGCTTCTGGAGCGACCCGACTATGTGCGGGCGAGTCCAGTGATCGCAGAACCCGACGGGTTCGATGCCGAGTTCTTCGGCATCTCGCCGCGCGAGGCCGCGCTGATGGACCCGCAACAGCGGCATCTGCTGGAGGTCGCGTGGGAGGGGTTCGAGGACGCCGGTATCGTCCCGCGACGATACGCTGGCCGGGTCGGTGTCTTTGCCGGCGCCGGCGGCGTGGTCACCAGCTATCTGGTGGACCGGGTCAAAACGGCCCCAATGCTGCCGGGGCCGACCGCAGGTCTCGCTCATCTGGCCAATGACAAGGACTTCATCACCACACGTGTGTCCTACAAGCTCGGGCTGACAGGGCCGAGTGTGAACGTGCAAACCGCCTGTTCCACGGCACTGGTTGCCGTCCACCTGGCCTGCCAGTCGATCCGGGCCGGCGAATGCGAGGCGGCTTTGGCCGGCGCCAGCGTGGTGCGTATCCCGCATGTCGCCGGCTATCTGAGCCAGAAGGGCGGTGTCGCCTCGCCGGACGGCACGGTGCGCGCTTTTGACGCGGATGCGCATGGCACGATTTTCGGCAGCGGCGTCGGGGTCGTGCTGTTGAAGGACCTGGACGCGGCTCAGGCGGACGGCGACCACATCCACGCCGTGCTGCGCGGGTCGGCGATCAATAACGATGGCGCCGATGGGAAGGCCAGCTACTCCGCCCCCGACGCTCGCGGTCAGGCTCGCGCCATGTCGGATGCCATCACCGCGGCCGGCGTCGCGCCGGAGGGCATCGGCTATGTCGAGTGCCACGGCACCGGGACGGTGGTCGGTGACCCGGTGGAGTTTGAAGCGTTGATGCTCGCGTTCAACGGCCGGGGCGCGGGGCCGCGGACCTGCGCGGTCGGATCGGTGAAGCCGAATATCGGGCATGGCGAGCAGGCCGCCAGCGTCGCCGCGCTGATCAAGGCAGTGTTGGCGCTAAGCCACGGAGTTGTCCCGCCGACAATCAACTTCCATACGCCGAATCCGAAGACCGACTTCGACGCCTCCCCTTTCTTCGTCAATACAACCGCTTGGACATTGCCGTCGCGGGACGGCCGACGGGTCGCCGCGGTTAATGCCCTCGGGATGGGCGGCACCAACGCGTTCGCGATTTTGGAGGAAGCGCCGCCCCGCACCGAGGAGCGGCGAACGGGGCGGCCGGTGCAAGTCCTGGCGCTGTCGGCGCGATCGGCGAACGGACTGCGTGGGGTGATGCGTTCACATCTGGAGGCCGCTCTCGGGCACCGGCTCGCTGACGTTGCGCTGACACTGAACATCGGGCGCGTGCATGGGCCATTTCGTCGCGCGCTGGTCGTTGCGGGTGGCAACGATCTGCCGCAGATCGATGCGGTTGTAAATAAGACGATGCGGTGGGGGAAACAGGAGCGGCTTGCCTTCCTGTTCACTGGTCAGGGCTCGCAATATGCGGGAATGGGCCGCGCGCTGTACGCGACGGAACCGGTGTTCCGCGACGCGATCGACCGCTGCGATGCTGCGGCCGCAGGATTGCTTGCGCGGCCGATTTCCACGGTGATGTTCGCCGCCGATCCGGGAGATGACCTGATCGATCAGACGGCGTGGACGCAGCCAGCCATCTTTGCGCTGCAAGTGGCGCTGACGGAACTCTGGCGCTCCTGGGGCGTCGTCCCGGATGCAGTACTCGGCCACAGCATCGGCGAGTTTGCTGCTGCCTGGTGTTCGGGAGCGATAGGTTTCGAGGATGCCTTGCGGCTCGTCATCCGACGTGGGGCGTTGATGCAGGCGTTGCCGCGCGACGGTGCCATGGCGTCGGTGGCGCTGGATGGCAAACGGCTTGCGCGGGAGGTGGCGCAATACGATGGGCTGACGGTTGCCGCGTTCAACGCGCCGGTAAGTAACGTCGTCTCCGGCCGCGCGGATGGGTTGCGCGCGCTTCTGGCGCGGCTCTCGGCGGACGGGGTGCGGTGCCAGGAGCTGCCGGTCTCGCACGCGTTTCATTCGCCGCTGATGAACTCTGTCGCCGAATCACTGAGGGTAGCAGCGCGAGAGGCCACCTGCGGTGCGCCGACAGTGCCGCTGGTGTCGACACTGACGGGCGCGGTGCTGGACCAGGCCCCGGCCACGGATCACTGGGTCGAGCATGCATTGGAGCCGGTACGCTACGCTGCCGGGATAGCCGCGTTGTCCGACCTTGGCGTATCGGCCTTCCTGGAAGTCGGGCCTGGCTCCGCGCTTCAGGCGCTCGGTCGACAGACTTTGCGCGACCCTGAGGTCGGCTGGCTGGGCTGCATCGCGCGCGATCGTGACGAAGCAGCATCGATCGCATCCAGCCTGGCGGCGCTCTACGAGCGCGGCCGGGACATCGACTGGCAGGCATGGCACCAAGGCCGCGCCGGGCGCATCGTTCCCATGCCGGCGACCCCGTTCGAGCACGCGCGCTACTGGTTGGAGGACGAAACGGGCGCACAGACGTTGGCGTCGGCTACCGAGGCTGGTTCGGCAGGGGCACGCGTGCGGTCGGCGGCGCCGGGGGCGGAGTTCGCGGCAACATATAGTCTGGCATCGCAGGCCTGGCTGGCGGACCATCGCATCTACGGGCAGGCGGTGCTGCCCACGACGGTCGGTGCAGCCGCAGTTCTGGACGCGGCCAGGCAGTGACCTGGGACAGGACGCGGTGGAACTCACCGGGCTGCAGCACCGTGAAGCACTTGTGCTGCCGGAGACAGGCGAGATAATCGTCCATACTGTGCTGACGCCGCATGACGCCGGCGGTGTTCAGTTCAGCATTGTCAGCACAGTGGATGACGGTATCCATTGGCGCACGCACATCACCGGGCAGGTCCCGCTGACACCTCCAATGCCGCAGGCTCCGGCGATCGTCGTGCGAGAGGTTCGCGAGCGGTGTCGGGAGGTCTCGGCGGAGGCATTCTACGAAGCGCTGGACGCGGCGGGATTGAGTTACGGTCCGGGCTACCGCGGCATTCAGCAGATGTGGGTTGGGCAGGGCGAGGCGCTGACACGGGTCGCCCTGCCATATTCGCCCGGTTCGAGCGGAAGACTGCACCCGGCGCGGCTCGACGCCTGCCTGCACGTCTACCAGGCGCTGACTGAGCGAGGCGACGGTTGTTTCACCACAGCACACGGCAACCTTTTGCTGCCAATCGGCATCGAACGCATCGCCGTCCACGATGGCGACGACAGCACCGTATGGGCGCATACGGTGCGGCGCCCCGGTGGGAGTGAAGACGGCTTTGTCGCGGATATTAGCGTGCTCGATGCAGCAGGCCGACGTTTGGCCGCGATACAGGGCCTGGCGGTGCGGCGGATCCCACGCGAGAGAATTGTGCCCAGCCACGATGAGCGTGTATCTGAGGACTGGCTGTACCGAGTAGAGTGGACTTAGCGCGCCGCGCTGTCCGACCCTGGTGATGCGAAAGAGCGGGCGGGCACGTGGCTGATCTTCGCCGATATGGACGGCGTGGGAGCGGGGCTGGCACGCCGATTGGAGCAAGTTGGGCATGAAGCCGTCGTCGTGCCGCTGATGGCTGGCGACGGCATAACGCCGTTGCCGGAAACACCCGACTTCGAGGCGCGCATCGCCTCGCTGGTGCTGGATGCCGCTGCACGTATTGATGTGCCGTTGATGGGTGCGGTGCATGCGTGGGCGCTCGATCGGGATACGTGTCGCGGCTGGCCGCTGGAGCGTGCACTGCGCGTCGTCGCCGGCGGTGCCCTTGAGGTGGCGCGCGGAATCGCCGGAGTCCGCCGCACCGAGGGCGCGCTGCCGCGTCTGTGGCTGGTCACACACGGGGCACAGAACGTTGCCACCGGGGATGACCCGCCGGATCCGGTGCAGGCAACGCTGTGGGGCCTGGGGCGCAGTTTCGCACTGGAGCACCCGCGCGCCTGGGGTGGTCTGGTCGATCTGGGAGCCGGCACCGGCGCCGAGATGGACGCGGCGCTGCTGTTCCGGGAAGTGTTGTCCGGCGATGCCGAACAACAGGTGGCATTGCGCGGTGACGCGAGGCTCGCGGCGAGACTGGTGCGTGCGGAGATGCCGCAGACGGACGGCGCACGGTTCGATCCGGACGCGTCCTACCTCGTCACCGGCGGACTCGGTGCGCTTGGCAGGCAGCTCGCCCGATGGCTGGCTGAACGTGGCGCCCGACACCTCGTGGTGACCAGCCGGCGCGGCAGCACAGACCCCGAAGCGGAACCGCTACGGTCCGCCCTCGCCGAACTCGGCACCGAGACAACGATCCTGACCGCCGACGTGTCCGACCAACCACAAGTGGCACAGCTGTTGGACGCCATCGCCGTGTCGGGGCACCGCCTGCGCGGCGTGTTCCATTGTGCGGGCATCCTGGAAGACGGGGTGCTATTGCAGATGACGTGGCGGCGGTTCGAGAGCGTCCTGGCCGCGAAGCTGAACGGCGCCTGGCATCTGCACCTCGCCACCCGCGAAAACCAGCTTGATCATTTGTACTGTTCTCGTCGGTGCTCGGCGTCCTCGGCTCCGCCGGCCAAGCCAACTACACGGCAGGGAACGCGGCTCTGGACGGATTGGCGGCACATCGCCGGGCACTGGGCTTGCCGGCGCAGTCGTTTTGCTGGGGACCGTGGGCTGAGGCGGGTATGGCCGCGCAGACCGGAGAGCGGGGAGAGGCTGTCTGGCGGGCCCGCGGCGTCAGCTTCATCCCAGTGGAGACCGGGCTGCGAGCACTGGACGCTCTGGTCGGCGCCCAGGCCGACGCAGTCATCACGCTGACCGACTGGCCAGTGTTCCTGCGCCAGTTCCCCGAACCTCCGACCTTCTATCAGCGCCTTGCTGGCCCAGCACAGGCCATTCGACGCAACGCGGCGGAGCCGATCCGCGTTCGTCTGTCGGCTGCCGCGGCAGGCGAACGCGAAGCCTTGATCGCGGCATTCATCAGTGAGGTTGTCGGCGAAGCGATGGGATTGCGCGATCGGATTGATCCGAATTGGCCGCTGCGCGACTACGGGCTCGATTCCCTGATGTCGGTGACGTTGGTCAACCGGCTGGAGGCGGCGCTGGAGACCCGGGTGTTCGTCGAGGCGCTGATCGGCGGCCCAAGCGTCGCGACCCTGGCAAAATACGTTCTGGGGCAGATGGAGAGAAATTCGGACATCGCGCGTCCAGCAACGCCCGAGGCCCACCTCGACGGAACGCGCCCGATCGAACTGAAGGGCGAAGGACGTTGGTTGGTAGCGGTTGCGCCTCGCGTTTCGCCACGCATGCGGCTGTTCTGCTTCCCGTTCGCCGGAGGCGGCTCCGCAGTGTTCCACCGTTGGGGCAGCCGGCTTCACCCTGACATTGAGGTGTTCGCGGTCGAGGCACCCGGCCGGCTCGGGCGTATCCGCGAAGCGCCGATCAGCGAAATCGTCGCCTTCGTCGAAGGCGTCTTGGCCGAGATGCGGAACCTATTGGACCGGCCGTTCGCATTCTTCGGGCACTGCCTTGGGGGCCTGACCGCATACGAGACGGCGCGCCGATTGATCCGCGAGGGTGGGCCACGCCCGTTCCACCTGTTCTTCTCCGGCGCGCGCGCGCCTGATGAGCTGCAGGACAGCGGATCCTTCGAAGAGCGGCTGGTCAACGATTTACTGGCCATGCCCGATTTTCGGCTGAGCCTGCCGCCGCACCTCCAGCCGGACAATGTCTTTGTCGAAATAATCCGGCACTTCGAAATTCCGATGAGTGAGCAGTTGCTGCTGGCCGACGAGTTGCGTGACCTGATGCTGCCGGTGGTTCGTGCAGAATTCGCGATGGTGGCCGGCTATCGCCACGAACCGGAGCCGCCGTGGGACATTCCGATCACCTGCTTCGCGGCCAGGGGCGACCCTTACCTCGCGCGACGTCATGCTCTGGGTTGGGGCCGGTTCACCAACTCACGGCTCCAATTGCACATACGCGAAGGCAACCACTTCCTGATCTCCGACGATCGGGACTTCCTGCAGGACGTGGTCGATCGTGAAATGGTGGCGGCGTTATGACCGCCCCCGGATCCGTTCGCTGCACGGGCCCGGCATGAGTGGCTCGACGCCCATCCCGATCGAGGAGTGGCTGAGACAGCACGGGCTCGGCCGGTTTGCCGAGACATTCACGTCCAACGGGATCGATCTCGACGTGCTGCCCGATCTGACCGAAGCAGAGCTGGAGCAGCTCGGGTTGCCAATCGGGCACCGCAAGCGATTGATGCGCGCCGTTGGCGGGATGGCGGGGCGTTCCACCGATCGGGCCAAGGAGCCCGTAGCGGCCGCAAGCGAGCCGACACCGGCGGCGGCGGAGCCGATGCGGCGGCATCTCACAGTGCTGTTCTCCGACGTCACGGGTTCGACCGCGTTGTCGGCGGCGATGGACCCAGAGGATTACCGGCTGCTGCTGGGACGGGTGCAAAACGCGGCGAAGGCGGCGGTGCTGTCCCATGGCGGCAGCATTTGGCAGTATCAGGGCGACGGCATTCTCGCTTATTTCGGTTACCCGATCGCGCACGAGGACAACGCGGCGCGTGCCGCGCGCGCGGGCCTGGAGCTGGCGGCGCGTGTCGCTGGCACTGCACTGCCGTCGGGCGAGCGGCTTTCAGTCCGTATAGGCATCGCAACCAGTCTCGTCGTCGTCGGCCGTGATGAGGGCGACGGCCTGAACCAACACCAGGTCTTCGGAGACGCGCCGAATCTCGCGGCGCGCATCCAGACACTCGCGCCTGAGAACGGCGTACTCGTCGCCGATGCAACACGACAGCTAGTCGGCCAGTCGTTCGAGTTGGACGACATGGGCCAGCACGCGCTTAAGGGCATTCCGGGCGAAGTGCGCGTGTGGTGCGTGCGTTCCGAGCGTTTGATCGAATTGCGGTTCGATGCCGCGCACGGGTCCCAGCTTACGCCACTGATCGGCCGCAAGGACGAACTAGGGAAACTGTTGTCGCTGTGGGCGATCGTTAAACGCGGCCATGGCCAAGTGGCTATGCTGTCCGGCGAGGCAGGGATCGGCAAGTCGCGCATCAGCGCCGCATTGCTGCAGGAACTGGTGGGCGAATCGCACCTGACAATGCGCTATCAGTGCTCGCCCAATCATGTCGACAGCCCGTTCTATCCTGTCATCGCACACCTGACATTTGCTGCCGGGTTCAGCGAGCAGGACCCGCCGGACGTCAAATTGACCAAGTTGCAGACGTTGCTTCGGGCCGGAAATGTCTCCGAGCAGGATCTGCACCTGTTGGCCGAACTGATGTCAGTCCCCACCGTGCTGCACGTCCCGTTGCAGGACATAACTCCACAGCGCCGCAAGGAACGCACCATCGCTGCACTCGTGAAACAGCTGCGCGAACTGAGTCACAGCCTGCCGGTGCTGATGTTTGTCGAGGACCTGCACTGGTCGGACGCATCGACGCTCGACCTGTTCAACCGCACAGTGCACGAAATCCGCGACATGAGCGTGCTGCTGCTGATCACGTTCCGGCCGGATTTCGCGCCGAGCTGGATCGGCCTGGACCACAGCACGATGATCCGGCTGAACCGGCTGAGCCAGACCCAGACCGCGGACATGCTGGTGGAACTGACGTCGGGAAAGAGCCTCCCGCAGGAGATCTACGACCAGATCCAGAGCCGGACGGACGGCGTGCCTTTGTTCGTGGAGGAATTGACCAAGGCCGTATTGGAGTCCGGCCTGCTGAAGGAAGAGGACGACCATTTCTCGGCGTTAGCACCTCTGCAGTCGCTGGCGATCCCTGGCACGCTGCGCGATTCGCTGACGGCGCGGCTGGACCGGTTGGCGTCGGTGCGCGACATTGCCCAGATCGGCTCCGTACCGGGACGGGAGTTCAACTATCGCCTGTTGGCTGAGGTGTCCGGGATGCCTGCCGAGAGGTTGCGGACCGGGCTGGCGCAACTAGTTGCGGCCGAACTGGTTTTCGCGCACGGCCAGCCGCCACACGCGGTTTACAGCTTCAAGCACGCGCTGGTACAGGACGTCACCTATGAAAGCATGCTGCGCAGCCGCTGCAGCGCGTTGCATGCGCGCGCGGCTACCGCAATGGTCGAGACATTCCCGGAGATTGCGGAAACCCAGCCGGAGTTGGTGGCGATGCACCTCGGCCGATCCGGCCAAGTCGAGCGCGCCATCGAATACCTGCTGCGTGCCGGACGCCGCGCAATCGAACGGTCGGCAAACACCGAGGCGATCGGTCAGCTTCGGCATGCGATCGACCTGCTGCAGACACTGCCGGAGAGCCCGGAGCGGGCGGCGCGCGCGCTGCCGCTGGAGGTGGCGCTGGGCCAGGCAATGATCGCCAGCTACGGCTACGCTCACCCCGGCACGCGGGAAGTACTGCTGCGTGCCTACACTCGTATTGACACCGCGACCGCTTCCAAGCAGAAGTTCGCTATCCTGTATCAGCTTTGGGCGTTTTACTACGTGGGCGGCGACGTGAAGCTGCAGCGGGAGGCCTCAGCGGAATTCCTGCAACTGGCGGAGGCATCGTGCGACGATGGCATGCTATGCGTGGCGCATCGTATCGTTGGCACCACTTTGATGAACATGGGCGAGTTCGCGATCGCACGCGTGCACCTGGAAAAGGCGCAGGATTGTTACAACCCCGCAAGGCACGCCCTATTGCGCTTCGAGTTCGCGCAGGACATCGGTGCGACCGCTGCGTGCTACCTGACGTGGGCGCTGTGGCACCTGGGCCATTTGGCGGAAAGCCGCGTCTGCGCGCGCGCAGCGGTGGCGAACACGCGTGAACTGAACCATCCGCTCACGCTGGCCTACACGCTGTGCCATGTCCAGGCGATGATGGACATTTTCCGGCAGGACGATTCAGCAGCGCGCATGCACGCGGGCTCGGTGATCGCACTGGCGGATGAGCACGGGTTCCCGTTCTGGGCTGCCGGCGGCCGGATCATCGACGGCTGGGCGGCGGCGCGGCAAGGCAAGGCGGATGAGGGGCTGCGCCTGCTGCGCGAGGGTATTGCGGCCTGGCGCAGAACGGGTTCCAAGGTATGGCTGCCGTACTTTTTAGCGCTGGAGGCATCGGCGCACGGCGAGGCTGGTCGTCTAACCGCGGCGCATCAGACCATCGAGGAGGCGCTGGCGCTCGCCGACGAGACGGGCGAGGCGTGGGCGGTGCCGGAAATGCTCCGCATCCGCGCCGCTATCCTGGTGCGCGCGGAAGAGACAGGTGAAGCGCAGACGCTGCTGCAAGAGGCGATCCTATCCGCCCGCGCAAAGCAGGCGCGGTGGTGGGAACTGCTGATCGCCACCGATCTGGCCGCATTGCTGCACGCGAGCGGTCGGACCGCAGAGGCGGAGGCACTCCTGGCGCCGGTGCTGGAGTATTTCCCAGAGCATGAGGACGAACCCGAAGTGCAGCGCGCAGCAGGCCTGCTGAACGAGATCGGGCGCGGCGCGACAGGGGCAGCTTAGGGCAATTCGAGAGGGGGCTCGCATGGCGAAGACCGTGCTGGCGTTCGGGGGCGGAGCACCCAACTTCACCTTGATGGCAGGGGCGCTGCTCTGCCTGCACCACCACGGGCTGACCGTGGACAAATTGGACATGGTGTCTATGGCAGGGGGCGGTTCGGTTCTCGGACTGATCTATCTCGCGCCCAATGGCATGACGACGGAGCAGGCGCTGCGGAACACCGTCAACTTCGGCGTGTCCGACCTGATCTATTCGATGATCCCGATCAACTATAAGATTTTCCAAAAGCCTGGGATGCGCGCGGATCGCTTTCGCCAACGCCTCGCGACGAACCCGTTCTTCGCTCCATGGCTCAATCAGTACTACATGACAAACTCACAGAAGCTGTTCAGCGACTGGCTGCAGTTCGTCGCGGCGGTGCTATGCCCGAGCGACCTAGGACCGCAGAGCACCGGGCTCTGTGCGCACGCGCCGTTCATTACGGATGTAGTGGACTTCGACAAACTGAAGCAGCTCAAGCTCGACGCTCACATCAACACATACTGCATCGAGGACGGAAAGCCACGGCTGTTCGAGAAGGATCAGATTACGCCGGACCATTTCCGCGCTGGGTTATCATTCCCGTTCTTCTATCCGCCGTTCGAGATCGACGGGAAGCACTACTTTGAGGGGGCCGCATTCCAGGCGCTCAATCTGAAAAGTGTGATTGAACATTACGGCTATCTGAAAAGTAAGGATCCGGCAGACAAGGTACGCATCGTGTTGTTCGATGTGCTGCGCAATGGGCTGATCACCACTCCGCGCGGCATGTGGGAGGCGTACGGACAGTCGATCATGATGCCACTGATCGCGCTGGCGGACCGCGAACTGGCGATATTTGAGAGCTGGGTCGATCATGGCGTCATTATCGACGCTCACCCGTATCTCTCTGCCGGGCTGGATCCTAAGAGGGTCCAACGCGCGGCGCCTGTCGAAAAGCCAAATGCAAAACTATTCCAGGTGAGGTTGTCGGTTCCCGCTGAGAAGGCACGCGCGGCACTGACCTGGGCCAGATCCAGTCTGGAGTTTCTGTTCGCCCTTGGCTATCAACGCGCCTGCAATTTCATCAGCAATCTTGAGAATTGTTGTCCGGACGATCGCGAAGCACTGTTCCCTGGTCTGAGCCAGCAAGAGCTGGACAGACTGAAGCTCGTTCCGGTCTGAGTTGGATCATTCTGCTTCATCACGGTCGAGGATGCATTTGCCTGGTGTGTCTCTCGATCACGACATGGCGAACAGACGGTCGTCGATCAGTGTCGATAGCCCGTATAGCTCAAGGAGCGAATTTTGCAGCGGTGTTGCGGTCAGTAGAAGCTTGCTTCAGGGCCGTTCCGTGCTCTTAGCAGTCCCATGTAGGCTTCCAGGCGAAGCTGATGCCATCCTGGCTGCCAGCCGTTCATATTAACGACGACGGCGCGACCGTGCTTCTCGATGATAACTGGCGCCGAACGAGCGATATCGATCAGCCGCCCAAAGCCGTTTTTAGCTCGCGATAGCGGGAGCTATTTGAGCCATTTTGGCGATTTTGGATAGAAATTCATACGCCCCCGCACCCATTTCGCATTACTCGGGAGCTGCTCGCGTGACGCGGGCGGGCAAAGCAATGGCACGCGCTGGGGCTGGACGCGGACAAATGGCCGGTCTCCAGGTCGCGACCGCTCCCACCCGTCTTGCCAGAATCGAATTCGGCTGAGCACCCGTGCGACGGTCGTGACCGGCCTGCGCAAGCTGATTCCTATCCCTCTGCTTGGCTTCAAATACCGAAGCGACGCCGTCACTCATGAATGAGACCGCTCGCGGCTGCTGCCAAGCAGAGGGCATCGCGTTACTCGCCGCCGCCCGTATCGCCGGGGCGAGCACCTGGCGAACGCCGCAGGGGTCCGTGGCGGTGTCGGGCGAGCCATCTTCAAGTTAGATGGGCGCCGTCGAATAGATTCGCGTGAGCATGGATGTCGTTTACCCTGTGAGAGGCGGAGGCAGGTACTAAAGCTTCGCTTGGCAAGGGCATGCCGCCGGATGCAGCCCCGGCGGTCGTAATCGCCTTGCCAGGTATGGCGTTCGCCATTTGCCAGTCGAGCTGCGGAAACGAAGCCCGGTCAGAGGTCGCGCGGCTGCGCGCGGAGATGGCTGAAACTGACCGCCCGGATGGACCGGGCTGAACAGGCATCAACAGCGGCCCATGCAGAGGCCGCGCAGCTGCGCCAGGACGACGAGGCGCGGCGATGGCAGGGGCGCTGGGCGCGGCTCAGGGCGGCTTGGCGCGGGGAGTAGCCGAATCCAACGCGAGTGTGGTGCCTTCGCGGTAGGACGAGGCACCGCAGCATTGGAGAGGCAGGACCTGATACCGCTGACTTTGTCGTGTCGTCTTCCATGGCAGCATCCCCGGTGCGCCCTGGCATCGGGGCGACGGCTGATCCTCCCGGACCGGAACTGCCACCAGTTTGCGCTGGCGATCGTGGAACCGCTTCTGCGGCAGAAGGGGTTGGTGCTGTGAGCACTACTACGACCAAGCTGGTAGCCGTATCGGTCGTCGCATTGCTGATTGGTGGCGTGTCCTACTGGGTTCTCAGTGGGAGTAGGCAATCGGTCGCTCCGCAAAGTTCACCACCTCCAGCGTCGATGGCAGCGGCGCCATCCGCTCCACCGGCCGAGCCCCCGACGCCACCTCCAGCGTCGACGGCAGCGGCGCCATCCGCTCCACCGGCCGAGCCCCCGACGCCACCTCCAGCGTCGAGCAGCGGCGCCATCCGCTCCACCGGCCGAGCCTCCCCCGACGCCACCTCCAGCGTCGACGGCAGCGGCGCCACCAGCTCCACCGGCCGAGCTCCCGACTCCACCTTCAGCATCGATGGCAGCGGCGCCATCCGCTCCACCAGTGACGGGCATGCCCGCCGAGGCTGATATGTCGCAAGCAAACCGACGGCAAATCCAGGAAGCGCTGCGTCGCTTAGATTATTACAAGGGGTCTGTGGACGGTAATTTCGGGCGGCGGACCCGCGCGGCAATCCGCCGTTTCCAGCACGAGATAGGTGCCGACACTACTGGTCACCTCACTGCAGGAGAGGCCAATCGGTTGGCCTCTTTGGTCACTAGCCGGTGACCAACTCACCCTTGCTGGCGCGCGCCGATGCCGCGGAACGAGCTGGTGGCGGCCGGAAGAAACACACGTCCGGGGATACCACGTTGCTTGATGATCTGCGCGAACTGGTAGAGCCGGCCACGCGGTGACCCACAGGCGCCGCTGCTGTGGACGAGCAAGAGCCTGCGCCACCTGGCTGCGGCCTTGCGGAACCTGGGTCACCGGATTGGCCACAATGCGGTGGCCAGCCTGTTACGCGAACTGGTTACAGCCTCCAGTCCAATCGCAAGAGCCGGAAGGCAGCAACCACCCCGACCTTGACGCGCAATTCGGCTATATTAATGCCCAGACGAACTATAATCTGGGTGTGCCAATCATCATGCGGCGACGGCCGGGCGGCGACGGACGCCGGGCATTGTCTCTCCACCGAACATCATCAGGACCACTCCTGCGAACGCGCCGGCGGTCGCGCCGAAGCGCCAGGCGATGTCATACGAGCCGAAATGAGTGAAGATGACGCCACCGCCCCACGCGCCGAGGACTGATCCGGCCTGGTGCACGACAAACGACAGGCCCAACATGGTCGCCATGGTGCGGGTGCCGAACACTTCGGCGACGAAACCGGATACCAGCGGAATGACCCCAAGCCAGATAAGGCCCATGGCGGCGGCGAAGATCAGCGTGGTTTCCTCTGACGGCGGGAACATGAAATAAGCTGGCGATCACCGCCGAGCGCAACAGGAAGGTAATGCCCAATAGAATGTGCTTGGGATAGATGCCCCCAAGCCACCCGGCGAGCCATGAGCCAATGATGTTCACGCCGCCGATGATCGCCAGCGCATTGGCCGCCAGCATCGGGTCCTGACCGCAGAGCGCCAAATAATTCGGCAGGTGCGCGTTGATGAAAATCAGGTTCAATCCGCAGACAAAGTAGGTGCAGCATAGCACCATGAACCGGCGGCTCCGCATGGCAAGCTGAAGCGCCTCACCGAAAGTCGCACGCCGGACGGGCGGCTGCGGAATTCGGTCGACGCGGCCAGTCATGAAGGCGAAGGGCAACATGACGATTGTGAGCACGAGAAAGAGGACCACGCCGATACGCCAGTTCCAGTGCGCCAAGATCAGCTGGAGAATGGGCGCGATGACCAGAGTGCCGACCGAGGAAAAGGCGGAAACGAGACCGAGGACAAAGGAGCGCCGTCCGGGCGTCGAGGCGCGAGCGGCTGCGGTCATGGCCAGCGAGGAACCGGTGCAGGCGACGGCGATGCCGAGCATGCCGCCCGACAAAGTGAGCATGGCTATGCCATTGGCCATGGCCATCACGACCATCGAGGCGATGTAGAGCAGGACTCCGCCTAGGACAGCCGGGCCGATGCCATATTTGTCGGCAAGCGACCCAATAGGGGCCTGCAAGACGCCCCAGGCGATGTTTTGTACAGCGATTGCGAAGGTGAAATCAGCGGCGGTCAGACCGAGGCCGTGTGTCACGGGGGGTAGGAACAGGCCAAGGCATTGGCGCATGCCCATGGCAAGGCTCATGGTAACCGCCGCGCCGATTAGGATCGGCAGCGCCTTTGGCGGCATCGTCGCGGTCATACTCGAACGTTCTCCCGATCTTGCCGCCAATGTGCAAGGGTTGGCATGCGGGTCAAGCCAACGCTCGCCGGCTGAAGATCAGCCCTCGGCATAATCTTAGGCGTTGTTGTACCCGGACGAGTTCCCGAACCTGCAGGACCGGCGATCACCCGGCCCGAGGCGTGCGGCCGGACGGGCAACAGGGCAGCAGTCGTTCGAATGCGGCTCGGCGCAATTCGAGGATTCTGTCGCAGCATGTAAGCTGCGCGGCTGAATGAACGGCGGGACCACGGTGATCCGCTCGCCATAAGAAAACCCCGCCGGTTATGGCGGGGTGTCGGGCTCTGGCTCGACCGATATAAGTGCGTCGCTGTCGTCATGGATCAACGCGTACCATGGTGCGCCGTCCAGCAACGTGGTGACGGCGTAGAGCTGCTTTTCGTTCAGGAATAGGATCGCCAGCACCTTGGTCGGCACGGGCTCTTCGTGGCCCTGATCAGAGAGGTCAATGAACGCTTGCCTCGCAGAAGCCGTCGTAGTCGATGTCGGTAGCGTTGACGTGAAGTATCAAAGACACGCGAACCTCCTGTGGAACGTCCGCGCTTCATCATATCATTCGCGCATGTCGCACCTCTTCGCTGTTCATGTCGCCACGACCGGCCGCGAAGCGGCGCGCTACCGTACGCTGAGCGTCTGACGGGCGACTCCCCACCGTCAGCCGTGTGCAGAGCTCCAGACGCCGTCTGCTCAGCGGCGTACCATTATGAGCGCGGGTCATGGCATAATAGGCCGATGGCTCATACCGTCAGCTCCTTGATCGATATTCCGGTCCTTGCTCGCGGCGCCCCGGTCCTGACGGTGGTCGTGCCATGTTATAATGAGCGACCGAATGTCGCCCCGTTGATCGCCCGGCTCGATGCCGCGCTCTGTGGCATCCCCTGGGAAGTGGTTTATGTGGACGACAACAGCCCGGACGGGACAGCGGCCGAGGTCCGCCGCATTACTCGCGCGTTCGCTGCATCCGCCGGATCGGTCGCCGCGGCTTGTCTTCTGCGGTCATTGAAGGGGCTCTGTCATCCTCGGCGCAGTTCGTCGCGGTTATCGATGGAGACCTGCAGCACGACGAAACCAAGCTGCCCGACATGCTGACTGCGCTTCAGAGCGGCCAATACGACCTGGCGGTTGGCAGTCGACACAGCCCTGGCGGCGGCGATGCCGGGCTCGCGACACGCTGGCGCCACGTGCTCTCGCAGGGTGGCATTCGGCTGGCGCAGTATTTCCTGCCAATACGCCTTAGCGACCCTATGAGCGGCTTCTTCATGTTGCCGCGATCGATGAGATCTCGCCGGAAACCTGACCGGGCAAGGCTTCAAGATATTGCTTGATCTCGCACTGAGCGCGCCGGCGCCACTGTGGGTCATCGAAATCCCGTTCATGTTCCATGAACGCGCGGCCGGTGAGAGCAAGCTTGATGCGCTCGTGTTGGTGCAGTTCGCTGGCCTGCTGCTCGACAAGGTGTTCTGGGCTGCTGCCGCTGCGATTCTTGTCTTTTGGCTTGGTCGGTGCTCTCGGTGTGCTGGTTCATCTCGCGGTATTGAGCGTGGTGCTGAAGCTGGGTGGCCTTGATTTCGAACTCGCACAGGCTGTGGCGACGGGCGTTGCGATGGGGTTCAATTTCCAGCTGAACAACGAGATCACCTATCGCGACCAGCGTCTCCGCGGGCCGCGGCTGTGGCGCGGGCTGCTTCTGTTCATGCTGGTCTGTGGGCTTGGTGCCGTAACGAATGTCGGCATTGCCAAGACGCTTTATGATACCAATACAAGCTGGAGTATCGCCGGGGCTGTTGGTGCCCTGATCGGACCCGTGCGGGGTGCACCACCCAGGCTGCGATGCCCGCCAGATGTCAACGTCTGCTGCCACCGCCCCACCGAAGTTCGGCTCACACTCAGCCGACGTGCCACTTCCGCCGGCCGCACCCCGCGCTGCAATAGCTTGCCCGCTTCAATGCGCCTCGCCTCCAACTCCGACCGATCCAGACGCTTCGACATCAAACATCCCACGTTGCGGAAATCTGTCCGCAATCATGTGGGTATCGTAATAGTAGCTCCCTAATGGTGGCAACTCGCTGTCCACGTTCACTGAAGACGGAAGTCCCGATCATCCTCCGTGCCGGCCAGTCACCATCTACCCTCTGAAGTGAGCCTACCGGGACACTGTCGACAGCCTGGGTGGTCTGATTGTTCTGAGCACTTGAGCGATGGATACAGATGGAGAGAAGTCCAATCGCAACTGAAGCGGCTGCCAAGTGGAGCTAGTTCATCGTTTGGCTTACGATCTGGAATGTCATTATCGCTTTGTGGCTGGGCGCACTTGCCGGACACGAACTCAGCGTAGACCTAAGAGATCCACCAGCAACGCCACTGGTCGGCGCACTCTCTGGGGTGCTCGCGGCAATACTGATCGGCTCCTTGTGATAACTATCTACACTCTCAGAAACCGCCTATCCGTACCCAAGAGCTGAACGCGAGATCTCGCCAACAGACCCCACCCGATGTCCGAGCGCGACAAGACGTCAGATATTCGTGGGATCGTGAGCCATGGCCGTGGCCTGCGGTGTCAACACGTCGAATGTTCGAGCCAGGTGAGGCGCCGCCGTAGTAGCGAGGAGACCGCTGACAGCGCTAATGCCCAGGATAAAGGCGGCGACAGCCATCAGACAGAGGATTCCATCAAGATCGAGAAATGTCATAACAGACGTTCCAATGAACGGTCCAACGACGGATCCAATACCGCTGATCAGAATGAGCCGACTGCTGACACCAACTACTCGATCGGCAGGCATTTGGTCGTGCGCGTAGGCAACGCAGATCGGATACAATGTCGACATGAAGCCGCCGAGCAAGATACAAGCTGGCAAGACGACCGACCAAATATGCGGCAGAAGTAGTAGAACTCACTGCAGTAGCGGTGAGGCCGAGACTGACTGCGGCCAGGACGCTCCGACGATCAAAGCGATCAGAGAGGCGCCCAATCGGAATTTGGAAGGCAAGACCACCGAGTACTGCAACGAGCATGATTAGCCCGATCATCCCTTGCTCAATGCCCTCGCCCTGCATCCAACCCGGAATGAGAGTATAGAATACACTGCTGATCAGCCCGCTGACGACGCACCCTAAGATTGCTAGCGGCACCGCGCCCGCAAGATGACGAAAGGGAAGCGCCTCATAAAGGTACACCCGGGGTGCCTCGGCCCGGGTCATGCACACAATGATCAGTGCGTCCCGAATAGTATGGCAATCGCATTGAATGGTGTGAAGGCTTCTATATCTGTCCAGCCAATCAGGAGTTGTCCCGCCGCAAGTGCCAAAAATGTTCCGACCATATAGATCGAGAAGACTCGTCCACGCTCCAGTGGATCGGCTTTGGCGTTAAGCCAACTCTCGGTCGTGACGAAAAGCCCGGCGCATCCGAACCCAACAAACGTACGGAATATGAGCCACGGCAGTGGTCCGACAAGCATCGGCATTGCTATGTGGGCGATCAATTCTGACCGGCTGGCGAAGGAGGCGCCCTTGAGCGACCGGCCGGCCAGGATCGAGAACCAGACCTCGATCTGGTTGAGCCAGGAGCCGTGGGTCGGCGTATAGTGGAAATGCACGTTCCTATGGCGTGCCAGCCACTGATCGCGCCTCGGCTTGTGAGTGGATAGATTGTCGAGGATGACGTGAAGCTCGCGGTCGGGATATGCCGCCACGACGCGGTTCATGATGTCGAGAAACTCGATGCGCCTGCGTCGCCTATAGTGGCGGCCGACCACCTTGCCTGTGGCGACCTCCAGGGCAGCGAACAACGTCATCGTTCCATGCCGCTTGTAATCGTGTGACTGGCCTGTCATGGCGCGTCCGTTCGGCAGCTTCAGATAACCCTGGAGTTTGCCATCCAGAAAGGCGTCGTTGCTAACGCCATCACGCTGCGTGCGTTCACGCGCACGGCGGTGGAACAGGCGGCGCGCGGTGACGGGATCGCGTTGGTGGTCGCTGTCGCGAGGCCGGCGCCCGCCCATCTATGAGATCGGTCGGCGACGCTTACGACAACGCCATGTGCGAGGGCTTCTTCGCCGCGCTTGAATGCGAGTTGCGAATACGTGGGTTCGTCTCGCAGGCAGAGGCGAGGATGCCGGTCTTCAGCTACACCAAAGGCTGGTACAATCGCCCGCCGCCATTCCGGTCGGCGACCTGACGGAATGTCACCCTTCAATCACACCGCGGTGCCGCATCCGACGCATTCTTTTTAGAATTTCGCTCGCGCAGATGACCTACTCGGGATAGGTCTCAACATCTTCTTGCGTCGCCTTATTGAAAAGGATGAATACCAAAGGGTTGCCGGGTTCGGACATTGCATCGCTGCGCTGGCCGGTTATCTCTCCGGCCACCCCGCTTTTGTACTCCGCGACCACTTCGCCGAAGCTGTTGCGCTGGATGGCCACCTTCTGTCCGGCCTCGACCTTGTCGTTGAGCTTGACTAGATGCTCGACAAGCCCCGCCCGCCGTGGCCAGGATCGGGAACGAACTGTTACCGACAAAGACACTCACGTCCTTGCCCGTACGGCCCATCGGCCCGGCAACGATGCCATGATGCTTGAGGACGTTCATTGTGCCTTCCACGAACAGGGAGATCATCTCGAGGTCCAGCACGCGCGCAGCGCCGACCTCCGGCGTAAAGGACGGGATGCCCACGTCCATGAACGCATTATGCAGGACGCCGGGATAGACATGATTGTCGAAGATCTGGCCGACGGGATAAAGCTCTACCATCGCACTGACTTCGGGCACATCCATGCCGGCAATATTGAATGCGGTGACCTCGAATCCAGTTGTCCCGGTGTGGAAGTCGATCGCGAAGTCGGCGTTCGGCCGGAGCAGCCGGTTGAACAGGAGCCCCGCGTGCCGGCTGGGTGCGGTGATGCCGTTCTCGTTCCCGGGCCATTCCCGATTCATATCGATCAGATCAATGCCTCTCCCCGCGTTGGGCCACCTGCGCTGCATGCTTTCCATGGCTGGGCGGGATACGTCCGTGACCGCCATTACCGTGCCCGATATCTCCGCTGGATCGAGCTGGTTCATCACGGTCTGGACCGTATGCATGGAACTCATTTCGTCGCCACGAACGCCACTGACCAGGACGGCGCGCTTGCCCGGCTTTGCCCCCTTTGCAACCGTCACGGAGACATACCAATGCTGTCCGGTAGGCATCTCGACGCCTTGGAAATACAGAAGGCGCTTCTGGCCGGGCTCGAGGTCGTTAACGTCGAGCTTGCTGACGACTTTCTTCCCGTCGACCAAATCGCCGGTATAGAGCGTCCCCCGCGGTGCGCCTGATGCCGCGTCGCCCAAAGATGCCGCCGTGTCCTGGGCTTTCACAGGACCAGTGCTGCTGGCGAGAACAGCAGACGCGCCGACCGTGGCAATAGACGCCATCATAAAGTCGCGGCGATCGAGACGTTCCTCAGCTTTTTCCGACATGATGGGCCCTCTGTCGTTGTGAAACCCAGCGTCGCACACCGGTGGCACATCGGTCACAAAACCGACCATTTAGACCGAGAAGAAGCCGCCTTCGATGGGTAGGCCTTCGCTCCCGGCTCTCTGTGGTGACAAAATTCCGGCACAGCCGAACCCGACGATGACGCGCAGCACGACCCAGGCAAGCAATCCGATCAGGAGCGGCATGCCAGCTGTCGCGGGCGCGGCAGAGGCCGCGTAAGCCCAATGTGACCAATCCGCTCAACGATGCGGCCGCAGCGAAGCGCTCGCAGGGTGAAGCCAGCGATATAGGTGCTGAGCACCAAGGGAGTGCCACGCGCAACGAGACGAAGGTGCCGAAGACAAAGGTGCCGAAGAAGTGTAAGTGGTGTGGCGGCGACGTATTGCGGGTTGGAGCTTGATTGTGATCGAAGGCGGCGATGGAGGCACTGTCGCCCGAGGTTCCGGACGCTGATGTTGAGGACGTCCGTACGATAGGTCGTAAGGGAACCGGGCGCGGGCGTGTGGAGATCCTCGCCCGCGAGCGACGCCGGACTTGGACGCCGGAGCAAAAGCGCGATCGTAGCGGAGAGCCTGTGCTCGGAGGTGACACCCACCGAGGTCGCGCGCAAATACGCGATCAGCAGTGGTCTGCTTTATGCGTGGCGCCAGCAACTCCTGGGAGACCAGGTCAGTGTCGTCACCGGATCCGCGCCGCGTTTTGCGCAGGTCGAGCTGGCATCAGTGCTGCAGCCACCGGACTGCAGCGAACCTGTGTCGCCGACGGTTCCTGCGTCCCTGCCACCACCATCGTCACGTCCGGATGGGCTGATCGAGATCGCGCTGCCGAGTGGCGTCTTGGTGCGCGTCGATGCCGCGGTGGACGGCAGAGCCTTGCGCCGCGTTCTCGGTGCCCTGGATGATCGATGATCGCGCTGTCGCCGGGTGGCCGCGTTTATTTGGCCTGTGGCGTCACTGACATGCGCAAAGGTGCGGTTGGATTGGCGATGCTGGTGCAGCAGAGCCTGGCGAAGAACCCGTTCGACGGCTCGGTGTATGCCTTCCGTGGCCGTCGCTCCGGACTGATCAAGCTGATCTGGCATGACGGCATCGGCCTCTGCATGCTGACAAGACGGCTTGAGCAAGGCCAATTCCACTGGCCCTCGGCCAGCACAACAGGGCGGTTCTCGCTGACGTCGGCACTGACCCTCCCCCCGGAACAATGGACACCTCATGGTAAGCTCCCTAGGGGAGCGGGCGACGAAGATCCGGCGATCATTTTCGGAGGAGTTCAAACGGGAGGCGGTGTCACTGCTGACATCGAGTGGTCGACCACTGACGCAGGTGGCGAGACAGTTGGGTATTCAACCCTCGATGCTGCGTCACTAGCGCGATGGCCGGCAAGCAAACGGCACTGTGACGAGAACTGCCAGAAGCGCCTCTTCGGATGGCATGTCGGTGGAGCATGCTGAGATCCGGCGCCTAGAGAAGGAGCTGGCACGGGCTCAGATGGAGCGCGACATTTTAAAAAAGGCCATCGGCATCTTCTCGGGTCCACCGAAATGAGATTTTGCTCTATCCATGATCAGCGAGCGACGTTCCCGGTTCGTGTGATGTGCAAAATGCTAGACGTCAGTGCCAGCGGCTACTACGCGTGGAGGGACCGACCGGAAAAGCATGCGAGCGTCCGCCAATCGCCAGTTGATGGATGAAATCCGTCGCGTGCATGGCGATAGCAGAGGTCGCTACGGCCGCCCTCGCGTGTATGCCGTACTCCGCGCGGAGGACGACAGATCGGGCGCAATCGGGTGGCGAGGTTGATGCACCATCATGGCATTCGTGCCCGCCAAAAGCGGCGGTTCTGCCGGACGACGGACAGCAGCCACGATTTCCCGCTGGCTCCCAATCTCCTCGGCCGGCGGTTCACGGCGTCGGCGCCCGAACCAAGTGTGGTGCGCCGATATCAGTGTGCCGCAGCAAGCGGCGTGAGAGATGGGGGCGGGCCCCCCGCAACCGGCTTGCAGGAGCAGGTTGCAAACCACCGTAAGCGGCGTGGGTCAAAAGCCCGGGTCGTGAGCGTTACGGAAAAGGCGCCGAGAGGCGTCAGGTAGGAGACAGGAAGGCGAACATCAGTGAACTGTCGCTCAAGTGTCGAAAGCTATCAGATGACGTCAAAACCGGCGAGTGAAGTTGCGCCGGGATCAGTCTGGACAACACCTGCTTACGGGGCCAGACGACGTCCGGCATAGAGGCAGCGCGATCCTGTTTCAGGCTCTCACGTTGAACTGCGGGAACCTTCGGTGGTGATGACAAGCGAAAGGCACAAGCCGAAAAGCGAGGCCGACAGTAGCGATGCACCGCCAAGGGACGGAGCCGCTCGTAGTAGCGCTGAGACCGCTGTAATGGCGGAGGAGCGAAGGAGCGGCGTCATCCAGGAGGCATGGGAGATCAACCGGCGACCGGGAGGAATCCCGCATGACCTGCAAGGCTTACGACATTCCCAAGGCCTTGGTATGGGAGGCATGGTTACATGTAAGAGCCAACCAGGGAGCCGCGGGGATCGATGCCGAGACGATTGAGCGGTTCGAGACGAAGCTGGGCGCCAACCTGTACAAACTTTGGAATCGGATGAGCTCCGGCAGCTATTTTCCGCCGGCGGTAAGAGCCGTGCCGATCCCAAAGAAGTCAGGGGGCATCCGGATATTGGGCGTCCCGACGTGGCAGGCATAATGCACCTCATGCAGCTTGTTTTTGGGGTGACGGGAGATGCGCGGAGTTGACAACCCACTCCCGAAGCAACTTGTCGGCCTCTTCGTCTATCGATATCTGATATGGCGTATTCGGTTTGCGCCGGCGCGCGGTAACGACGCCACGAGCAATCCAGTAATGAACGACCCAGAGGCTGACGCCGTATCGGTGGCGGACTTGTCGAACATTGAGGGTGTTATCCGGCGGTCTCGGCGGCGAGATGCCATGTTTGTATCGTAGCCATTTGATCATGCTGAGCGTAAGCGGTTTCCCAGTTGAACTTTGGCAACCCTCTGCGCGCAGCAGGCGGATGATTTCGTCGTCATGGTGGTCGACGGCAAGCTCTCGGATGCGCGTGACAAAGGCGTCGGGATAGCGGACTGCCTCGGCGCGGTTGGGAGGCAGCTGGAGTTCCAGCGTTTCGATGGCACCACCCTGCCAGCGGATGTGCAATCGAATAATCTTCCGTTCTGGCCCCTTCGTCACGGTGATGTCGCTTACAAGCAAACGCAATATCCGCTTGCGGTCTCGCGGCGTTGTGGTCGATGCAGCCCAAAGTTTTGGCAGGTCGCCGGCGAGTTGGAGGATTTGCCGCTTTTGCTCGGTGGTCACGGCGCGCAGGGTCTGTCGTTCGAAGGCTGCCAGCTCAGCCTCGAGTTCCTGCAGGCGCTGCATGGCGTCGTTCCAGCGCTGTTCGAGGGTCGCCGCGATGAGGCGATTGGCGGGATCGACGGCTTCGTATCGGCGTTCCGCGAGGTCCATGTCGTAACGCGCTCGCTCGATCCGCATTCGCCACTGTGAACCGATCTCGCAATCCCTTTCCTCCAGGCTGGTGAGCGCAGCGAGTGCCAGCTCAATTGTCGCTGGCGTGATAGCGTTGACCAACCTGCTGGTGATCGCTTGGTCAAGTGGTGCGGCCGTGATGCTCAGGCAGGCTCGTGGTGACAAGGCCTCGCGATGTTTCCAGATGCACTGATAGACAGGGTAGATGCCCCCGTTCCCGGTATAGCGTATCCCCAGACGCCGCCCGCAGGCGCCACAGAGCAGCATACCCTGCAGCAGGCAGAGACCTTCACGCGCTGGGCCCGACAACACCTCACCGTTTGTGCGGTTAGCGGCGAGGCGAAGCCGGTTGGCTTCGAACCTGCCCCAGTCGATGTAGCCCTCGTGATGATCGCGTATCATCACCCGCCATGCGTCTTGCGGAACCGCACGCAAGCGGGTGGCGATCTCGCCGGATGGGCCAACCTGTTTGGAAGATTGATAGCGGCCGAACACATAGGCGCCGGCGTATGAAGGATTGGCGAGGAGCCCAAGGACCCGTGAGTGTGTCAGGCGGCCCCAAAGCAGCTTGCCGTTCCATGCACCGCCATACGCTCGGCGGGGGAAGAGTAGGCCAAGTTCCTGAAAGCGTCTTACAACGCCATAGGCCGTACCTTCGCGTTCGAACAGATCGAAGACCGTGCGAACCGCACCCTGCACCTCGCGGTCGGGATCGAGCACGATCTTATCGTTGTCGAAGACCAGGCCAACCGGCAGCACAAACCTGAGATCGCCTCTGGACGCCTTGTTGAGCTTGCCGCCGTGGAGGCGCGCGCGGATGATGTGCAACTCCGCCTGTGCGAATGTCCCCTTCATGCCGAGCACGAGGCCGTCGTTGAATTCCGCAGGATCGTATATGCCATCTTCGTCGATCACGAGCGTGCCGGTGATGGCGCACAGCTCGAGCAGGCGATGCCAGTCCTGGTTCGACCGCGCCAAACGCGACGCTTCCAGCGAGAAGATCGCCCCGACGTGACCCATCGCCACATCGCCGACCAAGGTCTTGAAGTCTGTACGTGAGCCCGCCGCTGATCCCGACTTGCCCAGATCGCGGTCGAGGACTCGGATCTGATCCTGGCTCCAGCCGAGTGAGTGGGCCTTGTTCACAAGGTTGTATTGGCGGTCGGTGCTCTCCTGATTGAAGCGCACCTGCGCCAAGGTCGACTGGCGTATGTAAATGCAGGCGTGTCGCGACAGATGTCGGTCGGCAATCTTCGGATGCAGGGTCATTGGCGCTCTCCAGATCGGCTGGTGAAGCGCCAGCGGCAAGAAAGCAGACGACCATGTCGGCGAGCACAGCTCCCACCTTTGCGATATCGAAGGTAGTGAGCGCCGGGCCCATCAAGATTTACCCAAGATCCTCGCGCCGGCGCAGGAGTTCCGTGTTGATCGCACAGATCTCGTAGAGTGCCCCGCGCAGTCTGTTGAAATTGTCGATCAGACTGGCAACGTGCTCGTGCGTGGCATTCGGGACGTAATCTCTGCGCGGCCGCCCTCCGGGCTGACTGATCACCAGATATCGCTTCGGACCATGCCCCGGACCACTGGCGCAGTGGCAGTTCGGCCGACCGCAGCGCTTGTATGTCTCGGTCAGCGAACCGCGCAACAGTCGTTCGATTGGGGGCAGGCCGCGCACTAGGTTGCGACGGCGTTTGCGCAGAGCTGCTGTTGACAGGTGCTGAATATTCATCGGACCGAATCGTGATGTAATCCGAGGGAATCAGAAGCCGATTCACCGGTCAACCTCCAAATCGCCTGACCGCAGAGCGGCAAACAGTTCAGCGAGCGCGATCAGACCAAAGGCATCAACCAGCAGCGGTTTATCGCCGGAACGAGGCTGGGAGCCGGGTGGTGCCCAATCCGTCCAGTCCCGCGGCACTGCGAACGAGCCCAGGCCACTGTGGCGGAGACTCAACGTCTCTATTCCGGACACTGTCCGGATCTTCAGAACGACAAACCGCTGGCCGCGCCACGGGTGGAATGGGTGAACGACTTCAGCCGAACCCAAAGGTCGATCGGGATATAGTGCAGTTCGCTTGGTGTGTGCCGACGGTAGCCGACAGGGTCGCGCAGACGGCGGTGAAGATGTGGCTGGAGCCACAGATTGATCCGATCTTCCGCGACGACTCCTATGGCTATCGGCCGGGGAAATCGGCGCTGGAGGCCATCTCTGTCACCAGGCGCCGCTGCTGGGACTATGACTGGGTTGTAGAGTTCGACATCCGAGGTCTATTCGACAATCTCGATCATGGCCTCCTGATGAGGGCTCTGCGCAAGCACTGTCAGGAGCCGTGGGTCCTGCTCTACGTGGAACGCTGGCTGAAAGCGCCGATGCAGACCACGGAGGGAGAGGTCCTGGAACGCGACAAAGGCACACCACAAGGGGGTGTCGTGTCGCCGATCCTGGCCAATTTGTTTCTGCACTATGCGTTTGATCTGTGGGTGACGCGGCACCTGCCTGGCGTCCGGTTTGCCAGGTATGCCGATGATGCGGTGCTTCACTGCAAGAGCAAACGACAGGCAGAATACGTGCTTGATCGCATCCGGGAGCGGTTTCAGGCCTGCAAACTTGAACTGCATCCAGGCAAAACACGCATCGTGTATTGCAAGGACATCAATCGGACCGAGGATCACCCCGATATACAGTTCACGTTTCTCGGCTATACGTTCCGGCCGCGCAAGGCGGTGGACAAGTATGGGCGCGTTTACGTGAACTTTTCCCCGGCTGTCAGCCGCGACGCCCTCAAAGCGATGCGGCAGACGATCAGGGGGTGGCACCTGCAACTGAAGAGCGACAAGAACATGGCCGATCTGTCGGCTATGTTCGCTCCGATCCTGAGGGGCTGGCGACAGTACTATGGCCGGTTTCATGGATCGGCGCTCAAACCAGTGTGGCGCAGCATGAATCTGTTCCTGATCCGATGGTTGATGCGTAAGCACAAGAGGCTGGCGGGCCACAAAACACGGGCCGCTGAGGCGCTCAAGCAGCCTTGCGCACAGTCAACCGGGTGCGTTCGTTCATTGGTCGATGGGGTATCTGTCGTAGGCTGGATGGTGGGAGCCGGATGAGCTGAGAGGTTCACGTCCGGTTCTGCGAGGGGCCGAAGGTGAAACTCCTTCGGCCTACTCACCCCTACATTCCGACCTGGCCGGGGCTTGCTGTATCTTGCGGTCGTCCTCGACATATTGCATTGCGCATGGCGATCACCTCCCGGCGGCCATCGCCCGGTCTGCTGCGCCACTCGGATCGTCTCGCGGCTCATAGCTATCGTCGTCTGCTCGCCAGCCACGGCATGCGTTGTTCTGAGCCGCAAGGCTATTGCTGGACAACGCCCCATGGAGAGCTTCTTCGGCAGCATGAAACCGACCTCGATGATGCGTCCGGCTACCAGACGCGCCAGGCGGCGCGAAGTGGGCTCTTCCAATTCATCGAAGGCTTCTACAATTGCCACCGCTTGCACTCGGCAATCGGCTACATGACGCCAATGCAAAAGGAACAACTCGCAGCGGCCGCGTAGGCCGTGACCCGTGTCCACCAAAACGGGGAAAAGTCATCTGGCAGTTCATCCGCGACAATTGGCTCTCCAACCGTGTGTTTGACGACATCCATGCCCTCATCGACCACTGCTGCGACGCCTGGGTCCAAACTGGAGGCGCCGCCCTGGAGCATCATGTCCCTCGGCATGCGCGATTGGCCCATCGGTTCTGATCAGAGATCGTTGGTATTAGCCACAGGCATTGCCATTTGCCACGACATTCGGGCTTGCTCACTAAGCACGCGGCGAACACTCACGCGCGGCGGCCACGTTGCTTCGGAAAGAACAGCTTGACACGGGCGCATCTCGCGGCGCCGGTTGCGTCAAAGAATTGCATCAACAAAGCCGGCTGAAATCATGCGTCCAGCACGAACGCCGCTGTCAGCAATTTGCGCGTGTATTCCTCGCGCGGGTGTGCGAACACCGTGTCAGCATCACCTTCCTCGACGATGCGGCCGTGCCGCAGCACCACTATCCGATGCGCCAGCGCACGCACCACCTTCAAGTCGTGGCTGATAAAGAGATACGCCAACCGATGCAGCTGCTGCAGCCGCCGCAGAAGGTCGACGATCTGCGCTTGGACCGACATGTCCAGTGCACTGGTCGGCTCGTCCAGCACAACGAAGCGCGGCTTCAGCACCATTGCGCGTGCAATGGCAATGCGCTGTCGCTGACCGCCGCTGAACTCATGCGGATAGCGATGCGCCGCGTCGGACGGCAGCCCCACCTCCTCAAGTTCTGCCGCCACCCGGCGATCGCACTCGGCGCGGCTGAGGTCACGTTCATGCACCCGCAGCCCTTCGGCGACAATGTCACCAACCTGCAATCGCGGCGACAGGCTGCCGTAGGGATCCTGGAACACAATCTGCATGCAGGACCTCAGACCGCGCATCTCACGGCGTCCGAGCGTCTCGATATCGGTGCCACCGAACATGATCCGCCCGGTCGCGCGCTCCATGCGCAAGGACGCCAGCGCCATGGTGGTCTTGCCGGATCCTGATTCCCCGACCAGGCCCACGGTCTCGCCCTCGTGCACCGCGATCGAAACGCCGTCTACAGCTCGGACATGTCCGATCGTCCGACGCAGCACGCCGCGGCGGATTGGGAAATGCACCTTCACTTCGTCAGCCTGTAGCAGGCATTGCGCATCGTTCGGCAATGTCGCCGGCCGACCTTGTGGCACCGCGCCAAGCAACGCGCAGGTGTATGGGTGGATCGGAGCCTCGAACACATCAGCGACGCGGCCCGATTCGACGACCGCGCCATCTTTCATCACGCAGACCCGGTCGGCGTAGCGACGCACGATCTGCAAGTCGTGGGTGATCAACAGCAACGCCATCCGGTGCTCGGTCCGCAACCTGGTCAGCAGCTTCAGGATCTGCGCCTGGATCGTGACATCGAGTGCAGTGGTCGGTTCGTCAGCAATCAGCAGCGACGGATTATTGGCAAGCGCCATCGCGATCATCACACGCTGTCGTTGGCCGCCCGAGAGCTGGTGTGGGAATGCCTCCAGACGGTGTTCCGCATCGGCAAAACCCGCTTCGCTCAGCACATCCACAACACGCTGTCGCAGACTGTGTGCCGGGACGCGCCGGTGCAGCGTAATGGCCTCGGCAATCTGTCGGCCGATGCGATGCAGCGGGTTCAGGCTGTTCATCGGCTCCTGGAAGATCATGCCGGCGAGCACGCCGCGTGCGCGATGCAGCGTGGTGGGAGGCGCGCCGATCATCTGCTCGCCATTCAGCAGGATGCTGCCAGCCGGATTGCAGCCGCCCGGCGGCAACAACTGCAACAGCGAAAGCGCGGTCACGGACTTACCGGAGCCCGACTCGCCTACCAGGGCAAGAGTTTCGCCGCGTTCCAGGGTGAACGACACATCACGCACGACGCGCTTGGCGCCGAAGGCAACCGATAAGTCTTCGACCTGGACGAGGCTCATGCCGTCATACCGGCAGCCGCCGCGGGTCGAATGAGTCGCGGACCGCTTCGCCGATGAAGATCAATAATGTCAACACGCCACCAAGAACAAAGAATGCGGTAAAGCCAAGCCATGGCGCGCTCAGGTTGGCGCGTGCCTGCGCGACCAGTTCGCCGAGTGATGGCGATCCAGGCGGCAGCCCAAAACCCAGGAAATCCAGCGTTGACAACAAGGTGACCGAACCCGACAGGATGAACGGCAGATAGGTAAGGGTCGCCACCATGGCATTTGGCAGGATGTGCCGCCACATCACGGTGATGTCGGAAACGCCCAGCGCCCTCGCCGCCCTTACATACTCCAGGTTGCGTCCGCGCAAAAACTCGGCGCGCACCAATCCGGTGAGGTTCATCCAGCGGAACAGCAACAGGAACACCAGCAGAACCCAGAAGCTCGGTGTGATGATGCTGGCGAGGATGATCAGCAGGTAAAGCTCCGGCATGCCGTTCCATATTTCGATGAAGCGCTGGAATAACAGATCCATCAGGCCGCCATAGTAGCCCTGCACCGCTCCTGCGACGATACCGATCGCGGACGTGATCGCGGTGAGAGTGAACCCGAACAAAATCGATAGCCGAACGCCATAGATCACGCGTGCCAGCACATCGCGCGCCTCATCGTCCGTACCGAGCAGGTTGCGCCACGTGGGTGGCGAGGGTGCTGGCGCCTGCAGGTCCCGTACATTCGTCGCATAGTTGTAAGGAACGGCCGGCCAGATCATCCAACCATGCGCTCTGATGGTCTGCTGCAGTTCGGGATCGGTGTAGTCGGCTTCTGTCGGCATGAAGTCCGATCCGAATGTATCCTCGCTGTAATCCTGCAACACCGGGAAATACCAGTGGCCGTTGAAGTGGACCACCAGAGGTCGGTCATTGGCGATGAATTCGGCGAACAGGCTGGTGCCGAACACCGCCAGAAAGAGCCAGAACGAGACATAGCCCCGGCGATGCTGGCGGAAGATTGCCAGCCGTCGACGCGTCGCCGGAGAGAGCCTCACCTCCGTGCCTCGAAATCGATGCGCGGATCGATGATGGTGTACAGCATGTCGCCGACGATCTGCATCAGAAGACCAAGCAGGGTAAAGATGTAGAGCGTGCCGAACATCACGGGGTAGTCGCGCTGAATCGCCGACTGAAAGCCAAGCAATCCCAGCCCATCCAGCGAGAATACGATCTCCACCAGCAGCGCCGAGGTGAACAGGATGCCGATGAAGGCCTGCGGGAAGCCAGCCACCACAAGCAGCATGGCATTGCGGAACACGTGACCGTAGAGGACACGCCGTTCATTGGCTCCTTTGGCACGCGCCGTAACCGTGTACTGCTTGCCGACCTCCTCCAGGAAGCAGTTCTTGGTCAACATCGTCAGGCTCGCGAAGCCGCCTGCCACCACCGCGGTCGTCGGCAGCACCATGTGCCAGACGTAATCAGCGATGCGCACTGGCAGACTCCAATGCGCCGCGCCATCGCTGGTAAGACCACGCAGGGGGAACCAGTGAAAATAGCTCCCCCCAGCGAACAGCACCACCAGCAGAATCGCAAACAGGAAACTTGGGATCGCATAGCCGGTCAGCACGACGGCACTGCTCGCAAGATCGAAGCGGCTGCCGTTGCGCACCGCCTTGGCAATGCCGAGAGGAATGGAAATAAAATACACCAGCAGCGTTGACCATAATCCCAGCGAAATCGAAACCGGCATCTTCTGCAAAATGAGCTGCACGACCGACTGGTCACGGAAGAAGCTGCGACCGAAATCGAAACGCAGATAGCCACCGACCATATCCAGGAACCGTGTCAGCGGTGGTTTGTCGAAGCCGAACATTTTCTTGATGTCTGCGATGACGTGAGGATCGAGACCGCGCGCGCCGCGATAAGAGCCGGTATTGCCAAATTCGGATGTGGCGGACCCGAGACGTGACGACAAATCACCCTTGCCGCGCATCTCTGCCATCATCTGCTCGACCGGGCCGCCAGGCGCAAACTGCACCACGACAAAGTTGATCGCGATGATGCCGAACAGCGTGGGAATGACCAGCAGCAGACGACGGATGAGATAGGCTGCCATTCAGGTGGGGCAGGCGCCCACTCCCTTGTTCCCAGCCTTCACTGCTGCTTCGCCGCCTCGATCGCAGCAGACTTGGTCGGGTCCACCCACCACGTGTCAAAGTTGAAGCCTTGGCGGATCGGTTTATCCGGATGGCCAAAGCGGTCCCAATAGGCGACGTGGAACGAATTGCTGTCCCAGTTGGGAACCAGGTACCAGCGCCATAGCAACACCCGATCCAACGCTCGTGCCGCCGTTGTTAGAGTCTGACGATCCTGCGCCGTGACCACCCGCTCGACCAGCGCATCAACCGCGGGATCACATATGCCTCCCCAGTTGCCGCTGCCCTGAGCCTTGGCGGCTGCGCATGTGAAGTAGTCTCGCAGTTCATTGCCCGGAATATCGCTCTCCGGATAGACGATCATCGTCATATCGAAGTCGAAATCGTCGGTCAGGTGCTGATACTGCGCCGGATCCACCGTGCGGACATGCGCATCGATGCCGAGCTTCTGCAATTGCTGCACATATGGCAGCGCCGGGCGCTCCAGCGACGGATCGTCGAGCAGAATGGTGAAACTCATCTGCTGGCCGTTCTTGTCTACCAGCTTCCGGTCCTTCACCGTCCAGCCGGCTTGCTCCAGCAGCTTCAGCGCACGTCGCAACTGTTCGCGATTATTGCCGGTCCCATCTGTGACCGGCAGCTTGAAAGGTTCGGTAAACAGCGCCGGCGGCAACTCCTTGCGATATGGCTCCAGCAGCTTGAGCTCGTCACCCTCCGGAATTCCGGACGAAGCGAGGTCGCTGTTGCTGAAGTAGCTGTCGGTCCGCACATAGCTGTTGTAAAAAAGATTCTTATTTTCCCACTCGAAGTCGAATGCCTCGTCCATCGCCTGGCGTACTAGCGGATCGGCGAACACCGGGCGGCGCGTATTCATGATATAGCCCTGCATGCCGGTCGGCAGGTGGTGCTTGAAGTCGCCCTTGATCACCCAACCCTTCTGCACGGCCGGAAAGTCATAGGCGGTTGCCCAGTTTTTCGAGATGTTTTCGCTGCGCAGATCGGTCTGGCCCGCCTTGAACGCCTCCATCGCGACGGTCGTATCACGGAAATATTCGATGCGCACGCGATCGAAGTTGTTGGTGCCTTTGGCAGTCGGCAGGTTGGCGGCCCACCAGTCCGGGCGCCGCTCAAAGACGACGCTGCGGCCAAGTTCGAAGCTCGCAACCTTGTAGGGACCCGAGCCGACCGGCGGATCCATCAGCGGCTTGGTGAAGTCGCGGCCATCGAAGAAGTGCTTCGGCAGAATTGGGATGCCGCCGAGGATCAGCGGCAGTTCCCGGTTCTCGTTCGACTTGAAATGGAAGACCACGCGGTGCGGGTTCTCGACAACGACGTCCTTCACGTCCGCCATCTGAATACGAAAACTTGGGCGCCCCTGTGCCAGCAGCGTATTGTAGGTCCAGGCAACATCTTCGGCGGTGAGCGGCACGCCATCCGAGAATTTCGCCTCAGGGCGCAATTCAAACGCGACCCACAGCTTATTAGCCGGCATCTCGATCGTCTGCGCGATATGCCCATACCCTGTCGCCACCTCGTCGGCAGACGACGTGAGCAAACTCTCCCAGATATGGCCGATCGAGGAGCCAGATCCGGAGCCGCCCGGCAAAACCACCCACGGGCTGACCTGACCCGCAGCCGAAGTACCGCGCAGTATAAACGGATTGAAGCTGTCGAACGTGCCGATTGATGCGAGCGTCACCTCGCCTCCCTTCGGCGCATTGGGGTTTACATAAGGGAAATAGGGAAAATCCTCCGGCAGCGCCGGTTTCGCAAGAATGGCGATGGCGTTGCTTCGGGTGATCGGCCCATCATCTGCCAACGCCATGGTGGCAGTGCAGACGAGCAACAATAGGGCTGTGATGGTGCGCATAGCGCACGAACATGTGCCGACAATCACTTTCTGACAACTGAAGACTAGGTAAGCAACGCGACGATCTCCGGCAGCAGCGACGGATCACCGACCGAGAGCACGCGTCCGTCACCATCCGAGCGCAGCGCCTGCCCGCTCCAATCTGTCACCCGACCGCCGGCGCCTTCCACCACCGGCACCAACGCCGCCCAATCCCACAGTTTCATTGTGCACTCAGCAATCACGTCGATCTGGCCAAGTGCCAGCAGTCCGTGCGCATAGCAGTCGCCGCCCCAATAGTTTCGCCGCACCGCAGCACACAGCCGCTGCCAGCGCGCCTCATCCGGTCCGAGCATCTCCGGAGTGGTACAGGACAATTCCGCCTGGCTTAGTGAGATGCAACGTCGGCAGCCTGGACGTCCGCCATACGGACCCCGAAAGACAGTGCGGCGCCCGACGGCGCCGATCCAGCGTTCCCGCATCACCGGTTGGTCGATCACACCGACGACGGGCGTTTCGCCATCGAGCAATGCGATCAGCGTGCCGAACGTTGGCCGGCCGCTGACGAAAGCGCGCGTGCCATCGATGGGGTCCAAAACCCAGCGCAGCCTGGCCTCCGGCCGATCCAGGCCGAACTCCTCGCCCAGCACGCCATGGTCGGGGAAGCGTTCGGCCAACACCGCACGCATCGCCTGCTCGGCGCTACGGTCGGCGATGGTTACCGGTGATCGGTCGGTCTTGGTATCCACCGCGAAGCTGCTGCGGAAAAACGGGCGCACCACGGCACCGGCTACGTCTGCCGCGGCTTCAGCACCTGCAATGAACCGGTCGAGTTCGTCCAGGATATCCTGAGCGCTGGGCAAATGTCCGCGGCGCCTATTGCTTCGGCGCCGCGGGCGCGGCCGGTGCAGAGGCCGAACCGCCGGCCGGTGGTCCAGCGCCAGGCGGACCTGCTGGTTTGGCCGAACCTTCCGGCGCGCTTGGCTGAGGAGTTCCTGTCCCTGCACCGCCGCTGGCTGGCGTAGCGGTCGCCGGCGCCTTCGCTTCCTGCGGTGACGGCAACGGCGCCGGATTGTCGGATAACGAGCGCAGGTAGGCGATCACATCGGCCCGCTGCTTGTCGTTGGTGATACCGGCAAACGACATCCGTGTACCCGGGGCATAGGCACTGGGCTTGTAAAGCCACTGGTTCAGCGCATCGAAGGTCCAGGGTTGACCTTTGAACTTCTGCATTGCCGGCGAATAGTTGAACCCCTCTTCATGGTCATGCGGCCCGGCAACGACACCGTACAGGTTCGGTCCCACGCCAGGCTTGCCGCCCTTGTCGAACGTATGGCACGCCACGCAGACACGGTGCGCGTACTGATTGCCGTCCTGGACGTTGGCGCTTGCAAGCAACGGCTCGATCGGTGCTGGTCCCGCCGGCTTGGCCTCGCCGCCACCGCTCGCAGCAGGAGCCGCGGCAATCGCAAGCGCTGGCTTCTCCGGTAGCCGCTCGCGCACCAGTGCATCACCGATCAGGCCAGTGAGAAAGAACAGGATGCCGGCGACCAGGATCGCAGCGATTCCCTTGTTGACTTCCATGCTGTCCATGCGGCGTGACTTCTCCGTCCGAGGCGGCGCACGAAGACGCCCGGCACCACGTTGCACGCGGCCGTTTGCCTCCATAAGGTGCACGGCACCATACGGACTCGGCTTTAGCCCATCAACCCGTGAACCCGATCGTTATCATTCCTGCCCGCATGGCTTCCACGCGACTGCCCGGCAAGCCGCTGGCTGACATAAACGGCAAGCCGATGATCGTGCATGTGCTGGAGCGCGGCTGGGAAGCTGATCTCGGCCCGGTTGCAGTCGCATGCGGTGACGACGTGATCGCCGAAGCCGTGCGTGCGGCTGGCGGACGGGCAGTGCTGACCGATCCCGAGCTGCCATCAGGCTCCGACCGGGTGTTCGCCGCCCTGGCGGAGCTAGACCTGGATGGGCGCCACGACGTGGTGGTCAACCTGCAAGGCGATGTACCGACGATCACGGCGGCGCAGTTACGGCCGGTGATTGCACCACTAAATGATCCAAGCTGCGACATCGGCACGCTGGTGCTGCCGATCGCTTCCGAACAGGAGGCGAGCACAGCGTCGTTCGTCAAAGCTGCCTGTGCATTTGCTGAAGGTCAGACGGTGGCTCCGGCGCTGTATTTCTCGCGGCAGCCGATCCCATGGGGCGATGGGCCACGCTGGCATCATGTCGGCATCTACGCCTACCGACGGACCGCTCTCGCGCGCTACGTTGCGCTGCCTCCGTCTCCATTGGAGATCCGGGAGCATCTCGAGCAATTGCGGGCGCTGGAGGCGGGCATGCGGATTGCCTGTGCACGCATCGATTACGGGCTGTTTGGTGTCGACACGCCGGAGGACCTGGAACGGGCACGACACCTGCTAGGACGTTGAGGACACGCATGGTCGGAAAGATCGCCTTCCAGGGCTTGCCGGGTGCCTATTCCGACCTCGCTTGCCGCGTCGCGTATCCCGACATGGCGACCATCCCCTGCGAGTCATTTGAGTCAGCGATGGACGCCGTACGCGAAGGGCGCGCCGACCTCGCCATGCTGCCGTGCGAGAACAGCCTCGCTGGCCGGGTACCCGACATCCACCACCTGCTCCCGGAGTCCGGTTTGTTCGTCATCGGCGAGCACTTCCACCGCGTCGAGCATTGCCTGCTTGGCGTGAAGAAAGCCGTGATCAGCGACCTGCAACGGGCGCATTCGCACACCGTGGCACTCGGACAGGTGCGCCATAGCCTCCGCCGGCTCGGGCTTACCCCGGTCGTGCAGGCGGACACCGCAGGTGCGGCCCAACTGGTAGCGGAATGGAACCGCAAGGAAGAGGCGGCGATCGCCTCGGCCCTGGCAGCGCAGATCTACGGCCTCGACATTCTGGCGGCAAACGTCGAGGACGCCAGCCATAACACGACGCGCTTCTATGTGATGGCGAGGGAGGCGCGCACCCCTGACCCCGGGCTCCCCGACCTGATGACGACGTTCGTGTTCCGCGTCAGGAACGTGCCTGCGGCACTTTACAAGGCACTGGGCGGCTTCGCGACAAACGGGGTCAACATGACCAAGTTAGAGAGCTACATGCTCGGCGGCCACTTCGTCGCGACACAGTTCCTGTGCGACGCCGACGGCCATCCCGAGCAGCCGGGTCTGCGGCGCGCGCTCGAGGAATTGTCGTTCTTTTCTTCAGAGGTGCGGGTGCTCGGGGTCTATCCGGCTGCGCCATTTCGGCTGGAACAGGCCAGTTAGGCCGACTGCAGCGATCCTTCGAGCCGCCGCGCGGCATGCGCCGCGAGCGCTATCGGGGTGCCGGCAAAGCCCATGACCAAACCGGCCAGGCGCGGCGGACCGGCGAAGTAAGCGGCCAATGGCGACACTGCCAGGCCGCGCGCACGGCAAGCGCGAACCGCGGCAGCCTCGTCGACCCCGTCGGGCAGGCGGCCAACCATATGAAGCCCGCCCGGCGCCGGGATCGGCGTGATTGACGGCGCGTGTTGGGTGATCGCTGCAAGCAATGCGGCGCGGCGGCGGGCGTACTCGGTTCGCATCCTGCGGACGTGCGGTGCAAGCAGCCCCTGGCGCATGAACTCAGCCAGGATCGCCTGATTAAGCGTGTCAATGCCGCGGTCCATCAGTGTACCGAGCCGCACAAATGCCGTCGACCAGTGGTGCCGGCACGACCGCGAAGCCCAGCCGCAATGCCGGGGCCAATGTCTTGCTGAATGTGCCGCAATAGATCACCCGGCCGGCACGATCGAGCGTGGCCAGCGGCGGCAGCGGATGCCCGCTCCAGCGAAATTCGGAATCGCAATCATCCTCCAGAATCCAGGCACTTGCCTTGCCTGCCCAGTCCAATAGTGCGAGCCGTTGCGCCACTGGCAGCGCGCCACCGAGTGGAGTGGCGTGCGACGGGGCGACCAGCGCCAGACGAGCATTCGGCGCACACTCAATGCCGGCAGCGACGTCCAGGCCCTCCGTATCGCTCGGAACCGGCACCGGCTTTGCGCCAGCAGCGAGCAACGCACCACGGCCGGCGATGTAACCGGGATCCTCCACCCACACGGTGTCGCCGGGGTCCAATAGCAGTTCGGCAGCAATACGCAGCGCCTGCTGGGTGCCGGCCGTGATCACGATGTTGGCCGGATCGGCAAGCAGACCGCGCGTTGCAGCGAGATGAGCAGCAATTTGGGCGCGCAGCGCCTCGAGCCCCTGCGCTGGCGGGTAGCCGGTCAGGTCGCTCGAAAGCGATTTCAGAACCCGGACCGCACAACGCGTCCAAGAGTCCTTCGGGAACAGGTCGGCTGCGGGGAGCCCTCCGGCCAGCAAGGTGCCGACCCCGGCGTCGCGCGGCGCAGCCGAAGCAGGCACTGCCGCCAGCTGTTGGCCGCGGCGCGACAGTGGACTTGCCGCGGTAGGCGCTGGCACCGCCGGACCGGGCGCCGCGTCCGGTAGGTCCGGAGCGACAAACGTACCGCTGCCGGTGCGGGCACGCACATACCCCTCGGCTGCCAGCCGCTCATAGGCCAGCACCACCGTCTGTCTCGCCACCCCTAGCTCGCTGGCGAGCGAGCGTGTCGGCGGCAAGCGTGAACCAGCCGGCAAGGCGCCGGCTAGGATACCCCGGCGAAGTCGGTCGAACACCGCCTGTTGGCGTGTTTGGTCTGTGACGAACATGGCGTATTAGCCGGGGACCTTAGTCCAATCACCTCGTCCTGCCCAGCCTCACATCAGGAGGCTGCCGGTTCAGATGCAACAGCGCCGGAACGAGGCACGAGGTGCAGCCAGCTGCCCGCTTCGGCGCGCCTTGGGACAGCCATCTGACGCCAATATGGCCCTAAGAGACGGTCCAGTGTTGCCGGCAGGGCAGGCTTTTGCGGAGGTTCTTCCTGGTAGGTGGTCCAATGATGCGATTCGGCAAATCGGCGCTGAATGCGGTCGGTCACGCCGGGGACAAAAACGTCGTGCAGTTCGACAAGGATCTCCACGTGCAGAAGAGCAGGGACCGCCATCGGATCCAGCAAGAAGTCCTCGGCACCTTCCACATCCATAAAGATCAGCGCGCACGGTTCGCGCCGGAGTTCTGCCGACAAATCCTTGAGCTCGCACTTGGCCACGTGCGCCTCAACACGATCAATCACACGGTTGATCCGCAAATACTTGTTCATCAGATCGACGCGGGTGGCGTCCATCTCGTAGGCCATAACGCGCGTTTTGGGGCACCGGCTCGCGAGGCCTCCGACGTAGTAGCCATGCGCCGCGCCGACGACGACAATTGCGGGGGGCGGGTGTTGGATGATGTGTTCAATGACCGGGTGGAGGCTTTGTTCGTAGGTTCCCAGCATTTCCCAATAACCGCCCACGCCGCCACTGCGCGGGCAGCGAAGGCCGGCAAACGGCCCGGCGAGCACCGTGCCACGCATATCCAACACCGTGGCGGCTATTGGGTACCTGACCTGATTGCGCAACAAGCGGCAAAGCCGAACACCTTGCACCATTCCGGGGAAGGCACGCTTCGCCCGTTCCCGCCACGGGCTGCTCATCTCTCCCAGCATCGATCTCACTCCGGCGCTGCCTGATCACGCGAAATGCTTTGCAGATCGAACGATCCGGATTGGGTCTACGGCGCACAGATCAATCAGGCGTGCGCCTCAGGAGGCGAGCGAGCACAAACTGCCTCTGGGACTGATTATCAGAAGCCTTCACGCTCCAGCCGCTTGCGCTCCAGCTTGCGTGCACGCCGCACTGCCTCTGCAGCCTCACGGGCCCGCCGCTCAGACGGTTTTTCGTAGTGCCGCCGGAGCTTCATCTCCCGGAAAATTCCCTCTCGTTGCATCTTTTTCTTGAGCGCTTTCAGCGCCTGGTCAACGTTGTTGTCGCGAACGAGTACTTGCACTTGGCCGCCTTCTCCTTCTCTGCTGTGGCCGTTTCCCCCCGCCAATCGGGGGACACGCCCTATATCACGGGGTAAACCTGGAGGCTACATGGCGATTTTGAAGATAGCGCGCATGGGTCATCCGGTTCTGTTGCAGAATTGCGAGCCAGTGACAGACCCGGGAGCGCCCGCAATCCGCCGCCTGGTGGCCGACATGATGGAAACCATGGAGGACGCTTCAGGCGCTGGCCTCGCGGCCCCTCAGGTGCACGTGCCGTTACGGCTGTTCGTATTCCGGGTTTCCGAGGCGCGTGGGCAGGAGGACGCTGACGACGTCCCTGTCGGCAACACAGTTGTGATCAACCCAGAGGTCGAATTGCTGACCGATGAGCTGGTCCTCCGCTGGGAGGGCTGCCTATCGATTCCCGGCCTGCGCGCCGCGGTACCGCGCGCGCCGCGCGTCCGCTATCGGGGCATCGACTGCGATGGCGCGGTGGTCGAGCGAGAGGTGTCCGGCTTCCATGCAGGCGTGGTGCAGCACGAGTTCGATCATTTGAACGGCATCCTTTATCCGATGCGGATGAAAGACTTCTCGTTATTCGGATTCACTGAGGAACTCGCCCGCGCCGCGGCGGCGCGAAAGGCCGGGTAATGCCACCCGAGCGCAGCCCGCAGCGCGACGCGGCCATCGCCGCGACGCTGTCGCATGTTCCGTTCGATGGCTGGACATACCTGGCTTTGCGCCATGGTCTGGCGGGGATCGGAGCCTCGCCCGAGGATGCCGCACAGTTGTTTCCGCGTGGCGCCAGCGACATGATCGAGGCGTTCGGTGACTGGGCTGACCGCCAGATGGAACAGGCGGCTGCCTCGCTCGATCCTGCCTTGCCCCTGCACCGGCGGGTGCGTTCGGTCATCGCGCTTCGGCTGGAGCAGAACCGACCTTACAAGGAAGCAATCCGCCGCGCCCTGGCGCAGCTGGCGCTTCCGGGGCACGCGCGACTGGCTGTGACCATGACCTCCCGCAGCGTCGATGCGATCTGGCACGCGGCCGGCGACCGCTCTGCCGACTTCAGCTGGTACACCAAGCGAGCGATCCTCGCTGCGGTTTGGACTTCGACCCTGCTCTACTGGCTGCGCGACACCAGCGAGGATGATGCCGCGACCCTGGCCTTCCTGGACCGTCGGCTTGCTGGCGTGGGACGGATCGGCTCGGTGCGCCGCCGGGCGGAGGCCGCGCTTGGCCGGCTGCGACCAGCCTAAGGAGCGGCTCATGCCCGATCGCTACGCAAACTACACGCGACTGACTTTCGATCGACCGCACCCGCGCGTGCTGCGCATCACGATGGGTGAAGGACAGGAGCGACCAAACCCGGTCGATGCGGAGATGCATCGCGAGCTTGGGGATGTATGGCGCGACATCGACGCGGACCCGGACGTGAACGCCGTCATCGTCACCGGTGCCGGCCGCGCCTTCTCCGCCGGTGGTGACTTCGCGATGATCGAGCAGATCATGTCCGACTTCGACACCCGTGCGCGGGTTTGGAAGGAGGCTCGCGATCTCGTCTACAACATCATCAACTGCTCGAAGCCGGTGGTGAGCGCGATGCGCGGGCCGGCAGTTGGTGCAGGCCTGGTGTGTGGCCTGCTCGCTGACGTGTCGATCGCCAGCAAGGACGCTCGAATCATTGATGGTCACACGAGGCTTGGCGTCGCCGCCGGCGATCACTCGGTGATCGTGTGGCCGCTGCTGTGCGGACTTGCGAAGGCAAAATATTATCTGCTGCTGTGCGACGCCGTGTCCGGCGCCGAGGCTGAGCGGATCGGACTGATCTCGCTGGCAGTCGAGAATGCGGAGCTGGATGGCAAGGCGTTGGAAATCGCCACGCGTCTGGCCGAAGGCGCGCAAAGCGCCATACGCTGGACGAAATACTCGCTGAACAACTGGCTGCGCATGGCGGGACCGTCATTCGACGCCTCGCTGGCACTGGAGTTCATGGGCTTCAGCGGTCCCGACGCCAAGGAGGGCTTGGCCTCGCACAAAGAAAAGCGGCGTCCGGCGTTCCCAACTGAATCTCCCTTGTAGCAACCAACACCCGCCGTTGCCGTTGGATCACCGCATGGCGCGAATTGAGCACGTCGTGGTTCTCATGCTGGAGAACCGATCCTTCGACTGCATGCTTGGCGGGCTCTACCCCAAACGCACTGACTTCGACGGGCTGCGCGGCAACGAGAGCAATCCCTGGCATCGCGACGACGGCATTGTCGAGCAGATTCCAGTTTGGAACACGGGAGCCCTTACGCCCGAGGAAGCAACGATCCCTGATCCTGATCCCGGCGAGCTCTTCGAAGACATGTCCATGCAGATCTACGGTCTGCATGCTGACGGCACACCGCGGATGAATGGTTTCGTCGACAACTACATGCGTCAACCACGGAACGGGAAGCCGCCCGAGCCGCGCGCTGTGATGCACTATTTCGTCCCGGAACAATTGCCGGTGTTGAGCACGCTGGCGCGCAGCTTCGGCGTATCGGACTGCTGGTTCGCGTCGGCACCGTGCGAGACCTGGCCGAACAGATTGTTCGCTCATACCGGACAGAGCGGCGGCCAGTTGGACAACACGGCGATACCCCGTCCGTTCTTCCTGACAACGGTCTTCCGCCGGCTGGAGACACACGGTCGCACATGGAAGGTGTATTTCCACGATGTGCCTCAGACTGCAGCGTTGGCTGACGTTTGGCTGCGTATTCCAACGCATTTTCGCTTTTTCGATCCCGAGTTCTTAGCCGATGCCGCAAGTGGCACGCTGCCTAATTACAGCTTCGTCGAGCCACGCTATTTCACCAGCCGCATTTTGCACCATGTGCCGAATGATGCGCATCCGCCGCACAACGTGGCGTATGCCGAGCAACTTGTGGCGAACCTGTACAACGCGGTGCGTGCCGGCCCGGCGTGGGATCGCACTTTGCTGGTGGTCGTCTTCGACGAGCATGGCGGCTGCTACGATCACGCCGTTCCGCCCGCAGCCGCGCCCGCTGGCCGGCCAGCACGGAACGGCTTCACCTTCGATCGCTTCGGCCCGCGCGTGCCGGCATTGATCATCTCTCCCTACGTGCAGGCAGGCAGCATTGTGCGGCCGCCGGAAGGCGCGCCACCGTTCGACCATACCTCTCTCATCGCTACACTCAACGCGGTGTTCGACCTCGGTTCGCCACTGAGCCCACGCGCTGCGGCAGCGCCGAACCTGATATCGGCTTTGCAATTGGAGCAGCCCGAGAACATGGGGCCGCCGTGCATCGACGTCGCGGTGTCCAGGCCTACGCGCGAGGAAATGCTGGCGATGCACCGGCGGCCGCGGAACAGCTATCAGCGTCGGCTCCGCTGGCCGGGTTCACTCCTCGCCGCGCTCGGGGCCAGGGCTGCTGCCCATACGCACCACACCCGGCGCCGCCTGCGCAGAGACCATTAGCGCGCGTGTCGAAATCGTTCTGCGGACATGCGCGGCAGCTTTGCGGTGACTGCTTCGGCACTCTCGGGCAGCGCCATCGCAAGCACCAGGAACGCCGCAAGGGCAATACCAGCCGAGGAGAGGAAGGCTGGCGAATAGCCCAGATGGTCGACGATCTCGCCGGCCAGTAGCCCGCCGCTCGACGCTCCAACGCCCTGCAGCGTGGCAATTGCGCCTTGTGCCAGGTTGTAGCGTCCGGTGCCGCGCATGAGGTCGGCGATCAGTAGCGGCGTGATTGCACCAAAAATCCCGGCACCAATGCCGTCGAGCAATTGCACGCCGACCAGCCACCAGGCCTGGTCGGAAAGCGTGTAGAGCACGGCGCGGATTGGCAGCACGCCAAACCCGATCAGCAGGATTGGTTTCCGTCCGACCCGGTCGGCTGTGCGCCCGACGACCACAGCAATCGGCAGCATGATGAGCTGAGCGGCGATGATGCACGCCGACATCATGGCGGTCGCCAAATCTTTATGCGACAGCGCCAGCTTTTGGCCGACGAGCGGCAGGAGCGGCGCATTCGCCAGATGGAACAGGGCGGTGCAGAGTCCGAAGATCAAAAGAGGACGGCAGCCGAGCAGCACTCCCCAGCCCGACGAAGGACCGGTGCGCTCCGTCGCATTGCCGCCATGATCGGCACCACGTGCACGATCATGGTCGATCGCTCCAGCCGGTATGGTCAGCACGGAAAGGATCGCCAGCGTGGCAAAGAACGGCACCAGCAGAAACACGGCACGCTGCGAAAACGCCCAACCCACAACACCCGCCGCCGCCGCGATTGCGACGTTACCGGCATGATCGAATGCCGAGTTGCGCCGATGCGGCGCGACAGCTCGCGTTTGACATAGAGTCCCAGCGTCAGGCCTGCCACGGCTGGGCCGAACACGTCGCCAACGACGGCCATTACCGCGTTCGCAACCATCACCGGCCAGAAGACCGGCAGTGCGTAAATGGTGATCGCGCCGAACGCGAGCACAACGAGTGCCAGAACGACCAGGCCGCGCTTGGCTCGGGTGGCATCGATTGCGGCACCGATCGGCGTTTGCACTGCCAGACCAACCAGCCCGCCAGCCATAGTGACCAGGCCGACACTCGACTGACTCCAGTGTCGCTGGGTGACCAGGAACACGTTCAGGTATGGCCCGAGCGCGCCCCGCACATCCGCAAGCAAGAAGTTCAGTGCATCGAGTGACGCTGGCCTGAAGGCGACGCGATGCTGCACCAAGCGCAAAATCTCCGAGGCTAGAACGGGGTTCGCGGTGGATGAGATGCCATGTCTAAGATGGATGCTATTCCAAGTCGGCTTGACTGAGCATAACGATCATGTCAGTGCGGCGATGAGTAATCTCGTCTGGCACGAAGGCACCTTTTATATCTCATCACTGAGTGGATGGCCGGCCACGACGAGCCACGGCATCGAACCTTACAACAGTCGCGGCGTGAGTGCACCGCTTGCGAAATGCTCCTAACGAAATTCGCGAGAATATCTCGCAGGGCAAGCTCAATCCGAGATAAGCGGCGGCCCGCATTCCCGCAAGCAGAACCGATGCCTGCGTGTGAGACGCTGCATGGCTCGCTACGAGGCTAGTTTCGGTTCGCACGCGATATTGCTGACTGATCTGAGCCTTCACTGAATGCGACGACGCAGCGCCCTTGAGCCGTGCTCAATCACAGCAATAGGGAAAGCTCGCAGCCCGCCAGTCATCAAGCTCCTCTTGCGCTCGTTCCGCAGCGATAAGCATCCAGTGAGGGATCCGCTGCTTAGGAGGTCGTTCCAACTGTGTCTCCAATCACTGCTCGCTAACGCGCTTATCAGCACTGACTGCTGTTTAGTGTTGAATTGCGGCCCATGAATGTGGAAGGCTTCTCGTCGCAACAATTACATCAATCAGGGAGGCTCCTGAATGGCGCGCAATTTGGCGGACGAACCGATCTTGCCTGTGGACAACATTCAGGGCGACGCCCTGGTTGGACTCCTCAAACGCGTTCAACGGTTGATGTTCTTCAAAATCTCAAATGGGACGCGGTTCAAGCGCTTCATGTCGAGCCTGCGCGTGACTAGCGCGCGTGATTGTTTGAACCAACGTAGCCTGGCGGCCGACGCCAAGGCGAAAGGCATCGATTCACTCATGCCGACACCTGGTCTCAATGTCGCGTTCACCCAGGATGGACTGCGGGCTCTCGGTATTGGCGGCCTTGATGCGGCAAGCGGGTTGGACGCCTTCCGCGGCGGCATGGGATCGAGAACTGCCATTCTAGGTGATCCTCAACAGCGGGACTGGTCGATCTTGAAATCCGACCGGGACCTGCATGGCCTCTTCATTCTTACAGGTGCGTCACAAGCCGAGCTTAGCGACACCATCTCTCGGCACCTTGCCCCGCCTGACTCGAATGGCTGGTCCAGCGTGCATGAGGAGTTCGGCTCAGTGAGACCGGAACCGATGAAGGGACACGAGCATTTCGGCTTTGCCGATGGCGTTTCTCAACCAGGCATCCGTGGTCGGATTTCGGAGGGGACTCCACTGACCTCCAGCAACTCGCAAGACGAAAATCAAGGCGCACCGGGCCAGGATCTACTTTGGCCGGGCGAGTTTGTGTTTGGCTTCCCAGGGCAGAACCCGGATGCGCCGGAGTTCTTTGTAAAAGGGCCGGACAAGCAGCCGCCGATCCCATTCATGCAGCATGGCTCGTTTCTGGTGTTCCGGCGTTTACGCCAGCGTGTCCCAGAGTTCCACGCTGCTGTGAAAAGCGTCTCGCACAATATTGGGGCCGGGTTCGACGCTGCCGATCCCGATCTGTTGGCCTCGCAGATGGTGGGACGTTGGAGAAGCGGCGCGCCCATCGCTAAGGCGCCGACGGCTGACGACCTATCGATCGCGGATGGAACCCTTGGCGTGAACGACTTCGAGTTCGGCGATGACCGGCGTGGTCTCTTGTGTCCGTGGGCGGCGCACATCCGCAAGGCGTATCCGCGCGACGACGTCAGGGGCAACGTCGCCCCCGACGAAGCGACCGTGAACGCAGCGGAGGCGTTCACCCAGACCCACCGAATGCTGCGTCGTGGCATCACCTTTGGGCCGGAGCTTACCGAGGAAGAGGCCTTGTCGGAACGCTCCAGGCACGACCGCGGCCTGTTGTTCCTATGCTATGTAACCTCGCTGGAGAACCAGTTCGAGTTCGTTCAGCAGCGATGGGTTGATGGCTCAGACTTCTCTCAGCCAGGTTCCGGCATTGATACGATAATCGGCTCCACGAAGGTGAAGCACCACTTCCTTGGAGCAGCGCCGGTTTCCAAGGATCCCGACCGGAAGCCGCAACTTGAATTCTCGGCGTTCGTGGAAATGCAAGGTGGCGGCTACTTCTTCGCGCCTTCTATTACGGCTCTCCGATCGCTGGCGACGGCATGATCGCTCGCTGGCGCGGTCTTGTTGCAGCAGCACCCACCTGGAGATGCGATGATGGTTGAGGGCTTTAAACCGATCCCAGATTGGTTCTCCTGGGAGAATCAGGGTGCTGGCATCGCAATTACCGATTTCGGCGACGGACAGCAGCACCTGATCGTGCTGATGGTGGATAAGGGCATCCAAGGCAGCCGTGGCGTCTACCGCATCGGACGCAGGCTCAATGCCGCCGGCGAGGTCACCGGTGGCTGGACGGGGTGGATTGACGTGCCGGACTGGTTTTCCGACGAAAACCAGGGCGCCGACATCGCGGTGGCCGACCTCGCCGGCAATGGCAGGCGGGACCTGATTGTCCTGATGGTGGACAATCAGGTCGGGCAGAATCGCGGCATCTACCGTGTAGGACGCGGCCTTGACGCAAACGGCAACATCACCGGCGGATGGACCGGGTGGATTGACGTCCCCTTCTGGTTCTCCTGGGAGAACCAGGGCGCCGGCGTCGCGATCAGTCCCCCCGATGCCCAGGGGCAGCGGAACCTGGTCGTGTTCATGATCGACAATCCTCCGGGCCTAAACCAGGGGCTATACAAAATCGGCCGAACGCTCAACGCGGACGGCGCGGTCACCGGTGGCTGGACGGGCTGGGTTAAAGTGCCAGGCTGGTTCTCGTGGGAGAACCAAGGCGCAGGTGTGGCTGTAGCGGATCTGGCTGGTGGTTCTCGTGGGCTCGTCGTTATGCAGATCGACAACGCTCCCGCGGTCGGAACGGCAAGCGGTCAGAATCAGGGCTTCTTCCGCATCGGCGACGGACTGGATGACGATGGCATGGTCCAAAACTGGGGACCGGACTGGCTCGGAGTGCCGTGGTGGTTTTCATGGGAGAACCAATACGGAAGCATTTCCGTTGCAACGCTTAGCGGGAAGCGCAAGCTGTTTGTTCTCATGATCGACAACCCACCCGGCCAGAATGCTGGGTTCTATCAAGTTCTGGACCTGGACCCCGATCCGTCGGTGCACGGTTCCTGGCAGGTGCAACAATTCTCCTCCGGCGTATTGGCTGTTCATGCCGCCTTGCTGCCGCACGGAAGCGCGCTGTTCTTCGCTGGTTCCGGCAGCAGCCAGACGCGATTTGGTTCGCCAGATTTCGGCGACGTCGCCAAGGGTGTGGCGGTTAGCACCGTTTGGACCCCGCCAAACATCGCGTTTACAACTCCGGCAACGTTGCGCACGCCAGATAACCGGCCCTTCGATCTGTTTTGCGGGGGAGACGCGTTCCTCGCCGACGGACGGCTGCTTTCGGCAGGCGGCACCCAAGCATATGATCCATTCAAGGGACGAGCCGACGTTGCTGTGTTCGACCCGACAGCAGGAACATGGTCTTTTGTTGCGCCCATGAAGAATGCGCGCTGGTATCCCAGCCTTATCACGCTAGGCGACGGCCGTGTCCTCGCGACCACCGGCCTGGATGGGAACGGCGACGACGGCTCCAAGACAAACATGGAAGTTTACGACCCGACAAGTAACGCGTGGCGAGTTTTACACTTCCCCGGGCCTCCCGGTTTACCGCTGTATGCGCATTTGTTCCTCATGGCAGACGGACGCATCTTCTTCTCCGGGGGCCGCATGGATGACCCCATGGTCACCGATCCATTCATTTTCGATATCCGGAAAGATCCAGTACTTGGCGTACCTGTTCCCGATCTGCTGGACCCTGTACGACGGAACCAATCGGCGAGTGTCCTTTTGCCGCCGGCGCAAGACGAGCGAGTGTTGGTCGCTGGGGGCGGCCCGGTAGGCAAGCAGGACCAAACCCATGCCACAGACAAGGCGAGTGTTGTTGATCTGAAGGCCGCTCAGCCGGCCTATGTTGCAGCGGCACCCATGGGGCTGCCGCGTATGCATCTCAATCTGGTGTTGCTGCCCGATCGCACTGTGTTCGCAAGCGGTGGTTCCTTGAAGCAAGAGAGCGCACCGCTGTCCCGGCTGCAGGCCGAGCTTTATGATCCGGCCACCGCCGCGTGGCGGCTGATGGCGACCGCCCAGGTGCCGCGGCTCTATCACTCCACCGCATTGCTGCTGCCCGACGGCCGCGTCGTGGCGGCAGGCAGCAATCCGGAAGGCGGCCATTCGGTGGCTTGGGGAAGACCGCCGGATCCGGATGAGGAACTGCGGCTCGAGATCTTCAGTCCGCCCTACCTTTTTCGCGGTCCCAGGCCGGTGATCGATCATGCGCCTGATTCCGCCGACTACGGCAGCACGATCCGCCATCCCAAACCTACTCCCCACCCCCAGCATCTGACACTGACACCGGTGCCTCTGGCCCTGTGATGCGCGGGCAGAGTCGAATCAGGTAGCAGCCATAGCGGCGTGCCAACGGCGCAGAACAGCCAAGAAAATTGCGGCACGCCTGACGAGTTCAAAGCATGCCCGCCGCTGCCGCGTCACCCACTGCCATACTACCCGGCAAATCGACACGACTAGGAACAGACTTGGACCAGGCTATGGCCGCTGGTTGACATCGGTAATTGACGCCCCGATCGGTGTGTTAGAGCGGCGGCCGGGGTTATTCCCCGCCCACCTGCCGGCGATGTACTGGGACCAGCGTGCGGACGGGATGACTGACGGCGCATCGCGTCAATTCGGACGACGTTTTGGGCCGCCACGGCTGCACGCACTAAGCGTCAGTTAAGTCGCGATGGTCAACCGGTGGCGACCCAATCCGCGTTTGCGTGCTGAGTTATGTTATCGCCCCAGCCAATGCCCGCAGCACATGCCGAGGAGGAAAATCGCCAGGGCAAGCAGCAGGCCGCCGATCACGATAGTCTCGAACGAGAACCAAACGACTGCGTGCTCCATCTGAGTTACCGCATCGTCGCTGCCATTTCGCCAACGTGCAGCGATACCACCTCGTTCTTCAGCGTATGCCGGCGGGCGATCCTAAGCAAACCTCGGCTTCGGTTTCCAGGTTGGCAGGGCAGCGTCGCACGCAGTAGCCTTTGATGACGTTGGGCGCTGCCATGTTGCGATCCTGATGGCTCTGCGCCACATCGTTCTTAATAGAGAAGATCCGTGCCTGTGTTTTCCAGCGCAATGTACACGTAGCCCATGAAGCCGCGGGCAGCTAGGCCACGCGCCGTGAGAACGGCCGTGGTCGCGCGCGTGATCGGTGCGTCACGGTCGATGCTGAGGACGAGGTGCACGGTAGCGGGATCGGCGAGCCTGACGCGGTGTACCGTGCCGATCTCCACGCCATGCATCTCTATCGGCGCCCCCTCGGTGAGCCCGCCCCGATCAGCCTGGTGGGCAGCGGCGAGATCACGCCACACCAACTGCTCGACATAAGCCGAAAAGGACCGCCCCAGCTCCACAGCGCGCTGCTGAGCTAGGTGGCGCACGGCCGGATGAAGCCGAACGCACATAGCTATCTGGAGACGGCCTCGTGTGTGTATATCTCATAGGAGACGCGGTGGCCGGGTGACAGAAATTACCAGCCGGCAATACCGGCCACCCCGATCAGCCCCAATGAGATCAGCCGCGCATTGCTTCTCCCCGGCTTCCTTTCTCTCCCCAGTCAGTTGGACGCGCGAAGCCTGGTTCCACAGCGATCCCTGGCGTCTCACGCGCAAATGAACTGCCCAACGCTGGGAACCGGCGGCGTTGGCATCCGCGGGTCGGAATGCCCGGATGTGGCCGCGCGTCGATCAAGAACGGCTTTAGCGACCCCCTTGCAGGTTGCAGCGTTTGCTAAGCGATATCGGCCGGCACAGCGAGGCACGTCATGAGCGCTGACCAAAGCAAAGACGAGGGCCCCGAACTAGCCGAGGCATCGATGCAGATCAGGTGCCTGACGGCGCCATTATCGTCGGGCATGTCGGTGGCGATGCCGTCCTCCTCACCAGGTCCGGCGGCGAGATATTCGCCGTTGGCGCCACCTGCACGCATTACGGCGGCCCGCTTGGCGATGGGCTGCTGGTCGGCGACACAGTGCGTTGCCCCTGGCACCACGCCTGCTTCAGTCTGCGAACCGGTGAAGCGGTCCGAGCGCCGGCGCTGAATGACATCGCTTGCTATTATGTCGTACAACGCGACGGCAAGCTGTTCGTGGGCGACGCGCGCAAGACCACCGCATCGGCGACACCATCGCCCGCCGCACCGTCCTCGATCGTCATCCTCGGCGGCGGCGCTGCAGCGCAGGCCGCCTTGGAGACGCTGCGCCGCGAGGGATACGGCGGGCCGATCACGGTGCTCAGCGCCGATGGCGACACGCCGTGCGACCGGCCAAATCTGTCGAAGGATTACCTCGCCGGCACGGCGCAGGACGATTGGATACCGCTGAGGGATGCCGCTTTCTATCAGCGGCTGGCGATCGATCTGCTCCTTGGGACGCGCGTCGCCGCAATCGACCCGCAGCGTCGCAGCGTGCGCACGCAGGATGGCCGCATCCTGCCCTACGGGGCCCTGCTGATCGCGACCGGCGCCGAACCGATCCGGCTGGACGCCCGGCGCGACCCTGCCGCACGTGCACTATCTGCGCTCCCTCGCCGACAGCCGGTCGTTGATCGAGGCCGCCAAGCAGGCGAAGCGCGCCGTGGTGATCGGTGCGAGCTTCATCGGCCTGGAGGTCGCTCGTTGCGGAACCGGCAGCTCGAGGTGGATGTGGTCGCACCGGAACCCATCCCCATGGAACGGATCATGGGTCCCGACATCGGCACCCTGATCCGCACCGTCCATGAGGAGCATGGGGTCCGGTTCCATTTGCAGAACAAAGTCCGCGCGATTTCCGAGCGCGAGGTGCAGCTCGAAGTCAAGAGCAACGATTGAGGCCTACCTGGTGGTCGTCGGGATCGGTGTGAGGCCAGCGCTTGAGCTGGCGGAACAGGCCGGCCTCACGTTGGACCGCGGCATTGCCGTCGATCAACACCTCCAGACGAGTGTCCCCGGCATCTTCGCGGCCGGCGATGTCGCGCGTTGGCCGGATCCGCATAGCGGCCAGAAAATTCGTGTTGAACATTGGGTGGTCGCCGAACGTCAGGGCCAGACTGCCGCGCTGAACATGCTCGGGCGCAAGCAAACCTTCGACGCGGTGCCGTTCTTCTGGAGCATGCACTACGACATGTCGATCTCATATGTCGGTCATGCCGAGCGCTGGGATTTGCTCGTCGTCGAGGGGTCGATCGAAAAGCGCGACTGCCACGTGGCGTTCGTCCGCTCTGGCCGGAGACTCGCCGTGACCACGATCGGCCGCGATCTCGACAGCCTGCGCGCCGAGCGCGAGCTGGAGCTCATGCGCGCCTAAGGATCACCGAAACTGAAAGGATGACGAATGTCACGCATGTCCCTTCGCTTGCTCTGCATGGCCTTCGTGGCCGGCTTCTTTGCCGTCATGGTCCTGCACCAACCGATGCTGTCGCTGTTGCATGCGCTCGGGCTGACCCCGGCGCACGCCTATGCCATGCAGCCAACGCCGCCACTCGGCGCACCGCAGGTGATTTCGTCGGCGTTCTGGGGCGGCATCTGGGGAATGATTTTCATTTTCCTCGGGGCGCGCCCTGACCAGGGTCCGCGTCTTTATGCAACGTCAGTGCTGTTCGGCGCGATCGTGCTCACGAGTGTCGCCTGGTTCATCGTGGCGCCGCTCAAGGGCCAGCACATTGCGGCTGGTGGGGTCCCGGCCCGGATGGCGATCGGGCCACTCGTAAATGGTGCCTGGGGGTTCGGCCTCGCCCTGCTGCTGGATCTGCTCGACCGGCTCGTTCCGGGAAGGGCACGGGAACGCGGCTGGAATGCGGTCTGAGCTCGGGCCCTTTGACCATGGATTCCGGAAGCGTTGGCCCACCGCGCTGACGTACACGGTCAAGGAACTGTTCTTGACTGTCCAGGGTGACAATATCAGCCGCGTGGCGGTCTTCTCGCTTTGCCGGCTGCAACTTGTGGTCAGGACGGGAAGAGGATCGGGCACGCGCAGTTTGCCAATTCTGCGACACCGACTTCGTCGGCGGAATGCCATTCGCCTCGGCGGAAGCCTTGGCTGATGCGGCGAGTGACGCGTGGCAGGGTGCGCCGGACCACAAGATGGCCGTGCTGACCGGTGGAGAGCCGCTACTGCAGGCCGTCGCCGCCCTGATCGAGGCCCTCAAGGCGCGCGGCTTCTATATTGCCGTCGAGACCAATGGGACACGCGCATTGCCGGCGCCGCTCGATTGGGCCTGCGTCGGTCCGAAGGCCGATGTGCCGCTCGTCCTGCACGTGGCCGACAGATTGAGGCTCGTCTATCTGCAGCTTGCTGCATTACCTGGCCGCTAGGCGCTGGCCGGAATGCCGCGCTGCCCAGTCACTTCGATCCGAGGGGCGGTAGAAACGGGACGATTCTCGGGCAATCCGTCGTCGCTCGTGAGCATCTTGTTCTGCTCGAAGCTGGCGCAGCCGCTCACTGGCCTCTTCTTCGCAGCAAAAGCAGGCGACCGGACGGTGCTCGCCCGAACCGCGCATCTCATAAACCCAGTACTTATGGCTACGGGGGATGACAGCGAAGTCGATCATTCTGACCCAACCGACAACCCGATGTGGCGCCACGCCTCCGCAATTCTCTTTCCATCAAGTGGCATCATCCTATCCTCTTAAGGCCTTGTCTCCACACTTAAGAAGCCAACCATGCATAGAGAAAGATCGTGTTGTTGCCGCTGGCGTTGCACCCAAACCCGTCATAGTTCTTTCCGCCGCCATTAAACATAGTGTAAAGGGTATACTGCAGACCGATCTTCAGGTTACGAATGGTCTCGCCCAGGAGTCCTCCTTGCTGAACGGTATCCAGTCGGCTCGAAGATGAACGCGTTGCTGTTGGGCTTCCATTCGCGCTGCCAGTGATCGGTGCCGGAGGATACAGCAGGGGATTGGCAGTGCCCCAGGCGTACTGCCAACCAACGGTTACGCCGTAGGTATTCTGGTAGAAGTATGATGCGTTTGCATTCAGTTGGTTCAGGGCGTTGCTGGGTTGGCTAGACTTACCGGTGCTGAGGCTGGCAGCGGATCAGCGATGACTGCCGAGATTTTGCTCAACGCGCTCACATCAAGCCAAAGATCGAACATAAGAAGCAGGTCGACAGGCTGGAAGCACTGAAGCAGGGCGAAATCGCCGCGATCATTCATTCCGGCAGAACACCAATTCCGCCGTTCGCTCGTCTCGGCAGTGCGGGCGGGCTGCACCTCCTGCCGATCGACTTAGAATCAAAAGCTGGCGCAGAAGTACCTGCCGGATCAATTCACCCATGATATCTATCCTGCGCTGGTGCCCGTAGAAGAAACGGTCCCGACGCTCGCTGTTGGCGACGGCATGGCAGTGTTAGCGTGGCAGCCCCATACCGAGCGCTATAACAAGGTGGCGCGGTTCGTGGACGCATTCTTCAGCAAGTTCGATCAATTCCTGCAGCCGCCACGACATCCGAAGTGGCGTGAAGTGAACCTGACGGGGAAGTCCCTGGCTGGAGACGCTTCCAGGCCGCTCAGGACTGGCTGGCGAAACATGCCAGGCCAAACGTGGCCCAGAATACAACACAGGCGCGGTTCGCTGCATTCCTGTCGGACGCCAAGTTCGGCGGCAACCTCGGCGGTTCGACAACACAACGGTGCAGTTGCCTAACTAGACTAGATGTTCGCCCCGAGACAGGGGTGACCCGTCTCACGGTATGCAGGTGATCGAGAGTTGCGCCGGATAATCCGGTGCCGAACCTCATGCATAGGGAGATGGGTCGTGGAAAAGCGTATCACGTATGTTGGGTTGGACGTACATAAGGATACGATAGCCGTTGCGCTCGCCAAGGCGGGCAAACGGGGCGAAAGTGCGTGAGTATGGCAAGATCGCCAACACCGCATCTGCACTGCAGTCACTGGTGAGCAAGCTTGCTCGCGGTGGGCACCGGCTGCGGTTCTGTTACGAAGCCGGGCCCTGCGGTTATGGGATCCAGCGGCAGTTGAACACGGCGGAGCAGGAGTGCGTCGTAGTCGCTCCATCGCTGATCCCACGCAAACCAGGAGAACGGATCAAGACGGACCGACGAGACGCGGTCAAACTCGCCAGATCGCATCGTGCGGGTGAGCTGACGCCGGTCTGGGTACCAGATCAGGCGCATGAAGCATGCGAGACCTTGTGCGATCGCGCACGGCGGCGGTGCGCGCGTTGCGCCAGGCCCGACAGCAGCTATCCAATTTTCTGCTGCGCCATGGCCATCATTATCGACGCACGCCTTGGACGCAGCCGCACCGGCGCTGGCTCGCGGGGATCAAATTCGAGCAGACCGTGGACTACATCGTGCTTGAGGATCTCATCGCCACCGTTGAGGCCGCCACGGCACGGCGAGACCGCCTGGAACAGCACATAGAGGCGACGCTACCAGACTGGTCGCTGGCCCCAGTGGTGCACGCCTTGCAGTCGCTGCGCGGTCTACGATTGGTGGCCGCGGCAGTGTTGGTCGCCGAACTCGGCGATATCACGCGTT
>CAWKMC010000032.1:0-123870 GCA_963850535.1 uncultured Alphaproteobacteria bacterium | reverse complement strand
TTTGTTGTCTCCGGTTAAGTCGATTACCAGCGGTAGTGGCTGAAGGCCTTGTTCGCCTCCGCCATCCGGTGGGTATCCTCACGCTTCTTCACCGCTGAGCCGCGATTGTTCACCGCGTCCAGCAGTTCGTTCGACAGGCGGTCTTCCATCGTGTGCTCGCCGCGCTTGCGCGCCGCGTCGATCAGCCAGCGGATCGCCAGCGCCTGCCGGCGCTCCGTGCGGACCTCCACCGGCACCTGATAGGTCGCGCCACCGACACGACGCGACCGCACCTCCACCGCCGGTTTCACGTTGTCCAGCGCCTCGTGGAACATCCGCACCGGATCGGCCTGCGCCCCGCCTCGGCGCTTCAGCACGTCCAGCGCGGCATAGACCGTGCCCTCGGCGACCGACTTCTTGCCATCGTACATCAGCGAATTCATGAAGCGCGTGATGACGATGTCGCCGAACTTGGCGTCCGGCAGGATCTCGCGTTTAACAGCGCGGCGGCGGCGGGACATCGCGTTTCCCCCTACTTCGGCCGCTTGGCGCCATACAGCGAGCGGCGCTGGCGACGCTTGGCGATGCCCTGCGTGTCGAGCACGCCACGCAGGATGTGATAGCGGACGCCTGGCAGGTCCTTCACGCGACCGCCGCGGATCAACACCACCGAGTGCTCCTGCAGATTGTGGCCCTCGCCAGGGATATAGGACACGACCTCATAGCCGTTGGTCAGCCGCACCTTGGCAACCTTGCGCAGCGCCGAGTTCGGCTTCTTCGGCGTTGTCGTATAGACGCGTGTGCAAACACCCCGCTTCTGCGGGCAGCCCTGCAGCGCGGGAACCGTATTCCGCGTCTTCTGTCGCTCGCGCCCGTGGGCAATGAGCTGGTTGATGGTCGGCATCGCGCCTCTTTCATTCGGTCCGTTTCGGCTTCCCCTTCGGCGGATCGACCGTCATCTGACAGGCAAAGCCCGCCGGCTGGGAGCATCCCATCCTGCGGGTCCTGGAGCCCACGGCCTAGGCCCGCCGGTCATTCCGGAGGCGGCGCCGTACGCGACTTGGGCCTGCAAACGACGGCCGCCCTTCAACTTTTCCGGGTCAGCCAGAGGGGGCGGAACCTAGTGGCGGGTTTTGGGGGTGTCAAGCGGGGGAGACAGCCAAATGGCTTAGGAAACCCTACGCGGACGCACGTCGCTGGAGTCTGCCGCCGTTCGCCAGAATGGCCGAAGCCAGTTCCGCCGCCGGCCCACGCGCCTGCCGTGTGGCCCCCTGCACGACGAACTCTACGTCGCCAAGATCAGGCAGCCGATACGCTGCCGCGACCTCCTGTAGCCCCTCCGGCATCAGCCCGTGTGCGTGCACAGTAACGCCAAGGCCAGCCAGGGCTGCGGCGCGCAAGCCGCTCAAACTGCCGCTCGAGCACACGATGCGCCAAGGACGCCCGGCTCGCTCGAGCGTCTCCAGTGCCGCGGTGCGGGTGATCGACGGTGGCGTATACAATATCAGGCGCAGCGGTTCGCCCGGAACAATTCGCGTCGAATGCGTTCCGATCCATGCAAGTCGGTCACGCCAGACCACCTGACCCCGCTCATCCCCGCCACGGCGTTTACACAGCACGAGATCGAGCTCACCGTCGTCGAGCATCTGATACAGCGCTGCGCTCAAATCGACTGTCAGCGCCAGATCGACCAACGGATGCAGCCGGACAAAATCAGCCAGCACTTCGGGCAGGCGTGAGCTGACGAAGTCTTCCGAGGCGCCGAACCGCACGCGCCCCCGCAGTTGCGAGCCGCTGAAGTAGCGACTTGCCCGCTCATTGGCCTCCAGGATCGAACGAGCGAAGCCCTCCATCGCCTCGCCGTCCGGGGTAGGGATCACGGAGTGGGTGTCGCGGACAAACAACCTGCGACCAGCCTCCTCCTCGAGCCTGCGGATGTGCTGACTGATCGTGGACTGCCGGAGGCCGAGACGGCGTCCGGCCTCGCTGAAGCTGCGTGCTTGGGTAACGGCCAGGAAACTCTGCAGGAGGATTGGATCAAGCACGGCTATCACAGATCATGATAGCAGTAAGCAGGTTAAGCAAACTTCACTATTAGCCGTCGCGGGGAGAGACTGGCGATCATGAGCAAGCTCCTCGCACGACTGCACATTGACCCCTACATTGCGAGCATCCTCGGGATGGTCGCCGTGGCCTCGGCGATCCCGGCAACCGGCATCGGAATGGTCGTCACGAGCGACGCCGGCACGGCGATGATTGCCGCGATGTTCTTTCTCCAGGGTGCCCGGCTGTCGCCGCAGGCCGCCCTGGCCGGCGCCAGACACTGGCGGCTGCACGTCGTGGTGCTCGCCAGCACCTTCCTCGTGTTCCCGACAATCGGACTGCTGGCGCGCGCCGTCGCGCCCGACTTGCTGACGCCGCCGCTATGGACCGGACTGCTGATGCTTTGTGTTCTGCCGTCTACCGTGCAGTCCTCGATCGCATTCACCTCGATCGCGCGCGGCAACGTAGCCGCCGCTCTATGCGCCGCGACCGCCTCCAACCTGTTCGGCATCCTGCTGACGCCGGTGCTGGCCGGGCTCGTTCTTCGGGCGCATGGCGGCTTCTCGGCTCAGGGCGTTGGCGACATCGTGCTGCAACTGCTGCTGCCGTTGGCACATTCGGCTGGCGAAGCTGGGACCAGGTCGCCGAGCGCTTTCCAGAGTGCGCCGACGGATCGCAGTGCCTTGGCGCGGAGCAATGCTTTGAGCTTGGCGAGAGCCTGTTCGATCGGGTTGAGATCTGGACTGTGCAGGCGTGCGCCAGCGCCCACGATTGCCTTTCGCGTGCAATGACCAGGTATAGATGCGCTGATGCGGCCCGCAGGGCGCGAGCTGCTAACGTTCTGCATGCCTCGAACACGATCGCCTGAATTGGCATTACGGCCGGCTCGCCGCCGAATTCCTGCCGCATGGCCGCGGCAACCGCTTCTTGGATTTGGGTAGGCTCCGCGTCACCGCGCTGGCGAATTTGGTCGAACACCGGATTTCCAAACACAACGCCGCGGGCGAAGGCCGAAAAATCCGGGACCAGTCGTTGCTGCCGAACCACCGACACCTCGATCCCATCGAGCCCAGCGGCAATGAGGCGACTCCTTGATCGGGTCGATCAGATAATAGCTGAACGGCACCTCGTAGAATTTTGGCGGATCGGCCGGGAAGAAGCTGCCAATCACCTCGTGCGCGATCCGGCCGAACGGATTGTAGCGGTGCGCGTCCCAAACGCTGAACATGTAGTCGGCCGCCAGGAGCAAGCACGCGGCGGACCTCCCGATAGGACTTGTCTTTGTCAGGGAAGAACATCACGCCGAACTGGCATATGACTGCGTCGAACGACGCATCGGGAAATGGTAGCGCCGCGGCGTCCAGCCGGCTTGGAATGCCACCTGCTCGTTGACGCGGAACTTTGCCCGGGCGATCTCCAGCATATCCACATTGAGGTCGGTCGCAGTTAGCTGCGTGCTGGGGGGCAGTGCGTCGCGCAAAGCGCGGGTGACGATGCCAGTGCCAGAGGCGGTCTCCAACACGCTGGACGGCGTGTAGGAGGCAATCCGCTGCGCTATGTCCGCAGCATAGCCTGCGAAAATGATCGGTCCCATGCCGCTGTCATAGTTCTGTGGGATATGACCGCTGAAGTCTGCCAAATTTCCGCTCATTAAAACTCGTTTCCTTTTAAGAGTGTTGCGACTGACGCCCAGCGATGGGGCCTTCGGTTATGCAGTTCACCAAGCGGAAGCATTGGATTTCAACGGGGCGACCACAGGGTGCGCCTTCCCGAACAGCGGGGCCGACTGTGGCTTTGATCTGCCTACCGCACCCGCACGCGTCAAGAAACGCCGCCCGATCGATCCGTCCAGGGACCGAGAACTCATAACGCACACTGCACTGCAGACCCTCGGTATAAAACTTGATGGTCGCATCGAAATCCGCGGCGCGGATCGCGACATGGTGGAAACCTTGGCCGCTCATCTGATCGCCTCCCGAGCTTAGTCAGAATCAAAGACCGGCGGCACTCTCGTGCCGCCGGCCCAGGAAGTAAGCATCAGTTAGCCGGGAAGACTACTCCGCCGCCTTCACCTCCTCGGTGATCTGCGGCGCATTGCCCATGCTCAACGTCCGCTGATCGCGACCGGCAGCGATGGCCCGCAGACGGTTCATCACCGAGCCCGTGCCCGCCGGGATCAACCGCCCGACGATCACGTTCTCCTTCAGACCCGTCAGGCTGTCGGTCTTGCCTGCCGTCGCCGCCTCGGTCAGCACGCGCGTGGTCTCCTGGAACGAGGCCGCCGAGATGAAGCTGTTGGTCTGCAGGCTGGCCTTAGTGATGCCCTGCAGCACCGGCATCGCCTGCGCCGGCGTCTCCTCCGCACCAAGCTTGGAGTTGACCGCCTCGAACTCGGTCTTGTCGACCTGCTCGCCGGCCAGGAACGTCGTATCGCCCGGATCGAGGATCTCCACCTTTTGCAGCATCTGGCGAACGATGACCTCGATGTGCTTGTCGTTGATCTTCACGCCCTGCAGTCGATAGACGTCCTGGATCTCGTTTACCAGGTAGTCCGACAAAGCCTCGACCCCGAGTACCTTCAGGATGTCGTGCGGCACGCGTGGGCCGTCGACCAGCGGATCGCCCTTGCGGACGAAGTCGCCTTCCTGCACCGAGACGTGCTTGCCCTTCGGGATCAGGTACTCGGTCTCTTCGGTGGTCTCATCGTTCTTCACGATGATGCGGCGCTTGTTCTTGTAGTCCTTGCCGAATTCCACGCGGCCATCGGTTTCCGCGATGACGGCGTGGTCCTTCGGCCGCCGTGCCTCGAACAGCTCGGCCACGCGCGGCAGACCGCCGGTGATGTCGCGCGTCTTGCTGCCCTCGCGCGGGATACGTGCAAGCACGTCGCCCGCTGCGACCATCGCACCGTTGTCCACTGACAGGATCGAGTCGGGTGCTAGGAAGTAACGCGCATCAGTGCCGTTCGGCAGCTTCACGACCTCGCCTCTCTGGTCCTTCAACTGCAGACGCGGCCGCAAATCAACGCCTTTCGCCGCCTGCTTGTAGTCGACCACCACCTTGGACGTCAGGCCCGTGACCTCGTCCATGCGCTCGACCAGCGTGATGCCCTCGATCAAGTCGATATACTCGACCTTGCCCGCCTGCTCGGTGATGATCGGCAGCGTGTACGGATCCCACTCCGCCAGCTTCTGCGCCCGCGCCACCTGCTGGCCTTCATCAACCAGCAGCCGCGCGCCATAGGGCACACGGAAGCGCGCCCGCTCGCGCTGCTTGTCATCGACCAGGACGATCTCGCAGTTCCGCGACATCACTACGGGGACACCCTGACCGTTCAATACCACGTTGCGGTTCTTGATCGTCACCACGCCTTCATGGCTCGCCTCGACGCTCGACTGCTCGGCGCCGCGCTGCGCTGCGCCGCCGATGTGGAACGTGCGCATCGTAAGCTGCGTGCCTGGCTCGCCGATCGACTGCGCGGCAATGACACCGACGGCTTCACCGATGTTGACCGGCGTGCCGCGTGCGAGGTCACGCCCATAGCAATGGCCACAAACCCCGACCTGCGCGTCGCAGGTCAGTACCGAGCGTATCTTCACTGCCTCGACGCCCGCGCGCTCGATCGCGTCTGCCGCATCCTCCTCGATTAGCGTATTGCCCGGAACCAGGACCTCATTGGTTACCGGATCCAGCACGTCCTCGGCTGCGGTTCGGCCCAGGATACGCTCGGACAGCGCCGAAACCACTTCGCCGCCGTCCATCACAGCACGCACGGTCAGGCCGCGCTCGGTACCGCAGTCCACCTCGACGATGATGCAGTCCTGTGCCACGTCCACCAGTCGACGGGTCAGGTAGCCCGAGTTCGCCGTCTTCAGCGCGGTGTCGGCCAGACCCTTGCGGGCGCCGTGGGTGGAGTTGAAGTACTCCAGCACGGAGAGGCCTTCCTTGAAGTTGGCGATGATCGGCTGCTCGATGATCTCGCCAGACGGCTTCGCCATCAGTCCGCGCATGCCCGCCAGCTGACGCATCTGCGCCGGCGAGCCGCGGGCGCCGGAGTGGCTCATCATCCACACCGAGTTGATCGACTTGCCGACCTCCTGCTTGGAGATCTCCTTCATCATGGCGCCGGCCACTTCATCGGTGCAGCGCGACCAAGCGTCGACCACCTTGTTGTAGCGCTCGCCAGCCGTGATCAGGCCGTCCTGATATTGCTGTTCGAACTCCTTCACCTCCGCCTGCGTGTGACGGATCAGCTCGTCCTTCTCCACCGGGATAATCAGGTCATCCTTGCCGAACGAGATGCCCGCCTTGCAGGCCTGGCCGAAGCCAAGCCCCATCAGCCGGTCGGCAAAGATCACGCACTCCTTCTGGCCGCAGTGCCGGTACACCGCGTCGATCACGTCGGAGACGTTCTTCTTGGTGAGCTGCCTGTTGATCAGCTCGAACGGCACGTTCGGATGCTTCGGTAAGATCTGCGCGATCATCATCCGACCCGGTGTGGTGACAATGACCTCGCGCACCGCATTGCCGCCGGCGTCGATCGTCTCCCACCGCCCCTTGATCTTGTCATGCAGACCAACGGCGCCCGAATGCAGCGCATATTCGATCTCGCCGATGGTGCCGAACGCTGGCGCGTCGTTGTCCTCCACCGCGCGGAACTCTGCTGCATCAAGCGACAGGTAGTAGAGCCCCAACACGATGTCCTGCGACGGCACGATGATCGGCTTGCCGTTCGCCGGGCTGAGAATGTTGTTGGTCGACATCATCAGCACACGGCCTTCGAGCTGTGCCTCCAGCGACAACGGCACGTGCACCGCCATCTGGTCACCGTCGAAGTCGGCGTTGAATGCGGTGCAGACCAGCGGATGCAGCTGGATTGCCTTGCCCTCGATCAGCACCGGCTCGAACGCCTGGATGCCCAGCCGGTGCAGCGTCGGAGCACGGTTCAGCAGCACCGGATGCTCGCGGATCACCTCTTCCAGGATATCCCAGACCTCCGGCCGCTCCTTCTCAACCATGCGCTTGGCCGCCTTGATGGTAGTGGCGTGGCCATATTTTTCCAGCTTCGAGTAGATGAACGGCTTGAACAGCTCGAGCGCCATCTTCTTCGGCAGCCCGCACTGGTACAGCTTCAGCTCCGGCCCGACCACGATCACCGACCGGCCGGAATAGTCCACGCGCTTGCCCAGCAGGTTCTGCCGGAAGCGGCCCTGCTTGCCCTTCAACATGTCGGACAGCGACTTGAGCGGGCGCTTGTTCGCGCCGGTGATGGCGCGGCCGCGCCGGCCGTTGTCGAACAGCGCGTCAACGCTCTCCTGCAGCATGCGCTTCTCGTTGCGCACGATGATGTCGGGCGCGCGCAGCTCTATCAGCCGCTTCAAGCGGTTATTGCGGTTGATGACGCGGCGGTAAAGGTCGTTCAGGTCCGAGGTTGCAAACCGGCCACCATCCAGCGGTACGAGCGGGCGCAGCTCGGGCGGGATCACCGGCACGACGTCGAGGATCATCCACTCGGGCCGCGCACCGCTGTCAGCGAACGCCTCCATCAGCTTCAGCCGCTTCACCAACTTCTTGCGCTTGGCCTCGGAGCTGGTCTCCTTCAGGTCGCCGCGCAGCTTCACCTTCTCTTCGTCGAGGACAATCTTATTCAGCACCTTCTTGATCGCCTCGGCGCCGATACCGACCTCGAACTGGTCCTCGCCGAATTCGTCCTGCTTGGCGAGCAGCTGATCCTCGGTCAGCAGCTGGTGCAGCTTCATGTCCGTGGTGCCCGGCTCCAGCACCACGTAGCTCTCGAAGTAGAGGATCTTCTCCAGCTCCTTCAGCGTCAGATCGACCATCAGGCCGATACGGCTGGGCAGCGACTTCAGGAACCAGATATGCGCCACCGGCGAGGCCAGTTCGATATGGCCCATGCGCTCGCGGCGCACCTTCGCCAACGTGACCTCGACGCCGCACTTTTCGCAGATGATGCCGCGGAACTTCATCCGCTTGTACTTGCCGCACAGGCACTCGTAGTCCTTGATCGGGCCAAAAATGCGCGCGCAGAACAGGCCGTCGCGCTCGGGCTTGAACGTGCGGTAATTGATGGTTTCCGGCTTCTTTATCTCGCCGTATGACCAGCTCCAAATCTGCTCCGGGCTGGCGATCTGGATCTTGATCTGATCAAAAGTCATTGCCTGGCCAGTCTGGCCAAGGATCTTCATCAGCTCGTTCATGCGAATACCCCGTGTGGTGCCGTCACCCCCGCAAGCCTGTCCCCGCGAAGCGGGGAGCGGGGGTCCAGAGCCTGCCCCGGACGTCGATCCGGGGGCTGGGTCCCCGCTTTCGCGGGGATGACGAGTGAATGTTGATCAAGCGGCGCGGCTGTCCAGGTCGACGTTCAGCCCCAACGACTTCAGTTCCTTCACCAGCACATTGAAGCTCTCCGGCACACCGGCCTCGAAGTTGTCCTGCTCGCGCACGATCGCTTCATATACCTTGGTCCGTCCCGAGACGTCGTCCGACTTCACTGTCAGCATCTCCTGCAGTGTATACGCGGCGCCATACGCTTCGAGCGCCCAGACCTCCATCTCGCCGAAGCGCTGACCACCGAACTGCGCCTTGCCGCCCAGTGGCTGCTGGGTAACCAGCGAGTACGGCCCGATGGAACGTGCGTGAATCTTGTCGTCTACCAGGTGATGTAGCTTCAGCATGTAGATGTAGCCGACCGTCACCTTGCGCTCGAACGGTTCACCAGTACGTCCATCGACCAGCACCACCTGGCCGGACGTATCCAGCCCTGCCCGCTCCAGCATGCCTTCGATGTCGGACATCCGCGCCCCGTCGAACACCGGCGTTGCGATCGGAATGCCCTTCTTCAGGTTGTCACACAGCTCGACCAGCTGCTCGGTATCCAGAATTGCGATCTGGTCGCGGAATTCCTCTTCGCTGTAGAGGTCGCGCAGCCGCGCCAGCAGTTCATCGCGCTGCGCGCCAGTGCGGCGGTAGGCTTCGACCAGTTCGCCGATCTGCTGACCCAGCGTGTGACACGCCCAGCCGAGATGCGTCTCCAGGATTTGCCCGACGTTCATGCGCGACGGCACACCCAGAGGGTTCAGCACGATATCGACCGGCGTCCCGTCCTCGAGGAACGGCATGTCCTCCACCGGCACGACACGCGAGACGACGCCCTTGTTGCCATGGCGACCAGCCATCTTGTCGCCGGGCTGCAACTTGCGCTTTACCGCGATGAAGACCTTGACCATTTTCATCACGCCGGGTGGCAGTTCGTCACCGCGCTGCAGCTTCTCTACCTTGCTGTCGAACCGGGCCTGCAGCCGACCGACCGCCGCGTCGTACTCGCGCTTCAGCGTTTCGATCTCCGACATCACTGGGTCGTCCTGCACGCCGATATGGCGCCAGGCGCCGCGGGGATGCTCGTTCAGCACCTCCTCGGTGATCTCGGTGCCCGACTTGATGCCCTTGAAGCCACCCGTCGCCTTGCGACCCAGCAGCTTCTCGCGTAGCCGGTTGAGGAACGATCGTTCCTGGATCGCCTTCTCGTCATCGCGGTCCTTGGCCAGACGCTCGATCTCGGAGCGCTCGATCGCCATGGCGCGCTCGTCCTTGTCGACGCCGCGCCGACTAAAGACGCGCACATCCACCACCGTCCCGGTCACACCGGGCGGCAGCTTCAGCGACGTGTCGCGCACATCGGACGCCTTCTCGCCGAAGATCGCACGCAGCAGCTTTTCCTCCGGCGTCATCGGGCTCTCGCCCTTCGGAGTGACCTTGCCGACCAGGATGTCCCCGGGATTCACCTCTGCGCCGATATAGACGATGCCCGCCTCATCGAGGTTCTTCAGAGCTTCCTCGCCCACATTGGGGATATCGCGCGTGATCTCTTCCTGACCGAGCTTGGTGTCACGCGCCATCACCTCGAATTCCTCGATGTGGATGGAGGTGAACACGTCGTCGCGCGCGATGCGCTCGCTGATCAGGATCGAGTCCTCGAAGTTGTAGCCGTTCCAAGGCATGAACGCGCACAGCACGTTGCGGCCCAGCGCCAGCTCGCCGAGTTCCGTCGATGGCCCGTCGGCGATGATCTCGTTCTCATGCACGGTGTCGCCCACCTTCACCAGCGGACGCTGGTTGATGCAGGTCGACTGGTTCGAGCGCATGAACTTGCGCAGCCGATAGATATCGACACCCTTCGTGGTGCCGTCGTCGTTGGTAGCGCGCACCACGATGCGTGCACCATCGATCTGGTCCACCACGCCGGGACGCCGCGCGATGATCGTCGCACCGCTGTCGCGCGCGACCGCCGCTTCCATGCCGGTGCCGACCAGCGGCGCATCCGCCTGGATCAGCGGCACCGCCTGCCGCTGCATATTGGAGCCCATCAGCGCGCGGTTGGCGTCGTCGTTCTCCAGGAACGGAATCAGTGCCGCTGCCACCGATACCAGCTGCCTCGGCGAGACGTCGATCGCGGTGACGTCCTCCGGCCGCGCCAGACGAAAATCACCCTGACGACGCACGGAGACAAAGTCCTCGGTCAGACGGCCGGTCTCGTCCATCGGCGCATCCGCCTGGGCGACCACCAGCTTTTCTTCCTCCATGGCGGACAGGTAGCGCGGCTCGCGCTGCACCACACCTTCCCTGACCAGCAGGTACGGCGTCTCGATGAAGCCGTACCTGTTGACCTTGGCATAAGTGGCCAACGAGTTGATCAGGCCGATATTCGGGCCTTCCGGCGTCTCAATCGGACAGATGCGGCCGTAATGCGTCGGGTGCACGTCGCGCACCTCGAAGCCCGCCCGCTCTCGCGTCAGACCACCCGGTCCAAGCGCAGACAGACGACGCTTGTGAGTCACTTCCGATAGCGGGTTGGTCTGATCCATGAACTGCGACAGCTGCGACGAACCAAAGAACTCGCGCACCGCCGCTGCCGCCGGCTTCGCGTTGATCAGATCGTGCGGCATCACCGTATCGATATCGACCGAGCCCATGCGCTCGCGGATCGCCCGCTCCATCCGCAACAAGCCGATGCGGTACTGGTTCTCCATCAGTTCGCCGACCGAACGCACCCGGCGATTGCCGAGGTTATCGATGTCGTCGATCTGGCCACGCCCATCCTTAAGCTCGTTGAGGATCTTCACCGTGCGCAGCAGGTCGTGCTTGCGCAGCACACGCACCGAGTTCGGGCACATCCTCGAGGCTCAGCCGCATGTTCATCTTCACGCGCCCGACCGCAGACAGGTCATAGCGGTCAGGATCGAAGAACAGGCCACGGAACAATGCTTCGGCCGTCTCTGGCGTCGGCGGCTCGCCCGGCCGCATTACACGGTAAATGTCGATCAGCGCATCGTCACGGTTATTGTTCTTGTCCACTGTCAGCGTGTTGCGGATCCACGGCCCATTGGACTGATCCACCGCGAGTGTCGGCAGACGGGTGACGCCGGCCTCCTCCAGCGCGGTGAGTTTGGCCTCGGCCAGCTCCTCGCCGGCCTCGGCATAAATCTCGCCGGTCTCCGCGTTAACAAGGTCCTCGGCCACGAACCGGCCGAGCAGGTCGGTGCGCCCGACCAGCACCTCCTTGGTCTTTTCGGCAATGCGCCGCGCCTGTCGCTGCGTCAGCTTGGCATCGGCGTCGGCGACGACTTCGCCGGTTTCGGCATCGACAATCGGTTCCAGCAGCTTCACACCCCGGAACGCATCTGGATCGAACGGCCGAGCCCAACCCTTTGGCGTGTAGTCGAACACAACCTGGCCGTAGAAGTACTTGAGGATTTCCTCCTGATCCATGCCGCGGACTTCGCCGGGCTCTACCTGCTCGCCGGCCGCCTCGCGCGCCGCACGTAGTTTCGTCGTGGCGTCGCTTTCGAGCGCATAGAGGAGCGTGGTCACCGGCAGCTTCCGCTTCCGGTCAATGCGCACGTAGACGAGGTCCTTGCTGTCAAATTCGAAGTCGAGCCAGGAGCCGCGGTAGGGGATCACGCGTGCCGCGAACAGGTACTTGCCGCTGCTGTGGGTCTTGCCCTTGTCGTGATCGAAGAATACCCCGGGCGAACGGTGCATCTGCGAGACAATCACGCGCTCGGTGCCATTGATGATGAACGTTCCGTTGTCCGTCATCAGCGGCATGTCGCCCATGTAGACTGGCTGTTCCTTAATATCCCGGATCGAGCGGGCGCCGGTGTCCTCATCGACGTCCCACACGATCAGGCGCAGGATGACCTTCAGTGGCGCCGCATAGGTCATGCCGCGCTGGATGCACTCCTCGACGTCATATTTGGGCTCTTCCAGTTCGTAATAGACGAACTCGAGCCGACCGCGGCCGGCGAAGTCATCGATCGGGAAGACCGACTTGAAGACCTCCTGCAGCCCGGCGTGCAGCCGGCTGTCGGGGCGGACGTTCATTTGCAGGAAGCCTTCGTATGAGGCACGCTGCACGTCGATCAGGTTCGGCATCGGCGCGACCTCCGGGATGCGCCCGAAGTTGCGGCGGATGCGCTTGCGCCCGGTGAATGACCTGGTGATTGCGTTCATAAATTGCCCTGCCTACCTGCCCTACAGCCGCCGCAACGCGGAGCGGGGCGGGAACCAGCCTGATTCCCGCCCGCATCCAGCTCAGCTTCAGGCGCCCGTGCGGCGAGCCCGCGCGCCCTCGGTTGTCTGCCGATCGTGCTACTTGACCTCCACGGTTGCGCCGGCGTCCTCGAGCATCTTCTTGATCTTCGCGACCTCGTCCTTGCCGATACTTTCCTTCACCGGCTTCGGTGCACCTTCGACCAGGTCCTTGGCCTCCTTTAGGCCGAGGCCGGTGATGGTGCGAACCTCCTTGATCACGTTGATCTTCTTGTCACCTGCCTTGGACAGGATGACCGTGAACTCGGTCTGCTCCTCGGCCGGCGCAGCGGCAGCCGCCGCCCCGGCAGCAGGCGCAGCCGCAGCCGCCGCGACAGGCGCGGCAGCGGAAACGCCCCACTTGTCTTCGAGCAGCTTTGAGAGCTCTGCCGCCTCCAACACCGTGAGGCCGGACAGCTCGTCCACCAGCTTCTGCAGATCAGCCATTTGTGTGTGTCCCTAATCTAGTCGTTGGTTGGTTCCGCGCAAGGGTCAGGCTGCGGCAGCCGCCTCGCCCTCCTCGCTTTTCCTGGCAAAAGCGCCAAAAACCCGAGCGAGCTGCCCAGCCGAGCCCTGCAAAACGCCAGCGACTCGGGTCGCGGGGGTGGCGATCATCCCCACGATTCGAGCGCGCAGCTGATCCAGGCTTGGCAATTCGGCCAACGCGCGAACCCCCGACGCGTCCAGCGTCTGAGGGCCAAGCGCACCGCCGATCAGCACGAGCTTCTCGTTAATTCTGGCGAACTCGACGGTTGCCTTGGCCGCCGCGACAGGGTCGGTTGACCACGCGAGCGCAGTCGGACCCTTCAGCATGGGCTTCAGCCCGTCGAACGGAGTCCCTTCCAGGGCGAGGTGGGCCAGACGGTTCTTCGCGACCCTGAAGGTTACGCCCGCTGTCCGCATCCGGCGCCTGAGATCCGTCGCTTCGGCGACCGTGAGCCCCGTATTATGGGTCACCACGATCATCGATGTTGCAGCAAGCGCCTCGTGCAGACCGGCAACAAACTCCCGCTTTTCAGTCCGGTCCACGATCTCTTCTCCATCGAGCCCGGGCGCGTTGGGCGCACCGGGCCAGGTTGCCCAGTTCGCCTGTCCTGAAAGCCGGAACCAACCCACGGACCTTGGGTCCGAAGGCGTCTCCCGTCTCCCGCGCGCGGACCGGGTGGTCCATTAAACCCTAAGGAACGAGCGGTCTCGGACAGGTGCGACCCGACGCGTGCGCCGGATCGTGCGAAGCGCGCGCTGTAATCGAATCCGATGGCCGAGTCGAGAGGGCTCCTACCGCGGCAGCGGTGGCTATCAGAAGAGCGGAGGTGCTGATCGGCGACGGCCGCCCGCCGGCGCCTTCGGCAGCCCCGACCCCGACAGTTTCTGGAAGTCGCAGCCAGTCCACCGGGATTGAGCGGGGCGCTGCCGCCCCAAGCTCGGGCATGGCAGCGATAACATGCACTGGCGTGTGGTTCGCAGGACAGGCAGGCGGGCCTTGGTCTTCGGGGGCAACGTTCTCTGCATGAACCCAGGGTGCATGACGAAGTGGAGCGACCACTAATCGATGGCGCGGTGACTTCTTATGAAAAGTCGCAGACAGTTAGTGAAGAATTAGCGGCGGCCCGTGCACTATATGATCACCCATGCTGGGTGAGATGCGGCGTCTCGCACCCTCACGGGCCGCATACGGCTGCTTCGCCGGCTGCAACCATCCGCAATGACGCATTGGGGTGAGATATTCAGGCTCGGCGAGATGACTTCGATCGCTAACACATGGCCCGGGCTGCTCTCATTCAGGAGCAAGCGGCCGACATCCACGAAGAACCCGACAGATCGGCTGCCGACGGTGACATCTCGGCTGACGCTCTTGGTCGTCGTCGCGATACTTCCGCTGCTTGCATTCGCGGCCTTCATGATCGTGCGCTACGCCGAGGTCGGATTTGCGCGCTACGGACAGCAGCTTCAATCGACGACTCACGCCACATCGAATGCCATTGACGCGGAACTCTCTCGCGAATTTGCCATCCTTGGCACGCTCAGCAAGTCGCGGTCACTGGTCAACCAGGAATGGTCGGCATTTTACGACCTGGCGAAAGCATCGATCGAAAATCAGCCCGATGTACGCATTGTGCTGTACGACCTCTCCGGGCAATCCATCGTGTCAACCCTGGTTCCCTATAGCACGCCCCTGCCGAAGTCTGGCGACCCGAGTGCTTTGCAAAGCGTAGTGGAGACCGGGCGACCCTACGTCTCCAATCTGTTCGTTGGTGCGATCTCCAAGCAGATGGGCGTTGCCATCTACCTGCCCGTTATCAAAGACGACGCCGTGACCGACGTCCTCGGCATGGTATTGCCAACCAGCTTCGTTGCCCGCGTGCTGCACGCGCAGCTGCTCCCCGAACGAGGCTTTGGCGTCGTCATAGATCGCGAAGGCATCATCATCAGCAGAACCAGGGGCGAAGAGCAGTTCCGCGGTCAACCGGCTGCTCCAGGTTTTGTGGCGGCGGCGCGGAGTGCCGACGCAGGCAGCTACGAGACAATCTCCGTCGAAGGCATTCCGATCCGTGCTGCCTTCACCAAGTCCAGGCTGTCCGGGTGGACGACATCGCTCGGCAGCGACACGGCCGCGCTCGATGCACCGCTTCGGCATTCCTTGTGGCTGTTCGGCGGAGGCGGCGGTCTCCTGCTGTTTATTGCTGCGGCATGCTGTGTCTACTACGGGCGGGATTTCATCAGGTCGATGACCTCGCTACGAGACATGGCGCAATCGCTGGGCAGAGGAGGACAACTGACCCCCCGGCAATTTGGGCTGCTGGAGCCGCAGATCGTGGCCAATCAACTGTCCGCGGCGTCGGAATTGTTGAACCGGCAGGCGGCCGAACGCGAAGCTCTGGTCGCTACGCTAGAGCAGCGGGTTCAGGAACGCACGCAACAGCTGCACGAGAGCGCCGCGCAAGCGCAACATTTGGCAACCTACGCCCGCAGCCTGCTCGAAGCGAGCCTTGATCCGCTTGTCACCATCAGCCCGGACGGCAAGATCACCGACGTCAACAAGGCAACGGAACTGGCCACGGAGCTTCCCCGGCAGCTGCTGATCGGCACTGATTTTGCTGAATATTTCACAGATTATGAAAAGGCGCGCGAAGGCTATCAGCAAGTTCTATCTGCCGGCTTCGTCACCAACTATCCGCTGGTGCTGCGCAATGCGTCGGGCGGACTCACGGACGTGATGTACAACGCCAGCATCTATCAAAACGAAAGTGGCGAGGTCGCCGGCATATTCGCCGCGGCGCGTGACGTGACCTGGCGCAGGCAGGCCGAAGCGGAGATCAGGCGCTACCAGGAAGGGCTTGAAGAGCAGGTCAAGGAAAGGACCGCTCGTCTGACCGAAGCCAATCATGATCTTGAGGCCACGAACAAGGAGTTGGAGGCGTTCTCATACTCGGTGTCGCACGACCTGCGAACGCCCTTGCGGGCGATAGACGGTTTTGCCCGCATGCTGCAGGCGGAGCATGCATCGGCGCTGGATCAAGAGGGCCACAGGCTGCTCAAAGTGGTGCGTGACAACACGCTGAAAATGAGCCAGCTGATCGATGATATTCTTGCCTTCTCTCGTATCGGCCGGGCGACGTTGTCACCAGTCGAGGTCGATATGGAGGCGATCGCCCACGCCGTGTACAAGGACCTTGAGTCGGCTCGCGCCGGGCGCGCGATCGAGTTCAGGCTTGGGCCGCTGCCTAAGGCTCATGCCGATCCGGGCATGATGGAGCGGATATTCACCAATCTGCTCGACAACGCGATCAAATACAGCGCTCCCGTTGAGAACGCGATCATCGAAGTCGAGGGATGCCTCGAGAACGGCGAGGCTGTTTACATCGTCAGGGACAACGGCGTCGGCTTCGATATGCGGTTCGTGGACAAGCTGTTTGGCGTCTTCCAGCGACTGCACAGGCCCTCAGAGTTTTCAGGCACAGGGATAGGCCTTTCGATCGTCAAGCGCATCGTCATCCGTCATGGGGGACGCGTCTGGGCCGAAGGCAAGCTGAACAACGGCACGACTGTAGGTTTCTCGTTACCGCAAGCGGAGGCGGCAAATGTCTGACCGGGTTGAAATACTGCTGGTAGAGGACAACGAAACCGATGCGGAACTCTGCATCCATGCCCTGAAGAGGCATCATTTTGCCAATAATCTGGTGTGGCTTAAGGACGGTGCTGATGCGCTCGATTTTCTCTTCGGCGAAGGGGAATATGTGGGACGGCCCGTCTGGAACAAGCCGAGTTTGATTCTGCTCGACCTCCGGATGCCCAAGGTTGATGGGATCGAGGTCCTGCGTCGGGTGAAGGCTGACGAGCACCTGAAGTCCATACCGGTCGTCGTGTTGACGTCTTCAACCGAGAACCCCGATCTGAAAGAGTGCTACCGCCTAGGTGCCAATGGCTACACGAGCAAGCCGGTCGAGTTCGAGGCGTTTGCGGACGTCGCGGCAAAGATCGGCATGTATTGGCTCCTGATCAATCGCACCGCGACTGCCTGAAGGTGTCATTCACACTCGTTCCGGGTAGCAGCCTGAGGCGCCCGTTCCTGCGTGCAGGGCTTCCGCCACATCACTTTGCGCTCGCCAATTCATCTGGCGTGAGCGATCACGGCACCGATCCGCACAGCGCTTAGGAGCCTACTACCCGGAATCGTTGAAGCGCGCGTGACGCTACCCTGTCACTGCGAGGAGCCAAGCGATGAAGCGATCTCGGCCCGGAGCGCACCTGGCGCGAGATTGCTTCCCCTCGCATCAGGCGAGGGCCGCAATGACACGTGAGGCGGACACGCGCTCCGCTGATAGGGGTACTATAGGTCATGTCGTTGTGCGGCAGCTGATTAAGCTCAGGATCTCTGCCGCGGCTCCGTTGGGGCCAGAGCCCGCTATCCCGCCAGCGAGCCGATATCTACGCGCACGCCGGGGCCCATCGTGGAACTGACGGACACCTTCTGCACATAGGTACCCTTGGCGCCAGAGGGTTTTGCCCGCTGGATCGCGTCGGCCAGCGCACGGGCGTTCTCGACCAGCTTGTCGTCATCAAAGCTGATTTTGCCAATCCCGGCATGAATGATGCCCGCCTTCTCCGCGCGGAACTCCACCTGCCCGCCCTTCGCCGCGGCCACAGCGCCCTTTACATCCATGGTAACCGTGCCCAATCGGGGATTAGGCATCAGCCCGCGCGGCCCCAGGATTTTGCCCAGCCGGCCGACAACGCCCATCATATCCGGGGTCGCGACGCAACGGTCGAAGTTGATCTGCCCGGACTGTATCTGCTCCGCGAGGTCCTCGGCGCCGACCACATCGGCACCAGCAGCTTGCGCCTCTTCGGCCTTCGGGCCGCGTGCAAACACTCCGACGCGCACCGTCTTGCCGGTCCCGTTCGGCAGCGAGGTCAGGCCGCGCACCATCTGATCGGCGTGCCGCGGGTCGATGCCGAGGTTCATCGACATTTCCACCGTCTCGTCGAATTTCGCCGTGGCGTCTGCTTCACCAGCTTGATCGCCTCCGACAACGCATAGGCTTTGCTGCGATCAACCTCTCCGTATGCCTTCTTCAGCCGCTTGTCCTTGGCCATTTGTTCAGCCCTCCACCACGGCGAGGCCCATCGAACGCGCCGAGCCGATCAGCATCCGCACTGCGCCGTCGACGTCGTTGGCGTTCATGTCCTTCATCTTCTGTTCGGCGATCTCGCGCAGCTGCGACATGGTGATCCGCCCGACCGGTCCACTTTTGCCCACCGTCTGGCTGCCCTTTTCGATATTCGCCGCCTTCTTCAGGAAGTGGGTATTGGGCGGGGTCTTGGTGATGAAACTGAAGGTGCGGTCGGCATAGGCGGTGATCACCACCGGGATCGGCATGCCCACTTCCAGGTTCTGCGTCGCGGCGTTGAAGTCCTTGCAGAACTGCATGATGTTCAAGCCGCGCTGTCCCAGCGCCGGGCCGACTGGCGGCGACGGGTTTGCCTTGCCGGCGGGAATTTGCAGCTTGATGTAGCCGGCGATCTTCTTTGCCATATCCCTGGTCCTTGTCCGTCCGGTCCGGGGACCGCGGTGCAAACGGCAATTGCCCGCCCGCAACCGGCGGTCGCACAGCCTCCCGCGTTCCGATAGAGCGCGGGCGTTTAGCGGAAGCAGATCACAGTGTCCAGAGGCACGGGGACACAGTTGACACACTAGGCGAACGCCGATACCAGCTAGGATGAATTGCGAGTCATTCGCATTTGCAGGAGGAGCCATGACTGATGAGCGCTGGCTGCTTTGTGACCCCACGAGCGATGCCAGGTGGACCGAGATCCCGGTGCATCGCTCAATCACCAGCAATGACCTAATGGCCGGGGAACGTGTGATCATCATCAGGCATGACCGCGAGGAATACCGGCTCCGGCTGACCGCATCGGGGAAACTGATCCTGACCAAGTAGCGTCCGCAGCCGCCAGCTACCCAGCGCCACTCAGGTCAGCAAGCCAGCAAGGAAATCCGGCTCCCGGACAAAGGCCGACTAGGGGGAGAGACTAAAGAATGTATCGATCAACGGTGCGCCGTTTCGCCGCAACCGCCTGGGTTGCCTCTGGTCTGTCGTGGGCGGGAACCGCTGCGGCGCAGAGCGAACAGGACCCTTCATTCACCACCGGTCTATGGACCCGAAGCAACCTGCTGGGTGACGCTGGCGGCGTTCGCTCCGGGCTCGGGAACCTCGGGATCACCATCGGGATCCAGGATATCAACGAGGTCTGGGGCAACGTGTCGGGCGGCGTCCAGCGTGGCGCGGCCTACGACGGGGTGACCCTGCTCGGCGTCGGCCTCGATACTCAACGCGCGTTCGGCTGGGATGGCGGCACGTTTAATGTGACCGCCTGGAATATCCGCGGCCGCAACATAGCCACTGACAACCTGCTCAGCCTGCAAACCCCTAGCGGGATCCTCGCCGCCGACACGACGCGGTTTTGGGAGATCTGGTTCCAGCAATCGTTTCTCGATGGCCGCTTCGACGTAAAGCTCGGCCAGCAAAGCCTCGATCAGGAGTTCATGACCAGCCAGAGCGCGGCGTTGTTTGTGAACACCGCGATGGGCTGGCCGGTCCTGCCGTCGGCCAACCTGTATGCCGGCGGTCCCGCTTATCCGCTGTCGTCACTCGGCGTGCGACTGCGCGGTCAGCCTGCTCCAGGCATCACCGCGCTCCTCGGCGTCTTTCAGGACAATCCGCCAGGTGGGCCGTTCAACGATGATGGCCAGTTGCGTGGCAGCACGCGGTGGGGTGGCAACTTTAATTTGCGGACTGGAGCACTGGTCATCGGCGAGATCCAGTATGCGCTGAACCAGCCGGCCAACGGCGATATGGCTTACGGCACCACGCGTAATGGACTGCCCGGAACCTATAAGCTCGGATTCTGGTATGACAGCGGTCCCTTCCCCGATCAGCGCTTTGACACCGCCGGTCTGCCCCTTGCCTCCGCTTCGAGCACCGGCGCCAACGCCTTGCTGTGGAACAACTTCAGTATATACGCCGTGGCTGACCAGATGGTCTGGCGTCCCGTCTGAAGACAGTCCACGGTCGATCAACCTGTTCGCGCGCGTGATGGGCGCACCCGGCGATCGCAACCTGGTCAACTTCAGCATCAATGCCGGCGTCACGCTCAAGGCGCCGTTCGAGGGCCGCGACGACGACACGTATCGGCATTGGCTTCGGGATCGCGCGCGTCAGCAGCGGCGCGCGGGCGTTCGACAAGGATGTCGCGTTCTTCTCCGGCGTGCCGCTGCCGATCCGCAGCACCGAGACATTCATCGAGGTCACCTACCAGATCAACGTCGCTCCCTGGTGGCAGGTCCAGCCCGACTTTCAGTACGTGTTCAACCCGGGCGGCGGCATCGTGAACCCGAACGATCCGACAAAGCGCATCGGCAACGAAGCGATCTTTGGCCTGCGCAACACGATCACCTTCTAGCGCTTGCAACCCCACCGGAAAGGCATGCTGTATGCGACTTATTCGCAATTGCACGGACCCACGGATGGCTTCTTCCGGGCTCGGCAGCGTTGCTACAGCCTTCCTACTCCTCGTAGCTATCGGCGCTCAGGCCGCCGAGCCCAAGAGCTTTCTCGAGGGCCTGCGCCGCCACAGCATGGTCACCTCAACTGTTCCGGCAAACGGCGATCAGAACCCATATGCGATCGTTTTCGCTCCGGTGACGGCCGGAAAGGTTCAGGCAGGCGATGTGCTGGTCGACAACTTCAACGACCGCAACAACCTGCAGGGTCTCGGCAGCACCATCGTCGCGTACCGTCCCACGACCAAGCAGCTCCACCTTGTGGCCGCCATACCACGCAACCTGCCGCAGTGTCCCGGCGGCGTAGGGCTGACCACGGCGATGACCATGCTGAAAACCGGCTGGATCATCGTCGGCAGCTTACCCAGCCAGGATGGCACCACGAAGACCAAGGGCGATGGCTGCCTGATCATCCTCGATGCCCAGGGCAATGTCGCCGGCACGATCGCCGGGCCAAACATCAATGGGCCATGGGGCAACATGGCGGTGATCGACAATGGCTCGACGGCGACGCTGTTCGTCAGCAATACCGGATTCGACGTCGGCCCTCCCGAGGACGAACCCCCGGTCGTGAACAAGGCGACGGTGCTGCGGCTGGAGCTGTCTATCGCTGACGGAAAGCCGCCCGTTGTGACCAAGCAGACGGTGATCGGCAGCGGCTTCGGCGAGCAGGCCGACAAGGACGTGTTCATCATCGGCCCGACCGGTCTCGTCCTCGGCAAGGATGGAACGCTTTATGTATCTGACGCCCTGGGCAACCGCATCGCCGCAATACCGAACGCCGCGACACGATCCGACAGCGCGGGGACCGGTCGCGAGGTCACCAGGGATGGGCTGCTTAAGCGGCCGCTGGCGATGACCACGGCCCCCAACGGCCACCTGATAGTGACCAACGGCCTGAACGGACAGGCGGTCGAGATCGATCCGCAGACCGGGCAGCAGATTTCCGCGCGCTGGATCGACGCAAACAAGGCGCAATCGCCGCCCGGCAGCGGGGACCTGTTCGGCATCGCTATTACGCCTTCCGGCGACGGCTTCTATTTCGTGGAAGACGAGGTGAACATGCTCGTCCTGGCGCATTGAGCGGTCGTCGCGCATTCCTGGGCTCGGCTGGCGGACTGGTCGCGGCGGCCGGTCTGCCCCGCGTCGCGCGCGCCTCGGCGAGGACGTCGTTCTTTGGCGAGCATCAGGCCGGCATTGCGACGCCGCAGCCGACGCAGACCTATTTCGTCGCGCTCGACGTGGTCACGAAGCGGCCGGGCGACATCGCTCGCATGTTCCGCGCCTGGACCGATGCGGCTGCTCGTCTGACAGGTGGCGAGGATGCTCCAGGCGACAGCGGAGAAACGCTGGGACTTGAGGTGTCCGGGCTCACGCTGACCTTCGGACTCGGTGCTGGGCTGTTCGACGGAAGATACGGGCTGGCCGGGCGCAGACCGGAGGCGCTGGTAGATCTGCCCGGCTTCAATGGTGACCAGCTGGTGCCGGAGCGCAGCGGCGGCGACCTTTCGATCCAGGCCTGCGCGGAAGATCCTCAAGTGGTGTTCCACGCTGTGCGGCAACTGGTGCGGCTCGCCGATGGCGTGGCCCGCGTGCGGTGGGCGCAGACGGGCTTCCTGCCGAACACGCCGAATCACGCGACACCACGCAACCTGATGGGCTTCAAGGACGGGACACGGAACGCAAGCGATCTCGCTGCATCCGTATGGGTCGGTGACGAAGGACCCGCGTGGTTGCGGGGTGGCAGCTACCTCGTGGTGCGCAAGATCCGTATGGCGCTGGAGCACTGGGACAAGACGGATGTCGACTTCCAGGAAGAAGTTATCGGCCGCCGTAAGCGGTCTGGTGCGCCGCTCGGCAAAAAGGACGAACGAGACGCGCCTGATTTCGAGGTGCTCGATCCCGACGGAAACCTGGTCATCGCCGAGAATGCGCATTTGCGAATGGCGGCGCCGGAGACCAATTCCGGCCTGCAAATCCTACGGCGCGGTTATTCCTACAATGATGGCGCGAATTTCACCGCGGAGCGCTGGCCGCCATGGCGTCAGGGCATCGAGTACGATGCCGGATTACTGTTCATTGCCTACCAGCGCGACCCCCGCACGGGATTCATTCGGCTGTTCGAGAACATGTCGAAAATCGATGCGCTGAACCAGTTTACCACCCATGTCGGAAGCGGCCTGTTTGCCTGCCCTGGCGGGACGGCTTCTGGACAATTTTTGGCGCAGAGTTTGTTCGACGCGGCGTGATGGGCATGGCCGCCAAACGGCCAAGCGCACCGGCCAGCAATGTGGCCGATTAAGTCACGAAGGGTGCGTAGCGCAGCAGGTGAGAGATCCTCGTTCGGATCATCAGGTCAGACCAACACTTCCGCGCCCTGCTCCAGCAGCATGGTGATTTCGCGGGTCTGCTCTACCAGGAAATCCATTACGACACGGGTGCGCGGCGCCAGGTTGCGACGTGACGGGTAGACGATGTGTACCGGCACCACCTGCGACGGGTAGTCCTCCAGCAGCCGATACATGCGGCCGGCGCGAAGATCGTCGATGAGCTGAATTTCCGGTAGCAGGGCAATCCCGTGGCCGGCCCGACATGCCCGTCGGACCGCCTCGCTGTCGTTGGCCAGAAAGGCGCCGTGTACCGGACGGTGATGGGACCATCGGGTCCGCCGAAGCGCCAGACCTCGGGGTCGGCTGCGGCATCGTGAATCAGGCAGACATGATCGGCGAGATCGGTGGGCGTCGACGGCGCGCCGTAGCGCTCCAGGTAGATCGGTGCGGCGACAACGGCACGGCCAAGGTTCCCCACGCGGCGCGCCACGAGCGATGCGTCGGCAATTTCACCGGAGCGGAAGGCTAGATCGAGACGTTCGTCAATCATGTCAGTGTGCTGGTCGCGCATCACCAGTTCGACCGATAGGCCGGGGTAGCGCCCCAGCAGCACGGGAAGACGCGTCGCCAGGAACAGCCCACCGGCGACCGAAGTTCCAAGCCTGACCAGGCCGCGCGGCGTATCGCTCTGGCGACCGAGCACGGCCTCCATCTCGTCGGCGCTCTCGATCAGATGCCGCGCGTGGGCCAGAAGTGCCTGGCCATCGTCGGTCAGGCTGAGCCGCCGCGTGGTCCGGTGGAATAAACGCACGTCGAAGTGCTGCTCCAACTGCGCCACCAGGCGGGTGACCGCGGATTGACTGACATGTGTTTCCCGCGCGACGGCGGAAAACGAGCCTGTTTCAGTCACCCGGACGAAGGCGCGTAGGGCCGCAATCAAGTCCATGATTTCACCGGATTACGCAAAGATGAATTCCAGGAAAGCTGGATTATTTACCCTCTGCAAGAGGTCCATCTACCTGCCATTGCAGACGGACAGCAAGACTGACCTTCCGGTCTGCGATGGTTCCGGCGGCGCCTTTGCTGCCGGGGACCGATCCTGAGGAGAGAGAGACAATGAAGACCATTATTCTTGCCACCGCCGCAGTGCTCGCGCTTGCCGCCGGTTCAGCATTTGCCGGCGAGGGCGAAGGCACCCAGCCGAATACAGTGTTCACTGAACTTCCTGGCGTGCTCGCCCAGGCTCCGGTGCAGCAGCAGGTTCCCAGCGCCTATGCCCGCACACAGCCCAGCGGCGCACCGACCTCTACGTTCGTGACCAACAGTCACAGCGGCACTTGGCTGTTCCCGCCCAATGGTAACCAGGGCGCCAATAGTTAACTGACATTTATCGGCTCAGCGAAAAGGGCCGGCCTTGCGCCGGCCCTTTTTTATGTGGCGTGCAGGATCATATCGGCGCCCTTCTCGCCGATCATGATGGCCGTGGCGTTGGTGTTGCCGGATACAACGGTCGGCATGATTGCGGCGTCGATCACCCGCAGTCGCTCCATTCCTTTCACCCGCAACGACGTATCGACCACCGCCATCGGTCCAGGACCCATCATGCAGGTGCTGGTCTGGTGGAACGTGGTGCCTGCGGTGGCACGCACATGTTCTAGCAGGTCTTCGTCAGAGGTCGCCTGTGGGCCGGGCAGGTACTCCTCGCTGACAAATTTCCGCATCGCGTCTGTGTTGAAGATGCGGCGCGACACCTTCAGCCCGGCGACCATGGTGTCCTTGTCCGCCTGGGTTGCCAGGTAGTTCGGCTGGATCGCCGGAGGCGCGGCTGGATCGGGCGATGCGATCCGCAGCCAGCCACGGCTCTCTGGCCGACACGGGATCGCAACCATCGTACAGCCCGGGAAGCGATGCATCGGATCGCCGGTCTTCTCGGCGCTGCCTGCGAGGAACTGATACTGCACATCGGGCGAGACCAGTTCCGGGCGCGTGCGGACGAACAGTCCCATGGGGCCAGCGCCGGTCATCAGTGCGCCGCGCTTTGCCAGGATGTATTGCATGCCGTGGTGAATGCGGCGAGCCCAGCTGTGGTACACCTCGTTCATCGTGCAAACGCCGGACGTGCAGCGATAGATGATCCGCCCGCCGCAGTGGTCCTGAAGATTTTCGCCCACTCCTGGCAGGTCGTGCACCACGGCGATGCCATGCTGCTGCAGCAAAGCGGCGGGACCGATGCCGGAGAGCTGCAACAACTGCGGTGAGTTGATGGCGCCACCGGCCAGCAAGACCTCGCGTCGCGCACGCACGCGACGCAGTCCGCCGTCCTGGCTGAATTCGACACCGATTGCGCGCCGGTTTTCAGTTAGTACGCGATGAGCGAGGGCCCGAACCTCCACCTTGAGGTTCGGACGCTGCAGCGCCGGCTTCAGATAACCTGCCGCAGCCGAGCAGCGCCGTCGATTGCGCACTGTGAGCTGCAGCGGACCGACACCTTCCTGTTCCGCGCCATTGAAATCGGGATTGTATGGATAGCCCGCCTGCTTCGCGGCCTCGACAAAGGCGTCGTGCAAGGGGTGCTCGGTGCGCAGGTCGGACACCGCGAGCGGACCGCCTTTGCCGTGATAGTCATCGGCACCGCGTTCCTGGTCTTCCGACCGGCGGAAATAGGGCAGCACGTCGTCGTACGACCAGCCGGTGTTGCCGAGCTGACGCCACAGGTCAAAGTCCTGCTTCTGGCCACGGATGTAGATCAGGCCGTTGATCGATGAGGAGCCGCCAAGCACCTTGCCACGCGGCAGCGGGATACGGCGATTGTTGAACTCGGGGACGGGCTCGGATTCAAAGTGCCAGGCAACCTTGGGGTTGTAGATGTTGCGGTAGAATCCGGCGGGGATGTGGATCCATGGGTCGCGGTCCTTACCGCCGGCTTCCAGCAGCAGCACGGTGTTCTTGCCATCAGCGGTCAAGCGGTTGGCCAGAACGCAGCCGGCCGAGCCGGCGCCGACAATGATAAAATCGAATTCTTCCTCGGTCGCCACGTCACCTTCCCTTCAGAACAGCCGCTGTGACGCAATCCGCGCCCCCTCGCTCAGTGCGGCGAGCTTGGCCCACACCACGTCCTCGGCCACTCGCCGCATGCCGGCCGATGTGTCGAAGCCGCAATCGGTGCCCGCCAGCACGCGCTTCGGATCGCCGACCGCTTCAGCCACGCGTTCTATGCGCTCCGCGACGGTCCGCGGGTGTTCGACGAAGTTGGTGACGCTGTCGATGACACCCGCGACGATCACCTGGTCCGCATCGAGCGGAAAATCGCGCAGCACCGCGTATTCGTGCGCGTGACGCGGATTGGCGAACGGCAGCACGAAGCCACCGACCTTCAGCTTGCGCAGGATGGGCATGATCTCTTGCAGTTCAACGTCGCAGTCGTGCGGGCCTTCATAGTTGCCCCAACAGGCATGCAGGCGGACACGCTCACGTGGGATCTTGACGAGCGCCTGATTGATGGTGGCAACGACGCGATCGACGAAAACGAGGAAGTCGCCAAGCGGTCTGTCCTGGTAGGAGTAGTGGCGTTCCATCGCCAGGTCCGGACAGTCGAGCTGAAGCAGGAAGCCATTGTTGACGATCGCCTCGTACTCAACCTGCAGCGCCTTGCCGAGGGCAGCGAGGTAAGCGTCTTCGCTCGGATAGTAGTCGTTGCGCAGAGCGGCCGCAACGATGCCAGGCGACGGTGCGGTGACGAATGGCTCAATGAACGGATTGCCCAGCCTGTCGAGCACGGCTCGGAAGTCATCGCATTCGCTATCAACGGCGGCGCGGTCGAGATAGTGTACATCACCGGTCGCTGTCGGCACGTGCTCGCGACTGTCGATCATGACTGCGCCGGACTGCCCGCGTTGCAGCGCGGCCTTAAAGGCGGGATAGCGTTCGACATCGGCGCGCGGCGGACGCGTCCACTGGCCGCCGAAGCCGCTCATCCGGCTGCGCACGTAGAGGAAGAACGCTTCACGCTGCTGCTCACCGTTGTTACCAACGTCGATGCCGGCGTCGCGCTGCCGGAGTACTGCGTCTTCCAGTGCGGCACGTCCCGCTGTGGCGAGCTGCGCATCAACCGCCTCGCCGTGCGCCTTGGCAACGTAGAGCCGCACCAACGCCTCGGGGCGCGGCAGGCTACCGGTATGAGTGGTCAGGATACGCGTCTCACTGCGTTGCATGTCATTCTCTCCTTGGGGGTTCCCCCTTGGTATTGCCCACAGCCTCACCCCATTGGCGCCGGTCTGGCAATCTGCGCCAGCGCGACGCACACTCGGCTGAACATTGCCAACACGGAGGATAAGACGATGGAAGTCCGTCTCGACGGCCGCAGCGCGATTGTCACCGGGGCGAGCAAGGGTCTGGGCCTCGCCATGGCCAAGGAATTCGCCGCATCGGGGGCGGACGTCGCGATGCTGGCGCGGCGGCCGGAGGTACTCGAGGAGGCGAAGCAGACGGTCGGCGCGGCGGCACAAGGGGGACGCGTCTCCACCTTCGTCTGTGACGTGGCAAAGGCCGACGATATTCAGAAAACATTCGACGCCGTGAACAAGACGTTCGGCAAGGTTGACATCCTGATCAACAATGCCGGCCAGTCACGCGCCATGCCAGCCGAGCAGATCACTGACGAGCTCTGGCATGAGGACCTGGAGCTGAAGCTATTCGCTGCGATCCGCTTCGCGCGGCTGGTGTGGCCGGGGATGAAGCAGCGCAAGTGGGGGCGCATCATCAATGTGCTGAATCTGGGTGCGAAGGCGCCGCGCGCGAACGGTGCGCCCACCGCGGTGTCACGGGCAGCGGGCATGGCGTTCATGAAGGTGCTCGCCGGTGAGGGCGCGCCGCATGGCATCTTGGTCAATGGCATGCTGGTGGGGCTGATCAACTCCGATCAGCACGTCCGGCGTCACGCGCGCGAAGGCTCGAACGTATCGTATGACGACTTCCGGTCAAAGATGGGAGCAAACGTGCCGATCGGCCGCATCGGCAAGGCAGAGGAGTTTGCCGCGATGGCGTGCTTCCTGTGCTCCGACCTCGCGGGCTTCACCACAGGGGCCGCGATCAACATGGATGGTGGTGCCTCGCCCGTGGTGTGATGGAGGTGCGTTGATTGTCGGCTGTCGCCCTAAGCAGCGCAGCCGACGTTGTGTCACATCGGAATATGCTGGCGGCTCCTGCGGCAAGCGGGCTCCGCCGGCGTTGGCCGCTGCAAGGCTTGAGAAACTCGTCTCTTACGTTTGCAGGAAGAAGATATGCGATCGTCTTCCACATCATGCTGATTGCAGCGGCGCTCGGCTGCAACAGTGCTGCCGACGCGCAGAGTGACCGACTAGCAACAGAGATTATGGGCGGCCTGGAGCCCCAGTACTATATCGCCGGAATGCCGCGTGTCCGTCACACTTTGGCGGAGCAGATGCGGCATTTTCGTGTTCCGGCCGTGAGCATTGCAGTAATCGACAACTATCGGGTTGTCTGGGTGCATGCAGCCGGGCTTCGCAACGTTGCTTCCAATGCCCCGGCATTGACGACGACGCTGTTTCAAGCCGCATCCATGAGCAAGGCGGTCGCCGCCGCAGGCTTCCTTCGGCTGTTCGAGGACAAGCAGCTGGACCTCGACGCCGACGTAAACACGATGCTGCGTTCGTGGCACGTGCCGCAGCCGCCAGATACTTCCTCCGAAAGGGTCACGTTGCGCCGTCTTTTGAGCCATACCGCCGGCGTCAATGTGCATGGATTCATCGGCTACGATCGCGACGCCACGCTTCCCACGCTCGTTCAAGTGCTCGACGGGGTCGCGCCGGCGAATTCTGAAGCAATCCGTGTCACGGCTGTGCCGGGCAGCAAGACCGACTACTCGGGCGGAGGAACATCGATCGCGCAGCAGGTCGCCGTCGATGTTACCGGCGAACCGTTTCCGACGTTCATGCAGCAGACGGTTCTGCGACCATTGGACATGACGAGTAGGTACTTTCGATCAGCCGCTACCCGAGCAACTGTGGTTACGAGCAGCCGACGGATACTATCGCGACGGAAAAGCGGTGCATCGAGGCTGGTACGTGTACCCGACGATGGCGGCAGCCGGTCTTTGGACGACGCCGACCGATTTGGCCAAATTCGTCATAGCGGTTCAGAATGCGCTGCGCGGCCAAGGGAAGCTGCCCATCGACGCCGACGTCGCACGGCTGATGACCACGAAAGCCTCGCAGTGGTTCGGCTTAGGTCCAGAGGTCTATCCTGCTTACTTCGCGCATAACGGCGCAAACGTTGGCTTCCAGGGGACCTTTTACGGGCTGACCGACGGCGGTAGGGGCGTCGTCGTGATGACGAACTCGGACAACGGCCTGCGCCTTGCCGAAGAGGTGGTCCATTCCGTCGCGCGTGCATATGGCTGGCCCGTTTTACAGTCCAAGGCGAAGGAGCCGCTGCCGGTAAGCGCAACGACCACGAAGGATGTGACAGGAATTTATGCAACGGACCTCGCCGGTGAAAAGGACATCCTTGAAGTGACAGCCGGTCAGACCGACGGTGTGCCGGCGTTGTTCGTGCGCAGCCGACTCGGCGGCGGTATCACGCAACGATTGTACGCCGAGGCTCCGCTGACATTTTTCACGCTGAGCGGAGCCTCGCTTGTGTTCTCGCGCGGCGGAGACGGACGTGTGACGAGCCTTGAGGTCAGCGGTACGAAGTACAGACCGGGCTCCCTAGGATCAGAATTATCGAGATTAACGCCTGACCGAACCGGGTTGCGAGCGCGCCTTGGAGAGAAGACCTGCGCCCGCAGAGTTTGGCCGCGAGCTGTGCTTGGGAGGAGGTTGCGCCTTTCTGCTACACTGGTGCTAGCTTGCGCGCAACAATTCAGTACCAAGGAATACGATGCCGAAGATCATTCCCGTCGCTACCTTCGACTGCGTGGTCTTCGGCGCGACCGGCGACCTGACGCTGCGCAAACTTCTGCCTGCACTTTATTATCGCTTTCGAGATGGTCAGATGCCGGCGACCTCGCGCGTCATTGCGGCGGCGCGGTCAAATCTGACCGACGAATCTTATCGCCAACGTGCCAGCAAGGCGCTGCGTGAACATGTGGCGCGCGAGGACCTTGACGCCGATGTGGCCGGACACTTCTGTCGGCAGCTTTGCTACGTCCGGCTCGATGCCACAGATCCCAACGGAGACTGGCAGACACTGAAGGACGTGCTCCATCCGGATCGGATCCGCGTGTTCTACCTGGCCACCTCACCCGATCTCTACGGCAGGATCTGCCGCAATCTGGGTGAACACGACCTGGTCACCGAGCAGTCTCGCGTCGTGCTGGAGAAGCCGATCGGGCACGATCTCGCGTCTGCACAGGAGATCAACGACGAGGTCGGTGCGGTGTTCAGCGAGGCGCAGACGTTCCGCATCGACCATTACCTGGGCAAGGAGACGGTGCAGAACCTGCTGGCACTGCGCTTCGCCAACACGATCTTCGAGCGGTTGTGGAACGCGGACGTCATCGACCATGTGCAGATCACTGTGGCCGAGACCGTCGGTGTGGAAGAGCGTGGCGGATACTACGATCGTTCCGGCGCACTGCGCGACATGGTGCAGAACCATATGCTGCAGCTGCTGTGCCTGATCGCGATGGACCCGCCGGTATCGCTCGATGCGGACCGGGTGCGCGACGAGAAGCTGAAAGTGCTGCGGGCGCTGCGCCCGTTCGAGCCGCACGAGGCGCCGATACTGACGGTGCGCGGCCAATACACGCACGGGGCGATCGACGGGAAGCCGGTGCCTGGCTACATCGCGGACCTGAACGGAGTCGAGAGCAGCGCGACCGAGACGTTCCTGGCGTTGAAGGCGGATGTGCGTACGTGGCGGTGGGCCAATGTGCCGTTCTATCTGCGTACTGGAAAGCGGCTGCCGCAGAAGGTTTCCGAGATTGTCATCCAGTATCGCGCCCTGCCCTTCTCGATCTTCCCAGCCGATGCCGCCGAGTGGACACCGAACAAGCTGATCATCCGGCTGCAGCCGGAGGAAGGCATGCGGCTGGCGATGATGACCAAGGATCCAGGTCCAGGCGGGCTGCGTCTGTCGCCGACCGCGCTCGACATCCGGTTCGAGAAGACGTTCGGCATGCGCTTTCCTGATGCGTATGAGCGCCTGCTGATGGACACCGTGCGCGGTAACGCGACGCTATTCATGCGCCGTGACGAGGTGGAAGCAGCGTGGGCCTGGGTGGAGCCGATCCTGGAGGCGTGGAGCAGCCGCCCGGACATGCCACGCCCGTACTCGGCGGGCACCTGGGGACCGACCGCGGCAATCGCGTTGATCGAGCGTGACGGACGAACCTGGCACGAAGAGGTCGTCTGACAGGACTGTAGTGTCACCATGACCGCATACACGCACATCATTGTAGGCGCCGGCTCCGCGGGGTGTACCTTGGCCAGCCGGTTGACGGAGGATCCGGACACGCGGGTACTTCTGCTGGAAGCAGGCGGCTGGGATCGTGATCCGCATATCCATATCCCGCTGCTCTGGCCACGCATGTTTCTCAGGCAGAGGAACGACTGGGGGTACTCTACGGAGCCCGAGGCGAGGATGGGCGGGCGGCGAATAGAGGTGGCTCGCGGCAAGGTGATAGGCGGATCGTCATCCACCAATGCCATGGCCTATGTTCGCGGCCATCGCGCCGACTACGATCGTTGGGCCGCCGGCGGCCTGCCTGACTGGTCCTATGCCCATGTGCTTCCCTACTTCCGCCGCCAGGAATGCTGGGAGGGTGGCGCAAATGCCTGGCGCGGCAGCGACGGCCCCCTGACGACGCAATTCAGCCGGTACCAAGATCCACTGATCGACGCCTTCATGCTGTCTGGCGAAGCAATCGGACATCCGATCACCGAGGACTACAACGGAGCCCGCCAAGAGGGTTTCGGCCGGTGGCAATGCACTATCCGTGGCGGGCGGCGATGCAGCGCAGCCGAGGCGTACCTGCGGCCAGCCGTGCCGCGCCGGCGGATCGATGTCGTGACAGGCGCGCTGGTCAGCAGGGTGCTGTTCGAGGGCCCGCGCGCGGTCGGTGTTGAATATCTGCGTCACGGCGAGAAACAGAGCGCCCGTGCCGAGAGGGAAACCATACTCGCGGCTGGCGTCATCGGTTCGCCTCACCTTCTGATGCTGTCAGGCGTCGGAGACCCCGAGACACTCTCGCGCCATGGCATTGCAGTTCGTGCGGCGCTCCGCGGGGTCGGGCAGAACCTGCAGGACCATATGTCGTCGCCTGTCGTCTATGCCCGCCGAGGCAACGGGCCGCTGCATCGGCGTATGCGCGCCGACCGGATCGCCATTGACCTCGCACGGGTGACGCTGATGGGCACCGGGATCGCCGGGGATATCCCAGCTGGTGCGATGGCGTTTCTGAACAGCGGAGCCGGTAGCAATTTGCCGGATGTGCAGTTCCTGTTCATTGCCGCGCCAATGACCGCGGGACCGTATCTCAAACCCTTCGCGATGCCTTACCAGGACGGCTTCGCCTGTCGGGCCATTCTGCTGCGACCGGAAAGCCGGGGCCACCTGGAGCTCGCATCCGCCGACCCCTCGGTTCCGCCGCGTATTGTTGCCAAATGCCTCGCGACGGATCGGGACCGCGCGGTGCTGCGCGCAGGCCTGCGAATGGCGCGCGATGTCGGACGACAGAAGGCGCTGCAACCGTTCGTTGCCACTGAAATATCGCCTGGTCCAAATGACTGGTCTGACGCTGGCCTTGACGCCCACATCGCCGCGACCGGGATCACCGTGCACCACCCTCTCGGCACCTGCCGGATGGGCGCCGACGGCGACGAAATGGCCGTGGTCGACGGCGAATTGCGCGTACGCGGCGTCGAAAACCTTCGGATGATCGACGCGTCGGTCATGCCGGATCTCATCGGCGGCAACATCAACGCGGCCGTGATCATGATTGCCGAAAAGGCCGCTGATCTCGTGCGCGGTAAGCCATCGCTTCCGGCAGCAACGAGTGTCTGACGGCGGAGAAAATCGGCCCGGCCGCCGGGAGGGTGGCCGGGCCGCAAGGGAAGGTCCGGGTTGACCTGGGCCACTGGCCCATCGGCGAACGCGGGTGTTGGGGCAGCGCACGCCGATGCCGCAGTCATCGCATGTTCCCGGCGCCGCCTCTGTGAGCTGGCTCACAGGTGACAATGAAAATTCAGTGGCGACAGCTTGCGGCTGGGTGGCTTTGCGGCAGTCGCGCGCCGACGCCAAACAGTTTCTCGCGCAGTGTGCCCTCGGCATAGCCGCGCTTCATCAACCCGCGGGACTGTAGTTCGGGCACAACCAGGGCAACGAAATCCTCGACACATTCGGGGATAACGGTGCGCGACAGATTGAACCCGTCCACATCGGCCTCTTCGACCCAGGCTTGCAACTGATCCGCCACGCTGGATGCCGAGCCAACGATCGGCGCTTGTCGGCTGCCGAGCACCATCATCTGCAGCAGCTTGCGCAAGGTCCATTCGGCGCCCTGGCTGCGCACGGTGATCGCTTCCAGGTTGGAGCGCAGCGCGTTGGTCTTGACGAAGCGGATCGGCTCATCAGGGCTGTAGCGTGAGAAATCGACGCCGACCGAGGCCGAATAATGTGCCAGCGCGCCTTCCGAGCTGGCGTATTCGCGGTATTCGGCGAGCTTGTCCTGCGCCTCGGCCTCGGAGGGCGCGACCACGACCGTGGCACCGACAAAAAACTTGATGTCGTACGGGATCACGGCCCGCGTCTTTGGCGCGCGCGCGGATGTCAGCCACGATCTCGCGCACATTGTGGCGGAACTGGCCATTGACGAAGATGCACTCGGCGTGGCGCGCGGCGAATGCGCGCCCGCGTTCAGAGGCGCCCGCCTGGTAGAGCACCGGCGTACGCTGCGGCGACGGCTCGGACAGATGAATCGCGTCCACATTGTAATGCTGCCCATGGTGCTGCACCCGATGGATGCGCGAAGGATCGGCATAGAGCCGCGTATCGCGATCGCGCAGCGCTGCGTCATCCTCCCAGCTGCCCTCCCAGAGCCGGTAGACGACTTCCATATATTCCTCGGCTTGGTCATAGCGGCTATCATGTTCCGGCTGTTCGGCGAGGCCCATACCGCGCGCCGCGCTATCCAGATAGCCCGTTACGATGTTCCAGCCGATGCGACCCTTGGTCAGATGGTCCAGCGTCGACATACGGCGAGCGAAGGTATAGGGCGGCTCGTAGGTCAGGTTACAGGTCACGCCAAAGCCAAGATGGCGCGTGGCATAGGCCATCGCCGGAACCAGCAGCAGCGGATCGTTCACCGGGATCTGCACCGCGTTGCGGATCGAGGCGTCCGGCGAGGCGTGGAACACGTCGTAGACGCCGAGGATGTCGGCGAGGAACAAGCCGTCGAACAGGCCGCGTTCGAGTGTCTGAGCAAGGGACACCCAGTGGTCCAAGTCGGTGTAGTGCATCGAGCGGTCGCGCGGATGCGCCCACATTCCATGCTGGATATGGCCGACACAGTTCATGTCGAAGGCGTTGAGGCGAATTTGGCGAGGCATGCATCCTCCCGTCATGACCGATAGGCCACTGGTGGCGGCACCCTGCCGGTCCTGATGGCCGGGACAATCCCCGGGACGAGCCCGGGGACATGGGCCAGCCATGACGAGTGGCTACGGGAACAGACCGCGGGTGTTCTTGGCGCTGCGCACCTTTTCGACGCCGATCGCCATCGCCGCATTGCGATGGGAGATACCGTCGCGTTCGACGCGGCGCATCACCTGCATGAAGGCACGATCGAGCACGTGGTAGAGTTTGCTCATCACCTCAGCTTCATCCCAGAAGAACTGCTGCAGGTCCTGCACCCATTCGAAATAGCTGACCACGACACCGCCGGCGTTGCACAGAATGTCGGGAATAACGAATATCTCGTCGCGACGCTGATCCAGCACCTCATCGGCATCGGGCGTCGTCGGGCCATTCGCCGCTTCGGCCAGCACGCGGCATTGCAGCCGCGCAGCCACCGATGCATCTATCACACGCTCCACGGCCGCTGGCACCAGCACATCGCACTTCTGCACCAGCAGTTCGCGCGCATCGAACGACAGCTGATTGGAGAAGCCGGCGATTTCACCATGCTTCTGTGCGTGCTTCAGCAATGCTTCGGTATCGAGGCCGCATGGGTCGAAATAGCAAGCAGCATGATCCGACACGCCGATCAGCTTAACGCCCGCCTTTGCCAAGGTCTCGATCGTGTGACTGCCGACATTGCCGAAACCTTGCACGATCGCGGTGGCCCCGGCCGGCTCCATTTTCAAGCGCTGCAGCACACGACCGATCAGAAACGCGACCCCGCGTCCGGTCGCTTCGCGCCTGCCCTCGGTGCCACCGGAGGCAACCGGCTTGCCGGTGACGATCTCTGTGACCGTGCGACCCTGGTACATGGAATAGGTGTCCATGAACCACGCCATGACCTGCTCATTGGTGCCCATGTCGGGCGCCATCACATCGGTATGCGGACCGACGAACGGGATCATCTCCTGCATATATCGGCGCGACAGGTTCTCCAGCTCGCGGCGCGACAACGCACGCGGATCAACCGTGACGCCGCCCTTCGCACCGCCGTAGGGAAGACCGGCCAATGCGCACTTCCAGCTCATCCAGATCGCCAGCGCCGCCACCTCGCCAATATCGACGCTGAGTGAAAAGCGGGTGCCGCCTTTTGTAGGGCCAAGCGTCAGATGGTGCTGGACCCGGTAGCCCTGGAACACCGCAAGTTTGCCGCTGTCGAGGTGGATCGGACAGGACACGACAACGGCGCGTTTCGGATACAGCAGACGGTCGCGTTCATCCGCGGGGATTTCCAGGTGGTCTGCAATCACCTGGAATTGCTGCCGGGCCATCTCGAACACGGGGCCCGAATAGATCGTCATCAGTCGTCTCCTGGCTGGACGGCAGCCTCCCCTGCAGCTTGCCTCGTTTCGGTTGGTCGGGAATGATCGACCGACCCGTGTTATCTGGAGAACGAGGTGTCATACGCAAGCTCTTTGTTGAGCCGGCGCAACCGTGACGGCGTGCTGGCAGCACCGGAGCAGTGGAACCCGGTGCTGGAGACCATCCTCAATCACCGTTCCGTACGCGGATTCCTGCCGGATCGGCTGCCTGATGGCACGTTGGAGCTGCTGATCGCTGCCGCACAGTCGGCGTCCAGCTCGTCAAATCTGCAGTTCTGGAGCGTTGTTGCAGTGCAGGAGAGCGAGCGGAAATCACGCATTGCGGAGCTGGCAGGGCAACAGCAGTTCATTCGCGACGCACCACTGTTGCTGGTGTGGCTCGCCGATCTCTCGCAACTCGACCGGATCGCGGCGGAACGCCAGGCGCAGGTCGATGGCTCGCACTACATTGAGGAGTTTATCGTCGGCGTGGTGGATGCGGCGCTGGCAGCACAAAGTGCATTGATCGCCGCGGAGTTGCTTGGCCTGGGCGGCGTCTATATTGGTGCAATGCGCAATCTGCCGGAACGGATCGCGGAAGAACTGGGATTGCCCCCGCACGTGTTCGCGGTATTTGGGATGTCGATCGGCTATCCCGACCCTGCGCGGCCGACCGACATCAAGCCGCGACTGCCGCAGTCGGTGGTGCTGCACCGCGAGCAGTACTCTACCGCACCGCGCAACGCGGCGATCGAAGGTTACGACGCGACGATACGTGAGTTCCAAGCTGAGCAAGGAATGAAGGCGATCGACTGGACACGGCAGTGCATCAATCGGGTGAAGGACGCCGGCGCACTGCGTGGCCGCGATCGAATGCGCGAGGCGCTGCGCAATTTGGGGTTCGAATTGCGGTAGCGGCTGCTCAGCCTGTCGGTGGGTGCCAGTCGGGCGGTGTTTCGTGATCCGGGTGCTGGAAGTTGACGATGCGGCTCAGGTCCTCCGGTGGACTGCCCTCGCTGGTTGGGCGAGCCGGCAGGCTGGCGAGCACCGCTGGGTCGAAATTCGCTTGTCGGCCTTCGATGCCGTCGATCTGGGTGAGCTGCACCACGCCCGGAGTGTCGAGGCTGCCGATCGAAATGCTGATCGACTCTGGTCGCTTGACGTAGGCGAAACAGAGCGGCGTGCCGCAGCGCGGACAGAAACCACGCCCTGCGGCGGATGAGCTGCGAAACGTGGCCGGTCTACCACGCGTCCAGGCGAAGTTCTCGACCCGCACATTTGCCCAGGTGTTGAACGGGCTACCGACCGCCTTTTGGCACATGCGACAGTGGCAGATGCCGGCGCGGTCGGGCTGCGTGTAGAGCGCGTAGCGGATCGCTCCACACTGGCAGCCGCCGGTCAGCACGGGCGGGCGTTGTTCGCTCATCGGGACCTCATGGTTGATGGTCTTTGCGATGGTCACCATGAGCGGGTGCTGTCGTCGAGGGCTGTCAGCCTCCCATCGGAACACGGTTCGGCGACCGCCCAGACAATCGTTCCGCGCTGTCGCTCCTTCTTCTGCGGTCAGCTATGCTGCGGTGACAGGAGGTGGCAGATGTCGGGCAACGGCAACGCGGTCGATCACTTCGTCGATCGCCATGAACGCGAAGGCAGGGGTGCCTCGACAGCATTTCGCGATCCTTGGCGAACGCTGAGCTATGGCGAACTGGCGGAGGCCACGCGGCGTTTTGCTGGAGCGCTGCGGGACGCCGGCGTGGCGCGGGAACGGCGCGTCGCCATGCTGCTGCTCGACACAGTGGATTTCCCGATCGCCTTCTGGGGTGCTGTTCGCGCGGGCGTTGTGCCCGTTCCGGTCAATACGCTGCTGACCCACGAGGTGATCGGCTACATCCTGGCCGACAGCCGCGCAGAGGCGCTGGTGATTTCTGCGCCACTGGTTGAGCCGCTGCTGCCGGTACTTCGCAGCATTACGGAGCTGCGGCGGATCATTGTGGCGCAGCCGGATGGCGGCGCGCCTGCTCGTCTTCGATGACGATCGCGCCGTGCCGTTCGCCGACTTCCTTGCCGGCGGCGATCCGGCGACTGCGACCGCAACGACGCCGCCAGACGAGGTCGCGTTCTGGCTGTATTCGTCGGGCTCGACCGGGGCGCCGAAAGGGGTGCGGCACGTGCATGGCAGCCTGCGGGCCACGGCCGGTACGTATGGCGAGCAGGTGCTGCAGATCCGACCGGACGACCTGATGTTCTCAGTGGCCAAGGCGTTCCATGCCTATGGGCTCGGCAACAGCATGACGTTCCCAATGTCGGTCGGCGCCTGTGCCGTGCTGCTGCCCGATCGTCCGACGCCTGACGCCGTGATCGACACGATGCAGCGGCATCAGCCGACACTGTTTGCCGGCGTGCCAACGCTGTTCGCCGCAATGCTGGCGAACCCGCGCGTCGGACCCGGTGCTGGCTCGGATCGGCTGCGGCGCTGTATTTCTGCCGGCGAGGCATTGCCCGCCGAGATCGGCCGCCGCTGGTCAGAGATGGTTGGAGTCGACATCCTTGATGGGATCGGTTCCACCGAGATGCTGCACATCTTTGTGTCGAACCGGCCGGATGACATTCGCTACGGCACGTCGGGCAAGCCGGTGCCTGGCTATGAGGCGATGATCCTTGACGAACACGGCCATCGCGTCGCGAATGGTGAGGCGGGCGAGCTTGTCGTGCATGGCCCGTCAGCGGCCGAAGGCTACTGGCACCAGCGCGAGAAATCGCGTCGCACCTTCAGGGGCGAGTGGACGCATACCGGCGATACCTATATCCGCGACCAGGACGGCTATTTCCGCTTCTGCGGCCGCACCGACGAGATGCTGAAGGTGAGCGGCGTCTGGGTATCGCCATTCGAGGTCGAAGAGGCGCTGGTGTCGCACCCCGCTGTGCTGGAGGCAGCAGTGGTGGGTGCACAGGATCGCGACAGCCTGATCAAGCCGAAGGCCTTCGTGGTGTTGCAAGAGCCAGCACGACAACAGGACGCCGAGACGGTGAAGGATCTGCTGAAGACGCACGTGAAGGAGCGGATCGGCGTGTGGAAGTATCCGCGGTGGATCGAGTTCGTTGACGGTCTGCCGAAGACCGCCACGGGCAAGATCCAGCGCTTCCGGTTGCGCGATGATCATCGGCCATAAGTACCCTGGAGACACGGTGGTGGGGGCCGCCGCCGGAAGACGCGCCCACGCTCGTGCTGCTGCACGAGGGGCTCGGCTGCGTTGCGCTGTGGCGGGACTTTCCCGAGATATTGGCAGAGGCAACAGGCTGCGGCGTGTTCGCCTATTCGCGCTTCGGCTATGGCGACTCTGAGCCTGTGACACTGCCGCGACCGATGTCTTACATGCATGACGAGGCAGTTGGGGTTTTGCCACATGTGCTCGATGCAGCGGGCATACGGCGCGGTCTGCTGATCGGGCATTCCGATGGAGGGTCGATTGCTGCGATTCATGCCGGCACACTGCACGATCCGCGTCTGGCGGGCGTGGTGATGATCGCCGCGCATTTCTTTGTTGAAGACGTCAACATCACTGCGATCCGCGCGATCAAGGACGCCTACGCGACCGGTAATCTGCGCGAACGACTGGCGCGCTATCACCGCGACGTCGATGTCGCATTCCGAGGCTGGAACGACGCCTGGCTGGATCCGCACTTTCGCGACTTCGATATCACGGAACAGGTGTCGCGCATCGAGGTACCGGTGTTGGCACTGCAAGGTACCTGACGACCCGTACGGCACAGACGAACAGCTGCGCGTGTTGGAGCGCGTTGCAACATGCCCGGTGGAGACGCGGCCGATCGCAGGTGCCCGTCATGCGCCGCATCTTGAGGCGCAGCAGGCGACCCTCGACGCCGTCGTGCCGTTCGTGCGCAACGTTCTGATGGTGCCAGCTGCATGATCGATTTCCAGACCGATCCAACCCGTTATCGGCACTGGCGGCTGTCATTCGAAGGTCCGGTGGCGACGCTGACCATGGACGTCGATCCGGACGCCAGCCTGTTCGAGGGATGCGAGCTGAAGCTGAATTCCTACGATCTCGGCGTCGATATCGAATTGGCCGATGCGGTGCAGCGCCTGCGCTTCGAGCATCCCGAGGTGCGCTGTGTCGTGCTGCGCTCCGGGCAAGGAAGGTGTGTTCTGCGCCGGCGCCAATATTCGCATGCTCGCCAAAGCGTCGCACGGCCACAAGGTCAATTTCTGCAAGTTCACCAACGAGACGCGGCTGGCGATAGAGGATGCCAGCGCCAACTCGGGTCAGCGCTGGCTTGCCGCGGTCAGTGGCAGCGCCGCGGGTGGCGGCTATGAGCTGGCGATGGCCGCCGAGCACATCATGCTGATCGATGATCGCCGATCCGGCGTGGCCTTGCCGGAGATGCCGCTGCTTGGTGTCCTGCCGGCCACTGGTGGGCTGACCCGCCTGACTGACAAGCGCCTAGTGCGACGTGACCGTGCCGATGTGTTCTGTTCGACTGAGGAGGGCGTGCGCGGTCGGCGCGCGGTGGAGTGGCGGCTGGTGGACGAAGTCGTGCCGCCCTCAGCTTGGGAGGCCAAGCTGCACGAGCGCGCGCTGGCTCTCGCCGAACAATCCGACCGACCGAGCGATGCAAAGGGTATCACCCTGGCGCCGCTGCAACGGGAGATCTCGGGCGACGGCGTGACGTATTCGCATGTGCGTGCGACGTTCGATCGCGCGGGCCGGCGCGCTGATGTTACGGTGCTCGGGCCAGGTCGCGTGTCCGGTCTTGATTGGTCGCTGCTGCTGGCGCGCGAACTAGACGATGCGATCCTGCATCTGCGGCTGAACGAACCGACGCTGGGCCTTATCGTGCTGCGGTCGGAGGGAGATGCTTCGGCGGTACTGGCGGTCGATGAGCTGCTCGAGGCGCAGAAGGACGATTGGCTGGTGCGGGAGATCCGGCTGTACTGGAAGCGCGTGCTGAAGCGGATCGACATGACCTCGCGCAGCCTGATCGCTCTGATCGAACCGGGCAGCTGCTTCGCCGGCACACTGGCGGAGTTGCTGTTCGCCGCCGATCGATCAGTGATGCTCTCGGGCACACGGCCTGACGGTAGCAATCAGCCGGCACAAATCCATCTCTCATCGCTCAACTTCGGCGCCTATCCGATGGGCAACGGCCTGACCCGACTGGCGACACGCTTTCTCGGCGAGCCAGATAGTTTTGCGCACACACGCGCGCGCATGGATGAGGCATTGGCCGCTGAGGACGCAGAAGAACTCGGTCTGGTCACTGCTGCCTATGACGAGACCGATTGGGATGATGAAGTGCGGCTGATTCTGGAGGAACGAGCGTCGTTTTCGCCGGATGCGTTGACCGCAATGGAGGCGAACCTCCGCTTTGCTGGCCCCGAGACCATGGAGACACGAATCTTCGGCCGGCTGACGGCGTGGCAGAACTGGGTGTTCCAACGGCCCAGTGCCGTGGGCGAGGAAGGATCGCTCAAGCGTTACGGCAGCGGCCTGCGACCGAACTATGACACGGAGCGCGTGTGAACGCGCGCTGGCCTAGCTAAGGAGTGCGTGACATGCCCGACGGTATGACAGTCGACTACAATGGCCTCATTCCGAACAATGTCGGTCTGAACGACGATGCGCGCGTGCGCAAGGCGCTGGAGACCTGGCATCCGGGTTACATCGATTGGTGGACGCAGATGGGACCCGAAGGGTTCCAGGACAAGCTGGTGTATCTGCGCACTGCGGTCGGTGTCGGTTCCGAGGGCTGGGCGAAATTCGGATATGTGCGGATGCCCGAGTATCGCTGGGGCGTGCTGCTGGCACCGGCGGTGGAAGGACGCACCATCCCGTTCGGGGCACACAAGGGAGAAAAAGCCTGGCAGGAAGTGCCCGGCGAGTATCGCGCCATGCTACGCCGCCTGCTGGTCATCCAGGGCGATACCGAACCTGCATCAGTGGAGCAGCAGCGTCATCTTGGTGCCACCGCGCCCTCGAACTATGACTTGCGCAACCTGTTCCAGGTGAATGTCGAGGAAGGTCGCCATCTTTGGGCGATGGTGTATCTGCTGCAGAAGTATTTTGGTCGCGACGGCCGGGAGGAGGCGGAGGAGTTGCTGCGTCGCCGCTCGGGCGACCAGGACAGCCCTCGCATGCTGGGCGCTTTCAATGAAGCGACGCCTGATTGGCTGTCGTTCTTCATGTTCACCTTCTTCACCGACCGCGACGGCAAGATGCAGCTGCATGCGCTGGCGCAGTCGGGTTTTGATCCGCTATCGCGCACCTGCCGCTTCATGCTGACCGAGGAAGCGCACCATATGTTCGTGGGCGAGACCGGCGTGCAACGCATCGTGCAGCGCACCTGCGAGGCGATGCGCGAGGCGGAATCGATGATCCGACCGATGTCGAGCGTGTACGCCGCGCTGGGCGTCATCGATCTGCCGACCTTGCAGAAGAAGGCCAATCTGCACTTTTCCCTGACGCTCGACCTGTTCGGCAATGAGATCAGCACCAACGCGGCGAACGCGTTCAATGCCGGGCTGAAGGGCCGGTATCACGAGGATAAGCTGACGGATGACCATGTTCTGACCAATGCAACGTACCCGGTGCTGCGGCTGAAGGACGGCGCAATCGTGAAAGAGGACGTGCCTGCGCTGTCGGCCTTGAACATGCGCCTGCGCGACGACTTCGTGGCTGATGCGAACGCCGGCGTGAACCGATGGAACCGCGTGCTGGAACGTGCAGGTTTCGAATACCGCCTGCGCCTACCGCATGTCGCGTTCAATCGCCGGATTGGCGAGTTCTCTGCAATTCATGCGGATACCGAAGGCAACCCGATATCCGAACAACGTTGGGATGGCGGCAGGGAGAGCATGTTGCCGTCAGACGATGACAACCGGTTTATCACGAGTCTGATGCACGCTGTGCATGCACCCGGGAACTATGCCGGTTGGATTGCACCGCCGCGCATCGGTATTGACAACAAGCCTGGCAACTTCGAGTACGTGAAGATCGAGGCATGAGTGTTCCGCCGGCCGAACGCTACTTCGAAGACTATCACGTCGGAATGGTCGATGAGTTCGGCGAGGTCGCGGTGACCGCGGAGGAGATCGTCGCCTTCGCCACACGCTACGACCCTCAGCCGATGCACATCGGTGCTGGCGAACTGATCGCAAGCGGCTGGCACACCGCCGCGATGGTGATGCGGCTGTTCGTCGAGCACTACCTCTCGCAGGTCGCGACCTTGCCATCGCCGGGCATCGACGAACTACGTTGGCTTCGACCCGTGCGGCCAGGCGACCGGCTGCGCGTTCGGGTGACTGTGACCGACGCGCGTCCGTCTCAGACCAAGCCTGATCGCGGCATAATCCGCAGCCTCGTCGAAGTACTCAATCAGCACGACGATTTGGTGATGAGCCAGCGGCCAATGAACCTGATGCGGCGCCGAAGCGCCGCGTGATGCGACAGGTTCAGGCCGCCAGCGCCTCATTGGCATTCCGCAGCGCATAGGCCAACCGGTTTCGCCCCCGCATCGCACTTACCGTGAGCAACCGTGCGCTGTCCGTGCCTGGCGCCATCTTCGCCAGCTTGCGCAACGGATCGAGTACCGGCCAGCCCGGCAGCGGCAGCGCTGGGTCGTGAGCGAACCGGTCGCCGGTCGTATAATAGACGGGAGCCAGTGCGCGTGACGCGCGGATCAGCGCCGCATCCGAATGCACGCCCGACGCCTTGTCCTTCAGTCTCTCGGCCGCCGCGATCAGATCGTCCACCGAGAACCGCGCGCCAAGTGACGCACGCAGCGCCGTAAGTTCGTCCAACAATGAATTCGCATGCGCCGCGAAATCCAGCGGCAGCACCGGGTCGCTCAGCAGTCGCCATAAGGTGTGTACGAACACGCGCGTATCGCGCACCAGGTTTGTCTCGTCGATCTTGTCCAGCAGATCGTGGGGCGTATGCCACCACCAGCCGAGCGCATTGCGCATTTTCACCGGCGCGGGTGGCTGCTCGCTGAGAGCACCGAACATCGCCGAAATGCCGATGCCCCAAAACGACTGGTCGGACGAACGGGACATCCGCTTACCGGCATACTCGGATCCGGCCTGCTCGCCGATTGCATCGCCGGCAAGTCCGATCAGTTCGGGTGCCGCGGCGGCATTCTCCAGCACCGTGGCGCCGATGCCGCCGGTGGAATCTACGTTCACATGTACCGCGCAGCGTCGTTCCAGTTCATCCCAATTCTGATCGGCATACCACGTTGATCCAGAGTAGCGACCGTGCGAGTGACCGGACCAGAAACACAGACGCAGGCCGCGCCGCCATTTCGTCCGTTCTCGTGCGGTGAGCCGTGCGACTTCGAGCATCGTTGCGTTCGCGGCGCCGTTGTCCATGACACCATAGTACCAGGTGTCGTGATGGCCCGAGAACATAATGAACGGTCCGTCCGCCTCGGGGCCGTCGATCTCTGCCTCAAGGATCGGCGTCTGCCGCCAGCCTGTATCGACCTCGGCATGCAACGTCACCTTCGGTTGCTCGCCACGCGCCAGCCGCTCGCGCAGCGCGCTGCCATCTTCGTTCGAGACGGTGCACACCACGGTGGTGGGCAAATCCGACTGCGTTTCTGCCGAAGGACTGCCCCATACAGGCGAGACGCACATCTCATGCACGTGCTCGTGTGGGCTGATCTGGATCTGCCCGACCGCGCCAGCATGCGACGCACGGGCGGCCTGGCCGGGACCGGCAATACCCTCGGTCAACACGATCGCGCCCCTGAGGTCGCGGCTTTCGAAGTCCATCTTGTCGCCTTCGCCGACATAAACCAGCCGTCCGGTCACGCCATTCGCCGGCGAACTGCGCGAGAAGGAATGCGTGATGCTGTTCAGGGCCTGGTTGTCGACATCGACGCGCGCCTTGCCAGGCAGGCTGATATAGGCGTCATGCATGATCAGCCTGGTGCGATAGCCATACTCGTCGAGTTTGTCCTGAAAATACCTCAGGCTCTGCAGTTCATCCTGCGTACCGGACAACTTCACCCAGCGGGCGAGCTCCTGCATATGCCCCATGAGGATCGGCCCATCGACGGCTTCGCACAGCGAGTTGCGCGTTGCATCGGTCATTGCATCTTCTCCCGTTGCTGCCCACAACCGTGCCGGGCGTGACGCGGCATGGCAAGCTGGCCCACCGTTACATCATAGGGGAGGACATCCTGGTGCAATGCTTCTGTGGCATGGTGCATGATCTTGGGCGTCGCGGGTTTCTCGGCGCCTTGATGGCTGCCGCGGTGGAGGCCCAGGCGCCCGCACCGACTTCCGCCGGACCCGCCGATCCGGCACTGGTCGAGGATCTCGTGATCGCCAACCACATCCTGTACGACCAGGGAGTGGTCGACGGCTTCGGCCATATCAGCGCGCGGCACGACAAGGACCCGAACCGCTATCTCATGTCACGCAGCATGGCGCCAGCACTCGTGGCGGCAGAGGACGTCCTGGAATACGATCTCGACAGCACGCCGATCGATCAGCGTGGCCGCGCGGTGTATCTGGAACGGTTCATTCACGGCGAGATCTACAAGCTGCGGCCCGACGTGCGCGCAATCGTGCACAGCCACTCGCCTGCTGTGATTCCTTACGCGAACGTCAAGGTGCCGCTGCGGCCGATGAACCACATCGCTAGTTTCCTGGGCGGTGGCGTGCCGGTGTTCGAGATTCGCACCGTCGCGGGACCAGCATCCGACATGCTGATTCGAAATGCGGCGCTCGGGCATGCGCTGGCGACGGTGCTCGGACCGCATCCGGTGGCGCTGATGCGCGGCCATGGTTCGGTCGCCGCCGCGCAATCGATTCGGCATGTCGTGTTCCGCGCTGTCTACACGGAAGTGAATGCGCGCATGGAGAGCGAGGCGCTGCGTCTTGGCGACCCCACCTTCCTCAACGACGAGGAAGCTGCGGCCGCGATGAAGACCAACGACGCCCTGGTTGATCGACCGTGGGATCTGTGGAAACGACGGGTGACCGCAAAATAGCTATGCGGCAGCACGCGCCAGGTCGCCGGCCTCGGCCATGGCCTCGACGTCCCAGCTGCGCTCCGCCAGCTCCCTGGCGTGCGCATTGCCGACCACCGGTTCGGCCAACTGAATGAACTTTTGGGTTAGCTGCTCATCCGTCATCGGATTGGACGCACTACCGATGCAGTGGTCGATCCTGCAGGTGTGCCTGCTGCCATCCTTCAGCGTGACGGTCACTTCTGACGCATCCGCCGCCATACTCGGCTCACCTTCCGCTTCCACCTTGTCCTGAAACGCCATCACTTCCGAATCTTGCACCGTCGGGTCCTGCAGCTCCTGGATGCGCGCCGTGCCTCGAAGCAATGTGGCCGCAACCCAGTGATACAGGCTGACATGAGCCTGCAATTCGTTCTGCGGATTGCGACGGTCGCACAGCACCATCGCACCGGTCGACGCTTTGATACTCACCCTTGCTATCGACCCAGGATCAATCGCGTGCTCGCGGCGCAATTGCAGGCAGGCGTCGATGATTGGATGAATGACGATGCCGCACGGGTACGGCTTATAGGTGTTGCGCAGGACTTCGAACCGCTCGCCCAATCCGTCAGACAGCGCCGCCAAGTCAGGCCTCTCGGCGAACACTTCGAGAAAACCGTAGCGTCCTTCCAGCGCCGCCGGCGAGGCCGTGAATCCGTGCTCCGCCATCACAGCGGCGCGCAGTCCGGTCTGCGCGCCCTGCGCCGGCATCAGCGACGATACCATGGTGGCGTGCATCACACGGAACCCCGCGGCTTGTGACAGGGCAATGCCGATCGCGTATTGCAGCCGCGTCGCGTCAAGCTTCAGCAGTTTGGCGGCTGCTACTGCGGCCCCGATACCGGCCGTGATCCCGGTTTGCGACCACGCCACCGTTCCCTTCGCCGGTGGGACAGAAATTGCCTTCGACAGGCGGCACGTCATTTCGATCCCGAGTGCCAACGCTAACAGGAAATCGGCGCCGCTGGTCGGCAGCCGCTCGGCCAAGGCAAGAGCCGCCGTCGCAACCGGACCCGCCGGATGCACCACCGCCTCGGCGTGCGTGTCGTCAAACGAGTATATACTCGAGGCCAGGCAGTTGATCAGGCAGGCATGCAGCGCATCAGCCTTTGCACCGCGGCCGATCAGGGTTGCCTGCGGGGCACCGGCAAACTCGCGCAGCGATCGATCCGCAAGGTCCACCACGTCGTGCCGCGCGCCGCCGATGGTGCAGCCCATGATGTTGACGAACGACCGCAACGCCTCACGGCGCACCACGGCCGGCAGGTCGGACCAGCGCGCCGCCACGATATAATCGGTCAGCCGGCCGGTGATTTCGCCCGGCGCGTTGACGAACGCATTGGCCATCGCGGTCTCTCCCTACAGTGAGCGCGTCGCGCCACCGTCAATGTCAATCACGCAGCCTTGGATGAAGTCGGCCTTGTCCGATGCCAGATACGCGGTCAACCAGCCGATCTCTTCCGGGCGACCGACGCGCGTGGTGCCGTGCGAGGACAGCAGGAAGGCAATCGCCTGTTCCCGGTTGAAGCCATGCAAACGCGATACGCGCTCGATATTACGACCGAAGCGTTCGGTCTCGACCAGGCCTGGATTGATCGCGTTCACCCGCACGCCGTCCTTCATGCCGATATCGGCCATTGCCTTGGTAAAGTTCAGCAGCGCGACATTCACCGAGCCACCGATGGTGAACTCCGCCGATCCGGCGCGCGAACCGACACCGACGATGTTGACGATGCAGCCATGGCTTTCGCGCAGATGCGGCCACGCGGCGCGCGTGGTGCGAACGTAGCCGTGAAACTTCAGCGCGAAGCCGTCCTGCCAGTCCTCCTCGGTCAGGGTGAAGAAATCGGCGCGCTTGGTGGCACCGGCGTTGTTCACCAGGATATCCAACCGTCCGAACGCATTCACCGCGGCATCGACCGCGGCCTTTGCAGAGGCTGGTTCGCGCAGGTCGCCGGCAATCACCGCAGTGCGGTTGCTGCGCGAGATCGAGGCGATGCTGGCGGCGACCTCGTCGAGCCTGGCCCGGTCGCGCGCGGCAAGGCACACCTGCACGCCTTCCCGCGCCAGCTCCTGCGCAATCGCCGCGCCGATACCTCGGCTGCCGCCGGTCACAAGCGCCACCTTGCCGCCGAGGTTCAGATCCATTGCGCTTCTTCACCGAGATGTCTAGGCCGGAACACCGCCCGCGAGGGTGATGCGCTGCATGATGCGCCGATGGCCGGCGTAGTCGTTCACCGCGTAGTGCTGCGCGCAGCGATTGTCCCAGATCGCCAGCGCACCTGGTGTCCAGCGGAAGCGACAGGTGAACTCCGGCCGGATCTGATGACGGAACAGGAACTCCAGCAGCGGCGCGCTTTCTGCTTCCGTCATGCCGGCAAAGCTGACGGTGTGAGCGCGATTGACGTACAGCGCCTTGCGGCCTGTTTCCGGATGCGTCCGCACCGCGGGATGGTTGGCGACAAGCAGCCTGCGCGCCTCTGCACTCCCATCTGATCGAATGCGATCCTCGCGCGTGCGGCTGGCGTCCGCCTTGGCGGAACTGGACACGCCTTGGAGTCCGGCGAGCAGCGATCGCAACTTCTCCGAAAGCGTCTCGTAGGCGAGGTACTGATTGGCGAACAGCGTATCACCACCTGTGTCTGGCACCTCGCGGGCGACCAAGAGCGTCGCCATCGGCGGCTCTTGCAGATACGTGGTGTCGGCATGCCAGACGCCACCGAAATTGACCGTCTCGTGCTCCAGCTTGGCGACGTTGATGATCTCGGGGAAACCTTCGAGACCCTTGACGAAGGGGTACTCGATCGGCGTGCCGAAGTGGCGTGCCAAGGCAAGGAAACGCGCGGGTGGCAGGTCCTGATCGCGAAAGAAGATGACCAGATGGTCCAGCAGCGCCTGGCGGAGTTCGGCGATCGTTGCGTCGGACAGCTCTGCGCCGAGATCCACGCCGGCAATTTCCGCACCCAGCGCGCCAGCGATTGGCTGCACCTTCAGCATCGTGTTGCGCATCTCGCTTCCTCCGCGCCGTTACGCTGCGAGTCTAGCCGAGCAGTCCGGTCCCGGAAATCCCGCAGAACAAGCCGAGAGCGCAGGTGACGGTCGAGACGATGACCACCACCCATAGGTAACCGCCGCGCAAGCGATGAGCCCTCGGCAGCGCCTTGATTGCGAGTGCGATCAGCAGGCCCAGCATGATCGGCAGCATGAATACGTTCATCACCTGTATGGCGATGTTCAACGCAACAAGGTCTGGCCAAATGGTAACCACGACCGCGCCGGCCACGACGCAAACGGCATACACCCCATAGAACCACATCGCGTCGAACGGGCGGTATGCCAGCGAGTGTCGGTGGCCAGTGATCTCGCCCACCCCCCAGGCGAGCGCCAGCGATGTTACAATGGATGCCACCATGCCGGCGCCCAATACGCCGAGACCGAACACCAGATTGCCGGTTGCCACACCGAGGAACGGTGTCAGCGCCTTGCTCATATCGCCCACGGATGTGAGCGACGCGCCCGGATTGCGACGCCCGATCGTCGTTGCGCACGCGATCAGCACTGCGGCCATAACAAGCTGTGTGATGACGGCGCCCAACGCGGTATCCCAGCGAGCGGCAGGATAATGCTCCGGTCGCAGCTGTTTCTCTGCGATCGAGGACTGTTGGTAGAAGATCATCCACGGCATCACGACCGAACCGATATTGGCCGCGGCAAGATAGAGGTAGTCTTTGTTGCCGAACGGGATCTGCAGACTGCCGTGCAGCAACGCACGCGGATCGGGGCTCGCCTTCCACGCAACCCAGAAGAATGTCAGTTCGAACAGCCCGATGAAGATCGCCACCAATTCGACGCGCCGATAGGAGCCGGTGCTCACCACGGTCAGCAATCCGACGACGGCGATGGCCAGGGTGGCAGAGCGCGGCAGGCCGTACAGTTCGCCGATCCCGGCGATGCCGGACAGTTCGGTCACCAGAGCTCCGATAGTGGCGATGGCCAGCCCGGTGACGACGACCCATGCCCAGGCCGGCCCGAACACCGCGCGCACCAGTTCGCCATGGCCACGGCCCGTGAAGATGCCCAGCCGCACGGTCAATTCCTGCACCATGTACAGGATCGGCATCAGCACAAGTTGCAGGAGGAGCAGGCTGTAGCCCCACCGCACGCCGGACTGTCCGGCGGTGACGATGGAACCCACATCCGTGTTGGCCAGCATGACCACCAGACCCGGTCCGAACACCGCCAGGAAGCGAGCCGGCCGGCCGCGACTGCGAGCGGGCGCGATCACCTGATCGGCGGGGTCGGTCAATTACCAGCCATTCCTGACAGCTCCTGGGCAACCGTGTGTTGCCGCTGGTATACGCGGTCTGCTACAAGGCTGGCATGGTACTGGTGCTATCGCCATCTGGCCGGCGCCCGCGCATGGCGCGATGTCAGGACCGGATCTGACAGGATACCGGCGACAAGTGTCGCCGCCTTCAGCATTTACGTGGCGTTGATCTGGAGCCAGCAGCCGTGCACTCGCTTTTCCTGCACAACAGTCTGAGCCGCCGCAAAGAGCGGTTCGAACCTCTCGAACCTCAACACGTGCGGATGTACTTGTGCGGCCCGACGGTGTACGACCTGGCGCACATCGGCAATGCCCGCACCATGGTGGTGTTCGACGTGCTCGCGCGCCTGTTGCGCGTGCTGTATCCGCGCGTCACCTATGTGCGCAACATCACCGACGTGGAGGACAAGATCAACGCGCGTGCCCAGGAAACCGGCGAGCCGATCGAGCAGATCACCGCGCGCACCACGGCAGATTTTCACGCCGACATGGCGGCGTTGGGCGTGCTGCCGCCTGATGAGGAGCCACGCGCGACGCAGCACATCGCGGAGATGATCGAATTGATCGGGCGGCTCGTCGCCTCCGATCATGCCTATGCCGCGCAGGGTCACGTGCTGTTCTCTGTGCCAAGCTTCGGAGCGTATGGACATCTGTCAGGGCACTCGCCAGACGAGCTGTTGGCCGGTGCGCGCATCGATGTGGCCCCCTACAAGCGTGACCCGGGCGACTTCGTGTTGTGGAAGCCATCACCTCCTGACTCGCCTGGCTGGGACAGTCCGTGGGGACGCGGACGTCCCGGCTGGCACATCGAATGCAGCGCTATGTCGTGGCGCTATCTTGGCGAGACGTTCGACATCCATGGCGGCGGGACCGACCTGATCTTCCCGCACCATGAGAACGAGCTGGCGCAGAGCGTCTGCGCGTTTCCAGGAAGTCGCTTCGTACGCTACTGGGTGCACAGTGGGATGCTGCAGATCAACGACGAGAAGATGTCGAAGAGTCTGGGAAACTTCTTCACCGCGCGCGAGGTGCTGGCGAAGGCACCCGCTGAGGCGGTTCGGCTGGCGCTGATCCGCACGCATTACCGTTCGGTTGCCGATTTCTCCGATGCAGCGGTGGCCGAGGCGAAGCGCGAGCTGGACCGGCTCTATCGCGCGCTTGAGCGGTACCCCGATCTTGATACCGTCGATGTGCCATCCCCTGTCATGGCCGCGTTATGCGACGATCTGAACACGCCGTTGGCGCTGTCGGCGATGCATGGTCTGGCGGACAAGGCGCTCGCCGGCGACTTGGATTCAGCCTGCGCGCTGCGCGCGGCCGGGAAGGCTGCTGGGCATCGTGCAACAGAGCGTGGATGAGTGGTTCCGCGGCGGCGCCGATCGTGCCACCGTCGAAGCTGCGATTGCCGATCGTCAGGAGGCACGCCGCCGGCGTGATTACAAGCGTGCCGATGCGATCCGTGCCGAATGGTCCGCACGGGGCGTGGTCTTCGAGGACAGGCCCGATGGCACGACCAGTTGGAGCGTTGTGGCGGGATCGGATGGACGATGAAGGCTTCTGATCTGGCTGCAGTGGTGATCGCATTCTCCGTGCTCGGCCACGCTGCTACCGCCCAGTCAATGCAAGGCATGCAGACGCCGGCGCCTTCAGCCGACGAGCCGGCCTCCACCAAGGCGTATCGTAGCGCCATGAGCAAGATGGGACAGAGCATGGCCGTCACCTATTCCGGTAATGCGGACAAGGACTTCGTTGCCGGCATGATCCCTCATCACGAGGGCGCGGTGGCAATGGCCAAGGTCGAGCTGCAATACGGCAAGGACCCGCAACTGCGGAAGCTTGCCCGCGACGTGATCGCAGCACAGACCAAGGAGATCGCCTTCATGCAATCGTGGCAGGCGAAGCACGCGAAGTGACCGGTCGCGAGGGCGGGGCGGATCTGGCGCCTATTGGCAATTCGCCAATCATCGTCCTGGTTCGGCCACAGCTCGCCGACAACATCGGCGCCTGCGCTCGCGCCATGGCGAATGGCGGGCTGTTCCACCTGCGTTTGGTTGCTCCGCGCGATGGCTGGCCGCAGGAAAAGGCCTGGCGTAATTCCTCTGGTGCCGACCGCATTCTGGACATGGCCACTGTGTTCGACTCGTTGCCGAGCGCGGTCGCCGACCTGCACCATGTGTTCGCTACCTGCCCGCGCCCTCGCCACATCGTCAAGCCGGTGCTGACAGCGCGTGGGGCGGCGATAGAACTGCGTGAGATCGCGAGCCGCAATCTGCGTGTCGGCGTGCTGTTCGGCCCGGAGCGCGCCGGGCTGGACAATGATGACATGGCGCATGCCGATGCGCTGGTGCGCTATCCGCTCAACCCGGCCTTCATGTCGCTGAATCTGGCGCAGGCGGTGATGGTGCTGGCGTACGAGTGGTGGACGGCGACAGAACAGACCCTGCCGCGCACGCTGATGACCAACGAAACACGCATTGCCACCAAGGCAGAGCTAGAAAATTTTCTCGAGCACCTAATCGATCAGCTCGACGCCTGCGCCTTCTTGCGCAATCTGCCGAAGCGGCCCGGCATGGTGCGCAACATCCGGCACTTCTTCCAGCGCGGCGAAGTGACCGAGCAGGAGTTGCGTACGCTGCACGGCGTCGTCACCGAGCTGGCGATTGGCCGCCGTCAGCTTGGACGGCTGGAAGACGCCGATCCCGCTACAGAACGAAGCGCTGCGACGGCACGAACGGCGGCGGATCCAGACCCAGCATTGCCTGAGCGTACAGGGAGCCGCTGAACTCGATATTGGCCGCGGGATGATTGCGCATCGCGAGCAGGTCGCGGAAGAACCGCTGCAGCGCGCCGTCGGTCCGCATCGTGCGTCCGCCGTTCACAGCGAGCAGGTCGGAGATCGCATTGGTGCAGCTATGGTGTGCCAACGTCGCTTCATAGAACGCCTGCGCGCGACGCGCGTAAGGGATCGGTTTTCCCTGCTGCAGCAGAGACTGCATTTCTGACCATGTGGCAGCAAGCCGCGTCTTTGCGGTATCAGTCGCAATCAGTGCTCGTGCCAAAGGTCGATGCACGGCGGGATCGCGCGCTATCGCTGGTCCGCCATAGGCCGACACGCGCCCGCTGTTGTTCTCGATGAACGACTGCACAGCACCGAGTGCGGCGCCGACCGCCGGTGCTGCGATGGTGTAGCCGAACACCAGCCGCCACGGCAGGCGGAAATACGGTCGATCATTGACGGCGAAACCGGGATTCCGGTCGTGATAGACATCGACCACGCTGTGGGTGCGATATTCGGGAACGAAGGCACCAGCCACGACCACATCCTTGCTGCCGGTACCTGCCAGCCCAGTCACGCGCCAGCTGTCGTGGTCGACAACGAAATCCGACCGCGGCACCAGGAAAGTGCGAAATTCGGCGCCGTTGCCTTCGTCGGGGATCACGGCGCCGAGCAGCACCCAACCGCAATGGTCCACGCCGCTGGAAAAATGCCAGCGGCCCGATAAATGGAAGCCGCCGTCGACCCGCCGCACCGCGCCGGTCGGGGCATAAGACGACGACGCTCGCGCGTCAGGATCATTGCGCCAGAGATCACGCTGGGCATCCTCGGCGAACAGCGCGAGCTGCCATGGATGAACGCCGACAACGCTGGCGACCCAGCCGGTGGAGCCGCAGGCAGAAGCGATCAGCACCATCCCCTGGTAGAAGGTTGCCAGGTCCAGCTCCAATCCGCCCCACTGCCGTGGCTGCACCGCGCGGAACACGCCTGCTTTCGCCAGCGCCTTCACCATCTCGTCCGACACGCGGCCGGCTCGTTCGGTATCTCCGGCTCGGGCGCGTATCTCTGGGAGCAGCGCCATGATCGCAGTCAGAAATGCATCCGCCTCTGCTGTGTCGGCGACTGGCTCAAGAACGGCGACGTCCGGCATTGGCAATTCCTCCTCAGCCAAGCATCACTCAACGAGCACACTCGATCACGACTGTGCCCACCTTGTCACCACGCTCGACCGCCTCATGCGCAGCCGCGGCCTGGTACAGCGGGAACTTCTCGGCCACCGACAGAATGTGCCGTTTGCCCTGGATCCACTGCGCGATGTCACTCTGTGCGCGCTTGCGCGGGGCATGCGGTGTGCCGGGCAGCGACATCGGATATAGCGTGACGTTGCGCTGCATCAGCTCGCCTACGGGAAGGCGCGGCGTGCGATCGCCATTCGAGGCGTAGATCGCGATGCTGCCATTGGCGCGCACGCAGCGCATCGTCGCGCCGAGATTGCCGCCAAAGTCGACGTCCACCACGTGATCGATGCCATCGCCACCCGTAATTTCGCGAATGCGCGCGGCCACGTCTTCGCTGCGGTAATTGATGACATTGTCGGCACCGCCGGCGCGGGCCCGCTCTGCCTTCACCTCGGAACTGACGGTCGCGATCACGGTGGCGCCAGCCCATTTGGCGAGTTGCACCGCATAGTGGCCGACTGCGCCGGCAGCACCGGTGACCAACAGCGTGCGTCCTTGCACAGAGCCGGCGGCGAAGACGCAGTAATGGGCCGTCATGCCAGGAACGCCGAGCGTCGCGCCTTCAGCGAACGACACATGATCAGGCAAGGGAGTCACCAGATCGACGTTCAGCGCGATGTACTCGGCTGCAGTGCCCATCCAGCGGCCATTGCGCTGGCCATTGTACAGCCACACGCGCGTGCCGACCCAGCCCTCTGCCACCATCGGCCCGACCCGGTCCACGACGCCCGCACCGTCGCTGCAGGTGATGACGCGAGGATACTCCATTGCGGGCACAGGTCCGCGGCGACGATAGGTATCGGACGGGTTGACGCCCGCCGCCTCGAGCCGCACGCGGACCTCGTAGTGTCCAGGCTCCGGTGTGGCGATTTCGCCGGCGACCAGAACGTCGCGAGCGGGCCCCTGATGGTCGGTACCAAACAGCGCGCATCGTCAGCCTCCCCCCTGCTCCGCTGCGAGCAAGTCTAGGCGACGCATCGCTACCCCGCCATCGCGCGCGCGACGGACACCAGGGCCACGTCAGTGCCATGCCCTCCAATGATCGACAATCCGATCGGCAGCCCACCGATTTCGGCGCCGGGCAGGTTGATCTGCGGAACGCCCGTCAGACCACCGTGCGAACAGAGACAGGATATTCGCGCCCGCAGCCCGTTGAGCACTGATAGCGGCAATCCCTTCTTCGGCGCGGGAAACGGCGTCGTCGGCAGGCAGAGGATGGTGCCAGGTGGCAGCAAATGGGCCATCCGTCCACGTGCTTCCTGGCGCATCAATTCGGCCCACTCGCGCTCCGCCTCGCCAATCATCGACCCCGCGACCAGGCCGCGCGCCACGTTGAAAGCCATGCGCGGGTTGTCGCGCTCGACCCATGGACGAAATGTCTGCCAGGCCTCGACTGGCTGCAGCGTGCGCTGCGCCCGCGACCAGACTGACAGACCTTGCGGTGCCATTACCTCGTCACGCGCGCTGCCGATCAGCGCCGCGAGCCGATCCACCATTGGCCGCAGCGCCGCTGCAACCTCGGCATCGGCGAACCCGAAGGCATCGACCGCGACGATCAACTGAGACGGCAATGCCGCGGGAATGTCTTCACCAAGCATCACGCTAGAGACGCGAGCGAAGGTCTCTACGTCGCGGGCGAACCAGCCTGTGGTGTCCGACGTTGGTGCCTGCGGCAACATGCCGCTCAGGTCGAGCCGCCCGTGCGTCGGACGGATGCCATACAGGCCGCAAAAGCTCGCCGGTACGCGCACCGATCCACCAGTGTCGGTGCCAAGCGCCGTGTCGCAAAGCGCAGCAGCTACCGCGGCGGCCGAACCCGACGATGAACCCCCAGGCACGCGATCCGGTGCCTTGGTGTTCAGTGGGGTGCCGTCGAATGCATTCTCGCCAAGGATGCCGAGGGAGACCTCGTCGGTGATCGTTTTGCCGATCAAAATGGCACCGGCGTCCAGCAGCCTTTGCACTGCCCAGGCGTGACGCGTGGGCACGGGGTTCGTGCGTGCCCAGTCGTGATTGCCGCCGCCGGTCGGATGGCCGGCCACGTCGAACAGGTCTTTCGCGGCGAAGGTCAAGCCCTGCAGCGGACCGTTTGTCGCAGCCTCGATCCTGACGCGCGGCGCCGGGACAAATGCGTTGATCGGATCGTCCATGCTTGCAGTCCTCCTTCACGGTCCCACGAGGCGATGAGAGCGACCATGCATCCGCCGTTCTGACCTCTCAATGACGCCACGAGGTCGCTGGTGTTCGATGTGGATCTAGCCGGAGGATCATCGCAGCTCTCGGATCGGCTGTCCTGCGCTCCGCCATCAGCGACACGAGTCTCGATCTCTTCGAACAGACGCTCCAGCGTTGTGCGATGAATCATATTGAAGTTGACCAATGGTGGCGGGGAGACGCACCCTCACATGCTGAAGTCTGGTCGTGCCGGGAATATAATGCCGAAGCATCGATAACCATAAAGGGGGGGAATGATGCCGAACATCGCCGACGCACAGCGCAAGGAAGCACGAGGTTACGTCCTCGGTGTGGCCGACGGGGAGCACCTGATCAATCGCGGTGGAGACCTCTTTATTAAAGTGGATCCAGGCCGAGGCTCTCAAGATGTTTCCCTGGGAACTCAGCAAGTACCACCAGGTGTCGGCATACCGCGTCACCGGCATGCCTACATGGATGAGTTCATCTACGTTCTGGAGGGCAGTGGAACGTTCGTTCTCAATGACGAACGTCACCCGATCGAGAAGGGAGGAACGATTTTCATCCCCAAAGGGTCCTGGCACGCCCTTGAGAACCCCGGCGGCGAAGTAGTCATCCTTTGGGCAGTGTCGCCGACGGGACAGGAAGAGTTCTTTCGGGCGATCTCCAGCCGCCCCGACGAGCCGCCCAAACGTCTTACGCCTGAGCAAACACTTGAGATCCGTCAGCAGGTCGAAGCCGACCAACTGAAGCGTCTCCAATCGCACGCTTGACACCTCATGACACGTCATGAAGGGAAGAAGCTATGGCGACTTTCGTTCTAGTGCATGGTTCCTGGGCCGGCAGCGTGGTGTGGCGGCCGCTGGTGCAAAAGCTGCGCGTGGCTGGGCATGACGTATACGCTCCAACGCTAACTGGTATCGGCGCGCGGAAGCACCTTCTCAATCGTCAGGTTAATCTCGACACGCATATTCAGGACGTGATCGGGGTTATCGACGACGAGGATCTGTCAGATATCGTTCTGGTCGGCCACTCCTATGGCGGTATGGTGATCAGCGGCGTCGCCGACCGCGTGCCGGAGAAGATCGCCGCGCTGGTTTATCTGGACGCCTTTGTGCCGGAGGACGGACAATCGAATTTGGACATCTTGCCGGTCGACCGGCGTCCCGCCACCGTGCCGGGCGAGGATTGGCTGGTCGCGCCGAGAACGCCGGCTGAGTTTGGCCTGAAACGTCCCGAGGTGATCGCGTTCTGGGAGGCCAAGAGCGGGCCACAACCGCTCGCCACCCTCACTCAGCCCGTGCGGCTCATCGGCGGCATCGGTCGCATCAAGAACAAGGTATATATTCTGGCCACCGAGCCTGCGCGCTTCACCCGGTTCTACGACAAATTGAAGGGCGAACCGGGCTGGACGGTACACACCGTGCCTTGCACCCATTTCATCCAACTCGAAAGGTCTGCCGAGCTGGCAGCTATCCTCCTGAAGGCTATCCGCTAGAAGGCGCTACGCCCGCCCGCTGCCGATCAACATCTCGACGCCCATGGTCAGCTTACCATCAGCCAATTCATATTGAGCGAGCCGCGCGCGGACCTCTTCGCGCACGGAGCGACGATCTGCTTCGCTGAGTGCATGATACACCTGTGGAATTTGTCCCACTCCGGTTTCAATCGGCGCCCAGTAATCATCGAAACGATCGATAGTCCCTTCACGCCTGATCTGTTCCACATGGATGTCTTGGAAGCCCGCATCGTTGAACAATCCTTCCAACCCCCTTGGATCGGCAAGTGACCATGACAACGCTAGGACCTTGCGTTGCTCGTCTGCTAGAAATGGATCCAGCGCATCGGCGAGGTTGCCCCACATCGGCAATCGGTCTGAGGTGGTGTTGACACAAACCGCCACCATCCCGCCCGATCGGGCAACGCGCCGAAACTCCAAGAGACCCGCAGCTGGGCTGGGGAAAAATTGGAGGCCAAGCTGACACACCACCGCATCGAATGCGCCGTCCTTGAATGGCAGCGCTTGGCCGTCAGCGTTGACCACCGAATACGATGGCTCGTCCAATCTGATACGCGCACTCTTGAGCATCTCCAGCGAGATGTCGGCGCCAATGACAAAGCCGGGGCTGCCGACAATCTGGATGGCCATAGACGCAGCCTCGCCAGTGCCGGACGCAACATCGAGCACACAATGACCCTGCTTTATCTCAGCGGCAGAAAGTAAGTCTGGGACGGTGAGCCGGGACCATCGACCAAGATAGCGGTCATAGGCCGATAGGCTGACGGCCCGTCCTGCCGCGGCGTGCAAACCTTGCCCGAAGTTTACACTCATACCTTGCCTCACCGCGTTTGCTTGCCAATTCGGACCACTGTGAACCCCGGTCTATCGTCCAGCAACCGCAGGCTGAGGTCGCCACCAGCGCCAACCGGACGGGGACCATCCGCTTAGGCGGAGCCGTGGCGAATGGGCCGCCCGACCTGTCAGCCCGACGCTTGCCACACCGCCGGCCAGAGGCTAGTGCCACCGCGACCATCGCCCAGAGGAACGTATGCCTTCTGCTCGACTTGCCGTGGATATCGGCGGCACTTTCACCGATCTTGCGCTCGAGCACGGCGGCAGGCGCTCCACTATCAAGGTGCTGACGACGCCAGCCACGCCGGAACAAGGCGTGATGGCGGGGGTGCACGACATCCTACAGACTTCCGGCGTATCGGCTGCCGACATCGGCATCGTCATCCATGGCACCACGCTTGCGACCAATGCAGTGATCGAACGCAAAGGGGCGCGCACAGCGCTGTTGACCACGCAAGGCTTTCGCGACGTGATCGCGATGGGCAACGAGAGCCGCTACGACCAGTACGATCTCAACATCGTGCTGCCCGAACCGCTGGTGCCACGGCATCTGCGCCTGCCGGTGCCAGAGCGGCTCGATAATGAGGGCAATGTCCTGCTGCCGCTCGACACCGGCGCGGTGCGCGCACTGGTTCCGACGCTGCGGCGTGAAGGTGTGGAAAGCATCGCTGTCGGCCTGCTGCACGCCTTCGTCAATCCGACGCATGAGCGTCGCATCCGCGATATCCTTGCCGAGGAATTGCCGGACATTCCGGTTTCGCTGTCCAGTGACGTGTCACCCGAGATGCGCGAGTGGGAGCGCTTTTCTACCACCGTTGCCAATGCCTATGTGCAGCCGCTGATGGCGCGATACCTGCGCCGGCTGGCCGACGAGATGCGGACGATCAGCATCACCGGACCCGTGTTCATGATGCTGTCCGGCGGTGGTGTGACCACGATCGACACGGCGTGCCGCTTCCCGATACGGCTGGTGGAAAGCGGGCCGGCGGGCGGGGCGATTTTCTCCGCCACGATCGCGCGGCAATGCGGCATCGCCAACGTTCTGTCCTTCGATATGGGGGGCACTACAGCGAAGATCTGCTTGATCGACGACGGCAGGCCACAGACGTCGCGCGCATTCGAGATCGCGCGTGTCGGACGGTTTCGCAAAGGGTCCGGCCTGCCGCTGCGCATCCCGGTGATCGAGATGGTGGAGATCGGTGCCGGCGGCGGCTCGATCGCGCATGTGGATACGATGGGCCGGATCGCAGTCGGACCGGAGAGCGCTGGCGCGGATCCCGGACCGGCCTGTTACGGCCACGGCGGCACACGACCCACAGTGACAGACGCCAATCTCGCACTCGGACGCTATGACCCGACGCGTTTCGCCGGCGGCACGATGCAGCTGGATGAGTTTGCCGCGCATGATGCACTGGCATCGCGGGTAGCCCCGAAACTCGGGCTTACGACGGACATGGCAGCGCTTGGCATCGTTGAGATGGTCGATGAGAACATGGCGAATGTCGCTCGCGTGCACGCAATCGAATCGGGCAAGACCTATGAAGGCCGCACGCTGATCGCGTTTGGCGGCGGCGGGCCCGTGCATGCCTGCCGGGTAGCGGAGAAGGTCGGCATCCGCCATGTATTGGTACCGTCGGGCGCTGGTGTCGGCAGTGCTATCGGATTCCTGTGCGCGCCGGTGGGCTATGAGGTTGTTCGCAGTCTTTACCAGCGATTTTCCACCTTCGACGTCGAGGCGGTGAACACGCTGCTTGCCGATATGGAGGCTGAGGCGATGGACGTGGTGATGCAGGGCAGCTTCGGCGCGCCACTGACGCAGAACCGTGTCGCCTATATGCGCTACGTCGGCCAGGGCCACGAAATTCCAGTGCACCTGCCGGCGCGCCCGCTGAGGGAAGGGGACGTGGCGGATATTCGCATTGCCTACGATGCCGAATATACCCGGTTCTACGATCGGCCGGTGCCCGGCTCCGATGTGGAGATCATGAGTTATGCCGTCCTGGTCGCGACGACGCCGCAGGATGATCCCGGCACACCGGTTCCCGCGGGCGATGCCGTGCTCGTACCGGAAGCCATAGCGACGCGCACGCAGCGGGTACGCGACACCATCACCGGCGAGGTTTCGCCGTGGTCAGTGTTTGATCGCACTGCTTTGCCGCCAGGCGTTCGCATCGCAGGGCCGGCGATTATCGCCGAGGACGAAACTTCCACACTGGTCAGTCGTGGCTGGAAGGCCACGGTGAATGATCTCGGCTACATTGAACTGACGCAGGAGAGCACCTGATGTCACACGAAACCAACGCGCTGGCACAGATCCATCGCCAGATCATGTGGAACCGGCTGATCGCTGTGGTCGAGGAGCAGGCGCAGACGATGATTCGCACCGCCTTCTCGACCACTGTGCGCGAGGCTGGCGATCTCTCCGCAGGAATCTTCGATCTGCACGGACGCATGATGGCCCAGGCGGTCACGGGCACGCCCGGTCATGTGAACTCGATGGCGGAGAGCGTCGGTCACTTCCTGCGCAAGTTTCCTGCCGAGACGATGCAGCCAGGCGATCACTACATCACCAACGATCCGTGGCTTGGCACCGGCCACCTGCATGATCTTACGGTGGTCACTCCCGCCTTTCACGACGATCGCATCGTCGGTCTGTTCGCCAACACCGCGCATGTGATCGATGTCGGTGGCCTCGGCATGGGTCCTGAGGGACGGTCGGTTTTCGAAGAGGGCATGTACATCCCGATCATCAAGTGCTTCGATCGTGGCCAGGCCAACGAGACATTCTTCGACTTCATTCGCGCCGGGTCGCGTCTGCCGGTGGAGCTGGAGGGCGATATCTATTCGCTATGCGCTTGCAACGATGCCGGTGCGCGACGCTTGGTCGAGATGATGGACGAATTCGAGATGGACGGCCTGCAGCCGCTGGCGGAATTCATCTTCGACAGTTCCCGCCGTGCGACACTGGCTGAAATAGCGCGGCTTCCCAAGGGCGCGTATCGCGCTGAGATCTGCTCGGATGGCTATGAAGAGCCGGTCACGCTGAAGGCCGCGATGACCATTCTGGATGACAGTATCGAGGTCGACTATGCCGGTACTTCGGGCCTGTCGTCGCGCGGCATCAATGTGCCTCCCGCGTACTGCCGGGCGTATTCCTGCTTCGGCATAAAATGCGTCGTTGCGCCGGAAATTCCGAACAACTGGGCCAGTCTGGCGCCATTCCGCATGAAGATTCCTGAGGGCTGCATCCTGAATGCGCCACGCCCCTATCCGGTGTCAGTGCGTCACGTGATCGGTCACCTGCTGCCCGATCTGATGATGGGATGCCTGCACCAAGCGGTGCCTGAACGGGTCACCGCCGAGGGTGCGTCGGCATTGTGGAACCCACCATTGCGCGGAGGTTCCTCGGTGTCGGGTCAGGCGCGCGGCAATCGTCCGGTCGTTGCGGATTTCGAGATCATTACGTTCAACTCCGGCGGCACCGGCGCGCGCCCCACCCAGGACGGACTGAACGCCACCGCTTTTCCGTCGGGGGTGCGGACGATGCCGGTGGAGGCAACCGAGAACGTGGCGCCGATCATCTTCTGGACCAAGGAACTACGCCCAGATTCCGGCGGCGCCGGACGGACGCGTGGAGGCACCGGCCAGACGATGGAGATTGGCGCGAAGGGAGACCTGGAATTCGCGGTCAACGCCACGTTCGATCGCATTGCCAATGCACCGAAGGGCCGCGAGGGTGGCCTGGACGGTGCGCCAGGCGTTGTGGCGCTGCAGTCAGGAAAGACGCTGCGCACCAAGGGGTTTCAAATCATCCCGGACGGTGATCGGTTGGTGCTGAAGTTGCCAGGGGGTGCGGGGATGGGCGACCCAACGACGCGCGATCCCGCACTGGTGGCGCACGATGTGCGCGACGGGTTGGTATCAGCCGACAATGCCCGCGCGCTCTATAAAGTTGCCGTCGGCGAGGAAGGCACGCTGGATGAAGCAGCAACGCTGGCAATGCGAGAAAAGTAAAGCGATCAGCCTCCAGCGCTATTGTCAGGGAAACACCAGCGGCACGGCAGCCTGCGGTGATTGCAGCCAGAAGGTGAAGCTCTCCTCGATATAAAGCTGCACGCGCTCTGCATTATGGCTGAGATAGCCGATGGCAAAGTCCTGTCCGACGGTAAGTTGGAAGTCGTCGCCACGGAGCGAGACCACCACGGCACCATCGAGACCCGGCGCCCACACCAGTGGTCCATCGATCAGGCGCCGCACATGTTGCAGCACGGGATAGCCGCCCTCGGTCGCCTCGGTGAGCTCGACATAGCACCGCTCGCTCAGCGCAACAGCAAACGGACCGTCCACGCCCTGCTCGCGCAATCGGTTCAATGCGGTGGTCACCAAGGCCGGGTAGTCAGCTGCGGTGCCGGAGATTTGCACATTGCTCTCGGCCTGCGCGCACATGCCGCGGATGCCACCAGGCGGATAGCCATGGAACACGGCCCGATCCTCGGCAATGGCGATCTCACGTGCTGCTGCAATGATCGGATCAGTGTCGAAGTCGTCTGCACCGCGATCGAGCGCATCAAGCTCCGCTCGACTCAGCTCGAAGGGTACGCGCAATTCGACCAGCGGCAATACGTCGCGCAAACGCGTCTGCACCGAGGTGCGTGCCGGCGGCTCAGCGGCTCTGGTGCGGCCAATGCTGACTGCTGATGCCTGCCAGCCAAGAGGCCCGACGAAATCGACCAGCTTGCGCGCGGCAAGTGTGGTCTTAAGCGTGCGCGTCGCCTCCTTCTCGATCTCCTGCCAACCGAGATCCGAGATGGGTGCCAGGTCGCGGAATAGATGATCCATCGCTCAGCCCTTCAGACTGCCGATCGCAAGCCCGCCGCTGGCTCCGCTGCCGGCAACCGCCTTCACCTCGCGTATCGGGCCCTGGCTGAAGAGATAGGTTCGCAGATGCGAGTCCAATTCCTGATCGTGCCGCCGCAACCACTCCAGCAGCATCGAGGCGTGTTCCTTCTCTTCATTGCGATTGTGCGCGAGGACAGACTGCAGTTCAGGATCAGTGCTGGCTTTGATCCGCTGGTCGTACCAGTCGATCGCCTCCAGTTCTTCCATGATGGTGGAAATTGCGCGATGCCGATCGAGGATCTCCGGAGTAAGAGCCTCGCGTTCCTCGTGCAACGTTTCGCCGGCCATCGTTGGTCCTCGCCATCGTTCTGCGTATCATGTTACTGAAATGCGCGCTGGTTCAAAGGTGCTCCACGTGAACGTGAGCGATGACAACGAACGTTGTCATCGATACGTCAGATATGCTGACCTATAGCTCATGGAGACGACGCTATTATCGCTGATCGGGTTTTCGCTGGCGATGTACATCACGCCGGGGCCCAACAATGTGATGGTTGCGGCTTCCGCCGCAAATCATGGTATCGGCGCGACCACACCGCACATGTTCGGCATTGCAGTCGGATTTTCGCTGATGTTGACGCTGGTTTGCGCCGGCCTTGGCTCCGCATTGCTGAACTGGCCGTTACTGCTTCCATTGTTTCGTTGGATCGGCGCGATCTGGCTCGCTTTGCTGGCCTGGCAGATCGCCAGCGCACCACCGCCCGGTGAAGGCGGACGGGACCGCGTGCTGGGATTCTTCGGCGCGGCCGCGTTCCAATGGATCAATCCGAAGGCATGGCTGATCGCCGCGGGCGCTGCGGGCGAATACCTGTCACCAAACGCGCCCTTGCTTCTGCAGCTTGCACGTATCTTCGCGGTGTTCCTGATTGTAGGCATGCCGTGCCTGTTGGTCTGGGCGCTGCTCGGGCGCGGTGCGGCGCGGCTGCTGCACTCGCCCTGGCGATTGCGCGCATTCAACATCGCCATGGCGTTGCTGCTTGTCGCCTCGATCATCCCGGTGTTGATTGAGGGCTGAGGGAAGGAGCAGACGTCATGAAGATCACCCGCATCGATGCCTTCCAGGTGCGCTGGACCGCTGATGAGAAGCCGACCCAGCACAGCGCCTTCGTCCACATCCACACCGATGACGGTATCGACGGCATCGGCGAAGCCTCACCCATGCAGGGTGGCCTCGCCTCGCTCGGTATTATCAAGCACGACCTTGCTCCGGCGCTGATCGGCAAGGATCCGCTCGACCATGCAGTGCTGCTGGATACGCTGATGCACACCTGCGTAAAGCTGGGACCAGAGGGCGCGTTGACCGGCGCGCTGGCCGCGTTGGATATCGCAATGTGGGACATCAAGGGCAAGCTGTTCGGTCAGCCGATCTACAAGCTGCTGGGTGGGGCATGGCGGACCACATTGCCGTTCTATGCGTCGATCGGCGGCAATGGCGATCGCAAGCTGGACGATGTCCTGCGTGTGGTCGAGGCTCGTCTGAAGGACAAGCCGTCTGCCATCAAGATCCGCTTCGACAATCCCCGCACGCAGCTCGACCGCGACATCCAGGGCGACATCGCCAAGGCGCGCGCCGTGCGCAAGTTGGTCGGCGATGACTTCCCGCTCGCCTTCGATGCCAACAACGGCTTTACCACTGGCGGCGCGATTCGCGTCGGCCGAACTTTGGAAGAACTCGGCTATTGGTGGTTCGAAGAGCCGGTGCAGCATTATCACATCAAAGCGATGGGTGATGTCGCTCGCGCGCTTGACATCACTGTATCAGCCGGCGAGCAAACCTATACGCTGGCGGCACTTGCCGACCTGATCGAAGCCGGGGTGCGCATGGTGCAGCCGGATATTGTCAAGATGGGTGGAATTACCGGCTTGGTGCGTTGCGCCGCACTGGCGCACGCCCACGGTGTGGAACTGGTATCGCATCAGACGCAGCCAATGATCGGGCACATGGCAAACATGCATGTCGTTGCCGCGCAATTGCAGGGGAGCAAACCGATCGAATGGAACGATCCGTCGACGCGCACCCATGCGGTGTTCGAGAACCCGCCGAGACCTGTCGATGGGCTGTTTCAATTGCCGAGCGGGCCAGGCCTTGGGCTGCAGGTGAACGAGGAGGCATTGGCGAAGCGGCGGGTGGACGTTCAATGACTTCGAAAGATGATCGGCACTTCTAGTCGATCAATGGCGGGGAAGATTGCTGTACGATGCATTCATCTGTCACGCAAGCGAGGACAAGAAGGATTTCGTTCGTCCGCTTGCCGAGGCCCTACGAGCAAATCATGTCGAAGTATGGTATGATGAATTTACGTTACGAGTAGGGAATAGCCTTAGGCAGGCCATCGACCGTGGACTCGCAAACTCTCGGTACGGCATTGTTGTCCTCAGCCCTGCTTTTTTTCGGAAGCGCTGGACGCAGCGAGAACTAAACGGCTTAGTCGCCCGTGAAATGCATGAAGGTCGCGAACTAGTTCTGCCAATATGGCGCGATCTCGATTATGCGGAAGTTGTCAAACATTCGCCGCCTTTGGCAGACGCATACGCCATAAATGCTACGGATGGAATGGACAGCGTCATTAGGAACCTGCTCAGGAGATTACGGCCTGAGGAGAGCCCGCTAATCGTAGCGCGTGAGTTCCTTATCAACAAGGGCATTACACCACCAATCGTCACGGATGAGTGGTGGCTCGATGTGGTGGAGTTCAAAGAAGGTGAGTTACGCTACCCGGACCTGAACGTTGACCATCGTTGGATATTTCCTCTCCCGCACAACGCTCCCGACCGCGGCAGAGATCGAGGACTGAACATTGCTTGGGCGGCGTTACAGCTAGACTGGATGCAGGAAGGTGCAGAAGAGAAGTATTGCCAGCTCACGCATCCAGAGCGGAACTCATAGTTATCTCCGCAAATGGCCCGGGTTGTTGGAATGCGCCCGGGACAATGCCAACATCCTTGCGCTTTATGCGCCGCAGCTTACCATCAGAGGTTTCGACGATGGCCTTGCCGATGTCTTCGATGAGCTCTTGGAGCACCCTTACGAAAACTCGCTGCAATTCGTCAGCTATGACAATCCCCAAACTGTAGACGGCGAGGCTCCGCTCTGCGGTGAAGCGATTGCGTGGAGGCATCACAGCTTTGGCAACTACACAGATGGAGAGCTAGCGAACTCTTTTGTCACTGCTCATACACACCATTATAGCCGACAAGTGCATGACGGATTCACGTGCCTCGTCTGGTTGCTAACCGATGCAGCAAACTGGCTTCCACGAGCCCATCGTGACCGACTGACCAATGGGATGCGGGCCAAAACATATTGGTGGGCCACTAGTTCCGTCGAACTTGACAATCCCTTCTACGAAGCGCTTGTGCGAAAAACTAAAAGCACTTTTCGCTTTTCTCGGGCCGTCCAGACCGGTTTCGAGGAGCTCGTCCAGAAGGCATTGAGAGATCTTGGAATCGCCGAAAGCGTCGGCGCCATATGCCGGCGCTTCAGGGAAGGGGGTTTTGGTACAGGGCTATTTCGATGAACAGGATAGAATGCCTGAAGCGAGAGCCCAAGGGAGAAAGCGAAGCTCAGGTAGACGCATCAGGTAGCCCTCGCGAGACTAACGATGGTGGACCGTTCAAGCATCCACACCATATTCGCTGTTTGCAGCCTCACGAGAAACATATCCCGAGCGCACATCGCGCCGCACGGCTTCCGGGTCACGCTCCTTTGCGGATCCCATACCTCCGCCGCCGGGCATTTCGACCAGCAATCTATCACCGGGTGGGACCAGACCCAATCCTTTAGGCTTCAACTCGGCTCCCGATATCAACGACAGGCGGCCCGCGCCCCCTGCCCCGCCGCCATGCCGGCCGCGTGCCGGATATTTCACGCGCTCGAAGCGCGCGAAGATGCCGAACGCAGCGTCCTCGCGCGAACCGATTTCCATCACCTGACCGAGCCCGCCGCGTTGACGTCCGGCACCACCGGAATCCTGGCGCAGCTCCTTGCGCCAGATGACCAGCGGTGTGATGGCCTCTGTCGCCTCGACAGGCACGTTGCGGACGCCCGAGGGAAACGGAGTCGCAGACAGTCCATCCTGATTCGGGCGCGCGCCGGCGCCGCCGGAATGGAAACTGTTCACCATGAACGGCGTGCCAGCGGCTCGCCCAATGCCGGTGAGACCATGGCCGGCTATCAGGTTCAACGTCCAGAGGTTCGATGTACCTTCGGCCGGCACCCTGTCGGGCAACGCCTGGTCGAGACAGCCATAGACAACGTCGGGCAGCATGTGGCCCATCACCGAGCGCGCATATACAGCGGCAGGAAAGGTGGCACTCAGGATGGTGCCCTCCGGCGCGGTCACTCGCACGGCATCGAGCGTGCCGGTGTTGTTCGGGATATGCGGTGCCACCACGCAGTTCACCCCGAACGTCGTATAGGCTTCCGTATAGCAGAGCGGGCAATTGATTGCGTACGACGACATACCGGAAGTGCCGGTATAATCGACATGGATCGTATCGCGGCCAATGGTCAGTGTGCCGACCAGGTCGATTGGCGCTTCATAACCGTCGATGCGCATCGATGCGGTCCACGTGCCTTGCGGCAGCTTGCCGATCGCCTCGGTCATGCCCTGGCGGCTGCGGCTGATGATCGCCTCACCCAGCATATCGAGATCGCGCAACGCGAACTCGCGCATCATAGCGACGAGGCGTCGGCTGCCGATCTCGTTGCAGGCGATCAACGCGTAGACGTCGCCGATCACCTGCACCGGTTCGCGCACGTTGGCACGGATCATCGCCAGCAGGTCCTCGTTCATTTCGCCGGCGCGCGCGAGACGCAGCAGGGGAATGAACAGGCCTTCGTGGTAGATCTGCCGGCCTTCCGGGGTCTGGCCGACACCACCCATGTCCACCAGATGCGTTGTGCAGGCGAACAGCGCGACGATACGACCATCCATGAAGGTCGGTGACACCACGACCAGGTCATACAGATGGCCCGTACCCTTCCACGGATCGTTGGTGATGTAGACGTCGCCCTCTTTCATCTGGGCAACAGGGAATACCTCGAGGAAGTGACCGACCGACCGTGCCATGGTGTTGATGTGGCCAGGGGTCCCGGTGACTGCCTGCGCCAACATCCTGCCTTGCAGATCGAACACGCCGGCCGAGATATCGCCCGCCTCGCGCGCCGAGGTGCTGAAGGCAGTGCGAACCAGGGTCTGCGCCTGCTCCTCGACCACCGACAACAGTCGGTTCCACATGATCTGCAGTTCGATCTCGGCAATGTTCCGTCGCGTCACGTTGCAAGTTCCTCGATCACAATCTCACGTGCGGCGCCAACCCGGCCGATATACCCCGTCGGCACAATCGTTGAAGTCCCGTCCTCGATGATGACACAGGGACCGGTCAGGCACGCACCAGTGGGCAGAGATGCACGCTCGAACAGAGCTGCATCGACCTTCTCGCCGGTCGCAGTCTCGACCAAACGACAGGTCCGCGTCGGCGAAACGCTGCCGACCTCCGCCGGCGGCGGCAGACGCTCGGGCAGTTCATGTGGTTCGGTCAGCGATAGCGTCCAGGTGACGGCTTCTACCTCAAGCCGAGGGATCACCCGGCCATATAGGCGTGTATACGTGGCATCGAATGCCGTGCGCAACGCCGCGGGGTCTAGCTGGCCATCAGGTAGCGGGACCGCAATCTCGTGCCCTTGTCCGCGATAGCGCATGAAGCCGGTACGTGTCTCGATCAACCTGCCTTCTGGCACGCCAAGACGTACCACGGCTTCCGCCTCTGTGCGCATTTCGGCGAATAACGCGTCGATGGCTGGCTGATCGAGCGCATCCAGACGCACCAGCAAGGTCCGCACGACCTCATACGCGATGGGCGCGCCAAGAAAGCCAAGTGCGGAACCGACGCCCGCTTCCAGCGGCACGACGATGCGATGAATGCCAAGTTTCTGCGCGAGGCGCGCCGCATGCAACGGTGCAGCCCCGCCGAACGCAATCAGCGTGCGATCAGACGTATCCTTGCCATTCTCGACGGCGTGTACGCGTGCCGCGCTCGACATCGTCTCATCGACTATCTCCGTGATCCCTCGCGCGGCCTCCTGCACGGTCATCGAAAGCGGTGCCGCTATCGCCTCAGTCACCGCCTGAGACGCGCGTGCGGGATCAAGCGAAATCTTTCCGCCGGCGAAGCGCGACAGCTCGATGCGTCCCAGTACAACATCGGCGTCGGTCACTGTCGGCTGATCGCCGCCTCGCGCATAGCAGGCGGGCCCAGGATCTGCCCCCGCGCTGTCGGGTCCAACGACGATGCGGCGCAACCCATCGATCCGCGCAATCGATCCACCACCGGCGCCGATCTCCACCATGTCGATCACTGGAATGCGCACCGGGAAGCCGCTGCCCTTGGCGAAACGATAGGCGCGTGCCACTTCGAAGTGCCGTGACTGCTGCGGCGTGAAATCGTCGATCAGCGTGATCTTGGCCGTCGTTCCCCCCATGTCGAAGGAAACCGCCCGGTCGTAGCCGCCCTGCGCCGCAATGTGCCGCGCCAGGATCGCGCCGCCGGCCGGACCGCTCTCGACGAGTCGCACCGGAAAACGGCGCGCTGTCTCGACTGTGCATATCCCGCCTGACGACATCATCAACAGCAACGGACAGGCCACACCGATCCCACGCAAACCTTGCTGCATGCGCGCGAGATAGCGGTCCATCATCGGCAGCACGTAGGCGTTGGCGACGACGGTGGAGGTCCGTTCGTATTCGCGAATTTCCCGGCATACCTCCGAGGACAGCGTGACGGCGATGTCTGGCAGCGCTGTCGATAGCAGATCGCGCGCACGCTCCTCATGTGCAGGATTGATGTATGAGTGCAGGAAACTGATCGCCACCGCCTCGATATGCTGTTGCCGAAGTGTCGACAGCAGACGTTCGAGCGAAGCCTCATCGAACGGCAACAGGATCGAACCATCGGCCGCGAGGCGTTCGGTCACTTCCAGGCGCAAATCGCGGGACACCAGCGGCTCTGGACGCTCCATGTAGAGGTCGTATTGCTCGAAGCGATGTTCGTAGGCGATTTCCAGCGAATCGCGGAAACCGGCGGTGGTGATCAATGCGGTTCGAGCACCCTTGCGCTCGATCAACGCATTGGTCGCCAGCGTCGTGCCGTGAATTACCAGGTCCACTGACGATGCGGCCACCCCAGCCTCCTGCAGGATCGCCTGCGTCCCGGCGATCACCGCCTCGTCCGGCGATTCATGCGTGGTCAACAGCTTGGTCGCGAGCGTGCGATCCGGCAGCGCCAGAACGACATCGGTAAAGGTCCCACCGATATCGACGGCGAGGCGGGTACGGTCGGTTCGCGGCGACATCATGCTCGACCGGACTGCGCCTCGCTCTGCGCCACGGTCACAAACCGCTGTTCGCAAGAACGCCAAGTTTTGCTGACCATCAACGCATCCCCTGCACTGCATCCAAATGGTAGAGCGCGCCTTATAATCAACAAAGCTGTTGATCATCAATCGGTACGTTGATAATTAGGCCGCCTAATGTCGCTTCATGCGGTCCGTACGTCAGAGCAGGAGGCGAACGAGCGAGCGGCGCAGTTGAACCAGGTGTTTTTCGCTCTGTCCGACCCGGTGCGGCGCGCCATCCTGACGCGCCTCGAGGAGGGGGAGTTGCTGGTGTCCGAACTGGCCGCACCGTTCGATATCTCGCTGCAGGCGGTATCGCGCCATATCCAGGTCCTGGTGCGCGCTGGTCTGGTGCACCAGGAGCGATCCGGGCGTGTTAGCCGTTGCCGCCTTGAAGCCGGTCCGATCCATGCCGCTGCCGTCTGGCTCGACCGCTATAGTGCCTATTGGCGGCAACAATCGGATCTGTTGGCGACCGCGATCCTACACCCAGACGACACCAAACCGACCAAGCGTCGAAAGAAGGAGAAGAGACGATGAGCGACCCCACATTGTCGTTTCCCGCGACGCTCGGCTTGAGGCACGCCAGCGACTGCCTGGCAAAGGAAAAGGAGTTCAGCCGCCTGCGCGACCTATTGAGCGCTGAACTATGAATCTGCCATGGAGAAGGTCGACAACCATTTTTCGTGTTTGCCGGCCCGACGGGCGCGGGCGTTGGCTGATCTCGCTGGCATCTATCCGCGCTCAAGCGAAGCGCAGCATTCGTCATCAGCGGCAGACGCGCACGATGTGCAGGCGTGCCTTCCGCCCTGCCGCGGATGGCACATCCAGCAGTGAGCCATCGATATAATGGGTTTGGCCGCCGAAAAGAAATATCGCTCTGCATTTGGCGGCATTTCCCGACGTCTCAGTGCTCCGTCGCGACCCAGGCGACGGCTTTTGCGCCGCCTGGCATTCTGTTCGACCTACTGTCCAAGGCGCCAGCGGCTGGCGCCAAAGTTTGCCTATCCGTGACTACGCTGTGCCGGTAAGGCTTTGGGCAATGCCGGACGCGAGCAGGCTGTGGGCCTGCGCGCTTGGATGCAGCGAATCGAAGAACAAGAACTGGTTTTGCGTCGATCCGGACGCCTGCAGCGTGCCGCTGCTGGAACTGGTCAGCCCGCCGGTCCAAACCGGGTCGTTCACGTCGGTGAACCCATAAGCGGCCGGATTTGCCTTCGCCTGATCGAGCACCGAGAACGTGTCGACCAGGTCGATTCGCAGCGCACCGGATGCCTCCAGCGGCTGCAGCGCTGCGGCCAAGTCCTTGTTGTAGAGTGACGAAAGCGAGGTTGCGGTCTGCGCCGTCGTCGCACCGCGAGCCTGCTCGTACGGCGTGATCCCGAGATCAGGCACATTCAGCACCAGCAGGTTCTGCGCTCCGTGCGCAACCAGACCGCCGATCACGGACATTTCGTTATTGACCGCGTCCTGCACGTCCGCTTGCTGTTGGGGCAGCGTCAGCGAGGTGTTGTTGGCAATGTCGAGGACGTCGTTCGCGCCGATCCATACCGCGTACAACGCTCCCGCCTGCGGCGACGGCGACTGCTGCAAAAATTGCGTGTACTGCGAAGTCAAATCGGTCGGGTTCACGGCATGGTTTTGCGTCTGCCCCGTCTCGGCACCACCATACGCGAAGTCTGTGCCACCTGCCAAACTTGGATTGAGTGACGGCAGTCCAAGTTTCTGCGCCAGGTCTTGCACCCAGACGGGCCCATTGCTGAAGCTCCTGTCAGCATAAGGTGGTGAAATCGGCACCATGCCTGCGGTCGCAAGTGAGACGTTGCCAGTATCACTCAGACTGTCTCCGAACGCATATATCGCCGGGTATGCAGCGCCAGCCGGAGCCGGGGTCGGCGCAACTGGCACTGCGGAAAGCAGCGCTGCAGAAACGTCGGAGCCGATAAAGTTCAGAGCCGATGGCTGTACCAGCGTCTCGCCATTGATCGGCGCTGGGCTACTCGGAAAGATACTGCCAGCGTCCTGATTCAGCAGGTCCTGAAGCGTCGACATAGATCCCATCCAGGTGGTGTTTGCCGCACCGGAAGTGGGATGCCGCGCCCTAGGTTTCCTTCACAAACCCGCGCGATCTCGCTTGAGCCGAGCCTCTCAGTATCGGTCGTTGCCTTTGTCCGTTTCGCAAGAAAAGTGCGCATACGAGCGCTGCTAAGCCATCTCGTCATCCATGACGGCAGCCATGCACTGTGCCTTTGCCAGCATTGCGGTCAGCCGGACCCAGCCTCCGCTGGTGGTAGCTTGGCAAAGAACCTGCTGCGAGCACTCGCGCCCATAACGATATAAGAATGGTCAGAACCGGTCAGCACGAAACGCGCTCCCATGCCGACGTAGCGCGATGCGTTTTCCTCATCATACACGCCGCCCATGCCCAAGATCTTTCCATGCTTGCGGCAAGCTGCGCCGACCGTAGCATAAGCATCGACGACTTTCGGATGTCCCATCTGGCCAGCAACGCCCAGCTCCGACGACAAATCCGAGGTGCCGATGAACAGCACATCGATACCGTCGACTGCGGCAATCTCGGCCGCATTGTTGATCGCCGCCGGACTCTCCAGCATGACGACCGTAAGGATCTCGTTGTTGATCGCCTGCTGCGCCTCGGCCATCGCGGGCGGACGATACCCGTATATCGCTGGCGGTCCACCCCAGCTGCGCCGGCCGCGGGGTGGATAGCGAAATGCCTCGGCGATCCTTCGCGCTTCCTGTGCTGTATCGACATGTGGCATGACGATGCCAAGTGCGCCGTTGTCCAGCGCACGCGTCGCCTCATCGATCGCGTTGGCACAGACCCGTACCATCGGCGTCACACCCGTCGGCAAGGAGGCAATGCACAGCTGAGCAATCTCGTGCACCGAGAACGCGCCGTGCTCGTTGTCGAGAAACAGCCAGTCATGACCCGTGGCTGCGGCAAGTACAGGTGCTGCGGCGCTGCGCAGGTGATGCACACCGAAACCCAGCGCAACCTCGCCTGCCAGCATCTTGCGCCTGGTGTTGTTTGGCACCAGCGGCATCACGCAATCTCCTCCCATTCGATCGTGAGCCAGCGCAGCACGCGGCTGCAGGCTGGTCAATCGGCGGCGACTATCGCCGGCTTGCCTTCCACCAGCGCCATCAGTGTCTCCAAACGGTCCGCCTCCGCTGCGGGCTTGTCCATGCGAATCCGCGCGATGCGCGGAAACCGCATAGCCACGCCTGATTTGTGCCGATTGGAAAGTTGGGCAGCATCGAATGCCACTTCCAATACCAGTGACTTCTCCACCTCACGCACCGGCCCGAAGCGCCCCACTGTGTGGTTGCGGATCCAACGGTCCAGGAATATCAGCTCCTGATCCGTGAAACCGAAATAAGCCTTTCCCACCGGGACAAGTTCGTCTTCGCGCCACAGTCCGAATGTATAGTCGGAATAATAGCTGCTGCGCTTGCCGTGGCCGCGTTGCGCGTACATCAGCACGGCATCGACAGTCAGCGGGTCGCGCTTCCACTTCCACCACAAGCCCTTGACCCTGCCTGGCAGATACGGCGCATCACCTCGCTTAAGCATCAGACCCTCGATGGATGCGGCGCGCGCGCCGTCGCGCAATGCCACCAGCTCATCAAGCGAGCCAAAGCGGATCAGCTCGGATAGATCCATCCGGTCCGGTCGTGTGCGCGCATACCATGCCTCGAGTTGTGACCGCCTGGTGTCGAACGGCAACGGACGCACATCGTCCGCTTCGTCGAACAGCAGATCGTAGAGCCGGATGCCGACGGGATAGTCGGCCATCATGCGTGCGCTCACCACCTTACGGTTAAGCCGTTGCTGCAGATCAGCAAACGGAGCGACCCTGCCTTCGCGAATGACCAACAGCTCTCCATCGAGCACCGCATGAAAATCCATCGCCTCAACGATTTCCGGAAACGCGGCGGAGATGTCGTCCGCACTGCGAGAATAGAGGCGCCTGCCACCCTCCGTCGCCACCAGCTGCACACGGATGCCATCCCACTTCCATTCCGCACGCCAGTCAGCCGGCTGCAGGCCAGCGATGTCGCCTTCCTCCAATGGATGCGCCAGCATCGGCGGCCGAAACACCGGTGCCTGCGCAGGGTCCGGCCGTGGCGCACGCTTCTCCAGCCACGCGAACAGCGGCAGATACGGCGGCGCGAGGCCGTGCCAGACCTCCTCCACCTCGTCCGGATCCACGCCACCGATCTCGGCCAGCGCAATCTTTGCAATTCTCGCAGATGCGCCGACGCGGAGACCGCCAGTGATCAACTTCAGCAGGGCAAGTCTCACCGACGCATCCGATGCATCGAGCCACGCCGCAACGATCCCTGGCAGTGCCGCCTTCGGCGCAGTCTCCAGCGCCTCGACGACTTCGGCCAGGCGCGGCGGCTCCGCATTGGTGGACGCAGCCGGCCACATCAAAGCCACGGTCTCCGCCAGATCGCCGACGTAGTCGTACGACCATTCGAACAGCACCGGATCGGTGCGTGTCGCGGCAAGCTCGCGAATCAGACCCGGCTTTGCCGCGGTGAACGATAACTCGCCAGTGATCGCGGCCAGACCAATGCCGCGGTCGGGATCGGGCTGGGTCGCGAAATAGCGCCGCAGCAGCGCGATCTTTGCGTTGCGGGATGGGGTGAAGACCAGCCGCTCCAGCAGGTCGGCGAAAGCGATCATGGCGCTTATGTTGGCGTGAGGGACGGATTATGCCAGCGTAATGGCTGTTCGACGATGAATTCGAGGTTCGATCTGTGCGCCGCCTGCTCATGCTGCCCGTCGTGTGGTTGATCCCTCTGCTGGGGTGCAGTTCGACGCAATATGCAAACCCGAGCCGGCCGGGAAGTGGCGAGGCAGATTACAAAAGCGACCTCATGCAATGCCGCAAGCAGAACTCCACGATAGTGACCAGCTCGGGCTACGACGACCGATCGGAAGTGCGCGTTGATGACGCGAAGGCGCAGTCCTGCATGGCCGAACGCGGATGGCGTGCGGTCAGCCGGTGAGTGTCATCCAGGTGGCACGTCTGCTCGGAGCCGATTTGGCCCAGGCGCACCTTTGACGTAGCCTCTACGGATCACGCACCGGGGAAGGATCGTCGATGATCATCGAAATGCGGACGTATACGTTGCGGCCTGGCACCATGGCCGAGGTCGAGAAGCGCTTCGGCGAAGCGCTGCCGAACCGCGAAAAGCACGGCAAGCAACTCGCCGCCGTCTGGCACTCCGAAGTTGGCCGGCTGAACCAGTTTATCCATGTCTGGGCCTATGACAGTTTCGAACAGCGCGCGGCTGCACGCGGCGCGGCGATGAAAGCCGGTGGATGGCCGCCGAAGATCAGCGAGTTCATCGTCGACATGCAGAACGAGATCTTCCATCCGGCCCCGTTCTCGCCGCCGCTCGAACCGCGTCAGGTTGGTCCGCTGTTTGAGATCCGCCAATACACGCTGATCCCCGGCGCCATTCCAGGCCTGATCGAGCGCTGGTCGGAGAAGATCGAAGGCCGGCAGAAATTCTCGCCGCTGGTCGCCGGCATGTATTCTGAGTTCGGCGCACTCAACAAGTGGGTGCACATCTGGGCCTACAAGGACGCCAACGAACGCGCGTCGGTGCGCGCTGCGGCGTCAGCGACCGGACAGTGGCCGGCGCGTAATCCGCCCGGCGTGGTGGTAAAGCAGGAGAACGCGTTCGTGATGCCGGCGGATTTTTCACCGATCCGCTAAGGCTGCCTGTGTCATTGTGAGCGAAGCGAAGCAATCCCGATCAGGCGAGATCGAGATTGCTTCTCCTCGCAACTCGCAATGACAGGGAGCGCGGGCTACTCCGCCCAAGCAGGTTTCGCGAGCCGCATACCATGTGCACCGCCGTACGACGCGACCTCCGGCGGCTTCCAGCCGTGCAGCAACCGGTCGTTGATGGCGTAAACCTCGACGCCGAGTGGGCGGCAGACATCGATCGGATCGCGCGCGTCAGGTCCCCATAGCGGCACCGACAGATCGCCACCGGGACAGGCAGAGATCGCACAAAGCAGATCGATCTCCGCGAAGAACTCCAAATAGTCTCCTGGCTTTGCCGGACATGCGCGCATGAAATACTTATCGTCGTCGTTCAGGCCGGTGACCTGAAAGACATTCAGCACGTCGTGCACGTCGAATTCGGTCAGGCCGTACGGTGCGACAGCACGCACCAGATTCGAATGGCAGTGAAAGTCGAAATCGACACCCATCAGCAGCCGGTTGACATAGGGATCACAACGCGTGCCGAGCAGATCGTGTACGCGGCCACCAACCTCATCGACGCCATAGCCTGATAGGCTGTCATCTGTGATCGTCACCAGCGGACGCAGATACGGCAGGTTCGACCACAGCCGGTCGAACGTGGAGACATGCGCCGCCTGCAGCTGGCGTGAGCGCGACGCCCACATGCGCTCACGCGGATTGTCCGCGTTCCAGATGTTCAGGTCGCCAACCTGCGGACCGTCGATCGTCACGATGCGGAACACGTGGCCTGCCGGCACGCGCCAGGCGCGCCCTGAGCGGATCGGCACGACCAGCTTGTCGATCAGCCGGCGCGCCCCTTGTTCCTGGGCGAGGCGTCCATAGAAAGCACGATCGACATCGAGTGGCGATCCCTTGCCGGCCTGATACGCGGGAGCGGCGTTTGCCATCGGCCGCCTCCTCAGCTCAGCGCCGGCCGCACTTCCCCCGCGAAAAGATCGAGCGAGCGGCGTGCTTCATCGGTCGTCAGATCGCCCCATTGGAATGCGCCGCACAGATAGTTGTGCTTCGGCCCCACGGTCATCGACATAGCGCCGCAGCGCATCGCGCACTGTCGCAGGCGGAGCCCGCCAGAACCTGCCCTGCCTCGCGCATCGTATCGAAGTTGGTGCCGCCCGGCATTGGCAGGGCGGCCGGGGTCGCATGCGGCCCGAGCCGCGGATCGGTGCAATAGAAGTGCTCGGCATAGGCGATGAAGGCGCGTCGCGCGAGCGCCACCGCCTCTTTATCGGTCTCTGCAATAACGACATGCCGCGTCGAGCCGACCAACGGATCCTCCCCCAGGAAACGCGGATCTTTTCGCTCGCGCCCTGCCTCCCAGATCTGCCAATACTGGTCGACCATCTCGCGCGTGGCGCGTCCGAGGCCGTTCATGCCCTGCTCCGCCGCTCGCTGCAGATTGCCGGCATACCAGAAGCGTGGATACGGCTTCTGCACCATCTCAAAATGCACCGGCTCGTCGTCGTACTGGAATCGCTCGCCGTGATGCGTGATGCGCCCGGTGCTCAGCCCCTGCTGCAGGATCGCCAGCACCTCCTCATAGACCTGCCGCATCGAGGCAAGGTCGCTGCCGAACAGTTCATGTTCGGGATCACGCACACCGCGGCCGACACCCGGCATGAATCGCCCATGCGAAAGCTGGTCGATCATGCAGAACTCCTGCACCAGCCGCGTCGGGTGGTACAGCGGCAGGCACAGCACCATGGTGCCCAACCGTATCGTCTTCGTGGCGCGCGCGGCAGCGGCGAGAAACACGATCGGCGACGGGGCCATATCGAGCGTGGTGAAGTGGTGCTCGGCGATATGGTAGCCGTAGAAGCCAAGCTCCTCGGCATGGCGGATCAGCGCGATCCGTTCATCGTATTGCTGCCACAGCGGCATATCCGACCGCTGCTCGAAATGGTCCCACCAGCCGAATTGCAAAGTCATGCGATGCTCCCCCGCCTATGCGAGCCCGATGTGATCGGCCAACTGTGACGCCGTATATGTTTCACCGAAGCTGTCCGGGACTTTCCGGCAGCATCGTATCGCTCCACGCCTGCCATTCGCGCACCAGGCGTTCGGCCACGTCGCGCTCGCCGGTGCCAGAGATTGGCCCGCTCGCGCGGATCCGCCACGACGTTGAACAGGAAGCTGTTGTCGCGGATCTTGAGATATTTGTAGTCGCCGTCGCGCAGCGCACGCTGGGCATTGGTCTTGTAGCGCCAGAACAGCTTGCGCGGCACCGGCGCACGCTGCGCCGGTCAGCATCGGCAGCAGGCTGATGCCGTCCGGCGGATAGTCGGCATCAGGTGCGACGCCCGCCGCCTCCAGCAAGGTCGGGAACCAGTCCATCGTGATCGCCACCTGGTCGCTGACCTGCCCCGCAGGAATGCGCGCACGGCCAGCACACCAGAGCTGGGAACACGCAGCCCGCCCTCCAGCAGTTCCGTCTTGATGCCGGTGAACGGCCAGGTGTCGGAGAACCGCTCGCCGCCGTTGTCGCTGGTGAAGATCACGATGGTGTCGTCGGCAAGCCCGTGCGCTATCGAGCGCCTGCAGGACGCGGCCGATCTGGAGGTCCATCGCCTGGATCATGCGGTAATAGGTCTGCTGCGTGCCGCCGTCGTAGTGGCGCAGGTCGCTGCCGCGCAGGCGGTCCGATTCGGCACGGTCGCCGGGCGCCTCCCAAGGCCAGTGCGGCGCGTTGAAGTGCAGGCTCAGCAGGAAGGGAGCTGCACCTTCGGCAAAGTCCGTCGATGGTCGCGACGGCCCGGTCGCCAAGCAGGTCGGTCAAATAACCGTCGTCATGGACCGATTCGTCACCGTCCCACAGATCGTGTCCGCCGCGCGTGTTGTGGTGCGAGTAATAGTCCGCGGCGCCACTGCGAATGCCGTAGAACTGCTGGTAGCCGCTGTTCAGCGGACCGAAGCGCGGCGGCACGCCCAGGTGCCATTTGCCGACCAGCGCCGTGGCGATAGCCAGCCTGCCGCAGCAGCGATGGCAGAGTGGGATGCTCGGGCGGCAGTCCGACATCGGTCTTGCCGGCCAGCGGCTCCTCGAGACCCAGCGGCAGACGATACTGGTAGCGCCCGGTGATCAGCGCGAGGCGTGTCGCGGAACAGACCGCCGAATTGGCGTAGCCCTGCGTCAGGCGCACGCCGCGCGCGGCGATGCGATCGATGTTGGGCGTCGACAGCTCGGGACGTCCGTAGCAGCCAACATCGGCATAGCCGAGGTCGTCCGCCATGATGAACACGATGTTGGGGCGCGGCATCCGGCCACTGTGAAGCCAACCTCCAACAGCGTCCAGACAGCGCCCGGTTGACCTGCCGGATCCCCGGTGGCGTGCTTGCGGCAGCCGAGGAGGTGTCCATGCCGCTGCTCTCCTACCCCGCCGTGTTCATGCGCGGCGGCACCAGCCGCGCGATCATGTTCCATGCGCGCGACCTGCCGGATCGCGCGCGAGTGGGACCCGATCTTCCTCGCCGCCATGGGCAGCCCCGATCCGAACGGGCGGCAGCTCAACGGCATGGGCGGCGGCATTTCGTCGCTGTCGAAGGTCTGCATCCTGGCGCCGTCGGATCGGCGCCGATGCCGATATCGACTACACCTTCGCGCAGGTGCAGATCCGCGAGCCGCGCGTGGACTACCGCAGCAACTGCGGCAACATGAGTTCCGCGGTCGGCCCGTTCGCGGTGGATGAAGGCATCGTGCGGCCGAACGGCGACACCGCCGTGGTGCGCATCTTCAACACCAACACGCGGAAGATCATCCGCTCCACGTTCCCGCTGGAGGACGGCCGGGCGGCGACCGACGGCGACCTGGCGATCCCGGGCGTGGCGGGCACCGGCGCGCCGGTGCGGCTCGATTTCCTGGCGCCCGGGCGGCGCCACCACCGGGCGGCTGCTGCCGACCGGCAAACCACTCGACCGGCTGGACGTGCCCGGCATCGGTCCGATCGAGGTTTCGATGGTCGATGCCGCCAACGCCTGCGTGTTCGTGCGCGCGCGCGACCTTGGGCTGACCGGGCGCGAACTGCCGGAGGAACTGGAGCGCGACACGGCACTGCTGGAGCGGCTGCAGTCGATCCGGCGCGCGGCCTCGGTTGCCATGGGCATCGCGCGCGACGACGCCGAGGCGCGCAGCGTCGCCGGCGTGCCGATCATCGGGTTTGTCGCGCCGCCGATGGATGCGCCCGACCCTGTCGGGCGAGCCGATCGCTGCCGCAGCAGGTGGATCTGACCGCGCGGTTCCTGTCGAACGGCCAGCCGCACCGGGCGCTGCCGCTGACGGCGTCGCTGTGCACGGCGGTTGCCGCCAACATCGCCGGCACGCTGGTGGCCGAGGCGCTCGGCCCGGAGCCAGGGCAGCAGGTGCGGATCGGCATGCCCTCCGGCATCCTGACCGTCGGCGCCGAGGTGGAGCAGAAGGCCGATGGCCAGTGGGTGGCGCATAGCGGCGCGTTCTATCGCACCGCGCGGCGGCTGTTCGACGGCCGTATCTACGTGCCGAGTTGAGGCTTGTAAGCCGGCGGCAAACGCATGCCGTGCCTACACCAACAACACCGCCTCAGACATAACAAACAGCACGTTGACTGCGGACTGGAAGTGCCGATTGGTCATTCGGTGGAAGCACGCGAATCCGACCGGCGTGCGGATCAGTCCTGCCGGGATATGAAGATACGCCATCGGCGACAGCCGTGCCGCGATCGGGCGTCGATCGGAGCCCGTCCTGTATCGCCGCTCGACGGCGTGACGCAATTCCCCACTTAATCGTATACCTCATGCGCACCAATGACTGCCGCACCGGCCGTAACTTGGCTCGCGTTTGTAGGCGGATAATTGGATTATCGGCGTCGTCTCTCTTACCGCTGTCTTCGCATGCATTCTTCTCGGTCAGCGCAGCCAGCATTCGCGCTCGGCGCAAAGTGCCCCAGGCGCTCACAACCGCTCAGAAAGTGGTTAGGACAGCCCACCAGCACGGCAGGGTCATGAATGCGAGAAGTGTACCCGCGCCGACCATCACGGTGACAAAGCTGGGGTTTAGGCCATATTGCGTAGCGACGATCGCGCCGCCGATCTGCGGACCCATTGCAGCCTCAAAAACGGTCACTTGCGAGTTTGCCGCGGGACTGCCTCTGATGAGCACGAAATAGACCACCGCAAGCAGTGCCGGCGCGACGATAAGCTTATAGCCGAGACCGAGGGCAAGAGCAGACCAGTTGCCTTGAAAGGCCTTGAGCCGGAGCTGTAGACCGACGGACACTAGCGCCAGTGGAGCCAAGGTATTTCCCAGCCGGCCCAATATCTCATCTGTCCACCTCGGATACTGCACATCCATCATGATAGCGGCAGTCAGCACGGCGATCAGGGCGGGAAGGTAAGAACCCGCAGTGCGATGGCTCGGGCATTTGGAGCCCCGCTTGAATAAATGCAGGCCACCGTTATGCCGAGTGTGCTGAGCACGAGGTATGTGCCCAGAGTATCAATGAGGATACCTGTCGCTATCCCGCCGGTTCCGAAGAAAGCCTCGATCATGGGAAGACCGATGAACGATGTGTTCCCCAGCCCACCGGTCAGCATCAACGCGCCGGTTGTCCCAGGCGATAGTCGGAGCCACCGGGAAATCAACCAGAACACCGCGGCACCCGTCGTAAACAGCAGCCAGGGCATCATGACCGAGTAGATGGTATCCATCCCCACATGCACCCCGTGGACCTGCCGCAAGATGAGTGCCGGGAAGGCAACGTAGATGATGAAGACATTAAGGGTGGCATGCGCGTTCTCAGGCACCTTCCCGGACGCGCGCAGCCCCATGCCAATTCCAAGACAGAGAACGAGCAGGATTATGTTCTGCATCTGCGCAGTGGCTTGACGCCTCCCCCTCAGAGCTTTTGCCGAGCCTGGCTCGTTATCAGCGTAACCGCTGTGATTTGGTTCACATCGCTTGTCTGATCGTCCGATTACTGGCGTGGTCTCTGTTGCGAGTCTCCCAATCGCTGTGTGTTATCTTACCGTGGCGTTCGCGTGCGGTCTTCTCAATCAGCGCAGCCCGTATTCGCGGTTACTGCAAAGGTGTCCGAGCCGCGCACCGCACGATCTTGTCGCAACCGAACCGGATGCAATACCCGTTCGCGGCGCTTGCACGGACACGGACTCGAACCGACCGACAGCCGATGGGACCGAGAAGATCGGGCGAGAGAGCGTGCTAGCGACCCGGTCGGGGTTCGCACCGGTTGAAGCCGCGATAACGATCACAACCCTGGCAGTCGATAATAGGCCGCCGGCGAGCGAGGCGAAGCGCACTTTGGCTGTTTCGTCATGGTTCAGCATCTGACTCGGCAGAACTTTAATTCAACGAGCCTCCATCAGCGGCCGGGGCCATTCGGGTTAATGGCAATCAAGGAGCCGTATGATCTGTATTTCTCAATTGTAGCAGGTCTTTGCGCAGCCCCCGGCATCGGCGTTGCTTGGCCCTGCCCGGGTTGACGGGTGGCGGCAAGTGCCAGGTCGGCTGAGACGTGCGCCGCGATTTGCAGGAAATGCGAATTCTGGCTGCGCTGATTGAGAAGACGGAGCCCAGCATCGCAGATAGGACAGTGGCCACCGCAAGACGGCTACGTCACATCGGGATCGCAGAACCGCCAACCCTGGCTGGGGAGGAAGGATGGTTTGATTCAACTGAAGAGCGTCGCGCCATGCCAAATGCAGGCGCGATCGAGGTAGCGGCATGGCTACTGCGTTGGTGCCCCCATCAGGCACGCGCGTTCGCCCTGGCCATGCATGAACTCGCGGCTTGGCAGTACGACGACAGCCGGACCGAGCATTGGCACCGTGTGCTTTGGGCTGTTGCGCGTGGAGTAAAGCTTTGGTCGCCTGCTTCGTCCATCGGACCACCATTGTCATAGCGGCGGCTCTGCTATTTTGCCAAGCTTGCAGAATTGCGTCGTGCTTGTCGCTTGAGGGGTTCGTCAGCTCATTCTGCTAACCTGGGCAAAAAAGGGAGTGGGACGCCGTAACCTTGCGCCCGGGCTGACGAGATCAGCCGCCATAGCTCGGGAAACTGGATCTACAGGCCAAGAGAGAAGCCAGCCTCGCGCCGCTAATCGGATCCTTCCTGAAGCCAGGGTTCGGTCGACCAGAGTTTGGCCAATTCGGTGCGCTGATCCTCGGCTTCAGCGGTCCAGGCGGCGCCATCCCGCCAGCCGACGGCAAAGCCACCGTCGTTGGCCAGATCGTGGAACGCAGCTTCGTCTGCCGCCTCGCGCAAGGCGGCGCTTAGCCGACCCAACACCGCTTCGGGCACACCCGCCGGAACGGCCAGTCCACGCCGGATCAACGCTGACAGATCTAGCCCTGAATCCCGCAATGGCGGTAGGTCCGGAAACCCATCGGCGCGGCTCATCGCGGCGATTCCAAGCCCCGCCAGACGGCCGTCTCTCAGATCGCCAATGGCATTTGAGAGCCCCAGAGCAGCCGCGACAACGTTGCCGGCAATCGCGGCCTGCCTAGCGGCAGCGACGGACGGGAACGCGATGATATTGAGCCGCGTGCCGGCAAGCGCCTGCAGCCGCAGGGCGGCCAAATGCGCCGGGCTGCCAGGAGGCGGCGTGCCGAGCGGGACCGCGTCGGCGTCTTCGGCCGCCTTCGCCACGATATCCTGGACGGAATTCAGCGGGCTCGCAGCCGGCGAGACAATGGCGACCGGCTCCTTCTCGACGGCGCCAACCAGGACAATCCGCTGCAGTAGGTCATCAGCGCTGTGGTCCACCATCCGTGCCGGCAAGGTCGGAGTTGCGACCCAGCCAACGACACTCCCGGTCGGTTCGGCTCGGGCGAGCTCCTGCAATGCGGTAAGCCCAGTACTGCCCGGCAGGTTGACCACTCGAAACTCCACACCGGGCATGTGCCGCCCAAGGAATGGAATGAAAGCGCGGGCCGTCGCGTCGCTGGCAGATCCTGGCTTTGCCCCAACCAGCAGCGTGACCGATTGCGAGGCAGCAGCAACCGACACCAGCGGCAAAGCAGCCGCACCGAGCAGGGCCTGCCGCCTAGTAATCATGTTCTCGCCACTGGTGCTGGTGCCGGAGCGGTCTCGCGCCGCAGCCGGTTCTCACCCAAAAACAATAGAATAGGGGCAGCAATGAAGATGGAAGACGAAGTTCCGACGATGATGCCGAACAGCATCACCCAGGCAAAGCCAGAGATCGATTTGCCGCCGAACAGCGCCAGTGGCAGGCTCGCCAGGAACACCGTCATCGAGGTACCAAGGGTCCGGTTCAGCGTCTCGTTGATGGACAGGTCGATCAGGTTCCGCAGCGGCATGGTCTTGTATTTGCGCAGGTTCTCGCGAACGCGATCGTAGACGACGACCTTGTCGTTGGTGGAGTAGCCCAGAATGGTGAGGATGGCTGCGACCATGACCAGGTCGAATTCGATGCGTGTGATTGCCAGGAAACCTATGGCTTTCGTTATGTCCAAAATAAGGGTGACGACCGCGCCAACCGCGAACTGCCACTCGAAGCGGAACCAGATGTAGACCAGGATCATGGCGAGGCTGATCCCGAGCGCGAGCAGGCCATTGCGGAACAACTCGGCCGAGACCGAGGCGCCAACCGCGTCGGTGCGCAACACCTTCGCCCCTGGCACCGATTTCTCCAAAGCCTCGCGCACCCGGGCGACTGCCTGTTGGGTCGCAGCTTCGGTCGGCTGTTGGCCAAGGCGGATCAGCACCTCTGAGGGATCGCCAAATCGCTGAACCCCTTGCTCGGGGATGTGCTCGCTGGCCAGCGCCGCACGGATCTGGCCGAAATCGGCGGGACCCGGCATGCGCACCTCCATCACGACCCCGCCGGAAAAGTCGATGCCGAGATTGAGGCCCGGATAGAAGAACAACACCACGGACGCCGTTGACAACACGGCAGAAACCACGAGGCCCATGATCCGGCCCCGCATGAACTCGATCTTGGTGTTGTCGGGGACGAGACGGAATGCAGGACGATAGAACATGGGATCAGACCGGCAGAAGCTGGGGTCGCCGGACCACGTACCAGCGCGAGACAAGCAGGCGCGTCAGCATCCAGGCGGTGAACAGCGAGGTGGCGATACCCACGGTGATTGTCACTGCAAAACCCCGCACGGGGCCGGAGCCGAAGATGAAGAGCATCACGTGGGCCAGAAAAGCTGCAACATTGGAATTGAAGATAGTATTATAAGCCCTTGTAAAGCCATGTTCTAGCGCTGAGAGCGGCGGGCGCCCTAGGCGCTGCTCCTCGCGGATGCGCTCGTTGATCAGGATGTTGGCGTCCACTGCCATACCCAATGTCAGCAGGATGCCGGCCATGCCGGGCAGCGTCAGGGTGGCCTGAAGCAACGACATGATCCCAAGCATCAGGACCAGGTTCACCACCAAACAAACGTTCGCGAACCAGCCGAACAGGCCATAAAATGTCGCCATAAAGCCGATCACCAGGACGAATCCAACGGCCAGTGAAATCGCCCCGGCGCGGATCGAGTTGGCACCAAGTTCGGGGCCGACGCTGCGCTCCTCAACTACCGTGAGCGGCGCCGGCAACGCGCCAGCCCGCAGCAGCACGGCCAGGTCGTTCGCAGAGGCCGCGGTGAAGTTGCCACTGATCTGGCCGCGCCCGCCGGTGATCGGCTCCCGAATGACCGGTGCACTGATCACCTTGCCGTCGAGCACGATGGCGAAGCGGTGGTTGACGTTGGCCCTGGTCACGTCTCCAAAGCGCCTGGCACCGATCGAGTTGAAGGTGAAGTTCACCACCCACTCCCCGGTCTGCGGATTGGTGCCGGCACGAGCGTCTGTCAGGTCACCGCCATCCACATCGATACGCCGGCGCACCGCGGTCTTTTGGTTTGAATTGTCCTGCATCGGCAGGTAGTCGACGCCGGGCGGCGGCGGCGTCCCGCTGCTGGGGTTCGCGGTCTCGTCGACCAATTGGAACGTCATATGCGCGGTCTTGCCGAGCAGCTCCTTGATCCGGTTCGGATCACTAATGCCGGGCAATTGCACGACGATGCGATCGCTGCCCTGCTGGGTGATCTGCGGATCCACCACCCCAGTCTCGTCGATGCGACGACGGACAATCTCGATCGACTGCTGCACGGCAGCCCGGGCGCGTGCGTTCAATTCCACCGGCGACAGGGTCAGGACGATCGTGCCGTCCGGATTGGAAGTGAGGTCGAATTCGGGCGTGCCGGTGGGACCTTCGGCCGCAATCATGGGGCGAATCGCCGCCACTGCCGCGTCAAGTTTGGTCGCATCACGGAGTCGCAGGATGAGCCGGTTCTGGTCGGGCTGCGCCTCGAGCGCCTGGTAGAAGATGGCGCCCGGTCGCAACGCCTGGCGGGTGGCATCCACCATGCTGTCCAGCCGCTCTTTGGTCACCGCCTTCATGTCCACTTCGAGCAGCAGGTATGACCCACCGCGCAGGTCCAGTCCGAGATGCACTTGCCGCCAGGGCAGCCAAGGGGCCGGCGCGGAAAACAAGTTTGGAATGCAGCAGATTGCCCCCAGCAAGCACAGGCCGAGAATCACGGCGGATTTCAGGGGGGTGAAATACATCATGCGGGCGCCCCTATGCGCCCGAGGCGAGGCAAGGTCCAGATGTACAACGCCGGCGCCTCAGGCCGGCCAGTCAGCCGGCATACAGTCCCTGCCAGTTGGGGAAAGTCGGCTGAAGCGGCTCCATCAGTTCGGAAATCTTCGTGTGCAGACGTTCCAGCACGCCGATCTTTGCCTCAATCGAACCATCAATCGGATAGCCGCACCGCAGCAACGCGCCGCGCAGCGGGTGCTCGGCCAGAGCACAGATGTCGCGATGAGCCTCGGCCGGCACCAGACTTGGCACTGCGAGTGCGTGCACCAGCAGAATAGCGCAGTCACGCTGCACCGCGCGATTCGGCGAAGCTACCACCAACTGGACGACGCCAGGCAACGAATGTTGTGGCGCTGGCTCCAATCCGAGAGCGGCCAGGCAGGTTCCGATGACAAACCGCCGCCCGTGGCGCAGCCGATCCCGTGCGCCGTTTCCGGTGCCGGCGGCTTCGGACAGGTCACGCAATGCTCGGTCCAGATCCATTCTTCCACACCGATCGACTGACACGTGCTGGACGTAGCGGATTGACCCGACAGATCACAGGCCTACCCTCATTTATCGCATGAAGGGACGCGCCGTGAGCTTCGACCTTCAACGCCCATTTCCCGGTGCCGGTTTTGGCGGCGTGCTCAGTTTCTCCGACAAGGCCGACGCGCACGGCCTGGTCGCCGCTGCAGAGGCCGAACCAAGCACGTTGCCTCGCGCCCTCGCCGACTGCTCTGGTCTTCTGCTCCTGCCAGGCATGCAGGCGATGACCGACGCGCCGGAGCTCCTTGTGCGGCTGTCGCGCATCTTTGGCAGCGAGGTCGAGGACTATCGCCACACGCTGACGCCGTTGAACATGGTGCATCCGACGGTGCCGGAAATCTTCGTCGTGGCGAACCGGCCGCCTGCGTCGCGGCCGCCACCACGGCGGCCAGAGCCAGCGCTTAATGCCGATGGCAGACTGCCTGTGCAGTTCCCGCACCGCCGCGGCTGGCACACTGATCAGAGCTACCGTCGCCCACCTCCTGACATTTCGCTCTTTCTCGCCGTGCAGCCAGTGCCGCAGGGCCAGGGGCAGACGCTGTTCGCCGATGGCACCGCCGCCTATGCAGCACTTCCGCCCCGGTTGAAGGCGCGCGTCGACACGCTGGAGGGCCTGCATGTCGGCGTCAGTGCCCGTCGTGGCCGCGACGCAGTCCTGGCCGGCGAGACGCCACGACTACTTGGCCCGCACGAGCAGCCGCAGCGGCAGCCGGTTGCGCGCGAGCATCCGGTCACCGGCAAGCGTGCGCTGTATCTATGCGAGTATGGTCAGATGGACTGGGTCGAAGGCCCGTTCGTTGGCATGCAACCTGGACCACATGGGGATGGGACCGCACTGCTGGCGGAACTGATGGCGCACCTGACACAGAAGCAGTTTGTCTATGTGCACGAGTGGACAAGCGGTGATCTGATCGTGTGGGACAACCGCTGCCTGGTGCATGCGGCGACCTGGTTCGACGCCGAGCGTGAGAGCCGGGTGATGTGGCGCACGACGATCAGCGGCAACCCGGGCGCTGACTATGCCGGTGAGCAAAAGAGTTGGCTGGCGGCCTGATCAACCAGGGAGGAACGCCATGAGCCGTCTGTTCGGATCGTTGCGCCAGATGGGTTACGTGGTTCCCGATGTCCAAGCGGCGATGAAGCACTGGGTGGACGTTTGCGGCGTCGGACCGTGGTTCTATGCCGAACGCCTGCCCCTGACGTCCTTTAGTTACGGCGGCAAGCGTTATGATGACATCCATCTGTCGATAGCGCTCGCCAACTCCGGCGATGTGCAGATCGAGCTGATCGAGCAGCGGTCGGATCATCCAAGCATGGGTCGCGAGTTCCTTCTCGCCAATCCACGGGGCGGGCTGCAGCATTGGTCGAGCTGGCCGGAGAACTATGAGGAGGTATATCAGCGCGCACTCGATGCGGGATACGTTGTCGGGCAGGAGGGCGATGCGCCGCGCGGTCGCTTCGTTTACTTCCGCAATGAAGGGCATCCAGGAACGGTGATCGAAATGGCGCACGCCACGCCGACCCGGATGCGCATCTTCGATGCGGTGCGCGCGGCGGCGGTGGGATGGGACGGAAGCAACCCTGTCCGCACCGGCTGGCCTGACTAGCAATGCACCGATTGGGTCTCGCGGGGGAACTGCAGCAACAGCAATGCGACTCCATCCGGGCCAGCGACCGCCTTGAAGGGCAGCCCGTCCGGCGGAATGAACACCAACGAATTCGCGGGCAGCGGCGCGTCATCCACGATCAGGCTCCCCGACAGCACTAGCCAGAACTGCCCGGCGCCACAGGCTGGATCGATGCCGGTGACCGGCTGGCCGGTGGTCAGCAGCAACTGTTCGACGCATAGACCGTCGGCAGCAGCCGCGACCGCTCCTACCGACTCGCGGTGCCGGCGCGGCCGTGCGCGCAATGCGCTGCGGTTTTCGGGAAACTCCATGTAACGCGCGCCCGGGTCCCAACCGTTGCGCAAGGTGAAATACTGCAGCCCTTCCCGACCCGCGGCGAGCGGCCCGTAAGCCGACCAGGCGCCGGCAAAGTGAACCGCCCCCGGCGCCACATCATGGTGGCCAAGGCGGCCCGATCCCGAGACGATCACCTGGAACTGGTCGGCCTGGTGATAGTGGGCGCCGACCACCGCACCGGCATCCTGCTCGACCAGGAACGCCATCGGATAGATTTCCCCTGGTTCCGGTGGTGCTGCAGCGTTCGAGGTGTAGCGGTTCGCGCCGATGCAGCTGGTCAACCAGAAGCCGGTGCCATTGGAACTTGCGCGCCGTCGCGTCGGACGCGCCCGATCGGCGGTGGCGATCACCGGCATTGGTTGGCACCTTTCCTCTGAGACTGCAGCGCACCAAGATAACAGCCATGAGCGAACAGGACATACTCGCCGCGATCCGCTTCGACGCCGGCGGCCTGGTGCCGGCCATCGCGCAGCAGCACGACACCGGCGAGGTGCTGATGCTGGCCTGGATGAACCGCGACGCCGTTGCCGAGACGCTGGCGACTGGGCGCGTCTGCTATTTCAGCCGCAGCCGCAACAGGCTTTGGCGAAAGGGCGAACAGTCCGGGCAGGTGCAGCACCTGAAAGAGCTGCGGGTCGATTGCGACGGTGACACGCTGTTGCTGCTGGTGGATCAGCAGGGCGTCGCCTGTCACACCGGGCGTCGCAACTGCTTCTTCCGGGCTGCGCGAGACGGTGCGGTGGTGGAGATCGCCGCGCCACTGATTGCGCCGGAAACATTGTATGGCTGATCCGGTCCCGGTCACGGTACTCACTGGCTTCCTGGGTGCGGGCAAGACCACGCTACTCAACTACATGCTGCGGCAGCCCGCTCTGGCTGGAACCGCGGTCTTGGTCAACGAGTTCGGCGAGATCGGCCTCGACCATCTGCTGATCGAGAAGCTGGACGAGAATACGGTCCTGCTGAACGCAGGATGCCTCTGCTGCACGGTGCGCGGCGATCTGTCGCGCGCGCTGACCGATCTGCTGCCACGGGTGGAGTCAGGCGAGGTTCGGCGGGTGATGATCGAAACCACCGGCCTCGCCGATCCAGCACCGATACTTGCCACGCTGATGAGCGATCCTGTGGCGGCACGCGCCTATCGGCTGGACGGCATCGTGACGGTCGTCGATGCGGTCAACGGCATGGCGCAGCTCGACATGCAGCACGAGGCCGTGCGCCAGGCGGCGGTCGCCGATCGCATCGTGCTGAGCAAGACTGATCTGTCCGATCCATCGGAATTGCGCGATCGGTTGCGGCGCCTCAATCCAGGCGCGCCACTGTTGGTAGGGGTGCGCGGTGAGATCGATCCAGAGAAGCTACTGCATGCGGGTCTGTTCGATCCGGACAGCAAGGCGCCGGACGTGCGCTCTTGGCTGGATGCAGAAGCCTATGCGGATGCGCACCACCATCATCATGATCCGAACCGCCACGATGCGCGGATCGCTGCGTTCTGCCTCACCTTCGATCAGCCGTTGCACTGGCAGGGTGTCGCCACTTGGCTCGACATGCTGGTGGCGACGCGCGGCGAATTGCTGTTGCGCATCAAGGGCATCTTGAATGTCGTCGACCAGAACCGGCCCGTGGCGATCCATGGCGTGCAGCACTTGTTCCATCCCCCTGCCCTGCTCGCAGGTTGGCCAGAAGGTGACCCGCGCACCTCGCGTCTTGTGTTCATCACGCGCGACCTGCCGCGCGATGTGATCGAGGAGGGACTGCGCGCCTTCAATGACGCAGCAGCGGCGTGAAAGCGCTGCCCGACACCGTCAACGCCTGTCTCATCACCGATGCACTGCGGCGCTGCGGTGCACTGGAAAGCGGAGCGGTACGGGACGTTGCGATCGAGAGCTCCCGCGACACGATCCTGTCCCGCATCGCACGGCTGCGCCTGAAGTTTGAGGGCGACGCCGGACATCCACCGCAAACCCTCATCCTGAAGACGGGCCGGCCCGGGGGTCACGGGGGTCGCTGGATGGCAGGCCGCCAGGAAGTGGCCTTCTACCGCGACCTTGCCGCGACGATGACGCAACGCCTTGTACCGCGCTGCTTGGCGGCGCACTGGGACGAAGCGACGGAAGACTGGCACCTGCTGCTCGAGGACCTTGGCGAGTCGCATTACATAGCGACAGCATGGCCGCTGCCACCGACACTTCCACAGTGCGAGTATATCATCGGGACGCTGGCGCGGTTTCATGCCTGTTGGTGGAACGATGGGCGTCTCGGCGCTTCGATCGGTACACTGCGCGATGATGCGGCCATTGCGCGTCTGCTGCAGGACCTGACGAGGCACTTCCCATCTCTCGCTGATGCGCTGCCGCGCGAGCGACGCCTGATCTATGAGCGGCTGTTCGCAACCGGAGCGCCGTTGCTGAAGCGCTCCTATGCGCAATCCAATCTCACCATCCTGCATGGCGATGCCCATGTGTGGAACTGCTTTCTGCCGCATGACGGCGAGACAGACATTCGGTTATTCGACTGGGACGGGTGGCGGATCGGCGTGGCTGCAACCGATCTCGCCTACATGATGGCGATGCATTGGTATCCCGACCGGCGCCATCGGTTGGAACGGCAGCTACTCGATCGCTATCACGCGGCGCTGCTGGCTGCAGGCGTGCGTGAGTATGACCGAAAGGCGTTGGACGACGACTACCGTTGGGCGGTGCTGTGGCAGATCACCTTGCCCGTGTTTCAGGCTGCCAATGGCATTCCACCAGTGATCTGGTGGAACAACCTGGAGCGTATTTGGCTGGCGTTCGAGGACCTTGGCTGCCGTGAACTGCTGCCATGAAGCGGCGCTATGACGCCGTGCTGTTCGATCTGCTGACTGCGCTGCTCGACAGTTGGTCGTTGTGGAATGACGTGGCCGGCGATGCGGAGGCGGGGCGACGTTGGCGCGCCGAATACCTACGCATCACCTATGCGACCGGTCGTTACCGGCCCTACGAACACCTAGTCAGCGATGCAGCGGAGGCCATCGGCTTGCCGCGCAACCTCGCAGCCGAACTGGCGCGGCGCTACGGCGACATCAGACCATGGCCCGAGGCGGCCCGTGTTCTGAGCTGTTTGCGCGATGCCGGTGTGCTGCTGGGTGTGGTGACGAATTGTTCCGAAGCGCTAGGGCGGATTGCGGTTGCTCGTGATACCGGTGCCGTTTCAGGTGTTGGTTACTGCCGAGCGCGGCAGCCATTATAAGCCAAATCCGGTGCCGTATCAGCTTGCTCTGGATGAATTGGGCGTCGAGCCGCAACACTGCCTGTTCGTAGCCGGATCATCCTATGACCTTATCGGGACGGCGCGTGTCGGATTGCCGACATGGTGGCATGACCGCATAGGAATGGCGGCGCCGCCCGATGCCCCAGCGCCGATCGCGCGCCACGCTACCCTGACGCCACTCCTGGAGCACGTACTGGAGTGCGCCCAGTGAAAACCGACGAAACTTGCCGCTGATCTATCTGGTCGCCGGTGAGACGAGCGGAGATGTGCTGGGCGGCCGGCTGATGGGAGCTCTTCGCGCTCAGCGGCCGGATCTGTCGTTTGCCGGTGTGGGCGGAACGCAGATGACGGCGCAGGGACTGGCGAGCCTGTTCCCGATGCAGGATCTGGCGCTGATGGGTTTTTTGGAAGTCCTGCCACGGCTGCATCAGCTGCGCCGACGACTGCACCAGACAGTCGCCGATATCGCCGGAAGGCAGCCTGATATCGTGGTGACCATCGACAGCCCCGGTTTCACCCTGCGGTTGCTGCGCGCCATCAGGCCACTGGGCATGAAGCGTGTGCACTATGTCGCGCCGCAGGTCTGGGCGTGGAGAGAACGCCGCGTGCGGCATTATCACGACCTATGGGATCAGCTGCTCTGCCTGTTGCCGTTCGAACCAGCGTTTTTCGCGCGCCATGGTTTGTCCGCTACATTCGTCGGCCATCCGGTATTGGAGAGCGGCGCCGGTGAAGGCGATGCCGCGAGATTTCGCACCAGCCACGGTATCGACCCCGGCGCACGCGTGCTGACGCTGATGCCGGGCAGTCGCCGCACCGAAGTTTCGCGGCTGCTACCGATTCTGGAAGCGACATTGCAGCGCCTGCCCGAGCTGACAACCGCCGTGCCGGTCGCCGCACCCGTGACCGAAGCGGTGCGCACCGGCACGAAGCACTGGCCAAGACCGCCCCTGCTGGTAAGCGAAACGCAGGACAAGCATGATGCGTTCGCTGCTTCCACCGCGGCGCTGACGAAATCCGGTACCTCCACGCTGGAACTGGCGATGGCGAGCGTGCCGATGGTGGTCAGCTACCGGGTCAATCCGCTCAGCGCGGCGATTGCGCGGCGCATGATCAGTGTTTCGCATGCCTCGCTGGTGAATCTGCTGGCGCAGCGAGACATCTCGCCGGAACTCATACAGAAGGCTTGCACGCCCGAGCGGCTTGCGGCGGCGGTGCGCGTCCTACTGGATGATCCTGCCGCCGCTGCCGTGCAGCGAGCCGGGTTCCGCGATGTGCTGGCTATGCTTCGCCCAGACGGTCGGGTGCCCTCAGATGCTGCGGCTGCTGCCGTTCTGCGCGTTCTCGATCAGCCCTGAGGCAATCATTCGCGTCCGCGCAGCGGCGATGCTATCGGCCACCATCAGCGCCGCAGCCAAAGCGCGGCGTCCAGTGGCTGCATCGACCACCACGGGCGCACCATCCAGCACCGAAGCGACAAAGGCAGCGTGCTCGGCTGCGAGCAAATCATGGTCCTGCCAGGATTCTTCCATCATGCCGAAGCCCATGACACCCGGCACCGGCGTGCCCTTATCGCGAGCGATCACCGTCAGTCGGCGCTTGGAGAAATCAACCGCCAGGTAGGCGTCATGGGCGAACAGTCGCATCCGTCGTTCGGTGCGCAGCGAGACACGCGAGGCAGTGATCGTTGCGACTGCGCCATTGGCAAAGCGGATGCGGGCATTGGCGATATCGGCGTGTTCGCTCGAGACCGCCGCACCGACGGCGTCGACGCTATCGATTTCGCTCGCAACCAGTGACAGCACGAGATCGAGGTCATGGATCATCAGGTCGAGGATGACCGAGACATCGGTGCCACGCTGCTGGAACGGCGCGATGCGCGTCGCTTCGATGTAAAGCGGTGCGCCGACACGGCCTTCGATCGCTGCGAAGGCAGCAGAGAAACGCTCGAGATGGCCGACCTGCAGCACGAGGCGCCGTTCGCTGGCCAGCGCGACCAGCTCATCGGCCTGGGGAAGTGTCGCGGCGACCGGCTTCTCGACCAGCACATGCTTGCCCGCGCGCAGTGCCGTCGCGGTCAGCGCATGATGCACATCGGCCGGCGCTGCAATCACCAATGCGTCACTCAGTTCCAGCAGGCGCGCCCACTCAACCGGGGGTGCGCCGATCTCCTGGCTCACTGCTGCCGCACGGTTGGCGTCTGGATCGAATATGCCAACCAGGTCGGCGCGCGACGATGCCGCGACCTTCAGGGCATGATAGCGCCCGAAGTGACCGACCCCGGCCACGCCAATGCGAAGCGGTGAAGACAGCATTGACGTGATGTGTCCGGTTCACACCGGCGACGCAAGGCCTATGCCTCGAGGTCAAGCTTGTGGGGTTCCACCTCGACCAGGTCGTCCTTGGTGCGACGCCGCGGAGGGCGGCGCAGTGGTTTGCCGTCCTGATCAGCCGGCCCGTGCTCCTCGACGGGCTGCTGCTGGTCGGCCGGGACCACGGGGCCAATGCCGCTCATCGCACCAAAGTAATCGCGAAGCGTTAAGGCAACCTCTACTCTGCAGCCCGCGTGGACCACACGGTAGGCTCAACTGCGCCGACCTGCGCGGTGATCCGGCCATAGGCCTCTGGCCGGCGGTGCTTCTCGAAGGCGAAGATCGTCGTTCGACCGAGTGTGCACATTTCGAGGTTGCAGTCTGCGGTGATCAATTCATCGTCCCACGACGTCGCCATGGCGATGATCTCGCCTTGCGGGTTGACGATGATCGAGTGGCCGAACAGCTCGCAGCCATCCTCGGTGCCGGCTTTGGCTGTCGCGACCGCGAAGCAGGCGTTCTGGTAGCAGCCCGCCTGGATCGTGAGATGCGAGTGAAACACCCGCAGATGGTGCGCCTCGAAGGCGCCAGCCTCCATGTTCAGGCTTGGCGTGTTATAGCCCAGCAGAACCATCTCGACGCTTTGCAGGCCCAGCACGCGCCAGGCCTCGGGCCAGCGGCGGTCGTTGCAGATCAGCATGCCCATGTTGATGCCGGACAGACTGCCCATCGGCGCACGCGTGACGGGAAAGCCTAGATTGCCGACTTCGAAGTAGCGTTTCTCCAGGTGCTGCACCTTCCGCCGCGGGTCGTAATCGGCATGCCCGGGCAAATGCACCTTGCGATATTTCAGCAGAATGTCGCCGTCCGGATTGACCAGGATCGCAGTGTTGAACCGCTGCTTATCCTCGGTCATCTCGGCATATCCCAGATGGAATCCGATGCCGTATTTCCGTGCTGCGGCGAACAGCGGCGCCGTTTCGTTCGACGGCATGGCTGTCTCAAACCAGTGGTCCGCTTCGGCGATATTCTCGTGGTAGTGACGCGGAAAGAACGTAGTCAGCGCAAGCTCCGGGAACACCACCAGTTCCACCCCACGACGATGCGCGCGCTCCATCAGCCGCACCATTCGTTCGACCGCGACAGAACGGGGCTCGGCCATCTGGATCGGGCCAAGCTGCGCGGCGGCAACCGTGATGCTGCGGCTCATTGCACTTTCTCCAGTATCAGCAACGGATAGATGCGCACCGTCACTTCATGGTGGCTGCCGCCCTGCGTCAATCGGCTGACGTAGGTGACCGAGCCAGGAATGGGCGAGCCCGGTGGCAGGTCATGCGTATCGATGCCGCCGAGGCTCGCCTCGCACGCAAAGCGAAAGGCGAAATAGCCTCCGGCGTGGGTCTGGATGTTGTCGAGGATAACGCTCGGAGGGAGATGGAACCGGTCCGACAGCTGCTGTCGCACCAGGGCGAGCGTGGCGGGGTCTTCGCAGTCCGGAGGCACCACGTTTGCACGTAGATAAGCCCCAATGCCCGCGGCCGATACCAGTAGCACGAATATGGCAATGGCAGTGGCGACACGGACCGTTGGTCGCGTACGCGGGCGAAAGATGTCCCCGCTCATCGCTTGGCCTCCAATCGCCACGCCTGGCGATCGTGTGCGCAGTGTGTCAGCGTGCGTTTCGCCGCACGAACCTGCCATTCCCCGGGCGTGCCAGGACCTTCGTCCCATCCCAGATCATGCCGCCCCGCAGGTAGGTCGCGGCGACCCGCGCGCGCATGCGTCGTCCGTGGTAGGGTGACCAGCGCATCTCTGGCCGGTCTTCGATCTTCGCCTCGTCAAACACGAAATCGCCACGCTCCAACACGCAAAGATCGGCGTCCGAACCGACGCGCAACGCACCCTTGCGCGGCCAAAGTCCATGCATCTGCGCACTTTTCTCGGCGCAGTAGGTCGCCATCAACGCCGGCGACAGCCCACGTTCGTCGAGCAGCGAAAACATCAGCGGAGCGAAGCTCTGGAGCCCAGGCAAGCCTGCGCTGTTGGCGAAGATGTCCGGCAGCGTCTTCCGCTCGAGCGGCCAGGGCGCGTGGTCGGTCGATACGTAAGCGACCTTGCCCGCGATAAGGCACTCCCACATTCGCTCGACTTCGGCTGCCGTGCGGAACGGCGGGTTGCATTTTCCCTTGCCGCCGAGACGCACGATGTCGTCCTCGGTCATGCAAAGATACTGGATGCAGGCCTCGCCCGTGGCGTGCGCGCCCATGCTGCGGAACGTTTCGGCAATTTCGAAGCCGCGCGCCAAGGACGAGTGCGCGATGTGCACATGCGCACCGGTCTCCAGTGCCATCTCGAAAATCTCGAGATCAGCCATCGTCTCGGCCAGGGGCGGCCGCGTGCGACAGTGCATGATAGGTTCGATACGACCCTCGGCGCGTGCCTGCGCCGTCAGCATTTCCACCAGCTCCTGATCTTCGTTGTGGATCGCGCATGGCAGGCCGGTCTTGGCGATTTCACGGAACGCCGCAAGCATCGTGGGATGGTCGATGCGCGGGAACCGCACGGCGTCATATTCATAGGTTGACAGCTTGAAGGCGGAAATGCCGGCTGCTGCCAGACCAGGAATCGCGCCGACACCGCCAGTCTTTGTGATGGTGCCGTAGAGCGCCATGTCCACATACGCGGTCCGCTCCACCCAGCCGATCTTGTCCGCCAGGATCGAGGCATCGGTCACTGGTTGCGGCACGTCGTACGGCATGTCCACGCAGGTGGTCACACCGCCTGCAGCCGCGCATCGCGTCGCGGTCTCGATGCCAGGCCAGCCGGTGGACGACGATGTGTGCATGTGGCCATCGACCAGCCCGGGCAGGATCAGCTTCCCTGAGTGATCGATAATCTCCCCGGCAGGCGGCGGGGTACCTTCGCCGATGGCAGCAATTTGCTCGTCGCGCACTGCGATATAGCCGTGCGGGACGATGGTGTCGCTGGTGACCACCTCGCCGATGATCACCCGATCGAATGGAGCTGACACTCTATATAAGTGTCCTTGGCACTCGGTTGCGATGTGGTGCGCTTGACCTTACGAAGGATTGCTCAGCGAGGCCAGCGGAGGAATTCATGATCCTGCACGACGTGAGGGTGCACCCGTCCAAAGACAACCTGAAGCGCGATGATCAGCTCGCCTGGAAGATCGCTGCCGTCGCAGCAGATAAAGTGCCGGTCGGGCGCGATGTCGCGGCCATGATCATTAACCGAGTGATCGACAATGCGGCGGTGGCGATCGGCGCGATCAACCGCCGTCCAGTGGTTTCCGCGCGTGACATGGCGCTCGGACATCCGCTCCGGGACGGCGCAACCGTGTTCGGCGTGCCGGCGACCAAGCGCGCAAGCCCGGAATGGGCCGCGTGGGCGAACGGCACCGCAGTACGCGAACTCGACATGCACGACACGTTCCTGGCAGCCGACTATTCGCACCCGGGCGATAACATTCCGCCCATCCTCGCTGTCGCGCAGACGATGGGAAAATCGGGACGCGACCTGATCCGCGGCGTCGCCACCGGCTACGAGGTCCATATCGACCTGGTCCGCGCCATCAGCCTGCACAAGCACAAGATCGACCACATTACCCATCTATGCCCTGCCCAGGCGGCTGGTATCGGCACGCTGCTCGGACTGAAGCAGGAGGTGATCTACCAGGCGGTGCAGCAAGCCGTGCATGTCAGTTGCACGACGCGCCAATCACGCAAAGGCGAGATCAGCTCGTGGAAAGCCTACGCCCCCGCGCATGCCGGCAAGCTGGCGGTGGAAGCGGTGGATCGGGTGATGCGTGGCGAAGGTGCGCCGAGCCCGATCTACGAAGGCGAGGACTCGGTGATTGCCTGGCTGCTGGATGGTCCTGACGCGCATTACCGCGTGCCGCTGCCAGGTCCCGGTGAGCCGAAGCGCGCCATCTTGGACAGCTTCACCAAACAGCACAGTGCCGAGTACCAGTCACAGGCACTGATCGACCTGGCATTTCGAATGCGCGATCAGATCGCCGATCTCGAGCAGGTGGAGAAGATCACCATCTATACCAGCCATCACACGCATGCGGTGATCGGCACCGGTGCCAACGATCCGCAGAAGATGGATCCGAAAGCGTCACGCGAAACGCTGGATCACTCGATCATGTACATCTTCGCGGTCGCCCTGCAGGATGGACGATGGCACCACGTCAATAGCTACACGCCCAGGCGGGCCGGCCGTGCCGATACCGTGCGGCTCTGGCAAAAGATCGAGACCCACGAGGATCCCGAATGGGAGCGCCGCTATCTCTCGACCGATCCCGCCGAACAGGCGTTCGGCGGCCGTGTCGAGGTGTTGATGCAGGACGGCAGCCGCATCGTGGACGAATTGGCAGTGGCCAATGCGCATCCACTCGGGGCAAAGCCATTCGGGCGCGATGATTACATCCGGAAGTTCCGTGAGATGACCGATGGCGTCATCTCCACCCGTGAGGCGAACCGGTTCCTGGATGCGGCTCAGTCGCTGCCACAATTGAAGGCGGGTGAGCTGCACACGCTGAATGTCGCCTTGCCGGCGGGCACACTGGCTGTAGGCAAGTCGGGGATCTTCTGAACATCGTCACCGCAGGGCTTGGCTCCGCCATCCACGTCTTTACTCTCGCCGTGAAGAGGACGTGGATGGGCGGCGCAAAGCCGGTCCATGACCTGAGCCAAGGAGCGACACCATGAGCGACACCGCAACACTGCCCAACCGTGCGAAGAGGGGCGTCGGACTTTCCGGCGTCACCGCCGGCAATACGGCACTATGCACCGTCGGACGCACTGGCAATGACCTGCACTACCGCGGCTATGACATCCTCGACGTCGCGGAGACCTGCGAATTCGAGGAAATCGCCTACCTGCTCGTGCACGGTAGTCTGCCAACGCGCGCCGAGCTGAATGCCTACAAGGCAAAGCTGCGGTCGTTTCGCGGGCTGCCGGCGTCACTGAAGCAGGCGCTCGAAGCGCTGCCACCGGCCGCGCATCCGATGGATGTGATGCGCACCGCGGTCTCTGCGTTGGGCTGCGCATTGCCCGAGAAGGAAGACCAGAGCCAGCCAGGAGCCCGTGACATCACTGATCGGCTCATGGCTTGCCTGGGATCGGCGCTGCTCTACTGGTTCCATTACGCCCACAATGGCAAGCGGATCGACGTCGAGACCGACGATGACAGCATCGGTGGCCACTTCCTGCACCTGCTGCACGGCAAGCCGCCCAGCGAGGCGTTCGTCCGCGCCATGCACACCTCGCTCATTCTTTATGCCGAGCACGAGTTCAACGCCTCGACGTTTACCTGCCGGGTCGTTGCCGGCACAGGTGCGGACATGTATTCGGCGATCACCGCCGGTATCGGCGCCTTACGGGGTCCGAAGCATGGCGGGGCCAATGAGGTCTCGTTCGAGATTCAGAGCCGCTACGACACCCCGGACGCCGCGGATGACGATATCCGCAGGCGCGTCGCCAACCGTGAGGTGATTATTGGCTTCGGCCACGCCGTCTATACGATCGCCGATCCGCGCAACAAGGTGATCAAGGAGGTGGCACGGCGCCTGTCGCAGGCCGCTGGATCGATGAAGTTGTTCAACATTGCCGACCGGATCGAGGCGACGATGGCCGATGCCAAGAGCATGTTCGCCAATCTCGATTGGTTCAGCGCCATCTCCTACCACATGCTGGGCGTTCCCACCGCGATGTTCACACCCTTGTTCGTCATCGCACGCACCTCTGGCTGGGGTGCCCATGTCATCGAACAGCGGATCGACAACAAGCTGATTCGCCCGACCGCAAACTACACCGGGCCCGAAAATCTCTCGTTTGTACCCATCGACAAGCGCGGCTGAGCCTTTCGCACTCACTTGAAAAGTCGCCGCGGCAGTGATGTCGCGGCGGTTTTCTGTGGCATCCATGCATCGCATTGCGCCGCTCAAACAGTTTTTTCGTCGAACCCACGAAGAAACGGTTGCTTTTTGTTGACATCACCGCACGAGACAAGGAATAGCGAATTTGGTGCACATGCATTCGATTCGCAGAGGCGATGCTGTGCGCGACAACGGAAGGACGGTCCATTGACCGCAGACCAGTCCAGGTGAAGCGCAGTCGATCGAGCATCGACCTCAGATGCGGGATCGCAGAAGCGACGAACACAACGGCTCGTAGCCGCCACTCTCGTCGCGCTTCCGGGCATGTGCGGCTTTGGTACGCACGGCAGGTGACCTGCCATGCAGGATCACCGGCCCGGCCGCGGTTCAACCGCGCGACTGCAAACCAACGACACGAGAAGGAGTTTCTGCACGTGAGTAACGAAGAGACTACCACCACTGAGGAGCCGCGCGCCCAAGCGCTGGCGATGCGGGCAGGGGGCCGCAAAAAGGCGGCAGCGAAAAAGGGTGGGCGGAAGAAGGGCGCCCCGAAGAAGGCTGGACGCAAGGCCGCGCCGAAGAAGAAGGCCGCAGGCCGCAAGAAGGCGGCAGCCAAGAAGGGCTACCGCAAGACCGCGGCAAAGAAGAAGGGGGGTCGTAAGGCAGCCCCGAAGAAGAAGGCAGCTGGGCGCAAGAAGAGCGGAGGCCGCAAGAAGGCTGCTGCAGCCGCTGCTCCGGCTGCCGAACTCAATGCCGTCGACATCTGATTCTATGTGCTGAACGACCCGGTCTGGCTCCCGCGAGGAGCTCGACGGGATACTAGGGCGCCGTAAGGCGCCCTTTCTTCATTATGAAGCTGCTATGGTGAACGCCTTCACGAAGAAGTCCGGCGCACCGAAATTGCCCGACTTCAACGCCAGCAGCAGTGGGGTGCTGCCGCCCTCGGCGTAGGTCCACGGCACGCCAGGATCGATCTCCATACCGATGCGTAGGCTGCGCACGCCAAGGCGAGACACCACTGCTCCAGCCGTCTCTCCGCCCGCCACGACAAGCCGCCGCACGCCGCGCGAGACCAGGTCTTCAGCAATATGCGCCAGCGTTTGCTCCACCAGCGCGCCTGCAGCGTCCCGTCCCAGCTTCTGCTGCAGCGCCTTAACCTTGTCCGGTGAGGCCGACGCCGCAATGATGATGGGTGCTTCGTCTAGCTTGTCCGCCATCCAGTGGCGCGCAGCGCTTACCATGCCTTCAAGAATCGGGTTGCGCGAGTGGATCGAGCTGAAGCACGGGGACATCTTTGCGGGCCACGTCGAGCTGTCCCAGTGTCGCCCGCGAACAGGAACCGGCGAGCACAGCGGCATGCCCGACGAGTTTTGGCAAGGCAGCGGCATCGCCTCCTTGGTTCAACAAACCGGCGCGGCGGAAATTGCCGGGTAGCCCCATGGCGACGCCGGAGCCACCGGTGATCAATACGTGGCGCTCCGCGGCCTCACCGATCGCCAGCAGGTGCGCGTCGTCGACGGCATCAACGATGGCATAGCGGTTCCCCTGCTCCTGCAGGCTGGTCATTGCCGCGCGCACCTGCAGTGAGCCCTGTTCGACCGCGGCATACGGAACCAGACCTACCTTCCCGTCAGTCTGTCGCGACAGCACGCGTACCAGGTTGGCATCCGTCATCGGCGTAAGCGGATGGTGCTCCATGCCGCTCTCGTTCAGCAGGACACTGCCGACGAACAGGTGCCCCTGATAGACGCTGCGGGCGTTCGCGGGAAAGGCTGGGCATGCCAACGCGAAGCCACAGCCAAGTTGCGCGATCAGCGCATCAGCCACCGGACCGATATTGCCGGTATCCGTACTGTCGAAGGTCGAGCAGTATTTGAAAAAAAATTGGCGCGCCCCCGCGGTGCGCAGCCATGCCAAGGCGGCCAGACTTTCATCAACCGCCTCTCGCACCGGTGCGGTGCGCGACTTCAGTGCGACGACCACAGCATCGGCATCCGGGACACGATCGTGCGCCCCCGGCACGCCAATGAGCTGGACCGTTCGCATGCCGCCCCGCACCAGCATCGAGCAGAGATCAGTTGCTCCGGTGAAATCGTCCGCGATCGCGCCGAGCAGCATGGCGTCCATCCTCCCTAGGGAAGAAGGAGTATGTCCCGGTGGCCTATGGTGATGGCAAGCCTGCCAAGCAGCGCCTGGCGAAGACGTACCTCCTGCCATTCGGTGATCGCCCGCGTCCGTGCCGGAGCGGCGGCACGGGCGGCATCTGCGGTAGAGTCGATCAGTGTGCGCTGCATACGCAACGCGGTACTGGGTATTTGCCAGTTGCTCGGGGCTGATGCGGCGAAGCGCGAGACGCTGTGGATGGCATCCGTCCCGAGTGCAGGGCCGAAACCTTTGTCGCGCCGCATGTCACGACGGAAACCGGTGCGCACGAGCGCATCGTAGCGATGGCGCGGTCGCCATACGTCGCGACCATCGGCGGTCAGACACGCCAGAACCGGGGCGCTGACCGCGCTACACAGTCCCTGGAGCCACGCTGCGGACACGAGGTCGAGCAGCGCACTGCAAACGATCGCATCGTGCCGCGTTTCCCGAATATCGCCGGGAAGAGGACCAGTACTCAGATCGTGCTGAGCCGCGTGCATGCGCCACAGCCCGCGTGGTGTCGACACATGCAGCGTGTCGCCAATGGCTGTTGCTGCGAATCCCTGACCGCGCGCCCATGCCGCGGTGCGACCGAACGCCTCATCCAGCAGGAACCCATCTGCATCCAGCAGCACCCAATCCTGGCCACGTCCGACGATTGGCGCGAGGAAGCGAAACATGCTGCCGGTGCCACCTCCCAGATCCACGATGCGTGGGCGTTGCGGCAATATCTCGGTGAGGCGTGCCGCCAGCCGCAGCGAACGCGCAGCGTGGTCGAACGGCTCACGTAGTGCGAGCCAGTCGGCAGAAAAAAGCTCGGTCAATCCGCAAGCGCCTGCGCGAACTCCCGCACTTGGGTTTGCCAATTCGGCAATGTCTGACCAACCTGCCACGCCGCCTCTGCCATGCCGCGACGCAGATCGTTGCCGAAGATCATCCGGCGCAGCGCCTTCGAAAGATTTACCGGGTCACCGATCGGGCACACCACGCCAGCCTCCGGCGTCACCAGATGTCCGGCGGCACCACCGTCCGAGACAACGACCGGCACGCCACGCTTCAACGCCTCGGCAATCGCCATGCCATAACCTTCCCAATGCGTTGCCAGTGCGAACAGGTCGGCTTCACGCCAAAGGGCCTCAAGTGCGGCCCCCGTCACCTCGCGGGCAAACCGTACCTGTCCGGCGATGCGGAGTTCCTCCGCCGCTGCAGCAAGCGCATGAGCGTGCACAGGATCGCGCTCGGGTGACCCGACGATCGTGAGATGCCAATCCAGGTCGAACAGCCGCGCCACGGCACGAAGCAGTAAATCGTGACCCTTGCGGGGGATGAGCGTTCCGATCGACAGAATGTGGCAAGTCGGCCCGTTAGATCCTGTGCTGCGTCGCGCATCATCCGTTCCTGGCACGATGACCCGGATACGGTCACGGTTCACGCGATAGTCGGCAACGAGGCGGTCGGCGGTCGGTTCGCTGGTAACGATGATGCGCGTTAATCGGGGGACCAGACGCTGCTCCAGCGCAAGCAAGGTGGTCCGCTCGGATTCGCTGAATCCGCTCTCCAGCGATGTTGGATGATGAATAAGGCCGACGGTGTTGCTTGCCGACAGGGCGTCATCGAGCCCGGCGAAAGCCGGCAATGCAAGCCCATCGATGATGGGTCGAGAGCCTGCCGGAACGCTGTCCCAGGCCACACAGGCCGCATCTCGCGCGGCCTCGTTCGCCAACGGGTAACTGCCCGTGAGTTCAAGCACTTCGACGCTGTGTCCGGCGTCACGCAAGCCGTCAACGATGCGGCGATCATACTCATAGCCGCCGGTGACGGCATCGAATGGTGCCGGTACAATCAGCGAGACGTGCATCAGCCGATGGGCGCTTCGTAAGCCGCCCAGGCGTTAGGACTTTCCCGCAGCAGGATCTTCAGTCCCGTCACCGCACGGCCTCCATCGCCGAGCCGACCATCACGGCAGGCCGAGGCGAGCAGACCATGAATGTGATAGGCCACATGTTCCGTGGTGGTGTTAACATTCTTGAACAGAGCATTGTCGTCGAGGTTGCTGTAGTCGAGCGTGTCCAGGGTCCGACGCAGCTCCGTCTTTGCCAGGCCAATATCGACCAGCAGTTGCAGTTGGTCGAGCTTTTCCGCCCTAAACTCCGCTTCCACCGCAAAGGTCGCGCCGTGCAGCTTCTGCGCAGGGCCGAACTCCTCGCCGCGAAAGCTGTGGGCTATCATGATGTGGTCGCAGACGGTGAGGCTGAACATTCACTCGGTCCCGTAAGTTATGACGTGACACAGGCCGCCTGGGGCTAAAACGCGCGGCATTGCTTGAGGCATATCTGCGAAATGCGTCGGCCCTTCCAGCAGCGCGTCGTATTTATCGTCGGCCAGCAGTTCCAGCGCCAGCGACAGTCGTTCGGCGTGGCTGCGCCGACCACGCATTGCCGGCGCAATGGCACCGACCTGCGACGCGATCAGGCGCAGGCGGCGAGCATGGAACGCCTCGCCCAGTGGCGCAGACGGCGCACGGTCGCCAAACCAGCTGGCCTCCACAATGCGGGCCTCAAACGCCGCGCGATCCAGCGCCAGCCGCAGGCCAGCCTCGGTGGCCGATGCATGGACGATCAGCTCCTGCTCGTCTGGTGCGCTCTCCGGCGTGGCAAAACGGCAACCGAAACGCCGCGCCAGAGATTTTCTCCCTGCGTCAACATCGATCAAAGTGACCCGCACCGCCGGAATGCGTGCCAGCAACGATGCAACGAGCAGCCCGACCACACCGGCACCGACAACCATTGCCCGTTCACCCGGCAAGCGCCGCCGCATCCCATGCGACGTTCAGCGCAGTTTCCATGTTGGCGGCAAGAACAGCGCGGTTGCTGGGCACGTCTTCCGGGACGGGAATGCACATCGCCGCCGGGGCAAGGAACACGTCCTGATGTGGGTGAAGCACAAAGACTCGCCGGCCGTCCGGGGTTCGACCAACAGCGCTGTAGCCGTATTTCACCGGAAACGGGAATGCGCCAGCCATGAGCGGCGCGCGCATTGATTGATATTGGCTCGGAGGCACGCGCCCCTCGAACACCAGCGACTCTGTCCCGCGCGAAATGCCGCTAGCAATGGTGTGGACAAGCTGGCACTCGTCGCGTTCGCGAGAAAGCGTCTCGGTACGGATCTCGCCACGCCCTGCCATCACCGTCCAGAACGCGCGCGCCGTGACCGGGCTCGGCCCGGCCATCATCCACAAACACCGGGCCGGGCGCGGGACAGTGGAATATCGACCAGCAGATCGGCACCGATGCGGTGAACCGACCATTCGAAGCGCAAGGCATCGGTCAGGGTCGAGGTTTCCGGCAATGTGAACGCGGGAATGCCTGAACCAATCAGAAGCGGCGCAATGGTAATGTGCAAACGATCGAGCGCGCCGGCAGCAAGAAAGCGCGACACGGTGATGCCGCCACCCTCAACGAACACACGGCGCAACCCCCGCTCCGCCAACGCGGCAAGCACCGCGACAATCGAGAGTCCTTTGCCGGAGCGTGGCTGCCGCAGCACCTGCGCGTGACCGACCGAATTCGGACCCGGCGCGTCGGGAGCGCAGAAGAGCAGCGTTTCAGGACCATCGCGGAAGACCCGGTACCGGGCGTCGAGCCTGCGCTCGGTGTCGAGCACCACACGCACCGGTGACGGACCTTCCACCTGCCGTGTCGTAAGCTGCGGATCATCCGCGCGCACGGTGCCGGCACCAACCACCACGGCGTCGAACAATGCGCGCAGGCGATGGGTATGAATGACGTCCTGTGGGCCACTGATCCATTGCGACGCGCCGTTGGCCGTGGCGATGCGGCCATCAACCGACTGGGCGATGCGGCCCAGGACGAAGCACCCGTCCGGCGCGGTCGGCGCGGTCAGCAGCGGCCCGTAGAGCGCTGACAGCGCGGCATCGGTCGGGGCGCGCGCCAGCAGGCGGCGCCACGTCTGTGGGTCCAGCGCTGTCATGCATGGGACGTATCAGGCTTTCGCGGAAAGTGCGAACGCGGCCGGACGCTGGCCGTGCGCCGGTCCATATCCTGTCGGCGCGTTGGCTGATGCTGCAGCACGTGCCACCACCTGGATGACCCGGCCCTGCGCTGCGAGTGCCCGCTCAAGTAGGCGCTTGTTCTCGATCGCCAGGGACTGCAGTCGTCGTGCCACACGGTCGGCAGCGTGGTGTGACTGCGTGTTGGCCCGTGCCGCCGCAGCTGCGAGATCAGCGAGAGCCCGCTGCTTCCTGGCAAGCATCGCGCCGGCCCGCGGCAGATCGAGCGCCGTCAGGGCGCAGTTTTCCGCCTCCAGCGTTTCCGCCATCGCAGTGCCTGCATCCGTCAATCCCAAGGTCATTTTGCCTTCTCCTGTGCGCGCAACATCGCATTGAACACTGGAACGGCGAGGCCGATGCCCCCATTCGCCGCCATCTGCTTACCGATCGCATCGACCAGCATCGGCCGCCACGTCTCCTCTGCCTCGCCGCCGCCGAACTGGGAGTGCTTCACGTCGATCGTCTCGAACATCGGTTGCAGCAACTGGCCGATGGCCATGGCCTCGAAGTCGCGCGCTGCCTGCCAGAGTTTCGTTGTCTGTGCCGGCGGCAGGGCGCTTGACGCAGGCTGCATTGCGATGGCGATCATCGGACCACCATATCGGCCTGCAGGGCGCCGGCCGCCTTGATCGACTGCAGGATACTGATCAGATCGCGCGGCCCGACGCCCAGCGCATTCAGGCTTGCCACGAGGTCGCGCAGCGTCACGCTGCCCTGCACAATGCCCAGCTTGCGATCGTGCTGGTCATCGACCTGCACCTCGGTGCGCGGTACGACGGTCGTGCTGCCGTTGGAAAATGGGGCGGGTTGGCTTACCTCCGGCGTCTCGGTCACGCGGATGGTCAGGTTGCCCTGGGCGATCGCCACGGTGCTGACCCGCACGTTGGCGCCCATGACAATCGTTCCGCTGGACTCCTCGATCACCACGATGGCAGGGCTATCCGGCTGGACGCGCAGTTCCTCAAGTGAGGCTAGCGTCTCCACAGGGTCACGGGCGCCGAAATCGAGTGCCACTGTCCGTGAATCCGCGGCCTTTGCCATGCCGCCAAATTCCTTGTTGATTGCCACTGCGATCCGCTTGGCGGTGGTGAAGTCGGGGTTGCGCAGCCCAAGGCGTAGCGTGTGTGTCTTATCCAGCCGGTAAGCCACCTCCCGTTCCACCGTCGCACCATTGGCGATGCGCCCCGCGGTGGGCACACCACGCGTTACCGATGTCGCGGCACCCCGCGCCGCGATGGCTCCCGTGGCAAGCGCACCCTGAGCCACAGCGTAAACCTCGCCATCCGCGGCCAGCAGCGGGGTAACCAGCAAGGTGCCGCCGGTCAGGTTCGTGGCGTCGCCCAACGCTGACACCGCGACGTCGATCCGGCTGCCGCTGCGGGCAAAGGCCGGGAGTTCGGCCGTCACCATTACAGCGGCGATGTTCTTGGCCTTCAGCTTCTCGACCTGGTCGCGTGTGTTCACTCCCAGCCGTTCCAGCATGCCGATCAGCGACTCACGGGTGAACACGGCATTTTCCAGCTTGTCCCCGGTGTTGTTCAGTCCGACCACGAGACCATAGCCAATCAACTGATTGTCCCGGACGCCTTCGACATCGGTGATGTCCTTGATCCGCACCTGAGCGCCGGCCGACGTTGCGGCAACGAGCGGAAGAAGCAGCAAAACAAACAGGCGAACGAACCGGATCACAACGGGCCCTCGGTGCTAGCGTCTGCGTAAGGAATTTGCGCCAGTCTGCCGAGCACAGGGCAAGTCCCGTGCCACGCCGAACCGCCCGAACCGAGCCGATCGGCGCTCATGGACACCAGGCACGAAGTGCCGAGCGGCAGGCGAGGCGAGCAGAAGGAGCCGGGCATGACGGGGATCGAACGGGTTGGCTGGCCGATCAGGGCGAGCACCGCCAGCCGGAGGCTGGGTGCGTCCGGGTTCAGCGTGCCGCTGCAACCAGCAAATGCCGGCGCGACGACAGCCGCAGCGGAAACCAGCGCGCCCACTCTCGCGACGATGCTGAGCCTGCAGGAAATGGGCGGCGAAACCCTGCAGGACCGACAGGCGCGACGGCACGGGCAGGACATACTGGCTGCGCTGGCCGATCTGCAGCGCCTGATCCTGTCGGCGGGAAGCGACGGGACCGCCCTGCAACGGCTGGCCGACCTCGCCGCGTCCGTTCCTCATGCCACCGACCGGCGGCTGAACGCCATTGTTTCGGCGATCGTGGCCCGGGCGCGGGTCGAGGTGGCACGGCGCCAGCTGTGAGGGCCGCGCATACTTCCTTGGTGTTACATTGTTGAAGCTTCTTCACGTGCTCTTGGCGCGGCTATCGCGCATCGCTATAAGCCCGCGCAATTGCGATCCAGGACGGGCCGGGGGTTCCGCGGCGTCCGACAAGCCAACGGGCGGAGCGCAGCGCGAGGAAAGGCAGGACCGGCACGTTATGATGGTTACCCTCCCCCCAGACTACCGACCGAGCGAGGATGAGGAGTTCATGAACCCCATCCAGGTCGAATACTTCCGTCAGAAACTACTTCGCTGGCGGACCGACCTACTGAAGGAAGCAGACGGGACCCTGGCCAGCCTGTCTGAGGGAGGCATCCACGAGTCCGACATCACCGACCGAGCCAGCGTGGAGACCGACCGGGCGCTGGAGCTGCGCACCCGTGATCGGGCGCGCAAGCTGATCTCCAAGATCGACCAGGCGCTGATCCGGATCGAGAACGGCAGCTATGGTTATTGTGAGGAGACCGACGAACCGATCGGTTTGCGGCGGCTGGAGGCGCGGCCGATCGCCACCCTGTCGATCGAGGCGCAGGAGCGCCACGAGCGGATGGAGCGGGTACGGCGCGACGACTGACCGTCCACTCGGAGGCGGCCCGTAGCGGTCGAGCCCCGGCGTGGCCGAGCAATTCCAGCTCAGTCGAAGGCGGGCATGACGTCCCGGGCGAACCAGCGGAGCTGCTCCTCGAACTCTCGTGGCGACAGGCCTTCGGCCCAGTGGATCATGTAGTCCTCGAGACCAGGATACTTTGCCTCAATCGATTTGATGCCGTCGATGACCTGACCGGGTGTGCCACAGAACCACGCCTTTTGCTGAACGCCATCACGGAGTGACGGAATCCGCGCCGGCGCGCCAGGTGTACCCCAGGTGCGGCCCCGTTCGTCCGCGTAGCGCACGAAGCCGAAGGGGGCGAACCACTTGTAGCGCTCGTCATGCGCAGGTTCGACCGCGCGGATGGCTTCTTCCTGGCTGCCGGCGAGATAGAGCCCGGTGCCCCAGATCATGTCCTGACCGATCTGCTTCTGCTGGCCGAATTTGGCGCACGCCGCCTGATAGGCGCGCACCACATCGTCCAGGATCTTTTCCCCGTTCAGCGTCACCATCGCCTTGAGCCCGTATTGCGCGATCATATCGATGGTCTTGCCCGATGCGACCGGCATCCAGACCTCGACCGGCAGGTGCTTCGGCCGCGGCACCATGGTGATATCCTTGAGCTGGTAGCCGCGATATTCGACCTCCGGCGGGCAGGTGAAATACTTGCCCTTGAAGCTGAACCGCTCCTCATTAAAGCAGGCGAGCAGCAACTGGAGCTGCTCCTCGAAATACTCGCGGTTCTTCTCGGCGTCGATCAGCGGGGCGCCGAAAGTCTCCACCTCGCGTGTGTGATAGCCCCGGCCAACGCCCATGATGACGCGACCATCGGTGACGATATCGGCCATCGCGTAGTCCTCGGCCAGCCGAATCGGATGCCACATGGGCAGGACGTTGAACGCACAGCCGAACTTCAGCCGCTTGGTCTGCGTGGCAAGCCATAGCCCGAGTTGCACCAGGTTCGGCAGGCACTCGTAGCCTTCGTGCTGAAAGTGGTGCTCGGCTGTCCACAGCGCATAGTAGCCGAGTTCGTCCATGACCTGCGCCATGTGGCGCGTCGTGAAGAACACCTCCGATAGGCGCTCGTTTGGGTAGCGACGCTCATTGGCAGGCGTTCCGTTGAGGCCGACAGTGTCGAGATCGATCTGGCCGACGTAGAGGACGTGGAAGCGTTTGATCATGAGCGTTTCCGAGAATTGCAGGCTTGTCGTCACGCAATCCTACGCTGTGCCGGCGCGGCGCGCCAACTGCTGCAAGAATGGTATCGCAGGCGCGAGGCGCACCGTGCTCATCTGCGTCTGTCTGTGGTTCAATCGATGGGCCTCCAATGGACCATGCCATGCAGCCGATCGACCTGACTCATCGCTTCGCCAAGGACATGCCGGTCTACCCCGGTGATCCACCTGCCAGGCTCGAGCAGATCGCTCACATCGGCAACGGCGAGTACAATATGTATTGCCTGTGCAGCGGCATGCATGTGGGGACGCACATCGACGCGCCCCTGCACATGATCGCTGGTGGCAAATTCGTCTGCGATGTCCCCGTCACGCGGTTCTTCGGCCGCGGCCATCTCATCGACGCGCGCGGTCGCAGAAGTGCGACGCCGGATCTATTGAAGAACGCCGAAGTTTGCGCAGGCGATATCGTCTTGGTGCTGACCGGCTGGTACCGACGGTTCGGCGACGACACCTATTATACCGACTACCCTGAGCTGGAGCCCGAATTTGCGCAGGAGCTGGTCAAGATCGGTGCCAGCATCGTTGGACTCGACACACCAAGCCCCGATCGGTCGCCTTTCGTGGTCCACAAGATTTTGCTGTCCGCCGAGCTGCTGATCATTGAGAACCTGACCAACCTGGAAGCGCTGCTCGGGATTGACAAATTCGACGTCGTCGCGCTGCCGGCCAAACTGCAGTGCGAGGCTGCGCCGGTGCGCGTGATCGCTCAGCCACGGGGAAAATGAGCGCGGTGTTCCACTCCGTCGCTATCAAAGCCGCTGCCGCGCCAAGAACTTCGCCCGCACGCGTTCGACCAACCTCATAACCCGCCGCGCACGCCGCACCAGCTGTGGCACCGTGGTGGGCCGCAACAGCCGCACATCGTATCCCGCGAAGCGTCGATCGTTTTCCGCCAGGCACAGGTCCATCAGGACGGCGGTATCAGCTCCGCCATCGCCAACTGCCTGCGCACCGCTGAAGGTGAAGTTATTGTCCTGCGTGGCCGCGTCAGTTCCGCCGTCAATGCCCTTGGCCAGCTTAATCCGCTCCCACACCAGAAACGCCCACACCGCAGCCACGCGCGCCTCGAACCACGGCCGTCGCCACCGCGGGATCGTGCGCCGGTGCCACGCGAGCCAGTTGGCGAACAGCAGAATGTGCCGGCACTCCTCCTGCATCACCGGCTCGAAGGTCTCCACCAGCTCTTGCGGGAAGAAGCCAGACCGTTGCGCCAGCGCGAACAGGCCGAACGCGAAGAAGCTATCGATGCACTCGCTGAAGCCGGTGACCAGATACGCCCATTCGGCATCGCGCGGCGCGATGTATTCGGGTTCCGGCGCCAGTGCGATGCCATAAGCGGCGACAAGGTGCGACAGCACTTCCTTGTGGCGCCCCTCCTCCCAGGCATTCAGCGCGAGCGCGGCGCGCATATCCGGATCCGCCAGCGTCGCCGCATACGTCTTCATGCGCAGTCCGGCCTTGCCCTCGGTCTGCACGGCGATGTCCCAGATCGGCAGGCTTAACAACCGCGCATGCGCTGCAGGGTCCAGCTTCGGCCAGTCGATGATGGACGGCCTGTAGGGGTTGAATGTCGCCTGGAACATCTCGCAGACGGCGCGCTTGTGCGCCTCGGTTCCCGGCCGCAAGGGCCCATGTTCCAGGAAAATCCAATGGCGCGCCGAATGGTCGGCGGCCTCTACGATTGCTGCGTCGGGAGGCATGGCGTTGTCCAAATACGTGACCTTTGGCGCGCACCGTCAAGCCTTCCGATGGTTAGATCAACGATCTGTAAGCCGACGAGCGATACGGCGCCTATTCTTACAGCTCAGAACACCAGCGTGCCACCCACGACGGCCAGCGTTGCGGCCAGAACCGGTCGCAGCACCGCGTCAGGCACCCGCACCGCAAGAAAGCTGCCCAGCACGATCCCCGGAATCGAGCCGCTCAGCAGGGACAACAGCATCGGCACATTTACCGACCCTAACATCAGGTGTCCCAAGCCGGCGACTAGTGTAAGCGGCACCGCGTGGGCGATATCGGAACCGACAATGCGAGCCATCGGCAGCCTGGGATAGAGCAGAAGCAGCACAGTGACGCCGATGGCACCAGCACCGACCGACGAAACGGTGACCAGAACTCCAAGCACCGCACCCACCACGATGGTCAGCTTATGAGTTTGGCGTTCCGGCACCAGCTCCAGCCAGTTGCCACCAAGGCTCAACAGTCGTCGCCGGAACAGCAGAGCGACCGCGGTGATCAGCAGCATCACACCTAGCGCGGTGGTGATCACCCCTGAAGCGAGGCGGCTGTTCAGGTTGAAGTGAGAGATCACCACCAAGGTGGCGATCGTTGATGGAACGCTGCCTGCCGCAAGTCGGGCGACGATGGGCCACCGCACCGTATGGTGCGCGCCGTGCACCGCGGTTCCCACAGCCTTGGTGATGGAGGCGTAGAGCAGATCGGTTCCTACCGCCGTGGCCGGTGCCACTCCGAACACCAGGACAAGAATGGGAGTGACCAACGAGCCGCCACCCATGCCGGTCTGACCCACCAGTAGGCCAACGAAAAATCCCGTTAGAGTATACAATAGGTTGAAGGGCGCGAGCCAATGCATCCGCCGACGCTACCACTTTCAACCAGCGCTTGGATACGCTGCTGTTAAAGGGTTTACAGCCTAGATTTCGCCCGCCTCGGCCAAGACGCGCCTAGCACGCCCCGCATCCTCCTCCTTCACAGCAAGACGGCGTGGGATGGCACCGATGCTTCCTTCCACCGCACTGGTGTGTGTATCAAGTACCAAGGCGGAGACGCCAGCGTCGGCCAGCAGCGCGGTCAGGAACGAGAGCCGCACCGGATCGTTTGATGTCACGAGTACACGCACCGCCTGCCCGCCTTTGCTTGACCCGTTTTCCGGGCCGCCGATATGGTGCCTGTGCCTACCAGACATGCAAGCCAGGAGATCTGCTTGGACGTTGTCGCCAGTTCGTCCCAGCCCAGCACGGTGCCGCCCCAGCGGCCAGGCGAGGACGCACTGACTTCCCTGATCTCGCTGTTGCAGGGCGATCTGGAGGCGTGCAACCACACCATCGTTGCCCGCATGGACAGCCCAGTGGCACTGATTCCGCAGCTCGCCGCGCATATTGTCGCCGCCGGTGGCAAGCGACTGCGCCCGCTGCTAACGCTGGCCTGCGCCCGGATGTGTGGTTACCAAGGCCAGCGACACGTCAAGTTAGCTGCCTGCGTCGAGTTCATCCACACCGCGACGCTGTTGCACGATGACGTCGTGGACGAAAGCCTGCTTCGGCGCGGCATGGCGTCCGCCAATGCAGTGTTCGGTAACCAGGCCTCCGTTCTTGTTGGCGACTTTCTATTCGCCCGTGCCTTCCAGCTCATGGTCGAGGACGGCTCGTTGACCGTGTTAGGCATTCTCTCCCGGGCTGCTGCGACCATTGCCGAGGGCGAGGTGCTGCAGCTTGTTACGCAGAACGATCTGTCTACCCCCGAGGCACGATACCTCGACGTGATCACCGGCAAGACCGCCGCCTTGTTTACGGCGGCCTGTGAGGTCGGTGCCGTAGTCGCTGATCGGCCGCAGTCGGACGCATCGGCGTTGGCCGAGTTCGGTCTGAACCTCGGGATCGCGTTCCAACTCGTAGACGATGCACTGGACTACACCGCGGACCAGGCGGTTCTGGGCAAGACTGTCGGCGACGACTTCCGCGAGGGCAAGATCACGCTGCCGGTGCTGCTCGCCTATCAGGCTGCGAACACCGCCGATCAAGGTTTCTGGCGCCGCACGATCGAGGCGAACGAGCAGAACGAATCAGACCTTGAGCGCGCGCTGGATTTGATAGCGCGCAGCAATGCAATTGGCCTCACGCTGGATCGTGCCCGCGGGTTTGCGGCAAAGGCCAAGGGGGCGCTCGATCCGTTCCCCGAAACCACGCTGCGGCGGGCGCTGCTCGAAGTGACCGACTACACTGTCAACCGCGTGCGCTGAGGCCACTCGCGCGCCGCACAGTGGATGGGACTTCAGCTGGCGTCTCTGCGCATCGGTTCGGCAGCACCGATAAGATCGCCGCCCGGGCAGCGCTGCGGTCATGACGTAAGGCCTCGGGTGCCAACTACGGGTTTTGTTCTCAGTCGGCTGATGCTAAGCCATCGGTCGCGCTCAGTCGGAGAGGTGCCGGAGCGGTCGATCGGGGCGGTCTCGAAAACCGTTGTACCCTTATGGGTACCGAGGGTTCGAATCCCTCCCTCTCCGCCGGAACTAGCTACCAGAACGTGCGCTGATGTGCAGAAACTCCTACGGAACCAGCGATATCCGCGGTAGAGCGGCGCTTGACTGTGCGCCGCTATGCGCCCATATCTCCAGATGTTTTGCGGGACAAGTTGGGGGTGGTCCATTCGGACCATGGCGCGACAAATCGGGAAGCTATCACCAGCAAAAGTAAAGAACGCGAACCGTCCCGGTATCTATGGCGACGGTGGCGGCCTCTGGCTCAACGTCGGGCTGGCGGGCAACAAGTCATGGCTTTTCCGCTTCATGCTTGATGGACGTGCGCGTGAAATGGGCCTCGGTCCATTTCACACGGTCGGACTCGCCGAAGCGCGCGAACGTGCCAAAGCCGCCCGGGCATTGTGTATCGACGGCGTTGATCCCATCGAGAGAAAACACGCCGAGCGCGCTGCGAAGCGATTGGCCGCAACAAGGGCGGTATCCTTCAAAGACTGTGCTGCGAAATACATCGCTGCCAACCGGGCCGGATGGAAGAATCCCAAGCATGCCGCACAGTGGCCCGCAACGTTGCAGACCTATGCGTATCCCATCATTGGTGACTTGCCGGTCAGCGCCATCGAGACGGGGCAGGTGACGCGGATCCTAGGGCCCATCTGGACGACGAAACCGGAAACAGCATCCCGGGTGCGAGGCCGCATCGAGGCCGTTCTTGACTACGCGGCCACGCATCGCTGGCGCGGTGGTGAAAATCCGGCACGCTGGAAAGGCCATCTTGAAAACGTGCTGCCGAAGCGGTCGCGAGTGCGATCTGTCGAACATCATGCGGCGCTGCCGTGGCGCGAGGTCGGTGACTTCATGGCGACACTCGCCGGGCAGGAAGGTGTAGCTGCCATGGCATTGCGATTTGCGATCCTGACCGCCGCGAGGACCGGGGAAGTCATCGGCGCCCGCTGGTCAGAGATAGACATGAGGCACGCCACTTGGATTATCCCGCCGGGGAGGATGAAGGCGAACCGCGAGCACCGCGTACCCCTTTCTGATGCGGCTATGGCAGTACTGCGCGAGGCCGCGAAACCACGAACCGAGGATCCCACTGGCTTCGTCTTCCCGGGCAAAAAGGGCGGACTGTCGAACATGGCCATGTTGGTGCTGTTGCGCCGTATGGGGCGCAGCGATCTGACGACACAGGGTTCCGCAGCACCTTCCGCGACTGGGCTGCCGAGACGGGCAAGCCGTCTGATATCGCGGAGGCCGCTCTGGCGCACACGCTCGGCAACAAAACGCAAGCAGCTTATCAGCGCGGAGATTTGCTCGACCGGCGACGCGTGCTGATGGGCCAGTGGGCAACGTTCTGTAGCGGGCGGGGTAGCGGCGAGGTCGTCATGCTGCGGCGTGGCCAGCAATGAGCCGCCGCCGTCCTGGCCTGTCTCGTGCCCATCAATGTTGTCGACGCGCTGAAGCAGGAGTTTCCCGGCAGAGGCTTTGCGGATCGATCGATCATCCTTGCTTCTGCATGGGGTCATATTCGACATATCCAAGAAGAGGAAGCCGAGCTTCACCAGTATAACCATCAACTCGCATCGCGAGCACTTACGCTGTTGCAGTCAGGGCAATGGCAGGCCATTGCGTTTGGGTCGGGGAAAACTACCGCGGAGACTTCCCCAGGAGTGGTGGAGCCAGCGCACAATGTTCCAAATCAGGGCTGGTTCGGCGCTGAGGCCACCTGGGGCTCGCCCCCTATGCGCTACCTCGGGATCAAGGTTAGGCGCCCCGCAGAGGGTTGGCCGCCCAACAGCACAGCGACTGACGCAGGCTGACGTGAACCGGTCCATCAAGGCGGTTGCGGTAACGCATCTAAGGGCCACAGGCGAGCCGGTAAGCAAACCTCATGCGAAGCTGGAGATGGAAAGGCGCGGGGTAGTAGTGACCAAGCGGAGCTTCGATAAAGCGTACAGCTCCCTCCCGAACACGCTGCGTCGCTTGCCAGGACAGCGGGTTTCGGTTGGCAGGAGCCATTCAGTCATATAGCCCGAAATACATTCCGAAACGAAACTTGCATGTCCAATGCAGCATAGTTTGCCAAACTAGCCAAAATAGTTTTGGCTCATTATCGACTTTCTGGCGTTTATCTCCTCTGTTCCGCACAGACGTTGAATACGGGAGCAGGCAGTGAAAGAGCCGCCAGAAATTACGCGAAAATACGGCAGCATCAACGAGTGGTGCGCCATGACTGGCGTGTCGCGACGGGTGACCTACGACCGGCTTGCCGACGGCAGCCTCCGTGCAGTCAAGATCGGTACCCTGAACGCTGGTAGATTTTGAGCACGGCTTGGCTTGGCTACGCTCACTACCATCGGCCAAATTCACGCCGCAGCGAAGGCCCCGCAAGGCCCGATACGACCCACAACAACTCCTGGCATAACAAACAACCCCGGCGGAGGCCGCGCGGGGTTGCTTAAGGCGCTATAAACGTCTGGACTTAGGCAGGCCAACGTGTAGCCCATCACGGCACTCGACAGCAAGCGAGCCACCGCACCCAATAAGCGGGTGCAAATATGTCGCAGAATAATGCCCCCCGAGGGCGAGTTTATACCATCGATCATTTAAGCCCGGCGCTTGCCGATTGCGTCAGCCAGCCCGGGGCGAGGGAGGCGACTCTATGAGTGCCTCCGCTGCACCGCATGCCAAGCTGCACCCGGATTACCCATGGCCACACCACGAACCAAGGGCGGGGCAGGAGCGCAATGGCAGCGGCAAGGATCAGCGATACGAATACCTCCTCGCTAAGTTCAGGCAATTACCAAACTCCATCCGCAACGGCTTCCGAGACGTCCGGTCACATGAGAATCCGCGCCAACTTGTGGACCTATGGCTCCGCCAGCTTCGTCACAACGGCTGGACGCTCGCCGAAGCAATCGAGTGGTCTCGATTTTCCCCGCTCGGTTTTGGAATCCTCGAGGACCTGACCGCAAAGATTTTCGAGGAAACCTGAGAAGCAGTTCGACGAAGACGAGGCCAAGCGGGCAGAGGCCGACCGCAAGCTACTCAAGCCCAGAGCCTGGGCATGGCGCGACCCCACTACCATCCCACCCCGCCAATGGCTGGTCGGCACCTTCCTATTGCGCGGCTACACCACCTTGCTCGGCGGCAGCGGTGGAGTTGGAAGACAGCCACCGGCGTAGGAGCGGCCCTAGCCTACATCACTGGCCGGCGAGACATTCTGGACATGCATGTGTTCCAGACCGGACGCGTCTGGATCAACGTCCTAGAAGATGATCTCGACGAGTTGGACCGCCGCATCCATGCCGCGATGATCGCCCACAATATCAGCCGCGACGATATCGAGGGTGAGCTGTTCGTAAATACCGCCGATCAGCGGCCGATCCTACTCGCTCACCTGAACCCTGAAACCGGTGTATTCGAGGTAAGCGCCGATGCCAAAGCGCTAGAAGATGGCATCAAAGACATGCGCATCGGTCTAACCATGATCGATCCCCTCGTGAAGGCACACAAAGTCACCGAAAACAGCAACGAGCACATGGATCAACTGATTACCATGGGCAACGACATGGCCCGCCGCACCCGATCCGCGCTCCTCATCAACACTCATTTCCGCAAAGGCGGCGCAGAGGGTGGAAACCGAGATGCCTTTCGCGGCGGTGGCTCGCTCGTCGACGGCGGTCGCATCAACCGGTCACTAGCGCCGATGTCCGAAGACGAAGCCCAAATGTACAAAATCGACCCCGACGAAGCATTCCGATACGTCAAGATCGTAGACGCTAAAGGCAATTTGGCACCGAAGGCCAGGGCAACCTGGATCCGTCTCGCCTCCATCGAAATCGACAACCGAGAGGTCGACCCCAGATACCCGGCTGGCGATAACGTCCAAGCCGCAGTCGCCTGGAAGCCCCCGCCTCTCTTCGATGGCTTAGACCATGGCCCGCTCCTCCGCATTTTCGACGCATTGCGTGAAGGCCCAGGAGAGAGTTGGCACTACCTCGAGCCGAGCCCCGGGCCAAGCACTGGGCCGGCCAAGCGCTCGTACGCATCGGCAACAAGAGCCGCGACGAAGCCAGAGCCATCCTCACCAAATGGCTCAAAAGCGAGCTGATCCGGGAGGAGGAGTGGAACACACCCAGCAAAAACAAGGCGACGCGCCTCGTGCTGAACGAGGACAAAATCGTCGAAATGCTCAGCTTCTACACCGTCAACCGCAGGACTGATGTTGCCTGCGCCAACCACTACCGGAACCACGAACGAACCACGAGGTAGTGGTTCCGGAGGTCGGGATATATACTACGTATATATATTCCCAACCACCGCCAAACCAACCACGAACGAACCACTCCATCCATCACCCCACGGCACGTGGTTGGGAGCGCTCACTTACGTTTGCTCCCCAACCCCGCCGCCGCTGCCGTTCGCGCAACCAAGCACGAAGCCAAACCTTCTGGACCTGGAACGCAACCCAAGGACCACAGCCACAGCGCGTCATGGCAAGGACCTGTTTGCGGGCGCCTGGGAGACGACACGACGCGTGCACGCTTTCCAGATGCTGGAACGCCGTGCACGACTCTCTACGGGCCGGGAAGCGCGTGCTATCGTGTGAGCGCCGTTGCTTCCCGGTGTTGGAGAGTATCTCCAGCGCTGCCCGGTCGCCCATCGATTTAACAGTCTGTCCGCAGGATGAGACAGCAGCGCGAAATCGCAACGATTGGCACGGCACTGGCTTGCGAGCGATACCAACGGTTTTTTATCTGGCCGCCGTATGGATCAAGACGGGGCAGTTTTCCGATCTTCGCCCCCAGGTGCTGCTGGCATGATTTTGGAGTTCGCGCCTCCGGTTCCTCATGGGCACGGCTTCAGGGTCCGGCCCGGCGGCAGCTTCACATCTTTGCCGCACGCCTCATTCAGCTGTGCCTGGGTCAGGTCTCTGGCGTTGCTCAGGTCGGCGCGGCTCAGGTTGGCGCTGCTCAGGGCGGAGAGGACCAGGCTGGCGCTATGGCACTGAGAAGTTGCTGGTATATCGGCAGCCCGAGCAGATGGTACTCGGGCTGCTCCAAAGAACACGAGTGCAGCAATCATCCTTGCAACTGGGCGGAGAGCAGCCTGCTGAAAGAGGTGGCTACTTCACCAGGCCCAGTAGCCGTCGCTGCTCCTCGTCCAAGCTGCGCAGCATCCGGCGCAGGGCCCGCGCCTCCGCACTGTAGGCACCATGAATGGTGCGGGCCTGCACGATGCGCTGCAGCCCCTCTGCCGTGCGTGGGCCGGTGCTCGCGCCTCCATGCATACGACAGCGGCCGTTCGCCATCGCCTGGCCTTTGCAGACTGAACCGGACCGGGTGCGTGCGCCACATCTCGGGCAGGCATGCGCCAGGGCCAAATTACTCATCCAGACTGCGGCACGCATGGGGTTCTGCCCCGATTTTGGTGGTCATACCCCCTCCAGTTCCGGCTGCTTGCCGATGAACGGCCACCATCATGCCTGCTTGCTTGTGGCAGCGGCTGGCGCCGCATCGCCGGCTTTGACGTTGCCGACGACGGCCTGGCCACCTTCATGCACCACGACGCGTTCGACCCGCACTACCTGCGGTCCCTTACCGCGCTTGCGATCAAGCGCATCCAGCATGTCAGTCATTGCACGTGCAGCGTTAGCGCCGTCCTTCCGCAACTTCGATGCAATCTCCGACGGCTGGTCTGGGAGTATCGCCCTACGGAAGCACTCCATAGCGGCGTGATGCAGCGATACCGCCTGTGCGGCGATCATGCCCTCGATCTCGTCTGCTGGCTTGAACGCAGCCAGCGCGGCAAACACCGCGGCTGTGGTGCGGGCCTGTGTCATCGGATCGCTAGGATCTATGCAGGGGGCCGTGGCGAGTACTCGCTGGAAAAGGGCCTGGTTGAAGCTCGGGACCTTTGAGCCGCCCGCCCCGACAAGATAGTTCCGGGCGCCATCTGTCGAACTGATGAAAGGTGTGCCGTTCTTGTCCCGGAGTGCGTCCATGCCGGGCGGCAGGTCGGCAATTGGCTGCGGGATCGGTGCAGCTGCCTTAGCTGACCGCTTTCCCTGGCTGATGGTTGGGTTCCGCCGCCCCGTTCACCCAACGCGCGGCAGTTCGCGGAAGCCCACGCTTTGTCACACCTTTAGCCACGATCATCGTTTATGCCCTTAACCCGTTCGGCGACCACTCGAGCAGCGCTTCCGCTTCGGCTTGACGATCGCTAAGCTCCCTATCTGGGGAGTTTCCCTAGATGCGTCACCCCGAGCCGGATCACCGCCCATTGAAGGCCAAGGCCAATGCGTCCGCCGCGCTCAGCCAGTAACCATCGTTGGTATACCAAAATACGGTCACGCTCTGCGGTCCCTCTGGATCTGGATCCGCGACCGGGCTATCCGGCTCTAGTTCAAGCGGTCGAAGTCGCGCGGCAATCCCTGGCCAATTGGTGCAGCAGAACTTGGCCAATGGATGCCAATCGAAGATCGACGCGACGAACTCTGTGCCCTCTGGCGCGATTGGTTCCAGGCCATGGAGACGAAAACTCATCAGTGCACCCCTTCAGTATCGCTCGTCAGCACCTTGCGATGACCCGACAGGCCGAACACTCGGCTACGCGTGCCGTAAATGCGAAAACCCTGGTCACCAGATCGCAAAACCGCCTGACGCGCGGGCAAATGCGCTGAACTGGCGCAGCAGGTCCACGGCTTCCGGCGGCAGAGGTGGCAATCCCATCGGACCGCAGGTGCGGAGGATTGCAGCCTGGACACTTTCGCCAACTTCGCAAACTATTAGTTAGGCTGGGCAAGGTACGTAATTCGAGCAGGAATTTCGGCGACTCTGCCACTCCGGATATCGGCAGCCCGAGCAGATGGTACTCGGGCTGCTCCAAAGAACACGAGTGCAGCAATCATCCTTGCAACTGGGCGGAGAGCAGCCTGCTGAAAGAGGTGGCTACTTCACCAGGCCCAGTAGCCGTCGCTGCTCCTCGTCCAAGCTGCGCAGCATCCGGCGCAGGGCCCGCGCCTCCGCACTGTAGGCACCATGAATGGTGCGGGCCTGCACGATGCGCTGCAGCCCCTGTGCCGTGCGTGGGCCGGTGCTCGCGCCTCCATGCATACGACAGCGGCCGTTCGCCATCGCCTGGCCTTTGCAGACTGAACCGGACCGGGTGCGTGCGCCACATCTCGGGTGGTTGGAGTAGCGGCCGCAGCGAAGGAGGGTGGGCCTCGATTTCCACTATGGCCACGGACCCACCGGCCATGGGCCAAACGCTCACGGTCAACGCCGATTGGGTCCCATCTAGCGCGAACACTCGGCAGAATCCAAAGCGTCGTTGCGATATAGATACGCAAGCTGCGCTGCCGTCGCATGGACCGTTCCGCCGCTGTAGCCTGCTGCCCGACGGACGGGAGGAAGCCATGACGCGGCCGTTGTATTCAGCGATCAACGGCTGCGTGCCGGACGGAAAGCCAGCCACTGGATGTGGCGGAATGAGCAAAGCGCTTGGCCCGTGATCCCTGAAACGCGCAGCGCTGTCGCGATCTGCGCCGGATGAGCTGCCATGTAGCCGTAACGGACGGGCGGCGAGAGCAAACGGTTCTAGCGCAAACCTGCCTCATACATGCCGGGATGAGGTGGACCCCTCCAGTTGGACAGTTTGGCGGCTTGGATAAGCTCGGTTCTGGTTGTCGTCATGCCGCCAACTGATCCATCCCGGATGCCCAGTAAGCGTCGTCCGGTGTGCGTCCGGTCAGCGTCGAATGTGGGCGCCTG